>JAIXWG010000016.1 GCA_027482245.1 Acetobacteraceae bacterium | reverse complement strand
GGTAGCTCGTCAGGCTCATAACCTGAAGGTCACAGGTTCAAATCCTGTCCCCGCATCCCACACACAACAACAAGCCGCCCGACAGCAATGTCCGGCGGCTTTTTCGCGCCTGAGGGGCGGCGAGAAGAAGGCCGCCGAGGCGCCCGCCGTCCCCGATCACGCCGCGGCAAACACGCCGATCAGCTTGTAGCTGAGCCCAAGCTCGTGCAGCCGTGCCGCCTTGGCCGCTGCGTCTGCCTCCGCCCAAGCCGCACCAGGCCGCAGCCGGGACACCACCGCGCGCTGCGCCTCTGCCGGAAACGCCTCGATCCGGTCCGCCTCGCTCACCACCGTTTCATGGTGCAGGCAACGGAAGCCCGCGCGCGCCAGCACCGCCGGCAGCGTCGCCGGGGAGAAGTGGCTCCAATGGCCGGTGCAGATCACTGAACTGGCCTTGCCCTCCAGCTGTACCAGCAGGCTGTCCCAATTCGGCACCTGCACGAACAGGCGCCCGCCGGGCGCCAGGTGACGGCCGATCACGCGCAGGAAGCCGATCGGATCCACGAAATGCTCCAGCACGTCGAGCAGCGTGATCGCGTCGAAAACCCGCTCCCCCGCCGGCAGGTCGTCGGGGAAATAACCCTCGGTCACGCGCTCCTGACCGCCGGCGCCAAGCCGTTCCCGAGCCACCGCGGCCGCGGCCTTGCCGGGTTCCAGCCCCAGGACCTTCCAGCCCCGTGCCTGCGCCTCCACCAGCGTCGTCCCCGTGCCGCAGCCGATGTCGAGCAGCCTGCCGCGTCCCGTCGCATGCGCTTCCAGCCGGTCGAGGTAGTAGCGCGCGCGGGCGCTCTCCAGCTCCAGATAGGGGCCGGAGCAGCGCAGCCGCATCGCCTCGATATCCAGCTCTGACGCTTGGTACCGCGCGGCGTCGGCGCTCTCCTCCATCACCTGCCGGGCATAGGTCAGCCCGCAGCCGGGGCAGGCGACGATGTCGATGCCGTGGTTGGTCAGCACAGGCTCGGCCGGCGCCGCGGTGCCGCAGGCCGGGCAGTCGCGCGTCCGGTAGCGCCCGAGCGTGCCGCCCGCCTCCGGCGGCGCCGCCTCGGCGATTGCGCGGGCTTCCGCTGCCCGGAACCGTGCGTAGCCCTCCGCCAGCCGCGCCCGCATCCCGGGGATCAGGGCGGCGTCGAAGCTGTTGCGCGCCGTGTCCGTCGCCTTGTCCATTCAGCTCTTCCCCCGGCCCAGCAGGCCCTTGAACCCCATCAACACGCGGTCGAGGCCCGACCGGCCCTGCCGCGCATGCCGGATCGCCAGCCGCAGATCGGCATCCAGCTCATTCTCGAAGGTCTGCACCTCCCCAAAGCGCTGGACCATGGCGCCGGCGCGGCGTGACGCCGCCGCATAGGCCTCCCCGTCCTGCAGCAGCCGCACCGCGATGTCCACGAAGCGGTCCCAGTCCGGCGCCACCAGCTCCGGGTCTCGCTGGCGGTAGATCGCCGGCATTTCCGGGCTGTAGCAGGAAATGACGGGCTTCGACTTGGCCAGCATCTCCCGCGCCGAGACGCCGCCGGTGACCGGCCAGGTGTCGAGCAGCAGTTCCAGGATGTGCCCCCAGACATGGCCGGCGACCCAGCGTTCCTGCACCACCATTCGCTCGCCCGCGGGGCTGCCGGCGATGAAGGCCTTCACATGGCTGGCATCGCCGGTCCCGCCCAGTACGAAGGTGATGTCGGGGCAGCGCAGCAGGATCCGCTCCACCGCCTGCAGGTAGGGCTGCGTCACCTTGGGGAAGCGGCCATAGCTGCCGACCAGGCGCGTGCCCTGTGGCAGCAGCGCGCGTTCCGCAGCGATATCGGCCTCCGGCACGGCGGGGTTCAGCGCGGCCAGGTCCCAGGGCGCATCGATGCGCAGCATCGCCGCATCGCCCCAGCCGGCCTCCTTGGCGTCGAAGCCGAAGCTGTTGAAGACGGCGTGGAGGGGCCGCACCGGCCAGGCGGGCATGCCGGCCTGGAGGAATACCTGCACCGGCGCCAGGCGGCGGGAGAAGAGGGCCGTCGGCACGCCGTTGTTCATGTCGGAGACGACGATGTCCGGCGGCGCCTGCCGGGCCTGCGCCTCGATCGCGCCGATCGTGTCCACCGCCTTCCCGCCGGCGAATTCCAACAGCTGCGCGCCCGCCGCCTTCATCTCCGCGCGGAAGGGATCATCCACGAAGCGCCAGGCATAGACGTCCAGCTTGTGGCCCTTGGCGCGGAGCGCCGGCGCCACGGCCCGCAGCGCGATGCTCATCGCGTTGTCGCTGACCGCGAACATGCCAAGCCAGGCGATGCGCAGCCCCTGGCGGTCCTCCGGCGGCGGGGGCGGCAGGCGGCGGCCGGGCGCGCCCTTCGCGAACCCCTCGGAGGCCGCCCGCAGCGGCGCGACCAGCAACTGGCACTGCCGTGTGCTGGAATCCTCGAAGCACCAGACCAGGAAGTAGATGAAGTCCACGAGGTCGCAGAGCAGGCCGAGCGGCGGCTCCCGCTCCGCCGCCCAGCGCGCGATGGCGCCGCAGACGGGGTCGTAGAGCGCGCCGCCGCGCGGGTCCCATTTCCAGAAGTAGTAGGCGAAGCCGTGGTTCAGGGCGGCCTGGTAGCGCGCCATGTCGGTGACCTCGGCGACCGGCGCCTGCAGCAGCGTAACGAGGCTGGCCGAGAAATCGGCGTGGCGCGCCTTCGCTTCCTCCCCCCCCAGGCTGGTGAGGGTGGCGATGGCGCCTTCCAGCGCGGGCGTCACGGCGCGGCCCTGTCAGGCGCGCGGGATGGTGAAGAAGGCATAGGCGGGTCCATCCGGGCGGAAGCCCAAGGAGAGGGCGGTTCTCACCGAGGGCAGGTTGTTAATGAAGGCGTCCCAGACCGGCTGGAGCCCGGCGGCCGTGCAGGCCGCGATGAAGTCTGCCACCACGTGGCGCGCCAGCCCCTGCTGGCGAAAGGCGGGATCGGTGATGACATCGATCTCCGCCCGCCCGCCGCCGGTCGCGGCCGCGTAGCAGCAGGCGGCGATCCGGCCATCCCGGACTGCGACCTGGGCATGGGCGCCAGCGACGAAGTCCTGCGCGCTGCGCCAGAAGCGCGTCACGATCCCGAAGCGCGCCTGCAGTTCCGCCAGATCATCGAGCGTTGCCGGCCGCGTGGCGGCGGCGGGCGGCGGCGGTGCGGCCAGGATGAAGCGCTGCCGTTCGGCGCGCATGCCCTGGAAGCGCGGCTCCGTCAGGCAGGCGGGCAGCAGGGGCGTGTAGAGCCTGACCTTCTCGACCGGAAAGGCGCGGGCCGTCAGGTAGCCGGCCAGCGCGGCCTCGAAGCCCGGGGCGGGCGCCCCGAAGGCCTGGGCGAAGCCGAAGCGGTGCTCGACATAGGCTTGGCGCGGCGCGGCCGGGTCATCGACCTGCACCGTGCCGTCCTGGCGCCCCTCGATCACTGCCGCCACCAGCGGGAAGAAGGCACGCTCCGCCAGGTACAGCGGCAGCAGCGCCCCGCATTCCCCGGCGGCGAGCCTGTGCATCATCAGATGCTCAGCCCGCCATGCACGTCGAGCACGATGCCGTTGACGAAGTCGTTCTCGATGACGCTCGCCACCGCCTGCGCCACCTCCTCCGCACGGCCGAGGCGACGCAGCGGCGTGCTGGTCTCGACATGCTTGAGATGCGCGGGCGCCAGCGCGCTGCGGGTGGAGGGCGTGTCGATGAAGCCGGGCGCCACCGCGTTGCAGCGGATGCCGAAGGGGCCCCATTCCTTGGCCCAGGTCACGGTCATGGCGTTCACCCCCGCCTTCGCCGCGGCATAGGCCGTCTGCCCCGCATTCCCCCGCGCGCTGATGGAGCTGATGTTGACGATGGCGCCGCGCACCCGCTTGCGCGCCATCTGCTCCACCACCCCTGACGTCATGATGAAGACGCTCTCGAGGTTGGCGGTCAGGCAGCGCCGGAAGCGGCCGAGGTCATGCATCATGCTGCTGGGCCGCATGATGTCGATCATCGGTTCTGAATGGATGGCGCCGGCATTGTTCACCAGCGCGTCGATACACCCATGCCGCGCCCAGATCGCCTGCACGCCGGCGGCGACCGCCGCGGGATCGGTGATGTCGAGCGTGATGCCCTCAATCCCCTCCGGCAGGGCGGCCAGCGCGGCCTCGTCCCGGTCGGCGGCGATGACGGTGGCGCCCCGCGCCTGCAGATGCGTGGCGATGGCGAGGCCGAGGCCGCGGGCCGCGCCGGTGACGAGGACGACGAGGCCCTCAATCCGCAAGATCGACGCCCTTGTCGGCCAGCACGGCCACGATGTTCGCGATGGAATCCAGCCGGATGATGTCGGCCAGCTCCAGCTCGATCCCGTATTCGCGCTCGAGCGAGGTGACGAGGTCCATCTGCTTCAGCGAATCCCAGCTCGCGATCTCCGATCGCGGCAGGTCGATCCGGAGGTCGCCGGCGCGGACGCCGAGCACATCCGACAGCAGGGTCCTGAGGCGCTTGTTCATGTCAGAATCCGAAATGCCTGGCGTAGTCCTGGGCGCCGAAGCGGAACTTCTCCGCCGAACGGGCCAGGTGCACGGTGTCGGGCGCGACGTCCCGGGTGATGAGGGCGCCGCCGCCCACGATGGTACCCGCGCCGACCGCCACCGCATTCACGATGGTGGCGTTGACGCCGATGAAGCACTGGTCGCCGATGCTGGCCTTGCCGGAGACGACGGCGCCGGAGGCGACCCAGCAATGGTCGCCGACCACGGCATGGTGCGCGATCGTCACGTTGCCCCAGATCATGGTGTTGGCGCCGACCCGCACTTCCGGCTCCACCAGCGCGCCGGGCAGCACGACGCTGCCTTCCCCGATCGGGTGCGCGGTGTGGATCATGGCCTGCGGGTGCAGGTAGGTCTCGATCGCGTAGCCCATGGCCTTCAGCCGTTCGAACATCGACCGGCGATGCCCGTTCACCGCGCCGTAGCCCATGGCCATGACGATGGCGACATCCTGCGGCGTGAAGCGGTCCGGCAGCGCGGAGAGGCCGACGACCGGCGCCTCGAAGGTCGCGCCGCCATCGACATAGGCATCGTCCACGGTCAGGCCCGCGACGCTGTAGCGCAGGTCCCGATCGAGGTAGCGGTGGAGGATCTCCGCCGTCACCGCGTTCCCCGCCAGAACGATGCGCTTCATCCCGGACCGGCCTCCTGCCTGGCTCACGCGTCGTCGAGCACGGCGAGGCCGAAGCCGGTCCTACCGTAGCCATTGCCGTTGTAAAGCATGTGGACGCGTCCCTGGTGCTCGAAGATGTAGGGGTAGCAGATCATCTCGCTGTCCCAGCCCTCGGCGGCGACATCGATGCCGGCCAGGTCGTCGCGCCGCGTCCAGTGCAGCCCGTCCCGCGAATGGGCGAAGCCGATGCGGTAGGTGGGGATGCCGGGGGAGGCGCGGTGGGCGAACCACATGAACAGGATGCCGTCGCGCCGGATCACGCTCGGGCGGCCGAAGGCGTATTCGTGCTCATCCTTGAAGGGCAGCACCAGGCCGGGGTCGCAGGTCCAGTCCACGCCGTCCGCGGAATGGGCGTGGTGGATGCCGTAATGATGCAGCCAGCCGGCTTCCGTGCGCGTCCAGCTGATCCCGGAATTGTACCAGGTGCGCCAGCGCCCATCCTCCACCAGGATGGCGGTGGCCGCGGCGAAAAGGGGGTTCGACTTGTCCCGCCCCAGCACGGGGCCCATGAATTCCCGCGTGCAGGTCAGCTTTTCCAGGTCGAGGATCGCGCGCCCGGTGTCGCAGATCCACAGCCCCTCCGGCAGGTTCTGCCAGCCGACGTAATAGAGGTAGTTGCGCCCGCCATGCGGCACGATGCAGACGCCGATGACGCCGTCGCAATCGAAAGTGCCGGGCGCGCCATGCGTCATCGCCAGCTTCGGCGTGCCTTCCAGCACCATCCGCCCGTCGCGGACCGTGGCGTAGGACAGGAAGGCCTGGGACCGCTGCTGCGCATCCCGGCTGGTGAAGGCGATGACGAAGCGGTCGCCGTCCAGGTGGATGGTGCAGGGGTGCGACCCATGGGTGAAGCCCGGCATCGACGGTGCGTACACGAGCCCCGTCTTGCGCCAGGCGAAGGGCCGCCCCGCTTCCAGCGACCGCCGCAGCGGATGCATGATCAGCGTTCCAGCGCGGCGCGCAGCGCCGTCTCGAGGAAATCGACTCGGCTGACACCAGCCTGCTCCGCCTTGCGGTAGACGGCTTCCTTCAGCGCGGGATCGACGCCTTCCAGCTGCCCCGCGAAGCGCTTGCGGATGCTGCCGCCGCGGCGGCCGACATGCGGCACGTCGAGGTCGATGGGCAGCGGGCCGTCGCCGACCAGGAAGTCGATCACGTAGAAGCAGTTGTGCAGCTCGAAGGAGAGGGTGACGTCGCGCGCCGTCTCCGGCAGCAGCGCCATCGGTGCCTGGTGGGCGTAGAGCGCGTTGTTGGCGATCAGCGCGCGGCCGAGCTCCGTCTTCAGCAGCCAGGGGCCCATGCCCTCATCGGCGATGACGATGCGGCCGCCCGGCTTCACTACGCGGTTCATCTCCGCGATGCCGCGCTCGATGCTGGAGAAGAGGTTGATGCCGCCATAGTGGTAGGCCGCGTCGAAGGCCGCATCGCCATAGGGCAGGCGCGTCGCGTCGCAGACCGAGAACTGGATGTCGATGCCCATGGCCGCGATCGCGTCGCCGCAGCGCTCGGCACCCGCCAGCAGCATCTGGCTGGCGATGTCCTGCGCGTGGATGCTGCCCTGGCCGCCGAGCTTCTCCGCGATATGCGGCAGGTCGTTGCCCGCGCCCGCACCCGTGACGAGCACGGACTGCCCGCGCCGCAGGCCGAGCCGCGCGACCAGGCGTTCGCGCAGCGTCGCCTCATCCGTGCCGAAGGTGGCGAAGAGCCAGCGCAGCGCGTTGTCGTGGATCGCGGCCGCATCGGTGATGGAATATTCGCTGCTGCCCGCCGGCGCGTCGGCGAAGACCGGGATGCGCGTGCCCGGCGCATAGGGGAAGGCGTGGCCCGCCGTGCAGGCCAGGCCCGTGTCGCTGGCCACCATGGCCGCGGCGCAGCCGGGCTCCGGGCATCGGAAGGGGATCGCGTGCTGCGGCATCAGGGGCATCCTACTTCTTGCGGCAGACGATCCAGAACAGCTTCTCGCCGATTCCGAAATAGTCGTTGCTGGCGTGGCCGATGGAGAAATCCTGGAATTGCGGGGCGAAATAGGCCTCCAGCCCCGCGCAGTCGGCGAAGCCGTGCAGGCGGTAGCCGACGCGGTTGCCGTAATGGTCCCGCGCGATGCGGAAGGACCCGTCCGGCAGCTTCTCTGCCCCTTCGAAGATGTAGGAGGAGCTGTCGGCGACCGAGGCGATGAGCGTGCCGCCGGGCTTCAGGACGCGGGCGTATTCGCGGAGGTTGTCGCGCATCTCCTCGCCCTCGTCGCAATAGTAGCAGCAGGCGCAGGCCAGGATCGCGTCGAAGCTGGCATCGGGGAAGGGAATGCTGGTGTTCCGCCCTACGCGAAGGTCGGCGCGCAGCCCCTGCGCTTCCAGCCGCGCCGTGGTCTGGTCCACGATCCCCTGGGTGATCTCGATGCCCCCGACCTCGAAGCCCTGTTCGCAGAGGAAGCCCGTGTTGCGGCCATCGCCGAAAGCGACGTCGAGGATGCGCGCCCCCTTGGCCGGCTTCGCGAAGCGCAGCCCGGGATACTGCGCCAGGAAGATGCGCACGACGAATTCGGTGGGGTAGGTCCGCGCGCCCGTGCGCTTGGCGTAGAACCCCTCGAAATTCGCGTTGATCGCGGGTTCGGTCATGGCGCCTGCTCCCTCAGCTGTGCGGCCAGGCGCTGCCGGTCCACCTTGCCGTTCGGGCTCTTCGGCAGGTGGTCGGTCAGCACGATGCGGCTCGGGATCATGTAGTCCGGCAGGTGCCTTGCCAGTTGCTGGCGAAGCGCCGCTTCCTCCAGCGTTTCGCTGGTGGCGACGAAGCCGATGAGCTTGCCGAAGGCCGAGCTGGTGCGGTGGTAGACGGCGGCGGCCTGGAAGACGCCGGGCAGCTTGGCGAGGCCATGCTCCACCTCCTCCAGCTCGATCCGGTAGCCCATATGCTTGATCTGGTTGTCCTTGCGGCCGACGAAGTAGAGCAGCCCGTCCTGCCGCCGCACCAGGTCGCCGGTGCGGTACATGCGCTTCATGAAGCGCGCGGGCTCCGTCAGGGTGACGAAGGCGCTAGCGGTGCGGTCCAGGTCGTTGAAGTAGCCGGCGGCGACGTTGGGGCCGATCAGGCAGAGCTCCCCCTGCTCCGCGGGCGCGCCATCCTCGTCCAGCACCAGGTGGTCGAAATTGGGGTTCAGCCGGCCGAGCGTCGGCAGGCCCGTCATGTCGGCGAAATCTGCGTCCGAGATGTCATGCGCGCTGCAGATGCAGGTGCATTCGGTGGGGCCATAGACGTTCACCAGCGTCGCCTGGCCGCCATACATCCGGTGCAGCTTCGCCAGCTCGACCTTCGGGTAGCCCTCTCCGCCGAAGATGATCCGGCGAAGCGTGGGCAGCGCCGTCGCGGTCAGCGCCTTCATGGTCACGACGTAGATCAGCAGCGACGGGACGGAGAACCAGATGGTGCAGCCCATCCGCGCGACATGGGCGATGAGGGCGGCGGGCGCCGTCAGCAGGCTGCGATGCACCGGCGCCAGCGCCGCGCCATTGAACAGGCCGACATAGAAATCGAAGACCGAGTTGTCGAAATACATCGGGCTGAGATTGGCGAAGACGTCGCCCGCGCCGATGCCGAAGCGCTGCCGCCCCCATTCGATGAGGTGCAGGACGTTCTGGTGCGTCACCGCCACGCCCTTCGGCATGCCGGTGGAGCCGGAGGTGAACATGATGTAGGCGATGCAGGCGCCGTCCACGGCCGCCATCGCGTCCCGCTGCCGGTCGCGCTCAGCCGCCGTCACCGGGGGCAGGTCGGCATCGCCCAACAGGATCGCCGGCGCGCCGGCCTCCGCCGCCAGGTCCCGCATGGCGGGCAGGTGCTCGGCCTCATCCACGAACAGCGCCCGGGCGCCGGCGGTGCGCAGGATATGGGCGTTGCGTGCGGAGGGGGAGGCGGTGTCGATGGCGACATAGGCGATGCCGAGGCGGAGCGCCGCCAGCATCAGCGCATAGGAAGCCGGCGCCTTGTTGTGGGCGATGGCGATGACGTCGCCCTGCGCGAAGCCCTGCCCGTGCAGCAGCGCCGCCAGCCCCACCGCATCCTCCAGCAGGCGCGCATGGGTGATGTCCCCCGCTGGGGTGCGGAGTGCCGGGGCTTCGGCGGCAAGGCCGGCCCGCTCGGCGAACATCGCGCCGAGGTTGTAGTGATAGCTGGCCATCCATCGCCACCCGGTGCGGCCCGCCGAGGCAACTCGGACGCGCCGGCGGGGGCCGCCTGTTTACCGGCCGGCCTGCGCCAGCGCAATGACGGGTGCTGCCCCGCCCCCCGGACGCCCCCCGGGACGTGACGGCGGGATGGACGGGCTGCAACCTTTGATTGACGCGCCCCGCCAATTCCCCCATCCGTTCGCCGGGCTGCCGGGAGCGGCCGCAGGGACAAGGGACGGGCCGGCAAGGGCCGCCGCACAGGAGGGACGCCATGATCTCGCTCACGGTCAACAACCGCGCCGTCACGGTGGCGGCGGAGCCGGAAACGCCGCTGCTCTGGGTCCTGCGCGAACATCTCGGCCTGACCGGCACCAAATATGGCTGCGGCGTCGCCGCCTGCGGGGCCTGCACGGTCCACCTGGATGGGGAGGCCGTGCGGTCCTGTTCCGTCCCGGCCGGCGATGCCGTGGGCAAGGCGGTGACGACGATCGAGGGCCTGCCCGGCGGCGCGGACCACCCGCTGGTGCGCGCCTGGGTGGCGGTGGAGGCGCCGCAATGCGGCTACTGCCAGTCCGGCCAGATCATGCAGGCCGCGACGCTGCTGGCCCGCACGCCCCGCCCGACGCGGCAGGAGATCCTGGCCCATATGGATGGCAACCTCTGCCGCTGCGCGACCCACAACCAGATCGCCGAGGCGATCGAGCAGGCCGCGGGGACCGTCTGAGATGACCGAAGCCCTCGCCCTCTCCCGCCGCGCCTTCCTCGGCACCGGCCTCGCCTTCACCTTTGCCTTCCAGGGCCCCGGCACGGCCGGGGCACAGTCGGCGCCGCCCGGCCCGGCGACCCTGAACGCCCCCGCTCTGAACGCCTATGTCCGCATTGCCACCGACGGCACCATCACCATCCAGGCCCCGGTGCCGGAGATGGGCCAGGCCTCCAACACCGCCCTGCCGCTGATCGTGGCGGAGGAGCTGGATGCGGATTGGAGCCGCGTCCGGATCGAGACCGCACCCGTCCGCCCGGCCTATGACAGCCCGGTCTTCCGCAGCCAGTTCGTCGTCGCCAGCCTCTCCGTCCGCGGCTACTGGATGCCGCTGCGCATCGCCGGCGCCCAGGCCCGCCGCGTGCTGCTGGATGCGGTCGCGGCCCATTGGGGCGTGCCGGTGGACCAGCTGACGACGGAGCCGAGCGTGGTCGTCCACGCCGCGTCGAACCGCCGCATCGGCTATGGGGAGGTCGCCGCCTTCGCGACCGTCCCCGCGACGCTGCCGGAGATCGCCCCCGCGGCGCTGAAGCCGGTGGCCGCCTTCCGCCTGTTGGGGCGGGACGTGCCCCGCTTCGACGTGCCGGCCAAGGCGACGGGCCAGGCGGTCTTCGCCATCGACATCCGCCTGCCGGGCATGCTGCACGCGACCGTCGCGCGGTCGCCCGGCCTCGGCGCGCGGCCCGTCTCCCACAACGGCGCCGCGCTGCTGGCCCGGCCCGGCATCACCCATGTGCTGCCGCTCGACCAGGGCGTCGCCATCGTGGGCGAGCGGGTGGAGGCCGTGCTGGCCGCGCGCCGGGCGCTGGTCGTGCAATGGTCGCCGGGGGAGGGGGCGACCCATTCCTCCGAACCCGCCCTGGCCTCCTACCTCGCCGATGCGCGGGACACCGCGAAGCCGGCGGCGACCGTGGTCCGGGTGGGGGAAGCCGCGCAGGCCATCGCGGGCGCGGCGCGAACCCATGCCGCCGAATTCACCAGCGACTACGTCTATCACGCGCAGCTGGAGCCCCTGACCTGCGTCGCCGCCGTCACCGCCGATGCGGTGGAAGTCTGGGCCGGCACGCAATGGCCGAGCCTGGTGCGGGACGAGGCCGCGAAGATCGCGGGCATCCCCGCCGATCGCGTCACCGTCCACATGCAGACCATGGGCGGCGGCTTCGGGCGCCGCGCCGCGATCGACTACGCGCTGGAAGCCGTGACCATCGCCAAGGCCGCCGGCCGGCCGGTGAAGGTGATGGCGACGCGGGAGGATGACATCGCCAACGCCCATGTCCGGCCGATGACCGCGCATCGGATCGAGGTGGGGCTGGACGTCGCGGGGAAGATCACGGGCTGGCGCCACCGCCTGGCCGCAGACCTCGTCGTGCCGCAGCTCTATGGCCGCGCGCGGCTCGATGCCCAGCGCGGCGTGGACCACATCGTCACCTACCACGCCAATGTCGCGCATTACGACATGCCCGCCGCACTGACGGAGCATGTGTACCGGGAACACGGCGTCCGCACCGCCCCCTGGCGCGGCATCGGCGCGGGGCCCAACGCCTTCGCGGTGGAGGCCGTGATCGACGACCTCGCCCGCCAGGCCAATGCCGACCCGGTCGCCTATCGCATCGCCCTGCTGAAGGATGCCAGGGCCCGCGCGGTGGTGGAGGCCGTGGCCGCCATGGCGGAATGGGGAAGGCGGCGGGACGGCACGAGCCTCGGCATCGGCTTCGCCAAGCTCGGCCTGCCGCAACTCGGCGAATCCCTCGCCGCCACGGTGGCGGAGGTGGCGGTGGACCGCGCCTCCGGCGGGCTTCGCGTGCTGCGGCTGTGGTGCGCCGCCGATGTCGGGCTGCCGGTGCAGCCCCGCAACGCCACGCGGCAGATCGAGGGTTCGCTGCTCTGGGGCCTGTCCAGCGCGCTGACGGAACGCCTGACGTTCAAGGATGGCGCGGTGGAGCAGACCAATTTCGGGGATTACGAGGTGCTGCGCGCAAGCGAGGTGCCGGAGGTGCAGGTGCGCCTGATCCGCAGCGGGGAGACGCCGCTGCCGGCCGGCGAACTCGGCCTCGGCACCGTGGCGCCGGCCATCTCCAACGCCGTCCTCGCCGCGACGGGGCGGCGGCTGGCGGCGCTGCCCTTCACCAAGGACCGCGTGCGGGCGGCGCTGGGCGTGTAAGCCGGGGGCTTGCCCCGGCGGCGGCGGCGGGGCATCCGCTCCGCTCCGCCAGGGGACGCCTTTCCGCATGGACCAGCCCGCCGATCTCACCCAGATCCTGCCCGCCCGCATCCAAGGCGTCGGCACCAGCCAGATCGGCATGGTCGCCGACCGGGGGCGGGACGACCCGGATGTGGTGAAGCTCTGGATCGGGGAGGGTGACCTGCCCACCCCCGGTTTCGTGGTGGAGGCCGCGCACCGCGCCATGCTGGCCGGGGAGACCCGCTACACCTATTCCCGCGGCATTCCCGCCCTGCACCAGGCGCTGTCCGACTACCACCGCCGCCACTGGGGGGTGGAGGTGGCGCCCGAGCGCTTCGCCATCACCGCCGGCGGCATGAACGCCATCATGCAGGCCTGCCAGGCGCTGCTGGAGCCGGGCGACGAGGTCATCATTCCCGTCCCCGGCTGGCCGAACCTGGGGGAGGCCGTGCGCGTGACCGGCGGCGTGCCGGTGACGGTGCCCTACCGCCAGGGTGCCAATGGCCGCTTCACCCTGCCGCTGGAAGACATCCTGGCGGCGGTGACGCCGCGGACCCGGATCATCGTCGTGAACTCACCCTCCAACCCCACGGGCTGGATGATGCCGCTGGGCGAGATGGAGGCGCTGCTGGCGGCGGCGCGGGAGAGGGGCCTCTGGATCATCTCCGACGAGGTCTACAACCACTTCACCTACGGCAATGCCATCGCGCCGTCCTTCCTGCAGATCGCGACGCCGTCGGACCGGTTGATCGTCACCAACACCTTCTCCAAGAACTGGGCGATGACGGGCTGGCGGGCCGGCTGGATCGTCTATCCGCAGGGCCTTGCCGCCACCTTCGGCAAGCTCGGCCAGTACAACACCACCTCCATCCCCACCTTCATCCAGCACGCCGCGGTGACGGCGCTGGAGGAGGGGGACGCCTTCATCCGCACCATGGTCGGCCGCTGCGCGGAAGCCCGCGCCATCATGGTGGAGGGCCTGTCCCGCCTGAAGGGCGTGACCGTCTTCCCGCCCGATGGCGCCTTCTACCTGATGGCGCGGGTGGAGACCGGGGAGAAGAGCCTCGACCTGGCCTTCCGCCTGCTGCGGGAGGCGAAGGTCGGCGTCGCCCCCGGCACCGCCTTCGGGCCGGAGGGCGAGGGCTTCATCCGCATCTGCTTCGCCATCAGCCCGGAACTGGCGCGGGAAGCGGTGGCGCGGCTGGCGCGCGTGCTGGGATAGCGCCTGGCGTTGCGGCCCCGCGCCGCCGCTTCTAGGCTTCCGCCACCAGGCCGGGGAAACGGCCGGTGGAGGAAGCGCATCATGGACCGGCGGCATTTCCTGGGCGCGACGATGCTCGCGCTGTCGGCGCCCCGCATCGCCCTGGCTGCCTGGCCGGCGGAACGGCCGATCCAGGTCCTCGTCTCCGGCCCGCCCGGCGGAGGCATGGACATGCTGGCGCGCACCGTCCTGCCCTTCATGGCGCGCCGCCTGCCGGGCGCCAGCTTCGTCGTCGTCAACCGCCCGGCCGCGGGCGGGCAGCTGGCCTTCGAGGGCGTGGCCCAGGCGGCGCCGGACGGCTTCACCATCGGCGCGGCGCAGGCGCCCAACTCCATCGTGCTGCCGATCGAGCGCCAGGTGCGCTACCGCGTGCAGGACTTCACCTTCCTCGGCAACGTCATCGAGGATCCCTGCGGCCTCTGGGTGCGGGCGGACAGCCCGGTCCGCAGCATGGCGGATTTGGTCGCGGCCGCGCGGCAGCGGCCGGGGCAGGTGACGGTCGGCACCGCCGGCGCGGGCAGCGACGACCACCTGATCATGCTGGCGCTGCAGGGCGTGGCGGGCGTCGAATTCTCCCACGTCCCGTTCAACGGCACGCCGCCCATCATCACCAACCTGCTGTCCCGCAGCATCGATGTCGGCTCCTTCAACATGAGCGAGGGGCAGTCCCTGCTGCGGGACGGGTCGCTGCGCGCCCTGGCGCAGGGCGGGCCGCAGCGCTGGTCCGGCACGGCCGATGTGCCGACGATGCATGAGCAGGGCTTCGCGGTGGAACAGGGATCGACCCGCGGCCTGATCGCGCCGCCGAACCTGCCGGCCGAGATCCGGGACATGCTGCGCGCCGCGCTGGCGGCGGTGAATGCCGACCCCGACTGGATCGCGGCGGCGGAGCGCGTCAACCTGCCGCTGCGCCCGATGACGGCGGAGGCGCAGCAATCGCTGTTCCTGGAACAGGATGCGGCGCTGCGCGCGCTGTGGGCCCGCAGGCCCTGGCGCGACTGAGCGGCAGCGCGCGGCATTGATCGGAGGAAGCTCGCCATGAAGGCCGTCGTGATCCACGGGCCGCACGATCTGCGGGTGGAGGAACGCGAAGCCCCCGCGCCCGGCCCCGGCCAGGTGGCGGTCCGCATCCGCGCCGGTGGCATCTGCGGGTCCGACCTGCACTACTACCACCATGGCGGCTTCGGCACGGTCAGGCTGCGGGAGCCGATGGTGCTGGGCCATGAGGTGGCCGGGGAGGTCGCCTCGGTCGGCCCCGGCGTGGCGGCGCTGCAGCCCGGGGACCTGGTCGCGGTCAGCCCCTCGCTGCCCTGCGGCGCCTGCCGCTACTGCCTGGAGGGACGGCCGAACCACTGCCTCGACATGCGCTTCTACGGCAGCGCGATGCGCTTCCCCCATGTGCAGGGCGCGTTCCGGGAGGTGCTGGTCTGCGAGGCGGTGCAGGCGGTGCGCCTGCCTGCCGGCATGGACCTGGCCCGCGCCGCCTTCGCGGAGCCGCTGGCGGTGTGCCTGCACGCGGCGCGCCAGGCCGGGCCGCTGATGGGTGCCCGCGTGCTGGTGACGGGCACGGGCCCGATCGGCGCGCTCGCGCTGCTCGTCGCGCGCCATGCCGGGGCCAGGGAGGTCGTCTGCACCGACATCGCGGCCGGGCCGCTCGCCATCGCGCGGCGGCTGGGGGCGGATGCGGCGCTCGACCTGCGGGCGGATCCGGGGGCACTCGACCGCTACGGCGCGGACAAGGGCCATTTCGACGTGGTGTTCGAGGCTTCGGGCGCCGGCGCGGCGCTGGCCGGCGCGCTGGCGGCGGCGCGGCCCGGCGCCACCATCGTGCAGCTCGGCCTGGGCGGGGAGGTGCCGCTGCCCGTCAACCTTCTGGTGGCCAAGGAGATCACGCTGCGCGGCACCTTCCGCTTCCATGCGGAATTCGCGCTCGCGGTGGATGCGCTGGCCAGCGGGCGCATCGACGTCGCGCCCCTGCTGACGGAGGTGGTGCCGGTGGCGGAGGCGCAGCGTGCCTTCGACCTGGCCGGCGACCGGTCCCGCGCCATGAAGGTGCAGCTGGCCTTCTGACCGCGTCGCCGGCCCGGCACGCGGCCATCGGCGTCAGCCCAGCATCTCCGACCCCAGCATCTCCGACCCTGGCACGATGCCGCGGGGCAGGGCCGCGACATGCGCCGCCAGCTCCGCGGGCCTCGTGATCCACAGCCGGTCGCGATGCGCCAGGATGTGCTTCAGCGCGTCCCGCAGCGGCCGCAGGCGGAAGGGCTGGCCGACGACGAAGCTGTGCAGGACGATGCTCATCACCAGCGGGCGGTGGCGGGACTGGTCCAGCATCTCGTCGAACTGGTCGGTGATCATCTCCGCGAATTCGCGGCCGGTGTGATGGCGGAAGACCATGGCCGGACTGTCATTCAGCTCGATGCTGTAGGGGATGGACAGGATCGGGCCCGACCGCGTCGCCATCCAGAAGGGCTGGTCGTCCGCCGGCCAGTCCATCATGTAGTCGAAGCCTTCCTCCTTCAGCAGGTCCGGCGTGTGCCCGCCCTGGGACAGCCAGGGGCCGAGCCAGCCGCGCGGCGGCCGGCCCGCATGGCGCGCCAGCCCGTCGCGGGATTGCTGGATCAGGCGGCGCTCATCCTCCTCCCACATCCCTTCCTGGCGTTCGGCATTGGTGCGGCCATGGCCCACGAATTCGTCGCCACGCGCGACGATGGCGCGCCCGATCTCCGGCATCAGGTCCAGCGCCGCCGAATTGCAGTTGTGCGCGGCGGGCAGGCCGAGTTCGTCCAGCAGCGCCAGGATGTTCCAGATGCCGACGCGGTTGCCGTAGTCCCGCCAGGCGTAGTTGCGCTGCGTCTGCGGCGACCCCGCCACGGTGCTGTCGCTGCCGAGCCCGGCGCGGAAGGCGTGGTGCTCGATGTTCGTGAACACCTGCACCGCCAGGCGCCGCCCCTCCGGCCAGCTGTAGTCGGGGCGGGAGATGATGGCGCTGGGGGCGTAGCGCTGGTGGTCGGGCAGCTTCATCGGACGGTCCTTCGAGGGCGATTGCCGCCATGATGCCCCCGTGCCCCCGGCCCGGCGAGGGTGCTTCCCCGCACGGCTTTTCCTGGCAGGCTTTCGCCGCCACGCTGTGCGGGCTGAGGAGAACGGGCGCGATGACCATCGCCGACATGGATGCCACGACCATCGCGGCGCGCATCGCCGATGGCGCGCTGGGGGCGGAGGCGGTGGCCCGCGCGCTGCTGGACCGCATCGCGGTGCGGGAGCCCGTGGTGCGCGCCTTCGCCGCGATCGACCCCGGTGCCGTGCTGCGCGAAGCCCACGCGCTGGATGCCGGCCCGCGCCGCGGCTCGCTGCACGGCGTGCCCATCGCGGTGAAGGATGTGCTGGACACGGCCGGGCTGCCGACCGCGATGGGATCGCCCATCTTCGCCGGCCACCAGCCCCGCGCCGATGCCGCCTGCGTCGCGCTGGCGCGGGCGGCGGGGGCGCTGGTGCTCGGCAAGACGGTGACGGCGGAATTCGCCTTCGTGCATCCCGGGCCGACCACCAACCCGCACAACCCCGCGCATACGCCGGGCGGATCCTCCTCCGGCTCCGCGGCCGCCGTCGCGGCGGGGATGGTCCCGCTGGCGATCGGCACGCAGACCGGCGGGTCCGTGCTGCGGCCGGCGGCCTTCTGCGGCGTGGTGGGCTTCAAGCCGAGCTTCGGCCTGATCCACCGCGGCGGCCTCAAGCTGATGGCGGAAAGCCTCGACACCATCGGCGTCTTCGCGCGCAGTGTCGCCGATGTGGCGCTGCTGCTGCCGGTGCTGGCCGCGCTGCCCGCGCCACCGCCCGCCACGCCGCGCCCGCCCCGCATCGGGCTATGCCGCGTGCATCCCTGGACGCTGGCATCGCCCGAAACCCGCGCGGTGGTGGAGGAGACCGCCGCGCGCCTGGCCGAGGCGGGGGCGGAGGTGCTGGACATCACCCTGCCGCCGGCCTTCGAGGAACTGCTGGAGGTGCGCGCACGCATCAACGACTTCGAGATCGCGCGTGCCCTGGCGTGGGAGTTCCACGCCGAGCGCCCGCGCCTCAGCCCGCGCCTGGCCGCGGCGATCGAGGCCGGGCGGACGGTCCCGCTGGCGGCGTACAGGGCGGCGCAGGCGGCGGCGATGGCAGCCCGCGCCGCCTTTCCCGCCGCCATGGCCGGCTGCGACACACTGCTGGTGCCGGGCGCGCAGGGGGAGGCGCCGGAGGGCCTGGCCTCCACCGGCGATTCCCGCTTCCAGGGCGCCTGGACGCTGCTGCACGGGCCGGCGCTCGGCCTGCCGGTGCGGCGCGGGCCGAAGGGGTTGCCCCTCGGCATCCAGCTGGTGGCGCCGGCGGGGCGGGACGATTCGCTGTTGGGCGCCGGGCGCTGGGTGGAGGCCGCGCTTCAGGCCGCGTGCAGGTAGGAGAGGTCGATGTAGCGGTCGGCGTCGGTCAGCAGCCGCTGCGGCCGCGCATAGGCGGATCGCAGCCGCAGCACCGTCCCGATCCCGGCGGGATCGATGGAGAGGTCGCGGCGAAGCCCCCGCGCGGGATCGACCATCAGCGCGCAGGCGCGGTCCGCCGTCTCCGGCGCCAGGGTGCCGCCCAGCCGCGCGCGGAACAGGGTGCGCAGCGCGTCCCCGTTCCCGGCCTCCGCGATCCAGGCCACCGCATCCCGCCAGGCGCGGATGAAGGCGACCAGCGTGTCCCGGTTCGCCGTCGCCCAGGCGCGGGATGCATTGCCCGTCACGCCGGCATAGGCGCCGAGCATGTCGGTGGCGCGGGCGAGGCGCCCGAATCCCTTCGCCTCCGCCACCAGATCGGGCGGCGTGGTCAGCAGAGTCGCCGCGGTGCGGCCCTCCAGCAAAGCGTCGAGCCGCATGCCGTGGCCGCCGACACGGAAGAAGGGCGTCTCGGCCTCCGTCAGGCCCGACAGGCGCAGCATCTCCCGCAGCACGAAGGCGTAGCCGGTGGTCAGCGCATCCACCGCCAGATCATGGCCGCGCAGCGCGGCGATGTCGGCGATGCCGGGCGCCGCCATCAGGCTCAGCATCGCGTCGTCGATGCCCATGAAGGCGAAGAAGTCGGTGCCGCCCTCGATCCCCGCCTCGCCCTGCGCCTCCACATAGGTGACGACGTTGTCGAAGGCGGTCAGCGCCACCTGGCGCCGCCCCGTGTGCAGGTCCCGCGCCAGCTCCACGGAATTGGGCGTGATGGAGAGGGTGACCGCCAGCCCATGCCTGGCGAAGAAGCCCTGTTCCTCCGCCACCCACATCGGCAGGTTGGACGCGCCCTGGAAGGCGACGACGTCGAGGGTCTTCATCGGGCGTCGCTCTCCAGGCCTGTCGTCTCCTCCAGCGCATCGCCGAGGAAATTCGCGGTGTGGCGGTAATGTTTTTCGAGCAGCGCCACCGCCTCCTCCACCCGTCGCGCCAGCGTCACCTCGCAGAGCGCCGCGTGTTCCGCCGCCACGTCCCGCTGCGGATAGGCCAGGCTGTTGGAGAGGTTGCGGAAGCGCGTGCCGCGGTCGTGCAGGTCCGCGCAGAAGGCCAGAAGGCTGGGCGCGCCGCAGGGCTCCAGCAGCGCCAGGTGGAAGTCGCGGTGCAGCGCGTCCCAGGCCGGGTTGGGCACGAAGGCATCCGTCTCCAGCGACCGCGAGGCGCGGGCCAGGCGATGATGCGCGACCAGCACCCGTTCCTCCCACGCCGCATCGCCGCGGGCGATGGCCGCGCGCAGCGCCGCCGTCTCCGCCAGGCAGCGCGTCTCCACCAGGTCCTGCAGCGCCGCCTGGTCCGCCCCCGCCACGCGGAAGCCGCGCTGGTCGAGCCGCTGGACCAGCCCCTCCGCCGCCAGCGCCGCCAGCGCTTCCCGGAGCGGGGAGGCACCGACGCCGTAGCGTTCGCGCAGCGTCTCCAGCCGCAGCTTGGCGCCGGGGCGCAGCACGCCGTGCAGGATGTCCGCGCGCAGCCGTGCCTCCACCAGCCTGGCGAGGGTCAGGGTGTTGTCCATGTCTTCAATTTAGCGATGTGGCGCGGGGGTGCAAGATTTTCACCGATTTACGGATTGCCGCCCGGGGAAATTTCGACAAAATGCCCGCGACGTCCAATGCGCTGAACGGCGCCTCGCCCGCCCCCGGCAACGGGGGGCGAGGCGCCTTGAGGGAGACCCGATGCGATGACCGCCCCCAAGCCCACCATCCTGCGCCCGCAGGCCGATTTCCGCTTCCCCGGCGGCGCGCGCGTCGGCGTCATCTTCAACATCGCCTATGAGGGCTGGTCGCCTGGCGTCGTCCCCGGCATCGGCCCCATGGGCAACCCGCTGAAGCCCGGCTTCTACGATGCGAACGCCGCGTCCTGGGGCATGTTCGGCGCGGTACGCGGCATCTGGCGCGCGCTGGAGATCGCGGCGCGCAACGGCGTGAAGGCCAGCGTCATGACCAATGGCGTGCTGGCCGAGCAGTGGCCGGACACGATCAAGGCCATCCACCAGGGCGGGCACGAGATCATCGCCCATTCCTACGGCATGGACATCATCCCCGTGTACCTGGACGAGGCCGGGCAGCGGGAGAACATCGCCCGCACCACCGGCCTGATCAGCGACCTGACCGGCGAGAAGCCGATCGGCTGGATCAGCCCGCGCGGCACCGGCAGCCCGATCCATGTGCGCCTGCTGGCGGAAGCCGGCTACACGCATCACGGCGACTGCAACGACGACGACATGCCGCACTTGGCCATCGAGGCGTCGGGCCATGAGATCATCGGCATCCCGCTGATCATGGACATCAACGACCTGCCCAGCGCCATCCGCTACGGCAACAACGCGCGCGCGATGCTGGAGCAGTTCCAGGACGCCTTCAGCGCCTGCCTGGAGCGGGAGACGCGGCCCGTCACGCTCGACGTCACGATCCACACCCATGTCTATGGCCGCCCGGCCGGCGCCTGGGTCTTCGACGAGATCATGAAGATCGTGAAGGCGACGCCGGAGGCCTGGACGGGCACGCGCGCCGAACTCGCGGCGCACATGCAGGCCGGGCGCGATGCGCTGGCCAGGTGCGAGGGCAGCAGCCGATGATCGCGCGCCGCCTGCTGCTGGGCGGCGCGCTGGCGCTGCCCGCCATCGGCGCCCGCGCCCAGGCGGCCTGGCCCGATCGCCCCGTGCGCTTCGTCGTCGCCTTCGCGCCGGGCGGCCCCGCCGACATCATCGCCCGCCTGCTGGCGCAGGCGCTGAGCGAGGTTTGGCCGTACCCGGTGGTGGTGGAGAACCGCGGCGGCGCCGGCGGCAACATCGCGGCGCAGGCCGTGGCGCGCGCGACGCCGGATGGGCTGACCGCGCTGCTGACGACCAGCGCCTTCGCGGTCAATCCGAGCCTGTCGCGCAATGCCGGCTACCGGCCGCAGGAATTCGCCGTCGCCTCCGTCGTCGCGGGCACGCCGAACCTCTTCGCCGTGCGCGGCGACGGCGATGTCCGGACGCTGCGCGACCTGGTCGAGATCGGGCGGCGGCGGCCCGTGAATTTCGGCTCCGCCGGCATCGGATCGACGCCGCATCTCTCGGCTGAGAACCTGCTGAAGACCATCGCCAAGGTGCAGGCGGAGCATATCCCCTTCACCGGCGCGGGCCCGGCGATGACGGCCGCGCTCGGCGGGCAGATCGACATGGCCTCCGTCGCGCTGCCGGCCGCCGTGCAGATCGTGCAGTCCGGCCGCGCGCGGGGCCTCGCCGTGACCAGCGCGCAGCGCGTCGCCGCGCTGCCCGATGTGCCGACGGTGGCGGAGGCGGGGTTCGATCCGATCGTCGACCTCACCTGGTGCTGCGTGCTGTTCCCGGCCGCGGTGCCGGAAGCGGTGCTGGAGAAGGTGAACGCCGACATCAACCGCCTGCTGGCGACGCCCGCCTTCCAGGCGCGGCTGGCCTCGACCGGCTTCGACCCGATCGGCGGCACGCGCGCGGAGAATGCGGCCTTCGTCGCGGCCGAGTTGCAGCGCTGGGGCGAGGTGGTGCGCGGGCTGAACATCTCGATCGACTAGACCCGCGCCGGGCGCGGGATCGACTGACACCCGCGCGCGTCGCGGGTTGCCTGGGAGGAGAACAAGAATGACGCTGCCGCCGATGCGGCGTCGCGCCCTGCTGGGTGCGTCGCTGCTGCTGCCCTCCATCGCACGGGCGCAGCCCGCCTGGCCGGACCGGCCGATCCGCTTCGTCTGCGGCTTCGCGCCGGGCGGGCCGGCCGACGTCGTCGCGCGCATCATGGCGCAGGCGCTGGGGCCGCGGTTGCCGCAGCCCATCATCGTGGAGAACCGCGTCGGCGCCGGCGGCAACATCGCCAGCCAGCAGGTGGCGCGGGCGGCACCGGACGGGCACACGATCCTCTTCGCCACCACCTCCTTCGTCGTGAACCCGGCGCTGTCGCCGCGCGCGGGCTATAAGGTCGAGGATTTCGTCGGCGCCGCCATCGTCGCCTCCACGCCGCACATGCTGGTCTCCCACCCGCAGGCGGGGCCGGCGGACCTCGCGGCGCTGATCGCGCTCGGGAAGCAGCGGCAGCTGAACCTGGCGGTGCCGGGCGTCGGCACCACGGGCCATCTCTCGGCGGAGCGCATCCTGCGCGTGCTGGGCGGCGCCGATGTGCAGCCCGTGGGCTTCCCGGGCGCCGCGCCCGTCGTCACCGCGGTGCTGTCGCGCCAGGTCGATGTCGGCACCATCGCGATGAACACGGGCGTGGAGCAGGTGCGCGCGGGCAGCGTGCGCGGCCTGGTGGTGACGGGCGCGCAGCGCTCCGCCGCGCTGCCGGATGTGCCGACCGCGGTGGAGCTCGGCTTCCCCGAGGCCGTCGATGCCACCTGGATCGCCGCGCTCTTCCCCGCCGCGACGCCGCGCCCGATCCTGGCGCGGCTGAACGCCGAGGTGAATGCCGCGCTGGCGGAGCCCGAGGTGCGCGCGCGGCTGCAGGCCACGGGCCTCGATCCCGTGGGCGGACCGCAGGATGACGCGGCACGCTATGTCGGCGAGGAATTCCAGCGCTGGACGGCGATCGGCCGCGCCACGGGCATCCAGGTGGATTGAGCGCATGACGATGATCGTGGAACGGGACGTGGCCATCCCGATGGCGGATGGCGTCGTGCTGCGCGCCAATGTCTTCCGCCCCGAGGGCCCGGGCCCGTTCCCCGTGATCATGTCCATGGGCATCTACGGCAAGGACATCCACTTCGCCGATGGCTACACGCCGCAATGGGATGTGCTGACGAAGCTCTATCCGGGCCTGGCGACAGAAGGCAGCAGTGGGCGCTGGCTGCGCTGGGAAGTGCCGGACCCCGAGCGCTTCGTGCCCGACGGCTTCGCGCTGGTGAACGTGGATTCGCGCGGCAGCGGCCGCTCCCCCGGCTACCTCGATCCCTTCTCCCCGCGGGAGACGCAGGACTATGCGGAGGCGATCGATTGGGCCGGCACACAGCCCTGGTCGAATGGCCGCGTCGGGCTGCTCGGCGTCTCCTACCTCGCCATCAAGCAGTGGCAGGTGGCGGCGCTGCGGCCGAAGCACCTGGCGGCGATCGTGCCGTGGGAGGGCGCGACGGACCTCTACCGCGACTGGAGCCACCATGGCGGCATCCTGTCGAACAGCTTCACCGAGGCTTGGTGGCCCCGCCAGGCGCTGGTGAACCAGCATGGCAGCGCGGAGACGCCACATCGCGACCGGGAGACGGGCGATCGCACGACGGGCCCCGCCGCCCACAACGCCGACATCCTGAAGGGCAGCCGCGCGGAGCATCCGCAGCAGATCGCGGAGCATCCCTTCGATGATGGCTGGATGCGAGAACGCACGCCCGATCTCTCGCGCATCACGGTGCCGGTGCTTTCAGCAGGGAACTGGGGCGGGCCGGGCCTGCATCTCCGCGGCAATACGCTGGGCTTCGAGCGTGCGGGCACGGCCGACAAGTGGCTCTCCATGCATGACGGCACGCATTACGAGAGCTTCTACCTGCCCGACTACGTCGCGATGCAGAAGCGATTCCTCGGCCACTTCCTGCGCGGCGACGACAATGGGTGGGAGCGGGAGCCGCGCGTGCAGCTTTCCATCCGCCATCCCGGAAAGCCCAGCACGCGGCGGATGGAGCGTGAATGGCCGCTGGCGCGCACACGCTGGACGAAACTGTTCCTCGGCGACCGCAGCCTTGGCTGGACAGCGCCGGGTGCGGAGACGGTGCTGGACTACGACGCCTTCTGCGAGGGCATCGACTTCACCACCGAGCCCTTCGGCACCGCGATGGAGTTCACCGGCCCGCTGGCGCTGCGGCTCTGGGTCGCATCAGACACCACGGACATGGACGTCTTCGCGACCCTCCGCTGCTTCGCCCCCGATGGGCAGGAGGTGGTGTTCACCGGCGCGCATGAACCCGTGCCCGTCGCGCGCGGCTGGCTCCGCGCGTCCCACCGTGCGATCGACGAAGCGCGCTCCACTCCCTGGCGCCCCTGGCATCCGCATGACCGCATGGAACCGCTGGAGCCCGGCACCTTCGTGCCGCTCGACATCGAGATCTGGCCCACCTGCCTCGTCGTGCCGCCGGGCCATCGCCTGGTGCTGACGGTGGCGGGGCGGGACTTCGAATATGCCGGCAAGCCCGGCCGCATCCTGCACAACCATCCGCGCGACCGCGACACAGCGACCTTCGGCGGCCGCAACAGCATCGCGACGGGCGGCACGCGGGAGAGCTTCCTGCTGATGCCGCTGATCGAGGCATGACCGGCATGATCGTCGAGAAGGATGTCGCCATCCCCGTCAATGACGGGCATGTGCTGCGCGGCAACCTCTACCGCCCGCGCACGGACCAGCCGGTGCCGGTGGTGATGACGCAGGGCGTCTATGGCAAGGACGTGCACTTCGCGGATGGCTACACCGCGCAGTGGGAGAAGCTGCACAAGCTGCATCCCGACATCTTCGCCGGTTCCTCCGGCCAGTATCTCCGCTGGGAACTCGTGGACCCCGAACGCTGGGTGCCCCAGGGCTTCGCGGTGCTCGCCGTCGATGCGCGCGGCACCGGCAAGTCGCCGGGTTTCCTCGACCCCATGTCGCCGCGGGAGATCCAGGACTACCACGACGCGATCGAGTGGGCGGGCAGCCAGCCCTGGTGCAATGGCCGCGTCGGGCTGCTCGGCATCTCCTACCTCGCGCATACGCAGTGGCGCGTCGCGGCGTTGCGGCCGAGGCACCTGGCGGCGATCGTGCCGTGGGAGGGTTTCGTCGATCCCTATCGCGACCGCACGCATCACGGCGGCATGCTCTCCAACACCTTCACCACCAACTGGCTGGAACGCCAGGTGCTGGTGAACCAGCATGGCAATGGCGAGACGCGGCACCGGGACCGCGCCACCGGCCAGCCGACGACGGGCACGCCCCTCTCGCCCGAACTGCTCGCCGCCAACCGCGTGGACTATGGCGGCACGATCCTGCGCCACACGCTGGACGATGCGTATTACGCGGAGCGTCGCCCCGCCCTCTCCCGCATCGAGGTGCCCTTGCTCTCCTCCGGCAATTGGGGCGGGCCGGGCGTGCACCTTCGCGGCAATGTCGAGGGTTTCGTGCAGGCGGGCTCACGCCAGAAATGGCTGTCGATGCACATCGGCACGCATTTCGAGAGCTTCTACCTGCCCGATGGCGTCGCCATGCAGATGCGCTTCATGGACCGCTTCCTCAAGGGCCTCGACAATGGCTGGGACAGCGAGAAGCGCGTGCAGGTCGTGGTGCGGCGCGTCGAAGGCGCAGGTTCCCGCGCGGATGACGAATGGCCGCTGTCGGGCACGCGCTGGACCACGCTGCACCTCGATGCCGCGGCGCTGGCGCTGGGCGACGAGCCCGCCGATGCCACCGCGAAGACATTCGAGGCGCTCGGCCCCGGCCTCGACTTCGCGACGCCCGCCTTCGATCGGGAGACCGAGTTCACCGGCCCGCTCGCCGCGCGCCTCACCATCGCCTCCAGCACCAGCGACGCCGACCTCTTCCTCACGCTGCGGCTGATGGATCCGCGCGGGGCGGAGGTGATCTTCGCCGGCGCGCATGAACCGACGCCAGTCGCCCGCGGCTGGCTGCGCGCCAGCCATCGCGCAACCGATCCCGACAAATCGCTGCCCTGGCGCCCCTGGCACCGCCACTCGGCGCGCGATCCGCTGGTGCCTGGGGAAGCGGTGACACTCGACATCGAGATCTGGCCGACCAGCATCGTCGTGCCGAAGGGCTATCGCCTGGTGCTGACCGTTGCCGGGCGCGACTACGAGATCCCCGGCACGCCCGGCCGCATCCTGCACAACCACCCCGCCGACCGCGACCCCGCGACCTATGGCGGCACCACCACCATCCTGACCGGCCCGGGCCGGGAGAACTGGCTGCTGCTGCCCCGCATCGACGACTGACACGACGACCAACCAAAGGGAGGAACCCGCATGCGACGCAGGATGCTGATGGGCCTGGGGCTCTCCGCCCTGGCCGCGCCGGCCATGGCGCAGGACTTCCCGAACCGCCCGATCCGCCTGCTGGTGCCCTTCAGCGCCGGCGGCGCGCCGGATGTCGCGGCGCGCATCATGGCGCGGCAGGTCGGCATCCAGCTGGGCCAGCAGGTGGTGGTGGAAAACCGCACCGGCGCCAACGGCATCATCGCCAGCGAAACCGTCGCCCGCGCACGGCCCGATGGCTACACGCTACTCTACACGACAGGCTCCCACGCCATCAATCCGAGCCTCTACCGCCGCCTGCCCTACGACACGGAAAAGGACTTCACCGCCATCTCCCTGCTGCTGGTGGCGCCGGCCTATGTCCTCGTCGCCAACAAGGAATTGCCGATCCGCAACCTGGCCGACCTGCTCGCGCGGGCGCGGCAGAGGCAGGTCTCCTACGGCTCGCCGGGCGTCGGCAACTCCATCCACCTCGCCGCGGCGCAGCTCGCCTTCCAGGCGGGGGTGGAGATGCTGCACGTGCCCTTCCGCGGCGCGACCCAGGCGCTGGAGGCCGTGGTCGCGGGCCAGGTGGACGCGATCTTCCTGAACCCGCTGGCGGCGCTGCCGGTGATCGAGGATGGCCGCGTCCGCCCGCTCGCCGTCAGCAGCCGGGAGCGATTCGACCGGCTGCCCGACCTGCCCACGGTCGCGGAGGCTGGCGTGCCCGGCTACGCCGTCGATGGCGGCTGGAACGCGATCTATGGGCCGCCGGGGATGCCATCCGACATCGTGGAGCGCCTGGTCGCGGAATTCCGCACCGCCATCCACGTCCCGGAAGCCCGCACGCAGCTGGAAGCGCAGGGCAACCGCGTGGTCGGCAGCCCGCCCGCCGTGCTGGCGGCCAAGCTGCGGGAGGAGATCGAGAAGGCCGCGGAGGCGACCCGCGCCGCGGGGATCGAGCCGCAATAGGCGGCCGGGAGGACATGGCCATGATGAACCGTCGTTCCCTGCTGGCGCTGACCGGCGCGGCAATCGCCTTGCCCGCCCTCGCACAGCCTGCCTGGCCGGACCGCGCCGTCACGCTGGTGGCGCCCTTCACGCCGGGCGGGCCGGTGGATGCGCTGGCGCGGCTGCTGGCGGCGGGTCTCCAGGCCCGCAGCGGCGTCCCTGCGGTGGTGGAGAACCGTCCTGGCGGGGGCGGCAGCATCGGCATCGCCTCCGTCGCCCGCGCCGCGCCGGATGGTACCACGCTGCTGGTCGCCGCCGCGGGCAACCTCACCATCAACCCGTCGCTGATCCGCAACGCGCCCTTCAATGTGGAGCGCGACCTGGCGCCGGTCGGCATCCTCGCCAGTTCGCCCAACGTGATCGCGGTGGGGCCGAACGTGCCCGCGGCCACCGTCGCGGAATTGCTGGCGCTGGCGCGCAGCACCCAGGGCGGCCTCTCCTACGGCTCCCCTGGCGCGGGATCGCAGCAGCATCTGGCGGGGGAGCTGATCGCCAGCCGCAGCGGCGCGCCCCTGACCCACATCCCCTATCGCGGCAGTTCCCACGCCGCGACGGACCTCGTCTCCGGCCAGATCCAGTTCGTCGTCAGCAACCTGCTGGCGGTGCAGCCGCTGATCGCGGCGGGGCGGGCACGGGCCATCGCGCAACTCGCCACCACGCGCAGCGCCATGCTGCCGGAGGTGCCGACGCTGGCGGAGGCAGGGGAAGGGCCGCTCGATGTCCGGTCCTGGTTCGGCGTGCTGGTGCCGCGTGCCACGCCCGCGCCCCTGGTCAACGCCATCCATGCCGGCTGCGCCGCCGTGGCGCGCAGCGAGGCGACGCAGGACGCCTTCCGCCGCCAGGCGCTGGAGGCGATGGACGAAAGCCCCGACGATTTCGCGACCAGGCTGCGGGAGGAGACGGCCCGCTGGGCCGAGGTGATCCGCACCGCGCGCATCCAGCTCGACAACTGAAGGACCACCGCCATGCACAGCTTCGACCTTCGCGCCGAACAGGTCTGGAACCCGCAGCGCCATGTGGAGAAGATCCTCGGCCGCAGCGCCGGCGGCGACTTCACCGTCGCCTGCTGGGAACCCGGGCAGGTGAGCCCCAACCACTGCCACCCCTGGGCGACCGAGATCTATTTCTGCTTCGAGGGTGGTGGCGTGATGTGGACGCCGGAAGGCAGCGTCGATGTCACGCCCGGCCGCTTCGTCGTCCACCCGCCGGGCGAGGTGCATGAATACACCAACGGCCCGCAGCGGACCTTGCTGTTCCGCGTGCGCTACGGCGAGGATGTGGCGACGCGCTTCGTGGACTGGCCGACCAACCCGGACTGGAAGCCGCGGCCCATCGATACCGAATACTTCGCCGCCCATCCGGTCGGCGCATCGCCGCCTCGCTGACGGCGCAACAACAGGGGGAACGGGGATGAGGGCAGCATCGATCGCCTTCGGCCTGCTGGCGCTGCTCGCGCTGCCGGCCGCGGCGCAGACCACGGCGTTGCAGCGCTGCGAGGATCTGGCGGGCCTCGCCATCCCCGCCGGCGTTATCGGCCTGCCGACCGGCGGCGCCGCCGTCACCGCGGCGCAGCGCCTGGCGGAGACGCCGCCGCGCCCGCATCCCGACGGGGAATTCGCGCAGGCACTGCCGGTGCATTTGCAACGTGCAGGGGGAGATCCGGCCGGTCGATCCCGCCGCGCCGCGCATCCTCTTCAACGTGAACCTGCCGCTGGCCTGGAACGGGCGCGCGTTGCAATCCGGGGGCGGCGGCCTCGGCGGTTCCGTCATCACCGCGCCCGGCCAGAAGGCCTCCGCCCGCTTCGACCCCGTGCCGCTGACGGCGCCCTATCCCATCGCGCTGGGCTACGCGACCTTCGGCGGCGATGGCGGCCACCAGGGCAACGATGTCGGCTTCATGCGCAACGACGAGGCCATGCGCAACTGGGGCGTCGAGTCCATGAAGAAGACGCGCGACGTGGCGCTGCGCGTCATCGAGGCCGCGTATGGCCGTGCGCCCACCCGCGTGATCTTCAACGGCGAATCCGCCGGCGGGCGGGAAGCGCTGATGGTCGCGCAACGCTTTCCCGATGACTATGACGGCGTCATCGCCGTCTCCCCGGTGCTGAGCTGGTTCTACATCCACCTGGCCGACAACCACATCCGGTCCCTGATGGTGACCGGCTGGCTGGATGCGGCGGCGGTGCGGCTGGTGGCGGAACGCACGCGCCAATCCTGCGACGATGCCGATGGTGTGCGGGACGGCATCATCGCCCGCTACCTTGAATGCCCGAACGACGTCGCGACGCTGCGCTGCCCTGATGGCGCGCGCGGGCAGGGATGCCTCAGCGATGCGCAGATCGCCGTGGTGAACGCGATCCGGGAGCCCTGGTCGATGCAGGTGCCGCTGGCGCATGGCATCACCCGCTATCCCGGCTTCGGCGTGACGGGGGATGAGGACGGGGCGCGCTACCAGTGGCCCTTCTACGTCACCGGCGCGGAGCCGCCCTCCCACCCCCTGCCACCGGGCCGGGCGTTCGAGCCGCGTCGCGGCGCCGTGCTGAACTTCGCCGCCGCGCTGGTGCGTCATGCCATCGTGCAGGACGACGCCTTCGACCCCTTCCATTTCCAGGCCACGCGCCACGCTGCGCGCATCCAGTACCTGTCCACGCTGTTCGATGCGACGGACCCGGACCTCAGCCGCTTCCGCGCCCGCGGCGGGAAGCTGATCCTGCTGCAGCCCGCGGCGGACAATGCCGTCGGCACGCCGATGGTCGCGGAATACTACCGCAGCGTCGTGGCGCGGATGGGCCAGGCGGAGACGGACAGCTTCCTGCGCTTCTACGTGACGGCCGGCAGCGGCCACAATGTCGTCGGGCCGTCCCAGTTCGACACGCTGTCGATCCTGGAGGCCTGGCTGGACGGCACGCCGCCGCCGGAGGCGCCGGCCGCCTTCGACATCCATCCGGAGACGCTGCAGACCGTCCGCTCCATCCCCGCCTGCCGCTACCCCGCCTATGCGCGCTACACCGGCAGCGGCGATCCGAACCGGGCGGAGAGTTTCGTCTGCACCGCCCGGCCGGACCCGCTGGGCTTCGCGCCTTCGCGTTAGGCCTTGGCGTCGGGGGAGGCTTCCTCCTCCTCCGCCATGGTCAGCAGTTCCGCCGTGCTGAGCATCAGGATGCGGCGGTGGTCGAGGATCTGCGGCACCTGGTGCTGCAGCGTCTCCCACCGCGCCTCCACGGCGTCGAGCGCGGCATCGAGGTTGTCGAACCGCTCCTCCTCCGGCTGCGGGCGCCCGGCGCGCCAGCGCAGATAGACCGGGTTTTCCTGTGTCATGCGTGATCCTCCGGCGTTGGGGGCGCCTGCTTACCGCGCCGAGGGCGTAGCGTCAGCCCTCGTGGATCGAGACCGGCTCCGCCGGATGGATCGAGACGGGCTCCGCCAGCGTGGCCCATTCCTCGTCCTGCTCGGTGGTGCCGGTGGTCCACATCATGACGGCGAAGCGGCCCGGCCGGTCCAGGGCGCGGACGGGGTGGTGCCAGGTGGCGCGGTGGTAGTTCACCGCCTGGTCGCCCCGGGCGAGGAAGGCGCGCAGCCCGGCCTCGTCGGGCCTGCCGCCGGCATCGGGCGCGACCAGCAGCACCCAGCGCGCCACATCCATCGGCGCGAAGCATTGGGAGGACCGGTTGTGCCGCTCCATCCGCGTGGCCTCCAGCGGCAGGGCCCAGGGCTCCGCCGTGCTGAAGGACAGGCGCGGCTGCGTCGCGCCGTCCTGCCCGCCGATCGTCTCCAGCAGCGAGATCCGCTGGCCCGGCGCGGGCGGCTCGATCACGTCGCCGAAGGGGGCGAAGGCGGCCTGCGTCAGCGGCTGCAGCAACAGGCGGCGGGTCATGCGACGTTCCTTCCAGCGGGGCCGGCCAGCATGGCCGAAGCGCGCGGCCTCTCCAATGGCTGGCGCCGCGCGTCGCTTGCGGCATGATGGCGCGACGAAGAGGGAGCCATGCCCATGTCCTCCGCGCTGACGGGTCCCTATGCCCGGGACCTCATCGGCTACGGCCGAAACCCGCCGCATCCGCGCTGGCCCGGCGGCGCGCGCATCGCGATCAACTTCGTCATGAACTACGAGGAAGGGTCCGAGTACTCGCTGATGGACGGCGACGGATTCTCCGAGGCGACGCTGACGGAAAGCGCGGCCAATGTCGTGCCCGCCGGCGGCCGCGATTTGGCGGCGGAGGGGATGTTCGAATACGGCGTCCGCGTCGGCTTCTGGCGCATCATGCGCCTGTTCGCGGAGCGTGGCTGGCCGATGACGATCTTCGCCTGCGCGCTCGCCCTGGAACGCCACCCGCCCGCGGCGGCCGCGATCCGGGAAGCCGGGCACGACATCTGCTGCCATGGCTGGCGCTGGATCGAGCACTACAAGCTGACCAAGGAGCAGGAGCGCGAGCATATCCGCATGGCGGTGGAAAGCCTGCAGCGGACGATCGGATCGCGCCCGCTCGGCTGGTATTGCCGCTATGGACCCAGCATCCACACGCGAGGGCTGCTCGTGGAGGAAGGCGGCTTCCGCTACGACAGCGACTGCTACAATGACGAGCTGCCCTACTGGGTGCTGCAGGACGGCAAGCCGCAGCTCATCGTCCCCTATTCGCTGGTGACCAACGACAGCAAGTTCGGCCGCGGCGTCTTCGCGACGTCGGAGGACTATTTCCAGTTCCTGCGCGACCAGTTCGATATGCTGTATGCGGAGGGCAGGACGCAGCCGAAGATGATGTCCTGCGGCCTGCACCTCCGCTCCATCGGCCATCCCGCGCGCGCGGCGGGGCTGATGCGCTTCCTCGACTACATCGGGAAGTTCGAGGGCGTCTGGGTCGCGCGCCGGGCGGAGATCGCGGAGCATTGGCGCGCGACCTTCCCCTACCAGCCCGGCATGGAGCAGATCGCGAAGGTCGGGCCCTAGGCGGCGAGGCTCATCAGGCTGGCATTGCCGCCGGCCGCCGCGGTGTTGGTGCTGATGGCGCGCTCCGCCACCAGCATCGCCAGCGCCGCCGCATCCTCGCCGGGACGCAGCACCAGGACTGGCCGAATGGGGCCGTCCAACGCGGCGATGGCGGTGGCAATCGCGACCAGCGCCTCGCCCTCCGCCTCCGTCAGCACGGCGGCGCAATCCGCGGCGTCCAGCGTCTCCACCCGCCCCACAAGACCCGGCGGTAGGCGGAAGCTGGCGGGCGCCACGATCCGCACGGCATTGCCGGTGGCAAGTGCCGCGGCGGCGAGGCGCCAGGCGCCTTCCTCCGTGACGGGCACGGCCAGGATGCGGCCGCGCGGTTCCGTGCGGTAGCGGTTGTTCTCCCCGACGGGGCCCGGCAGCAGGCGGTCGATGCCGAGCGGGGAGGCGGCGATGGCGTCGGCGCAGAAGGCCGCCGCATCGTCATGGCCTGCAGCCTGCAACCAGGCGAGGAAGCTCTCCGCCGCCGGTGTTGCCGCCGCACCGCGCGGTTCCGGCGCGGCGCGCATCAGCCGCCGGAGGTAGAGCGGCCCGCCCGCCTTCGGCCCGGTGCCGGACAGCCCATGCCCGCCGAAGGGCTGCACGCCGACGACGGCACCGATGATGCTGCGGTTGACATAGACGTTGCCGGCCGGCGCGGCCTCCACCAGGCGGTCGATCGTCTCGTCGATGCGGGAATGCACGCCGAAGGTCAGCGCATAGCCGGTGGCGGCGATGTCGCGGATCAGCGCCTCCATCCCGTCGCGCCGGAAGCGCAGCACATGCAGCACGGGGCCGAAGACTTCCTTGGTGAGCGCGGCCACGCCGTCGATCTCGATCAGCGTCGGCGCGACGAAATGCCCGCGGTCGCAGTCCGCCGGCAAGGTCAGCGCGTGCACGGCGTGACCGGCCTCGCGCATCGCCTCGACATACGCGATCAGCCCCGCCTTCGCGTCCGCCGAGATCACCGGCCCCACATCCACGTCCAGCCGATCCGGCCGCCCGACGCGCAGCTCCGCCATGGCGCCCTTCAGCATGGCGATGACGCTCTCCGCCACCTCCTCCTGCAGGCACAGCAGCCGCAGCGCGGAGCAGCGCTGGCCGGCGCTGTCGAAGGCGGAGGCCAGCACATCCGCCACCACCTGTTCCGGCTGGGCGGAGCTGTCCACGACCAGCGCATTCTGCCCGCCCGTCTCCGCCACCAGCGGCACCGGTAGCCCGTCACGGCCGAGACGCTTCGCGAGTTCCCGGTTGATGAGGCGCGCCACCTCCGTCGATCCCGTGAACATCACGCCCTGCACACGGGGATCCGCGACCAGCGCCGCGCCCACGCTGCCATCGCCGATGACGAGGTGCAGCACGTCCCGCGGCACGCCGGCCTCATGCAGGATCGAGACGGCGAGGCCGCCGATCAGCGGCACCTCCTCCGCCGGCTTGGCCAACACGGTGTTCCCCGCGGCGAGCGCCGCCGCGACCTGGCCCGTGAAGATGGCCAGCGGGAAGTTCCAGGGCGCGATGCAGGCAACGGGGCCGAGTGCCCGCCCTTCCAGCCCGCGCGATTCCGCCGCGTAGTAGCGCAGGAAATCGACGGCCTCCCGCACCTCCGCGATGGCGTTGGGCAGGGACTTGCCGGCTTCCCGTACGATCGGGCCGAGCAGCGCTTGCATCCGCGCCTCCATCAGGTCCGCGGCACGCTCCAGCGTCGCGGCCCGCGCATCGGCCGGCGTCGCTTCCCAGCCGGGCGCGGCGGCATCGGCGGCGGTGATCGCTGCCTGAACCGTGTCGGGTGTCGCGTCGCGCACCGTGCCGACGATGTCGCGCGTATCGGCGGGGTTCAGCACGGGGCGCGGCGCGTCGCCGGCAGCCGGCAGGCCCGCGCCCAGCGTCGCGGCCAGCGTCTCCAGCGCATCCTCGTCGGCCAGGTCCATCCCCGCGCTGTTCGCGCGCGTGGCGCCGAGGATCGCGCGCGGCGCGGCGATCCCGTCATGCGGTCGTCCCACCGGCGCCAGCGCCGCGGCCGCCGCGACCGGATCCTCCAGCAGCGCCTCCACCGGCACGGCGGGGTCATGGATGCGGTTGACGAAGGAGGAATTGGCGCCGTTCTCCAGCAGCCGACGCACGAGATAGGCCAGCAGCGTCTCATGCGTGCCGACCGGCGCGTAGATGCGGCAGGCGCGGCCAATCCGCTGCACCACCGCCTCATAGAGCGGCTCCCCCATCCCGTGCAGACACTGGAACTCATACGCCGCGTCGGTGCCCGCCATGGCGTGGATGGCGCCGACCGTCATCGCGTTGTGCGTGGCGAACTGCGGAAAGATCGCATCCGGCGCCGCCAGCATCCGGCGCGCGCAGGCGAGGTAGGACACATCCGTGTGGACCTTGCGCGTGAACACAGGAAAGTCCGCCTGGCCGTCCACCTGCGCGCGCTTGATCTCGCTGTCCCAATAGGCGCCCTTCACGAGGCGCACCATCATCCGCCGCCCGGTCCGCCGCGCCATGTCCACGACGACGTCGATGACGAAGGGCGCGCGCTTCTGGTAGGCCTGCACGACGAAGCCGATGCCGTTCCAGCCCGCCAGCGCGGGGTCCGCGCAGAGCGCCTCCAGCAGGTCGAGCGAGAGTTCCAGCCTCTCGCTCTCCTCCGCATCGATGTTGAGGCCGATGTCGTGGCGGCGCGCCAGCCGCGCCAGGCCCAGCAGCCGCGGCAACAGCTCCGCCATCACCCGCGCCCGCTGCGCGCGGCTGTAGCGGGGATGCAGCGCGGAGAGCTTGATGGAGATGCCCGGCCCCTCGATGATCCCGCGCCCGGCGCTGGCCTGGCCGATGGCGTGGATCGCGACCTCATAGGCCGCGAGGTAGCGTGCGGCGTCCGCCGCCGTCATCGCGGCTTCGCCGAGCATGTCGAAGGAATGCCGGAAACCCTTCGCCTCCATGGCGCGGGCGCGCTTCAGCGCCTCCTCGATCGTCTCGCCGCGGACGAACTGCTCCCCCATCATGCGCATGGCCATGTCCATGCCGCGGCGGATCACCGGCTCCCCGGCCCGCGCCACCAGCCGCGTCAGCGCCGCGCCCAGCCCGCGCTCCGTCGCCGTCGCGCTCAGCCGCCCCGTCACCACCAGGCCCCAGGTGGCGGCATTGACGAAGAGGGAGGGCGAATGGCCGAGATGCGCGGCCCAGTCACCGCCGCCGATCTTGTCGCGGATCAGCGCATCGCGCGTCGCGTCGTCCGGGATGCGCAGCAGCGCCTCCGCCAAACACATCAGCGCCACGCCCTCCTCGGAGGAGAGCGAGAATTCCTGCACCAGCGCCTCCACGCCGCCCTTGCGGGGGCGAGCGCGGAGCGTGGTCACGAGATCCCGCGCCAGCGCCTTCGCTACTGCCTGGACAGCGCCGTCGAGCCGCGCGGCCTCGATCAGCGGCGGCAGGCACTCCGTCTCCGCGCGGCGGGTCGCGGCGGTGACGGCGTGGCGCAGCGCGTCGCGCCGGGGCGCATCGGCCAGCAGGTCGGCAAAGGGCGGGGTCATGGCGGCGGCTCCGTCTCGGCACCCGAAGGCTAGGGTCCGGAACGCCGGATCACCATCTGGCGTTTTGAGCCGTTCACCATAGAATCAATGGCCGAATAGCCGTGAACCAGAAGGATCGCCGGTGCTGGATAGGATCGACCTCCGCCTGCTGGACATCCTGCAGCGCGATGGCCGCATCACCAATGCAGAGCTGGCGGAGCGCATCGGCCTCTCCCCGGCCGCGACCAGCGAGCGGTTCCGGCGCCTGCTGAAGGAAGGCTACATCCTGGGCTTCAGCGCCCGGCTGAACCCGCAAAAACTCGGCCTCGGCCTGCTCGCCTTCGTGGAGGTGCTGCTGGACAAGACCACCCCTGACGCCTTCGCCCGCTTCGCGGAAGCCGTGACGCGCGCGCCGGAGGTGCTGGAATGCCACATGGTCGCCGGCGGCTTCGACTACCTGGTCAAGGCGCGGCTCGCCGACATGGCCGCCTATCGCCGCTTCCTGGGCGAGGTGCTGCTGAGCCTCCCCGGCGTGAAGGAGACGCGGACCTACGCCGTGATGGAGGAGGTCAAGAATGACGGCCCGCTGCGCCTTCTCTGACCGCTATTCGGCGGCCTTCGCCCCCGCATAGGTCCAGCCGCTGGCGCCGATCTTCGCGCCCGCGCTGGCAGCGACCGAGGCCTGGTCGATGGCGAGCTTGCCGGGGTTGAGCAGATTATAAGGGTCCATCGCCCGCTTGAAGGCGATCTCCGTCTCGTCCACCGGCTTCATGCCGTTCTCCCGCACCAGGAAGGTGTGGTTGTTGGCGCCGATCGCGCCATCCTCCTGCATCCCCGCCGTCACCGCGGCCAGCTGCGCCTCATCCTCGTAGCGGAACAGCGGCGATCCCTGGAAGGACAGCGTGCCGTCGAAGCGCTTGGCCTCCAGGTGGAAGGGGCCGAGGCCCGCGAAGCGCTTCACCGACCGCCCGATCGAGTCCACCAGGCCCGGATCGCGATAGAGCCCGATGCAGTTCACCAGGCTCCGGTCCTGCTTGTTGACGTGGAAGCGCGTATGCCCCCAGGCGAATTCATAGGCCGGCGCGCCGTAGCTGCCCTGGCCCTCCAGCGCCGTCGCCGTGATGGTGCCGCCGAAATCGCGCACCAGGCTCTCGAAGGATTCGAGAAAGGGCGCGGCGACCATGCAAATCGCCATGTGCTGCCCCTCCCGCATCGCGCCCGCCAGCGGCGCGACCAGGGAGGGCAGGGGCCATTGGTGCAGGCAGATCAGCTTCTTGATGATGCCGTCGCTGACCGCCAGCCCATGGCCGAAGCGGACGGCCTGCATGAAGTCGGGGAAGCAGACCATCGCCTCCTGCCACGCCCAGGCCGGGGCGAGGGGCATCTCCGCCTCCAGGATCAGCCCGTTGGCGCCATAGGCGTGGTGCACCAGGTTCACGTCAGGGCCGCGCAGCTCGACGATCCGTGGCTCCTCCTCCACGCTCACCACCTGAAGCGCCAGGATGTTCCCGCGGTCCCGCAGGATGCCGTACTGGCAGCTGCCCACCCCCGCATGCCCGCCGCCGAGATAGCCGCCGAGCGTCGAGGCGCGGCGAGTCGAGGGATGCATCCGCAGCTCGAACCCCGCCGGCTTCGTCGCGGCATCGAGGTCGATGAGGCGTATGCCGCATTCCGCGCGCACCACCGGCCCGCGATGCCAGACCACGCGGTCCAGCGCCGTCATGTCCAGCAGCGCGCCGCCCTGCAGCGGGATGCCCTGGCCGAAATTGGCGGTGCCGGCGCCGCGCGCGATCAGCGGCACGCGGGCCCGGGCGGCAGCGGCGGCGATGCGCAGCACGTCGTCCCGGTCCCGCGGCCGCAGCAGCACATCGGCGCTGCGATCCTTCGCCTCCCGCTTCAGCACCGGGCTGAAGGCGCCGCTCATGTCCCGGCTGCGCTGGCGAACCAGCACCGGGTCGGTGATGGCGGGTATTTCGGACAGCGCGTTCAGGAAGGCGGGCAGGTCGGCGGGCATGGGGCGATCTCCTGGCTTCAGGAAGCATCGCCCGCGCACGCCGGGAAGCAGCACTTTGCGCGCGGGCCGTTGCCTTTCGGGCAGCACCCCGGCACGCTCCCCCCATGCGATCCCTGCACGGGCGGATGCTCCGCTACCTCGATGAGGTTGCGCGCCACGGCTCCATCCGCCGCGCCGCGACCCGGCTCGCCGTCTCCGCCTCCTCCATCAACCGCCAGCTCCTGGCGCTGGAGGCGGAGATGGGCGTGGCCCTCTTCGACCGCCTGCCCAACCGCCTGCGCCTGACGGCGGCCGGAGAGGCGGTGGTCGCCCATATCCGCCGGACGCTCGCGGACCATGACCGCACCGCGGCACTGATCGAGGAGATGCGCGGCACCCATGGCGGGACGCTGACGGTCGCGATGATGGGCGGCCTCGGCCCAGAGTTGGTCGCCCGCACAACCCTGGCGGCCCGCGCCGCGCGGCCCCGCATGCGCCTGGTCTTCCAGCGCCTGTCGCTGCCGGAAATCCTGGCCGCGGTGCGGGAGGGCCGGGCCGATCTCGGCCTGGCCTATGGCGCGGAGGGCCAGCGCGGGATCGCGACGCTGATGGCCTGGGAATGCCGCCTCGGCGCCGTCATGCCGCCGGACCATCCGCTGGCTGGCCGCGCGTCGCTGCGCCTCGCTGACCTTCTGGCCGCCCGGCTGGTGCTGCCGGCGGAGGGCATGTCGCTCCGCCCGCTGGTGGAGGCCGGGCTGGCCCAGGGCGGCCTGCGCCCCGACCCGATCGTGGAGGCGAATGAGGTGGAGGTGATGAAGCGCGTCGCCGTGCTGGCCCAGGGCGTGACCCTGCTGAACCGCCTCAACATCCAGCCGGAGGAGGCGCGCGGCGACCTGGCCTTCGTCCCCATCGAGGACCGCGCCTTGCCATCCCAGACGCTTCGGCTGTTCACCGCGGAGCGCGCCGCGCAGCCCGTGCTCTCCGGTGTCTTCGCGGAGGCGCTGCGCGGCGTGATCGAGCCGATGCTGGCCGGGTGATTGTCCCTCCCTCCCCCGCGCTTGCGGGGGAGGGTCGGGGTGGGGGCTTTGGTCGTCCTAGCCCGCCAGCTCGAACAGCGCCTCCACCTCGATCGGGATGTTCGAATAGAGCTCCGCCACCCCGATGGCGGACCGGCAGTGGCGCCCGCCTTCCCCGAAGACATCGACCATGAGGTCGGAGAAGCCGTGCAGCACCTCCGACGGGCGGTTGAAGCCGGGTGCGCAGTTGATGAAGCCCATCACGCGCACGCAGCGCACCACGGGATCGAGCGTGCCGAGGTAGTGCCGCAGCGTGGAGAGGCAGCAGAGGCCCGTGATCCGCGCGGCCTCCCGCCCCTGCTCGATCGACAATTCCCGCCCGAGCTTGCCGACGACGAGGGGCACATTGCCCTCGCCGAGCGGCCCGTGGCCGCTCATGTAGACATGGATGCCGGATCGCAGCGCGCGGACGCGGTTGGCCTCGTCCCGGAAGGGCGGCGGCAGCGTGACGCCGAGTGCGGCCAGGCGTTCCTCGTTGGTGGCCATGTCAGTGTTCCTCCAGCAGCCTTCCGCAGCCCGTGATGCGGTCCGTGATCCCGTGGCTGCGCAGCGCGTGCCAGTAGGTCGCGGCATTGATGGCGATGACGGGCTTGCCGAGCCAGGCCTCCGCCTGCGCCGCCAGGTGCATCATGGGCAGGTTCGCGCCGAACTGGATGATGGCGCGGACCTCCGGCCGGTTCACCTCGTTGATCGCATCGCGCAGCGTGGCGAGCGGCGTCAGGCCGATGCCGACAGGGGAGGGGCGTTGCAGGTGCTTCGCCGCCACCACCTCGCACCCGATCTCGGCGATGTAGTTGACGAGGTGGCTGTGGGCGACGGGGAAGTAGGGCGTCACCAGCCCGACGGGGCCGGTGATGCCGAGTGCCTTCAGCGCGGCCGGCAGCGCATCCGCGGCCTGGGTGAAGGGCAGGCCGCCGGTCATGCGGTCCACCCGATCCTGGATCGCGCGGGCGGCGGCGAGACCGCCGCCCCAGATGCTCTCGGCGGAGATGCCGAGGACGATACGGTCGGGCTGCGCCGTCAGCACGCGTTCCAGCGCGCCTTCCAGCGCGGCGTCGATCCGGCTGATCAGCGTGTCGAAATCGGCATCGCTGTTCAGCGGGTCGTTCGCGATGTGCATCCGCGCGACGTGGTTCGTGATGCCGCGCGGGCGCATCGTGTCATATTCCGGCTGCACCACCGTGTTGGTGGAGGGCGTGACCACCCCGAAGCAGCCGCGCCACCCCAACACATCGGGCATGGTCAGCGCGTCGCGCGGCCGGAGGCGACGAGGTAGGCGCGCTCGGCTTCCGCCATCTGCGCCACCGCGGCGTTCAGCTTCTCCGGCGTGTTGAGGTCCGGATCGGGCAGCGCGCCGAGGTTGCGGAATTCCTCGACCAGCGCGGGGTCGGCGACGGCGGCGCGGAAGGCCGCGGCCAGCCAGGCCTTGCGATCCGCCGGCACCGCCTTCGGCACCGCGATCCAGCGGCTGACGCCCCAGTTCACGTCATCCCGCCCGATCACGCTGTTCACCGTCGGCGTTTCCGGCAGGAAGGCGGTGGGCTGGCGGCCCGTCACCGCGATGGGCAGCAGGCGGTTGCCCTGCATGTGGCCGCGCACCTCCGCGAAGAAGCCGAAGGCGAGGTCGACGTTGTTGCCGAGCAGCGCGGTGATGCCGGGGCCACCGCCCTGGAACGGCACCTTGAGGAAGCGCGAGCCGCTGGCCTGTTCCAGCTGCTCGATCAGGTATTCGTAGTAGCCGCCGACGACATTCGCCACGCGGATGGTTCCCGGCCGGGCCCGCGCCGCTTCCAGCAACCCGCGCAGCCCGCCCGTCTTGAAGGGACCTTCCGCATTCACCATCAGGTTCAGCGGTTCGGCATTGAGGTGCGCGATATGGTCGAGGTCGCTGACCTGCCAGCGTCCCTGGGATCGCGCGGCGTCGGAGATCACCAGGTTCGCTATGATGCCGATGGCGTGCCCGTCATGCGGCGCCTGGGTCGCGAGCCAGGTATGGCCGACCAGCCCCGCGCCGCCGGTGCGGTTGTTCACGAAGGAACGCTCGCCCGTCACACGCTCGAAGAAGCGCTGCACGACGCGGCCGGTGATGTCCATTCCGCCGCCGGCGGGATAGACGACGACCATCTCGATCGGCTCCCGCGGATAGCCCGCGGGCTTGATGGCGTTGAGGGCGGCGCGCGCGGGGTGCGTGTCCTGCGCCAGGGCGGCGCCGGCGAAGGGCAATGCGGCGCCGGTGGCGAGCAGGCCGCGTCGGGTGATGGTCATGCTGTTCCTCCCACAAGGGTTGTTGTTTTGCGCTTGAAGACGACCAGCAGAAGGATCCCGACGGCCGCGGCGATCATCACCGCGGCCAGCGGGCGCTGGAGGAAGATCATCGCCCCGTCGGGCGACATCACCATGGATTGGCGCAGCGACTGTTCCAGCAGCGGCGCCAGCACGAAGGCCAGCACCAGCGGCGCCAATTCGTAGCCGAGCTTGCGCAGGAACCAGCCCACCACGCCGAAGCCGAGCATGACCCAGAGGTCGAAGAGGTTCCGGTTGGCCGAATAGGTGCCGACCAGCGCCAGCAGCAGGATGGCCGGGAACAGCACCGCATAGGGCACGCGCAGCAGCTGCACCCAGAGCCCCACCAGCGGCAGATTCAGCACCAGCAGGAAGACATTGCCGATGTAGAGGCTGGCGACCACGCCCCAGAAGACGTCGGCGCGGTCGATCATCATCGTCGGGCCGGGCTGTACGCCGTTGATGATCAGCGCGCCCATCAGCAGCGCCGTCACCGCATTGCCGGGAATGCCGAGCGAGAGCAGCGGGATCATGCCCGACGACACCGCCGCGTTGTTCGCGGCCTCCGGCCCCGCCACGCCCTCGATCCGGCCCTTGCCGAAGGTCTCCGGGTTCTTCCCCACCCGCCGCTCCACGGCGTAGGAGAGGAAGGACGCCGTGACGGGACCGCCGCCCGGCAGCAGGCCGATGGCGAAGCCGAGCCCGCTGCCCCGCAGGATCGGCGCCCAGGATGCCTTCCAGTCCGCGCGCGTCGGCCACAGGCCGGACAGCTTCGCCTTCACCGCCATGCCGCGCGCCGCCTGCTCCACGTTCAGCAGGATCTCCGACACGCCGAACAGCCCGATCACGACGGCCAGCAGCTCGATCCCCGCGGAGAGATCGACGCTGCCCGCGGTGAAGCGGAACTCGCCGGTCACGATGTCCATGCCGATCGCGGCCAGCCAGGCGCCGAGCCCGATCATGATCGCGCCCTTCAGCGCCGATCCCTGGATCATCAGGATGGTGCAGGCCAGGCCCAGCAGCATCAGCGCCGCGTATTCCGGCGGTCCCATGCGGATGGCGAAGGCGCCCAGCATCGGCGCCGCCAGGCACAGCACGATGATGCCGAGCGTGCCCGCGATGAAGGACCCCAGCGCCGCCATCCCCAGCGCTGCGCCAGCGCGCCCCTGCTTCGCCATGGCGTAGCCATCGAGGCAGGTGACGACCGAGGCGGCCTCGCCCGGGATGTTCACCAGGATCGACGTGATCGATCCGCCATACATCGACCCGTAGAAGATGGCGCAGAGCATCGCCACCGCGCCGACCGGCGGCAGCGCGACCGTGGCCGGCAGCAGCAGCGACAGCGCGGCCAGCGGGCCGATGCCGGGCAGCACGCCGATCAGCGTGCCGATGACGCTGCCGATGAAGATGAACTGGATGTTCTGCCAGGTCAGGATGACCTCGAACCCCGCGAGAAGGCCGCCCATCGGGTCCATGGTTCAGAACCCCAGCGAGCCGCGCGGCAGCGGCGTGCCGAGCGCGACCGCGAACAGCAGATGCATGCTGCCGGCGGCGATGATGCCGGTGATGATGGCGGTGACCCAGGATTTCTCCGGCGCGATGACGCGGAACAGGATCGGCAGCCCGATGGCCCCCGCCAGTGCGAAGCCGAGCCAGGGCACCGCCACGATCATGCCGCCGACGACGAGGATCAGCACGACAACGCGGAAGGGCGCGCCCGGCGCTTCCCAGAATTGCGGGGCGATCTCCTCCCCCGGCGCGGGCTGGCCGCCCGTGACCACGTGCCGCACCAGCAGCCCGACGCCGCTGCCCAGCACCAGCAGCCCCGCGAGGAAGGGGAACAGGCCGGAGCCCGGCCCGCTCGGGTCGCTCAACCCAAGCTGCGTCGAACTCCAGCACAGCGCGATGCCGAGCAGGACCCAGAACAGGCTGACCGCAGCATCAAGGCGCGCCATGGCATTCCTGGTGTCGTTTCTTCCCGCGTCCAGCATCGCCCGATCCCCGCGGGTCGCGCAAGCTACCTTGTCCGTACAACCTTGTGCCGGTAGGCTGGCCGCAATCGGGAGGACATCCGGCGCATGGACGGCGGAAGCGTTCAGGCTTTTCCAAGGCTGTTCACGCCGATCAGCATCGGTGCGGCCAGGTCGCGCAACCGTGTCATGCGCGTGGCCACCACCTCCAACCTCGCGGAGCAGAACCGCGTCGGCGACCGCATGCTGGCCTTCTATCGCACCGTGGCGGAGGGCGGCGCGGGCGTGGTGGTCAGCGAAGCCGCGCGCGTGCATCCCGGCGATGCGGTGACGCCGCAGGCCATTCCCCTGTTCGACCGCGGGCCCATCCCCGGCCTGCGGAAGCTCGTCGCCCAGGTGCATGATGCCGGCGCGCTCTTCGTCTTCCAGCTCAACCATGGCGGCCGCCAGCACCTGGGCCGCCGCGTCGGCACCTTGCTGGCGCCCTCCGCCATTCCCTGCCCGCGATCCGGCGGCACGCCGCATGCGCTGACGACGGTGGAGGTGGAGCAGATGGTGGAGGCCTTCGTCTCCGCCTCGCTCAACGCCATGGAGACCGGCGCCGATGGCGTGGAGATCCATGGCGCGCAGGGCCACCTGATCGGCCAGTTCGTCTCCCCCTACACGAACAAGCGCGACGACCGCTATGGCGGCAGCCTGGAGAACCGGCTGCGCTTTCCGACGGAAATCCTGCAGGGCGTGCGCCGGCGCATCGGCCATCGCGCCATCATCGGCTATCGCCTGGCGGTGGAGGAATTCACCCAGGGCGGCATCGATGCCGACCAGGCCTGCGAGATCGCGGCGCGCCTGGCGCGGGAGGGACTCTGCGACTACGTCTCGCTCAGCCAGGGCAACTTCAACACCATCGACACGCACCTGCCGGACCGCCACTGGCCGCAGGAATCCTATCGGGGCATCCAGGCCGCGGTGAAGCGCGCGGTTGGCGACGGTTGCGTCGTCGTGCAATCCACGCGCGTGCAGACGCCGGAACAGGCGGAGAGCATCGTCGCCTCCGGCGACGGCGACATGGTCGGGCTGTGCCGCGCGCTGATCGTCGATCCCGACTGGGCGAACAAGGCGCGGACGGGGCGCGCGGCGGAAATCCGCCGCTGCATCGCCTGCAACCAGTGCTGGGACTGGATTTCCAGCGGCGAGCCCATCGGCTGCTCCACCAACCCGCTGGCGGGGCGGGAGCATTTCTTCGGCAAGCTGAAGCGTGCCGTGCGCAACACCGTCGTCGTCGTGGGCGGCGGCCCGGCGGGGATGGAGGCCGCACGCACCGCGGCGGACCGCGGGCATCGCGTGGTGCTGTTCGAGCGCGACCAGGTGCTCGGCGGCAAGTTCCGCGATGCCAGCCACTTCCCGCTGGGCGGCGAGGTCCGGCACCTGACCCTGTTCCAGGAAGGCGCGCTGCAGCGCGCTGGTGTCGAACTTCGCCTCGGCGAGGAAGCGACACTCCCGAAGATCCTCGCGGAGCAGCCGCATGCCGTGATCGTGGCGGCGGGCGCGCAGGCGGTGGCGCCCTCGCTGCCCGGCGATGGCAGCGTGCCGGTGCTGGCGCCGACCTCCATCGGCGACCTCGCATCGCTGCGCGGTGGCCCCGCGAAGCGCATCCTGCTGATGGACGAGGATGGCTACTACTGGGCCGCTGCCATCGCGGAAGCCGTGGCGCCGCTCGGCAAACTGATGGTGACGACGCGCTTCTTCGAGCCCTTCCGCGAATTGCCCATGGTGTCGCGCATCGCGACGCTGCGGGAGCTGGACAAGGCCGGCGCGGAATTCCGCACCTCCATGGCGCCCGTGCGGATCGAGGGCGGCGCGGTGGTGCTGCGCCACTACCTCACGGGGCGGGAAGGCTGGGTGGAGGATTGCGCCGCGCTGCTCTGGATCGGCCAGGCGGAAGCGCGCAACGGCCTGGTCGATGCCCTGAAGCGGGCCGGAGTGGAGCGCACGCATCTCGTCGGCGATGCCTATGCGCCGCGCCGCGTGGCGGTGGCGCTGGTCGAGGCTCAGATCGCCGCGCGGGCGGTATAGGGGGAACGCCAATGTCCATCATCAAGCGCAGCATCGATGGCGACACCGCGCAGCGGATGATCGAGGCCGCGGTGGCTAAATCGCGGGAACTCAAGAAGGCGATGTGCATCGCCGTGGTGAATGAATGCGGCCAGCTCAAGGCCTTCCACGCCATGGACGGCGCCGCGCACCTCGCCATCCAGATCGCACAGGACAAGGCCTGGACCGCGTCATCCTTCGGCATCGCCACCCATGTCTGGTGGGACTTCATCAAGAACGACCCGCCGCTGCTGCACGGCATCACGCACACGCCGCGCCTGACCATCTTCGGCGGCGGCTATCCCGTGATGGAGGAAGGGCAGATGATCGGCGCCATCGGCGTCTCCGGCGGCCACTACTCCGATGACATGGAAGTGGCCCGCGCGGCGCTGGAGGCAGTGGGCGCGCCGGTTTCCTGAACCGGCGGCGGCGCCTCCTCCTCCTCCTCCTCCTCATCCTCGATCGCCTCGGCGCGCAGCCCGTGCGCGTCGGGGCCCATGCAGAACCAGCACATCGCGATCAGTTCCTGAACAGGCGGGCGGAGGCGATCTCCGCGCCCTGGCGCATCGACTTCAGCTTCGCCCAGACCACGTCATTCGCCACGCGGCCGCGCCCCGCGGAGGTATCGAAACCGCAATCCGTGCCGGCCTGCACGCGCCGCGGATCGCCCATCACCCGCGCCACCTGCTCGATCCGGTCAGCCACGACCTGCGGATGCTCGATGAAGTTGGTGGTGGTGTCGAGCACGCCGGCGACCAGGATCTGGTCCTCCGCCAGCGGCTTGCGTTCGAAGATCTTGTATTCATGCGCGTGGCGCGGGTTGGCGAAGGGTAGCACGAAGCCGCCGACCTTGGCCTGCGTCACGATGGGCAGGATGTCCTCCAGCGGCACGTCGTGGTCATGCGGGCCCTCATAGTTGCCCCAGCAGACATGCAGCCGCACGCGGTCGCGCGGGATGTTGGCGATGGCGCGATTGATCGCGGTGATGACGCGTTCGCAGAAGCCAAGGAAATCGGACAGCGGGCGGTCGCGATAGGAGCAATGCCGTTCCAGCGCCAGGTCCGGGCAATCCAGCTGCAGCAGGAAGCCCTGCGCGACGATCGCCTCGTATTCCACGCGCAGCGCATCGCCCAGCGCCGCCAGATAGGCTTCCTCCGTCGCGTAGTGCCGGTTCTGCACGATGGAGCCGATGATGCCGGGGGAGGGCGCGGTCAGGAACGCCTCCGCATAGCTGCCGGAATGCGCCGCCAGCGCCGTCCTGAAATCCGTGCATTCGTCGTTCACCGCGGCGGGGTCGAGGTAGCGGACCTCCCCGATCGCGGCGGGGAGGAAATCCGTGTTGGTCACGGCTTCCTGCTTCCCCGCCAGCTCCTTCACCTGCTGCTTGTAGTCGGGATAGGCATCAAGGTCCGCCCAGCCCGTGCGGCTGCTGCTGTCGCCGAGCCCGCTCAGGCGGTGGCGGAGATACAGCACGAAGCTCTCCCGCTGCTGCTCGCCATTGTTGATGATGTCGAGCCCGCTTTCGATCTGCTTCGGGATGATGCCGGCAAGCGCCGCGCGGCCCTCGGCCTCGATCGCCGCGGGGTCCACCGCCTCCCCCCGCACGCGCCGTGCATAGAGTTTCGTCAGCGCGGCCGGGCGCGGCAGGCTGCCGGTATGCGTGGTCAGGATGCGGGTCTCGCTGCGCTGCATGGTCACGTTCCGTCCCGGTATGCTTGGCGCTGACGCTAGCGGATCGGGCGATCCTGTCGAGGTGCCCTGGACCCGCGGGGGGCGGCACCCCACAACTATCGCATGACCGAGAACCCGCTCCTCGCCCCCTGGACCACCCCCTTCGGCGTGCCGCCCTTCGACCTGATCCGGGCCGAGCATTTCGGGCCCGCCTTCGAGGCGGCGCTGGAGGCGCATCGCGCGGAGATCGCCGCCATCGGCGACAACCCGGCCGAGCCCGACTTCGCCAATACGATGGAGGCGCTGGAACGCGCCGGCGGCCTGCTGACCCGCATCGCCTCCGTCTTCTTCAACCTGACGCTCAGCCAGGCGACGCCGGAGCTGCAGGCGGTGGAACGCGACTGGGCGCCGAAGCTGGCCCGCCACCGCTCCGCCATCGCGCTCGATCCCGGCATCTTCCGGCGCGTCGCGGCGCTGCACGGGCGGATCGACGGCCTCGGCCTCGCCCCCGACCAGCGGCGCCTGCTGGACCGGCGCTACCAGGGCCTGGTGCGGGCCGGCGCGGCGCTGGACCAGGCGACGCGCGACCGGCTGACGGAGCTGTCCACGCGCCTCGCCACGCTGCACACCAGCTTCGGCCAGAACGTGCTGGCGGATGAGAATGACTGGACCATGGCGCTGGCCGAGAACCAGCTGGGCGGCCTGCCCGACAGCCTGGTGCAGGCGGCGCGGGAGGCCGCGAAGGAACGCGGGCAGGATGGCTACGTCATCACCCTCGCGCGGTCATCCGTCGAGCCCTTCCTGACCTTCTCGACGGAGCGCGCGTTGCGGGAGCGTGCCTGGCGCGCCTGGGTCGCCCGCGGAGCGCTGCACCCCGACCGCGACAATGCGGCGCTGGTGAAGGAGATCCTGGCCCTGCGGGCGGAACGCGCCCGGCTGCTCGGCCACGCCGATTTCGCGGAATACCGGCTGGTGGACACCATGGCCCGTACGCCGGAAGCGGCCGAGGGCCTGCTGCGCGCGGCGTGGGAGCCCGCCAAGGCCCGCGCGGCGGCGGAGCGCGAGGAACTGGCCGCCATGGCCCGCGCCGCCGGCCACAACGACCCGATCGAGGCCTGGGACTGGCGCTTCTGGGCGGAGCGCGCCCGCCAGCAGAAGCACGAGATCGATGCCGGCGCGCTCAAGCCCTATTTCGCGCTGGACGCGATGCTGGCCGCGGTCTTCGACACCGCGAAGCGCCTCTTCGGCATCCGCTTCGAGGAACGGGCCGACATCCCGCGCTACCACCCGGATGTGCGGGCCTTTGAGGTGACGGACAGCGACGGCACGCATCGCGGCGTCTTCCTGCTCGACAACTTCGCCCGCGCGGGCAAGCGGTCCGGCGCCTGGATGAGCAGCTTCCGCGTGGCGGATGCGCTGGACGGGCGCGTCTCACCCATCATCGTCAACAACAACAACGTGGCGAAGGCATCCCCCACGTTGCTGTCCTTCGACGATGCGCGCACGCTCTTTCACGAGTTCGGCCATGCGCTGCACGGGCTGCTGAGCACGGCGCGCTACCCGTCGCAGTCCGGCACCGCGGTGCTGGGCGATTTCGTCGAGTTCCCCTCGCAGGTGATGGAAAACTGGCTGAGCGTGCCGGACGTGCTGCGCCGCTACGCGCGCCACGTGGAGACGGGGGAGCCGTTGCCGGAGGCGGTACTGGAGAAGCTGCTGGCGGCGCGGAACGAGGGGCAGGGCTTCGCGACGGTGGAATACGTCTCCTCCGCCCTGATCGACCTGGCGCTGCACCGCGTGGCCGCGCCGGAAACGCTCGACCTCGCCGCCTTCGAAAGCGACTTCCTGCGCGGGATCGGCATGCCGGAGGCGATCGGCCTGCGCCACCGTCCGATCCATTTCGGCCACCTCTTCGCCGGCGGCGGCTATGCCGCGGGCTACTACTTCTACCTCTGGGCCGAGGTGCTGGACGCCGACGGCTTCGAGGCCTTCGAGGAAGCGGGCGACCCCTTCCACCCGGAACTGGCCGCGCGGCTGAAGTCGGTGTTCGAGGCGGGGGATACGCGGGACCCGATGGAACTCTATGTCGGGTTCCGGGGGCGCAAGCCGGCGGTGGACGCGCTGCTCAGGAAGCGCGGGCTGGCGGCGTAGGGGCGGCCGCTACCCCCACCCTAACCCTCCCCCGCAAGCGCGGGGGAGGGGACGTCGGACTCTCCCTCCCCCGCGCTTGCGGGGGAGGGTCGGGGTGGGGGTCTGCGCTGCGCGCTCAGACGTTGAACCGGAACAGCAACACGTCGCCGTCCTTCACGACGTATTCCTTGCCCTCGACGCGCATCTTGCCGGCTTCCTTGGCGCCCTGCTCGCCACCCAGCGCAACATAGTCGTCATAGGCCGTGGTCTCGGAGGCGATGAAGCCGCGCTCGAAATCGCCATGGATCACGCCCGCCGCGCCCGGCGCCTTGGTGCCGCGCACGATCGTCCAGGCCCGCGTCTCCTTCGGTCCCACCGTGAAATAGGTGATCAGGCCCAGCAGCTCGTAGCCCGCGCGGATGATGCGATCGAGCCCGCTATCGGCCAGGCCGAGCGACTCGAGAAACTCCGCCCGGTCCGCATCGGCCATCTGGCTGATCTCCGCCTCGATGGCGGCGGAGACGATGACGGCCTTGGCCCCCTGCGCCTTCGCCATCTCGAACACCCGCGCGCTGAAGGCATTGCCGGTGGCGGCGGAAGCCTCCTCGACGTTGCAGACATAGAGCACGGGCTTGGAGGTCATGAGCTGGAGGCGACGCACCGCCTCCTCCTCCCCCTTCGGGATCGCCGTGCGGGCGGAACGCCCGGCCTGCAGCGCGGCCAGGATCGGCTCGATCAGCGCCAGCTGCGCGCCCGCTTCCTTGTCCCCGCCACGGGCGCGCTTCTGCAGCCCGATGCTCCGCTTCTCCAGGCTGTCGAGGTCGGCCAGCATCAGCTCCGTCTCGACCGTCTCCGCGTCGCGGACCGGATCGACGCTGCCCTCGACATGGGTGATGTCGTCATCCTCGAAGCAGCGCAGCACATGGACGATCGCATCCACCTCCCGGATGTTGGCCAGGAACTGGTTGCCCAGCCCCTCGCCCTTGGAGGCGCCGCGCACCAGGCCGGCGATGTCCACGAATTCCAGGCTGGTCGGCACGATCTTCTGCGACTTGCCGATCTTCGCCAGCACGCCGAGCCGCGGATCCGGCACGGCCACGCGGCCCACATTCGGCTCGATCGTGCAGAAGGGATAATTCGCGGCCTGGGCGCTGGCGGTGGCCGTCAGCGCGTTGAACAGGGTGGACTTGCCGACATTCGGCAGGCCGACGATGCCGCAGTTGAAACCCATGGGAGATCAGCCTTCCTGAGCGAGCAGCGCGCAGAGATCGGCTGCCAGGGTGGAGGCGGCGATGCGCGCCGCCGCGTCGTCGGTGCGGAAGTCGAGCGCCGCGGAGCGCAGCAGCGGCGCCAGCGTCGCCGGCGGCAGGCCGACGCGCTTGGCGGCATCGGCGATGCGGATGGCGTGTTCCTGCGGGCTGCGATTCTCCGCCAGCAGGGCAGCCGCATCCAGCGCGAGGGCGGCGCGCAGCGCGGCCTCCCCCGCCGTGTGCAGCACCATGCGCAGGCGCCGGACGTCGGAGATCGGCTCCGCCGCCGCCACGCCGGGCGGGTTCGGGTTGCCGGTGGCGCGCAGCGCGGCGGCGGCGCCGGCCAGCGCCTGCGCTTCCCGGATCAGCCCGGCGGCCAGCGCCGCGGCGCCATTGGCGAAATCCTCCGGCCCCGGGCCGCCGAAATCGCCGCCGAACATGCCCTCGTCGTTTTCCATCACGCCGTTCCCTGCTGCGTCAGAAGCGCCACGCGCGTCATGAATTCCTCGGCCTTGCCGCCGGCCAGCAGCGGCGCGGCATCCGCCACGGCGTCCAGCAGCGGCTCCACCCAGGTATCGACCTTGGCGAAATTGCCGAGCACATGGCCATGCACGCGGTCCTTGTGGCCGGGATGCCCGATGCCAAGCCGCACGCGCCAGAAATCCGGGCTGCCGAAGGCGCGCTGCATGTCCCGCAGGCCGTTATGGCCGGCGGCGCCGCCGCCCTTCTTCACCCGCACCTTGCCCGGCGCCAGGTCGAGTTCGTCATGGAAGGCCCAGACATCGGCGGGGGACAGCTTGAGGAAGGCCGCGGCCTGCTGCACGGAATCGCCGCTGGCGTTCATGAAGGTCTCGGGCTTGAGCGCCAGCACCTTGGTGCCGCCGATGCTGCCCTCGGCCACCTGGCCCTTGAAGCGCTTGCGCCAGCTGGAGAAGCCGTGGCGCCGCGCGATGGCGTCCATCGCCATGAAGCCGATGTTGTGGCGCTGCTTCGCGTGTTCCTGCCCCGGATTCCCGAGGCCAACCCACAACAGCGCCACGACATCCTCCGCAGCCATGCCGGTGCCGGGCGGCAGTGCCGCGCAGCCCGGTCCAGGCCATCGATGATGGGGGCCGGCGCCGCACCCCGAGGGGCCGGCGCCGGCAGTACCTTACTTCTTCTTGGCGGGCGCGGCCGGGGCCGCGGCAGCCTTGGCGGGGGCGGCCTTGCCACCCTTGCCGCCCTTGGCCTTGGGGTCCGGCGCCGGCGCGGCGACGACGGGCGTCAGGCTCTCATCGGTCGTCGGCGCGGCGACGGTCGCCACGACGAAGTCGCGGCCGACGATCACCGGGCGGGCGCCGAAATTGTCCTTGATCGCGGACCAGCGCAGGCTCTCGCCCACCTTGGCGGCGGCCAGGTCGATCTGGAAGCTGTCCGGCACCTTGTCGATCTCGGCCATCACCTCGATCTCGCGCCGCACCACGTTCAGCACGCCGCCGGCCTTGATGCCGGGGGCCACATCCTCGTGCAGGAAGGTCACGGGGACGCGGACGCGGATGCGCGCACCGGGGGCGACGCGCTGGAAATCGACGTGGACGGGGCGGTCGGTCACCGGGTCGAACTGCACGTCGCGCATGATCGTGCGCTCCGTCGGGCCGTCCTTCACCGCAACCTCATAGAGGTGCGACTGCCAGCCACCCTTGGTCAGTTCCTTCATGACGTCGCGCGGGTCCAGCGACACGAGGGTCGCTTCCTGCTTGGCGCCATAGACGACACCGGGGACAAGCCCCGAACGGCGGGTCGCGCGTGCTGCCCCCTTACCTGCGTGCTCGCGCGCCACAGCCTCGATCCGAACAGTCTGGACCATTGCCAGGCTCCTTTGAAAAGAAAAGCGCCGGCCTCCAGGGGTGCCGACGCGGGGCGACGCCTAGCGCAGGGGGCGCGCCAACGCAAGGCTTGGCGCGGAAAACCGGCCTCGCGGGCCGGATTCAGGCAACCGTCACCCGCGCCTGGGCCCTCGCACTCCGCCCCTGCTCGTCGGTCCAGGTGAAGACCAGCTCGCTGGTCCGGTCCAGACGCAGGAAGAAGACGTGGTAGGGGTTGGCCGAGGTCCCGTTGCGGAATTCCGCCTGGAAGGCCAGCGCCCCGTTCACGGAAACCACCAGCCTTTGCAACATGTCCCGCGGTGCCGGGCGGCCGCCTTCCTGGCGCAGCCCGGTTTCCATCGGGTGTTCCATCAGGGCGCGAATCTCGACCGCCTCGCCCGGCCGGGCGCTGCGGGGGACGCGGATGCGGGGGCTGGCCAGCGTCACGACAGGCACCCCCCGGTGGTCACGCGAAGCTCGGCCGCGGTGCGGCGCACCGTGCCGTCGCTCATCTGCGCCACCGCGATGATGCGCTGGTCCTCCGCCACCCGGATGCGCGTCTGCACCTCCGCCCGCGCCATCAGCGGCGTCAGGCGGAAGCTCGCGATGCCGGGCGTCGGGTTGCGGGTGGCGAAGACATGGATGGCGGTGACGTGGGATTCCGCCGTCTGCGGGCTGTCCACCAGCACCGTCACCGGCACCTGGCCGCCATTCTCGGCCACGGCCGGCGCGCGGAGCATGATGCCGCCCTCGGTCGCCGGCGTGTCGCCCACCTGCTCCCGGATCGCGGCGGCCACCGCTTCCTCCTGCGCCAGGGCGGCGCCGGGCAGGGCCAGCAGCAGCAGGCCGAGCGTGGCGCGGCGAGACAGGGCAGGGGCCATCAGCCGAACATGTCCTTCGTGATGCTGTCATACCAGCTGTCGGCATAGGTCGCCTCCAGCCGCCGCTGCTCCGGCAGGTCGCCGCGGGGGGAGACGCCGCCGGAATTCGGCACCTCCACGATCGCCGTCCCCTCCGCATTGGGGCGGAAGAGGCCAACGATGGAGATCCCGTAATCCTCGCCCACATGGCTGTAGCAGGTGTTGTAGTAAAGGGCCTGGGGAGGCGCCTCCCCCCGCAGGGACGCCACCGCGCTCGCCACCGCCTGCTTGGCCGTGCTGTTCGCGATGTAGCCGGATTTCGGCATGGGGCCGGGGATGTTGGCATCGCCGACCACATGGATGCCCGGCGCCGCGCGGCTTTCGAAGGTCACTGGGTTCACCGGCACCCAGCCGGAGGCATCGGTCAGCCCGGCCTCGGCCGCGATGCGCGCCGCTGCCTGGGGCGGGATGACGTTGGCGACGTCCACCTTGTGGCGCGTCCCGAACTCCGTCTCCAGCACCCGCTCCGCCGCATCCACGCGCGTCACGCGGCCGTCGCGGTTGGCCGGCACCCATTCGATCATGCCGGGGTAGAGGGCGTTCCACCCATCCTGGAACAGCCCCTGCTTGCTGAAGGCGTCCTTCGCATCCAGCGCCAGGATCTTCGACCGTGGCTTGTGGCGCTTCAGGTAGCCCGCGATCATGCTGATGCGCTCATAGGGGCCGGGCGGGCAGCGGAAGGGGTTGCCCGGGATGGCGAGGCCGACCACGCCGCCATCCGGCATTTGCTCGAGTTGCCGGCGCAGCAGCATTGTCTGGGCGCCGTCGCCGGGCACCCAGCCATGGGGCAGGCGCTCGGATGCGGCCTCGTCATAGCCCTCGATCGCGCCCCAGCGCAGCGCGATGCCGGGGGAGAGGATCAGCCGGTCATACTCCAGCGTTTCGCCCCCCTGCAGCCGGACGCGCTTCGCGGTGGCGTCGATGCCCGTGGCCCAGTCATGCACCACGCGCACGCCCTTCGCGCGCAGCCCGTCATAGCCATGGGTGATGTCACTCATCTGGCGCACGCCGCCGATGACGAGGTTGCCATAGGGGCAGGTGACGAAGCGCGTCTTCGGCTCCACCAGCGTCACCGCGATCTCCGGGTAGCGGCGGCGGGCGAAGGCGGCGGCGGAAGCGCCCCCGAAGCCGCCGCCGACCACGAGCAGCCGGGCCTGGCCCTGGGCGCGGGAGAGGGACGGGGTCGCTAGCAGCGCGGCGGCGCCCAGCAAGGCGCGGCGGGAGAGGGTCATGGTGCGGCTCCTCAGCGCGGCAGGCGGGCGAAATGGTCGGCGGCGGCGGCGATCTCGGCCTCCGTATAGCCGCGGGCGACGCGGCCCATGATGGTCGCGGGCCGCTCATTGGCGCGGAAGGCGGCCATCAGCGCGATGAGCTCCGCCCGGTCCCGCCCCGCGAGCGTCGGCACGCCCCCCGCCCCCGCGCCATTCGGGCCGTGGCAGCCGATGCAGCCTTCCGCCACCAGCGGTGCCTGGGCGCGGGCCCCGCCCAGCGGCAACCCGGCCGCCAGCGCGGCGGCAAGGAGTGTCATGCGCATCATCGTTCGTTCCCCGGCGACATTGGGCGTCGTTCCGGGGGTGTTGCTACAATGCACGAATTGATGATGTCAAATACCGCGAATCACGCACGCGCCAGTCCGAAGACCGGCCGCAGCCGCAGCCCCACCGCATTCCCCAGCAGCGCCGGGACGATCCAGACCCAGCCATGCAGGCTGCCGGAGGCGATGCCGCCGAGATAGGCGCTGATGTTGCAGCCCGAGGCCAACACCGCCCCCACCCCCAGCAGCAGCCCACCCAGGACGGAGGCAATGGCCTCCCCGAGGCGCGGCCAGCGCCAGCCCCCCGCCCGCCCCGCCATCGCCGCCGCCAGGAAGGCGCCCGCCATCAGGCCGAGGTCCATCACCGTGGTCCGGTCCGCGAGCCACGGCCGCAGCAGCGCCTCCGTCCGGGTCGGGTCCTCCCAGAAGGGCCAGAAGGCCGGATCGTCCCAGCCCAGCCCTTCGACGATCTTGGAACCCCACAGAGGAAAAGCCGCGGTGATGGCCCAGGGCCGCCCGGCCAGCCAGAGCGTCGCCACCGACAGCAGGGCCAGGCCCACAGCCCCCCAGGCCATCGGCCACGGGCCGCGCCACAGCACCGCCGGGAAGGGCGCGTCTGGCCGCCAGCCCATGTGTTCCACCGCGCCATGCCGTGCTTTCTCCACGGCGCGCGACGCCGCCCAGACCAGCGCGAAGACCGCGAGGCTGAGCGCCACCGCCGGCCAGAGCCCGAGCAGGCCCGGCAGCGACACCGCGCCGATCCCCGGCCAATCCGCCCAGGCCTCGAACTGCCAGGCCGCCAGCGTGGCGCCGGCGATGAAGGCCGCCAGCGTGATCCACATCCGCGCGCCTCCGCCCGCCGCCGTGTAGAGCGTGCCGGAGGCGCAGCCGCCGCCGATCTGCATGCCGATGCCGAAGAGGAAGGCGCCGACCAGCAGGGCGACGCCGACCGGGAAGACGAAGCCCCGCACCGGCGCGCCCGCCAGGCTGCCGGCCTCGATCGCCGGCAGCATCAGCGCCGTCGCCACCGCCAGCAGCACCATCTGCGCGCGCAGCCCCGCGCCGCGGCCTTCCGCCAGCAGCCGCCGGAAGGCGCCGGCGAAGCCGAAGCTCGCCTGGAACAGCACGAAGCCCAGCGCCGCGCCCAGCAGCCAGAAGCCACCGTCCAGCCAGGCCGCGCCACCCACCACCAGCAGACCCGCCGCCACCCTCGCCACGCCCGATTCCCTTCCGGTTGCGACGCGAGATAGGGGGCGCGGCCCGCCGGCGCTACAGGATCACCGTCGCGGCCAGCAGCGCCTCTTCCTCCGCCCGCACCGGCGGGGCGGCCAGCAGGATGGCCGCCAGCCAGCCCCACATCGCCGCCTCCATCACGGGTGGAGCAGCCCGAGCGCCGCCAGCGCCGCCGCCGTGGCGCCCATCACCAGCACCGCCCGCAGCGCGAGGGCGAGGGGACCGTCGCGCAGGTCGGCAAGCGGCATGGCGCGGCGCGGGCGGGCTGGCGGGGCAGGGGGGCAGTCAGGCATGGCCGGATATTCCAAGACATCACGGACGCAATCAATGGATCGACGATGGCGAAGTGTTTTTTATCCGGTCCGACGGCGTGAGGTGGTGGACTCAACCAGTTTTTGTTGTGTAATCAGATTCCACGATCGACGGAGGTTATTCCATGCCGGCCCGCCGGGACACGAAGCGCCAGGGGTGTTGACGCTCACCGCATCCCGCCCCGTGCCCGTCGCGCCCCCCTGCCTGGAACACCGCCCCATGTCCTCCCTCCCCGCCGCCATCCTGCCAACCCGCCCCGCGCCCCTCTCCGCCTGCGGGCTGGAGGCGCGCCCGCTGCATCCCGCCTTCGGGGTGGAGGTGCTGGGCCTCGACGTGACGCGCGACCTGGACGGCGCCGGCGCGGCCGCGCTCCGCCAGGCGCTGGAGGCGCATGAGGTGGTGGTGCTGCGCGGCCAGGCGCTGGACCCCGTGCAGCAGGTGGCCTTCACCGCCCGCCTCGGCACGCTGTCCCGCCACCCGCTCTCCCGCCTCGCCCTGCCCGGCCTGCCGGAGGTGGTGCTGGAGCAGGACGAGCCCGATGACCGCCACGCCCAGTGGCACGCCCACATGACCTGGGCGGAGGCGCCGAGCCGCTATTCCGCCCTCTTCGCTGCGGAGATCCCGGCCGAGGGCGGCGTCATCGCCTTCGCTTCCCAGGTCGCGGCCTATGCGCGGCTCGATCCCCATCTGCGGGAGCGGATCGAGTATCTCGCCGTGGAGCACGCGCATCCCCGCGGCCGCGCCGCGGGCCTCGCCCCCGTGGTGCACCCGCTGGTGCGGATCGACCCCGTGACGGGCCGGCGCGCCCTGGTGCTGGACCATGACACCACCGCCCGCATCCGCGGCCTGTCGGAGGCGGAGGGCGAGGCGCTGCTGCACCGCCTGCTGGCGGTGGCGACGGACCCCGCCATCACGCTGCGGCATCGCTGGCAGGCCGGCGACCTGGTGGTCTGGGACAACAGCGCCGTCCTGCACCGCGCCGCCTTCCCGGCCGCCTGGCGCCTTCACCGCACCATGGTCCGCGGCAGCCGCCCCCTCGGCCCCGCGGATCTGCTGACGCCCTGGGTTTCGGCGGGCTGAAGCCCTCTCCGAGGGGAGGGGGACGCGGAAGCCGGGATCAGACCGGCGCCAGCCCCACCGTCATGCCCCCGCAGACATACAGCACCTGCCCCGTCACGAAGCCCGCGCGGTCATCCAGGAAGAAGTGGACGCCATGCGCCACATCCTCCGGCGTGCCGAGCCGCTTCACGGGAATGCCCTCGATGATCGCGCGCGTGCGGGGGCTGTTGTCCGGGTTGGCGCGGCGGAACAGTTCCGTCGCGATGGGGCCGGGCCCGATGGCGTTCACCGTGATGCCGTCGGCCGCCAGTTCCAGCGCCCAGGTGCGGGCGAGCCCGATCAGCCCCGCCTTGCTGGCGCCGTAGGCGCTGCGCAGTTCCTTCCCCAGCGCGGCGCGGGACGCGATGTTGACGATCCGCCCGAAGCGCGCGGCCCGCATCGCCGGCAGCAGGGCCTGCGCCGCCAGCAGCGCGCTGCGGAGGTTCACATCCATCACCGTCGCCAGGTCTTCCGGCGTCGTCTCCTCGATGGAGGCGGGCTTCACCACGCCGACATTGTTCACGAGGCGCAGCGGCGCATGCTTCGCCGCCGCCTCCGCCAACACCCCGCGCGCCGAGGCCAGATCCGCGAAGTCGCACGCGAAAAAGGCCTCGCGCGGCAGCAATTCATCGGGGGCGCGCAGGTCGAGGTTCACCACCGACAGGCCCGCTTCCACCGCGCGGCGCGCGATGGCGCGGCCGATGCCGCCGGAACCGCCGGTGATCAGGACGGCGTCGCTCACTTCCAGGTTTCCTCCACCCAGGCCAGCAGCCGGTCCGCCAGGCCTTCCCAGCCCCAGTCCAGCATCATCGCATGGGCCATGCCATCCAGCAGGGCAAAGGGCGCGGCGTGCCAGGCGGCGGTGCGCACTACCGCATCGGGCGGCACCAGCGGGTCCCGCCGCGCGCCATAGATCACGGCGGGCTTGCCCACGCCCCAGGCCGGCGGCACGGGTTGCGGCGCCTGCGCCTCCAGCAGCGCGCTGCGGCTTTCGGACCCCATCCGCGCGATGTGGCGCAGCGCCTGCGCCTCCGGCATCGCCGCGCTGAACAAGGCGCGTTTCAGCAGCGCGGCCTGGGCGGCGCCCGCGCCCGGTTCCGTCATCCGCGCCACCGCGCGCCACAGCGGCGGGTCCGCCATGGCGAGCCGCCAATTGGCCCAGGCCAGGCCCTCCGGCGGCGCCGGCGCCAGCAGCGCGATGCCGGCCACCTCGGGCTCCGACAGCAGACGCTGCGCCACCAGCCCGCCGAGGGAATGGCCGACGATCACGACCGGCCGCCGGATGGCCGCGATCGCCGCCCGCGCGTCATCCGCGTAATCTGCCAGCCCCGCCGGGCGCTGCGAGGAGCCGCGGTTGAAGCCCGGCGCGAAGACCGCATGGCCCGCCGCGGCCAGGCGGCTGCCGAAGCCCTCCGCCCAGACCCAGGCGCCGCAGGCCGCGCCATGCAGCAGCAGCAGCGCGGGCGCGCCCGGCCGGGGCGCCGGCGGGTCCCAGCCCAGCATGGAGCCGCGGGAGAAGGTGAGGTCGAAGGGATCGGGGGCGCGCATCCCGCCCATCGTGGCAAGGGGGCGCGTGATGGGCAACGGCCGTCACGGTCGGCTATGGTCGGGCCATGCCCCATGGACCCGACCCCATGCTGGCGACCCTCGTCGCCTGCATCCTGCTCGCCTTCATCCTCGGCAGCGGGGCGCGCCTGCTGCGGATGCCGGCGCTGATCGGCTACATCGCCGCCGGCATGCTGATCGGCCCCTACCTGCCGGGGTCGCTGGCGGAACGCGGCATGGTCTCCGCCATGGCGGAAGTCGGCGTGGCGCTGCTGCTCTTCGGCGTCGGGCTGCATTTCAAGCCCGCGGACCTGCTGGCGGTGTGGCGCGTCGCGGTGCCCGGGGCGGTGCTGCAGATCGCGGTGGCCATGGGGCTCGGCTCCCTGGTGGGGCAGGGGCTGCTCGGCCTGGCGCCGGGCGCCTCGCTCGCCTTTGGGCTGGCGCTCGCCATCTCCTCCACCGCCGTCGCGACCAAGGCGCTGGAGGAACGCGGCAAGCTCGGCGGCCCGCCGGGGCGGCTCGCGCTGGGCTGGCTGGTGATGCAGGACCTCGTCGTCGTCTTCGCCCTCGTCCTGCTGCCGGCCCTGGCGGGGGGCGGAGACGGGCAGGGGCTGGTGCTGGATGTCGGCAAGGCCGCGCTCTCCCTCATCGCCTTCGCGCTGGTGATGGTGCTGGCCGGCCGCCGCGCGCTGCCCTGGGCGCTGGTGCGGGTGGCGCGCGGGGGCTCCCGCGAACTCTTCACCCTCGCCGTGCTGGCGGCCGCGCTCGGCGTCGCGGTCGTCGCCTCCTCCCTCTTCGGCGTCTCCTTCGCGCTGGGCGCCTTCTTCGCCGGCGTGGTGCTGGGGGAAAGCGATGTCGGCCACCAGGCCGCGGCGGAGGCGACGCCGCTCGCCCGCATCTTCTCCGCCATCTTCTTCGTCTCGGTCGGCCTGCTGCTCGACCTCAGCGTGGTGGGGGATGCGCCGCTGGCCGCGATCGCCGCGCTGGCGGCCGTGCTGGTCGGCATCGGCGGCGGCGCGCTGGCCGTCATGCTGGCCTTCCGCGTGGCCCCACGCATCGCGCTGGTGGTCGCCGCCGGCATCGCGCAGATCGGCGAATTCTCCTTCCTGCTGACGGAGGTCGCGATCCGCCAGGGCCTGCTGCCGGACGGCGTGCGCGGCCCCATCCTGGTCGCCGCCGTCGGCACCATCATCGCCACGCCGCTGCTGCTGAAGGGGGCGGAGGCGCTGACCCCCTGGCTGGAGAAGCGCCTGGCCCGCCCCGATGCGCGGCCGCAGGCGCCACCGCAACTCCCCTGGCCCGTGCTGGCGGACCACGCCATCGTCGTCGGCTCCGGCCGCGTCGGCAGCGTCGTCATCGCCGCGCTCCGCCGTCACCACCTGCCGCTGATCGTGGTGGAGGAGGATCGCGCCGGCGCGGAACGCCTGGTCGCCCAGGGCATCCCCGCCGTCTGGGGCGACGCCACGCGGCCGGAGGTGCTGCACGCCGCCGCCCCCGAACGCGCCCGCTTGGTCATCGTGGCGCTGCCCGACGCGCCCCAGGCGAGGGAGGTGCTGCGCCTGGCCCGCGCCGCCCGCCCCGGCATTCAGGCCGTGGTCCGCACCCATAGCGACGAGGAAGTGGCCTGGCTGGAGCAGGAGATCGCCGGCACCGGCCTGGTGCTGATGGGGGAGCGGGAGACCGCGCTCGGCATGGCGGACTACGCCATGCAGAGCCTCGGCGTCGCGGCCTCCACCGCGCAGGCGACGGTGGACGTCCTCCGCCGCCGCGCCATGGAGGACATCGCCGCGGGGTAAGGATTCTTGCCCTCAGGCGCGTCGTGCCGAAGGCACGCCTGCGGCGTGACGCGCAGCCTCCGGCCGCTTGGCTTCGCCGCATAAGCGGCGGGCCGCATTTGCGGCCTCGGCCGGCTTCACGCCGGCCGCAGGTCTGTCTTCTCCCGGGGCCTACCCCCGCGGCATCTCCTGCTCCACCAGCGTCGCGAAGTAGCTGGCGCCGACGGGCAGCAGGTCGTCGTTGAAGTCGTATTGCACCGTGTGCACCGGCGCCGACCCCTTGGCCCCCGCCGCCTGGCCGAGCTTGAGGTAGGCGCCCGGGCGTTCCAGCAGCATGAAGCTGAAATCCTCGCCGCCCATCACCGGCGGCATGTCGCGCCGCACCTTGCCCTCGCCCAGCACGCTGGACGCGGCCCGCGCCGCGCGGCGCGCCTGCTCGGCGTGGTTCACCGTCGGCGGATAGCCGCGCTGGTAGGTGAATTCCGCCACCGCGTCATGCGCCGCCGCCGTCGCCTCCACCACGCGCCGCATGGAGGCCTCGACCAGATCCTGCACCTCCGGCTTCAGCGTGCGGACGGTGCCGCAGAGCGTCGCCTCGTCCGGGATGATGTTGGTGGCCGTGCCGGCATGGAACTGCGTGGTGGAGATCACCGCTGCCTCCAGCGGATCAACGCGCCGCGCGACGATGGTCTGCAGCGCGGAGACGATCTGCGCGCCGACGACGATCGGGTCGATGCCGCCATGCGGCCGCGCGGCATGGCCACCCTTGCCGCGCACGGTGATGAAGAAGATGTCGCTCGCCGCCATCATCACGTCGTCCCGCACATCGGCCTCGCCCAGCGGCAGGGACGGATCGTTGTGCACGCCATAGACGGTGTCGCAGGGGAAGCGGGCGAAGAGGCCCTCATCCATCATCACCTTGGCGCCGGCGCCGCCTTCCTCCGCGGGCTGGAAGATGAAGTGGACCGTGCCGTCGAAGTTGCGCGTCTCCGCCAGGTACTTCGCCGCACCCAGCAGCATCGTCGTGTGGCCGTCATGGCCGCAGGCATGCATGCGGCCGGGGTTCTTCGAGGCATAGGGAAGGCCCGTCGCCTCCGTCATCGGCAGCGCGTCCATGTCGGCGCGCAGCCCGATGGTGCGGCCGGAACTGCCCGTGCCGCGCAGCACGCCGACCACGCCGGTCTTCGCGATGTTGGTGTGGACCTCGATGCCCCAGGAGGCCAGCAGCTTCGCCACCTGCTCCGCCGTCCGGCTCTCCTCGAAGCGCAGCTCCGGATATTCGTGCAGGTCGCGCCGCCAGGCCTCCATCTCGGGCTGCAGGGCGGCGATGCGGTTGATGATGGGCATGGCTATTCCTTCACAGCGCGATGGCGTTGTCGGGGTCGATCACGCGGACGACATAGGCATCGACCAGCGGCGCATATTCCTCCCACAGCGCGCGCAGCGCGGGGATGGGCTGGTCGTGGCCATCGGCGCGGAGGTCCACCAGCGCGAAATCATGCGCGCCGAAGACCAGCAGGCTGGCGGAGCGCACCGCGCCATGCTCGCCCCCCGCCGCCTCCCCGGCCTCCAGTCCGCGCAGCAGGCGTTCCGCCAGCGGCAGGTCGGGGTTCGCCGCGAAGGCCGCCGCCATGGCATCCGGCACGCGGCTCGAGGACAGGATGTTGCCGATGGCGACGACATCCTGGCCATGGGCCGCACCGCTTTCCGGCTTCACCCGCGCGCCGTGGAAATGCGCCGTGCGCCCCGCGGCATCGATCGCCGCCAACTGCCGCCACTGGTGATCCGGCGTGGAGGCGACCAGCGCCGCCACCGTTTCCTCCGCCGTGCAGCCCGACCGCAGCAGGCCGATGCCGCGCGGGCCGAGCCTCGGGTCCGTCCGGTGCTGCGTCAGCACCGCGCCGACGCCCGGCGCCACCGCATGCACCCGCGCCCCCACGGCCAGCGAGGAGGTCGTGGCCGCCGCCCCGAACTGCCCCGTCCGCGCACAACGCCCGATCAGCGAAAAGGTCATGTAGCTAAGCCCTCAGACGGCGGGCGCGGCCTCCGGCCGCTTGCCTTCGCGCCTACGCGCTGGCGTGCCCGGCGGCAAGGGTGCCCTGCGCGCGCGGGCCGCTGTGCGGCCCGAAAAAATCTTCCTGTCGCGCTATCGCCGCGCCACCGCGTGGTCCCAGTAGGTGAAGGTGAAGTCCTGCTGCGCGCGGGCGCCGAGGTGGCAGCCGAAGCAGGAATTGAGCGGGATGTTCCGCCGCTGTCCCGCCCCGTCGAAGGCCGCGTATTCCCAGTTGCCGTTGCGCTGGTCCGGGCCATAGCCCTCGCCCCAGCCGGCCTCCTTCTGCTGCACGCCGAGGGCGATCCAGCCGGGCTCCGGGATGAAGCGGCCCGACGTATCCAGCAGCGGCCGCCCCTGCGGATCGAGCCGCGCGCGGGTGTCCGCCATGATGATCAGCGTTCCCTCCGGCGCCGGCTGCCCGGCCCGCGTCGCCGCATAGGCTTCCGGGTTCACATACATGTGCCGGATGATCTTGCGGTCGTCCTTGTCCACCGTCGCGTAGCGGATGAAGCGGCTCTGCCAATCCGCCGGCAGCTCGATGTTGTGCGGCCCGGGCGTGTAGGGCGCGCGCGTCTGCGCGCCGGCGCCCACCGCGACCAGGCCGAGCGCCACGGCGCCCGCCAGCATGAAACCCTTCATGGATCGCTCTCCCGCAGCGTGATGGCGCATCAGGCCATGCCGCCGGGGACGATGCCAACCTTCTTTATTTCAGGCCTCAATCGAAGGCCGGCACCTTGCGCGCCATGCCGCCATGCAGGTCCAGCATCCGCTGCCGCCAGGCCTCCACCGGGTCATCGGAGGCCAGCAGCCGGAACGGGCTGACGCAGCGCGCCCATTGGAAGCAGCCCATGACGATGGCGTCGGCGTAGAGCGGTGCGGCCCCGCCGAGGAAGGGCTGCGCCCGCAGCACCATCCGCAGCGGGTGCAGCGACTGGCGGAACCCCTCGACCCGCGCATCGCGATCCGCCTGCGCCGCTTCCAGCGTCATGCCGAAGCGCTTCTCCCGGCTTTCGCGGAAATAGGCCTGGTCCTTCGGGTGCAGCACCGTCGCGATGTCCGCCACCACCAGCCGCGCGACGCCCGGGATCACCACCGCATCGGCGAAGGCATTGACGAAGCGCGCCAGCGCCCGGCCAGCCTCGCCGCCGAACAGGCTCGGCCGGTCCGGATAGGTGTCCTCCAGGTATTCCGCGATGGCCCAGCTATCGGCCACCGCGCGGTCGCCATCGAGCAGCACGGGCACCTTCTCGGCGCCATGCGCGCCGATCACGTCGCGCTCCGTGAAGCGCCACGGCACGCCCTCCGCCTCCAGCCCCTTGGCGGCCAGCGCGAAGCGGCTGCGCCAGCAATAGGGGCTGAAGCGCCGCGCCGGATCCTCGCCCGCCAATTCGTAGAGCCGCATGCCCATGGTCATTCCCCCGTATCGGCCTCGCCGAGTTCGGCCAGGCGCCGAGCGATCTCCCGCCGGTCCTCGCCGGGCAGCGCGGCGCGGGCGCGCAGCGCCGCCACCAGCTCCGCCCGCCGGCCCTGCCGCGCCAGCATCGCCTCGAAGCGCGGGCGCCAGCCCGCGCCCAGCGCCTCATCCGTGATCCGCGCCAGCAGCGGGCGGGCTTCCGCCGGCGCGGCGCCCAGCAGCAGGAACAGCGTGCCCTCCTGCTGCGGGCGCGTCAGGCGCGGCAGCAGCGCGCGCAGCTGCGCCTCCCCCTGGGCGGTCCCCTCCGCCCGGAATGCCGCCAGCGCCAGCGCGGGGCCGAAGCGGCCGGGCTCGGCCTCTGCCCGCCGGGCCAGCAGCGGCACGGCGTCGCGCGGCGACAGCACCGCCAGCAGCGCCAGCCGCGCGGTCGTTCCCTCATTCGCCTGCGGGCCCGCCGCCTCCGCCTCCCGCCGCAGCCGCCGCAGCGCGGGGTGCTGCGCCACCGTCGGCAGCTGCGCCGCGACCGAGCCGATCTCCGGCACCGCGGCCAGCAGCAGCACGATGCGGTTGCGCGCCTCCTGCTCCGACGCCCAGTCCAGCATGTCGAGCGCGAGGCCGAGGCTGCCGGTGCCGAGCGGCCGGGCCAGCGCCGCCGTCACCCGCGCCTCCTCCGTCGTCCAGCCATCCGGCCATTCGCGCCGCGCCCGCAGCGCCGCCGCCGCGGCATCCGCCAGGGCCGGTTCGCGCCGCCGTGCCGCGAGGGTCAGCGCCTCCGCCAGCGCCGCCCCGCCGGCCGGGCCGCCATCCGCCAGGAAGCGCGCCGCCTCCTCCGCCCGGTCTTCCGCCAGCGCCAGGCGCAGCCAGGCTTCCCCGGCCGCGGGGCCGTCGCCGCGATGGCGTTCCAGCAGCGCCAGCCCCGCCGCCCCGCGGGACGCGGCCATGGAGAGTTCGGCGAAAAGCCGCAGCGCCCCCGGATCGGGCCGCGCGCCCTGCAGGTCCCGCCGCAGCCGGTCCCAGGCCGGCTGGTCCTGCCCGACCTCCCGGAGCACGAGGGCCAGGCCCCTTGCGCCGTCGGACGAGTTCGGCGGGCGGGCCAGCGCGGCTTCCGCGAGCCGCCGCGCCGCCGCCCGGTCGCCCCGCGCCAGCGCGATCGGGGCCGCGATCTCCGGCCGCGCGGCCAGGCGCTGCGGGTCGATCCGCCGCGCGAGGTCCTGCCGCTGCGCGATCCGCGCGGCCTCCGCCAGGCGCGCGGGCAGGGCAGGGGGCCAGGCCTCCGCGGGCAGCAGCGCCGCGACCTCGAAGGCTTCCTCCACCCGGCCCTCCCGCAGCGCCAGCTCCACCAGCAGCGCGCCGGCGCCGGCGGGCAGGCCATCCGTGGCGCGCAGCGCCAGCAGCCGCGCCAGCGCCGCGCCGCCCCAGCCCGCGCGCGCTTCCGCCTGCGCCAGGGCGAAGGCGGTGGCGGGTTCCGCCTGCGTGGCCGGCGGCAGGCCTTCCAGCAGCAGCAGGGCCAGGTCGGGCCGCGCATCGCCCATCAGCACGCGGCGAAGCGCCTCCAGCAGGTCCGGCGCCATCTGGCCGAGTGCCGCGCCCAGCGCCCGCAGCGCGACGCCCGGTTCCGGCAGCCGCATCGCCGCCTGCACGGTGCGCAGCGCCAGTTCCGGCGTCGGCCCGCGCGCCAGCGCCTGCATCAGCCCGGCGACCGCCCCGGCGGCATCCCCGCCATCCAGCCGCAGCGCGGCAAGTCGCAGGGCCTCCGCCTCCGTCGTCGCGCCGATGGCCGACAGCCGGTCCAGCGCCGCCCGCGCCGCCGCCTGGTCGCCGAGGTCCGTGCGCAGCTCCATCGCCTCCCGCAGCGGCGCGGGCTCCCCGGTCAGCGCGTGCAGGCGTTCGAGGGCGATGGCGAGCTGCAGGGGCCGGTGCGTGGTCCGCAGCTGGTCGGCCAGGCGGCGCAGCGCCTCCGCATCCATGGGCCGGGCGGCGGAGGCGCGTTCCAGCGTCGCCGCGGCGCGATCGGCCGGCGAGGGGGCGGCTTCCACGAAGCGGGCCGGGCGCGGCGCGCTGGGGTCGGGCAGCAGCGCCATGGCCCCGATCGCCGCGGCCGAGGCCGCCGCGAAGGACACCGCGAAGCGCCGCCCGTCTCGCAGGGGCAGGCCGGGGGCACGGGCAGGGGGCGCGGCGCTGGCGGACATCGGACCCGGATCGGTGGCCGCCAACACCTACCCGCGCGCCGGGCCGCCCGCCAGGGGGAAGCCGCCCTGGGGAAACAAAGCCGTGGCGGCCGCGGCCCTGGCGCTGGCCGTTCCTTCCCGATAAGCACTTGTTCATGCGACGGTCGCGGGAAACCCGCGCACCGGACGGCGATCGGGGCAGGCGATCGGGGCTCGGATGAAGGCAGGATCGGCACCATTGGCGGGGATGCAGGCGTGAAGCTGCCGACCGCGTCCCCCGGACGCCGCCGCGACCTGCCCCCGGTGGAGATGCCGGCGGATGCGGAGCCCCCGGCGCCGCGCCCCCGCGTGACGCCGGCGCCCGACCCGCGCCCCGCCGCGCGGGCCGAACCGCTGGCGGAGCCGGTCCGGGCGCCCCGCGGCACGCTCTCCGGCGCCGATCCCTGGGCCGCCCATGCCGCCATGGCGGGGCTGGAGGGCGCGGGCAGCCCCGTGCCGGCGCGCAACGCCGCCACCACGCCGCCGCCGCGCGCCACGCCGCTGATCCGCACCGAACCCTCCCCCCGCCAGCCGCCGCCCGCCGCGCCGCCGGTCGCCCCCCTGGCTGCCCCGGTGGCTCCCCCTCTGGCTGCCCCCCTGGCGGCTCCGCGGGCCGCCCCCCTGGCCCCGCCGCCGGCCACCCCCGCCCCGGCGCCCCTGGTGCCGCGTGCCGCGCCGCGCGGGGAGGAAGCGCCCGCGCCCCGCCGGCGCCGCCTGCCCTGGTCCCGCGCCCCGAAGCCTGCGGAGGAAGCCGCGGAGCGCCTGCGCGCGCTGGGCGGCAAGGCGAACCGCGCCCCGCCCGTGGCGGACACGCCGGTGCCGCCGGCAGCCGAGCCCGCGCCCCCCGCGGAGACGCCCGCGCCCCGCGCCGGCGGCGCCGACCTGCCCATCGGCCCGCTGCTGGAAGGCTTCGGCGCGCTGGTCGCGCTGCTGCTGCTGGACCTCGTCCTGCGCGGCAACGGCTTCGGCGGCTGGCCGGTCTCCCCCTTCGCGCTGCCGGTCCTCTATGTCGCGGCGCGGCACGGGCTGGTGCCCGGCCTGGCCGTGGGCCTCGCCGCCGGGCTGCTGCGCATCGGCATCGCGCTTTCCACCGAGGCCTGGACCGCCAATGCCTGGGTGGAGCCGCTCGCCTGGCCCTGCGCCGCGCTGCTGGTCGGCTTCTTCACCGACCGCGCCCGCACGCGGGCGGAGGCCGCGGAGCGTGCCGCCGCCGGCGCGGCCCTGGACCGCGCGGCCATCGCCGAATCGAATGAACGCCTGGCCGCCCGCGCGCTCGAACTCGATGCCCGGCTCGGCGCCCGCCTGCAGGCCGCGACGGCGGTGTTCGAGGCCTCCCGCGCCCTCGGCCATGGGACGGAGGGCGTGATCCGCGGCGCCACCGGCCTGTTGCGCGCCGCGACGGGCTGCACCGCCTGTTCCTTCTGGCTGGCGGAGGACCGCACGCTGCACCTCGTCGCCTCCGAGGGCTGGCCGCCCGATGCGACGCTCTCCCACCATTTCCTGCGCGGCCCGCTGGTGGATGCGATCGAGCGGGGACGCGGCGCGCTGGTCGTCACCCGCCCCGCCGATCGCCTGGCGCTGGGGGGGGAGGGGATCCTCGCCGCGCCCGTGCCATCCCCCTGGGACGGCCTCGTGCTCGGCATGGTGAAGATCGAGGATATCGGCTTCGCCGACCTGGCGCTGGACACGGTGGCGGCGCTGGAAGCCGCGGCCGGCTGGCTCGGCGCCGCGCTGGCCGATGCCCGGGCGCGGGAGGCCGCGGATGCCGCCGCCATCGGGTCCGGCGCCGCGCTGCCCGGCGGCGGCGTGATGGTGGCCGGGGAGGATGCGGCCCGCGCCATCGCGGCGATGACGAATCTCGCGCGCCGCATCGGCTTCGACCTCGCGCTGCTCTCGGCCGAGATCCCGGCCGGGCCCCGCGGCGCCGCGGCGCTGGATGCGACGCGCGCCGCCATCACGGAAGCCTTCCGCGGGTCCGACGTGCTGCTGGAGACGCGGCTCGACGAACGCCGCCTGTCCGTGCTGCTGCCCGCCGCCGGGCTGGGGGGCGCGGAGATGGCGGCCGCGCGGCTTCGCGCGCTGCTGGCGGAACGCGCCCCGGCCGCGACGCAGCAGGTGATCGTCGGCGTCGCGCAGCTGCACCACGCCGGCACCCATGGCTGACAGGCGCGTCATGCCCCGGCATGGCCTGGGCGCCCCCCTGGCGGAGGCCGCGCGGCTGGAGGAGCGCCGCGCCGGCGACCGCCGCGCCTGGCCGCGCCTCGTCGCGCGCCCCACCGCCAGCCGGGGGGCGGAGACCGCCTTCCTCCTCCTGCTCGGCATCGCGGTGGGGGAAGCGCTGGTGGCGGCCGCGCTGCTGATGGGCTGGCTGCCCGGCGCGCTGCTGCTGCATGGGCCGCTCTGCCTGGCGCTGCTGCTGGTCCGGCGGCTGGACCCGCCGCCCGCCGGCTGGCCCGGCGCGGTGCTGCGCGTGACCATGGCGTTGCTGCCGGCACTCGGCCCGCTGGCCGCGCTGGGCGGCCTGGTCGCGGTCGCGATGGGCATGCCGAGGGGCCTCCGCCTGCCGGAAGGCCCGGCGCCAGAGGACCCGCTGGAGGCGCGGCTCGCCGCCATCGCCGCCGCGCCCCGCGTGCCGGACGGGCTGCTGGTGGAGGCGCTGGGCGACGTGCTGCACTGGGGCACCGCCACCCAGAAGGCCCGCGCGCTGGAGATCGCGCAGGAAGCGCTGCGGCCGGGGGGGGAGGCGCTGCTGCGCGTGGCGCTGGGCGACCCCGACCCCGCCGTGCGCGACCGCGCCGAGCAGGCCCGCCCCACCGTGGAGCGCCGCCTGCTGGCCCGGGCGGAGGCGCTGCGCAGCGCCGCCCGCGCCGGCCGCGTGGCCGATCGCCGCGCCCTGGCCCGGCACCTCGACCGCGCCGCCTTCTCCGGCCTTCTCGACCCCGCCCGCGCGGATGCCTGCCGGGCTGAAGCCGCGGGGCTGTGGCAGGCGCTGGGGGAGGCGATGCCGGAGGATGCGGAGGCGCAGGCCGCGCTGGGGCGGGACCTGCTGGCGCTGGGGGACCTGGCATCCGCCCGCCTGGCGCTGGAAGCGGCGCTGGCGCGCGGCGTCGCCACCCCCGCCGTGATCGGCTGGCTGGCCGAATGCCTGTTCCGCCTGCGCGACTACGCCGCGATGGATGCGCTGGTCGCCCGCTGGCGCCCGGTGCTGGAGGAGGAGGCCGCGGGCATGGGCACGCTGGCCGCCCCCTGGCGCCTGTGGCTGGCGGAAGCCGCCGCCCCCGCCTGGGGGGAATGGCGGGCATGAGGCCCGGGGCGGGCATGGTCGTGGCCGGCGCCTGGCTCGGCCCCTTCCTGGCGCTGGCCGCGGGCAGCGCGCTGCTGCACCTCTCCGGCGGTGCGGGGGGTGCCGGCGGGGCCGGCGGGGCGGGGGGCGCGGCGCTGCTCGGGCCCGTGATCGCGGCCTCCATCCTGGCCGGCGTGCCGGCGGCGATGCTGGTGGCCTTCCGCGGCGCGGTAACGGGGCCGGTCGGCGTCTGCGCGCTGCTCGGCGCGCTGGGAGCGATGGCGCTACTGTCGGGCGCGGGCGTGGGGCTGCCGCTGGCGACGGCGGGCGCGCTCTGCGCCGCGGGGCTGGTGGCGCTCTGGGTCGGGCTGGTGGCGGCGCGGCTGCATGGCGCCGCCATCCTGCCGCCGCTGCTGGCCGGCATCGCCGCCGCGCTGGCGGGCACGCTGGCGGGCAGCGGGCCGGGCGTGGCGCTGCTGGCGCTGGGCGCGGGCGCGGTGCTGGCGGCGCTGCCGGGCGCGGCGGCCGGGGCGCTGGCGGCGGACCGGCTGCGCGCGGGCACCGCCCCCACGCTGGCGGGCATCGCCATCGCGCTGGCCGTCGTCGCGGGGCCCGGCACGGCGCTGCTGCAGGGCGGCCCCGCCACCGCCCTGGCGCTGGCGCCGCTGGTCGCCATGCCCGGCCTGGCCGTCGTCGTCGCCTTCCCGCGCCTGCCGCCGCTTCGCCTTGCCACGCTGCTGCTGCTGCTCCAGGCCATGGTCGTGGTGCTGGCCCTGGCGGCGGAGGGTGCGCCCGTCGCCGCCGGGCTGATGCCGGCGGAGCAGCTGCCCGCCTTCCGCGCGGCGCTGCTGGGCGCCGCCTTCCTGCCGGTCTTCGCGGCATCGCTGGCCGTGCTGCTGGCCGCCGGCGCCTTCGGCCGTGCCGCGCTGGCCGCGCTGGTCCTGGCGGCGCTGTCCGCGCTGGCCGGCATGACGGATTTCGCCACCCCGGTGCTGCTGCCCCCCCTGGTCGCGACGGCGCTGGCAGCCTGGCTGGTGGCCCGCCTGCCCGAGGAAACCGCATGACCGACTCCCTGCTGCTCGCCATCGACCAGGGCACCACCTCCACCCGCTCCATCCTGCACGGGCCGGACCTGGCGCCCCGCGCGGTCACGCAGCTCCCGCTGCCGCAGCACTACCCCTCCCCGGGCTGGGTGGAGCATGAGCCGGAGGACATCTGGGCCGCGACGCTGTCCACGATGCGCGATGCGCTCGCCAAGGGCGGCGCCACGGCGCGGCAGCTGGCCGGCATCGGCATCACCAACCAGCGGGAGACGACGCTGCTCTGGGACCGCGCCAGCGGCCGAGCCATCGCCCGCGCCGTCGTCTGGCAGGACCGGCGCACGGCGGCGGCCTGCGCCGATCTGGTGGATCGCGGCGCGGCGGGGCTGGTGACGGCGCGGACGGGGCTGCTCTGCGATCCCTATTTCTCCGCCACCAAGCTCGCCTGGCTGCTCGACAACGTCTCCGGCGCAAGGGCGGCGGCGGAGCGCGGCGACCTCGCCTTCGGCACGGTGGACAGTTTCCTGCTGTGGCGCCTGACGGGCGGGCGGGTGCATGCGACGGATGCGACCAACGCCGCGCGCACGATGCTGTTCGACATCCGCGCCGGCGACTGGGACGACGACCTGCTGCGCCTGTTCCGCATCCCCCGCGCCGTGCTGCCGCGCGTGATGGACAACGCGGCGGAGTTCGGCACCACCGCGCCCGGGCTGCTCGACGCCGCCGTGCCCATCCGCGGCATGGCGGGCGACCAGCACGCGGCCATGCTCGGCCAGGCCTGCTTCGAGCCGGGGATGGTGAAATCCACCTACGGCACCGGCTGCTTTCTTCTGCTGAACACCGGCGATGTCGCGGTGGAGTCGAGCAATCGCCTGCTGACCACGCTCGCCTGGCAGCTGGGAGGCAGGCGCACCTATGCGCTGGAAGGCGCGATCTTCATCGCCGGCGCCGCCGTGCAATGGCTGCGCGATGGCTTGCGCATCATCGCCGACGCCGCGGAGAGCGGCACCCTCGCCGCCCAGGCCGACCCCGCCCAGCGCGTGCATTTCGTCCCGGCCTTCGTCGGCCTCGGCGCGCCGCACTGGGATGCGGAGGCCCGCGGCGCCATCCTCGGCCTGACCCGCGGCACCGGCCCCGCGGAGATCGCGCGCGCCGCCCTGGAAGCCGTGGCCTTCCAGACGCGCGACCTGGTGGAGGCGATGCGCGCGGATTGGGGCGCGGAGGGCCAGCCCGTGCTCCGCGTCGATGGCGGCATGACGGCCTCCGACTGGACCATGCAGTTCCTCGCCGACCTGCTCGGCGCGCCCGTGGATCGGCCCGAAGTGCAGGAGACGACGGCCTTGGGCGCCGCCTACCTCGCCGGCCTCCAGGCCGGGCTGCTGCCACCCCCCGGCCCCGCGGTGGCGCATTGGCGCCTGGAACGCCGCTTCACGCCGCGCATGGCGCGCGCCGAGGCCGATGCGCTTCATGCGGGATGGCAGGACGCGGTGAAGCGGGTGCTGACGACATGACGATCTACGAGAGCCTCGGCGTCACGCCGATCATCAACGCCGCCGGCACCAACACGCGCCTTTCCGGCGGCATGATGCACCCCGAGGTTCGCGCCGCCATGGCCGAGGCCGCCGATTGGTGCGTCGAGATGCATGACCTCCAGGCCGCGGCATCCCGCGCCATCACGGAGGCGACTGGTGCCGAGGCCGGCATCGTGACCTCAGGCGCCGCCGCGGCGCTGACGCTCGGCGCCGCCGCCTGCGTCGCGCGCTTCGACGTGGCGCAGATGCACGGCGTGCCCATCCGCACCGACCGCGACCAGTTCATCATGGCCCGCAGCCACCGCAACATGTACGACCGCGCGGTGCAGTCGGCGGGCTGCTGGATCGAGGATGTCGGCATCCCCGATCGCTTCAGCGGCGCCGGCATCCGCGACGCCGATCCCGAGGACTACGCCAGCGCCTTCGGCGCCCGCACCGCGGGGGTGCTCTGGGTGGCGCAGCCCTGGGCGGAGCCTTCGCTGGAGGAGGTGGTGCGCGTTGCGCATGAGGCGGGCGTCCCCGTGATGGTGGACGCCGCGGCGCAGCTGCCGCCCCGCGCCAATCTCCGCCGCTTCCTCGATGCCGGCGCGGACCTGGTCTGCTTCTCCGGCGGCAAGGCCATCGGCGGCCCGCAGGCGAGTGGCATCCTGGCGGGGCGGCGCGACCTCGTGGCCTCCGCGTTGCTGCAGATGCTCGACCTCGACATGCCGCCCGCGCAATTCGCGCTGCCGCCCGAATTCGCCTGCGACGATGCGCCCAGGCAGCTGCCGCGCCACGGCGTCGGCCGCGCCTGCAAGGCGGGGAAGGAGGAGATCGTCGGCCTGATCGTGGCACTCCGCCGCTTCGTGGCGGAGGGCGACGCCCGCCAGGCCGCGCGGCTGCGCGCCGTGCTGGATGCGGTGCGCGCGCCGCTCGGCAATGCGCCGGGCGTGACCATCACGGACGGCCCCGTACCCCTGCTGCTGCTGGCCATGGGCGGCCCCGCCGAGGCCCGTGCGGTGGAGGCGCAGCTCCGCGCGCGGCACATCCATGTCGGCCAGGGAAGGCTGCGGGATGGCGTGCTGGTGGTGAACCCGCTGGCGCTGGCCGAGCGGGACATCGCCCCGCTCGGCCAGGCGCTGAAGACAATCCTCAGTCGGCCGTGACGTTGGCGGCCCGCGCCACCGGGCCCCACATCGCATCCTGCTCGCGGATGGCCTGCGCGAGTTCGGCGCGTGTCGATCCCACCGCCTCCGACGCCAGCTCCCGCAGCTTCGCCACCACCGCCGGATCGCGCGCGATGGCGATGGCGATGGCTTCCAGCCGCGCGGCCAACTCCTCCGCCATCCCCTTCGGCCCCATCAGCGCCAGCCAGGTCTCGGCCTCGAAGCCCGGGATCGTCTCCGCCACCGTCGGCACGTCGGGCGCGAGCGACGACCGCGTGCGCGACGCGATGGCCAGCGCACGCGCGCGCCCGTCCCGCGTCGGCGGCAGGCCGGTGACGACGGTGTCGGTATAGACCTGGATCCGGCCATTCAGCAGGTCGGGCAGGGCAGGGCCCGTGCCGCGGTAATGCACGATGGTGCAGTCGAGGTTGCCGAGCGCCCGCAGCAGCAGCATGTCCGCGAGGTGCTGCGTCGTGCCCGCCCCCGGCGTGCCGCAGGCCGCCGGCCGCCCCGCGCGAAGCCAATCCGCGAGTTCCGCGATGTTGCGCGGCGGGAAGTCGTTCGCCGCCAGGATCACCACGGGGATGGCGGCGAAGCGGCTGATCGGCGTGAAGTCGGCCAGCGGGTCGAAGGGCATGGTCCGGTAGATGTGCCGGTTGATGACGAGCGGCCCCGCCGGGATCGATCCCAGCACGCTGCCATCCGCGGGCGCGCGGGCCACGATCTCCGCCGCCAGGTTGCCGCCCGCGCCGGCGCGGTTCTCCACCACCACGGGCCGGTTCAGCCTGGCCTGCAATTCCGTGCCCAGGACGCGCGTCAGCAGGTCGATCCCGCCGCCCGGCGGGAAGCCGACGACGAGGCGGATCGGCGTCTGCGGCTGGGCCACCGCCGGCAGCGCGGCGGCGCAGAGCGCCAGCGCCGCCATCACGATGCGCTTCATCGCCTCAGCCCCCCGCCACGCCCTGGGTGTTGACGTAGAGGCTGTAGAGCGAGTGCGCCGCCGCCATGAACAGCCGGTTCCGGTGCCGCCCGCCGAAGCAGACATTCGCGCAGCGCTCCGGCAGGTCGATGAAGCCGATCGGCGCGCCGGCGCTGTTGAACACCTTCACCCCATCCAGCCCCGGCCCGCCCATGCCCCAGCCGCACCAGAGATTGCCTTCGACATCGACGCGGAAGCCATCGGGCGTCTCGCCCGGCTCGGTCCGGATGAAGACGCGCTTGTTCGACAGCGTCTCGCCGTTCACGTCATAGGCCAGGATGTTGCGGGGATCGGAGCGCGATTCCACGACATAGAGCACGCTCTCATCCGGGCTGAAGGCGAGGCCGTTCGGATGGTCGACGTCGTCGCACACGCAGGTAATGGCGCCGGTCTGCCCATCCACGCGATAGACGTTCGTATGGGGATGCTCCGGGGTGAACTTCTCGCCCTCATAGAACCCGCCGATGCCGAAGGGCGGGTCGGTGAACCAGATGCTGCCATCGGACTTCACCACCACGTCGTTCGGGCTGTTCAGCCGCTTGCCCTGGTAGCTGTCGGCGATGACGGTGATGCTGCCGTCATACTCATGCCGCACCACGCGCCGGCCCAGATGCTCGCAGGCCACGATCCGCCCCTGCCGGTCCCGCGTATGCCCGTTGGCGTTGTTCGACGGCTTGCGGAAGACGGAGACATTGCCCGTCTCCTCCTCCCACCGCAGCACGCGGTTGTTCGGGATGTCGGACCACAGCAGGCAGCGCTGGTCGCCAAGCCAGACCGGCCCCTCGCCCCAGCGGCTGCCGGTCCACAGCCGCTCCACGCTCGCCAGCGGCAGGCGCAGCCGGTTGAAGGACGGGTCGAGCGACCGCACGGCGGGGTCGGGGTAGCGCAGGCTTTCCTGCCAGCTCATCGGGGCGTCTCCTCTCGGCATCTTGGCGCGCGGCCGTGTCCCCCCCATGCTGGCGCGATTGGGGCGGGAGGGGAACATGGGCAACTGGCCGGCGCGCATCACCGACGAGGCGATGCTGGAAGACGTGATGTCCCGCCCGGACCCGGCGCTGGTGGCGGACCTCGCGACGGTGCCCGGCGACATCCTGGTGCTCGGCGCCGCGGGGAAGATGGGCCCGACCCTCTGCCGCCTGGCGAAGCGCGCCGATCCCGCACGGCGCGTCATCGCCGTCGCGCGCTGGTCGGAACCCGGCCTGCGCGAACGCATGGAATCCTGGGGCATCGAATGCCTCACCGCCGAACTGCTGGACGATGCCGCACTCGCCGCGCTGCCCGATGCGCCCAACGTCATCTTCATGGCGGCCCGCAAATTCGGCAGCACGGGGAACGAGGCACTGACCTGGGCCATGAACGTCCAGCTTCCCGCCCGCGTCGCCGCGCGCTGGGCGGGATCGCGGATCGTCTTCTTCTCCACCGGCAATGTCCTGCCGATGTGGCCGGTGAACGGGCCGGCACCGGATGAGGATGCGGCGCCATCACCCATCGGGGACTATGCCGCCAGCTGCCTCGGCCGCGAGCGTGCCTTCCAGCATGCGGCGGCGACGCGCGGCACGCCCTGCTTCGGCATCCGGCTGAACTACGCCATCGATTGCCGCTACGGCGTCATCCACGACATCGCCACCAAGGTCTGGCACGGCACGCCGGTGCCGCTCGCCATGGGTCACGCGAATGTCATCTGGCAGGGCGACGCCAATGCCTGGACCTTGCGCGCGCTGGCCCGCGCGAGTGCCGACTGCCCCATCCTCAACGTGACGGGGCCGGAGACCGTCTCGATCCGCTGGCTGGCGCAGCAGCTTGGCCGGCGGATGGATCGCACGCCGGAATTCGCCGGAGAGGAAGCGCCGACCGCGCTGCTCTCCAACGCTGCCCGCGCCTTCGCGAGCTTCGGCTATCCCTCCGTGCCCCTGCTCACCCTCATCGACTGGGTCGCGGATTGGGTGGCCGCCGGCGGCCGCGCGCTGGGCAAGGCGACGAAGTTCGAGGTCCGGGATGGGCGCTTCTAGCCCCCGCGCGCCGCTCTCCGCGCGAGCATCGGCCACGCGCCAGCGCATCCTCGACGCCGCGCTGGTGGAATTCGCGGAGAAGGGCCTGGCCGGCGCGCGCGTGGATGAGATCGCGGCCCGCGCCGGCGCCAACAAGCGCATGCTCTACGCCCATTTCGGCAGCAAGGAGGAGCTGTGGCTGGTGGTCCTCGAAGGCGCCTATGCCGCCAAGCGGGCGGAGGAACGGCAGCTCGAGGTGGACAGCCTGGCGCCCGCGGAGGCCATGACGCGGCTCGTCGCCTTCAACCTCCGCTACACGAGCCGCCACCCCGAATTCGTGGCCCTGCTGAACGAGGAGAACCTGCACCGCGCCGCCTACCTCCAGCGGTCGGAGGATGTGCCCGCCCTCTATTCCCCGATGCTGGAGGCGCTGAAAGGCGTGCTGGAACGCGGCGCGCGGGAGGGCGTGTTCCGGGCGGGCGTCGATCCGATGCAGCTCTACATCTCCATCCTCGGCCTCGGCCATTTCTACGTCGCCAACCGCCACACCCTCTCCACCATCTTCCACACGCCGCTCGACACCGAAGCCGCCATCGCGGCGCGTGAGGCGCATATCGCTGAGGTGGTGCTCGGCTTTCTCCGGCCTTGACCCCGACCCATCCCACCCGTAAGTAACCACCCAGTTACCTGGGAGGGGACGGGCGTGGGACTGCGGTGGCAGGACTGGCCGGCGGGCATGGTGGATCGGCTGCGCGCGGGCTGCGCCATCCCGGCCCATCCGCTGGCGCTGAACGCGAAGCGGGAGATGGATGCGCGCCGGCAGAAGGCGCTGTCCCGCTACTACCTGGCCGCGGGCTCCGGCGGCCTCGCCGTCGGCGTCCACACCACGCAATTCGCCATCCGCGATGTCGGCCTCTACGAGCCCGTGCTGAAGATCGCGGCCGAGGCCGCCGCCGAGGTCCAGTCCCAGCCCATCCTCGTCGCCGGCGCCATCGGCCGCACGGACCAGGCGGTGGCGGAGGCGCGCATCGCGCGGGGCCTGGGCTACCACGCCGTGCTGCTCGGCCTCGCCGCCTTCAAGGGTGCCAGTGAGGACGAGATCATCGCGCATTGCCGCACCGTGGCGGAGGAGATGCCGATCTTCGGCTTCTACCTGCAACCCGCCGTCGGCGGCGTGCCGCTTTCCGCCGCGTTCTGGAAGCGCTTCGCGCTGATCGAGAACGTCGTCGCCATCAAGATCGCGCCCTTCAACCGCTACGCCACGCTCGACGTGCTGCGCGGCGTGCTGGAGGCAGGCGCGGGCAGCCGCATCGCGCTCTACACGGGGAACGATGACCACATCGTCGGCGACCTGCTGACGCCCTTCGCGCTGCGCGTCACGGGCTGCGAGGCCCCGCTGCGCATCGTCGGCGGGCTGCTCGGCCACTGGTCGGTCTGGACCCAGGCCGCGGTGAAACTGCAGCAGGAATGTGCCTCCGCCGCCGGCGGCCCGATCCCGCCCGCGCTGCTGGCGAAGGACGCGCAGGTGACGGAGATGAACGCCGCCATCTTCGATACCGCCAACGCCTTCGCCGGCTGCATCCCCGGCTGCCACGAGGTGCTGCGCCGCCAGGGCCTGCTGGAAGGCACCTGGTGCCTCGACCCGCATGAGGACCTCTCCCCCGGCCAGGCGGAACTGATCTCCGCCGCGGCGCTGCGCTACCCCGAACTCACGGACGATGACTTCGTCCGCGCCAACCTCAACACCTGGCTCTCCTGAAGGAACCGATCCCCATGGCGGAACGCCGCATCGGCATGATCATGAACGGCGTCACCGGACGCATGGGCATGAACCAGCACCTCATCCGCTCCATCGCGGCCATCCGGAAGGACGGCGGCGTGATGCTGAAGAACGGCGACCGCGTGATGCCCGACCCCATCCTGGTCGGCCGCAACAGGGAGAAGCTCGAGGTGCTGGCCAAGGCCCACGGCATCAACCGCGTCTCCACCGACATCGACGCCTGCCTCGCCGATCCCAACGACACGCTGTTCTTCGATGCCGCGACGACGCAGCTGCGCGCGGGCCTGCTGACCAAGGCGATCGAGGCCGGCAAGGACATCTATTGCGAGAAGCCGACCGCGGACAACCTGGCCGACGCCATGGCCGTCGCGCGCCTGGCGAAGGCAAAGGGCATCAAGGCCGGCGTGGTGCAGGACAAGCTGTTCCTGCCCGGGCTGCGCAAGCTGAAGATGGTGATCGACAGCGGCTTCCTGGGGCGCATCTGCTCCGTGAAGGGCGAGTTCGGCTACTGGGTGTTCGAGGGTGACCTCCAGCCCACGCAGCGCCCCTCCTGGAACTACAAGAAGAATGAGGGCGGCGGCATCATCCTCGATATGCTCTGCCACTGGCGCTACGTGCTGGACAACCTGTTCGGCGAGGTCGAGAGCGTCTCCTGCCTCGGCGCCACGCATATCCCGACGCGCATCGACGAAAGCGGGAAGCCCTACACCGCCGATACCGACGATGCCGCCTATGCCACCTTCCAACTCGCCGGCGGCGTGGTCGCGCACATCAATTCCAGCTGGGTCACGCGCGTCCGCCGCGACGACCTCGTCACCTTCCAGGTCGATGGCACGCATGGCTCCGCCGTCGCCGGGCTGCAGAAGTGCTGGACGCAGAGCCGCGTGAACACGCCGAAGCCGGTCTGGAACCCGGACATCCCGCAGCCCATCAACTTCTACGAGGGCTGGCAGGAAGTCCCGGACGTGGAGCCCTATCCCAACGGCTTCCGCGTGCAGTGGGAGCTGTTCTTCAAGTATCTGGCCGGGGAGGTCGCGACCTATCCCTGGGACCTGCTGGCCGGCGCCAAGGGCGTGCAGCTCGCGGAAGCCGGGCTTCAGAGCTGGGCGGAACGCCGCTGGATCGACCTACCGAAGCTGGAGGTCTGAGCCATGGTCAGCATCACCCTGCCGGATGAACAGGGCGGTCTGACGCCCTTCACCCTCAGCGCGCCGCGCGACTTCCCGAAGGCGACACCGCCCTTCCCGCGCGTGGCCCTCGCCGCGGCGCATGTCGTCGCCGATACGCGCGCGGAGCAGGACCCCTGGCTCGACGCGAAGATCGACTGGGACCGCACCATCGCCTTCCGCAAGCATCTCTGGTCGCTGGGGTTGGGCGTGGCGGAGGCGATGGACACCGCGCAGCGCGGCATGGGCCTGGATTGGACCGCCGCGCAGGAACTCATCCGCCGCTCGCTCGACGCGATGAAGGACGTGCCCGGCGCGGTGATGGCGTCCGGCGCCGGCACCGACCACCTGGCGCCCGGCCCCGACGTCACCGTCGATGACGTCATCCGTGCCTATGAGGAGCAGTGCGAGGCGGTGGAGGCCATGGGCGGCCGCATCATCCTCATGGCGTCGCGCGCGCTCGCCAAGGCCGCGAAGTCGCCCGCCGACTATGAACGCGTCTATGCCCGCGTGCTGTCGCAAGTGAGGCAGCCCGTCATCATCCACTGGCTGGGGGAGATGTTCGACCCGGCGCTGGAAGGCTACTGGGGCAACCACGACCACATGCAGGCGATGGAGACGGCGCTCGCCGTCATCCACGCGAAGGCCGACAAGGTCGATGGCGTGAAGGTCTCCCTCCTCGACGACAAGAAGGAGATCTTCATGCGCCGGCGCCTGCCGAAGGGCGTTCGCATGTACACCGGCGACGACTTCAACTACGCGGAGCTCATCGCGGGCGACGAGCAGGGCTATTCCGACGCACTGCTCGGCATCTTCGATCCGATTGCGCCGGCGGTCGGCGGTGCGCTGGCGAGCCTGTCGCGCAACGACCTCACTACCTTCCATGACATCCTGGCGCCGACCGTGCCGCTGTCACGCCACATCTTCAAGGCGCCGACACGCTTCTACAAGACGGGCGTCGTCTTCATGGCCTGGCTGAACGGCCACCAGGACCATTTCGTCATGGTCGGCGGCCAGCAATCCACGCGCTCCATCCGCCATTTCTCCGAACTCTTCCGCCTGGCCGACAAGGCCGGCCTGCTGCGGGATCCGGAGATGGCGGCGTCGCGCATGCGCACGCTGCTCGCCCTCCACGGTGTCGCGTGATGGAACTGTCGCTGAACACCGTCACGGTGAAGGAGAAGTGGGGGCTGGCCGACTGCATCGAAGGCTGCGCCCGCCACGGCATCCCCGGCATCTCCCCCTGGCGTGACGTGCTGCACGCCATGGGCGTGGATGCCGCGGCGAAGCAGATCCGCGACGCCGGCCTGACAGTGACGGGCCTCTGCCGCGGCGGCATGTTCCCCGCCGCCGATGCCGCCGGCCGCGCCGCCGCGATCGAGGACAACCGTCGCGCCATCGCGGAAGCCCATGCACTCGGCGCGCGTTGCCTCGTCATGGTCTGCGGCGGCCTGCCGCCAGGATCGAAGGACCTGCCCGGTGCCCGCGCCCAGGTGCGCGATGGCCTGCACGCCATCATGGCGGAAGCCCGCGCCGCCGGCGTCACCATCGCCCTCGAACCGCTGCACCCCATGACCTGCGCGGATCGCAGCGTGCTCTCCACCCTCGGCCAGGCGCTCGACCTCTGTGACGAGTTGGGCGAGGGCACGGGCGTCGCGCTCGATGTCTATCACGTCTGGTGGGACCCCGACCTTGCGCGCCAGGTGAAGCGCGCGGGCAGCCGCATCGCCGCCTTCCATGTCTGCGACTGGAAGTCGCCGACCACCGACCTGGTCTTCGACCGCGGCATCCCCGGCGAGGGCGTGATCGACATCCCCGCCATCCGCGCCATGGTCGTGGAAGCGGGCTACAGCGGCAATTTCGCGGAGGTCGAGATCCTCTCGAAATCCTGGTGGGCGCGCGACCCGGAAGAGGTCCTGCCTCTGCTGAAGGAACGCAACCGCACCGCCGTCTGACACTGAAGAAAATCCGGGAGAAGAAAGAGCCATGATCCGCCTCACGCGCCGCAGCCTTGCCGCCGCGGTCCTCGCCGCGCCCCTCATCCCGGGCGCGGCGCGCGCCCAGGCCTGGGCGCCCACGCGCCCGATCCGCTTCGTGGTTCCCTTCCCCCCGGGTGGCGCGACCGATGTCGTCGCGCGCGTGCTGGGCGAACGCCTGCAGGACCGGCTCGGCCAGCCCGTGACGGTGGAGAACCGCACCGGCGCCGGCGGCAATCTCGGCGTGGAGAACGTCGTGCGCAGCGCGCCGGACGGGCTCACGATCCTGATGGGCACGACGGGCACGCTGACCATCAACCCGCATCTCTACAGCAACATGGCCTTCAACCCCGCGACGGACCTGGCGCCCATCGCCATGGCCTTCGCGACGGACCATGTGCTGATCGTGAACCCCTCGGTTCCCGCGCAGACGGCGCAGGAGTTCATCGCGCTGCTGCGCGCGCGGCCCAATACGCTCTCCTACGGATCCGGCGGCAGCGGCAGTTCCACGCATCTCGTGCCGGAACTCTTCAAGCTGGTCGCGCGGGTGGAGATGCAGCACGTGCCCTATCGCGGCAGCGCGCCGGCGCTGAACGACACGGTCGCGGGCACGGTGCAGGTGATGCTGGACCAGCTGCCCTCCGCGCTCGGCATGATCCAGGGCGGGCGCGTGCGGGCACTCGCCGTGACAGGCCCGCGCCGTTCCTCCCTGCTGCCCGATGTGCCGACTCTCACGGAAATCGGGCTGCCGGAGGCGCAGGCCACCAGCTGGGGCGCCATCATGGCCCCCGCCGGCACGCCCGCGCCGATCATCGATCGCTACAACGGTCTGCTGCGGGAGATCCTGGCCGATGCCGCCGTGCAGCAGCGCCTGGCCGCCGCCGGGGCGGACGCGGTCTACTCCACCCCCGTGGACCTCGCCGCCACCATACGCGCGGAGTCCGAGAAGTGGGGCCGCGTCGTCCGCGAAGCCCGCATCACAGTGAACTGACCCTGCCCGTGTCCACCCGTCCCTGGCCCTGGATCGCTGCTCTGGTCGCCATCGTCGCGGCCACGGCGGCGGTGCTGCTGGCCATGGGGCGCGTGCCGATCTGCACCTGCGGCACGGTGAAGCTGTGGCACGGCGTCGTCGTCAGCAGCGAGAATTCGCAGCACATCACGGACTGGTACACGCCGTCCCACGTCGTCCACGGCATCCTGTTCTACGCCGCGACGCATTGGCTGATGCGCCGCGCCGGCCTGCTGCCGCGCCTGCTGGTGGCCACCATCATCGAGGCCGCGTGGGAGATCGCGGAGAACACGGAAACCGTCATCCAGCGCTACCGCGAAGCCACCATCGCGCTCGACTATTTCGGCGACAGCGTCATCAATTCGGTCAGCGACATCGGCGCCATGATGCTGGGCTTCGCGCTGGCCTCGCGCCTGCCGGTCCCCGCCACCATCGCGCTCGTGCTGGTCTTCGAGATCGGCGTCGGCCTCGTCATCCGCGACAACCTGACGCTCAACGTCCTGATGCTGATCTGGCCGCTGGAGAGCGTGAAGGCCTGGCAGGCGGGCGGCTGACTTTACGTCCGCGTCGCGTTGTCCCGCGCGATGGTCGCGACCAGGATCAGGGCCACGCGGTTGCTGCCGGGCGGGTTGGCGCGCAGGCGGATCTCCATCACCAGCGGGCCGTTGTTCGGGCGGATCTGGAAGCGTTCCTCCCGCGCGCCGCCGCCAGGCGCCTCATTCGCCGGCACCAGCAGCGGCGCGACGGGGCCGCCATCCTCCGCCACGCGCTGCATGGCGCGCGACAGCAGCGTGGCGGCGTGGTCGCCATCGGCGAAGGGCGCCACCACCGTGCAGCCTGCGCCGCCTTCCACCACCGCGACGAAGAAGGGCCGGCCCGCGGCGCGCCACACCTCGCGCCGGAAGGGCGCGGCGGGGGTCGCTTCCTCCGGCGTCGGCGTGAAGCCATCCGCCTTCAGCCGTTCCGTCATCAGCGCGGGCCGACCGACGCCACCCATGCAGAAATGCGCGAAGCCCGCCATGCTGAGCTCCGCCGCCACGCGCAGCGCCTCCGCCTGCGGCGTCGCCACGACCTCCGGCTTCGGCGGCGCCGCTGGCGCGCAGCCCGCCAGCAGCAGGGCCGCGGCCAGCGCCCGCTTCACGGCCAGGCCGCCTTGGCCATCACCTCCATCGCCGCCGTGTCGGGCTCCAGGCTCGCGCCCAGCCCCGGCACGTCGAGGCTCGACAGGTCCAGCATCCCCTCCCGGATCGCCAGCCGCGGGCCGCGCGGGGTGTCGGCATAGAGCGTCGGATGCGCCTCCATGAACCGATAGGCTTCCGCCTTTGGCCGCCCGTTGAAGCCATCGATGAAGTGGTGGCCGTTGCGCTCGACATGCGGCAGGCCGAGCAGCGAAATCAGTGCCAGGTCCTGCTGCACGCAGACGCCGGCGAGCGTGGTCAGGTCCTCCGCCGACATGAAGTAGCGGTCGCGCCCTTCCTCCGCGTTCCAGGCACGGCAGCGCGCCAGGTTCAGCAGGCTGCGCCACACGCCCTTGCAGGCCTTGCTGGAGACGCCCGCATAGCCCAGTGCGCGCCCGGTGACGAAGGCATCCAGCGGCCCGTCGCTCTCGTCGATGATGACGGGGCGTTCGGCGGCCAGCACCGCCATTCCCGTCTCCAGCGCCCGCGCCCGCTTCACCGGCTGTTCGATGTAGAGGATCGAGTCGCAGAGCCGCTTCAGCCGCGGTTCCGCCTGCATGGCGCGCCACAGCGCCAGCGCGCCTTCCGCATCCTCGTACTGCTCGTTCCCGTCGAGGCTCGCATGGTAGCCGCCATGCAGCCGGTCGAGCACGGCGGCGATGCGCGACAGGCGCTCCACATCCGCCGCGACATTGCCGCCGACCTTCAGCTTCCAGTAGCGGTGGCGGTAGCCGGCGACGATTTCCTCCAGCGTCTCCGGCAGCCCGTCATCCACGCGGCTGTCCTGGTCCGCAGCGGTGATCGGGTCCACCAGCCCCACGGTGTGCCGCGCATGCACCTGCTTGAGCGGCTCCAGCCCTGACAGCAACTGATGAAAATCGAAGCCGGCGAGGTCGGGCGCCACGGCATGCGCCGCCATGCCGCCGATATTCGCGCGCATGCCGGTCCAGAAGGACACGCCCTTCGCCTTCAGCACGGCATCCAGCATGGCGCGGTCCAGCAGCGCGCGGCCATAGCTCGCCACCAGCGGGTTCAGCGCCTCCGCCCCCGCGGCCTTCGTGACATCGGCGTAGCTGTCGGCGAAATGGCCGAAGGCGGTGTTGGCGCCGGCGGCCAGGCTGGCGGCCGTCGCGATCTCGATCGCGCGGCGCAGCTGGTTCTCGTTCTGCGCGTCGCTCAGGGCCGGGTTCTTGTCGAACCACTTGGCGGCCAGCGTCTCCGCCGCGATGCCCCAGTGTTCCGTCCCGTCCTCCAGCCGGATGCGGGCGCGGATCACGGCCTGGCGGCCCTGCGTCACGGTGATGACGCCGAAGCGGAAGGGCAGGCGCAGCGTGAAGGGCCATTCGAAGCGCTGCGTCTCCAGCAGCGTGAAGCGGGGCGCGGTCATGCCATCGTCTCCTCGATCGCGCGCAGATAGCCGATGGCGCGGGCGGCGCTGGTCGGGCCGTCGGGGTGGTAGTCGAAGGGCTCCACCGCGCAGAAGCCGGCGTAGCGCGTGTCGCGCAGCGCGGCCAGCACGGGGGCGAAGCGGTCGCTGCCCTGCCCAGGCCCGCGCCGGTTGCGGTCGTTCAGATGCACATGCGCGATCCAGCCGCCGGGCACGAAGCGGCGCAGCAAATCGGCCGCGGGCTCAACCTCCCCGTTCCCCGCCGCGCTGACGTCGAGCATGGTCTTCAGCCCCGGCACGTCGAGCCGCGCGACGATCTCGACCGCCTCCGCCACCGTCCGCGCCCAGTTGGTCTGCCCCGCGTCCAGCGGTTCCAGGCAGTAGGTCAGCCCGTGCTGCGCCGCGGCCGCGCCGGCCATCGCCATCGCTTCCTCCGCGCGCTGCGCATCGCCATCGCCGGCGACATGCCGTTGCTTCGGCGACCCATGCACCAGCAGCGTCGCGCCGAGGTCGGCGGCGAGTTCCACGAGCCCCTTCATCACATCCAGCGTCCGCGCCCGCACCGCGCTGTCTTCCGTCGTGATGGACAGTCCCGAAGGCGCCACCAGCAGCCAGTGGAGGGAGGTGATCGGCGCGCCTTCCTCCTGCGCGATCCGCCGCAGCGCCGCACGGCGCGCGGGCGGGATGCGGTGCGGCGCCTCCGCATCCAGCGTGAAGGGCGCGACCTCCAGCCCATCATAGCCGAGCGATGCCGCGAGCCGCGCCTGCTGCTCGAAGGGCAGTCCCGCGACGACTTCGTTGCAGAGCGAGATGCGCATGCGTCAACCGATCTCCACCACGCGACCCTCATGCGCGGAACCGCGCCCGCCGTCCAGCCCGCGCTTGACCCCGCGCAGGCCTCGCGCGAGCCTTCGCCCCATGCCCGCCTTCCGCGACGCGACGGATGCCGACCTGCCCCGTGCCGCGGCGCTGTCCGCCCGCATCGGCTGGAACCAGGTGGAGGCCGATTGGCGCCACTTCCTGCGCGACGGCGCGGTGCGCGTGCTGGATGACGGCGCGGCCGATTGCCTGGCCGCCAGCGCGGCGCTGCTGCCCTTCGATGATCGCCTCGCCTGGATCTCCATGGTGCTGGTCCGCCCCGATCGGCGGCGGGAGGGCCTGGCCACCGCGCTGATGCGCTGGGCCATCGACCATCCGGCCGCGCCGCCCTGCCTGGCGCTGGACGCGACGCCGGCGGGGCGGGAGGTCTATGGCCGCCTCGGCTTCCAGGACGTCTTCGGCTTCGCCCGCTGGACGCTGCCCGCGCTGCCGCCGGGCCCCGCGATGCGCCCGCTGGAGGAGGCCGACTGGGACTGGATCCTGCCGCTCGACAAGCGCGTCTTCGGCGCGCCGCGCGCTTCCCTGCTGCGCGGCTTCGCCCGGCGCCTGCCCGGCGCGGCCTTCGTCACGCCGGGCTGCGACGGCTTCGTGCTGGCGCGCGACGGGCTGCGCGCGCCGCAGATCGGCCCCGTGGTGGCGCGGGAGGAGGCGCAGGCGATCGCGCTGATTGCCGCCGCGCGCGCGGCGATCGGGCGTGATGCGGTGATCGATCTCGCGGATGGCGCGACACGCATTGCGGCATCGATCACGGCGGCGGGCGGCGAAAACCTGCGTCCCTTCACCCGCATGGCGCGGGGCGCGATGCCCTCCGCCCTTCCTGAACAAAACTTCGTCTTTGCGGGGCCGGAGTTCGGTTGACGCCGCGCGCGGGCTAGCCTCACCATCCAGGTAACCGGTGGGTTACCCACGACGACCGGAAGGGAGACGATCCAATGACGATCAGCCGAAGGACGCTTCTGGCCACGACGGGCGGCGTGCTCGCCGCGCCGGCGCTGGTAAGCGCGCAGGGCAGCAGCTGGCGCCCGGACAGGCCCGTGACGCTGATCGTCCCCTGGGCCGCGGGCGGATCGACGGACCAGATGGCGCGCATCGTGGCGGTGGAGATGGAGGAAGCGCTCGGCCAGCGCTTCGTCGTCGTGAACCAGCCCGGCGCCTCGGGCTCCATCGGCACGCGCAACGCGATGCAGGCCGCGAAGGATGGCATGACCTGGGCGGCCGGCGCCGCCGTCGATGTCGGCTGCTACAAGGTCAACGGCCTGCTCGACACGATGCTGGCGGATTGGCACCTGTTCTTCACCGTCGCCAACGTGAACACCGTCGCCGCCAATCCGCGCGCGGGCTACGCGGATTTCGGCCAGCTCCTCCAGGCGCTGTCGTCGCGCCGCGACATCGCCGTCGGCACCGCCGGGCAATCCTCCGCCGGGCGCAACATGATGGAGACGATCAAGCAGGCCGCGCCCGCGGTGAACTACCGCCACGCCACCTATGATGGCGGCAACCCCGCCGTCCTCGCCGCCGTGGCCGGGGAGGTGCCGGTGGTCGCGCAGCTGCTGGTGGAGATGGCGGAGATGATCCGCGGCAGGCGCCTCGTGCCGCTCGCCGTGCAGGCGGACAACCCGATCACGCTGCAGGGCTTCGGGGAGATTCCCTCCGTCCGCCGCTGGCTGCCGAACATCGCGGCACCCCTCAACTACTTCGGCATCTGGGTGCCGAAGGGCGTGCCGGACATCGTGGTGCAGACGGCGACGCAGATCTGGGAGACGCGGGTGAAGAACAGCGCGCGCCTCAAGGAATACGCGGACAGCCGCGCCGCCGTCTTCGCGCCGCTGCACGGCCAGGCCGCGCATGACGCCGCCTGGGTGATGGTGCGCCAGACCGCCTGGCTCTACCACGATGCCGGCACCGCGCGCGTCGCGCCGGACACGCTCGGCATCCAGCGGCTCTAGCCGTGGCCGCGCGCGGTGACCTGCGCTTCGGGATCCTCTGGACGGCGATCGGGCTCGCGATCGTCGTCGAATCCTGGCGCATGGACCGGCTGGAGCAGCAGCACATCAACCCCTGGACCGCGCCAGGCCTGGTGCCGGGGCTGCTCGGCCTCGTGCTCGCGATCCTCGGCCTCGTGATGATGCTCCGCCGCCCCGCGCCGCGCGAGGAGGAATCGGCCGACGCGCAGGCGGAGCCCTGGCGCGTCGGCCTGGCGCTGGCGCTCACCCTCGGCTTCGGCGTCGGCGTCCTCGGCACCGGCGTGCCCTTCTGGCTGGCGGCGGGCGGCTTCGTTTTCCTCGCGATCCTCCTCTTCGAATGGCCGGAGAGGCGCGCCGCCGGCACGCTCGCGCGGGGCGCCATCCAGGCCGCGCTGATCGCGACCGTCGCCGCCGCCGTCATCACCGTCGTGTTCCAGGAGATCTTCCTGGTGAGGCTCCCCTGATGTTCGAAGGCCTCTCCGCGCTCGGCGTCTCCATGCTCTCCTTCGCGGAGCCGAAGGCGCTGGCCTATACATTCGGCGCCACGCTGCTCGGCATCCTCATCGGCTGCATGCCGGGGCTGTCGGCGACGCTCGCTATCTCCCTGCTCACGACGCTCACCATCAAGCTGCCGCCGAACGACGCCATCCTGATCCTGATCTGCGCCTATGTCGGCACCATCTATGGCGGCAGCCGCGCGGCGATCCTGCTGAACATCCCGGGCACCGCAGCGAATGCCGCCGCCTGCCTCGATGGCTACCAGCTTGCGCGCCAGGGGCTCGCGGGCCGCGCCATGGGCATCGCCACGACGGGCAGCGTTGCGGGCAGCCTCTTCGGCATCGTCTGTCTCGCCATCCTGACGCCCGCGCTCGGAGAGGTCGCGCTGACCTTCCAGTCCTACGAGTTCTTCTGGCTCGCGCTGTTCGGCGTGATGATGTCGGGCTCCATCACCGGCGACGATCCGCTGAAGGGCTGGATCATGGGCATGGTCGGTCTGTTCGTCGCGCAGATCGGGCAGGACGGCATCCATGCGCATGAACGCTTCGCCTATGGCAGCACGGACCTTGCCGGCGGCCTGTCCCTGATCCCGACGCTGGTCGGTGCCTTCGGCTTCGCAGAGGTGCTGACCGTGATGGCGGAGCGTTCGTCCCGCCCCAAGGTGCATGCGGTGGACAGCGTGCTGCCGCGATTCCGCGACGTGATCGTCTACTGGAAGACCGTGCTGCGCAGCGGCGTCATCGGCGTCTATATCGGCATCCTGCCCGGCGTGGGTGAGGACATGGCCGCCTGGTCCTCCTACGCCGCCGCCAAGCGTGCATCGAAGACGCCGGAGGAATTCGGCAAGGGCAGCGTGGATGGGCTGATCGCGGCGGAGACGGGGGACAATGCCTCCATCCCCGGCGGCATCATCCCGGCGCTGGCGCTGGCCATCCCGGGCAGCGCGCCGGCAGCCGTGCTGCTGGCCGCTATGATCATCCATGGCGTGAAGCCGGGCCCGATGCTGATGATCGAGAACCCGCAATTCGTCTACGACGTGGTGGCGATGAACGTCTATGCCACCATCGGCATCCTGTTCTTCGGCCTGTTCCTGGTGCGCCCGCTGCTGAAGGTGCTGGCCATCCCGCGCAGCATCATCATGCCGATCATCTTCGTGCTCTGCACGGTCGGCAGCTTCTCCATCGCGCAGCGGCTCTTCGATGTCTGGACCATGCTCGGCGTCGGGCTCTGCATGTTCTGGCTGCGCCGTCACGGCTACCAGGCCGCGCCCTTCGTGCTGGGCCTCGTGCTCGGCGACCTGATGGACAAGTCGCTGCGGCGCGGCCTGGTCATCTCCGATGGCGACCTGACGCCCTTCTTCACGCGCCCCGTCTGCGCCGTGCTGGCGGTGATCGTGGCGCTGACGCTCGCGATGAGCTTCCCGGCCGTGAACACCCGGCTGCGCGCCGCGGCGGCGGCCGTGTTCAGCCGCCGCCGCGCCGCTTGACCGCCTATTCCAGCTTCAGATCCAGCTCCCGGATCTTCCGCCCCCAGAACCCATGCTCCTCCCGCACCGCGTTGAACCACTCCGCGCGCGGCCGGACCGGGGAGGGCTCCAGGCCATCCTGTTCCAGCCTTCCCGCGAAGCGCTGCGTCGCCGCGGCCTGGCGCGCGGCGCGTTCCAGCCGGTCCAGCTGCTCGGCGGGCACGCCGGAGGGGGCGAAGATGCCGTGCCAGCCGGTGATGGAGACGCCCGGCAGCCCCGCCTGGGCCAGCGTCGGCGTCTCCGGCAGCGTGCCGATGCGGTTGTCGCCCGTCACCGCGATCGCGCGCAGCCGCCCCTCCCGCGCCAGCTGGATGGCGGGCGGCGGGGAGGAGAAGTTCATCGTGATGCGCCCCGCCACCACATCCAGCAGCGCGGGCCCGGTGCCGCGATAGGGCACGTGCTCCATCTCGATCTTCACGGCGTCGCTGAACAGCACGCCGGCCAGGTGGTTGGCGTTGCCGACGCCGCCCGAGGAATAGGTCAGCTCCCCCCGCGGCTTCGACCGCGCATAGGCGATCAGCTCCTGCAGCGTGTTCACGGGCAGGCGCGGGTCGATCACCAGGACGTACTGGTAGGAGGTGATCTGCGCGACCGGCGCCAGCATGGTCAGCAGATCCGTGTTGTCCCGCTGCATGTGCGGGTTCACCACCAGGTTGGTGGAGACGGCGAAGAGCAGCGTGTTCCCATCGGGGCGCGACCGCGCGACGCTGACGGAGCCGATATGGCCGGCGGCGCCGCCGCGGTTCTCGATGATCACGGTCTGGCCGCCCAGCGCCTCGCTGAAGGTCTGGGCAAATTCCCGCGCCGTGAGGTCCGTGCCGCCGCCGGGGGCATAGGGCACCACCAGCACGATGGGCCGCGTGGCCTGGGCGCGGGCGGTGCCGGCATTCACGAAGGGCAGGGCGATCGCGCCGGCGGCCAGCGCGCGGCGTCGGGTCAGGGTCACGGCGTTCGTCTCCCGGATGGTCAGGCCCCAGGGTTACGACGACACGGCCTGCCCCGCCAAGCACTCAGGAACACCCGCGGACCCGCCCCTCCGCGAAATCCAGCAGGCAGGTGGCGTAGCGGAGCGTGAAGCGCCAATCCGCGCCCGCGCCATGCCCGGTCAGCCCCGGCGGCCGGTCCAGCAGCAGCAGCGCCGCGCCGCGGCCCGCGAAGGCGCCGAAGATGGCGGCGCGGCCATTCGGGTCCGGGTCGAACTCGTCGCCGGCGAAGTTGGCGATGGCGATCCGCGTGCCCGGGGACCGCGCGGCGGCCACCACGCGGCGGAGGTCATCCAGCGCCCAGGCATGGGCGATGCTGCCCGTCGGCCCATGCGCGGCCGGCGCGATGGCGATGACGGCATCCGCCCGCCCCGGCGCATCCAGCGCCTGCAGCGCGTTCCAGGCGCCGCGGGACTGCCCCGCCGCGACCACGCGGCGGTAGCCCCGCGCGCGGAGGTCGGCCAGCGCGATCCGCATCCAGGCCGCGCCGGCCTCCGTCTCATCCGTCGCCGGGTCGCGGTCCAGCCGCACCACGTCGTAGCCCGCATTGTTGAAGGCCCGCGCATGCGGCTGCGGCTGGCTGCCGCGGCTGTCCGCGCCCCCGGCGGACCGCCCATGCGCCCAGAGATAGACGCCCCGCGCCTGCGCCGGCCCCTGCCACAGAAACCGCCCATCCGCCTGCACGCGCCAGCCCGCGCCCCCGGCCAGCGGCGCGGAGGGGGCGGGCGGTGCCACGGCCTCCCGCCCCGGCCACACGACGTCGAGGTCCCGGGCGTAGATCCGGCAGCCCCGCCCGCCCCAGGCGGCGCAGTTCTGCACGGCCCGCGTTTCCGTCGCGACGGGGTCGTCATCGATCGCCGCCGCCCAGCCCCAGGCGCCGTCGGCGGAGAGCGCGAAGGCGCGGGGCACGGCCTGCAGCAGGAAGCGCTGGTAATCCGCCCGGCCCTCCGCCGTCAGGTGCGGCACGGCGGCAGGATCCAGCAGGGCGGGCATGTCCGCCTTCGCGGCGAGCGGGCCGAGAAGGGCGCAGGCGATCACGATGCGATAGATCGTATTCAACATGCCGTGAGGCATGAAACCAGAGCGCCAGCGCCGAGTCCAGCGGGATTTCTGGCCTCAGCAGGCCCGGGGTGGCGGATTCGCCGTCGCCAGCCGCAGCAGGCAGGCGCCGTAGCGGTCGGCGAAGCCGTTGGAGGCCCCGGCCCCGTGCCCGGTCAGCCCCTCCGGCCGGTCGAGGAAGATGAAGCCGCCCGCCCGCGCGCCGAGTTCGTTGAACAGCACCGCCCGGGCATCGGGCTGGGCGTCGAAGGGGTCGTCGCGGAAATTGGCGATCGCCAGCCGTGCGCGGGGCGCGCCCGCGGCGGCGGCCACGATCTGCCGGAGGTCGTCCAGCTGCCGGCCATGGCTCGGCCCGCCTTCATAGCCATGGGCGGCGGGGGCGATGGCGATGTGCGCCTCCGCCAGGCCCGGCGTGTCCAGCGCCATCAGCGTGTTCCAGCCGCCACGGGACTGGCCGGCCAGCACCACCATCCGGTAGCCGTGCGCCCGCAGCGCCTGGAGGTCCGCCTTCAGCCAGCCGGCGGCGCGGGGGGCCTCGTCCACGCTGGGATGGCGGTCGAAGCGCCAGACGTCGAAGCCCGCATTGTTGAAATGCCGCGTCCAGGCCTGCGGCTGCCCGCCGCGGCTGTCCCCGCCGCGGGGCGCCCGCCCATGGGCGAAGACCAGCACCCCCGCCGCCCGCTGCGGCCCCCACCAGAGGAAGCGCGGATCGGGCAGCGTCTCATGGTTCATGTCGCTGATCGCCAGGCCCGATGGCACCGCCGGCGCCGCGGCGGCGCGTTCCGGCGCCACCACCGCCAGGTCCCGCGCGATGATCCGGCACGTCACGCCGCCGCGGCCGCAGGTCTCCAGCGCCTTCTGCTCCGCCTCCCCCTCCGGCCCCCCGCTCTGCCAGGCGAAGCGGCCGTCGGGGCCGAGGGCGAAGGCGCGGGGCAGGTTGCGCGTCAGCATCCGCGCGGCCTCCCCCCGGGCGCGTTCGCTGAGCCCCGGGAACGCGGGCAGGTCCAGGATGCCCGGGCGGCCCTGCGCCGGGGATTGCGCCTGTGCGCCGGGGATCACGCCGGCCAGCATCAGGCCGATCAGCAGGGGAAGCAGGCGCATCGGGCGGGCTCCGGATCTCGTTCCCGCAGCCGAACATGCGCCGCCCGCCGCGGCAAGCGCGCCCTCAGCAGGCGGCGGGGGGCACATCCTCCACCACGAAGCGCAGCAGGCAGGGCCCGTAGCGCGTCGCGAAGGCGGCGCTGGCGCCGGCGGAATGGCCCGGCAGCCCGGCCGGGCGGTCGATGAGCAGGAAGGCTGCCGCCGTGCCCGCCAGGCCGCGCAGCGCCGCCGCCCGTTCCTCCGGCAGCCCATCGAAGGGGTCGCCCTGGAAGTTCGCCACCGCCACGCGCCCGCCGGGCGCCGCCGCGGCCAGCACCTCCCGCAGCGCCGCCATCTGCCGGGCCTGCCCGGCCTCGTCCATGGCGGCAAGGGCCGCGGGGGCGATGGCGATCGTCACCTCCGCCAGGCCTGGCGTATCCAGCGCCTGCAGCGCGTTCCAGGCGCCGCGGGACTGCCCGGCCACCACCACGCGCCGGTAGCCCTGCGCCCGCAGCGCCGCCAGATCCGCCCGCATCCAGCCGGCGGCACGGCGCACGAAATCGGCTTCCGGGTCGCGGTCGAAGCGCCAGATGTCGAAGCCCGCATTGTTGAGGTGCCGCAGCCAGGCCTGGGGCTGGCGGCCGCGGCTGTCCTCCCCGGACGCGCCGCGGCCATGCGCCCACAGCACCACGCCGCGCGCGCGGTCCGGCCCCCACCAGAGGAAGCGCGCATCGGGCACCGTCTCCCGCACCGCCTGGCGCCAGCCGGTACCCTCCGGCGGCGTGGCCGGGGCCCATTCCCGGCCGGGGAAGACGATCTCCAGGTCCCGCAGCCAGAGCCGGCAAGGCAACTGCCGGGGCGTATGGGCCTGGCAGGCCTCGAGCGCCGCTTCCGCCACGGCCTCCGGCGCCGCATTGCCGGCGCGGCTGGCATAGGCGCCGCCGGGCCCTATGGCGAAGGCGCGGGGCAGGTTGCGCAGCAGGGTCCGCGACAGCTCCGCCCGCCCATTCGCGCCCAGCCCCGGCACTGAAGCGGGATCCAGCAGCGGCACGGTCTCCGCCCGCAGCGGCGCCGCCAGCAGCAGCAGGAGAAGGGCGAGGCGGAGCATTGTCGGCCCGGATTGTTGCAGCCCGAGACTGCCGGAACGCCAGCGTCGGCGGCAAGCGCGCGCGGCGTCACGACCCGGCCAGCCCGGCGGATCGTGCTGCCATGCGGCCGCGCCCCCCTGCGATGCCGGCCCCGCCCTTGCCGTAACGGCCCCGGGGCGGCATCTTCCGCCCCCTTTGCGGGCGCCCCCTTCGGGGCGTTCCCGGCCTGCCAGGGGACCCCCGATGCGTGTGAAGGACGTGAAGAAGGTCGTGCTCGCCTATTCCGGCGGGCTCGACACCAGCGTGATCCTGAAGTGGCTCCAAACCACCTACCAGTGCGAGGTGGTTACCTTCACCGCCGATCTCGGCCAGGGCGAGGAACTGGGCCCGGCCCGGGACAAGGCCCTGCTGCTGGGCATCAAGCCCGAGAACATCTTCATCGATGACCTCCGCGAGACTTTCGTGAAGGACTTCGTCTTCCCGATGTTCCGCGGCAATGCGCTGTATGAGGGGATGTACCTGCTGGGCACCTCCATCGCCCGCCCCCTGATCGCGCAGCGCCAGATCGAGATCGCGGAGCAGGTCGGCGCCGATGCCGTCGCCCATGGCGCGACCGGCAAGGGCAACGACCAGGTCCGCTTCGAGATCGGCTACTACTCCCTGAAGCCGGACGTGAAGGTCATCGCCCCCTGGCGCGAATGGGACCTGACCAGCCGCACCGCGCTGATCGCCTTCGCCGAGCAGCACCAGATCCCCATCGCCAAGGACAAGCGCGGCGAGGCGCCCTTCAGCGTGGACGCCAACCTTCTGCACAGCAGCTCCGAGGGCAAGATCCTCGAGGAGCCCTGGGACGCGGCGGATGAGATGGTGTGGCAGCGCACGATCAGCCCGACCGACGCCCCGGACAAGGTGACCGAGATCACCATCGAGTTCGAGCGTGGCGACGCCGTCGGCATCAATGGCGAGCGCCTGTCGCCCGCGACGCTGCTGACGAAGCTGAATGCGCTGGGCAAGGAGAACGGGATCGGTCGCCTCGACCTGGTCGAGAACCGCTTCGTCGGCATGAAGTCCCGCGGCTGCTACGAGACGCCCGGCGGCACCATCCTCTACGTCGCGCATCGCGCGATAGAGAGCATCACGCTGGACCGTGAGGCCGCGCACCTCAAGGACAGCATCATGCCGCGCTATGCGGAGATCATCTACAACGGCTTCTGGTTCAGCCCGGAACGCCGGATGCTGCAGGCGCTGATCGATGAGAGCCAGAAGAGCGTGACGGGCACGGTCCGCCTGAAGCTCTACAAGGGCAACACGATCGTCAGCGGCCGCCAGTCGCCGAACAGCCTCTACTCGATGAAGCACGTGACCTTCGAGGACGACCAGGGCGCCTACGACCAGTTCGACGCCCAGGGCTTCATCAAGCTCAACGCGCTGCGCCTCCGCCTCGGCGCCATGGCCGGCCGCAAGGGCGGCGCGCTGTAAGCGGGGGCTCTGCCCCCGAACCCCCGCCGGGGAGCATGCTGCTCCCCGGACCCCGTCGCAGCTTGTTCCGGTTTGCGATCCTTGCGTATTACCCTGCGGCTTCCAGGGGAAAGTCGGAATGAACGAAGCCGGGCCTTCACACCCGCCGGCGCCTGTCGGTCCGCGCAGCAGGACGGCGACGGCGACAGGGGACCGGCCGCCGTGGCCAGCGCGGTTCCTCGCCGATGTACGAGCCTATGCTGCCCAACTGAAAGACACGGCAGTCGCCGTTGCGGCATTTCTTGCCGCTGTTTTCGCGATGGTCGGCGGGGCTGCCTGGGCGGGGCTGCCTGGATGGCTCATCGCCTTGCTCTGCGTGCTGCCCTTCGCCGCAGCGACCGCCCATTTCCTCGCGACGCGCCCCCGCCGCCGGCCGCGCCTTCTGGAATTCACCGAACATGCCGCCCCCCGCTACTTCCGGATCGGCCCCTATACATCCGTCGACCGCGAGAAATACCGCCGCGCTGATGGCGCACATGAGCAGGTGCGGGACTGGCTGCTCGCGGATGGACCGACCCCGCGCTACCTCAGCGGGGATTCGGGCGCCGGAAAATCCTCGCTGCTCGACGCCTTCGTGCGCCCCGAATTCGAGGATCGCCAGTGGCGCGTCGCCGTCGCACGCGCCCTCTCCGACCCGGAAGCGGCGCTCCGCCAGGAGCTCGACCCCGAGGCACCGCCTGAAACACCCACCCGCGACCTGATTACGGCGGCGCGCCAGAAGCCGCGAAGCGGAAGGCAGCGCCCGGCCGGGTTGCTGCTCATCATCGACCAGTTTGAGGAATTCCTGATCCTTCGGCAGGAAGGAGAGGCAGTGGCATCGGCCGCCGATCGATTCTGCCGGCTACTGGATGACCTGCGCTGCAATCCCATCCCTGGTGTTGGGCTGCTGATCGTCTTCCGAAAGGAATACCAGACCGACATCGAGCGGACTGGCCTGCCGCTGCTCCGCCAGGGCGACAATTGGCGGGAGGTGGATCGCTTCAGCCGCCGTGATGCTGTGGCCTTGCTGCTCGGCTCGGGTCTGGGCCTCGACGAGGAGCAGGCCCTGGCATTGGTCGAAGGCGTGAGCGCCTTGGAGCCTGCCAGGGACAAGGTCCGGCCGATCACGCTTAACATGCTGGGCTATATCCTCGCGCAGGGGGAGCAGCATCCCGGGCGTAAGGTCGATGTCGGGGCGATCCTGCAGGCCCATGTCCGCCGGGCCCTGGCGAACACGGGCGTGCGCGGAACGGCGCCGCGTCTGCTGCCGTGGCTGCTGACGACCACCGGCACGAAGCGGGCGCGGCGCCTGACCGACTTGTCGGCGGATGCGGGGCTGGAGCCTGCGGAAGCGCGCACGGTTCTGCTGAACCTGCAGGCGGCCGGGCTGGTGCGCCCGCTGGGGGAGCCGCAGGAGGTCTGGGAAGTCTCCCACGACTATGTCGCACAACTGCTGGCGCTGGAACTGGCCAGGCGGCAGCCGCGTCGGTGGGACTTCTGGCGGTCCGACGCCGCCAACCCCGACGACTCCAGGCGCGGCGCCGAGGCCGAGGCGCGCCGCGAATTGGCGGACCTTGGCGTCTTCCTCAGCCGGATGCAGGACGGTGTCGCGCTGCAACTTGAAGTCGGCGCCATGCTGGACCAGGCGCGGCTGGATCGAGCCCCACCCTATCTGCGGCTGTTCACGGACCGGATCCGTCGTGCGGATCTTTCGGGACGCCGGGGTGTCACCGATCTGGCGCCGCTCGCCAGCCTCATCGCCTTGCAGAGCCTCAAGCTGTCTCACACCCGGGTCACCGATCTGGCGCCGCTCGCCAGCCTCACCGCCCTGCAGACCCTTGACCTGTCTTACACCCGGGTCACCGATCTGGCGTCGCTCGCCAGCCTTACCGCCTTGCAGAGCCTGAAGCTGTC
>JAIXWG010000061.1 GCA_027482245.1 Acetobacteraceae bacterium | reverse complement strand
GTCAGCTTGGAGACGACGCTGGTGAAGAAGGTGCCGAGGCCGGTGCCGAGGGTGGTGAAGGCGGTGATGACGGCGGCGCCGAGGATGGCGGCGATGAGGCCGTATTCGAGGGCGGTCACACCCTTCTCGTCCTGGCGGAGGGCGGCGACGAGGCGGCGGAAATCAGCGAACGACATTGGGGTGATCCCTTTCTGGTCGGCCCCATGGTGATCGCCATGGGTTGGTTGGTTGCGTCACCGCCACCCGGGCTTGGCGGCGGTGTGTAGCAATATTGAGCACGTAGCGAATTTATGATTTGTGCGCGTTTCGGTTGCAAGACTTATTTTAGTCTGAATAAAGAGACACTACGGGATGTGCAGAAAGGACACATTGAAAATCCCGCAGTCTTCCGCCATCCCGGCGGCATCGCGTACCGTCTCAACTTATGCGGGGCATTGCCCTCGGGTGCCCATCGGCAACCAATACTCACGGTTGCGTGATCGTCGCGTAAAGCAGGATTCGTCCAGAAAAGTGATTATATCGCACGGCCTTCCCGCCCCACGGCGCGTGCCGCTACGCTGTCCCATCCCCGGAGGACACCGCATGCACCCCACCCTGACCCGCCGCGCCCTGCTCGCCACCGGGACCGCCGCCGGGGCTGCCGCCTTCGCCGCACCGGGAATCGCCCCCGCGGCCGCGCAGTCCCCGCCTGGCGTCATCGTCATGGCCAAGCAGATCGACGACATCACCAGCCTCGATCCTGCCGAGGCGTTTGAATATACCGGGACCGAAATCATCGGGAACGTGTACCGGAAGCTGGTGACCACGCCGAACGATGATCCGGCGCGGCTGGTCGGTGACCTGGCGGAAAGCTGGTCCACGACTGATAACAAGGTCTTTACCTTCGTCATCAAAGCGGGCGCGAAGTTCGCTTCCGGTGCACCGGTGACGGCGGAGGATGCGGCCTTCTCGCTCCGCCGCGCCGCCATCCTCAACAAGTCGCCCGCCTTCATCATCAACCAGTTCGGCTTCACCAAGGACAATGCGGAAGCGCGCATCCGCGCCACCGACGCCCGCACCCTGGTCCTGGAATGCGAGGCCCCGACCTCGCCATCCTTCCTCTACTACTGCCTCTCCGCCGCGGTCGGATCGATCGTGGAGAAGGCCGTCGTCATGGCGCGTGCGCAGGGTGATGACCTCGGCAATGGCTGGCTGAAGCAGAACTCCGCCGGCGGCGGCGCCTATGTGCTGCGCCAGTGGCGCGCCAGCGAGAGCGTGATGCTGGAGGCGAATCCGAACGCCGATCCCGCGCCCCGCACCCGGCGAATCGTCATCCGCCACATGCTCGACGCCTCCGCCCAGCTGCTCGGCCTGCAGCGTGGCGACATCGACATCGCCCGCAACCTGGTGGCGGACCAGATCAATGCGCTGCGCAGCGACAACCGCTTCCGCGTCCTGCCCCAGCGCAAGGCGAGCCTCATGTATCTCAGCCTGTCGCAGCGCCACCCGGCGCTGGCGAAGCCGGAGGTGCGCCAGGCCATCAAGCTGGCGATCGACTATGAGGGCATCCAGCGCAACATCGTCTCCACCACCTATGCCGTGCACCAGGCCTTCCTGCCGGAAGGCCTGCCCGGCGCGCTGACGGAGAAGCCCTTCTCCCAGCGCCAGGACGAGGCGCGCGCGCTGCTGCGCCAGGCCGGCTATCCGAACGGGCTGGAGATCGCGCTCGACTACTCCTCCGGCGCGCCGATCTCCGACATCGCCCAGGCCATCCAGGCCCAGCTCGGCGCCGTGGGCATCCGCCTGCGGATGGTGGCCGGGGAGATGCGGCAGGTCATCACCAAGACCCGGGCGCGCCAGCATGAGATGGCGATCGTCCGCTGGGGGTCCGACTATTTCGACCCGCACAGCAATGCCGAGGCCTTCAGCATGAACCCGGACAATGGCGACAATGCCCGGAACCGCACGCTGGCCTGGCGCGCGAGCTGGGAGATCCCGGAGATCACCGCCCGCACCGCCGCGGCCGTGACGGACACCGATTCGGCCCGCCGCGTCGCCACCTACCAGGCGCTGCAGCGCGAACACCAGCAGGTCTCCCCCTTCGTCATCCTGCTGCAGGAGATCGAGGTGGCGGTGACCCGCGCCAATGTCACGGGCCTGGAACTGGGCCCGATGAGCGACCGCACCAGCTTTTCCGGCATTGTGAAGGCGTGAAGTGGAGGGCCCTGGGGGCCACCCTCGTCACCGTGCCGATCACGCTGTTCGGACTGGTGCTGGTGACCTTCCTGATCGGCCGGGTCGTGCCCATCGACCCGGTGCTGGCCGTGGTCGGCGACCGCGCGCCGCAGGAGGTGGTGGAGCGCGCGCGGATCGAGCTCGGCCTCGACCGCCCGCTGCCGGAGCAGTTCCTCCGCTTCACCGGCCAGATCCTCCAGGGTGACCTCGGGCGGTCGGTGATGACGGCCAACCCCGTCACGCAGGACATCGCGCGCTTCTTCCCCGCCACCTTCGAACTGGCGACGGTCGCGATCCTGCTGGCGGCGCTGGTCGGCGTGCCGCTCGGCGTGCTGGCGGCCGTCCGGCAGGGGGGATGGCTGGACCAGGCGGTGCGGCTGTTCTGCCTGGCGGGGCACAGCCTGCCGGTCTTCGTGCTGGGGCTGCTGTCGCTGCTGCTGTTCTACGCGAAGCTCGGCTGGGCGCCGGGGCCGGGGCGGCAGGGCATCGCCTATGAGGACATGGTGGATGTCCGCACCGGCGTGCTGACGCTGGATGCCGCGCTGGCGAATGACTGGGGCGCCTTCCGGGACGCGCTCGCCCACCTGGCGCAGCCCGCGGGCGTGCTGGCCTTCTTCTCGCTCGCCTATATCGCGCGCATGACGCGCGCCTTCATGCTGGCGGAGCTGTCTTCCGAATACGTCACGACGGCCCGCGCCAAGGGCCTGTCCGAATCCCGCATCATCTGGCGCCACGCCTTCCGCAACATCGCGATCCCGCTGGTGACGGTGCTGGCCCTGACCTATGCGGGGCTGCTGGAGGGCGCGGTGCTGACGGAGAGCATCTTCTCCTGGCCCGGCCTCGGGCAGTACCTGACCGTGTCGCTGCTGAACGCGGACATGAACGCCGTGCTGGGGGCGACGCTGGTGGTGGGGCTGATCTATGTCGGGCTGAACCTCTTCGCCGACCTGCTCTACCGGCTGCTGGACCCGCGCGTGCGATGACGGTGCGGGACTGGCTGCTCTCCGACGAACCGGCATCCCGGTCCCAGGCGGCCTGGGGGCGGCGCTACCAGGCCTGGCTGGCCTTCCGGCGCAATCCGCTGGCGGTGGCGGGCCTCGCGGTCGCGGTTGCGATGCTGCTGATGGCGGTGCTGGCGCCCTGGCTCGCCACCCATGACCCCGGCGCGCAGAACCTGGCCAACCGCCTGCAGCCGCCATCCAGCGCGCATTGGTTCGGCACGGATGAGCTGGGGCGGGATGTCTGGACGCGCATTCTCTACGGCGCGCGCATCACGCTGGGGATGGTGGTGGCGGTGGTGCTGCTGGTGGCGCCTGTCGGCCTGCTGGTGGGCTGCGCGGCCGGTTACGCGGGCGGGTGGCTGGACCGCATCCTGATGCGCGTCACCGACGTCTTCCTGGCCTTCCCGCGCCTGATCCTGGCGCTGGCCTTCGTCGCTGCCATGAAGCCGGGCGTGGAAAGCGCGGTTGCCGCCATCGCGCTGACCGCCTGGCCGCCCTATGCCCGCCTGGCGCGGGCGGAGGCGCTGCGCATCCGCGACGCCGACTTCATCGCCGCCGTGCGCATGGCCGGCGCATCGCCCTGGCGGATCGTTCTGCGACACGTAGCCCCCGTCTGCATCCCCTCGCTGGTCGTGCGCGTCACGCTCGATATGTCCTCCATCATCCTGACGGCAGCGGGGCTCGGCTTCCTCGGGCTCGGCGCGCAGCCGCCGCTGCCGGAATGGGGCACGATGATCGCGACGGCCCGGCGCTTCATCCTCGAGCAGTGGTGGGTGCCGGTGATTCCGGGGATCGCGATCTTCCTGGCGTCCCTCGCCTTCAACCTGCTGGGCGACGGGCTGCGGGACGTGCTGGATCCGAAGCAGCGATGACCCATCCACTGGTCGAGATCCGAGACCTTCGCGTCGATTTCCCCGGCCCGAACGGCTTCGTGCCCGCCGTGCGCGGTGTCTCGCTGAGCATGGGACGGGAGAAGCTCGGCATCGTCGGCGAAAGCGGCTCCGGCAAATCCGTCACCGGCCGGGCCCTCATGAAGCTGCTGCCGCCGCAGGCGCGGGTTGCCGCCGCCGCGCTGCGCTTCGATGGCATCGACATCGCGGCCACCACGCCCCGCGCGATGCGTAAGCTGCGTGGCGCCCGCATCGGCCTGGTGCTGCAGGACCCGAAATTCTCGCTGAACCCCGTCATGACCGCCGGCGCACAGATCGCGGAGGCCTGGGCCACCCACAAGCGTGGGCCGGCGCGGGAGGCGCGGGACGCCGCGATGAGCCTGCTGGAACAGGTGCTGATCCGCGATCCCCGCCGCGTCTACGACGCCTATCCGCACCAACTCTCCGGCGGCATGGGCCAGCGCGTGATGATCGCGATGATGCTGGCCCCCGAGCCCGACCTGCTGATCGCCGACGAACCCACAAGCGCGCTGGATGCGACCGTGCAGGCGGAGATCCTGCGCCTGATCGACCGCCTGGTCTCCGACCGTGGGATGGGATTGATGCTCATCAGCCACGACCTGCCGCTGGTCTCCCGCTTCTGCGACCGCGTCGCCGTGATGTATGCGGGGCGGGTGGTGGAGGAGATCGCCGCCAAGGACCTGCACGCCGCGACGCACCCCTACACGCGTGGGCTGCTGGACTGCATGCCGCGGCTCGATGCGCCGCGGACGCGCCTGCCCGTGCTGTCGCGTGATCCGGCCTGGCGCGCATGATCGAGATCGATGACCTCCATGTCCGCTTCGGGGGCGTGCACGCCGTGCGCGGCGTCTCCTTCGCCATCGAGGCCGGCGAGACCTTCGGCCTGGTCGGCGAAAGCGGCTCCGGCAAATCGACGGTGCTGCGCGCGCTGGCGGGGCTGGTCACGGGCTGGACGGGAAGGATGGCGCTGCAGGGGCGGGCCCTCGGCGCGAAGCGGGACCGCACCTTCTTCCGCAGCGTGCAGATGGTGTTCCAGGACCCCTACGGATCGCTGCACCCCCGCCAGACCGTGGACCGAATCCTGGCGGAGCCGCTGGCGATCCATGGGCTCGAAGGCGCGGAGGCGCGCATCCGCCGCGCGCTGGAGGAAGTCTCCCTCTCCCCCATCGTCCGCTTCCGCTACCCGCACCAGCTCAGCGGCGGGCAGCGCCAGCGCGTCGCGATCGCCCGCGCGCTGATCGCCGATCCTTCCGTCCTGCTGCTGGACGAGCCGACCAGTGCGCTCGATGTGTCGGTGCAGGCGGAGGTGCTGAACCTGCTGGCGGACCTGCGCGCCGCACGGCAGCTGACCTGCATCCTGGTCAGCCACAACCTGGCCGTCGTCGCGCATCTCTGCGGCAGGCTGGCGGTGATGCAGCAGGGCAAGGTGGTGGAGGCGCTGGACGTCGCCGCCCTGCGCGCGGGGCAGGCGATGCACCCGCATACGCGAGACCTTGTGGCGCTGTCGCGGGACCTGGAGGGTTAGACACCCCCGCTCCCTCCCCCGCGCTTGCGGGGGAGGGTCGGGATGGGGGTCTTCGCGTCAGCCCGCCGCGCGCGAGGCGCCCTGGTCGTTCGCGCCGCGCCGCTCATGCCGGCCTTCGCGGAACTCCTCGATCATCTTGCGGCAGAAGGCCGGGATGTCGCCGGGGTTGCGGCTGGTGACGAGGCCCTGGTCGGTCACGACCTCCGAATCCTCCCACTGCGCGCCCGCATTCCGCAGATCCGTCTTCAGCGAGGGCCAGGACGTCATCCGCCGCCCGCGCACGCCTTCCGCATCGATCAGCGTCCACGGGCCGTGGCAGATGGCCGCGATGGGCTTGCCCGACTGAACGAAGTGCTTCGTGAAGGTCACCGCCTTTTCGGTCATGCGCAGCGTGTCCGGGTTCATCACGCCGCCGGGCAGCACCAGCGCGTCGAAGCTGTCGGCGCGGGCCTCGTCCAGCGTCTGGTCCACCGCGACGCTGTCGCCCTTCTCGTCATGCTTGAAGCCCTGGATGGTGCCGGACTTGATGGAGACGATGGTGACGGTCGCACCCGCTTCCTTCAGCGCACGCACCGGCTCCGTCAGCTCCACCTGCTCATACCCATCGGTCGCCAGCACCGCGACCTTCTTCCCGCTCAGTTCGTTGGCCATGCTCAAATCCTCCATGCAATGTCCCGGCGGACAGCGCATCGCGCACCCCGATGGTTCCATCAGCAGGAGGGCAGGGCGAGTGCCGGCGCCGCTTCCCACACCACCGCGAGCGCCGAGAGCGCCGCGATGCCCATCGCCATCGTGCCCATGAAGGCGTGGCGGTGCCGGCGTGCCGCCAGTGCCACGACCAGCAGCAGCGCGAGCGCCACCGCGCTGGCGCCGAGGACCAGCGGCGTGACCAGCCCCGGCCGATCCGCCGCGCAGGCCACGGCCTGACCGCCATAGACGATCCCGAAATGCGCGGCCCAGATGACGACGCCGAGGATGGAGGCAGTGACGCCCATCACGCCACCCCCGCCCCGCGCGGGAACAGGTGGCTCAGCGCCAGCCCCGCCAGCGCCTGGCCGACGACGTAGAACCAGAACAGCCGGACGACATCGAAGGTCACGCGCCGCACCGCGCCCACCATCCCCGCCGCGATGCGCCCCACCAGGTACAGCGCCATCACCAGCATGATGCCGAGGTGGAAGAGCTGCCAGAAGTGGTTCAGGTAGATCGCCGCGCCGAAGGCATGCGCCGTCGGCCGCACGCCGGCCTCCCACGTCGTCTGCAGGTCCAGGCCCATGCCGGCGCCGAGCAGCGCCAGCGCCACCAGCACCAGCGCCGCCACGCCCCATCGCCCGCCGCGCTTCAGCATGGCGTCTGACAGCATGACCACGACCGCACTCGCCACCAGCAGCCCGGCGCTGAGCAGCGGCGCATCGAGGCCGGGCAGCGCGGTACCGGCGGGGGGCCAGGCTTCCGCGCCGTTCGACAGCCACAGGAAGATGTGGGTGAAGGCAACGCAGCCGAAGACCGTGCCATCCACCAGCATCAGCACGACCACGGCCCACCAGCCGACATTGTCGGGGCCCGTGACATAGACCGGCAGCGTGTAGCCGCCGCCGATCGCGACGGGATCATGCACCGGCCCGAGATCGGTGCCGTTCCACAGCCAGTAGAGCACCGCCGCCAGCCCCACCGCGCCAAAGCTCGCGCTGATCACCACCCATTGCACCGTCAGCGCCAGGAAGAACCCCGCCGTGCCGACGGCTGCGATCACATGGGCCCAGGCGGGGCCCGGGACGATGGCGACGTATTGCGGCTGTGCATCGACCGCGCTGGTTACCAGCGTCTCCCGCCGCCCGGTCATCGTGCCGGGCAGGAAGTGCTGCCCCGCCGCCACCTGCTCCGCCAGGCCCGGCTGGTCCCAGAGCGGATCGCGCGAGGTGATGAGGGGGATGCTCCGCGTGTTGTAGTTGCCCTGCGGCAGCCACTCCAGCGATCCCGCCTTGTGCGGATTGGCATCCGTGCCGCCGGAGGACATGCGGAAGTTCTTCGCGAGGTCCACGAGCAGCAGGATGATGCCGAGCGCCGAGACAGCGGCGCCGATGGTGGAGAGGATGTTCCACAGCTCCAGCCCCATCCCCTCGGGATAGGTCCAGACGCGCCGCGGCATGCCCATCAGCCCGGCGACATGCATGGGGAAGAAGGTCAGGTTCACGCCGCCGAAGAGCAGCCAGAAGACCCCGCGCCCGTGGCGAAGCCCGCCGCCGGAGGCGAGCGGCGCCCAGTAGTAGAGGCCGGCCAGTAGCGGAAACACCATGCCGCCGATCAGCACGTAGTGCAGGTGCGCCACGATGAAGTAGGTGTCGTGCGCCTGCCAGTCGAAGGGCACGACCGCGACCATGACGCCGGTCAGCCCGCCGAGCACGAAGATGAAGAGGAAGCCAAGCACGAAGAGCATCGGCACCTCCATCCGAGGCCGGCCGGAGGCCAGCGTCGCGATCCAGGCGAAGACCTGGATGCCCGTCGGGATGGCGACGGCGAAGGAGGCCGCGCTGAAGAAGGCGAGCGAGAGGGAAGGGATGCCCGTCGCATACATGTGGTGGACCCAGAGCCCGAAGCTCAGGAAGCCCGTTGCCACCAGCGCCGTCGCGACCAGTCCGTAGCCGACCAGCCGCGTGCCGGCCATGGCGGGGACGATCATGGAAACCGCGCCGGCGGCCGGCAGGAAGATGATGTAGACCTCCGGGTGGCCGAAGAACCAGAACAGATGCTGCCACAGCAGCGGATCGCCGCCGCGCGCCGACAGGAAGAAGGGCCAGTCGAAGGCGCGTTCCAGTTCCAGCAGCACCGTGGCCAGGATCACCGCCGGGAAGGCGAAGACGATCATTACCGCGAAGACCAGCATGGCCCAGGCGAAGATCGGCATGCGCGCCAGCGTCATCCCCGGCGGGCGATTGCGCAGCACGCCGACGATGATCTCGACCGCGCCCGCGATGGCGCTGATCTCGATGAAGCCGATGCCGAGCAGCCAGAAATCCGCGTTGATCCCGGGCGAGTATTCCTTGCCCGTCAGCGGCGGATACATGAACCACCCGCCATCGGGCGCGACGCCCCAGAACAGCGACAGGAAGAAGAAGAAGCCGCCGATGGCATAGGCCCAGAAGGCGTAGGCCGAGAGACGCGGGAAGGGCAGGTCGCGCGCCGCCAGCATCGCCGGCAGCAGGTAGACGCCCAGTGCCTCCACCGCCGGGACGGCGAAGAGGAACATCATCGCCGTGCCATGCACGGTGAAGACCTGGTTGTAGGTGCCAGCATCAAGGAAGTCGTTCCCGCCCACCGTCAGCTGCGCGCGCATCAGCAGCGACAGGATGACGGCGAAGAGGCAGAACAGGCCCGCAGTGCCGAGGTAGAGGACCCCGATCCAGTTGTTGTTGACGACGGTGACGAAGCGCCAGCCTCGGGGCCGGCGCCATGCCTCCTCCAGCGCCTCCAGCTCCCCCTCCGGCCTTGGAAGGGGGTTGGGCAGCGCTTGCGGTGGGATCACTTCAGGCTCTCCAGCCAGGCGGATAGCGCGCGGAGTTCCGGGCCATCCAGGGCATTCGCGTAGCTCGGCATGCGGTTGCCGGGCTTCAGATCCTGCGCGCCGGCGATCCAGCCCGCGATGGTGCCCGTGTTCATCGGCAGGATGCCCGCGCCGATGGTCATCCGCCCGCCGAGTGCGGAGAGGTCGGGTCCGATGCGCCCGTCCCATTCCGTGCCGCGCACCGCATGGCAGCCGCCGCAGCCCGCGGCCGCGAAGACGGCGCGGCCAATCTCATGCTCCGGCGGCGTCGCGGCGGGCAGGCGCTGGCGGTCGAGCCAGGCCTCGTAGGCCGCGGGCGTCTCCGCCACCACCATGAAGGCCATCATGGCGTGCTGCGTGCCGCAGAATTCCGTGCACTGGCCACGCATGGCGCCCGGCCGGTCGGCGCGGATGGTGCGGCGGTTCACCAGGCCCGGGATCATGTCGATCTTGCCGTGCAGGGCAGGGATCCAGAGGCTGTGGATCACGTCGCTGGCCGTGACTTCCAGCACCACGTCGCGGCCGGTCGGGATGCGGATCTCGTTCGCGGTGGTGATCCGCGCCTCGGGGTAGCGGACCTCCCACCAGAACTGGTGGCCGATCACCTCGATGCGCAGCGGCGGCGTGTCGCCGGGCAGTGGAAGTCCCAGCGCGCGCGCCAGGCCCAGCGTGTGCAGCAGCAGCGCCGTCAGCACCACGACGGGCATGATGATGCCGCCGGCCACGATGAAGCGGGGATTCCCCAAGGTGCGCCGCGCCCGCGACGCGCCGAACAGCGCCACCAGCAGGAAGCCGAGCACGGCGACGAACAGCACGAGGCCCCCGCCGAAGAGCAGCCAGGCCAGCGTCGCCAGCCTCTCCCCATCCGGGCCGGCGGTGTCGAAGACGTTCTGGCTGTTCATCGCAGCGTCACCAGGAAGGCGGCGAGGTGCCGCAGCTCGGCCTCGTCCAGCGGCGGCGCCGGCATGGCCGTGCGCGGCGCGATGGCGGCGGGGTCTCGCAGGAAGCGCAGCAGGTTGTCCGGCGTGTTCGGCAGCACGCCGGCCACGTAGCCGCGCCGGCCGAAGCCGTTCAGCGACGGCCCCGCATGACCCTGCGGAAGCCCGAAGCCCGGCACGACGTGGCAGGCGGTGCAGCCCTGGGCGGCCACGATACGCCGGCCCTCCACGGCATCGCCGCCAGCGACACGCGGCGGGGCGTCGTCACCGCAGGCCATCAGCAGCAGCACGGCCGCGATCGCACCGCGCCTCACGGCGTGCGGAGGGAGGCGAACCAGAGCGCGACGGCGTCGATCTCCTCCTCGCTCATCCCCTTGGCGATCGCGGGCATGACGCCCAGCGCTCCCGGGCCGCGCGCGTCATGGCGCCAGAGCCGCAATTGCAGCGCGGTGTAGCCCGCATACTGCCCGGCCAGCGCCGGCACGCCGGGCGGCCCGCCTTCGCCGCGCTGACCGTGGCAGCCGGAACATGCGGCGACACCCCGATCGGGCGCCCCTACCGCGTGCAGCGAGGCGCCCATCTGCGTCACGCGCGCGGGCGGCGTCGGCGCCGCGGGGATGGGCGCGGTCTGCGACGCGTACCACGCCGCGACATCCTGCATCTGCCGATCCGTCAGCCCGCGCGCGATCGGCGTCATCGCCGCGTTCGGCCGCTGTCCCGCCGCGTAGTCCTGCAGCGCGCGATAGAGGTACCAGGCGGGCTGCCCGCCGAGGCGCGGAAAGGCGCCGCTGCCATCGCCCGCGCCCTCCATCCCGTGGCAGGACACGCAGGTCCAGCCGGCCTCACGTTCCCCGCCCACGGCCACGGCGCGGCCCGCGGCGGCATCGCCGGCCTGGGGCTGCGCCTGCTGCGGCGCGGGCCAGAGCGGCGCCATGCCGAAGCGCGGCGCCTGCTGCGCGGCCGCGGTGCCCGCCAGCAGCAGCGCCGCGGCAACCAGCCAGCGCCTCATCGCAGCACCCCCGTGCCCGGCGTGGCCGGCGCCTGGCGGACACTGGCGAAGTAGAGCGAGACGGCTTGGATATCGTCATCCGACAGCCGCTTCGCGATCTGCGCCATGGCCTGGTGGGAAGCGCCCTCCGCCGGCGCCTCGCCATCCCGCCAGGCGCGCAGCCGCGCCGCGAGGTAGTCCGCCGGCTGCCCGGCCAGGCGCGGATAGAGCGGCTGGATGCCGATTCCCGCCGGCCCGTGGCAGTTCTGGCAGGCCTGCACGCCGACATCGGCGCCGCCGGCCGCGGACAGCACGCCGCCACGCTGCAGGAGCATGACGTTGCCGAGCGGCCGCGCCTCCGCTGCCTTCACCGGCTGCGCGGCGTAGTAGATCGCGACGTCGCGGCGCTGTTCCGGCGTCATCGCCGCCGCGATCGGGGACATCACCTCATTGCGTCGTGCCCCGCTGGCGTAGCGGTCGAGCTGCAACGCCAGGTATTCGGCACTCTGCCCCGCCAGCGCCGGGAACAGCGCCGCCTGCTGGCCCGCGCCATCGAAGCCGTGGCAGGAGAAGCAGGCCCCCTGCTGCCCCTGGCCGCCTGCACCCGCGGCCACGGCGCGGCCACTCGCTACCTGCTGCGGCGTCGCGCCACTGCCGAGCAGGTCCTGCGCCGCCACGCCGCCCGCGAGCGCCAGGGCGACGGCCACGCCGATCGCGGCCCTCATGCCTGCACCAGCGGGCGCGGGTTGCGCAGGTAGTCGTCGCGGATCGCCTTCGCGGCCCAGAGCGTCAACGCGCCGACCGTGCCGGTCGGGTTGTAGCCGGGGTTGTGGGCGAAGACGGAGGAGCCCATGACGAAGACGTTGTGCGCGTCCCAGCATTGCAGGTAGCGGTTCACCGCGCTGTCGCGGGGATTGGTGCCCATGATCGCGCCGCCCGTGTTGTGCGTGGTCTGGTAGGGCACCACGCTGTAGCGCCCGGTGCGCCGGCTGGCCTCGACCTTGCCATTGCGCGGTGCGGCGATGACGCGACCGATCTCCAGCGCCTTGTCGGTCACGAAATCCGCCATCAGCCGGTCATTGGCCGGGAAGTCGAAGGTCATCCGCAGCAGCGGATTGCCGAGGCTGTCCTTGTAGGTGGGGTCGAGGTCCAGGTAGTTGCCGCGATGCGGCATCGACGATCCGTGGACGGACAGCGACAGCGTCGAATTGTAGTGCCGCTTCACCGCCTGCTTCCACGCGCTGCCCCAGCGTGGCGTATCGGACGGCACCGGGTGATGCTCGATCGGGCGGCCCCCGGTGGTGTAGGCGGAGATGTAGCCCCCGCCGACAAAGGCGAGCCCGGTGTGGTCGAAATTCTCGCCGTTCCAGTCGTTGACCGCGGCCCCCAGCGCGCCCGCGCCCATATAGGGATTGAGGCGCGTGCCTTCGTCCATAAAGACGGAGACGCCGGCCATGGTCTGGTAGGTATAGTTCTTGCCGACGCTGCCTTCGCCCGTCGCGGGATCGTAGGGCTGGCCGATGCCGGACAGCAGCAGCAGCCGCGCATTGTGGTAGGCGAAGGCGCAGAGGATGACGAGGCCCGCAGGCTGGAAGATCTCACGCCCCCGCGCATCGATGTAGGTCACGCCCGTCGCGCGCTTCGCCTGCGCGTCGTATTCCACCTTCGTGACGGTGCAGAGCGTGCGCAGCTCGAACTCCGGCTTGCCCATCAGCGCGGGGAAGACGCAGACCTGCGGGCTTGCCTTGGCGAAATGCTCGCAGCCGAAGCGTTCGCAGAAGCCGCAGGCGTTGCAGGGCTGCAGCTCGCAGCCATAGGGGTTGCGATAGGCGCGGCTGAGATTGGCGGTCGGCACGGGGAAGGGATGCGCGCCCACTTCCGCGGCGGCCTTGCTGAACAGCGCCGCCGCATGGGGCTGCGGCATAGGCGGATTCGGGAATTCGTCGCTGCGCGGCGCCTCGAAGGGATCGCCGCCTTCCTGGACCTGGCCGCGCAAATTGCCGGCCTTGCCGCCGATGCCGCAGATCTTTTCGAAGCGATCGTAGTAGGGCTCCAGCTCCGCATAGGTGACGCCCCAATCCTGGATCGTCAGCCCGTCCTGGATGATGTCGCGGCCATAGCGCTGTTCCAGGTGCGACTTCAGTACGAAGTCGCTTTCCTGGAAGCGCCAGGTCTGCCCGTTCCAGTGCACGCCCGCGCCGCCCAGGTGATTGCCCGGCAGGAAGGATCCGAGCTGCCGCACCGGCAGCGCCATCTCCGCCTGGTAGTTGCGGAAGGTCACCGTCTCCGTCGCCGGATCGAGCATGAGGCCGTGGCGCACGGCGTAGCGCAACTCGTCATGCATGGTGGGGGACTGGAAGTCCGGTACGGTCTGGCGGGGCTGGCCGCGTTCCAGGCCGACGACGCGGTGGCCCGCATCCGTCAGCTCCTTCGCCAGCAGCGCGCCGGTCCAGCCCATGCCGACAAGGACGACATCAACCTCGGGAAGCCTGGTTGCCATGCTGCGTTCCCTCAGCGATGCGACATCGGCGCGTCGTGGTGCGCGTGTTCGGCGATGGCCTGCGCGATGCCGCGCGGCTGGCGGTCGAAGCGGAGGTTGTGGCGACCGACGAGTTCCACATATCCGGCGTAGGGGCCGGGGAAGCCCACCAGTTTCCAGCCGATCATGTCGCGGTTGCCGCCATGGATCGGGTCGCTGAAGAAGCCCTCGACGGTGTTGGCCAGCAGCGTCTCGAAGAAGACGGCGGAGGGCACGGCCTCGAACTCCGCCTCGCCGCTCTCGACCTTGCGCAGCGCCTCGTCCTGCAGCCGGTGGTCGAGGTCCTGGAAGGCGCGGCCATAGGCCTGGCGCGTCCAGGCGGCGAAGGCGGGCAGGGCGGCGCGGTAGAGCGCGGCGGGGGTGAAGGGAAGCTGGTAGCCCTGCTCCGGCGTGCCCTCCCGGAACGGCCCCTGGCGATACAGGCGGCTGCCCGTGCCGTAGCTGCCGGCGAGTTGCCGGTCGATGAACTCCGGCACGCCGGCCGCGATGGCGCCGGGGCTTTCCGGGTCCGCGGGGATCAGCCGCTCCACCGCGGCCGAGACCATTGCGGCCTCGTCACCCGTGAAGAACTCCCAGACATGGGGCGCCGGGGCGGGCGCCGCGGCATTCGGCGCGGGCTGCGCCTGCGCGGGGGCGACGAGCGGCGTCGCCGCCGCCGTCCCGCCCGCCAGCAGCAGGCCTCGGCGGGACAGATCGGGCTGGGTCACTGGCAAGAATCCTTCACTGGCCGCTCTTGAAGCGGCATTCCGCGAGCGCCGCCTCGCGCACGCCGGCGCAGACGGGGCCGAGCACACGCTCCCGCCGGTCCGCCCCCTCCCGCACCGCGGGAGGTGGCGTGCGCGGGCCGCTGGCGCCGGTGGTGACCTCGTTGGTCGTCAGCACGCCGACGCTGACGGGGGAGCGGGAGGTGGCGCCAGGCGTCGCCGTCGTGTCGTCATTGCCCTGCGCCAGCGCCAGGCCGGGCGCGCACAGCAGCAGCAAGGCCAGCGTCGCCGGCTTCAGCAGCCGCGCCATCCCGGCGGCCAGCACCACGCCCAGCAGCAGCCCGCCCGGCACCCACATCAGCAGGCCGCCGAGCTGCTGGTCCTCCAGCGCCGTCAGGCCCCAGGGCAGCGTCACGCCATCCGCGTGGGCGGCGTAGAGGGCGCGGGGCGCGAAGGTCAGCAGCGCGCCCAGCACCCCCATCTGGATGGCGGTGACGAGGCCCGCCAGCGCCGCGCCTTCCGGCCGCCCGCGCAGCAGCGCCGCCCAGAGCCACACGGCGCTGCCCAGCAGCGTCGCATGCATGGCCCAGTAGGCGATGCCGTCGGGGGCGAAGGTGGCGGCATAGGCGATGGGCGCGTGCCAGAACCACAGCGCCGCGGCGAAGGCGAAGGCCGGTAGCGCGGTGCCGATCGGGCGGCCGCGCGCGAAGGCCGTGGCCAGCAGCGGCGCCGCGACCAGGGCCACGAGCAGGTGCTGCCCCGACCGCGCGGCGAAGAGCGCGACGGAAAGGTTGCAGAGCGGCGACACCAGCGCCGCCGCCAGCACGGCCCAGCCCAGCAGCGGCAGCGTCGCGCGCCGCGGTATGACCGCCAGCGTGCCGAGCGCGCCCGCCGCCAGCAGCGTGATCAGGAGGGGGTCGAGGTTCCAGCCCGCCGCGCCGGGCAGCGGCGCCGTGCCGCAATAGGGTATGCCCGTCATGCCTCGCCCCTCATCGCCTGAAGGCGCAACGGGGGTGGCGTGGATGGGTTGCGAAGGTTTCAGCGCGGCGCGATCACGCCGCGTTCAGCGGTGAAGAATGTTGCTCAGCCCGGTGTGCGGTAGCGCGGCACGCCATCCGCGCCCCGCGCCTTCACCAGCTGCCCGCGCGCCACCAGCCAGTTGAGATGCGCGAGCCCCTCGCCGATGACGAAGAGCATCTGGTCCATGTCATAGTCGCGCTGGAACATCAGGCGCGATGCCTCATAGGCCGTGCGCGGCGTGGCGCAGATCGCCTCCAGCAGCGCCAGCCGTTCCGCATGGTGTGCGGCTAGCACGGCGATGCGGTCATGCAGGCCGAGGAAGGGATCGCCATGCGACGGCAGCACGAGCGTCCCGGCCGGCAAGGCCAGCAGGCGGTTGTTGCTGTCGAGGAAATCGGCCAGCGGATCGGCATCCGGCTCCGGCGGAAAGACGCCGACATAGGGGGAGATGCGCGGCAGCACCTGGTCCGCCGCGATCAGCACGCCGCCCAGGGGGTCGTGCAGCAGCATCATCTCCGGCGCATGGCCACCGCCGCGATGCAGCGTCCACGCCGTCTCGCCCACGCGCAGCACCTGGCCGGCGGCGATGCGGCGGTGGTGCAGCGGCAGGGGCACGACGTCCGGCCGGTAGAAGGGACGCCGCGCCAGCAGGTGGCGGAGGTAGTCGGCCGGCGCGCCCGCCGCTTCGCCCAGCGCGGCCTGTTCGGACAGCAGGGTCGCGGGCGATTCCAGCAGCAGCAGGCGCGCCTGCAGGTATTCCGTGCGCGCCATCAGCAGTGGCGCACCCCAACGTTCCGCCATCCATCCCGCCAGCCCCACATGATCGGCGTGGAAATGCGTGACCAGCACGCGGGTGATGGGAAGGCCATCGAGGCATTCCGCGATGACGGACTCCCAGGCCTGCCGCGTCGCCGGCCGGTCGAGCGCCGCATCCACCAGCATCCACCCCGCGCCATCCCGCAGCAGCCAACAGTTTACGTGCCAGGGCGGGCCTTCCAGCGGCATCCGCACCCACAGCAGCCCGGGCCGGATCGCCACGGCCTGGCCGGGCCCGGGCGGGGCGGGCAGGGCGGAGGCCGGGTCGTCGCTCGGGGGATGGGTCATGGGTCATCGATGCCTACAGCCCAGCGCCGGATGGGGCCATCCCCGGGGCCATCCCCGCAACTTGTCGCGTCGCCGTCTTCAACACCGCCCGGTAGCCCCCGGGCTTCCCACTGTTTCAGCCAGATGCGCCCTTGCGTCCCGCGTCGCGCCCCTCCATGAATGCAGGCAGCGCACGGCGGGCATGCGCCGGGGGCATCCCGATCGGGTTTCCGATCGACGCTCCCCGGCGCCTCACGACCTCGGCCGGCGCACAGGGGCAATGGGAGGCGTTCGAGGGTGTCCGACACGATCCTCGAGACCGAGGGAATGACGAAGGAGTTCCGCGGCTTCGTCGCGGTCAGCGACGTGCGCCTGCAGGTCAAGCGGGGCACGATCCACGGACTCATCGGCCCCAACGGCGCGGGCAAGACCACCTGCTTCAACCTGCTGACCAAGTTCCTGCCGGTGACGCGCGGGAAGATCAGCTATGACGGCCGCGACATCACCAACCTGAAGCCCGCGGACATCGCGCGGCTCGGCCTGGTGCGGTCCTTCCAGATCTCGGCGGTGTTTCCCCACCTGACGGTGCTGGAGAATGTTCGCCTCGCCCTGCAGCGCGCCCGGGGCAATTCCTTCGATTTCTGGCGGCCGGAATCGCTGCTCAAGCGCTACGACGACCGGGCGATGGAGCTGCTGGAGGATGTCGGCCTGACCGGCTACGCGCGGCACAATGCCGGCGAACTCTCCTATGGCCGCAAGCGGGCGCTGGAGATCGCGACGACGCTGGCGCTGGAACCCACCATGATGCTGCTGGACGAACCGACGGCCGGCATGACGCATGACGACGTCGATCGCATCGTGGCCCTCGTGCGGCGCGTCGCCGCCGGGCGCACCGTGCTGCTGGTGGAGCACAATCTGAAGGTCGTCGAAGGGCTCTGCGACACCATCACCGTGCTGGCGCGCGGCAGCGTGCTGGCGCAGGGGGACTACGCCACCGTGTCGCGCAACCCGGAGGTCCAGGCCGCCTATCTCGGCACCGATCCCGGCATCTCGGGGGGCACCGCCCATGGCTGAGGCGACGACCATGGACCGCCCCGCCGCGACCGGCACGGCGATGCTGGAGGTCCGCGACCTCGAGGCCTGGTACGGCGAAAGCCATGTCCTGCACGGCATGTCGATCGACATCCGGCAGGGGGAGGTGGTGACGCTGCTCGGCCGCAACGGCGCCGGCAAGACCTCCACGCTCCGCGCCATCATGGGGCTGACGGGGCGCCGTTCGGGTTCGATCCGGTTCGAGGGGCAGGAGACGATCGGGCTGCGCCCCGACCTCATCGCCCGCGCCGGCATCGCCTATTGCCCGGAGGAGCGCGGCATCTTCGCGAGCCTCGACGTGACGGAGAATCTCATGCTTCCCCCGGTGATCGCGCCGGGCGGGCTCAGCATCGAGGAGATCTACACGCTCTTCCCCAACCTCAAGGAACGCGCCCGCAGCCAGGGCACGAAGCTGTCGGGCGGCGAACAGCAGATGCTGGCCATCGCGCGCATCCTGCGCACCGGAGCGCGCCTGCTGCTGCTGGACGAACCGTCGGAGGGCCTGGCCCCCGTCATCGTGCAGCAGATCGGCGCCATGATCCGCAGCATCAAGCAGCGCGGCTTCACCGTGCTGCTGGTCGAACAGAACTTCCGCTTCGCGCAGACCGTCGCGGACCGGCACTACGTCGTCGAACACGGGCGCGTCGTGGATGAGGTGGCGAACCATGAACTCACCGCCAGCCTCGACCGCCTGCACGAATACCTGGGTGTTTGAACCCGGGCCGCCGGACCATCAGGACACCAACGGAGGAAGCATCCATGAGCCTTGACCGTCGTTCAATCATCAAGGGCGCCGTGGGCGCCGCGACCCTGCCGGCGCTGGGCGGCCTGCCCTATCGCAGCGCCCGCGCCCAGGCCGCCAACACCATCCGCATCGGCGTGCTGAACGACCAGTCCGGCCTGTACCGCGACATCTCCGGCCCGGGCTCCACCCACGCCGTGCAGCTGGCCGTGCGCGAATCCGGCATCACCCAGCGCGGCATCAACGTGGAAGTCGTGCAGGCGGACCACCAGAACCGCCCGGACGTCGGCTCCACCGTCGCGCGCCAGTGGTACGACCAGAACGGCATCGACGTGATCGTCGATGTGCCGACCTCCTCCGTCGGCCTCGCCGTCAGCACCATCACGCGGGAGAAGAACAAGCTCTTCATCAATTCCGGCGCCGCGACGTCGGACCTGACGGGCTCCGCCTGCTCCCCCAACACCATCCACTGGACCTACGACACCTACATGCTCGCCAAGGGCACGGGTGGCGCGATGGTGGCGGCCGGCGGGCGCACCTGGTTCTTCATCACCGCGGACTACGCCTTCGGCCATGCGCTGGAGCGTGACACGACCGCCTTCGTGAACGCCGCCGGCGGCCGCGTGCTGGGCGGCGTCCGCACGCCCTTCCCGGGCACGACGGACTTCTCCTCCTTCCTCCAGCAGGCGCAGCGGTCCCGCGCCAATGTCATCGGCCTGGCGAATGCGGGCGGTGACACGATCAACTCCATCAAGCAGGCGTCGGAATTCCGCATCACCCGCGGCGGCACCAAGCTGGCCGGCCTGCTGGTCTTCGTCACCGACGTCCACTCGCTGGGGCTGGAGGTCGCGCAGGGCCTGGTCGTGACGGAAAGCTTCTACTGGGACCTGAACGACCGCACCCGCGCCTTCACGCAGCGCCTCGGCCAGATGCCGGGCAACCTCCGCCCCTCCATGGTCCAGGCCGGCTGCTATTCCGGCGTGCTGCACTACCTGAAGGCGGTGGCGGACATGGGCGTCGCGGCCGCCAAGGCCAGCGGCGCGGAAGCCGCCAACCGCATGAAGGCGATGCCGACCAGCGACGATGCGTTCGGAGAGGGCACGGTCCGCGCCGATGGCCGCAAGATCCACCCGGCCTACCTGTTCGAGGTGAAGACGCCGGCGGAAAGCCGTGGCGCCTGGGACTACTACAAGCTTCTCGCCACCATCCCGGCGAACGAGGCCTGGCGCCCGCTGAACGAGGGCGGCTGCACCCTGGTCCGTTCCTGACCTGCCTCGCCCCGGGGGTGCGAACCCCCGGGGCTTCCTGACCGACCATCCAAGCGGGGCTAGTGCTGCGGTATGGAAGACCTGCTGTTCGAGATCCAACTGGCCCTGCCGCAGGTCATCCTCGGCGTGATCAACGGCGCCTTCTACGCGCTGCTGTCGCTTGGCCTCGCCGTCATCTTCGGCATGCTGAACGTCATCAACTTCGCCCATGGCGCGCAGTTCACGCTGGGCGCCTTCGTGGCGTGGATGCTGCTGGCCTGGGCGGGGGTCGGCTACTGGCCGGCGCTGGTCATCGCACCCCTTGTCGTGGGGGCGATCGGCGTCGTCATGGAACGCACGATGATCGCGCGATTGTATCGCATCGACCACCTCTATGGCCTGCTGCTGACCTTCGGCTGCGCCCTGGTGATCGAGGGCGTGCTCCGCAACAATTTCGGCTCCTCCGGCCAGCGCTACGCGCCGCCGCGGGAATTCGCCGCCCTCGACCTGGAACTCGGTGACTTCTTCCTGCCGGGCTATCGCGTCTGGGTGCTGATCGCCGCCTCCGCCATGTGCCTCGCTACCTGGCTGGTGATCGAGAAGACGAAGGTCGGCAGCTACCTCCGCGCCGCCACGGAACGGCCGCAGCTGGTGCAGGCCTTCGGTATCAACGTACCCCTGATGATGACGCTGACCTACGGCGCGGGCGTGGCGCTGGCGGGCTTCGCGGGCGTGCTGGCGGCGCCGATCTATTCGGTCAGCCCGGCCATGGGCGCCAACTTCATCATCACCGTCTTCGCGGTCGTCGTCATCGGCGGCATGGGCTCCATCGCGGGGTCCATCGTCACCGGCTTCATGCTGGGCCTCATCCAGGGCATCACGGAGGTGTTCTGGCCGGAAGCCTCGCAGACCGTCGTCTTCGTCATCATGGCCGTGGTGCTGCTGACGCGCCCCGCCGGCCTGTTCGGGAGGGCCTGAGCCATGGCCGAGGGCAGCATCGCCACCGCCGCACCCCCGGGCGCGCCGGCGGCCGATCAGGAAACCTTCTTCGGCTTCACCCGCCCGCAGGCTGCGGCCTTCCTGGCGCTGGTCGTCATCGTCGTGGCCAGCCCCTTCGTCATCTACCCCTTCTTCCTGATGAAGCTGCTGTGCTTCGCGCTCTTCGCCTGCGCCTTCAATCTGCTGATCGGCTATGTCGGGCTGCTGAGCTTCGGCCACGCCGCCTATTTCGGCATGGGCGCCTATGTCAGCGGCTATGCCGCCAAGGCCTGGGGCGTGACGCCGGAGGTGGCGATCCTGTTGGGGGGCGCCACGGGCGCGCTGCTCGGCATCCCCTTCGGCTGGCTCGCCATCCGCCGCACCGGCATCTACTTCGCCATGATCACGCTGGCCCTTGCCCAGATGGTCTACTTCTTCTGCGTGCAGGCCCCCTTCACGGGCGGCGAGGACGGCATCCAGGCCATCCCGCGCGGCAAGCTCTTCGGCGTCTTCGACCTCAGCAGCGACTTCGCGATGTACTGGGTCGTGGCGGGCGTGTTCCTCGGCGGCTTCCTGCTGATCCACCGCGTCGTCCATTCGCCGTTCGGCCAAGTGCTGAAGGCGATCCGGGACAATGAACCGCGGGCCATCTCGCTCGGCTACCGCAGCGACGACTACAAGCTGATGGCCTTCGTGATCTCCGCCGGCATCGCCGGCCTGGCAGGTGCGGCGAAGGCGCTGGCCATGAAGATCGCGACGCTGACGGACGTGATCTGGACCATGTCGGGGGAGGTCGTGCTGATGTCCCTCGTCGGCGGGCTTGGCACCATCTTCGGCCCGGTGGCGGGGGCGGCGACCATCGTCACCATGCAGACCTACTTGGCCGAATTCGGCGCCTGGGTGCTGGTGATCCAGGGCGTGATCTTCATCGCCGCCGTGCTGGCCTTCCGCCGCGGCATCGTGGGCGAGATCGGCAACCTGCTGAAGGTGAAGCTGTAAGGCGGAGGCGGTGGTCGGTTTGCCCGATCACCGCGCAGCTTGTCCGGTGCGTGGGCAGTTTCCTGCACCGTGACGCGCCAATCCTCTGGGATACAGGCTTGCGTCCACGCAAGTCTGTGTCACATGGACCCCCATGACCTGGTCCATCCTTGCGCGAGACGCGGCGACCGGCGAACTCGGCGTCGCCGTCGCCAGCCGCTTCCTGGCGGTCGGTGCCCTCTGCCCCCGGGTGGAGGGCGGCGTCGGCGCCGCGGCCACCCAGGCCCTGGTGAACCCCTTCATCGCGCCCCGCGCACTGGCCGGGCTGAAGGCCGGGCAGGGGGCGGATGACGCCCTCGCATCCCTGGTCGCCGCCGATGCCGGCCGCGCCACGCGCCAGGCCCATGTGCTGGCCGCCGATGGCAGCAGCGCGCGCCACACCGGCGCCGATTGCGTCGGCTGGTGCGGGCATCTTGGCGCGCAGGACGTCTCCGTCGCCGGCAACATGCTGGCCGGGCCACAGGTGATCGAGGCGACTCGCGACGCCTTCCTGGCCTCCGCCGGGCTGCCACTGGCGGAGCGCCTGATGCTGGCGATGGAAGCCGGGGAGGCTGCCGGCGGCGACAAGCGCGGGCGGCAATCGGTCGCGCTCCAGGTGGCGTCCAACGGCCCGATCCCCGACCTCGATTTGCGGGTCGATGACCATGCGGACCCGCTGGCGGAACTGCGCCGCATCTACCGCGTGTGGCACGGCTATACGCGCCATTTCCGGCGTTTCCTGCCCGGCGCCGACCATCCCGGCGTCTTCGACCGCGCCGTGATCCAGGCGGCCATCGCGGCCGCCCAGGCGGAGAAGGATTGATGGCCGACCCCGTCCTCGAACTCCGCGACGTCACCGTCAGCTTCCCGACCGATCGCGGGCTGCTGCGGCCGGTCGATGGCATCTCCTTCGCCGTCTCGCCCGGCCGCACCACCGCCGTCGTCGGCGAAAGCGGCTGCGGCAAATCCGTCACCGCGCTCGCCATCATGGGCCTGCTGCCGACCGGCGGGCGCATCGGCGGCTCCATCCGCCTGGCGGGGCGGGAGGTCTCGACCCTGACGGCGGAGGAATGGCGCGGCAAGCGCGGCGGCGAGATGGCGATGGTGTTCCAGGAACCCATGACCAGCCTGAACCCCGCCTTCACCGCCGGCGAGCAGGTGGCGGAGGCGCTGCGCATCCACCAGAAGCTGGACCCCCAGGCGGCTTTCGACCGCGCGGTGGAGATGCTCTCCCGCGTCCGCATCCCCGATGCTGCGCGGCGCGCCAAGCAGTATCCGCACCAGCTGTCGGGGGGCATGCGTCAGCGCGTGATGATCGCCATGGCGCTGGCCTGCAAGCCGCGGCTGCTGATCGCGGACGAACCCACCACCGCGCTCGACGTGACAGTGCAGGCCCAGATCCTGGCCCTGATCGACGAGCTGAAGCGGGAGACGGGGACGGCCGTCGTGCTCATCACCCATGATCTCGGCGTCGTCGCCGACCATGCGGACGATGTCGTCGTCATGTATGCGGGCCGCGTCGCCGAACGCGCGCCGGCCGAACAGCTCTTCGCCACGCCGCAGCACCCCTACACCATCGGCCTGCTCGGTGCCGCGCCGCGCCTCGAAGGCGGCGCCGCCCGCCTGGCCAGCATCGAGGGCACGGTCCCCGACCTTCTGCATCCCCCGCAGGGCTGCCGCTTCGCCGCCCGCTGTCCCTTTGCACTCGAGAAATGCCGTGAGGAATCGCCGCCGCTGGGGGAGGTGCTGCCGGGCCACCAGGTGGCGTGCTGGCGCGCGCCGCTCGATACGCTGCTGGAGAACGCCGCGTGACCGCGCCGATGCTGGAACTTCGCGACGTCGCCCGCGCCTTCCCGGTGCGGGATGCGCTCGGCCGGTCGAAGGGCGCCGTGCGCGCCGTGGATGGCGTGTCGCTCAGCGTCCCGCGCGGCAGCGTGCTCGCCATCGTGGGCGAGTCGGGCTGCGGGAAGTCGACTCTCGGCCGCCTGGCGCTGCGCCTCATCGAGCCCGACAGCGGCGCCATCCTCTTCGAGGGCGAGGACCTCCGCAGCCTCTCCCCCGCCGCGCTGCGCGCCCGGCGCCGCGACATGCAGCTGATCTTCCAGGACCCCTTCGCCAGCCTCGACCCGCGCATGACGGTGGAGCAGGCGGTGGCGGAACCGCTGCGGCTGCATGGCATCGTCCCGCGATCCGGGGAGCGTGACCGCGTCGCGGAACTGCTCTCCCGCGTCGGACTGCGGCCGGAACTCGCCCGCCGCTGGCCGCATGAATTCTCCGGCGGCCAGCGCCAGCGCATCGCGATCGCCCGCGCACTCGCCTCCGGCCCCAAGCTGATCGTGGGGGATGAGCCCGTCTCCGCGCTCGACGTCTCCGTGCAGGCGCAGGTCATCAACCTGCTGCAGGACCTCATCCGCGAACTCGGCCTCACCTTCGTGCTGATCAGCCACGACCTTGGCGTGGTGCGCCACATCGCGGATCGCGTCGCCGTCATGTATCTCGGCCGCATCGTGGAGGAAGGGCCGGCTGCCGAGGTCTTCGGCAACCCGAAGCACCCCTACACCCGCGCGCTGCTGGCCGCCGTGCCGGGGCAGGGGCACACCAGGGGCGCGGCGGCGCTGCTGGAAGGCGACGTGCCGAGCCCGATCAACCCGCCGAGCGGCTGCCGCTTCCGCACCCGCTGCCCGCATGCCGAGGCGATCTGCGCGGCGGAGATCCCGCCCCTGGCCGATCACGGGCCCAAGGGGGACCACATCGCCGCCTGCCACCTGCAGGACCGCCTGCCCCCCGCCGCCGCGCGCCATGAACGCGATGCCGGCGGCGAACGCCTGAAGCGCCTGCAAGCCTTCTTCAGCGACCAACGAACGGGAGAATGACGGCAATGATCCGCAAGACCCTCGCCATGGGCTTCCTCGCCCTGGCCGCGCTTTCCGCCGCGCCCGCCGCGCAGGCGCAAAACATCCGCATCGGCCTGCGGGAAGACCCCGATATCCTCGATCCGACCCTCGCCCGCACCTTCGTCGGCCGCATCGTCTTCGCCGGCCTCTGCGACAAGCTCTTCGACATCAACGAGAAGCTGGAGATCGTCCCCCAGCTCGCCACCGGCTATCGCTGGGAAGACCCGCAGTCGCTGCTCATCACCATCCGCCAGGGCGTGAAGTTCCACGACGGCGACCCGATGACGGCGGAATCCGTCGTCTATTCGCTGACCCGCCACCTGACGATGCAGGGCAGCTTCCGCCGCGGCGAGATCAACTCCATGACGGGCGCGGAGGTCGTGGACGCCAGCACCGTCCGCGTCCGCCTGCGCGAACCTTTCGCGCCCTTCGTGTCGCAGCTGACAGATCGTGCCGGCATGATCGTGAGCCCCCGCGCGGCGGAGGCCGCCGGCCGCAACTTCGGCAACCGCCCCGTCTGCGCCGGCCCCATGCGCTTCGTCGAGCGGGTCGCGCAGGACCGCATCGTCCTGGAACGTTTCCCGGACTACTGGGACGCCGGCCGCATCCACATCAACCGCGTCACCTACCTGCCCATCCCGGACAACACCGTCCGCCTCGCGAACCTGCAATCCGGCTCGCTGGAGCTGGTGCAGACGATCGAGCCCGATGACCTCCGCCAGGTGAACCGCAACAGCCGTCTTCGCGTCAGCGTCTCCGACGAGCTCGGCTACCAGGGCATCACCATCAATGTCGGCAACGGCGCCCGGGCGCAGACGCCGATGGGGCAGGACCCGCGCGTGCGCCGCGCCTTCGAACTCGCCATCGATCGCGCCGCCATCAACCAGGTGGTCTATGAGGGGCAGTACACGCCGACCGCGCAGGCCGTGCCGCCGTCCAACCCCTATCACGCGCGCTCCATCACGCCGCCTGCGCGCGACGTCGCCCGCGCCCGCGCCCTGCTGGCCGAAGCCGGCGTGCGCACGCCGGTGCAGGTGGAGATGACGATCCCGAACAACCCGGACCTCCGCCAGGTCGGCGAGGTGATCCAGGCCATGGTGCGGGAGGCGGGCTTCGAGCTGCGGCTGAACGCGATGGAATTCGCCTCCTCCCTCCAGGCCGCGACGCGAGGTGAGTTCGAGACCTACCTGCTTGCTTGGTCGGGCCGCGCGGACCCGGATGGCAACATCTGGACCTTCATCCACAGCCAGGGCCCGCAGAACGACGGCAAGTATTCCAACCCCGAGGTCGATCGCCTGATCGGCGCTGCCCGCGTGGAATCCGACCAGGCCCGCCGCGCATCGCTGTATGAGCAGATGTGGCGCGCGCGCGCCCAGGACCTCGGCATCATCTATCTCTGGCACCGCAAGAACATCGTCGGCCATTCCACCCGGCTGACGGGCTTCGTGCCGGTGCCGGACGGGCTGATCCGCCTGCAGGGCATGCGCTTCAACTGAGGAGGCGTCCGATGCGCAGCGTCCTGGCAACACTGGTGATGCTCGCGGCGGTCGCACCCGCCGCGGGCCAGCCGCTGCGCATCGGCCTGAAGGACGACCCCGACATCCTGGACCCGACGCTGGCGCGCACCTTCGCCAGCCGCACGGTCTTCATCGGGCTCTGCGACAAGCTCTTCGACGTCAGCGACAGGCTCGAACTCGTCCCGCAGCTGGCGACGGGCTGGTCCTGGGCGGACCAGCAGACGCTCCGCATCACGCTCCGCCCCGGCGTCACCTTCCATGACGGAAGGCCGATGGATGCGGAGGCCGTGCGCCAGTCGCTGCACCGGCATCTGACCATGCAGGGCAGCTTCCGCCGCGGCGAACTCACCAACCTCCAGGCGATCGAGGTGGTGGACCCGCTGACGGTGCTGCTGCGCCTCGATGCGCCCTCCGGCGCCTTCCTGTCTCAGCTGTCGGACCGCGCCGGCATGATCATGAGCCCCGCGGCGCTGGAGGCTACGGGCCGCGATTTCGGCCGCGCGCCGGTCTGCGCCGGCCCCTTCCGCTTCGTAGAGCGGATCGCGCAGGACCGCATCGTGCTGGACCGCTTCCCGCAGTACTGGGAAGCCGCGCGCATCCACGTCCCGCGCGTGACCTTCCAGGCCATCCCGGACAACACCGCGCGTCGCGCCAACCTCCAGGCTGGCGCGCTCGACGTCGCGATGCAGATCGAGCCCGACGACGTGCCGGCGCTGCGCCGCAACAGCCGCCTGCGCATCGCCCAGGCCGAGGAACTCGGCTACCAGGTCATCACCTACAACATCGCCAACGGCCCGCGGTCCCGCACACCCTTCGGCCAGGATGCCCGCATCCGCGCGGCCTTCGAGGCCGCGATCGATCGCCAGGCGATTAACCAGGTGGTCTATGGCGGGCAGTACACGCCGAGCATCCAGCCCGTGCCGCCGGCCTCCCCCTATCACCTCCGCGCCATCGGCCCGGTGCCGGGCCGCAACCTCGACCGCGCGCGCGCCCTGCTGCGCGAAGCCGGCGCCACCACGCCCGTTTCCCTGTCGCTGACGGTGCCGAACAGCCCCGACCTGCGGCAGGTCGGCGAGATGATCCAGGCCATGGTGCGGGAAGCGGGCTTCGACCTCCGCCTCAACGCCATGGAATACGCCTCCGGCCTCGCCGCCTCGAACCGCGGGGATTTCGAGGCCTCCCTGACGGCCTGGTCCGGCCGCCCCGATCCCGACGGCAACATCTACCACGGCGCCCACAGCCGCGGCGCCACCAACGAGGGCAAGTACGCCGACCCCGAGGTGGACCGCCTGCTGGACGAGGCCCGCGCCGAGACCGATCCGCCGAAGCGCCTCGCGCTCTATGACGCCGCCTGGCGCATCGCCATCGGGCGCGACCGCAGCCGGATGTATCTCTGGCACCGCATGAACATCACCGCCTACGCCGCCCGCGTGCGCGGCTTGCAGGCGCATCCCGACGGCCTCATCCGCCTGCAGGACATCCGCCTTGACTGACCACCCCACCCAAAGGATCGCCTGACCATGTGGGCCTGGCTCCTGCGACGCATCGGGCAGATCATCCCGACGCTGATCATCCTCTCCTTCATGATCTTCGGCCTGCAGCAGCTGATGCCGGGCGACCCCGCGCTGATCCTGGCCGGCGAGGAACGCGGCGACCCGCTGGTGCTGCAGCAGATCCGGGAGGAGCTGAAGCTCGATCGCCCGATCGTCGAGCAGTACCTCTACTGGGTCGGCAATGTCGTGCAGGGGGATTTCGGCTTCTCCTGGCGCATCCGCATGCCGGTGACGGACCTGATCCTCCAGAAGCTGCCGGTGACGATCCAGCTCGCCACCATGTCCTTCATCATCGCCATCGTCATCGGCGTGCCGCTCGGCATCCTCTCCGCCGTGAAGCGGGACACGGCGACGGATTGGGCGGCGAACGGCATCGCGCTGTTCGGCATCTCCACGCCGAATTTCTGGCTCGGCATCATGATGATCCTGCTGTTCAGCGTGGAGCTCGGCTGGCTGCCGCCCTCGGGCTACGTGCCGCTGTGGGAAGACCCCATCCAGTCGCTGGCCACCACCATCATGCCCGCCTTCGTGCTCGGCACCGGCGTCGCTTCCGTGCTGATGCGCCACACCCGCGCCGCGATGCTGACGGCCCTCAGCCAGGACTACATCCGCACCGCCCGCGCCAAGGGTGTCGCGGAGAAGACCGTCGTGCGCCACCACGCGCTGCGCAACGCGCTGATCCCCGTCGTCACGCTCGGCACCATCGAATTCGGGCGCCTGCTGGCCGGCGCCGTGCTGACGGAGCAGATCTTCACCATCCCCGGCTTCGGCAAGCTGGTCGTCGATGCCGTCTTCAATCGTGACTATCCGGTGGTGCAGGGCGTGGTGCTGGCGACTGCGCTGATCTTCGTCATCCTCTCCCTCATCGCCGACATCCTCTACATGGCGATCAACCCGCGCCTGAGGCAGGCATGAGCACGACGACCGCCACGCGCGCGCCGGCGCTGGAGAAGGGCCAATCCCCCGCCCGCCGCGCCATCCGCCGCTTCTTCCGCCACAAGCTGGCGGTCGCGGGCCTCATCGTCGTGGTCGCCTTCGTGCTGATCGCGGCGCTCGCCCCCTGGATCGCGCCCTACGACCCGATCGCGACCAGCTGGTCCCGCATCCGCAAGCCGCCCTCCGAGCTCCACTGGTTCGGCACGGATGAGAACGGGCGCGACGTGCTGTCCCGCATGATCTGGGGGGCGAGGGCCTCCCTCATGGCCGGCGTCATCTCCGTGATGGGGGCGGTGCTGATCGGCGTGCCGATCGGGCTGCTGGCGGGGCTCGCGGGCGGCTGGGTGGATGCGACCATCTCCCGCATCGCGGATGCCATGCTCTCCGTCCCCTTCCTCATCCTGGCGATCGCGCTGGCGGCGTTCCTTGGCCCGGCGCTGGAGAATGCGATGATCGCCATCGCCATCACCGCCAGCCCGGTCTTCGTCCGCCTGTCGCGCGGCATGGCGCTGGATGCGAAGAGCACGGATTGGGTGGAGGCCGCGCGCAGCCTCGGCAACCCGCCCTGGCGCACGGCCTTCGTCCATGTCCTGCCCAACATCATCCCGCCGCTGCTGGTGCAGGCGACGCTGGCGATCGCGGAGGCGATCATCGCCGAGGCGTCACTCAGCTTCCTCGGCCTCGGCCAGCAGCCGCCGGCGCCGTCCTGGGGCTCCATGCTGAACAGCGCCCAGCGCTTCCTGGATGGCGCCCCCTGGCTCGCCATCGCGCCGGGCGCCGCGATCTTCATCGTCGTGCTGGCCTTCAACCTGGTCGGCGACGGGCTGCGGGACGCGCTGGACCCGCGCGCGGACAGGCGGTGAACGGCACGCCCGCGCGGGCGTTGACGCCATCCCCCACGGAGGATGGCGCATGGCTTCGCAGGACGACGACAAGGGCGCGATGAACCCCGGTGACGTCGCGCCCCCCGGCACGCCCGGCACCGGGGAGGATGTCTGCCCCACCTGCCAGGGGAAGGGCACCGTCGGCGCCGCGCGCTGCGAGGCCTGCGGCGGCACCGGCAAGGTCACCGCCGGCATCGGCGGCGGCTGAGCCTCAGCCGAGGCGCGCTGCGTAGTCGGCCTTCAACCGCAGCCAGGCCGGCCAGAAGGGCGGCAGCGGGCGGCCCTCCGCGACCGCCGCCAGCACGTCCAGATGCGCGTGCCAGCCGGCGCTGACGTTCAGCAGCACGCCGCGATCGGCAACGCGGCGATGCGTCAGCGTCAGCAGCACCCGCGCGCCCGCCGGCGCCAGTTCGAAGGTCACGCCGCCCGTGCTGCCCCATTCGATGGCGAGCAGGCGGGGGGGATCGAGCGCGGTGATGCGGCTTCGCATCCGGTGCTCCTCCCCGAACCCCTCCGGCCTTTCCCCGCCGCCGAGCCTGTCGTTCCGCCAGGTCAGCTCGAATTCGGCGCCGACTCGCATCTCCATCTCGCCGGCGGCGAGCCAGCGCTGGCGCAACTCGCCCTCCGTCAGATAGGCCCAGACCCGTTCGATCGGGCCGGGCAGCAGGCGCTGGATGGTCAGCGTGGAATCGCCATCCACCACGCCATGGGTGTCGAGCAGGTCGCTCATGGTCCGGGATCCTTCCTGGTGGGGTTGCGCATCGCCTCCTCCTCCCGGAGCAGGCGCTCAAGCACGTCGAGGCGATCGGTCCAGAACCGCTCATAGAAGCCGAGCCAGCGATGGGCGGCGGCCAGCCGCCCCGGCGCCAGGCGGCACCAATGGGTGCGGCCGCGGACCTCACGGTGGATCAGCCCGGCCCGCTCCAGCGCCTGCACATGCTTGGACGCGGCGGCGAGGGACATGGCGGCCGGGGCGGCCAGGTCGCCGACCGTCCGCTCCCCCGCCGCCAGGTCCCGCAGCATGCGCCGCCGCGTGGCATCGCCGAGGGCGTGGAAGACGCTGTCGAGGGTGTCGGGCTTTGATTCAACCATGTCGTTGAATATCAGCGCCGCCGTCCTGAAAATCAACCGATTAGTTGAGGGTCAGCGCGCCGCCGCTTCCGCCACCGCCGACTGGATGGCGGGATGCAGGTCCCGCAGCCGCATGGGCTTGGCCAGCAGCCCGGCCAGTCCCGCGGCGTCGCAGCGCTCCCGCAGCCCGGAATCCGGCTGCTCGGCCGTGCCGATGATGGGTGGCGCCGCCGGCCGCGCGCCGCTCGCCCGCAGGCGCGCGGCCGTGCCCCAGGCTTCCGGCGCGTCGAGGTCCAGCATCACCACGTCGAAAGCCTGGTCGCGCAGCGCCGCGATGGCCTCGTCCGCGTCGCTGACGGCCGTCACGGCGTGGTCCAGCTGCCGCAGCAGCGCGCCGGCGGCGGTCCGGTGGCTCGGCAGCGCCTCCACCACCAGCACGCGGCGGCCGGGCTGTGTCTCCAGCCGCGGCGCGGCGGGCAGGCCGAGCGGCAGTTCGAACCAGAAGGTGCTGCCGGTGCCGGGCCGGCTGTCGAAGCCGATCCGCCCGCCCATCAGCTCCACCAGCTGCCGGCTGATGGCGAGGCCGAGGCCCGAGCCGCCATAGCGCCGCGTGGTGGACATCTCCGCCTGCGCGAAGCGCTCGAACAGCCGCGGCCAAGCCTCCTGCGGGATGCCGATGCCGGTGTCGGAGACCTCCACCCGCAGGCGGCCCCCGGGCGGCAGCGGCTGCCACTGCGCGCGGATGCGGACCTCCCCGCTTTCGGTGAACTTCACCGCATTGCCCGCCAGGTTCACCAGCACCTGCGCCACCCGCATCCGGTCCGCGACGACCAGGCGCGGCAGGTCCGGCGGCATCTCCAGCGTCCAGCCGAGCCCCTTGCGGATGGCCGCCGCCGCCAGGGCGGAAAGCGGCTGCGTCAGCATCGGCACCGTCTCGGCCGCCGCCGCCTCGATCTTCACCCGCCCCGATTCCAGGCGGGAGATGTCGAGGATGTCGTTGATGATGCCGAGCAGCAGGTTCCCGCTGTCCAGGATCACCTGCACCGCCTCCCGGTCCGCCTCGTTGAGCTCCGACGATGCCAGGATCTGCGCCATGCCCAGGATCCCGTTCAGCGGCGTGCGGACCTCGTGGCTCATATTCGCCAGGAATTCGCTCTTCGCCCGGGTCGCGACCTCCGCCTGTTCCTTGGCGTTGCGCAGCAGCACCTCCCGCAGCCGCGCCTCCTCCAGCAGGGCGCGCTGGCGGGCCTCGCTGGCGGAAAGCGCTTCCAGCCTCTCCCGCATCGCGCCGGCCATGGCGATGAAGGTGCTGCCGAGGCGCGCGATCTCATCGCCGCCCGCCTCCGCGCCCGTGGCGCGCAGCGCGCGCGGGTCGAGCGGCGTGTCGTAATCCCCCGCGCGGATCGCCGCCGCCGCGGCTTCCAGCCGCCGCAGCGGCCGGAACAGCCAGCGGGATCCGAGTTCCACCAGCGGCACCAGCAGCGCGACGCAGAGCACCGCCGCCACCAACCCGCCGGTGACGAGCGCGGCGTGCGCGGCCTCGATCGGTGCCAGGGACATGCCGAAATGCAGCGTGCCGAGCCGCTGGCCCGCCATGGTGACCGGCGTCTCATACACCATGCGGCTGTCGCCATCGGGCATGAGGAGGGGCGTGGATCGGTGGCGGGGCGTTCCGTCCCGCGCCACGTCCCAGCCTGCCGCGGCCACCGGCTGCCCGCCGGTATCCAGCAGCACCATGTGGGCGAAGCTGCCGGCGTTGACGGATTCCGTGATGACGGCCTGGATGGTGGCGAAGTCCCGTTCCGCCAGCGGCGCCGCCAGCGCGGCCTGCAGGATCGGCCGTGCCGCCGCCGCCCGGCTTTCGAACTGCGCTTCCAGCACCTTCAGCACCAGGCGGTCCTGGATCATGGTCAACGCCGTGGCCAGCGCCACCAGGGCGAAGGCCGCCAGGGTGAACAGCTTCAGGCGGAAGGGCAGTTTCCGCAGCATGCCTGGCGGCGCCGGTACTGCGCGACGCTCAGCCGGCGCGCAGGAGGTTTCGCGTTTCCTCCACCACGTCGTCCAGCTCCGCCAGGTCCGCCTCCGTCACCGGGCGGATGCCGCGGAAGCCCGTCAGCTCGAAGAACTGCCGCCCGGCCTCGCTGGCGGGGAAGCGGCCGACGCAGGCGGTGATGCGGCTCGCTTCCTCCGGCGCCATGCCGGCGCCGAGCATCAGCAGGAAGCCCGGCACGGCGGTGAATTGCTGCCAGATCACCAGCGTGTCCCGCACGGCGGGGCCGATGGCGTTGAACTCGCCCCGGCTCATCACCGCCAGCGGCGTGGCGGGGCCGGTCAGCAGCTGCGCCAGGCTGTCCTCGTTGCGGGCGTGCACGGCCGTCGCGTCCTGCCCGATGCGGATGCCGGCGGCGCGCGCCCAGTGGATGAACTTCAGCGCCACCAGCGATTGCGGGTTGGTCATGGCGACCTGCCGGCCGCGGATGGCCGTGATGTCCGTGATCGGCCGGTCCCGGTGCGTCACCAGCAGGCCGGGGATGCGGGGTTCGTAGATGGCGAAGGGCCGCAGCCCCGCATCCACCTGCGCCAGCCGGCCGAGATTGGCCGCCGTCACCACCAGCCCATAGGCGCCGGCCACGGTGCGCTCGTGGAAGGGGGCGAGGCCGGGGGCCGTCACCACCTCCACCGGTCGCGCCAGGTCCTGTTCCAGGAAGGCGCGGAAGGGCTGGTACTGCGTCAGCAGCACGCGCGGGCTGACATTGGGCATGACGCCGAACTGCAGCGGCGCCGCCTGGGCACGGGCCGGGGAGGGCAGGAGGGCAGGCGCGGCAGCCAGGGCGGCGGCACCGATCGCGCGTCTCGTCAGGGTCTGTGCCACTACCGTTCGTCTCCCTTTGCGCCGAGGCATGCGTACGCATGCATCGCGGCCGGTGCCACGGCGCCGGACCGTGCGTGCCGGCGCCACGCGCGCGAAATCATTCTGCCATGCAATCGGCTCGCGCGCAGCCATTCTCGCGCCCGCATCTTGCCAGGCTGCGAACGGCAGGCGCCTCGCCGCAACGTGCCGGCACCGGGCCTTGATGCGGGGTGGCGGAGCGCCGATCTTCCGGGCGGCATGCGCGACATCGACACCGCTCCCCCCTCCCCAGAGCCTGGACCGCGGGGCACGCGGCGGGAACGGCGCGCGATGCGCCTGGCGCAGCCGCGCATCCTGCTGCCCTCCATCCCCTGGCCGGTCCGCCGCGTCGCCGGGATGTGGCTGATGGGCCTCACGCTCTGGATGGCCTGCATCCTGGCGCTGTTCCGATGAGCGGCGCCGGGCCGGGCTGGCGTCACCCGGATGCCTGGCGCGACGCGCGGGCGAAGCTGGAGGAAGGTGCGGGCCGCTTCCGCGCCGGCACCCGCGGGCTGCTGCTGCCCCTCTTCACCTGGCCGCTGCTGCCGGATGCGGTGATCGAGATCGCGCGCGGCAACACGCGCGGCGTGGTCGCGGCCGGGCTCGGCATCGGGCTGCCGCTGCTGGCGCTGCGCGTGCTGCGGCGGGGCAGGGCGGGCGACACCCGCCGCGCCGCCGTGCTGATGGCCGTCGCCACCGGCCTGGTCGCGGGGCTCGGCGCGCAGATGGGCGCACCGCTCGCCGTGCTGCTGGCCGCCGGCGCCTGGGCCGGCACGCGCCTGATGTATGACGGCGCGGTGCCGGAGGTGGAGCCGCCGCCGCCCCCCGCCGAGCCCGGCCCGCTGGAGGAGGCGCGCGCGCGGATCGACCGCATCGCCGCCGCGCCGGCACTCGCCGGCGTCACCGGCGCCATGTCCGCCGTGCTGGACGATCTGGACGCGCGGCCGGACCGGCTGCCGATGGCGCGCCGCTTCCTCGCCGTCCACCTCGACGGCCTGGAGCGCATCGCGGATCGGCTGCAGGCCGGCGCCGAGCCGCCGGAGGGCATGCCCCGCCTGCTGGAGGACCTGCAGACCGCCGCCGAGGAACTCCGCGCCCGCCTGCGCGCCGAGGAGAGTGCCGCCCTCGACATCCAGGTGAAGGTGCTGGCCGAGAGGCTGCGCCAGGAAGGATACGCATGAGCACGACCGAGCCTGCCCCCGTCTCCGGGGCTCCCGTTCCCGCCATCGACGACTTGGCCCGCCAGATCGACCTCTCCGACCCCGGCTCCATCCTGCGCTTCGGCCAGCAGACGCAGACGCGCGCCCAGGCCGCGGCGGATGCCATGCTGGAAGGCGCCCGGAACCAGGAGACGGGGGAGGCGGGGCGCACCCTCTCCTCCCTGCTCTCCACCCTGCGCGGCTTCGACGTCACCAAGCTCGATGAGCGCCCGGGCTTCTTCGCCCGCGTCTTCACCAAGGCGGGTGCCGAGATCACCGGCATCATCCAGAAGTATGAGACGGTGAAGGGCCAGATCGAGGGCATCGGCGACCGTCTCGACACCCATCGCACCCGGCTGCTGGAAGACGTGGAGCGGCTTGAGAGGCTCTACCAGGCGACGCTGGAGTGGTTCCATGCGCTGGGTGACCACGTCCAGGCCGGCGAATCCGTCCTGGCCCGCACCGACAAGGAAGCGATCCCGGCCATGGAGGCCGCCGTCGCCGCCAATCCCGGCGACGATTTGGCGCCGCAGCGGCTGCGGGACCTGCGCGGCGCGCGGGATGAGCTGGACCGCCGCGTGCACGACCTCCGCCTGACGCGGCAGGTGGCGATGCAGGCGCTGCCGTCGATCCGCCTGATCCAGGAGAACGACAAGGCGCTGGCCAGCAAGATCCATTCGGTGCTGGCCAACACCGTGCCGCTGTGGCGCCAGCAGCTGGCCCAGGCGCTGGCCATCCACCGGATGCGGGAGGCCGGTTCGGCGGTGAAGCAGGCCACCGACCTGACGAACCAGCTGCTCACCGCGAATGCGGAGACGCTGCGCCGCGGCAACCTGGAAGCGCGGACGGAGCTGGAACGCGGCATCTTCGACCTGGCCGCCGTGCAGAAGGCGAATGCCGCGCTGGTCGCGACCATCGAGGACAGCCTCCGCATCGCCGACGAGGCGCGCGGCCAGCGGGCGCGGGCGGCGGAAGAGCTGGCCAAGCTGGAAGGCGACATCCGCCGCGTGCTGGTCCAGGCGAAGGCGGGGGCACCGGTCACGCGGCCGGTGTAACACCGCGATCCCGGTTGCGCCGGGCGTCCTTCCCGGGCCCAATGCGGGCCAAGAACACCCGGGGAGGATCCACCATGACCGCCATCGCGCGGCGCGCGCTGCTGGGCGCCGCCGCCACCACGCTGGCGCTGCCGGCGCTCGCGCAATCCTGGCCCACGGGCCCCGTCCGCATCGTCGTGCCCTTCCCGCCGGGCGGATCCACCGACGCGCTGTCCCGGCTGCTGCAGCCGCATCTCCAGGCCGCCCTCGGCCAGCCCATCGTGGTGGAGAACCGGGCCGGGGCTTCCGGCGCGCTCGGCGCAGCGCTGGTGGCGCGCAGTGCGCCGGACGGCAATAACTGGGTGCTGGTCTTCGACACCCACGCCGTGAACCCGGCGCTGATCCCGACGATCGGCTTCGACACGGAAAAGGACCTGACGCCGCTGCTGATGTTCGGCACGGCGCCGATGGTGCTGACCGCGCACCGCACCCGCCCCTGGCGCAGCTTTGCCGCCATGGCGGAAGCCGCGAAGGCTCGCCCTGACACCGTCACCTACGGCACCATCGGCAACGGGTCGCTGGCCCACCTGACCATGGCGCTGGTCGGCCGCGCCGCTGGGCTGCAGCTCGTCCATGTGCCCTATCGCGGCGGCGGACCGCTGGCCGTCGCCGCCGTGGCCGGGGAGGTGGACCTGCCGATCGCCACCCGCCCCGCGATCGGCCCCCACATCGACAGCGGCGCGCTGCTGCCCCTCGCCCAGACGGGCGCGACGCGCTCCCCCTCCATGCCGGACATTCCGACCCTGGCGGAGGCCGGCGTCCCCGGCATCGATGCCCGCGCCTTCTGGGGCTTCCTCGGCCCCGCCGGCCTGCCCGCCGGCATCCGGCAGAGGATGGAGGCGGCGCTGCGATCGACGCTGGCCATCCCCGAGGTCCGTGCCCGGGTCATCGGCCTCGGCATCGACCTCGACCCGCAGGGAGAGGCCGTCTTCGGCCCCTTCCTCTCCACCCAGATCGCCACCTGGGGCCGGGTGGTGCGCGAGAACGGGATCCGGCCGGACTAGCTCCGCCGGCCCAGCCCGAAGGGCGCCAGCAAGTCATCCGGCTCCGCCTGGGGCAGGTCCTCGTCCCGGTCGGGCAGGCGGCCCTGCGGCGTCAGCCGGTCCACCATGCCGGGGAGGCCGCGGCTGAGCTGGGACAGGATCTCGTCCTGCCCCTCGCCGGTCGCGGCGGAGACCTGGTGCAGCGCGTCGGGGGGGATGGCACGGCGCAGCTCCTCCGGCGTCAGCTCCCCGTTCGGGCCGTCCTGCACCCAGCTGTCCACGCGGTCGCCGAGCCCGGCGCTGCGCAGCTGGTCCGTCAGGCTCGTCAGGCCCCGAGCGCCGCCCTGGCCGCGCATGAGGTAGGCGAGCAGTGCCATCAGGGCCATGCCCTTGATGCCGCCCAGCCCGCTGGCCAGGCCGCCGAGCCCGCCACCCGACGGCATGGGGGAGGAGGCGCCACCGCGCCCGCCGCCCAGCAGCCCGCCCAGGATGCTGCCGAGGCCGCCGCCCGCATCGGACATGCCGCCCCGCATCATGCCGCCGTCGCGCCCGGCCTCGTCATCCGGCAGCCGCGGCCGCCCGAGCGGCGAATCGCCCATGCTACCCCCCATGCCGCCGCGGCCACCCATGCCGCCGCCCAGGCCGCCGCCCAGGCCGCCGGAGGGGTTGTTCATGCCGCGCCCGCTGTTGCCGCCGCCATCGCCCAGGACACCCGCAAGGATGCGGGACAGGATATCGCTCATGGTCGTCTACTCCCTGATCCCAGGGGCAACGCCCCCCGCCGCCCGCGGTTCGGTGGCGGTCCGTGTCCGTCCGTTTCGCGCTCCCCCTCCGCTTGACCCCGCTGTCCCCGGATGCTCGCCTGCCGCCGAAGCATGAGGAGGGAGTGCGCCATGCGGGCATGGGCCGTGGTCGAGACGGGCAAGCCGTTGCAGGAGATCGAGCTGCCGACGCCGGTGCCGACCGGCAAGCAGGTGCTGCTGGAAGTCACCCATGCCGGCGTCTGCCATTCCGACCTGCACATCTGGGAAGGCGAATACGACCTCGGCAGCCGGGGGAAGATGAAGCTCTCCGACCGCGGCGTGAAGCTGCCGCTGGCCATGGGGCATGAGACGGTGGGCCGCGTCGTCTCCTGGGGGCCGGAGGCCGAGGGCCAGGGTCTCGCGGTCGGCCAGACCCGCATCGTCTTCCCCTGGGTCGGCTGCGGCACCTGCGCCCGCTGCCGGGCGGAGGAGGACAATATGTGCGCCAATGGGCGCTCGCTCGGCGTCTTCCAGAATGGCGGCTACGCGACCCACATCCTGGTGCCGGAACCGCGGCACCTCGTCGATCCCGGCACGCTCGACCACGCGCTGGCCGCGACCTACGCGTGTTCCGGCATCACCGTCTATTCCGCCATCAACAAGCTGATGCCGATGGAGGCCGACGAGCCGATCGTGCTGGTCGGCGCCGGCGGGCTCGGCCTGCAGGCCATCGCGGTGCTGAAGGCCATGGGGCACCGGCGCATCGTCTCCGTCGATGTCAGCCCGGAGAAGCTGGAGGCCGCCAAGGCCGCCGGCGCGACGGACACGGTCGATGCCCGGGGCGACGATGTCACGGCCCGGCTGATGGCGACCTGCGGCGGGCCGCTGATGGCGGTGGTGGACCTGGTGAATGGCAGCGCCACCGCGCGCTTCGCCTTCGATGCGCTGGGCAAGGGCAGCAAGCTGGTGCAGGTCGGGCTGTTCGGCGGCGAGTTGTCGCTGCCGCTGCCGCTGATGGCCATGAAGGCCGTGACGGTCCAGGGCAGCTATGTCGGCAACCCCAAGGAACTGCGCGCCCTGGTGAAGATCGCCCAGGGCGGCGCCCTGCCGCCGATCCCCATCAAGCGGGAGCCGATGGCGAATGCCGACAGCGCGCTGATGCGGCTTCGCGCCGGCCAGGTCACCGGCCGGATCGTGCTGACGGCCGAGCCGGCCTGAGGGACCGCCCCTCAGTCGCCGGCGCCCGCTTCGCGGGCTTGGCTGCGCGGCATGAGCCGCGGCGCCCGTTCGGGCGCTCGGACCGGTCAAGCGACCGGTCCGCCTTGATCAGCCGACCGGGTAGGGCGCGCCCGTCACCGGGTCGCAGGGCGGGGCCGGGGTGGCGGGGATGGCGTGGGAGGCCTTGGCCGCCTCCCCGGGCCGGCCGGTGAATTGCTCCGGCGGGTCCCCCGGCGGATAGGCGCCCACCACCAGCAGCCGGGCGGAGGCACCGAGGTTGCGGTGCCCCGTGCCGGCCGGCAGCACCACCACGTCGCCCGCCTGCAGGTCCAGCGTCACGCCCGGATCGCCGCCGAGCCGCACGCGCACCCCGCCGTCCACGATGGCCAGCGCCTCATGCGCGTTGGGGTGGTAGTGGTGGAAATCGTAGATGCCGTTCCGCCAGGCTGGCGGCCAGCCATGGCGGGCGAACAGCGCCTCCGCCGCCGCCGGATCGCCGGCGGGCACCGCGCCGCGATGCAGCAGCACGGGAAGCCTCGGGTTGTTGGGGATCGCGCCGTCGCTCCCCTCGGGCAGCAGCAGCCGCTCCGCCCCATCCGCGCCGCGTTCATGCATCGCACGCCTCCCTTCGCATTCCTGCCGGCACAGCATGCCAGCGGGGCGAGGGTTCCGCGACGACTACTCCGCGAAGAGCTGGGAGGTCAGGCGCAGGTGCTGCGCCACATGCGGGGAGGAACCCTCCGCCACTTCCTCGAAGGCCCGGCCGCGGGCTTCCATCATGCGGTCCGCGCCGTTGGAGGGGCGGTTGTAGATGAAGCCGTGGGTCGAATAGGTGCGGCCGAAGGCGCTGTCGTCATGCCCGACCTGCACGCGCACCGCCGTCCAGTCATTGCGGTCGGAGGCATCGACGACGACCACGCCGCGCATCACGGCGCCGCGGCGGATGCCGGGGCCGCCCCAGTTCGCGTGGTCGATGTGGATGGTGCGGGAATTCACCACCCGGCTGACCACCGCGACATGGCCGCGGGACATGCCGCCGGAGGCCGTGAAGGCCAGGATGGAGCCGCGTTCCGGCGTGTTGCCGCGGGCATAGGCGCCGGCCGCGTTGTACCACCACATGCGGGCATCGCCGCTGATGTTCATGCCCGTCGCCATGCGGGCGAAGGGCACGCAGGACAGGCCGCCGCTGATGGAGACCGGCAGGATCGGCGTGCCGCCGTGACCGATGGCGGGATGGGAAATGGCGGGACTCGCGAAGGCGGGGCGCATGACGCCCACAGAGACCAGCTGCATCGGCGCGCTGGGCGCGGCAGCGATGGCGGCCGGCGCCTCGTTCAGCACGCGGACGCGGGTGGCGGGGGCGGGCGGCGGGGGCGGCGGCAGGGCCGCGACCTGGCTGCCGCGGGGGGCGGGCTGGCGCCCGGCCTGCTGCGCGGGCTTCGGCGCGGTGCTGCGGCTGGCGGCCTGGGTGGCGGGTGCACGCGGGGGGGTCACGGCCACCTGGCCGGGGCGGGCCTGCTTCTGGGCGGTGCGCGGGTTGCGCTCCGTCGCCTCGGCCGTGTCGATGGAGAAGGCTGCCGTCCCGAACAGGACGCAGAATACAGCCAGCGTGCCCGTTGCCCGCATGAGTGATCCCCCGATTTGCCTGCCCTCCGGGCACCGGTTGGTGCTCCGTGACCAAGGCGGTAACCGGGGCTCAGGGGAGGGACAACCCGCCCTGTTGTTACCTCGCGAAATCCGGCGTGATTCGCTGATCGAGCGTCCGTGAAGTGGGCGCGAAACGGAGTATCATCCTAAAGGGAAACACGGCGAAACATCAGGACACAGTGTTGCGGCATTTTTGCCACGGTTTCGGGGCCTTCGCGTCGCTGGTCCTGACTCCGCAACATGACTGTCATGCCATGCGGGAATATGCCCCCGGACTCCGGGTATTTCGGCTGTCCAGAAAAAAGGCGGCGCCGGGTCACCCCGACGCCGCCCTTCCAGCCCAGTCGGGCGCTGCCGTCAGCGGCAGGCCGTGACCATGATCTCCACGAGGTGGCGCGGATCGGCCATGTTGGCTTCCACGCAGGCGCGCACCGGGCGGCCGGCATCGCCCAGCCACTCCACCCACACCTTGTTCATGGCGTCGCGGTCGCGGATGTCCTTCAGCCAGATCTGCGTCTGCAGCAGGCGGGTGTTGTCCGTGCCGTTGGCTTCCAGCGCCGCATCGATCTTCGCCAGCACCTGGCGGGTCTGGCCCGTGATGTCCTGGGACAGGTCATCGGCCGTCATGCCGGCCAGGTAGACGAAGTTGTGGTACTCCACCGAGGAGGACAGGATCGGGTTGCTGCCCTGGCGGGTGATCTTCGACATCGCGCGTTGCTCCTCGAGCGGTTTGGCCCGCATCTCCTAGGCGTGCCATGCGGGACGGGCAAGACGGGCACGTGGCCGCGATCAGCCCGGGGCGGGCTGGGCTTCCCCATGGTCCACCGCGCCGAGCACGCCGCAGCCGCAGAAGGGGCAGCGCGCCAGGCTGGCGAGTTGTGGCGCGATGGGCGCGGGCAGGGGCCGGCCTTCCTGCAGCCGGTCGAGTTCCGCCCGCAGCGCCTCATGCGCCTCCGCGCAGGCGCTGCTGCCTTAATCCGCCGCCACCTCGGCGCTCGGCGCCTCCAGCCGGAAGGCGAGGGCGGGGGTCGCGAGCCCGGCGACGGGCAGGCAGGCGAGGAAGCGGCGGCGGGGCGTGCTCATGCGCCGATCATAACGCAGTCGTGCCCAGCGCCGCCACGGTGTCAGCCGACCACGGCGTAGGTGCTGCCGGACGTCGCGGCACCGATCATCGCCTCGAACACCGCCACGCCATGGATCGCGTCCTCGACGGGGAGGGGATAGGCCGCGCCCCCCGCCACCGCGGCCGCGAATGCTGCAAGTTCAGCGGCTTCGATGTCGGTCTTCGGAAATTCCTTCACCCACCCCTGGCCCTCCCGCGGCGTCCAGGTCAGGTGCTCATGGCCCTGCAGCGCCAGGATGCCCTCCGTCCCGAACAGCGCCACGCGCCAGAAGCTGGGGGAGAGCGACAGCGTCGCGAAGCCGACCGTCGCACCCCGCTCCAGCAGCGCCAGCATCGCGGTGGTGTCGTCGATCGTCTGGCTGACCTGCGCATGGCTGCGCACCGTGACCTCCTTGAACCGGCCGGCCAGGTTGATGATGGCGTCGACCATGTGGATGCCCATGCCACCCATGCCGCCGAGCGGGCTTTCCGCCCGGTCCGCCCGCCACATGCCAGGCACATAGGCGCGCGCGCCCGGCCCGCTGAACTGGCCCTCCACATGCAGCAGGGTGCCGAGTTGCCCCTCCGCCAGCATGGACTTCATCAGCTGGATGGCCGGCAGGAAGCGCCGGTTGTGGCCGAGCGCCATCACCACCCCCGCCTCCCGGCACGCCGCGACGGCGGCGGCGGCGGAGGCGCGGTCCAGCGTGAAGGGCTTCTCCACGAAGACATGCTTGCCGGCGCGGGCGGCGGCGATGACCTGTTCCGCATGCTGGCCATGCGGCGTGGCGAGGACCACGGCCTTCACCGCGGGGTCGGCCAGTACCGCGCCGTAATCCGGCAGCATCCGGATCCCCTTCTCCGCGGCCCAGGCCTCGGCCTTGGCCGGCGTCCGGGTGCAGCCGGACACGAAGCGGATGCCCGCATCGTTCTTCCCCTGCACGCTGTTGGCCAGCACCTGGCCCCAGCGCCCCATGCCCACGATGGCGGCGTCCAGCATCGGTCTTTCTTCCCTGTCTATCGGTTGGCCGAGGAGGCTGCCGAGGGGGCTGATTGCCCTTCCAGCGCCGCCTCGATCGTCTTCAGCTTCGTCAGTCCCCAGGCGAAGACGCCGAGGAACAGAACCGCGGCGGCCAGCGTCGGCAGCCGCAACCCTAACAATTCGCCGAGTCCGCCCAGGATCAGCGCCCCCAGCGCCGGGAAGGCGCGGGTGATCAGCCCCCAGAGGCTCAGCATCCGTCCGCGATAGGCGGGGTCGGCCGCGCTCTGCAGCAGCGTCTGCACGCTGATCCCGTGCATCGACGCCACCGCCCCGATCAGCGCCCCGCACAGCATCCCCAGCGGAAACCACCCCGTCGCTACGAACCCCACCGTCGCGACGGCCTGCGCGAGCGCCGCGAAGATCGCGATCCTGACCGTCCCCTCCAGCCGCCCGCGCGACGCCACCCAGAGCCCGGCGCAGAGCGCGCCGACGCCGAAGCAGGCGGTCAGGATGGCAAGACTCTCCGCGCCGCGGCCGAACAGGCGCTCCACGAAGGGGGGCAGGATCTCCTGCACGCCGCGCATCAGCAACGCCCCCATCGCGGCATAGAGCAGCAGCGGGCCGAGACCCGGATGCCGCCAGGCATAGCCGATGCCGCCCGTCACCTCCCGCCACAGGCTGGCGGAGGCCGGATGCCCCCGGCGTTCCCGAGCATCCACGCGCAGCAGGGCGATGGAGAGGATGGCGAAGCTGTAGCCGATGGCATTGCCCGCGATGGCCGGTACCACGCCCCAGGCCGCGATGACCGGCCCCGCGATGGCCGGGCCGGTGAAGCGCGCGACGGCGAAGCAGAGCGAATTGGCCGCGACCGCGGCCGGCAGGTCGGCGCGCGAGACGATGCCCGGCATCAGCGTCTGCCGTGCTGGCTGGGCGAAGCTGGCGGCGACGCCGCCGCAGACCTCCAGCGCCAGCAGGATGGCGATGGTCATGTGCCCGCTGGCGGTGATGGCGGCCACGGCCGCAGCCTGGAGCGCGATCGCGACCTGCGTCCAGATCGCCAGCTGCACCCGGTCCACCCGGTCCGCGATCGCGCCCGCGATGGGGCTGATCAGGACCGCCGGCGCCAGGTCGCAGAAGGCGACCATGCCGACCCAGAAGGCGTTGCCCGTCAGTTCCCAGGCCAGCCAGGACACGGCAATCCGCTGCATCCAGAGGCCCGTCCAGGCCACCATGGAGCCCGAGAAGAACAGCCGCGAGTCGCGCGTGGCGAGGGCTCGGCCAAGCGCGCCGAGCGACGCCACCGACGCGTCCCGTCAGCGCCCGCCCACGCCCGGCGGCGGCAGGGCGCGGCTGGCGGGCATCTGCAGCCCGCCGCCGGTGCTGGTGGTGGTGCCCGTCGTCGTCGTCGTGGTCGCGGCCTGGCCCGGGCTTCGCACCGGGTCCGGGCTGGCGCGCAGGCATTCCGCCACCAGCCGGTCGCGGTCGATCTGCGCCGCGCCGCGGTCATTCTCCACCCGCATCATGGGCATGGCGCCCATGGTCCCGCGGCCCGACTCGGCATCGTCGCTGCGCATCAGCTGGCCGCGCTCGCGGTACTGCACCACGCGCGTCGCCTGTTCCCGGCACGCCTCGTAGCGCGCATCGCGTTCACCCCGCGGCACCGGCGGCGGCGCGGCGATGGGCTGGATGGACGGCAGGCCGGTGCCGCAGGCCGCCAGGGCCAGGATCGGCGCGACCAGCATCAGGCGGGGGGAGGGGCGGCGGGGCATGGATCATTCTCTCGGGCAGGTCAGGCCGGCATGCGCGCGGGCAGGGCGCGCGACAATAGCCCCCGAAGTGCCTCCGCGTCGAACCTTGCCCCGGCATCCAGCGGCATGGAGGCCGCGGCCCGCAGCAGCGTCGGGTGCAGCTCCACCCCCTCCGCCGTCACGCTGAACAGCCCGGCGAGCCAGGCGGAGCGCCCCATCACCTCCACCAGCGCCAGCAGCCGGAGGCAGAGCGAAAGGCCGCCGAGCGTGGACAGGTCCGCCCGGCTGTCCACCGCTTCCGCCCAGCTGCGCGCGTCGCGGTCGGCGATGGCGAGTCGGGTGGCGCCGCCATCGGCGCGGCGGAACAGCAATTCCCGCGGCGGCCCCCAGCCGCCGGCATGGGCACGGGCGCGGGCGGCGTCCCAGGCGGAAAGCAGGGCGGCGGGAGTCACGGCGGGAAGCGCTTCCGGCGGAACGGGAATGGCGTAGGTCAGGCTGCCATCGGCGGCGCCTGCGACACGGATCGGGCTTTCGGACATCGGCCTGAGAGTGGCCCCGCGACCGCCCCTTCGCCACCCCTTCGCAAGCGGGCCTGACCGTGGCGTGATGCCATGCATGACCGACCCCAGCCGCCTGACCGCCACCGAGGCTTCCCGCGCCATCGCCGCGGGCCGCCTCTCCCCCGCCGCCCTGATGGAGGCCTGCCTGGCCCGCATCGCGGAGCGGGAGCCGACGACCCGCGCCTTCGCCTGGATCGACCCGGCCGCCGCCCGCCGCGCCGCATCCGCCGCGCGCCCGGGGCCGCTGCATGGCATCCCCTTCGGCGTGAAGGACGTGCTGGACACGGCCGATCTGCCGACGGGCTATGGCAGCCCGATCTGGAACGGCCATCGGCCGCGGGGCGACAGCGCGGCGGTCGCCGCGGCGCGCGCGGCCGGCGGCGTCGTGCTCGGCAAGACCGTCACGACGGAATTCGCCACCCGCAACCCCGGCGCCACCACCAACCCGCACAATGCCGCGCATACGCCGGGCGGCTCCTCCTCCGGCTCCGCCGCCGCGGTCGCCGATTTCATGGTGCCCTTCGCCTTCGGCACCCAGACCGCCGGGAGCATCGTGCGCCCGGCTGCCTATTGCGGCGTCGTCGGCTACAAGCCCACCTTCGGCACGCTGCATCGCGGCGGCATGAAGGTGTGCTCCGAAAGCCTCGACACCATCGGCATCATGGCCCGCAGCGTCGCCGATTGCGCGCTGGCCATGGGGGCGATGACCGGCCGCGACCTCGGTGACCCCGAGGCGAAGCCGGCCCGCGCGCCGCGCCTTGGCCTGACCGTCGGCCACGACGCCTCCTCCGCCACGCCGGAGACGCTGGCCCTGTTGGACCGCGCCGCAGAGGCCGCGAGGCGCGCGGGGGCGGAGGTGGTGCCCTTCACCCTGCCGCCGGAACTGCGCCGCGCGGCGGAGCTGCACGGCCACATGATGAACATGGAGACGCGCCAAGCGCTGGCTTGGGAATACACCCATGCCCGGCCGCAGCTTTCGGCCGTGCTGCTGGATCGCCTCGACTGGTCCGGCACCCAGCCCCCCGCCATGCTGGACGAGGCCCGCGCCGCCGCCGCCGCCGCCCGCGCCGCCTTCGCGGTTGCGACGGAGGGCCTCGACGCCATCCTGACGCCCTCCGCCCCCGGGGAGGCGCCGGAGGGCCTCAGCTACACCGGCGACGCCACCTTCAACCTCCTCTGGACCCTGCTCTGGGGGCCGAACGTCACCGTCCCCGTCGCGACGGGGCCGAAGGGCCTGCCGATGGGCGTGCAACTGGCGGGGCGGATGGGGGATGATCGCCAGGTGCTGGCGGTGGCGCGATGGGTGCAGGCGGCGGCGTCTTAACGGGCTCCGCTTCTCTCTTCGTTCCGTCCGGACGGAGTTCGAAGTTGTTCTTGTAAGCGGCAAAGACCTTCGGCACTTCGCTGATCGACCAGTACCGCCCATCGGCGCTGGCTGTCGTCGCGGCATTCCTTCGCGCTTTCGCGTCGGCGAGCACGCGCGGGATCAGGAAGAAGCGCCGGCGGTGTTCGCCGTCACCAGGTAGCAGGACGATCGCGAGCCAGTCGAACTGATCGTTCACGTTGTAGCTGACGAATGAGGCGCCGCGCTTGAAATGCCGCGACTTCACGGAAATCCGCTCCGTGGCGCCGCCGGGTAACTGTGCGATAACATCGTAGCTCGGCCAGAGGTCGGGCACTTTGAGCGCCGGAATGCCTGCAAGCGTGACCTCCGCGGCCACCAGCATTTCGCACGCGTCGCCCATCTGCTTTGTTGTGAAGGTGGTCTTTGGCGGCGTTGCGGCGCCGGCAGCGACTTCGTCGTTCATCCGCGTCTCGGTATAATTGCGCAACGGCTACCATCCGCGACCTGGCGTAGAAATAGCGGTGTCAATCAATGTCGACGCAGCCCCCTCACGCCGCCTCCCGCACCCCCAGCCTGCCCAGCCCCGCCTCCAGCCCCGCCTGCGCCGCCGGCGTCATCGCCAGGAAGCGCAGCCGCATGGTCTGGCCGCTGCCCGCATCCTCGGCCTGCAGCACCTCCGCCCGCAGCGCCAGGCCCGGCGAGACGCCATCCGCCAGCAGCGTCACGGTGCTGCCCGCCACCGCCGGCGGTGCGCCGGGTTGCAGGCGGCAGCCACCCATCGAGATGTCCGCCAGCACCGCCGCAGCCGGGCCTTCCGGCGCGCCGGTGTCGATCCGCACGGGCAGCGGCGTCGCCAGGCGGGGATGGGCGCGGCGCTGCGCTTCCGGCGCGGATTCGCGCACCGCCCGCACCAGGTTCCGGCGCAACTCGCCGACGCCCGTGCGGGCATCGCTGGCCGCGGCGTTCACCTGCATCGCGCGCTCCACCGCGCCGCTCGTCTCCGTCGCCACGATGTCGATCCGCTCGGTCACCGCATCGGTGGCGCTCGTCGTCTCCGCGACCGAGCCCACGATCCGGCGCGTCGCGGCGGATTGCCGTTCCATGGCGACCGCGATGGCGGCCGCGGCGGCATCCACCTTCGCCACCGCATCCGCCATGTCGCCGACCACGCTGACGGCGCGGGTGGTGGCCTGGGTCACCTCCTCCACCTGCCGGGCGATCTCCGTCGTGGCCTTGGCGGTCTCGGCCGCCAGGCTCTTCACCTCGTTCGCCACCACGGCGAAGCCCTTGCCGGCCTCGCCGGCCCGGGCGGCCTCGATCGTCGCGTTCAGCGCCAGCAGGTTTGTCTGCCCCGCGATGCCCGCGATCAGCCGCGCCACGCCGCCGATGCGCTCCACCTCCTGCGCCAGGGCATCGATGCTCTCCCGCCCCTGTGTGCCGCTGCGCGTGGCGCGGCCGGTGGCGTTCGTCGCCTCCCCGATCCGGGCGCTGATCTCCTCGATCGCGGCGCTCAGATCCTCCGTCGCCGCCGCCACCGCCTCCACGCTCCGCCGCGCCGCGGCCGCGGCATCCGCGACATCGGCGCAGTTGACGGACACCGTCGCGGCGGAACCGGCCATCGCCTCCGCCTCATCCGCCATGCGGTCCATGCTGCGTGCGACGAGGTCCACGGCCGCGCCGGTCGCCTGTTCCACGCGGTCGGCCATGTCGCGGATCGCCTCCCCGCGCGCGGCTTCCGCGGCCAGGCGCTCCGCCGCCTCGCTGGCGCGCCGTTCGGCGTCGGCACGCAGCGCGGCCTGGAAGGCCTCCATCGCCCGCGCCGCCGCGCCCCATTCATCCCGCCGCCCCGTGCCGGGGATGGCGCGGTCGAGCCGCCCTCCCGCCAGGTCCTGGATCGCTGCCGCCAGGTCGCGCGCCGGGGCCGCCAGGCGCCGCGTTGCCAGCCAGGCGATCGGCAGCGCCAGCACCGGCACGGCCAGCAGCGTCAGGCCCAGCGCCTCCCGCCCCGCCGCCAGGCCGCCGGCCTCGCCAAGGTGCAAATGCGCGTAGCCGGCGCCGGCCAGGAAGGGCAGCAGCAGCGCGGCCGCGAAGAGCCAGACGCGCAGGGCGGTGCCGGCGGCGGGAAGGGGGGAGGGGCGGCGCATCGGGTAACCTCGGCAGGCCGGCGAAACGTCCGGCCGGCCACCCTCGCAGCAAAGGATTGAACGGCGGTTAGGACGGATGGCGGGACTGCTGGGTCGCGAGGCCCTGGCATGGACCGCCTCGGCGCGCATTGATCTGGATCAACACGGCGAGAGGATCGTTGCATCCCATTAAGAAGCGGGCAACCGGCGTCACGCTAGGGGTGCCGCCGCTCTCCCCCACCCCGCCGCACGCCAGGGAATCCGCCATGTTCATCCGAGCCCAGCGACCCGACCGGTCCACCGAACGCCTTGCCGCGCTGGACTGCCTGCGTGCCAAGATCATGATCGCCGATGCGGACCTAAACATCGTCTACATGAACCGCGCGGTGCGGGAGATGATGACCGAGGCGGAGGAGGAGCTGAAGCGAGAGCTTCCCCGCTTCAGCATGGCGACGCTGATGGGCAGCAACATCGACGTCTTTCACAAGACGCCCGACCACCAGCGCCGGATGCTCGCGGTGCTGGCCAAGCCGCACGCGGCCACCATCCGCATCGGCACCCGCGCCTTCGACCTGCTGGTGACGCCGCTGATGGAAGCGGGCCGCCGCACCGGCTTCGTGGTGGAGTGGGAGGACGCGCATCACCGCCTGCTGAACCTGGACTACGCCGCCCAGATCGCCGCCATCGGTCGCGCCCAGGCGGTGATCGAATTCGCCATCGACGGCACCATCCTGAAGGCCAACGAGAATTTCCTGCGCCTGATGGACTACCGGGCGGAAGACGTGGTCGGCCAGCACCACCGGATCTTCATCGAACCCGGCGCCGCCGGTTCCGCCGAATACGCCGCCTTCTGGGACACGCTGCGGTCGGGCGCGCCGCATGTCGGGCAGTATCGCCGCCTCGCCAAGGGCGGCCGGCCGGTCTGGATTGAGGCTTCCTACAACCCCATCCTCGACCACCGCGGCGTGGTGACGAAGGTGGTGAAGTTCGCCACCGACATCACCACCCGCATGGAGATGATGGCGAAGCTGAAGGTCTACATCGACGCCATCGACGTCGCCGTCAGCCGGTCGAACCAGGAAGCGGGGGCCGCCCGCGGCGCCGCCGGCACCGCGACGGGCGATGTGCAGTCCGTCGCCGGCAATGCGGAAGCGCTCGCCGCCTCCATCACCGCCATCGCCGGCAACATGGAAACCTCCCGCGCCGCCACCGACGCGGCCTTCGCGCAGGCCGAGGCCGTGGGCACGGACACGCAGGGCCTGGCCAGCGCCGCGCAGGCGATGGGCGGCATCGTCGCCCTGATCCGCGACATCGCCAGCCAGATCAACCTGCTCTCCCTCAACGCGACGATCGAGGCCGCGCGCGCCGGCGACGCCGGCAAGGGCTTCTCCGTCGTGGCGTCGGAGGTGAAGAGCCTGGCGGTCCAGGCCGCGCGCGCGACGGAGCAGATCACCAAGGAGATCGACGGCCTGCAGGGCCGCTCCGCCAGCGTCGCCAAGGCGATGGAAGCGATCCGCGGCCAGGTGACCACGGTGCGGGAGGAAGTGTCGCGCGCCGCGACGGCCGTGACGCAGCAGGCCGCCGTGACGCAGGAGATGTCGGCCAGCGCGCAGAGCGCCGCCGCCGCCGTCTCCGCCGTGCTGTCGAGCGTGGAGGAGATCTCCTCCGCCGTGCAGGACGTCTCCGGCACCGTCGGCCAGACGATGGAAGCGGCCCAGGCGCTGGTGCGCTGAGGGCCTTCAGCCGGGCCCGCGCCGCGGGCGCTCAGCCAGAAAGCCGCCGCAGGCGCTCCGCCGTCGCCTCGTCCGCGGGGTAGAAGGCCTCGATCGCGAGTTCGGAGAGCGTGACGTCCACCGGCGTCCCGAAGACGGTGGTGGTGGAGAGCAGGGAAAGCCGGCCCGCCGGGCTATCCAGCAGCAGCGGCACGGCGATGCCGCCCGGTGCCAGGCCGGGCGCGCTGGCCGGCACCGGATCGGGTGCCGGCAGCGCCGCGAGTTCCGCCAGCAGCGCGGCCAGCACCGGATCGCCCGTCGCCGCCACCTGATGGCGCAGCCGTTCCAGCACATGCGTGCGCCATTCATGCGCGTTGCCGATCAGCGGCAGCAGCCCGCGCGGATGCAGGCTGAGCCGCAGCACATTCACCGGCGGCGTCAGCAGCGCGCGATTGGCGATGCCCGCCAGCAGCGGCGCCACCGCCGCATTCGCCGCCAGCATCGTCCAGTGCCGGTCCACCGCCAGCGCTGGGAAGGGCGCATGGGCGGCCAGGATCGCCTCCACCACGCCGCGCCAGGGCGCGGCCTCCGCGCGTTCCTCCGCGAAGGCGGGGGCGTAGCCCGCGGCCAGCAGCAGCGCGTTGCGTTCGCGCAGCGGCACGGCCAGTTCCTCCGCGATGCGGAGCACCATGTCGCGGCTGGGCCGGGCGCGGCCGCCCTCGACATAGCTCAGGTGCCGCTGGCTGATGCCGGCTTCCAGCGACAGGTCCATCTGGCTGCGCCGCCGCCGCTCTCGCCAGGCGCGGAGCAGCGGGCCGACCTGCCAGGCCGGGACGGTGGGATGGGTCTGCATGGCGGAAGCCTACCGCGCCCGCGCGCGCCGCCACGATAACCTCCGACGTCATCGCCCCGCGGCCGGCCCCGGGTGTTGGCTGCGATCGTCCCAAGCAGAAGGAGGACGACGATGTTCACGACGAGGCTGCTGCCCACGCGTTTCCTGCGCCTGTCCCTGCTGGCCGATGCGGGGGCGAGCGGCGCCACCGGCCTGCTGCTGGCCGGCGCCGCCGGTGCCCTGGCCGAGCCCTTCGGCCTGCCCGCTGGCCTGCTGCGCGGCACGGGGCTGTTCTTCCTGGCCTGGGCCGCACTGGTCGCCTGGCTCGGCCTGGCTGTCGCGCCGCCGCGCAACGCGGTGCGGCTGGTGGTGGCGCTGAACCTGGCCTGGGTCGCGGAAAGCGTGCTGGGCATCCTGCTGCTGGCGCCCGCCGCGCTCGGCGCCGCCTTCATCGCCTTCCAGGCCGCCGCCGTGCTGGCCCTCGCCATCGCCCAGGCCGCCGCGCTGCGCCAGGCCCCGGTGGCGGAGGCGCTGGCATGAGCGCGATCCTCCCCACCGGTCATGTCGTCACCCGCGACGGCGTCGCCCTGGTCACGCGGGGGGCGGGCGCCGGCCCGCCCGTGGTCCTGCTGGCGAGCTGGTCGCTCTCCTCCCTCTCCTGGGGGGCCATCATGGCGCGACTGGAAGCGCAGGGTTTTTGCGCCCTGGCCTATGACCGCCGCGGCCATGGCCGCTCGGCCGACACCGGCGGTGGCATGGATTACGACACGCTGGCCGATGACCTGGCCGATGTGCTGGCGGCGCATGACCTCCGCGCCGTCACGCTGGTCGCCATGTCCGGCGCGGCCGGGGAGGCAGTGCGATACCTCGCGCGCCACGGCGCATCCCGCATCGCGCGCCTGGTCCTCATCGGCCCCACCACACCGCTGCTGGCCCGGCGCGCCGACAACGCGGCGGGCATCCCGGCGGAGGCGCTGGCGGCGCTGCGTGCCGCGATGCTCGACGATTTCCCGCAGTGACTCGCGGAGAACGCGCGGCCCTTTGGCGGGCCGCTTCCCTCCGACGCGCTGCTCGACGCCATCCGCGCCGATGCGCTCACCGCCTCTCTCCCCGCGCTGCTGGCCTTCCACCGGTCGCTGGCGGAGACGGATTTCCGCGCCGAACTCGCGGCGCTCGACCTGCCGCTGCTGGTCATCCAGGGCGATGCGGATGCGACCTGCCCCATCGACCTCACCGGCCGTCCCACCGCCGGGCTGGTGAAGGGCGCGCGGCTGGTCGTGGTGCCGGGCGGGCCGCATGGCCTGATCGCGAGCCACCCGGCGCTGCTGGCGGAGGCCATCGAGGGCTTCGCTCGGGGGGAAAGCACCGGCACGATGGCCTGACGCGGATGGCATGGCGCCCTTTCCGGCCAGGGCGGCAGGGCGAACGCGGCGCGCCGCTTGACGGGCGCCGCCAGCATCACGATTTCTTGTTCGCAACTAATTGTGAGAAGTGTCCTTGTGCTACGTCGCCGCCTTTAGGACCTACACCTGGAACGACGACGTCAAGCGCCTGGCGGACCGCTTCTTCGCCGCCTGTCCGTCGGGCCACCCCGTGATCCTCGCGGATGAGACGCGCGGGCCACTCGGCATCACGGGCTATGCCGTGATCAGCCACACGGAGGATACGGCGCATCTCGGCCTTCCCGTGCAGCCGCGCGGCAAGTCGCTCTGGTTCAACGTGGACTACGGCCTCTACATCCTCCGCCACGCCATGCCAGGCTACGGCCACTACCTGCTGTCGGAATCCGACCTCGCGGTGAACCTGCCGCTCGATCCCATGATGCAGGCCGTCACCGACCGGGGGATCGACTTCATCACCCATGACCTGCGCCGGAGCGAGCCGGGCTGGCACTGGCACCGCAACGCATCCGCCGTCTTCGAAGACCCCTGGGGATGCCTGCTGTTCTTCATCGTCGCCTCCGCCCGCGCCGCCGACCTGCTGCTGGCCGAGCGTCGCCACCAGGCGGAGGAACAGCGCGCGGGACTGCTCCCGGCCTGGCCGTTCTGCGAGCCTTTCGTCGCCTCCGTCCTGAAGAAGTCCGGCCTTGCCGTGGCCGAGGTCAGCGAATTCGCCGCCACGCACAATTTGCGCTTCCGGCCCCGCATCCCGCTCGATGACCCGAGGGCGGATGAGCCCGGCACGCTCGTGCATTCCGTCGTCAGCCGATGGGACTGCTTCCGGGAACAGGCGGCGCGGCATCCGGGCGCGTGGTTCGCGGCCAATGGCAAGCTGCGGCAACTCGCCGCCCCCCTGCCGCTGTCGGAGTGCGCGGCGGTGCTGAAGGCGGCCTTCGAGGCGAAGGCGGACTTTGCCGGCGCGGCGCGCCTCGCGATGGAGCTGGCGCCGCCGCGGCCCGCGCCGCCGGTCAAGGATCTCGCGCTGTGCAAGCCCTCGCTCAGCAGCTCCACCTCGCCCTGGTCGCATTTCGACCAACCCGTGAAGGATGCCGCGGGCGCAAACGGCCACGATCTGCCGCGGGATTACGGCTTCCACACGGCCCTGGAGACATCGCCCTGGTGGCTGGTCGATCTGCTGGACATCTACGCGATCTCCCGCGTCGAGATCCTGAACCGCCCGGACATGGAGGACCGCTTCACCCAGTTCGTGGTGGAAAGCTCCTCCACCAGCGTCGCCTGGACCACGCAGTTCGTGAAGATCGATGCCGCGCTGGTCAGCTCCGCCATCGATGATCCCTTTGCCATCGACTTCACGCCGCCCTTCGTCGCGCGCTTCGTCCGCATCAGGCAGCTGGCGAAGGGCTTCCTGCATCTGCGCCGCGTGCGCGTGCTGGGCCGCGACGCGCCGGCGCATTGACGCGCGGGCGGGGCAAGGCACCACGCTGCGGCTGCGCCAACCCTTGGGGGCACCCATGGCCTGATCGCGAGCCACCCGGCGCTGCTGGCGGCGGCGATCGCGGGCTTCGCGCGCGGGGAGGGTTAGCGGAGATCGTTTCGATTGTTCGTGCTTTATCCCCAGTCATAGGCATATAGTCCGCGCCAGCTTTCTGGGAGTTTTGGGATGCCGACGCTGCCCATCAACGAAGCCGCCTTGCGCGAAGCCATGCGCGATCGCCGCTACTGGCAGCCCGGCCATCCCGAACGGGAAGGCTACGGCGCCTGGGTGACGGAAGGCTGGCAGGCCCTCGGTGCCGCGCCGGACCAGGGGGCTGACACCGTCGTCCATGTCCGCGCCTATGAACGTCGCGGGCCGGATGGCGACGTCATCCAGGTCCAGGCCCATACCCGCGGTGCGTCGCCAAGGGCCTGGGAGAACCAGCCCAATCCGGAATGGCGCGCGCAGATCGCGCGGGAGGAATCGAACCGCGAGGGCGGGGATTTCGGCTACGGAAGCGTTGGTCGGGGCAGTCGCCCCGCGCTCGGCCGATACCAAATGAAGCCAGAGGGCCTTGCTGGCGCGGGCTGGAAAAACGACGAGAATCAGTGGACCGCCAGGGCGCGCGCCGCTGGCGTCGCGAGTGACGCGGCCTTTCTCGCGAACCCGGCGGCACAGGAGGCCGCCTTCAACGACTACCTCAGGAACAACGAACAGCAATTGCGGACGAACGGAAGCTGGGCGCGAATCGGGAGCGCCGTCGAGGGCATGCGCGATGGCCCGGTTCCGATCGCAGCGAGCGGTTTGGCTGCCGCCGCGCACCGCGAGGGCCCCGCCACGGTTCGCCGATACCTGGCCCATCGCGATCAGCGCCTGCCGATCCCGCCCTCGGTCGAGGGACAGAGGAGTGATCTATCGAGATTCAATCAGCTCGAGGCCCGGCTTCGCACCTACGCCACGCTTCCCTACTCCGCAATGACACCGCGGTGAGGCGTGGCATCGCCACCGCATGCGCGGTGATTGGCCTGGTCGTGGGGGCATCGGCCAGCGCGTCGGACCGCGTTCAATGGCAGATCATGCCCCCCTTGGTCAGGGACGCACTGAATGCGTTCCGGAATTCGGATGAGGGCGTCGCCTGGTCGATCACGCGCAACGACGATGGCCCTGTCACGGGCCGCGATACGGGAGAAGGGCGGTCCCTGAACTTCGATCCCTCCCGGCAACTCAGTTGGGCGATCATCGACCTCAACGGCGACGGGAGGGCGGAGGTGTTTCTCCTGTTCCGCATCGGCACCGGCACCGCCGAACCGCCGGGCTTCGTGATGCAGCGGCATGGCGAAGGCTGGCGGGTCGCCTGCGAAATCGCTGATCCTGGCTTCGTCGTGCGCGATGGGCGCAACGTCCCAGGCTCCATCCATCTGCTGCCCGCCCGCACACGGGGTTGGCGTCACTTCCGCGTCTTCTCCGGCACCTATGGCTGGTACGCATCCCAAGAATCACCAGGCGCCATGAACTGCGCGCCGCTGCCCTTCGGGACCGAGATCAGAACGCGATGATCAGACTGGCCCGCGCCTTTGTCTGTGGCGCCATGCTGGCAATCCCACTGGCCTCCGCCCAGCGTCTCCCGTGGTCCAGCATCGACCCGACGGCGGCAACGGCGCTGCACGCTTTCCGCCGGACCGATCATTGGGTTGCGGACGCCATGGCGGAGAGTCTGGACGGTAATCGACTGGGACGCGATTCGGAGGACGGGTTTCGCCCCATGAACTTCGACACCGCCTCCCATCTGCGGTACCGCGTGGTCGGCATGCGGCAAGGCGCGCCGCCCGCCGTCTTTCTTCTGTTCGCCTGGCACAGCATCTCCGGCAACGGCCCATCCCCCGGCGTGATCATGCAGGAGGTTGAAACAGCCGCCGGCCGAAGCTGGCACATCGCCTGCAAGTTCCGGGACTACGGCCTCTCCCTCACCCTCCTCGACCGCCGCAGCCATGGCTGGCGGCATTTCCGCGTTGCCTCGGGCGATATGGTTGGCGCCCTGCCACCTTCACGCCGGGCGTGCCCTTGCCGGAAGGGGCCCAGAAGGGGCCATGGAATGCGTGCCCCTGGTCCTGACCGCATTCCCGCCGTGACGCGCTGCTACTTCTTCCCCGCGAACTCCGGCAGCCCCTTCAGGCTCTCCGTCGTGTCGAAGTCGCGCAGCACCGCGTCATTCGCCATCTCCACATCCACCAGGCGATCGGCATGCTTGCCCGCCAGGTGCCGCGCGCCGACATCGCCGGAAATCGCCAGCATCTGCGGCAGGAATTCCCGGCTCCACAGCATCGGGTTGCCCTGCTTGCCGCGATAGGTCGGCTGCACGATGGCGCGGCCTTCCTCCGGATCGAAGGCGTTCAGCAGCCGGTCGAGCATCGGCGCCGTCACCAGCGGCATGTCGCCGAGGCAGACCAGCACCCCCTCGGCATCCGGCGGCACCGCCGCCAGCCCGGCCTTGAGGCTGGCGGACAGCCCCTCGGCATAGCCCTCCGCATGGGCGAAGAGCACCGGGCGCCCCGCCAGCGCTTCCTCCACCCGCTCCCGCTCATGCCCCGTCACGACGATGACCGGGGATGCGTGGGACGCCAGCGCGTTGTCCACCACGCGCAGGATCATCGGCAGGCCCTTGTTGTCGGGCACCAGGAGTTTGTTGAGCGGCGCCATGCGGCGGGACCGTCCGGCGGCCAGCACCAGCGCGCAGACCTTGCGCGCGCGGCGCGGCGCGGTGGCCGGGGCGGGCACGCGGGGCGCATCGGCGCGGGGCAGGGGACGCACCTCGATCTCCTTCAGCAGGCCGCCGACGCCCATGCCCATCACATCCCGCGCCGTCACGCGGCGGCCGGCGAAGATGCGCGCCAGCACCCAGTCGAAGCCGTTCAGCTTCGGGCTGCGCGCGCAGCCCGGCAGGACCATGGCCGGCACCTCCCCGATCCGCCCCAGGCAGATAAGGTTGCCGGGATCGACCGGCATGCCGAAATGCTCGATCACGCCGCCGGCGCGGACGATCGCCGCCGGCCCCACGTCGCGCCGGTCCACCACGGCGGAGGCGCCTGCCACCAGCAGCAGGTCGGCGCCCGCCTTGCGGAGCCGGGTCAGGGCATCGGCCACGGGCCCTTCCTCATGCCGCACGCGCTCCACCGGCAGCATGGTGCCGAGCAGCGACCGGATGCGCGCATCCGTCGCCTCCACCGCGCCTTCCATCACGCTTTCCTTGATGCCCGGCAGTTCCGTCAGCACCAGGCCGACCGAGAGCGGCTGGAAGGGATGGATGGCGATGCCGGTGCGGCCGCGGGCCATCGCCTCGACAACCTGGAGCACGCGGCCCGGGCTGGCGAAGGGGATGACCTTGATGGTGGCCAGCATCTCCTTCGCCGCCACCACGGAATGGTTGGGCAGGGTGGCGACGGTGACGCTTTCATCCACCGCGTTGATGCGGTCGATCAGCCCGGCATCGACGGTGAAGAGCCCGGCGCTTTCCGCGAAGAGGTTCACCCGCCCCGTGGCGGCGCGGGACTTGGCAACGAGGGGCGCCATCAGCGCATCCGCGACCCGGTCCGCGGCCTCATCCTCCGGCACGTCGCCGGCTTCCATGCGGGCGGCGATCACGTCCCGCCGCCCGGCTTCCCGCAGCGCGGCGATCGCGCCCTCATCCAGCACGGTGCCCTTCTTCAGCACGCGCCCCGGCAGGCGGACGGTGTGCGCCAGCACCGCCCCCTTGGCTTCGTCGAGGGGCGTCGGCCCGAAGATCATGCCCCAGCCCTTTTCTTCGGCCCGCCGCGGCGGGCGGAGACGATCTGCGCCAGGATGGAGACGGCAATCTCAGGCGCCGTCACCGCCCCGATATCCAGGCCCACCGGCGCCGCGATGCGCGCGATCTCGGCCTCGCTCAGCCCGGCTTCCGTCAGCCGCGCCACGCGCTTGGCATGCGTCTTCCGGCTGCCGAGCGAGCCCACATAGAAGGCCGGGCTCCGCAGCGCCACTTCCAGCGCGGGATCGTCCAGCTTCGGGTCATGCGTCAGCGTGACGACGGCGGTGCGCGCATCGGGCTTCAGCGCCGCCATCGCCTCATCCGGCCAGTCGCCGGAAATCGTCACGCGGTCGCCCATCCGTTCCTCGGTCGCGAAGGCGCGGCGGGGGTCCACCACCGTCACCGCGAAGCCGAGCGGCAGGGCCATGGGCACCAGCGCCTGCGCGATGTGCACGGCGCCCACGATGATGAGGCGGAGCGGCGGGTTCTCCGGCGCGATGAACCAGGTCTCGTTGCCCAGCGTGACGTTGCGCGCCGCATCCGCCGCGATCGCGGCCTCGGCCTCCGCGGCCAGCGCTTCCGGCACGTCGTCGCCCGGCACCAGCAGCTGCGCGCCATCCGGCAGCCGCGTCAGCAGCGCCAGCGGCACCTTCGCCGCCCGCGCCGCCATCAGCCGGTCGAGGAGGTCACTCTTCACCCGAGCTTCTCCACAAAGACCTTCAGCTTGCCCCCGCAGGCCAGCCCCACTTCCCAGGCGCGTTCGTCGGAGATGCCGAAATCGAGCAGCTGCGGCACGCCCGTTTCCATCGTCTGTTTCGCGACCTCCGCCACCGCCCCCTCGATGCAGCCGCCGGAGACGCTGCCCGCGAGCCGCCCGGACGCCGTCACCGCCAGGCGGGACCCGGCGGGGCGGGGGGAGGAGCCCCAGGTCTCCACCACGGTCGCGATGGCGACGCGCTCACCCTCCCGCGCCCAGCCGGCGGCGGTGGCCAGGATATCCTCGGAATCGGCGGCGGCGCTCATGCGTCACTCCCCCTTCGGCCGGCGCGCGGGTCGCTGAGCACGGAGACCAGGTCGCGCAGGCTGGCGAGATTATGGACCGGGCGAAATTCGTCCACATGCGGAAGCATCGCCCGGATGCCCTGGGATTTGGGCTGGAAGCCGGCGTAACGCAACAGCGGGTTCAGCCAGATCAGCCGGCGGCATGATTTCCGGAGGCGATCCGTCGCCTCCGCCAGGCCTTTCGCGCCCTCGCGGTCCAGCCCGTCGGTGATCAGCAGCACCACCGCCCCCTGGCCCAGCACGCGGCGCGACCAGGCCTTGTTGAAGCCTTCCAGCGATTCGCCGATCCGCGTGCCGCCCGACCAGTCCGGCACCGCATGGGCCACCATCTCGAACGCCACCTCCGCGTCCCGGTGCTTGAGTTGCCGCGTGACATTGGTCAGCCGCGTGCCGAACAGGAAGGTGTGCACGCGGTCCCGGTCATTGGCGACGGCGTGCAGGAAATGCACCAGGATCTGCGCGTAGCGCGCCATGCTGCCGGAGATGTCGCACAGCGCCACCAGCGGCGGCGGCCGCACCACGCGGCGGCGCCGCGCAATGTCCATGATCTCGCCCCCCGTCCGCAGCCCTTCCCGGATGGTGGCGCGGAGGTCGGTGTAGGGCCCGGCATGGTCCGGCCGGAAGCGGCGCGTGGGCCGCGCATCCAGTGGCAGGACGAGCTTGCGGATCTCCTTCTTCGCGGCGTTCAGCTCCGCGGCCGACATCGCCTCGAAATCCATGGTCTGGAGGCGTTCGCGCTCGCTGACCGTGAAGGACATGTCCACCCGGTCCTCGGGCGGCTGCTCGGGCGGCCTGGGCGGGTTGGGCCGGTCGCCCTGCATCGCTTCCGCCATGCGGCGGGATGCCGGCGATGGCTTCGGCTGTTCCTTCATCCCGTCCATCAGCGCCATCGCCGCGGCATGGGCGCCCGCTTCCGGATCGCGCCAGAACAGGCTGAAGGCGTGGTCGAACAGGAAGAAGTGTTCGTGCTTGTGCACCATCGTGGCGCGCAGCGCGGCATGGACCTGCGCCTTGTCGCCGATCTCGATCGCCTCCAGCGCCGCCGCGCCGGCCAGCAGCTCCGCCGGGCCGAGCGGCAGCCCGGCGCGGCGCAGCAGCCGCGCGAAGGCGACGAGGTTGTTGCCCATCGCCGCGCCGCCGGCATGGGCGGGCAGCAGCATGGCGGATTTGGGGGGGATCATCGCTGGCGTCCCCCTGGCGTCACGCCACCGCCTGCTTCGCCTCGGTCACCAGCCGCGCGGCCTCCGCGCCCCTGATCTTGGCGATGTCGTCCTGGTACTTCAGCAGCGCGCCCAGCGTCTCATCCACCAGGGCGGGCTCCAGCTCCTTCGCATCCAGCGCGGACAGGGCCGCCGCCCAGTCGATCGTCTCCGCCACCCCCGGCGGCTTGAAGGTGTCGGCGCCACGGACCGCCTGCACGAAGGCCACCACCTGCGCGGACAGCCGCTCGCTCACCTGCGGCGCCCTGATCTTCAGGATCGCGCGTTCCCGCGCCGCATCGGGGTAGTCCACCCAGTGGTAGAGGCAGCGGCGGCGGATGGCGTCATGCACCTCCCGCGTCCGGTTCGACGTGATGACGACGACAGGCGGCGTCGCCGCGCGCACCGTGCCGAGTTCCGGGATCGTCACCTGGAAATCCGCCAGGATCTCCAGCAGGAAGGCCTCGAAGGGCTCGTCCGCGCGGTCCAGCTCGTCGATCAGCAGGACGGCGGGTTCGCCCTCCAACGCCTGCAGCAGCGGCCGGGCCTGGAGGAAGCGGCGGTCATAGATGCCGCGCTCCAGGCTGCCCTTGTCGCCGGCCTCGCCGGAGGCTTCCGCCAGCCGGATCGCCATCAACTGCCGCGCGTGGTTCCACTCATAGGCGGCCGAGGCCAGGTCCATGCCGTCATAGCATTGCAGCCGCACCAGGCGGCGGGGCAGCTGGGCCGCCAGGACCTTGGCGATCTCCGTCTTGCCCGTGCCCGGCTCCCCCTCGAGCATGATGGGCCGGCCCATCCGCAACGCCAGGTGGATGGTGGTCGCCAGCTGGCGGTCGGCGACATAGCCGCCCTCCGCCAGCATGCGCTGCGTTTCGGCAACCGAGGCGGGCAGGCTCATCCGCGGCCGACCAGGAAGAGCAGCGCCAGGATGACGATCATGGCACCGCCGCCGAGCCAGACCTGCGCGGGGAAGCCCAGGAAATCCTGCGTCAGCAGCCGCAGCGGCAGCGGCATGTCACCGGTTGTCGGGTTGGGGCGGTGCACGGGGCCGCCCGGGGACTGGCCATCGGCGCCATGCTGGGTGATGGGCCCGGCCGCCGCGCTGTCGGCCAGGTATTCCGTGTCCGTGCCCGCCACGGCCACCGGCTCTGCCTCGACCTTCGGCGCCAGCTGGGCCGCGAAGCGGTCGAAGAACTGGTCGGCCATCGACTTCGCCGTGCTGTCGATCAGCCGCGCGCCGAGCTGCGCCATCTTGCCGCCGACCTGCGCCTTCACGTTGTAGCGCAGCAGCGTCTCGCTGGGCCCGACCTCGTCCAGCGCCACATCCGCGCCGCCCTTGGCGAAGCCCATGGCGCCGCCCGTGCCCTCGCCGGAGATGGTGTAGGAGGCCGGCGGGTTGATGTTGGACAGCGTGACCTTGCCGCCGAACTTGGCGGACATCGGGCCAAGCTTCATCGAGACCTTCGCCTGGAACTGGTCGTCGCCGATCCGCTCCACGCTTTCGCAGCCCGGAATGGCCTCCTTCAGCACCGCGGGGTCGTTCAGCGCCGCCCAGACCGCTTCGCGGGGCGCGCCGATCCGGCGCTCGCCAGTCATTTCCATGGGGTGTCACTCCGTCTGTCGGCGGCGAAGTTAGGCCCGGCGGGCTCGGGCGGGAAGGGCAGGGGGGCTCGCCAAGCGCCCGGGCGGACGGGATCGTGACGGGCCGCGCCGTTGCCTGTATGGCGCGGGGCAGGGGATCAGGAGACGGGGAATGGGGATGCGGCGCCACCTGGGGTTGGCCGTCATGCTCGCGGCGCTGCCGGCGCCGGCCTTCGCGGCGGGCGTGCCGGGGGCGGAGCTGTCGCTGGGCTGGGCGATCCCCTTCGTCGGCATCCTGCTCTCCATCGCGCTGATGCCGCTCTTCGCCGCCAGCCTCTGGCATCACCATTACGGGAAGATCGCCGCCGGCTGGGCCGCGCTGTTCCTGCTGCCCTTCGCGGCGGTCTTCGGCCCCGGCGCCGCCTGGTACGAATTCACCCATGTCGCGGTGCTGGAATACATCCCCTTCATCGCGCTCCTCGCCGCGCTCTACACCGCGGGCGGCGGCGTCATGGTGAAGGGCACGCTGGTCGGCACCCCGGGCATGAACGTCACGCTGCTGGCGATCGGCACCGTCATGGCCAGCCTGATGGGCACCACCGGCGCCGCCATGGTGATGATCCGCCCGGTGCTGCGCGCCAACGCCTTCCGCCGGAACAAGACGCACACCTTCGTCTTCTTCATCTTCCTGGTCGCCAATATCGGCGGCAGCCTGACCCCCGTGGGCGACCCGCCGCTCTACCTCGGCTTCCTCCGCGGCGTGTCCTTCTTCTGGCCGACGACGCATCTCTTCGGCGAGTTCCTGACCTGCGCCGTGCTGCTGCTGGCGCTCTACTGGGTCTTCGACACCATCGCCTGGAACCGGGAGAAGCCGGTGGTGCCCGACACGGGCGCGCGGGAGCCCCTGACGATCGAGGGCTGGCTGAACGTCGCGCTGCTGGGCGCCATCGTCGCCGTTGTCATCGCCATGGGCTACGTCAAGCTCGGCGTCGTCCCCGTGCTCGGCCACCCGATGGAGGTGGAGAAGCTGGTCGGCATCGTGCTGTTCGGCGCCATCACCCTCGTCTCCGTCTTCGGCACCAGCAACGCGCTGCGCGAAGCCAACGGCTTCGCCTGGGGCGCGATCCTGGAAGTGGCGAAGCTCTTCGCCGCCATCTTCATCACCATGGCGCCGGTGCTGGCCATCCTCCGCGCGGGCAGCGCGGGCGCGGCGGCGGGGCTCGTGGCGCTGACCTCGGACGCCAACGGCGCGCCCATCCCCTGGGTCTATTTCTGGCTGTCGGGGGCGCTGTCCTCCTTCCTCGACAATGCGCCGACCTACATCGTCTTCTTCGAGCTCGCCGGCGGCGACCCGGCCTACCTGATGACGCAGGGCGCGCTGGTGCTGGCCGCGATCTCCTGCGGCGCGGTCTTCATGGGCGCCAACAGCTACATCGGCAACGCGCCCAACTTCATGGTGAAGGCGATCGTGGAGGAGAATGGCGAGCGCATGCCATCCTTCTTCGGCTACTGCGCCTGGGCCGCCTGCATCCTGCTTCCCCTGTTTGTGCTGGTGACCTTCATCTTCTTCTGACGGGAAGCGCGGCGTTGACAGCGGCGCCCACCCCGGCAGGATGAACGGCAAGACAGGAACGAAGACGGGAACGGCCATGCCCTCGCGACGCCTTGCGCTCTCGGCCCTCGGCGGCGTCGCCACGGCCCTCGCCGTGCCGGCGCTGGCGCAGCCCGCGCGGTCCATCCGCCTGGTCATCCCCTTCGCCGCCGGCGGCCCCACCGACATCGTCGCCCGCCTGGTCGCGGACCGCATGGCGGCCAGGCTCGGCCAGCCCGTGGTGGTGGATGCCCGCCCCGGCGCCGGCGGCGCCATCGCGGCGGAGGCCGTGGCCCGCGCCGCGCCCGATGGCCACACCTTGCTGATCGGCACCGCCACCACCCACGCCGTCAACCCGACGCTGCAGGAAGGCCGGCTGCCCTTCCACCCCATCCGGGATTTCGCGCCCATCGCGCAGATCGCGCGCGTGCCCATCGTGCTGGTCACGCATCCCGACCTGCCGGCCCGCGACCTCCGCGCCTTCATCGACCTGCTGCGCGCCAGGCCCGGGCAGATGAACTACGGCTCCTCCGGCACCGGCTCCATGGGCCATCTGGCCGCCGTGCTGCTGATGCAGCAGCTGGGCGCCCAGGCCACCCACATCCCCTATCGCGGCTCGGCGCCGATGGTGGCGGATTTGCTGGCCGGCCGGGTCGAGTTCGCGACGGACGCGCTGGCCTCCGTCGTCCCCTTCGTGCAGGACAGCCGCATCCGCGCGCTGGCCATCGCGACGCCGGACCGCGCGGCCGCCCTGCCCAACCTGCCGACCTTCGCGGAGGCCGGCCTGCCGGGCTTCGAGGCCTATACCTGGAACGTCGTCTTCGCCCCCGCCGGCACGCCCGCCCCCATCATCCAGCGCCTGAACGCGACGCTGAACGCGGTGGTGGCGGAGGCCGATGTCGCGCAGCGCCTGTCGGAGATGGGCCAGCCCGCCGTCACCGGCACGACGCCGGAGGGCACCGCCGCCTTCGTGCAGGCGGAGCTGGCGAAGTGGGAACCCGTCGTCCGCGCCTCCGGCGCCACGGCAAGCTGAGGCAGGACGAGCATGGACGATCTCCGCAGCATCTACCCGGCCCCCGCGGGCCTGGCGGTGGACAAGCAGCTGGACCACCTCGACGATTTCGCCCGCCTCTTCATCGCGCGCTCCCCCTTCCTGGTGATGGCGACGGCCGACGGGGAGGGGAATTGCGACGCCTCCCCCCGCGGCGACGCGCCCGGCTTCGTCGTGGTGCTGGACGACAGGCGCCTGCTGGTCCCCGACCGCCCCGGCAACAACCGCGTGGACAGCCTGACCAACCTGGCCACCAACCCCAGGCTCGGCCTGCTGTTCTTCATCCCCGGCGTGCTGGAGACGCTGCGCGTCAACGGCCGCGCCGAGATGGTGACGGATACCGGGACACTCACCGGCCTGGCCGCGCAGGACCGCCTGCCGAAAAGCGCGCTGATGGTCACGGTGGATGAGGTGTTCTTCCACTGTGGCAAGGCGCTGAAGCGCAGCGCCCTCTGGGACCCCGCCCGCCAGGCCGCACCCGGCGAGATCCCGAGCCTCGGCCGCATCCTCGCCGGCCAGACCGGCAAGATCGGGCAGCAGGAGGCCGAGACCCGCATCGCCCATGCCTATGAGGCCCATCTCTACTGAGGGACGCGCCATGCCGATGGACGACCAGGCCTTCATGGCGGCGGCGCTGGCCGAGGCGCAGCGCGGCTTCGAGGAGGGCGGCGTGCCCGTCGGCGCGGTGCTGGTCGGGGTCGAGGGAAGGCTGCTCGGCGGTGGCCACAACCGCCGGGTCCAGGATGGCGACCCGATCGCGCATGGGGAGATGGACTGCCTCCGCCGCGTCGGCCGCATGCGGAGCTATGCCGGCACCACCCTCTACACCACGCTGACGCCCTGCATGATGTGCACCGGCACCATCATCCAGTTCGGCATCCCGCGGGTCGTGATCGGGGAGAACCGCAGCTTCGAGGGTAACGAGGATTTCCTGCGATCGAAGGGCGTGGAGGTCACGGTGCTGGACGATCCCGGCTGCGTGGCGCTGATGCAGCGCTTCCAGCGGGAGAAGCCGGCGGTCTGGGCGGAGGATATCGGGGTGGACCCGGCCGCCTGAACTGGCCCACCCGTTTCCGCGCCATCCACGCGATCCGCTGGGCCAGTCCGCCCGCTGGCAACCCTGCCATGGGGCATCGGCTGGGCTGGCCGTCTGGCCGGGGCCGCGCATCCGGTGGCACACTCGCCCGAACCCGAGATCACGGAGCCGTCCATGCCCTATGTTGTCGCCGACGACCTGCCCGATGCCCCCGCCGGCGTGCGCTTCCGCGCGCTGCTGGACCGGCCGCAGATCCTCCAGATGCCCGGCGCCCATCTCGGCATCGCGGCGCTGCTCGCCAAGAAGCAGGGGTTCGAGGCGCTCTACATGTCCGGCGCCGCCATGTCCGCCACCATGGGCCTGCCCGACCTCGGCATGATCACGGTGGATGAGGTCGCTGCCTATATCCGTCAGGTCACCCGCGCCGCCGGCCTTCCCACCCTGGTCGATGGCGACACGGGGTATGGGGAGGCGCTGAACGTCATGCACATGGTGCGGGTGTTCGAGGAAGCCGGCGCCGGCGCCGTCCACCTGGAAGACCAGCTGCTGCCGAAGAAGTGCGGGCACCTGAACGACAAGAAGCTGGCCGATGCCCGTGACATGGCCGCCAAGGTCGCCGCCGCCCGCAAGGCCCGCCGCCACCTCTACATCATCGCCCGCACCGATGCCGCGGCGAGCGAGGGCATGGACGGCGCCGTGGCCCGCGCGAAGCTGTATCTCGAGGCAGGCGCCGACGCGGTCTTCCCCGAGGCGCTGACGACGCGGGAAATGTTCGCGGAATTCGCGAAGCGCATGCCCGGCGTGAAGCTGCTGGCCAACATGACCGAGTTCGGCCGCACGCCCTTCCTGACGGCGAAGGAGTTCGAGGAGCTCGGCTACAACATGGTGATCTGGCCGGTCAGCCACCTCCGCGTCGCCGCCCGCGCGATGGAGACGCTCTACCAGGCCATCCGCAGCGATGGCGGCACCCAGAACCAGCTGGACCGCATGCAGACCCGCGCCCAGCTCTACGAGACCATCGGCTACCACGACTACGAGGCGCTGGACTCGTCGCTGGTCAAGACGATCATCCCGACTGGCATGCCCCAGGACAAGTGACCGACTACTCCCTCCCCCGCGCTTGCGGGGGAGGGTCGGGGTGGGGGTTTGCGCCCCCCTCAGCTATCCAGCGTGATCCCCAGCTCCCGAATCAGCGGCGCCCAGACCGCCGTCTCGCTGCCGATCAGGCCGGCGAAGTCGGCCCCCGTGCCCGGAAACGGCTCCAGGCTGATCGATCGCAGCCGCGCCGCCACCTCCTCCGTCCGCAGCGCCCGGTCCAGCTCCCGCTGCAGCCGCGTCGCGATGGCATCCGGCGTTGCCGCCGGCACCACCACCCCCTGCCAGGAATAGATGTCGGACCCCGTCAGCCCCTGCTCGGCGAGGGTCGGCACATCCGGCAGCAGCCCCAGCCGCTGCGGCGCCGGAATCCCGATGGCGCGCACGGCGTTGGAGGCGATGTGCGGCGCCCCTGACGCATAGTCGATGAACATCGCCTGCACGACGCCGGTGACGAGGTCCTGCACCGCCGGCGCGCCGCCCCGGTAGGCGACATGCGCGACCTGCGTGCCGGTGGCGCGCATGAAGCGCTCCGTCGCCAGGTGGCTCGGCGTGCCGACGCCGGGGCTGCCGACATTCAGCGCGCCCGGCCGCGCCCGCGCCCATTCCACGAGTTCCGGCCCGGTGCGGACGGGCAGGCTCGGGTGGACAACCAGCACGAAGGGGAAGCGCGCGATCGGCGCCACCGGCTTGAAGTCGCGGATCGGGTCATAGGGCAGGCGCCGCGCCATGGCGGGGGTGATCACCAGCGCCGTCAGATCGGCCGAGAGCAGCGTGTAGCCATCCGGCGCGGCGCGGGCGGTCGCCTCGCTGGCCGGGATGGTGGCACCGCCCGGGCGGTTGTCCACCGTCACGGCCTGGCCGAGCGGCCCGCTGATCGCCGCTGCCAGGCTGCGCGCCAGGAAGTCGGAGCCCCCGCCCGGGGCATAGGGCACAATCCAGCGGAGGGGCCGCGTGGGCCAAGGCGCCTGCGCCAGGGCCGGGGAGGCGAGGCCGGTGGCGGCCAGTGCCGCCAAGCTGCGTCGCGTGAGCATGATGTTCGATCCTCGATACCGCGTGCGCATTGCGCACCGGAATTGCGCCGCGCACAAGACAGCGCGGCAGCATCGGATCATGCTGAAACCCGCAATCCATTCACGCTATGTTCTGGTCCGCCACCGCCCCATCCACGCCCCGATCCGCGGGGTGGTGCAAAAAGTGCTAAAAGAGGCAAATCGGCTCAAGGCGCCTTGGATTCCGGGCGGAAAGGCGTTCCGGAACAGGGGGTTGGCGCCGAAGGGCCGGACGCCCTCAAGAACTAGAAGATCCCTGAGGGGCTTTAGTGGCTAAAGGGCCACGCCGGCACATTCCCGTTCGAGAAAGCTCCGCACCAGCGCCGCGAAACCCGCCGGATTGTCCTGCGTCAGCCGGTGGTTGGCGTCCCGCAGCACCTCCAGCCGTGCCTGCGGGATCGCGGCCTGGGCGCGCTGCATGGCGGCCTCCCCGATCACCGTGCAGTTCTCGCCCCCGAAGAGCAGCGTCGGCTGCGCCACATCGATGTCGCGCCAGAAATCCGCGGTCAGCGCCCGCTGCGTCTCCGTGATCCCCGTTTTGTCGTAGCGCCAGCGCAGCCGCCCATCCGGGCCTTCCATCAGCGCGGTGTCGAGCCAGTGTTCCGCCACCGCCTCCGACCAAGCCTCCCGAAAGGGCGTCTCCGCCAGGGCCTCGGCGCGGGTCGCGAAGCCGCGGTCGTGGCGCTCCACCTGGTCGAGGAAGAGGGCGAAGACATCGTCCCGCAGCCCGATCGCGACATCGCCGGCCGCGACGGCGACGACAGCCTCGCTCAGCCGCGTCGCCAGCATCAGGGCCAAAGTTGCCCCCGTCGCCTGGCCCACCACCGCGAAGCGCTTCCACCCCAGCGCGCGCGTCAGTTCCACCAGATCCTCCCGGTGCTCCTCCAGCCGGAATAGCGAGCCTTCCGGCGCATCGCTTTCGCCCAGGCCCCGGTAGTCCGGCACCAGCACCGGGTTGGGCAGGTCGAGCTCCGCCAGGACGAAGTCGAAGATGCGCCGGGTGGTGCGGTTGGCCGTCAGGAACAGGATCGGCAGGCCGGTGCCGGGCCGCCAAGTGAAGGCCATCGTCACGCCCGTCGGCAGCGTCATCCGCCGCATGGCGTAGGAGGGATCGAGCGGCGGACGCAGGCCGACACCCGGAAAATCCTCGCCCGGCAGGAAGGCGGCATGCGCGGCGGTCTTGAGCATGGTGGAAGGCTAGCCCCCCGCGCGCGCCACCCGCAACGCCGCATGCGCCATGGCGTCCAGCGCATTGAGGAAGCGCGACTTGTCCGCGCTGCCCATCGGCGGCGGCCCGCCGCCCATGCCGAGCTCCCGCAGGTGCTGCGACACGGCGCGGCCGGCCATGGCGGAGCCGATGTTGTTCTCGGTCCAGGGATGGCCCTTGAAGTTGAGGCAGAAGGCCTTCTTCTCCAGGCACCTCTTGGCCAGCGGGATGTCGGCGGTCAGGCAGACATCCGTCGGCCGCGCTTCCTCCGCGATCCAGTCATCCGCCTTGTCCGCGCCGTCGGTGACGATGACGATGCGCACCATCGCCTGCTGCGGCGGGCGGATGGGGCGGGACCCGTTGGAGACGAAGATCACCTCCAGCCCCAGCCGCGCCGCCACGCGCAGGATCTCCTCCCGCACGGGACAGGCATCGGCATCGACGAGGAAGCGGGTGTTGGTTGTCACCGCCCAGTGGTAGCCGCCGGCAACTCCACCGCATAGGTATCCAGCGCCGGGACGCTGCGGATCATGCGGCGATCCGCCAGGAAGCGCGCGAAGCGTTCGTAGCGGTTGCGGTCCAGCGCGCCGGGGCTCAGGGAGAAGCGGTTGGCCGTGCTGGCGAAGGCGCGGCGGTTCAGTTCGTTGTCCAGCTCCCGCCGCTGGCCCGCGATGAACATGCGCCAGGATTCCTCCGGGTTGTTCACCAGGAAGTGGGTCGCGGCCTCCGTCGCATCGATGAAGCGGCGCAGCACCGGGTCGCGGGCGCGGTCGCGATGGGCGATGTAGATCAGCTCGTCATAGGCCGGCATCCCGTACTGCTCCGGGAAGAAGGCGCGGCCGGGCCGGTTCTCGATGTCGAGCTGATGCAGCTCGAAGTTCCGGAAGCCGCCGAGGATGGCGTCCACCTGGCCGGACATCAGCGCCGAGGACAGGCCGAAATTGACGTTCACCAGCCGGATGTCGGACAGGCGGAGCCCGACGCTCTCCAGCATCGCGCCCATCACCACCTCCTCGAACCCCGCGACGGAGTAGCCGACGCTGCGGCCGCGCAGATCGGCCAGCGTCCGCACCGGGCCGTCGCGCAGCACGGTCAGGGTGGAGAGCGGCGTGGCCACCAGCGTGCCGACGCGCATCAGGGGCAGGCCCTGATCCACCGCCAGGTGCAGGTTCTTCTGGTAGAAGACGCCGATATCCGCGCGTCGCGCACCGACCAGCCGCGGCGGGTCGTTGGGATCGGCCGGCGCCACGATGCGGACATCGAGGTTGGCGCGCGCGAAGTCGCCCCGCTCCTGCGCCACGATGATGGGCACGTGGTCGGGGTTGATGAACCAGTCGAGCAGCACCGTCACCTGGTCCCGCGCCGGTTGGGCGGCGAGTGGCGGCGAGAGGGCCAGCAGCGCGGCCAGCGCGAGAATGAGCCGCTTCATGGCGAAACCTTTCTGTCTTGGTCGGAAAGAAGCGAATCCGGCTGCCAGGGGATGGCGGCCCGCAGCAGCCGGTCGGTGGTGAACCAGAGCGCCAGCGACATCACCGCCAGCACGAAGAGCGCGGCGAACATGACATCCGCCTGGGACCGCCCATTGGCCTGCAGCATCAGGTAGCCGAGGCCGGCGGAGGACCCGACCCATTCGCCGACGATGGCGCCGATCGGCGCGACGCCCGCCGCGACGCGCAGCCCGGAGGCGAGCGAGGGCAGCGCCGCCGGCACCCGCACCCGCCACAGCACGGCGGCGCGGGACGCCCCCATGGTGGCAGCGAGGTCGAGAAGCCCGGGCTCCGTCCGCCGCAGCCCGTCATGGAAGGCGGTGGCGACGGGGAAGAAGATGATCAGCACTGCCATCGCGACCTTGCTGGCCATGCCATAGCCCAGCCAGAGCACCAGCAGCGGCGCGATGGCGAAGACCGGCACGGCCTGGCTCACCAGCAGCAGCGGCAGCAGCCATCGCCGCCCCGCCGGCCAGGCCGCCAGCGTCAGCGCCATCAGGCAGCCGAGCGCCGCGCCGAGCGCGAGGCCTAGCAGGATCTCCGTCGCCGTCGTCGCGGCATGGCCGAGGATGATGTCCCAGCGATCCACCAGCGCCGTCGCGACCCTCATCGGCGAGGGCAGCAGGAAGGGCGGCACATCGGTCGCCCAGACGAAGCCGTGCCAGAGGAGGACAAGGCCAATGGCGGCGATCGCGGCCCGGATCACGAAACGGCCTCCGCCAGCCGTTCCAGCAGCGCCGCCTGCGCCGCCAGCAGCGCGGGATCGCCGGCGGGGCGCGGGGGTGCGCCTACCGGCACCGGGACCTCCGTCGCCGTGGCGGGGCGGCCGCCCAGCACCAGGATCCGGTCGGCGAGGCGCAGCGCCTCCAGCGGGTCATGCGTCACCAGCAGCACGGTGCGGCCGGCCAGCAGCCGGGCGCTCAGGGACTGCATGCGGTGGCGCGTCGGCGCGTCCACGGCGCTGAAGGGCTCGTCCATCAGCACGATGGGCCGGTCCTCCATGAGGGTGCGGGCAAGGGCCACGCGCTGCCGCATGCCGCCGGAAAGCTGCACCGGCGACTTCCGTGCATCGGCCTCGGCCAGCCCGACCTCGGCCAGCAGGGCGCGCGCGCGGGCGAGGTCCGGCGCCTGGCCGCGCAGATGCGCCCCCATGGTCACGTTGCCCAGCACGTCCCGCCAGGGCACGAGCAGGTCCTGCTGCGCCATATAGGCGACCTGGCCCGAGAGCCGCGTCACGCTGCCCCCCGCCGGCACCGCCAGCAGGCCGGCCGCCAGGCGCAGCAGCGTCGATTTGCCGGAGCCCGATGGCCCGAGCAGAGCCGTCACCCGCCCGCCTTCCAGCGACAGGTCGGTTGGCCCGAGCACGGGATGGCCGCCGAGGGACAGGCCCTCGGGCAGGTGGATGCGGAATCCGGGCGCGCGTTCAGCCACAGGCAGACACCGTTCCCTTCGCCGGCATGACCCGGATCAGGTTCGTGGGGTCGCGGTCGCCCGCCTCTCAGCCCCCGATGGGCTCCCCCCGATGACGGCGGCGGTTATGCGGTGGGCGGTGGCGGAGGGCAAGGGGAGGGGGCTAGGCTCCCGCCAACGACCGAGGAACGTCCGATGCGCCGCCTTCTCCTGATGCTGCTGCTCGCCGCCGGCCCCGCCATGGCGCAGCCCCCGCCCGAGATCGCCGCCGGCCTGGCCCGCATCGGCCGCGTCATCGCGCCGCCCCCGACCGGCGCGCTCTACACGCCCCTGCACGGCCGCGAGCCGTGGGAGGGTGTGACGGTGACTCGCGATGCCCGCTACGGCGCCGATCCGCGCCATCGCCTCGACGTCTTTGCCCCCGCGGCGCGCCCCGCGCAGCCTTTGCCTGTGCTGGTCTTCATCCATGGCGGCGGCTTCGTGGCCGGCGACAAGCAGGGGCCGGATGGCAGTCCCTTCTACGCCAATGTCGGCGTCTGGGCGGCGCGGAACGGGATGATCGGCGTGAACATCACCTACCGCCTGGCGCCCGCGCACCCCTATCCCGCGGCGCAGGAGGATGTGGCCGCGGCGCTGTCCTGGGTCTCCGCGAACATCGCCTCCCATGGCGGAGACCCCGCCCGCGTGATCCTCTCCGGCCACTCCGCCGGCGCCATCCATGCCGCGCTCTACGCGGCCGAGCCCCGCTTCCACCCGCCGGGCGTCGCCCCGCCCGTCGCCTATGCCTTCGTCTCCGGCCTTTTCGACTTCACCGGCCCCGACATGGCGGCCAACGACAACGCCTATCTGGGCGCCGAGGCCGCCGCCCGGTCACCCCTGCCGGGCCTCACGCGCGTCACGCAGCCGATCTTCCTGGCCCATGGCACGCTCGACCCCGAGCGCTTCGTGCAGCACTCCGTCCGCGCGCGAGAGGTCCTCTGCGCCGCCGGCCGCTGCCCGACGGCCGTCACGCTGGAAGGCCACAGCCATATCTCGGAGATCTACGCCGTCGGCACGCCGGATGCCTCGCTGACTGCGCCGCTGTTGGCCTTCATCCGGCGCTGATCGAGCCCATCTCGGGGCTGATGACCACACCGCTCCTCATCGGCTCCGAGATCTATCGCGGCTCCACCTATGGCCCGAAGCACCCGCTCGCCATCCCCCGCGTCTCCACCACGCTCGACCTGGTGCGCGCCATGGGCTGGGTTGCGCCCGCGCAGTACATCGACAGCCCGCGCGCGACGCCGGAATCCCTGACCCGCTTTCACCACCGCGACTACATCGCGGCCCTCATGCAGGCGGAGGCGACGCAGCAGGTGGACCCTGGCCATCGCGAGCGCTTCCGCATCGGCGCCGACGGCAACCCCGTGTATCGGGAGGTCTTCTCCCGCCCCGCGACCGGCGCCGGCGGCGTCATGCTCGCCGCACGGCTGACGGAGCAGGGCGGCGTCGTGCATGTGCCGGGCGGCGGCACCCACCATGGCCGTCCGGACCGGGCGAGCGGCTTCTGCTACCTCAACGACGCCGTGCTCGGCCTGATGCAGTGGCTGGACCTCGGCCTGACGCGCATCCTCTACCTCGACATCGATGCCCATCACGGCGACGGGGTGGAGGACGCCTTCGCCGATGACCCGCGCGTCTTCACCGTCTCCCTCCACGAGGCCGGGCGCTGGCCGCATACGGGCCGCTTGGAGGACCAGGCCGGCGGCCATGCCCGCAACCTGCCCGTGCCACCCGGCTTTAACGACAGCGAGATGGAGTTCCTGCGGGCGCATGTGATCCTGCCGCTGATCCGGCACTGGAAGCCGCAGGCGATCATGCTGCAATGCGGGGCCGATGCGATCGAGGAAGACCCGCTCTCGAAACTCAGCCTCTCCAACAACGCGCACCGCGCCATGGTGGCGTCGCTGCGGGGGCTGGCGCCGCGCCTCATCGTGCTGGGCGGCGGGGGCTACAATCCCTGGTCCGTCGCGCGCTGCTGGGCCGGCGTCTGGGCCACGCTGAACGACCGCCCGATCCCGCCCCGCATCCCGCGGGCGGCGGAGGCCGTGCTGCGCGGCCTGAGTTTCTCCCGCGCCGCCGGCCGCAACCCGCCGGAGCACTGGTTCACCACCATCGCCGACCCGCCCCGTCCTGGCCCGGTGCGGGAGGAGGTGCGCGCGCTGGCGCCCTTGACGCTCCGTAACCTGCCGGAGCCTTCCGAGGCGCTCGACGCCGCTGCTATGCTGCCGCCATGACCCGACGCCAGACCCTGCTCTCGACCCTCGGCCTCCTCGCCGCGCCGGTCGCCGCCAACGCCCAGCCCGGCGTGGACCGTCCGCAGCCGAAGCTGCCGACGGAGCGCCTGGTGATCGTCGGCCGGGAAGGGCGGCGCCACGAATTCGATGTCGAGATGGCCGTCAGCCCCGACCACCAGATGATCGGCCTGATGTTCCGTCCGACCGTCGGCGCGAATGAGGGCATGCTGTTCGACTGGGGCAGCCCGCGCGAATCCTCGATGTGGATGCGCAACACGCTGGCGCCGCTCGACATGGTGTTCATCGCCGCCGATGGCCGCGTGCACCGGATCGCCGAACGCACCGTGCCGCTGAGCCTGACGCCGATCGACAGCCGCGGCCCCGTCCGCGCCACGCTGGAACTGCAGGCCGGCATCACGGAACGCCTCGACATCCGCGTCGGCGACCGCGTCCTGCACCGGATCTTTGGCACGGCGCCGTAGTCAGGACAGGCGCACCGCCACCACGCGCCAGGCCTGCGCCCCGCCCCGCGCCAGGTCGCGCATAGCGCCTTCCTCGACCCAGGCGATGCGGTCCCGCGGCCCGGCGGTCATGATCCCGAGTCCCGCGATCGCGCCGCCATCCACCACCAGCACCACATCGCCCGCCCGCGCCGGCTGCGCCGGGTCGCAGAGCAGGATGTGCCGCGGCTGCAGCATTCCGCGGGGCTCCGCCAGCATCACCGCCACCATCCCCGACTCCGCGGGCGCGACCTCCTCCGCCGCCAGGCGCCGCGCCGGCGTGGCGCCGGGGGCGAGGCGGTCCTCACCCTCCCGGAACAGCGGCAGGCGCAGGCGGGATGCGGGGGCGGGCAGGGGGCCGGCATCCGGCCGCAGCGCGGCTTCCGGCAGGCCAAGCATCCCCGCCAGCGCCTGGCGCGCCTCCTCCGGCAGGCGCCGCGGCGTGCCGCGGGCGATGAACTGCTGCAGGTAGCTGGGATTCCGGCCGAGCCGCAGCGACAGCGCCTTCAGCCCGATCCGGCGGTCCCGCGCGGCTTCCAGGATCCGGGCACGGACGGGATCGGCGGCGGTGTTCCGGGTTGCCACGATGTTCACGCTCTGTCGCTTGGCTTGGGGTCGGGAAAGGACAGAATAGGTTACTACGGAAATCCTTGGAAGGATTCTTCCGGTCCACGGCGCCCATCCCGGTCACGCCATCGCCCCGCGCCGGGATTGCGACCTGCTCCGGCGTAGTGCCAGGATACGGGAATAATTGAACGGGCGGCCTGGACCGCCCCGAGGGGAAACGAGCCATGGTCACCGTCACGCCCAATGACTCCACGCTTGGCGCCCGCATCACCGATCTCGACCTGTCGAAGCCGATCGGGGACGCCGATTTCGCCGCCGTGCTGCGCGCGCTTGGCCGCTACGGCGTGCTGTGCTTCCCGGGCCAGTTCCTGGAAAGCGCCGCGCTGCGCGACTTCTCGGCGCGCTTCGGCAGCATCCAGACCTCCATCACCGGCAAGTTCCAGGACAAGGACGTGCCGGAAGTCGGCTTCCTGTCGAACATCGTGGAGAACGGCGTGGCGCTTGGCATCAACGATGCCGGGCAGGACTGGCACACCGACATGTCCTACCGGGACACGATGGGCTTCGTGAACGTGCTGAACGCCTTCAAGGTGCCGAAGCGCAATGGCACTCCGCTCGGCAACACCATGTTCGCCAACATGCACGCGGCCTATGACGAACTCGATCCCGCGCTGAAGACGAAGCTCGCCAGCTGCACCGCGACGCATGACTTCAACAAGTTCTGGGACAAGATGGTGAGCCGCCCCGGCAGCATCCGCCCGCCGCTGACCGCGGAGCAGCGCGCCAAGCGCCCGCCCTCCGTCCATCCCATCTTCCTGACCCACCCCATCACCGGCCGCCAGGTGCTCTACTGCAACCCCGGCTACGCCGTGCGGATCAACGAGCTGGAGGAGGACGAGAGCGACCGCATCCTCGACATCCTCTTCGCGCACCAGCTGGAGGATCGGTTCCTGCACACGCATGTCTGGACGGAAGGCGATGTGCTGATCTGGGACAATATCGGCACGCTGCACAACGCCATTCCCGACTACCAGCCGCATGAGCACCGCCTGATGAAGCGCTGCCAGGTGATGGCGGACCGGGTGTTCCAGACCGATTTCATCCAGCGCGCGCTCGCCGCCTGATGCGCTGGATCCGCTTCACGGCCGAAGGCCGCACGGCCTACGGCATCCTCGAAGGCGACCGCATCGCGGAAGTCGCGGGCGATCCCTTCGCGGGCTACGAGAAGACGTCACGCCGCCACGACCTAGCCGCGGTGAAGATCGAGGTGCCGCTCATCCCGCGCACCTTCTACGCCGCCGGCCTCAACTACGTGCAACACGTGATCGAGGGCGCGAAAAAGCGCGGCGAGACGCCGAACATCCCGACCAAGGCGGATATCGGCTACCGCGCCGTCAACGCGCTCATCGCCCATGGGGAAAACGTCGTCATCCCCGCCGATGCCGGCGAGAAGATCCACTACGAGGGCGAGATCGTCGCCGTTATCGGCAAGAAGGCGAAGAACCTGAGCGAGGCCGAGGCCCTGTCCTGCGTCATGGGCTGGACCATCGGCAACGACGTCTCGGAGCGGACCTGGCAGAAGAACGACCGCACCTTCTGGCGCGGCAAGAACACAGACACCTTCAAGCCCATGGGCCCCTGGATCGACACGGATTTCGACATGGAATCCGCGAGGACCAATGTCCGCCTGAACGGCGAGATCCGCACCAGCTTCGCCACCGGCCACATGCTGTTCAGCGCCGCGCACTTCATCAGCGTGATGACGAAGTACCTGACCCTCTGGCCCGGCGACGTCATCTGGCTCGGCACCGATGGCGTCAGCCCCGACCTCAAGCATGGGGACGTCGTGGACATCGAGATCACGGGCCTCGGCAACCTGACTAATCCCTTCGTGCGGGAGGGGATGTGACCATGCTCGTCCAGCACGACCGCGTGCGCGCGCAGATCGCCGCGATCCTGGATCGCTGGGGCATGTCCCCCGACCTGGCCGCCACGACAGTGGAGGCGATGACGGAGACCGACCTGCTTGGCGTTGACAGCCACGGCATCTCGATGCTCATGACCTATGAGAAGCGGGTGCAGGAAGGGAAGGTGAAGCTGACGGTCCCACCGAGGATCGAGAAGCGCACTGCCTGCACCGCGCTGGTCGATGGCGGCGATGGCCTCGGCCATCCGGTCTCCGCCTTCGCCATGAACCTGGCCGTGGACATGGCGAAGGAGGTCGGCGTCGGCGTCGTCGGCGTGCGCAACTCCCACCATTTCGGCGCGGCCGGCGTCTATGCCCGCATCGCGGCGCGGCGTGGCGCGATCGGCATGGTGACGAGTGCCACGCGTGGCGTCGCCATGGTGCCGACGCGGGGCGCCATGCCCGTGCTCGGCACCAACCCGCTGGCCTTCGCCGCACCCGCGAAGCGCAACCGCGACTTCGTGCTGGACATGGCCACGACGACGACGGCGGCGGGCAAGGTGAAGGTCTATGACCTGAACAACAAGGAACTGCCCTCCGGCTGGGTGCTGGAAGCGGACGGCACGCCGGTGCGCGACGCGAAGCGCGGCATGCAGGTGGTGTTCGACGAAGCGGCGGGCGGCCTCTCGCCGCTCGGCGGCAGTCCGGAGATGGCGAGCCACAAGGGCTATGGCCTCGCGATGATGGTCCACATCCTCGGCGGCACGCTGGTCGGCGCCTCCTTCTCGCCCATTCGCAACCGCACCCAGAAGCCCGAGGATCCCGACAGGCTCGGCCATTTTTTCATGGCGATCGATCCCGCCGCCTTCCGCGAACCTGGCGCCTTCGAGGATGACCTGGACGAGGTCATCGATGTGCTGCACGCCACCCCCGCCTCCGACCCCGCCAGCCCCGTGCTGGTGGCCGGCGATCCGGAGGAGGCGGAGCGCCAGCGCCGCTTGGAGCACGGCATCCCGGTGCCGGACGCGCTGGACCGCCACATCCGCGCCATCTGCGAACGCTGTGGAGCGCCCTATCTCCTGAGCTGACAACGAAGAACACGAACGGGGAGGCAGCAATGAAGAAGACCGGGATGGCCGCCGCCGCACTGCTGCTGGCGGCGCAGGCGGATGCGCAGACCTTGCGCATGGGCGTCGGCGCGCAGATCACCTCCGCCGATCCGCATTTCCACAACATCTCGCCCAACAACGCCTTCGCCTCCATGGTCTTCGACAATCTGCTGGAGACGGATGCGAATGCGCGGCTGATCCCGATGCTGGCGGAAAGCTGGCGGACGGTCGCGGATGATGTCTGGGAATTCCGGCTGCGGCGCGGCGTGCGCTTCCACAACGGGAACGACTTTACGGCGGAGGACGTGGCCTTCACGCTGGAACGCATCCCGCAGGTCGTGAACAGCCCCGGCTCCTTCCGCACCTACACCCAGGCCATCCGCGGCGTGGAGATCGTGGACAGCCACACCATCCGCTTCCGCACCAACGGCCCCGCGCCGCTCGTGCCGACGGACCTCGCCCAGGTCCCCATGCTGGACCGGGAGACGCATACCGGCGTCACGACGGAGGCCTTCAACACCGGCCGCGCCACCATCGGCACCGGCCCCTTCCGCCTGCAGAGCTTCCGCAGCGGCGACCGTGCAGAACTCGTCCGGAACGACGAATACTGGGGCAGGCGCTCGCCCTTCGCCGCCGTGGACTACCGCATCATCACCAACGATGCCGGGCGCACGGCATCGCTGCTGGCGGGCGATGTGGACATGATCGATCAGGTGCCGACGCCGGACATCGAACGCCTGCGCCGCAACGACCGCGTGGTGCTCAGCGAGATCGATGCCATGCGCTACATCTACTTCGCGCTGGACCACATGCGGACGGGGCCTTCGCCCTTCATCACGGACAATGACGGCCGCCCGCTGGACCGCAACCCGCTGAAGGATGTGCGTGTGCGCCGCGCACTCTCCATGGCGATCGATCGCGCGGCCATCGTCTCCCGCGTCATGGAGGGGGCGGCGACCGCCACGGTGCAGGTCATGCCGCCCGGCGCCATCGGCTTCGTGCCGGACCTGCGCGTGCCACGCGCGGATGCCGACACCGCGCGGTCCCTGCTGGCGGAGGCCGGCTACCCCAACGGCTTCCGCCTGACCGTGCACGGCCCGAACGACCGCTATCCCAATGATGCGCGCATCGTGCAGGCGGTCAGCCAGATGTGGACGCGCATCGGCGTGCGCACCCAGGTCGATGTCGCGCCCTATGCCAGCTTCGTCGCCCGTGCGAGCCGCCAGGAATTCTCGGCGTTCCTCGTCTCCTGGGGGTCCTCCACCGGCGAACCCATGGCGGGGCTGCGCAGCGTCGCCGCCACCTACGACCAGGCGCGCGGCACGGGCGCCGTAAACCGCGGCCGCTACTCCAACCCCGCCTTCGACGCCGCGCTCGCCGCCGCCGCCAATGAACTCGACGATGCGAAGCGGGAAGCGATGCTGCAGGAGGCGACGCGCATGCTGATCGCCGATGTCGGCATCATCAGCACCCATCTGCAGAAGAACATCTGGGCCATGCGCCGCGGCATCGCGCATGAGGCGCGGGTGGATGAACGCACCCGCGCCCAGGACGTCTCGCTACGCTGAGGCGCGCAGCTCGTCCCACGCCGCGCGGGCGATGCGGCCGATGGTGGAGAAACTGGCCGCGAAGCCGGGCAGCCCGTCCGGCATCGTGTCCGGCACCCAGTCCGTCGCGGCGGCGAGGATGAAGAGCGGCTTGTCGCCGTCATAGACGATGCCGGCATCCATGCGACCGCGCCGCCCGCGCCCGGTCTTGTGCGCGACCTTGGTGCCGAAGGGCAGCAGGTTCGGGATCAGGTTCCGCAGCAGCTGCCAGGTCAGGATCTGCAGGCCGAGCTGGCAGAGCGCCTTGGAGCAGTGCAGCTTCGCCGCCGCCGCCTCGTCCGTCGTGCCCTTCAGGATGGCGTGCAGCAGGTTCACCTGGTCCGCCTGCGTCGTGCTGGCCGTCGCCTCCACCGGGTGGTCCCAGCCGATGCCGAGCGGCGGGATCAGCCCGCGATGGCGCGTGCCCACCATGCCGATCGCCTGGCAGTATTCATCCATCGCCCCGGGGCCGAGGCGTTCCAGCACCGCCTGGGTGCAGACGTTGTCGCTGGTGATGATCATGTTCACCAGCACGTCGCGGAAGGGGATCACGCAGTCCGGCGTCATGTAGCGATAGGTGCCGGAAGCGACATCCTTCTGCAGCCGCGCCTCCAGCGTCACCGGCTGGTCGAGCCGGAGCTTGCCGGCATGCACCGCGGCCAGCGCCGCCATCATGATGGAGATCTTGCGCACGCTGGCGGATGGGGTCTCCACCGATCCCTCGCGGTCGATCTCCTGCCCCGTTGCCAGGTCGCGCAGGAAGTAGCGCGTCTTGAAGGGCTGCTCGTCGCAGATGGCGTCGAGCCTGGCCTTGAGCTGTTGCACCCGCTTCCTCCTTTGCCTTGGACGATCACTCTAGGACCGGTGCCGGGAGCTGACCATCGGGCGGGGGAAGGAAAGGAAGGGAAGGAAAATACCGCAGGTTGCCACCACCCCCCCTTCCATGGGATTGCGAGCAGGCAAGGGGGGCGGATCCGCCCCCCGGCGGCCGGTCGGGGTGTGGCGCAGCCTGGTAGCGCGCCTGTTTTGGGTACAGGAGGCCGTGGGTTCGAATCCCGCCGCCCCGACCAGCCCGGCCACTTCCTGTTCACATCCCGCAAACGGGTACGGTGTCAGGCTGTCTGGACATCACTGTATCCGGACCTTGACGTGACGTGGCTCGCAGACCTCCGCCTCCGCTCGAAACTCGCGATCGTCTTCGGCGGCTTCCTCCTGCTGCTGGCTGTCGTCGGCGGCACGGCGATCTGGCAGCTCAACGTCATCCGTCAGGATGTGCATGAACTCGGCAACCGCTGGGTGCCGGAGCTCGATGCGCTGGGGCGCCTCGCCAATGGCGTGACGCTGGTGCGCATGCGCGAAGCCAACATCCTGCTCTATGAGACGGCGGCGGAGCGCAGCGGCGCCGCTGACCGCCAGCGCCAGGCGATTGCCGATGTCGAACAGGCGCTGCGGGAACTGGATGGCCTGGTAGCCTCCCCCCAGGGCAGGGCGCTGTTCGCGCAGATCCAGGCGGATTGGCGGGCGCTGGTGGATCCGCTGCGGCAGAACGCGGCGCTCGCCCTCACGGACCGTTCGGCCGCCATCCGCGCCTATGCCGGGGAGATGCGGGAGGTCTATGACCGGCTGCAGCGCCGGATCGCCGAACTCGACGACATGGCGGACGAGATGTCCCGCGCCGACGTCGCGGAAGCCGACCGCGCCTATTGGCAGGCCGTCGCGGCGGTCACGGGCGCCAGCCTCCTCGCCCTGATCGTCAGCGGCCTGGCCGGCGCCTGGCTGGACCGCAGCGTGGCGGGGCGGATCCTGCGCCTGTCCGCCACCCTCGGCCGCCTGGCGCGGCGCGACTACGGCTTCGACCTGCCCTGCATCATCCGCCGCGACGAGATCGGCGACATGGCCCGCGCCATCGATCATTGCCGGGACGGGCTGCGGGAGGCCGATCGCCTGGCCGACCTCCAGCGGGCGGAGGACGCCGCCAAGGCCGCCCGCGCCGCCGCCGTCCAGACCCTGACCGCGGGGTTCGAGGGTGCGGCCGGCCAGATGGTCCGCGGCCTTTCCGCCGCCGCGACGGAACTGGATGCGACGTCGGGCAGCATGACGGGCATCGCCGCCCGCACCGCCGCCAGTGCCGGGGACATGGGCGTGGCCGCCCGGCAGGCGAGCATGAACGTGCAGATGGTCGCCGCGGCGGCGGAGGAACTCGCCACCTCGGTGCAGGAGATCACGCGCCAGGTCACCCAGGCCACCACCGTCACGCAACGCGCCGTCAGCCAGACCCGCGCCACCGACCAGACGGTGCGCACCCTGGCCGAAAGCGCCGCCCGGATCGATGAGGTGGTGCGCCTGATCAGCGCCATCGCCGGCCAGACCAACCTGCTGGCGCTGAACGCGACGATCGAGGCCGCGCGCGCCGGCGATGCCGGCAAGGGCTTCGCGGTGGTGGCGAGCGAGGTGAAGACGCTGGCCAGCCAGACCGCCAAGGCGACGGAGGAGATCGCCGCCCAGGTCTCCGGCATCCAGGGCGCGACGAAGGGCGCCGTCACGGCCATCCAGGGCATCTCCGCCACCATCGACGAGGTGAACGCCATCGCCTCCGCCATCGCGGCGGCGGTGGAGGAGCAGGGCGCCGCGACGCAGGAGATCGCCCGCAACGTCCAGCACGCCGCCGGCGGGGTGGAGACGGTGACCAGCAGCATCGGGGCGGTGGAGCAGGCGACGCGCGCCACGGATGACGGCGCGCAGGGCGTCCGCACCGCGGCCGGGGAGGTGGCCCGGAACGCCGAGCGCATGACGGCGGAGATCGAGACCTTCCTGCACGGCATCCGGGCGGCCTGACGCCGCCCCCGGACACCCCCCCGGGCCCCGGCGCTTTCCCGCCGGCCCGCCCGGGTGTAAAACCCGCCCACCACCCCGAGGAAGAGCGTCGCCGCATGTCGCGCGAAAGCCAGACCGCCCGCATCTATCGCCAGCCGAAATCCGCCATGCAGTCCGGCCGCGCCCGCACCGCCGATTGGGTCCTGGCCTTCGCGCCGCTCGGCCCGAAGCGCATCGATCCGCTGATGGGCTGGTCGGGGTCGGGCGACACCCAGGCGCAGGTCAGCCTGCGCTTCCCCAGCCAGCAGGCTGCCGTTGCCTATGCCGAGGCCCGGGGCATCGCCTATGACCTGGAAGCGCCGCCGGTGGTGAAGGCCGACATCAAGCCCAAGGCCTATGCCGACAATTTCCGCTTCGGCCGCTCCGAGAACTGGAGCCACTGACTCCAGCCTTCTGCACCCGTAGCTCAGCTGGATAGAGCATCGGATTTCTACTCCGTTGGTCGGGGGTTCAAATCCCTCCGGGTGCGAAACATTGCGATGAGCGACTGTCCCGGCCTATGATCAGGCGACGGAGAGGGACAATCCGATGGCGAGGAAACCAGCGGCGAAGCCGAAAACCTCCAAGGCACGGAAGGCTGCGGCGCTACCTGCTCGCGGCCCGCTGACCCTCGGGGAGGCTGAAAACCTCTTGGCGCAAAAGCGCACGCCCGCCGCCAAGCGCCGGGCCCGGCTGCCCGCCGCGCCCGTCGACGCCATGGCGGCTGAGCGCACGAAGCTCGCGAAGCGGCAAGCAGACGAGTCGGCTCGGCGCCGGGCCGACTACAAGGCCAAGATGACGCTGCTGACGCGCCGGGGCTTGCGCGCGCCCGATGTGCCGCTGCCGTCACAGCGGGGCGCGCGCCTCGCGATGACCATGCCGGTAGAGCCTTCTCTGCTGGCCGCTGCGGGAAGCCGGCCGCTACGCATTCTGGCTGATGGTGATTCCTGGTTCGATTACCCGCCTTTCGCCACTAGCTACATGGAGAACGGCGCGGAGGTCCGGCTGCAGGGGGGTGTCATCGGGTCGCTGCAATACCGCCTCGGCGTCCCGATCATGAACGAGGCCGCAGCAGGCGATGAGGTTCGCTACATGCTGGGCGTCCGGCAGCGTGAGAAGCTGGCCCGGCTCCTCCAGGACCAGCAGGCCGCCGGGACCCCCTGGGACGTGCTGCTCTTCTCCGGCGGTGGCAACGATATCGTGGGCGATCCGCTCGTGCTGTGCATCAAGCCGTGGCAGTCCGGAGCCGCGCCGGCCGCGCTAGTTGACCAGCCCCGCTTCACCGCAGTCCTCGCCCTGATCCGCGCGGGGTACGAGGACCTGATCGCGATGCGGGATGCGCTGAGCCCCGACACGCACATCCTGCTGCATGGCTATGACTTCGCTTTCGCCGACAATCGCGGGATCTGCGGCGTTGGGCCGTGGCTATGGCCCAGCTTTCGTCATCGCGGCTTCCCGGCGGAGCCGGCGGCCAGCGCGGTGGTGAAGGTGATGCTGCAGCAATTCGCGGCAATGCTGGCCGGGCTTGCCGGACCCAAGGTCACCGTCGTGCCGACCCAGGGTGCGCTGCGGCCGGTGAAGACCAGCTGGCACAACGAACTCCATCCCTCCCGCGACGGCTTCAGCCTAGTCACGGACCTTTTCCACGAAGCCTTACGCAGCCTTTTTCCGGGTCGCGTTGCCTGACGCGCGCCCCTATCCCCCCACCACCAGCCGCAGCAGCGGGTTCGGGAAGCGCCGGCGGCGCGTGATGGCGTAGAAGGCCTCATGCACCTCGGGCAGGCGCCAGTGCTCCACCAGCACGCCGGCCTCCAGCTCATCCACCACCACCACGGGCGGCACCAGGGTCACGGCGCCTGATTCGCGGGCCAGCAGGCGCAGCATCGCCATGTCGTCCACCTCCGCCAGCAGGCGGGGGGTGATGCCGGCCTCGTCCATCAGCCGGTCGAAGCCGGCACGCAGCGTGCTGCCGCGGCCGGGCAGCACCAGCGCTTCCGTCGCCATGTCGGCGGGGAAGCGCAGGGGCGTCGTGCGGGGGCGGCCCACCAGGCTCACGGGCTGGTCGGCCACCAGCGTGTTCTGCCACTCGCTCTCTGTCCCGATGGTCGCGGGCTGGTTGGCCAGCACCAAATCCAGCGTGTGGGCCTCCAGCCGGGCCAGCAGTTCCTCGAACCCGCCGGAGCTGATCTCCAGCCCCACCTCCGGCCGCCCCAGCAGCGGCCGCAGCAGGCCGAGCTGGAAGTTGCGCGACAGGGTCGCGACGGCACCGACGCGCAGCACCTGCCGCTGGCCCGGCGCCAGGCCCTTCAGCGTGTTCAGCAATTCCTCGCCGGACCGGAACACCGTCTCCGCATGGGCCAGCGCGATGCGCCCGGCCTCCGTCAGCAGCAGCCCGCGCCCGCGGCGGTCGAACAGCTTCTGACCCAGCTGCGCCTCCAGCGCCGCGATCTGCACCGACAGGGCGGAAGGCGAGACATTCAGCTGCTGCGCCGCGCGCGTCAGCGATCCCTCCCGCGCCACGGCGTGGAAGTAGCGGAGGTGGTGGTAGTTCAGGGCGGCCATGGCAACCGTTCTGTCCTATCAAACGATCCATTTCAATCTTTGAATTTTTCAGAAGTGATGACGGCGGCTACACCCCGGCCTCCCCCGGAAGGAGGCTCCCTTGTCTGCCTGGCTGATCCTGCTCGCGCCCCTGGCTCCCGTCCTGGTCGCCTGTCTCCCGCGTCCCGACGAGGCGCCCCGACGCATGGCGTCGCTGAGCATCGCCGCGGCGCTGGTGGCGCTGGCGGTCGCGGCGGTGACCGCGCTGTCGGTCGCGATCGGCGGGCGGATCACCACGCCGACCTTGGGCGCCGCGGGCATCGGGCTCGGCCTGCACATCGATGGGCTGTCCGCCGCGGTGTTCCTGCTGGTCGCCTTCATCGGCACCGTCGTGCTGCGCTACTCCCGGAACTACCTGGCGGGCGATGCGGGGCAGGGGCGGTTCCTGCGCTGGATGTCGCTGACGCTGGCCGCGGTGCTGCTGCTGACCATTGCGGGCAACCTGGCGCTGTTCATCCTGGCCTGGGTCGCGACCTCCATCGGGCTGAACCGGCTGCTGCTGTTCTATCCCCACCGGCTGGGGGCGGAGCTGGCGGCGAAGAAGAAGTTCATCGCCAGCCGCGTCGGTGACCTCTGCCTGCTGATGGCCGCCTGCCTGCTGCTCGGCGCCTTCGGCACGCTGGAATTCGCGCCGCTTTTCGCCGCGGCCAAGGGCCATGCCGCGAGTGACGTGCCGACGGTGCTGGCCGGGCTGCTGATGGTGGCGGCCGCGCTGCTGAAGTCGGCGCAGCTGCCCGTGCATGGCTGGCTGGTGGAGGTGATGGAAACCCCCACCCCCGTCTCCGCCCTGCTGCATGCCGGCATCATCAATGCCGGCGGCTTCCTGGTGCTGCGCATGGCGGACCTCGTCGTGCTGTCGGCCCCCGCGATGGAGATGCTGGTCCTGGTCGGCGGCGCGACCGCGCTGTTCGGGTCGCTGGTGATGCTGACGCAGACCTCGGTGAAGGCGCAGCTGGCCTACAGCACCGTCGCGCAGATGGGCTTCATGCTGCTGCAATGCGGCCTCGGCGCCTTCGCCAGCGCGGCGCTGCACCTGCTGGCCCACTCACTCTACAAGGCGCATGCCTTCCTCAGCTCCGGCAGCGTGGTGGACCAGGCGCGGGCCGCCTGGGTCCCGGCCGGCGCGCCGCATCCCGCGCGGGTGGGTGCCGCGCTGGCCGCCGCGCTGGCGGGCTTCGCGGTGGTGGCCGGCCTGGCGGGCTTCGACCCCGTCTCCCACCCCGCGGCCTTCGTGCTGGGCGCGGTGCTGGTGATGGGCCTCGTCCATCTCGGCGCCCAGGCCTTCGAGGATGTCTCGACCCCCGCGCTGGCCGGGCGCGTGGCGGGCATGGCGGCGCTGGTGGCGGTGGCCTGGTTCGCCCTGCAGGGTGCCGCGGCGCATGTCTTCGGCGCCAGCCTGCCGCCGGCGCCGGCGCTGCGCGGGCCCTTCGACGCGGTGCTGCTCATCCTCGTCGTCGGCAGCTTCGCGGGCGCCATGCTCTTCCAGTCCGCCATGGCGGCGCAGACCAGCGGGCAGGCGATCCAGCGCTTCTGGCTGGCGGCGCATATCCACCTCTCCAGCGGCCTCTACCTCAACACCCTCGCCAACCGGCTCGTGCTGCGGCTGTGGCCGGCGCGGCCGTGACGGGAACAGACACCATGACCATGCAGAACATGATCGCCACCATCCCGCCCGCCGCCAGCCTGGCCGTGGACCGCCTGGCGCTGGAGGCCGCGATCCGGGAGGCCTGCAACCGCATCGCGCCGCTCTGGCCGCTCAGGGGCTTCGTCGCGGTGAACCCCTTCCTCGGCTTCACCGGCCAGGGCTTCGCCGCCACCTGCGCCACCATGCGCCGGGTCGCGCGGGTGGACATGCTGATGCCGCGCGACTTCTACCGTGACGCGCTGGCGCGGGGGGAGATCGACGACGCCGCGCTCGACGCGGCCCTCGCCGCCGCGCCCGCGATCCCGGGCGCCCCCACCACCGCGGCCGCGCTGCGTGCCGCCGCGGCGCAGGAGCGGAGCTGGGACGGCACGCTGCCCGGCGCCCGCCACCCCGCCGCCGTCGCGACGGTGGCGGAGGTGCTGGACAGCCTTGCCGGCGGGGACCGGGAGGCGTCGCGCACCCGGTTCATGGTGGACGAGATCTCCCGCTGGTGCGGCGCCTATTTCGACGAGGGCCAGGCCAGCTGGCGGCTGCCCATCCGGCACCTCTCGCCCTACGCCGCCTGGCGCGCCACCGCGCGGCATGACCGGAACCCGGAGGCGATGGGCATCGCGGGCTTCCGCGCCGCCATCCTCGCGCTGCCCTGCGACCCGGTGGAGGCGATCGGCGCCGTGCTGGCGGGGCTGCGCATCCCCGAACGCGCGCGGGTGGACTACCTGCACCGCGCGCTCTTCGACATCCGCGGCTGGGCTGCCTATGCGCGGCACCTCGGCTGGGTGGCGGCGCAGCAGGGGCGGGAGGATGACTCGCTGCTCGGCCTGCTCGCGATCCGCATCGCCTGGGGCTACGGCCTGTTCCAGGCGCGGTCGCAGGATGGGCGGTTCCGGCGCGCCTGGACCCACGCCATCGCCACCGCCGGCAATGCGCCGCAGGACGGGCAGCTCGGCCTCGATGCCGAGCTGGCGACGGACCTGCTGCTGCACGAGGCCTATGAGGAAGCGGCGCGGCGGCGGCTGGTGGCGCGGCTGCGCGGCCACGCGCCGGCCACGCCCCTGGTCCCGGCCGGCCGGCCCGCCATCCAGGCGGCGTTCTGCATCGATGTGCGGTCGGAGGTCTTCCGCCGGGCGCTGGAGACGGCGCTGCCCGGCGCGCAGACCATCGGATTCGCCGGCTTCTTCGGCTTCCCCATCGAATACGTCCCCTTCGGCCGCGCCCGCGGCGCCGCGCATTGCCCCGTGCTGCTGAAGCCCGCCTTCACGGTCTGCGAGGCGGTGCAGGGCGCGGCGCCGGCGGAGGAAGGCAGCCTTCACGCCCTGCGGCGCCTGCGGCAGCGGGCGGAGCGCGCCTGGAAGGGCTTCAAGCGCTCCGCCGTCTCCTCCTTCACCCATGTGGAGACGGCGGGGCTGCTGTTCGGCGCCAAGATCGCCTCCGACAGCCTGGGCCTGACCCGCGCGGTGGCGCATCCCCGGGATGCGGCGCTGGATGCGGCGACGGCCGCGCGGCTTGGCCCGCGGATCGAGGCGCGGGAGGTTGCCGGCCGCCTGACCGGCTTCGACGACGCGCAGCGGCTGGCGATGGCGGAGGCCGTGCTGAAGGGCATGTCGCTGACGGGCAGCACCTTCGCGCGCCTCGTGCTGCTGGCCGGCCATGGCAGCACCACGGTCAACAACCCGCATGCCGCGGGTCTGGATTGCGGCGCCTGCGGCGGCCAGACCGGGGAGGCGAATGCGCGGATCGCCGCCGCCATCCTGAACGACCCGGCCGTGCGGACGGGCCTGGCGGGGAAGGGGATCCAGATCCCCGCCGACACCTGGTTCCTGCCCGCCCTGCACGACACCACCACCGACGCGGTCGCGATCTTCGGGGAGGAGCAGGTTCCCCCCAGCCACGCCGCCGACCTGGCCCGGCTGAAGGACGCCCTGGCCCGGGCCGGCGCGCTGGCGCGGATGGAACGCGCCACGCTGCTCGGCCTGGCCGGCGATCCCGGCCTGGACGCGAAGATCACCGCCCGCAGCCGGGACTGGTCGGAGGTCCGGCCCGAATGGGGCCTGGCCGGCAACGCCGCCTTCATCGCCGCGCCGCGCAGCGTGACGCGCGGATTGGCCCTCGGCGGCCGCGCCTTCCTGCATGACTACGAGGTCGACCAGGATGAGGGCTTCGGCGTGCTGGAGCTGATCATGACGGCGCCGCTGGTCGTCGCCAGCTGGATCAACCTCCAGTATTTCGGCTCCACCGTGAACAACGACGCCTTCGGCAGTGGCAACAAGGTGCTGCACAACGTTATCGGGCAGCTGGGCGTGCTGGAAGGCAATGCGGGCGACCTGCGCGCCGGCCTGCCCTGGCAATCCGTGCATGACGGGGAGCGGTTCGTCCATGAACCGCTGCGCCTGTCCGTTTTCATCGCGGCGCCGGAAGCGGCGATGGAGGCGGTGATGGCGAAGCACCAGGGCGTGCGCGACCTGGTGGAGAATGGCTGGCTGCACCTGCATTCCATCAGCGGGGACGGCCACCTGATCCGCCGGCGGGTGCCGGGCGGGGAATGGGTGGCGGCGTAGGCCGCCCTCACTCCAGCCGGAGATCCTGCACGCGGATCAGCCCATCCGGCACGGCGCGCATCCCGCGCAGCCGTGCCACATGCACCGCGATGTTCTTACGGTGCCAGAGGTACAGCCGCTGGCGGTCGCGCTCCACCGCGATGCGCCAGACGCGCTCATACAGCGCGCGCCGTTCCTCGATGCCGGAGACGCGGCGCGCCTCCTCCAGCGCCGCGTCCACCGCCGGGTCGGCATACTTCCCTTCGTTCACCGGCCCGGTGGAGTGCAGGAAGTTCCAGAGGTTGCCGTCGGGGTCCGTGCGGCCCGACCAGCCCTGCAGATAGACCTCGAAATCGCCGCGCAGCGCCGCCTGCTGGCTGGTGGCGAATTCCACCGCGCGGATGCGCAGGTCGAAGCCCGCTTCCCGCACCATGGCCTGCACCACCTCGCCGACCTGGCGCAGCTCCGGGTTGTTCGGGACCATCAGCTCCACCGGGATCGGCGTCGGCACCCCCGCCTCCCGCACCAGCGCCCGCGCCGCCGCCAGGTCCCGCCCCGGCGGGCGGATGGAGGCGATGTGGAAGGGCGAGGATGGCGGCACGGCCTGCGCCGTCAGCGTATCCGCGCCGCCATAGACCACCTGGTCCAGCGCCGCGCGGTCGATCGCCAGGTCGAAGGCCCGTCGCAGCCGGGCGTCACGGCCGAGCGGCGTCGCCGCTCGCGGCCCGTTCGCCACGTTGAAGTGGATGCTCTGGTAGCCGAGCTCGTCGGAGACGCTGAGCGCGAAGCGCCGGTCGCCGCGCAGCGCCGGCATGTCACCGGGATCGATGGTCTGGATCACCTCGATCACGCCGGACCGCAGGTTGGCCAGCCGCACATTGCTGTCCGGGATCGGCAGGTAGGTGATGCGGTTCAGGTGGATGCGCGCGGCGTCCCAGTACTGGGGAAAGCGCTCCACCACGATCCGGTCCTGCGCCACGCGCTCCACGAAGCGGAAGGGGCCGGCGCAGACGGGGTTGCGGCCGAACTCCCGCCCCGCGGCCTCCGTCGCGCGGGGGCTCATGATCATCCCCGCCCGGTCCGTCAGCTGACTCATGAAGGGGGAGGAGGGTTCGGACAGGTGCAGCCGCACCGTCAGCGGGTCGATGACGTCCACCGCGGTCAGCGCCGCGATCTCGCCGCGCCGGAAACTGCCCTGGAGGCGCAGGTGGCGCAGCAGGGAATGGCGGACCGCCTCCGCATCCAGGGGATCGCCGTCATGGAACACCACCCCTGGCCGCAGCGTGAGGGTCAGGGTCCGGGCGTCCTCCCACCGATGCGCCGTCGCCAGCTGGTGGACCAGGCCCAGCCTTTCGTCGATGTCGAACAGCTTGTCGCACAAAGCCGCGAAGACGATCCGGCCGACGAAGGTGCGCGCCAGGGTCGGGTCCAGGATGTCCGGATCTTCCCGCAGCGCGATGCGGAGGTTCTGGGCTGCCGGCTGGGCGAGGGCCGGGGCGGCCGGAAGCAGAAGCGCCAGCAGCGCCAGGGCGCGGAAGGGGCGGGACATGAGCATGGCGTCGGACCTCCTGGTCGCGGCGTCGTCCTTCCCTGGCGCCGACTCTCGGCCAGCCGCCGCCGCGCCGCAAGCCCCTCCCGGGTGCGACTCCGCGCCGCGCCCGGCCCGGCGCCAGGGGGTGCCGATTGGCGCAAGAATCCAGGTCGTGCTAAGGCTTAGGGCGCATCCCGGGGGTGCCGCGGGGCGCCGCCCCGGGGGCCACCTTCCCGGATGCGTGGGAAGCGCCTAATCCCCTCCACGGACCACCGAACGCTGCCCGGGGCCATCACCCCGGGACCGCCACAAGGATGCCACGTTGAGCGACCTGCCGACACCGCCGGACGCGCCGAAGCCCGGGAGCGACATCGCCCCCGTCGGCCTCGAGGAGGAGATGCGCCGCTCCTACCTCGACTATGCGATGTCCGTCATCGTCTCCCGCGCCCTGCCCGATGCACGGGACGGGCTGAAGCCGGTGCATCGCCGCATCCTCTTCGCGATGCATGAGGCCGGCTACACCCACGACAAGCCGCACCGGAAATCGGCGCGCGTCGTCGGCGACGTGATGGGTAAGTACCACCCGCATGGTGACGCCTCGATCTACGATGCGCTGGTGCGCATGGCGCAGCCCTTCTCCATGCGGGTGCCGCTGATCGACGGCCAGGGCAATTTCGGCAGCATGGACGGCGATCCGCCGGCGGCCATGCGCTACACCGAAGTGCGCCTCGCCCGGTCCTCCGCCGCGCTGCTGGAAGGCATCGACGAGGATACGGTCGACTTCCAGGCCAACTACGACGAAAGCGCGCAGGAACCCCGCGTCCTGCCGGCCGCCTTCCCGAACCTGCTGGTGAACGGCGCCGGCGGCATCGCCGTCGGCATGGCGACGAACATCCCGACCCACAACCCGGGGGAGGTGATCGACGCCACGCTGCTGATGATCCGCGAGCCGGATACGACGCTCGACGACGTCATGAAGATCATGCCGGGGCCGGACTTCCCGACCGGCGGGTTGATCCTCGGCCGCGCCGGCATCCGTTCGGCCTTCGAGACGGGGCGCGGGTCCATCCCGCTGCGCGCCCGCGCGACGATCGAGGAGATGCGCGGCGGCCGGTCGATGATCGTCGTCACGGAGATCCCCTACCAGGTCAACAAGTCCACGCTGATCGAGAAGATCGCGGAACTGGTGCGCGCCAAGGCGATCGAGGGCATCAGCGACCTGCGCGACGAAAGCGACCGCGACGGGCTGCGCGTCGTGGTGGAGCTGAAGAAGGATTCGACGCCGGAAGTGGTGCTGAACCAGCTCTACCGCTTCACCCAGCTGCAGACCTCCTTCGGCGTGAACTTCGTGGCGCTGGACGAAGGCCGCCCGCGCCAGATGGGGCTGTTGGACGCCATCCGCGCCTTCATCCGCTTCCGGGACGAGGTGATCCAGCGGCGGTCGCGCTTCCGCCTGGCCAAGGCGCGCGACCGCGGCCACCAGCTGATCGGCCTGGCCATCGCCGTCGCCAACATCGACGAGGTCATCGCCGTGATCCGCGCCAGCGCGGATGCCAACGCCGCGCGCGCCGCGCTGATGGCGCGCGACTGGCCGGCCGGCGATGTCGGCGTGCTGCTGGAACTGGTGGATGACTACCGCAACGTCATCTCCGCCGCCGGCACGGTGCGGCTGACGGAGGAACAGGCCAACGGCATCCTCGCGCTGCGCCTGCAGCGCCTGACGGGGCTGGAGCGGGAGAAGATCAACGCCGAGCTCGGCGATGTCGGCGCCACCATCCGCGGGCTGCTGGAGATCCTCGGATCCTCCATCCGCCGGACGGAAGTGATGGTGGAGGAACTGCTCGCCGTCCGTGCGCAGATCGCGACGCCGCGCATGACGGAGATCGTGGACGGCTTCGCCGACCAGGACGACGAAAGCCTGATCGAGCCTGGCACGATGGTCGTGACGCTGACGCGCGACGGCTACGTCAAGCGCACGGGCCTCGACGTCTTCCGCAGCCAGAACCGGGGCGGCCGCGGCCGCAGCGGCGCCGCGACGCGGGAAGACGACATCGTCGTCCGCAGCTTCGTCGCGCACACCCACCAATGGGTGCTGTTCTTCACCAGCCGCGGCATGGCGTTCCGGGAGAAGATCTGGCAGCTGCCGGAAGGCGGCGCGACCGGCAAGGGACGCAGCCTCCGCCAGGTGCTGCAGCTGCAGGATGGCGAACAGGTCACCGCCGTGCTGCCGCTGCCGCAGGACGAAGGGCTGTGGGAGAACCTGCACCTGGTCTTCGCGACCAAGCAGGGCAATGTCCGCCGCAACAAGCTGTCGGACTTCAAGAACGTCCGCGCCATGGGCCTCATCGCCATGAAGCTGGACGAGGGTGATAGCCTGATCGGCGTCGCCACCTGCCGCGAGGGCGATGACGTGATGCTGGCGACCCGCAACGGCCGCTGCATCCGCTTCCAGGCGGAGGCCGAGCAGCTGCGCGTCTTCGCGGGCCGCGACAGCTCCGGCGTGCGCGGCATCCGCCTGCTGGGCGACGATGCCGTCATCAGCCTCGCCGTGCTGACGCATGTGGAGGCCGACCAGGACGACCGCACCGCCTACCTCCGCTACAGCGCCCAGAAGCGCCGCGCGGCCGGGGAGGAGGTCTCGGCCGACGCCGAGGCGCCGGTCGCGGCCGAGGACGGGGAGGAAGCCCCCGCCGCCAGCCACGACGTCTCCGAAGCTCGCCTCACGGAGATGGAGGGGCTGGAGCAGATCCTGCTGGTCGTCACCGACCGCGGCTTCGGCAAGCGCAGCTCCGCCTATGAATACCGCGTCACGGGCCGGGGCGGGCAGGGGATCACCAACATCACGCTGTCCGCTCGGACTGGGCGGGAGGTGGTGGCCACCTTCGCCGTGCGGCCGGGCGATGGCGTCATGCTGGTGACCAATGGCGGGCGCCTGATCCGCCTGCCGGCCGACCAGGTGCGCGTGACCGGGCGTTCCGCCATGGGGGTCACGTTGCTGCGCCTGAACGAGAACGAGCGCGTCACTTCCTGCTTCCCCGTCATGGAGACGCCGGGGTCCGAGCCGGGAGATGACGCGGCCGGGGAGGTTGCCGTTGGGGAAGGGCCCGCCGATGCATGAACCGCGCGTCGGGATCTATCCCGGCACCTTCGACCCGGTGACGAACGGGCACCTCGACGTCATCGCCCGCGCGGCGCGGCTGGTGGACCGGCTGGTCGTCGGCGTCGCCATCAATGCCGGCAAGGGCCCGCTCTTCCCGCTCGACGAACGGGTGGAGCTGGTGAAGGCGGAGACGGACAAGATCGCGGCCCAGGCGGGGTCGGAGGTGCAGGTCGTGCCCTTCACCGGGCTGCTGGTCGATTTCGCCCGGCAATACGGGGCGCGGATGATCATCCGGGGGCTGCGCGCCGTCTCCGACTTCGACTATGAATTCCAAATGGCGGGAATGAACCACCGTTTGGCGCCGGACGTTGAGACCGTGTTCCTCATGGCGAGTGAGACGAACCAGTTCATCTCCTCCCGCTTCGTGAAGGAAGTGGCGACGCTGGGCGGCGACGTGTCGTCCTTCGTGCCGCCGCTGACGCTCGACCGCACGCTGGTTCGCGTGCGCAGCCGCAAGGAAGCTGCCGAATGACCTTCGTTCCGACCCGTCGCCAGGCGCTGGCCGCCGCCGCCGGCCTGGTGGCCGCGCCCGCGCTGATCCTGCCGAAGGATGCGGCCGCGCAGGCCACGGATCCCGAGAACACGCTGTTCATGGAGCTGAAGGATGGCCGCGTGACCATCCAGCTGCAGCCGGAACTGGCGCCGCGCCATGTCGAGCGCATCAAGGCGCTGACGCGCAGCAACTTCTACGACAACACCCCCTTCCACCGCGTGATCGAGGGCTTCATGGCCCAGGGCGGCGACCCGACCGGCACCGGCACCGGCGGCAGCCCGCTGCCGAACCTGGCGGCGGAATTCAGCCCGCCGAGCCGCGCCCGCTTCCTGCGCGGCACCTGCGGCATGGCCCGCACCAGCGACCCGAACACGGCGAACAGCCAGTTCTTCATCATGTTCGCGCCGGGCTCCTTCCTGGATGGCCAGTACACCATCTGGGGCCGCGTCGTGTCGGGCATGGAGGCCGTGGACAAGATCAAGCGCGGCGTCGGCCAGTCCGGCCAGGTGCCCAACCCGCCCGATCGCATCCGGACCATGCGCGTCGCCGCCGATGTCCGCTGACCAAGGCTGACGCGCCCCCTTTCCCCCATCGGAGATCCCGGCCCATGAGCGCCCCCGAGAACACGCTGACCCTGGAACTGAAGGACGGCAACGTCGTCATCGAACTGCTGCCCGACCTGGCGCCCCAGCATGTCGAGCGCATCAAGGCGCTGGCGGCGGAAGGCTTCTACGACAACACGCCCTTCCACCGCGTGATCGAGGGCTTCATGGCCCAGGGCGGCGACCCGACCGGCACCGGCACCGGCGGCAGCAGCCACCCGGACCTTCCGGCCGAATTCAGCCCGCCCGGCAAGGCCAAGTTCCTGCGCGGCACCTGCGGCATGGCGCGCACCAACAATCCGAACAGCGCCAACAGCCAGTTCTTCATCATGTTCGCCCCGGCGCCGAGCCTGGACGGCCAGTACACCATCTGGGGCAAGGTAGTCGAAGGCATGGACGTGGTGGACAAGATCAAGCGCGGCCAGGGCCCGAACGGCATGGTCCGTGAGCCCGATCGCATCAAGGCCGCCCGCATCGGCGCCGCGGCCCCCGCGGCCGATGCCGCTGCCGGTGGGGTTGACAGCACCCCGGCCGCCGACGCCTAACACGCCCCTCGCGCGGTCCCATCCGGGGCCGCGCGATGCATGAGCCCGTAGCTCAGCCGGTAGAGCACGTGACTTTTAATCATGGGGTCGTGGGTTCGAGTCCCACCGGGCTCACCATGAACCGCCGGCGCCGCCTCCCGGCCTTGCTACGGCACCGCCCCCTTTCGATCCCCCGGCACGCCCCGACGGGCTGATCGACGCCGCGAACCAGCATCTGCGTCCCTGCTTGCCTCTTCGCTGCGCGATCATCACTATGTCGTTAACGGAAGGGTGCGAGGGCGGAAAAGCCACGGGTGCCCTGTCGTTGTGCCGGTCCCCATCCCCGGGGCGGCGCCGCCGCCGGGGAGAGCGTCGTGAAGCCTGCAAAACCCATCGTCACCAGCGCGAGGCCCTCGCTTCTGCCATCGGGACTGGCCGCGCTGGCGGCCTTCGGGACGGGGCTGAGCCCTGCCATCGCCGCCGACAGCACCTTCGGCGGCAGCGTCGAGGTCAAGTCCTACCTGCTCGTCCAGGGCGTGACGACCATGAATGGCGGCGCGGTTGTCGCCAATGGCCTGTCGGTCACGGGCGGGCTCACCACCGATACCGTGGCGGCAAACCAGGGCAGCTTTGGCAACGGCCTGTCCGTCACCGGCACGACGCAACTGAACGGCTCCACCACCGTGGCCAGCGGCCTGATCGTCCAGTCCGGCGGCATGAGCGTGACGGGCAACACGACCTTCATCGGCGGCACCGTCTCGACGGAAGGCCGCGTTACGGCCGGCGCCCCCGGCACCGGGGCCACCACCAACCGCCTCACCGTCAACGGCGCGTCGAGCGTTACCGGTAATGCCACCGTCGGCGGCACGTTCGGCGTGACCGGAGCCTCCACCCTGGCCGGCGAGACGACGGTCGGCGGGGCCGGCACCGCGGCGACCACCACGAGCCTGACGGTGAATGGCGGATCGAGTGTCTCGGGCAACGCCTCGGTCGGCGGCACCTCGACGCTCACGGGCGCGACGACGGTCGGCGCTTCCGGCGCCTCGGCCAGCACCACCAACCTGACGGTGAATGGTGCGACCAGCGTCACGGGCAACGCCTCGGTCGGTGGCACGCTCGGCGTGACGGGCGCGGCAACGGTGGGCGCCTCCGGCGCCTCGGCGACGACCACCAACCTCACGGTGAACGGTGCCTCCAGCGTTACGGGCAACGCATCCGTGGGGGGGACGCTCGGCGTTACGGGTGCGACGACCGTCGGCGCATCGGGCGCCTCGGCGAGCACCACGAACCTGACGGTGAACGGGGCTTCCAGCGTCACCGGCAATGCCTCGGTCGGCGGCACCTCGACGCTGACGGGTGCGACGACGATCGGCGCTTCCGGCGCCTCGGCGACCACGACGAACCTGACGGTGAACGGTGCCTCCAGCGTCACCGGCAATGCCTCGGTCGGCGGCACGTCGACGCTGACCGGCGCGACGACGGTCGGCGCTTCCGGCGCCTCGGCGAGCACCACGAACCTGACGGTGAACGGTGCCTCCAGCGTCACCGGCAATGCCTCGGTCGGCGGCACCTCGACGCTGACCGGCGCGACGACGATCGGCGCGGCCGGCGCCTCGGCGACCACCACCAACCTCACGGTGAATGGCGGCTCGGCCGTCACCGGCAATGCGACGGTCGGCGGGACGCTCGGTGTGACCGGCGCGACGACGCTGACCGGCGCGACGACGATCGGCGCGGCCGGGACGCCCGCCACGACGACCAGCCTGACGGTCAACGGCGCGTCCAGCGTCACGGGCAATGCCTCGGTCGGCGGCAACCTGGCCGTGACCGGCACCTCGACCATGACGGGCGCGACGACGATGAATGGCGGCGCGACGGTCGCCAATGGGCTGACCGTCACGGGCGGTGCCTCCATCGCCGGCGGGCTGACGGTGGCGGGCGGGCTGAACATGCAGAACACCGCCCTCACCAACCTCCGCTCCGGCTTCGGCAACTCCTCCAACGCCGCGACGATCGGCGACGTGCAGTTCCTGCTGGCCGCGGCGGCGCCGGCGCCTACCACCAGCGAATACGCCACCGGCCTCGGCGCCTCCGCCGATGGCAGCCGGTCCACCGCCATCGGCGTGGCGGCGACCGCCGGGGGCGTGAGCAGCTTCGCGGGCGGCGACCAGGCCAGGTCGAGCGGCGACCAGTCCGTCGCGATCGGCATGCTGGCCCAGGCGAGCGGCACGGGTTCCATCGCCCTCGGCAGCGGGGCGCAGGCCGGCGGCACGGGTTCGGCGGCCTTCGGCAGCAATGCCCGCGCCAGCCAGGGCGGCGCCGCCTTCGGCAGCGACGCGCAGGCGACCGGCCTCCTCTCCACTGCCATCGGCCCCGGCGCGATCGCCACCTTCGCCAACAGCGTGGCGCTCGGCGCCGGCTCCATCGCCTCCGCCCCCAACACTGTCTCGGTCGGCGCGCCGGGGGCGGAGCGCCGCATCACCAATGTCGCGCCGGGCGTCGCGCCCACCGATGCGGTCAATCTCGGCCAGATGCAGGCCGCCCAGCGCGGCCTGAGCGAGACCATGGACCGCGACCGCCGCCAGGCGAGGGCCGGCATTGCCGCGGTCGCGGCGATGCCCGCGGCGCCGATGCCATCGGCGCCCGGGAAGATCACCGTGGCGGCGAATGGCGCCACCTATCGGGGTGAGTCGGGGATCGGCGTGGCGATGAGCTACCGGCTGCCGGTCGCCCATCCCGTCATGCACAATGCCGGCCTCGGCACCGGCTTCCGGGACGACCTGGTCGCGCGGGTCGGCATCAGCATGGAACTGCCGTGATGAAGGTCCGCTCCGCGCGCGCGCTGCTGGCGCCGGCGATTGCCGCCCTGCTGCTGGCCGTTCCGCTGCGCGCCTCCGGCCAGGGGCAGCCGCAGCAGCAGGCGACGCCGAACTGGGACAGTTTCCCGACGATGCTGCTGGAACGGGTCTACCGGGGGCCGCTGCGCGATACGGTGGTCCAGCGCTGGCGCGACCCGATCGATGGGACGGTGTGCTTCCTGTACATCCCGATGTCGGCGCCGCTGCTGCCGCCGCAATCCGCGAACCAGCCCTATGTGCATTACGGGCCGAACACCATCGGATCGCTGAGCTGCGTCCATCCCACCCAGATGGTCCAGGTCGTCGGCCCGGCGCAGCAGCCGCCGCGCCCCGCGTCACCCGCAGCGCCCGTCCGCTGAGGGCGTCGCGCTGGCCGCCGCGATGCGGGCCAGCGCTGCCGGCCTCGGCCGTTCAGCCCTGCTCGGGCTCGCCCTCGGGGTTCTTGGCCTTCTGCTCGGCCTCCTTGGCGGCCTGCTTCTTTGCCAGCTTCTCCTGCGCCTTGGCTTCCTTGGCCTTCTCGCGCTGGGACCTCTCGAAATCGTAGTTCGGCTTGCGCATGGGCGGCCCTCCGGCTGATGTGTCCCACCCTCTATGGGGTGCCGGAGGCGAAATGTCGCCTCAAATCCGGGCATGGCAGCCAAACCCCGGGCACCGGGGTCATGCGATGGGAAGGTCCAGCCGGAAATGCGCGCCGCGCGCGGCCGGCACCAGCTCGATCGTCCCGCCAGCCGCCGCCAGGTGGCTCCGCGCAATGGACAGGCCGAGCCCCGTGCCCCCGGCGTCCCGCGCCGTCGTGAAGAACCGGCCGAAGATCCGCGGCGCATTGCCCGGGGAGATGCCGCGCCCGTCGTCGCTGACATCGATCACCACCCGCCCGCCGGACGCCCGCCAGGCGATGCGCCCCGTGGCACCCGGCCCGGCATGCAGCGCGATGTTGTCGGCGAGGTTGCGGATCACCGTGCCGAGCCGGTCCGCCCCGATCGCCGCGCGCAGCGCTCCGCCCTCCAGCACCACCGGCACGGGCATGGGCAGGGCGTGGATCACGGCGGCCACGTCGCAGGCTTCCTCGCCGCGCGGCAGCGGTGCCTCCGCCCGCGCCAGTTCCAGCAGGCGCCGCACCAGCCGGTCGAGCCGCGCGGCATCGGACGCCGCCTGCGCCAGGAAGGTCGCGCGCTCCGCCTCCGTCATGTCGGCGGCGTGGTCGGCCAGCAGTTCCAGCGCGCCGCGGATGCCGGCCAGCGGCGTCTTGAATTCGTGGCTCATCTCCGCCGCGAAGGCGCCGATGTAGTCGGCGCGGTATTCCAGCGTGGCGGCGAGCGACTGGATGGCGGCCCACATCTCATCCGCCTCCCGCACCGCGGCGCCGCGGGTGCGGGGCAGGGCGGTGGCCCGCGCGCCTTCGGCCACCGCGCGGGCCTGCGCGGCCACGGCCTCGATCGGACGGCTGACGGTATAGGCGATGACCAGCGCCAGCCCGCCGGCGGCCAGCAGCAGCGCCGCCGCCAGGCCCGCCATCTCCCACCGCTTGCCGTACAGCGCCTGGTCGATGCTGGCCGGCGTGCGGGACAGCACCACCACGCCGATGACCTCCGCGCCCTCCATCACCGGATGCGCCACGAACACCCGGAAGGGCGCCGCGCGGCTGATGGAGGCCGATCCGACGCCGGGCTGCGGCGGCCGGTCCCGCAGCACCGCCGCCGGCCGCCCGGCCAGCGCCGCCGCCACCTCCGCCCGCTCCGCCAGCGACCGCCCCATCTCCCCGCCGGAGGAGGCGACGACGATGCCGGCCGCATCCGTGATCCGCATGCCTGCCAGGGTGATGCGCTGCGCCGCCGCCAGCACGGGCATCAGCGCCGTCCCCACGGCCATGGCGCGCGGATCGGCGGGGCGGTCCGGGGCCGGCGCGTCCGGCGCCGGCGGCAGCACCGCATGCCGCGCCAGGTCCAGCACCGCGGAACGCGGCGCCCAGCCCGCGCCGGGCGGGGGTGGCGCGCCGCCATGCCAGGCGGCCTCATAGGCTGCGCCGATCACCGCGGCCTGCGCGACCAGCTCCGTCTCCGTCTGGCGGACCAGCGCGCTCTCGTACAGCCGCAGCAGCCACAGCCCGCCGAGCGGCAGCACCAGCAGCAGCAGGTTCGCCGCCAGCAGCACGGTGCGCAGCCGCGGCTTGCGCGGCCTCATGCGCTGAACCGGTAGCCGAGCCCGTGCACCGTCCCGATCGGCTCCGCGCCCAGGGCCGCGAATTTCGCGCGGATGTGGCGGATGTGGCTGTCGATGGTGCGGTCGCTGACGACGCGACGGTCGGGATAGGCGACATCCATCAGCGCATCCCGCGTGAAGACCCGGCCGGGATGCGCGGCGAGGCATCGCAGCAACGCGAATTCCGTGACCGTCAGCGTGATCTCGGCCTCACCCCAGAAGGCCTGGTGGCTGTCCGGCAGCAGCCGCAGCGCGCCGCGTGCCAGCACCGGTGCCGGCGTGGCCGGGGCAGGGGCCGCGCGCCGCCGCAGCACGGCGCGCACCCGCGCCACCACCTCCCGCGGGCTGAAGGGCTTGGTGACGTAGTCGTCGCCGCCGAGTTCGAGACCCAGGATGCGGTCCACCTCCTCGTCGCGGGACGACAGGAAGATCACCGGCAGGTCGGAGGCGCGGCGCAGCCGGCGGCAGACCTCCGTGCCATCGATCTCCGGCATGGTGACGTCCAGCAGCAGGATGTCCGGCGCCTGGTCCGCGACGGCCGCCAGCGCCGCGGCGCCATCCGCCGCCTCCGCCACCGCGAAGCCGTCCCTCTCCAGCGCGAAGCGCAGGATGTGGCGGATATGCGGGTCGTCATCGACGACCAGGACCTTCGGCATGCGTCCCCTGTCAGGCCACGCGGCCCTGCACCACATCTGCACCAAATCGCCGGCGTCCCTGCAAGCGCCCTCCGTCACCGCTGCACGGCCCTCCGTGATGCTCCGCGGCATCCCTGGAACGGAGGAGAACCCATGCAACCCGAACCCAAGCCCGGCCTGCTCGATGCCCCCACGCCGAAGCTCATCGCAATCGGCCTCGTGCTGCTGGCGATGCTGATCCCCCACCTCATGATCGGCGGCGTGATCGAGGAGCGGGAGGAGAGGCACCGGGAGGTGCAGGCCCAGATCGGCGCCAGCTGGGGCGGTCCCCAGCTGCTGGTGGCGCCCATCCTCGCCATCCCCTGGACGGCGGGGGATGCGCGGCGCGGCCGCATCTACCTGCAGCCCGAACGCCTGGACGCCGTCGTCCAGCTTGCCCCCCAGACGCGCCGGCGCGGCCTCTACGAGGTGCCGGTCTATACCGCGACGGTGCGGCTGGAGGGCCGCTTCAACCCGGCGGGCGCCTTGGTGCCCCAGGAACCCGCCGCGGTGCTGCACTGGGCGGAGGCCGTGGTCATCACCGGCAGCCAGTCCTTCCGCCTGGCCGGGGAGGTCCCGTCGCTGCGCCTCGGCGACGCCACGCTGCCGGGCGAGGAAGGCCTGCCGCGGTGGGAGGAGTGCATCCCCCCGCGCGGCATGGTCTGGCAGCCGCGCCTGGCGGCGGCGCCGGAAGGCCCGCTTCCCTTTGCCGTCACCCTCGGGCTGCGGGGATCGCAGCGCTTCGGCCTGATGCCGGGGCCGCAGCGCGGAACCCTGTCCATCGCCAGCCCCTGGCCGACGCCGAGCTTCATCGGCGACGACCTGCCCGAGCAATCCAGCGTGGAGGAAGCGGGCTTCAGCGCCGGCTGGTCCCTGGCCGGGGAGGGGACCGCCGCCCGACGGACCCTCTGCGGCCGCTACGCGCCCTCGGCGGGGGTGGAGCTGCTGGAGGCCGTGCCGACCTACCGCATGGTCAACCGCGCCTCGAAATACGCCATGCTGTTCCTGGCGCTGTCCTTCGTGACCTACACGCTGTTCGAACTGCTGGCGGGGCTGCGCATCCACATCGTGCAGTATGCGATGCTCGGCTGCTCCGTGATCATGTTTCCCCTGCTGCTGCTGGCGATCGGGGAGCCGCTGGGCTTTGCCGCGGCCTATGCCGCATCGACGCTGCTGGTGATGGCGCAGGCCAGCCTGTTCACCGCCGCCGTCACGGGAAGGCGCGTGCTGGCCGGGGCCTTCGCCGGCGTGCTCGCGGCGCTGTTCGGCTTCCTCTACGTCGTGCTGAGCCTGGAGGCCTATGCGCTGCTGGTCGGCACGCTGGCGCTGTTCACCGTGCTGTCGGTGGTGATGGCGCTGACGCGGCGCGTCAGGTGGGGGTGATGATGTCTCCCTCCCCCGCGCTTGCGGGGGAGGGTCGGGGTGGGGGTCTTGCCGCTCCGGAAGGCCCCCTAGACCACCCCCGCCCGCAGCAGGTCATGCAGGTGGATCACGCCCTTCGGCACATCCCCCACCACCACGAACATGCTGGTGATGCGCCGGTCGTTCATCGTCTTCACCAGATCGGGCGCCAGCTGGTCCGGCGCCGCCACGATGGGGTTGCGCGTCATCGCCTCCACCGCCGGACGATCGACGAACCCCTTGCGGAAGGCGCGGCGGATGTCGCCATCGGTGATCACGCCGAGCAAGCGGCCATCCCCATCCACGACACCGCCCGTGCCGAAGGGCTTCGACGTCATGGCGACGATCGCCTCCGCCAGCGTCGCGGCTTCCGGCACCAGCGGCATGTCCGTGTGCATCAAATCCGACGCCCGCAGCAGCTGCGCGCCGAGCTTGCCGCCGGGGTGGAAGACCCGGAAATCCGCCGCCGAGAAGCCGCGCGCCTCCAGCAGACCCATCGCGAAGGCATCGCCCACGGCCAGCTGCATCGTCGTGGACGTTGTCGGCGCCAGGCCGTTCGGGCAGGCCTCCGGCATCCGCGGCAGGATCAGCGGGTAGTCCGCCGCCTTGCCGAGCGGGCTGTCGGCATTCGAGGTGATGGCGATCAGCGTCACCCCGAAGCGATGCGCATAGCCGATGATGCTGGCGAGTTCCGGCGCCGCGCCCGACCAGGACAGCGCCAGGATCACGTCCTCCGGCCGGATCATGCCGAGGTCGCCGTGGCTCGCTTCCGCCGGATGCACGAAGTGGGAGGCCGTGCCGGTGGAAGCCAACGTCGCCGCGATCTTGCGCCCAACATGGCCGGACTTGCCCATGCCCGTCACGACGCAGCGGCCGGTCTTGCCGAGCATCAGGCGCACCGCGGCGATCAGCGTATCGCCCAGCGTCCCATCCATCGCATCCCGCAGCGCGGCCAGCCCATCGGCCTCCAGCTGCACCGTGCGGCGCAGGCTTTCCCGCAGATGGTCGTCGCTCACGGCGCGGCACCTTGCGCGTGCAGCTGCCGCGCACGGTGCAGGTCGGCCGGCGTATCGACGCCGAGCGGCACGTCGTCCACGGCCACCGCATCGATGCGCATCCCCGCCTCCAGCGCGCGCAGCTGTTCCAGCTTCTCCCGCGTCTCGAGCGGCGAGGGCGGCAGCGCCACGAAGCGCGCCAGCGCGCTGCGCCGCCAGGCATAGAGGCCGATATGGTGCCAGAGCGGCCCATCGCCCCAGGGCGCGGTGGCGCGGGTGAAATAGAGGCAGCGGAAGCGCCCCGGCGCCGTCTCGCTGCCTACCATCTTCACCACCTGGCTCGCCGTGCGCTCCTCCTCCCGCTCGATCCGCGCGACCAGCGTGCCGAGCGCGATGTCGGGATGGTCGATGGCGGCGAAGACGGCGCGGATGGCCTGGGGCGAGATCAGCGGCAGGTCGCCCTGCACGTTGACGACGACATCGAAGCGGCCCTCGGGATCGATGGCCGTGATCGCCTCATGGATGCGGTCGGAGCCGGAGGGATGGTCATCCCGCGTCATCTGCGCGCGGCCGCCGGCGGCGCGGATGACGCCCGCGATCTCCTCGCTGTCCGTGGCGACGACGACATCGCCGATGGCCGCCGCGATGGCGCGGCGCCAGACATGGACGATCATCGGCTCACCGCCGATATCGGCCATCGGCTTGCCCGGAAGGCGGCTCGCCGCCATCCGGGCGGGAATCATCACGATCGGTGTCATCGGAAGGACTTCACCAGGCCATCGATCGCCATCAGCCGGCCGATCAGCGCCTCGAACTGGTCGAGCGGCACCATGTTCGGCCCGTCGCTCGGCGCGCGGTCGGGGTCCTCATGCGTTTCGATGAAGACGGCCGCGACGCCGACGGCGACGGCGGCGCGGGCCAGCGTCTCCACGAATTCGCGCTGGCCGCCGGAGGACGTGCCCTGGCCGCCGGGCTGCTGCACGGAATGGGTGGCGTCGAACACCACCGGCAGGCCGGTGTCGCGCGCCATGATCGGCAGCGCCCGCATGTCGCTGACCAGCGTGTTGTAGCCGAAGCTCGCGCCGCGTTCCGTCAGCAGGACGTTGGGATTGCCCGCGCCCGTCACCTTGGCCGCGGCGTTCTTCATGTCCCAGGGCGCCAGGAACTGGCCCTTCTTGATGTTCACCACGCGCCCGGTCGCGGCGGCGGCCAGCAGCAGGTCCGTCTGCCGGCAGAGGAAGGCCGGAATCTGGATGACGTCCACGGCTTCGGCCACCGGCGCGCACTGCGCGGCCTCATGCACATCCGTCAGCGTCGGCAGGCCGAGCGTCGCGCGGATCTCGGCGAAGACCTCCAGCGCCTTCGCCATGCCGATGCCGCGCGCGGCGCTGGCGGAGGTGCGGTTCGCCTTGTCGTAGCTGGTCTTGTAGACCAGCCCGATGCCGAGCCGCCCGCAGATCTCCTTCAGCCGGGCCGCCGTTTCCAGCGCATGGGCGCGGCTTTCCATCTGGCAGGGCCCGGCGATGAGCGCGAGCGGCAGGTGGTTGCCGATGGTGACGGGGCCGATCGCGACGGAGACGGACACGGGGGAGGCATCCTTGACCAGGTGGGGGCAGGCGTTGCGCGGCTTCTAGGTCAGCCGGCCCGCCACGCCAAGCAAAGCGCCCGGCCGGGTGCCTCAGCCGGCCGGGACAATCAGGTGGATCGTGGTGCCCTGGCCCGGCGTGCTCTCCGCCGCCAGCGCCCCGCCCGTGCCGCGCACGAAGGCCGCTACCATGGCGAGGCCGAGCCCGGTGCCCTGGCCTTCCGGCTTGGTGGTGAAGAAGGGCTCGCCGAGCCGCGCCAGGGCGGATGGCGGCATGCCCTCGCCCTCGTCGCGCAGCGACAGGCGGATGTAGTCCCCGGCCGGCAGGTCCGGCGCATCGGCCGGGCGGGGCGGGGCGGTCAGGCGGCTCGCGGAGATGGTGATGGTGCCGCCGCGCGGCATCGCATCCCGCGCATTCGCCGCCAGGTTGATCACCGCCGTCTCCAGCTCCGCCCGGTCCAGCGACGGCGCGGCCAGCAGGGGCGGGGTGACCTCGCACCGCACCCGGATGCCGGCGCCGAGCGTCGCGTCCAGCAGCTGCGCCAGCTCCCGCAGCGCGGCCGAGAGTTCCACCGGCCCGCCCGCGGCGCTGCCGACTCCGTTGCGCCGCGTGGTGTCCAGCATGCGGCGGGACAGCGCCGTGGCGCGTTCCGCATGCCGGCCGAGGTGGCCTGCCACCTGCCGCACCCGGGCGGGGTTGTCGGCGTATTTGTTCAGCAGCACCGCCGCGGCCATGACGGATTGCGTGATGTTGCCGAAATCATGCGCCAGGCCGCCGGCCAGCAGCCCCATCGTCGCCTGGCGCTCCGCGGTGCGGGACCGCGCCTCCGCCGCCGCCCGCGCCCGCAGCGCGCGTTCTGCCCACCAGGTGACGGTGCCCAGCAGCAGCATGGCGCCGACCGCGCCGATCACCGGGAACAGCATCTGCCGCCGCCAATCCGCGCGCAGCGCACGCAGCGACAGGCCATAGGCCACGCCGACATCATGGCCCGGCACGCGGCGGAAGGCCGTCAGCCGGTCCTGGCCGTCGATCGGGCTCGGCCCGTGCACCGTCTGGCCGAGCCCTCGGCGCAACTGCCGCAGCAGGGGGGTGACGGTGGGGGGCAGGGCGGCCGATTCCGGGTCCGCCGGTTCGGGCACCGCGGCCAGCACCGCGCCGTCCAGCCGGAACAGCGTCACCGCATCGCCCGGGTCTTCCAGGATCGACCGGTAGAAGGCCTGGAAGTAGTGCGGCCACAGCGTCGCGACGACGATGCCGCCATCGCCGAGCCCGTCATCCCGCCGCCGGGCCCGGGCCATGGGGAAGATCAGCACGCCGACGGTCCGGCTGGTGATGACCTTGCCGATGGTGGGCGCTTCCCGCATCCCGCTGCCGACGGGATGCGCCGCCACGTAGTCACGCCCCGCGACATCCACCGGGGGGGTGGGGTAGCCCGTGGTGCTGGATGCGGCGAAGCGGCCGGACGGGTCCACCAGCGTCACGCCGCCCGCCGCCGGCGTCACGGCATCCAGCGCCAGCAGGAAGTCGTGCAGCGCGCGGCTCCCGCGGATCTCGTCCCACCCCATGCCGACCACCCGGGACTCGGCGGCGGCGATCGCGATCTCCTGCGCCTCGAAGGCCCGCAGCGCGTGTTCGCGCAGCATCTCCGCCGTGCGGACGACGCGCTCCTCCCCCGCCTCCATCGTCTCCTGCCAGGCCTGCATCGCCATGGTGGCGAGGCCTGCCAGCGGCAGCAGGACGGAGATGGCCCAGAGCGTGCGCAGCGCCCGGGCGCCGGCCGGCTTCGCGCGCGACGGCATGGTCATCCCCGGGGCTCGGTGCGCGCGCAGTCGTTCATGCCCCCAATGTGCCGTGCCGCTGCCGTCCGCGCCAAGGGGAGCCTTGCGCGCCGCCTGTCCAGTTCCCCGGCCGCCTGCTAGGACGCCGCGCGTGTCCACGCCCCCGCCCATCCGGCTTGCCGTCATCGTCCCCGTCTTCAACGAGGCGGCGAATGTCGGCCCCCTCGTCGAACGCCTCGACGCCGCGCTGGCGGGGATCGGGTGGGAGGCGATCTTCGTCGATGACGACAGCCCGGACGGCACCGCCGCCGTCGCCCGGGGCATCGCGGCGCGCGACCCGCGCATCCGCTGCCTCCGCCGCATCGGCCGCCGCGGCCTGGCTTCCGCCTGCATGGAGGGGTTCCTCGCCACCTCCGCCCCCTATGTCGCCGTGATCGATGGCGACCTCCAGCATGACGAGGCGATCCTGCCCGCCATGCTGGCGGCGGTGGAGGCCGGTGCCGACATCGCCATCGGCAGCCGCCATGTGGCCGGCGGTGCCGCGGCCTCCGGCTTCTCCGCCGCCCGCGGCGCACTGTCCGACACCGGCGCGCGCATGGCCCGCCTGCTGCTGCCCACCCCGGTCGCCGACCCGATGAGCGGCTTCTTCCTGCTGCCCCGCGCGCTGGTGGAGGAGGTGGCGCCCCGCGTCGCCGGGCGCGGCTTCAAGATCCTGCTGGACATCCTGCTCTCCGCCCGCCGGAAGCTGGCCGTGGCGGAGATCCCCTACAGCTTCCGCAGCCGCCAGGCCGGCGAGAGCAAGCTGGACGCCACGGTGCTGCTGGAATTCGGCGCCCTGCTGCTGGACAAGGCCACGGGTGGCATCGTGCCGCTGCGCTTCCTGGCCTTCGCCGCGGTGGGCGGTATCGGCGTCCTGGTCCACATGGCGGCGCTGTTCCTGCTGGTGCAGGCGCTGGGCCTGGGCTTCGGCGCCGCGCAATGGGGCGCGACGCTGGTGGCGATGACGGCCAACTTCGCCCTCAACAACCGCATCACCTACCGCGATGCCCGCCTGCGCGGCCCGGCGCTGTGGCGCGGGCTGCTGGTCTTCTACCTGGTCTGCGGCATCGGCGCCGCCGCCAATGTCGGCATCGCGGGGCTGCTGGTCCGGGATGGCGTGCTGGCCTGGGGGCTGGCGGGCGCGGCCGGGGCGCTGCTGACCGTCGTGTGGAACTACGCCGTCTCCTCGACACTCGTGTGGCGCGCCCGATGATCTGGGTGCTGGTCGCCGTCACCGCGCTGCGGCTGCTGGTGGCCGGCGTCACGCCGCTGGCGCCGGACGAGGCCTATTACTGGGTCTGGTCGCGCGTGCTGCAGCCCGGCTACCTCGACCACCCGCCCATGGTGGCCTTCTTCATCCGCGCCGGCACGCTGCTGGGGGGCGAGGGGGCGCTCGGCATCCGCCTGATGGGCCCGCTGACCATCGCGCTGGCCTCCGTGCTGCTGGCGCGGGCGGCGGACGCGCTGTTCCCGGACCGCAAGCCCGGCCTCTGGGCCACGCTGCTGTTCAACGGCATGCCGCTGGTCGGCGTCGGCGGCATCCTGATGACGCCCGATTTGCCGCTGCTGGTCCTCTGGGTCGCCGCGCTGTGGGCGCTGGCGCGGCTGCACGCGACGCAGGACGGGCGCTGGTGGCTGGCCTTCGGGCTGTTCTCGGGCCTCGCGCTCGCGTCGAAATACACGGCGGGGCTGCTCGGCATCGGGGTGCTGGCCTGGCTGATCGCCTGCCGCGGTGCCTGGCATTGGTGGCGGGATTGGCGGCTCTGGGCCGGGGGCGCGATCGCCGCCGCGGTCTTCGCCCCCGTCGTGCTGTGGAACGCCAGCCATGGCTGGGCGAGCTTCGTGAAGCAGGGCGGCCGCGCCGGTGCCGATGAGGGCGGCTTCACGCTGCGCTACCTCGGCGAACTGGTGGCCGGGCAGGCGGGGCTCGCGAACCCGCTGGTCTTCATCCTCTGCATCACCGGCACGGCGATGGCGGTCATGGCCTGGCACCGGCGTAGCGATGCGGCCGCGGCCCTGCTGGCCGCGCTGGTGGTGCCGGGGGCGGTGCTGTTCACCTGGCAGGCGACGGGCAGCCGCGTGCAGGGCAATTGGCCCGCCATCCTCTACCCCGCCGCCTGCATCCTGGCCGCGGCCTTCATCACGCCCCGCCTGGTGCGGCTCCGCCGCCCCGCGGTGACGCTCGGCGCCGTGCTGGCACTCGCCGCCTATGTCCAGGCCGCGCTGGCGCCGATCCCGCTGCCGCGCCGCCTCGACCCCACCCTCGCGCGGCTCGGCGGCTGGGATTCCTTCGCCGAACTGGTGGAGGCGGAGCGCGCGCGGAGCGGCGCCTTCTTCGTCGCGGCCGAGGAATACGGCCTGGCCGCGCAGCTCGCGCTTCGCCTGCCGCCCGGCACGCCGGTGGTGGCGCTGAACCCGCGCTGGAACCTGTTCGACCTGCCGCGCCCGCAAACGCTCGGCCCCGCCGTAACCGGCCTGCTGGTCCAGAGCGAAAGACGGGACAGCGCGCCCGACTGGCCCGGGGCCGAGCCTGTCGAGCGCGCGGAGGGTTCACTCATCCGGGCCCGGCGCGGGGTGGAGGCGGAGCGCTACCGCGCCTTCCGCGTCACCACCCGGGCCGACCTGCCCGCCGCCGCCGTGATGCCGCGACCCTGAAGGGACGCGCCGCTTGACGGGACGCGGCGCGCACCGATCCTCTACCACCGACGACGGCCCAGGAAAGCGGAGACGACCATGCTGATCAGGCGCAGGCGCGGCTGGGAGATTCCCGAAAGCCAGGCGACCCCCGAACACCTCGTCGCCGATCGGCGGTCCATCATGAAGGCGGCCGGTGCCGGTTCCATGCTGCTGCCCGGCGCGGCACAGGCGCAGTTCTGGCGACGCAGCGAACCCGCCGATCCCTGGGCGCGCAACCCCGCGGAGGTGCCGGACCTTCCGGCCGCCATGCGCAACACCCGCTACGCCGCGGGCCGCGCCATCTCCCCGGAACGGGATGCCGTCACCTTCAACAACTTCTACGAATTCGGCACCGACAAGGGCGTGTGGTCGGTGGCCCGCGCCATGCCGACGCGGCCCTGGACCATCAAGGTCGATGGCATGGTGGAGAAGCCCGGCGAGTTCGACGTGGACGACATCATCCGCCGCATCGGGGTGGAGGAGCGCGTCTATCGCCTGCGCTGCGTGGAGGCCTGGGGCATGACCGTGCCCTGGACCGGCTTCCAGCTCTCCTCCCTCCTCAGCCTCGTCACGCCGCTGGCCTCCGCGCAATACGTGCGGTTCGAGACGGCGACGCTGCCCGCCGTGATGCCGGGGCTCCGCCAGTCCTGGTATCCCTGGCCGCATGTGGAGGGCTGCACGATCGACGAGGCGGCGAACGAGCTGACCTTCATGCCCGTCGGCCTCTTCGGCAAGCCGCTGCCCGCGCAGAATGGCGGGCCCTTCCGCGTGCTGTTCCCGTGGAAGTACGGCTTCAAGTCGGGCAAGTCGATCGCGCGCATCACGCTGACCGACCAACGGCCGAAGAGCTTCTGGGAAACGCTGCAGGCCAGCGAATACGGCTTCTGGGCCAATGTGAACCCGGAAGTGCCGCACCCCCGCTGGAGCCAGGCGACGGAGCGCCTGATCGGCAGCAATGAACGGGTGCCGACGCGGCTCTACAACGGCTATGGCGAATTCGTGGCGTCGCTCTATACCAACAGGCAGAACGAACGCCTCTGGGCCTGACCGCGTCGGGCCGGGGCGCCGGCTGAAGCACTATCGGGTCACACTGCACCAGCGTGACCCGATTTCGTGCTTTGGAAGCAACAACTTCTGGAGCACCTGATCTGTCCATTCGGACGGATCAGGTGCTCCAGTGGGGGATGGTGGATGACGGGTGCTGGCTTCGCCGCCCAGGCGCCGTGGCGCAACCAAGGCTGACGGCATGCGGTCGCTCGGCCTCATCCTGCTCGCCGGCGCCGTGGCCATCGCCTCCGGCTTCGGGCCGCTGCATTCGCTCGCGGGTGTCATGGTGTCACTCTACCCGCCCTCGCTCCGCATGCTGCAGGCGCTGGTGGACCAGAACATCTCGGCGCGCGTGTGGGACCGCGTGATGCTGCCGGTGCTGGGCTGGCCCGCCTGGGTCTTCCCGGCGGTGATCGGCGTGGCGATGCTCTACTGGGTGGGGCGCCAGGCCGGGAAAGGGCATGGTTGACGCCATCCTGCAACGGCGTGGCATCGAGGCGCAGCCGCGCCGGGCCGGCGACGCCCAGCCGCGCGTGCTGCTGGTGGAGGACACCGCCTCCCTCGCCGCCGTCTATGGCGAGTATCTCCGCGGATCGGGCTTCGCGTCGCGCCACGCCCGCACGGCGGAGGAAGCCTTCCGCCTGGCGGCGCAGGAGAAGCCGGATTGCGTCCTGCTGGACCTCCGGCTGCCGGACAGCGATGGCCTGACAGTGCTGCGGGTGCTGCGCCGAGACAGCCCCGACCTGCCGGTGGTGGTGATGACGGCGCATGGCAGCGTCGCCACTGCGGTCGATGCCATGCGCGCCGGCGCTGCCGACTTCCTGGTGAAGCCCTTCGCCGCCGAACGCCTGGCCGTGACGCTGACCAACGCGGTGGAACGCGCGGCCCTGCGGCGGGAGGTGCGGGACCTCGCCGCCGCCCGCCCGCGCACCGCCTTCCAGGGCTTCATCGGCGCCGCCCCCGCCATGCAGGCGGTCTATCGCATCCTGGAAACGGCCGCCTCCTCCCGCGCCACGGTCTTCATCACCGGCGAATCAGGCACCGGCAAGGAACTGGCGGCGGAGGCGGTGCACAAGCTGTCGCCGCGCCGCGACGGCCCCTTCATCGCCATCAACTGCGCCGCCATCCCTAAGGACCTGATCGAGAGCGAGGTCTTCGGCCATGTCCGCGGCGCCTTTACCGGCGCCGTCGCGGACCGGCAGGGCGCGGCGGCGGCGGCCGATGGCGGCACGCTGTTCCTCGACGAACTCTGCGAGATGGACCTCGGCCTGCAGGGCAAGCTGCTGCGCTTCATCCAGACCGGCACCTTCCAGCCCGTGGGCAGCACGGCGCTGCGCCGCACCGATGTGCGCTTCGTCTGCGCCACCAACCGCGACCCGCTGCTGGAAGTGCGGGAGGGACGGTTCCGGGAGGATCTCTACTACCGCCTGCACGTCGTCCCGGTTTCCCTGCCGCCCTTGCGCGACCGCGGCGCCGATGTGGTGACGATCGCGGAGGCGATGCTGGCCCGCAGCGCCGCCGAGGAAGGCCGCGCCTTCCGCGGCCTGGCGGAGGATGCGAAGGCCGCCCTGCTGGCCCATCGCTGGCCCGGCAATGTCCGCGAACTGGAGAACGCCATCCGCACCGCGGTGGTGCTGCATGACGGCGAATGGGTGACGGCGGCGATGCTGCCCCAAACCCTTCGCGATGCGTCCCTTCGCGATGCGTCGCCCCGCGAGGCCACGCCGCGGGACGACCCGCCCCGCGCGTCACAGCCGCGCACCCTGGCGCCGGACGCCGACCGCTTCCGCCAGATCCGCCCGCTGGCGGAGATCGAGCGGGAGGCGATCGAGCGCGCGGTCGAGCTCTGCGACGGCAATATCCCGAAGGCCGCCGCCCATCTTGGCATCAGCCCGAGCACGCTCTACCGCAAGCGCTTGGCCTGGGGGGTGGCGGGTTAGGGGATGCGCGGCCCGGCCGAGCGCTTCCGGCGCCACGCCCGCCGCGTGGGGACACGGCCTATCCTTCGCTGATGATCCGCGGCTCGACGTCCAGCCGCAGCGTGATCCCGGCGCTGAAACCCGGCGGGTCGTAGCGGGTCGTGATGCGCCCGCGCAGCCCGCGCTCGACCTGGCGCCGGATCAGATCGGTGCCGAAGCCCTGGCGTGTCGGCGGCTTCACCGGCGGCCCGCCCTGCTCCTGCCAGCTGATCTCCACCGCACGGCCCGTCTCCTGCGCGCTGACCATCCAGGAGACCAGGATCCGCCCGCTGTCGTTCGACAGCGCGCCGTACTTCATCGCATTCGTCGCCAGTTCGTGCAGGACCAGCCCCATCGCCACCGCGCCCGCGGGCCGCAGCAGGATCGTCGGGCCCGAAGCCTCGCCGCGGTCCGGGGTGTGCAGGTGCGGCGCCAGCTGCTGCAGCACCAGTTCGCGCAGGTCCACATCGCCCCATTCGACGCGGGCGATCAGCTGGTACGCCTGCGACAGCGACCGCATCCGGCCCGTCAGGGTGACGCCGAACTCCGCCGGGGGCTGCCCCTCCTTCAGCGTCTGGCGCGTCAGGCCGATCACCACCTGCAGCATGTTGCGAACGCGGTGGTTCAGCTCCGTCACGAGCGTCCGCTGGTGTTCGCGCGCGTCGACGGCCTCCACCAGCTCGGTCACGTCGACGAAGGCCACCAGCACGCCGTCCACCTTTTGCCCCTCGGTCTGGTAGGGCAGGACGCGCAGCAGGTAGTGGCTGCGGCCGTCGCGCAGGCTCACCCGGCGCTGGATCGGCTTGCCATCGGCCAGCACCTGCCGCGCGTCATGCAGCAGCTGGTCGGTGTCCAGCGCGCTGGCGATGTCGGTCAGCGGCCGGCCGCGGTCGGACGGCAGCAGCTTGAACAGGTCGCCGATCGCTGGCGTGAAGTTCCGGATCGACAGCTCGCGGTCCAGCATCACGGTGGCCACGCGCGTCGCGTCGAACAGGTTCTTCAGGTCGGCATTGGCGCGCGCCAGTTCCTCCACCTTCACCTGCAGCTCGCCGTTGACGGTGCTCAGCTCCTCGTTGACGGATTGCTGTTCCTCCTTCGCGGTCTCCAGCTCCTCGTTGGCGGACTGGAACTCCTCGTTGACGGAAAGCAGCTCCTCGTTGCTGACGCGCAGTTCCTCGGCCGAGGTCTCGTATTCCTCGATCAGCGTCTGAAGCCGCTCGCGCGTGTCGCGCATCTCCTCCTGGTCGGCGGGGATGGGGGGCGGGCTGCCTGGCGGGGGTGGGGGCGCGACAGCCTGCGCCGGGGCCGGCTGCGTGAAGACGACGAGGAACAGCGGCTCCGCCGGATCGGTTTCCGGCAACGGCTCCACGCTCAGCGCCACCGTGCCGGGCAGGCCGACATTGTCGGCATCGAGGCCGGATCGCAGGCTCAGCCGCCGGTGGCGCAGCGTGTCCTGGAAGGCGGCGCGCAGTTCCAGCCGAAGACCGCGCCGCGCCAGCGCCAGCAGGCTGCGGGTCGGCTGGCCGAGCGGCATCTCCAGGAAGGCGCCGGTATGGGCCGAGCTGAAGATCACCTCCGCGTCGCGGTTCACCACCACATGGCTCGGCCCGTAGCGCTCCAGCACCGCCGCTTCCGCCGCCTTGCGCACGGTGCCGAGCACGCTGGCCGCCCCGCTCGGCACCATGGCGGCGCGCGCCCCCGCCACGGCCTGGCGCAGCGGCAGCCGGACCATGGGGGAGGCATGGTCGCGCCGCTGGTACAGCCGATGCAGCTTGTCCACGGCGCGGAACAGGTCGCTGAACTGCGCGGCGCTCTCGGCACTGCCGAGGAACAGGTGGCCCTTCGGCCGCAGCGCGAAGTGGAAGGTGGGGAAGACATCCCGCTGCGCCGTGCTGTCGAGGTAGATCAGCAGGTTGCGGCAGGAGATGAGGTCGAGGCGCGAGAAGGGCGGGTCGCGGATCAGGCTGTGCGCCGAGAAGACGCACATCTCCCGCACCTCGCCGATCACGAGGTAGCTGGCGCCTTCCGCCGTGAACCAGCGCGCGAGCCGGTCCGGCGACAGGCCGGTGACCAGGTTCGCGGGGTAGCGGCCCACGCGGGCGACCAGCAGGGCGGCCTCGTCGATATCGGTGGCGAAGATCTGGATGCGGGGCGGCGCGGCCAGGCGGGCGGCATGTTCGCGCAGCAGGATCGCCAGGGAGTAGGCTTCCTCGCCCGTTGCCACGCCTGGCACCCAGATCCGGACGGAATCGGTTGGTCCCTTGCCCTCGAACAGGCGGGGGATCACCTGCGTGGCCAGCACGGCAAAGGAATCGGGGTCCCGGAAGAAGGCGGTGACGCTGATGAGCAGGTCGCGCACCAGCGCCTGCGCCTCCTCATGGTCGGCGCGCAGCCGCTCGACATAGGCTTCCACGGAGCCCGGCCGCAGCACCTGGATGCGCCGCTGCACCCGCCGCAGGAAGGTGCGTTCCTTGTAGCCGGCGAAGTCATGGCCCGTCGTGCGGCGCAGGATCTCGCAGATCGCCAGCCGCGCGGTGCCGATGCGGGTTTCCTCGGCTTCAGGGCGCTCACCGGGCGCCGCGGTCAGGCCCGACAGCGTGTCGAAGCTGCGGGCGTATTCCGCCAGCTTCGCCGGGATGAACTCGGCGGGCACCACCATGTCCACCAGGCCGCTGGCGACGGCGCTGTCTGGCATGCCGGTATGGCCCGGGGAGGTGCCGTTGCTGCCCTGCGCGACGGTCAGCCCGCCCTGTTCCTTCACCGCCCTGACGCCGAGAGTGCCGTCGGAGCCGAAGCCCGAGAGCACCACGGCGATGGCGCGATCCCTGGCGTCCGCCGCCAGCGACGAGAAGAGCGCATTGATCGAACGCGGCTCACGGTCCGGCCCGTCATCGGGCGTCAGCACCACCCGGCCGCCGACGATGGTGGGGATGCAGCCGGCTGGCACGACATAGACGTGGTCAGCCTGCAGGGTATCGCCATCCACCGCGGTCTCCACCACCAGCGCGCAGTTGCGGGCGATGATGCCGGTCAGGGAGCTGTCCCTGTTGGGGTCGAGGTGAAGCAGGACGACATAGGCGATCCCCGCATCCGGCCTGGCTGCCTTGAACATGCTGCGCAGCGCCTCGACGCCACCGGCGGATGCTCCAACGGCTGCGGTGACGGAGGGGCTGGCCATGCCGGCTGATCTACCTTCGGAAGGTTGCGCAGGCACGATCGACAAGGCGTAGCTTGGGTGGTGGGCTGAGTTCGGCGCCAAGGCGCGATGACGGCGGAGTATGGGCGGGGTGGGCCGCTGGCCAGGTCACCGCTCCCGAATGGATGCGGGACGACCCCGCAGTAACAATAAGCTTATTCACCCCGACTTGAAAGCTTCGCCGGTCATCAACTGTCGTTGTCCCCGAGAGCGCGTGGCAGCACCCGGCGCGCGACCAGGGAGAACCGCCATGCCGCGGCTGGATGATCGCCGCCTGTTGCTGATCGAGGACGAACCCCTGATATCCGCCTTCGTCGAGGACGCGCTGGTGGAGGAGGGGGCCTTCGTGGTCGGGCATGCTGCCAGCCTGGCGGAGGCGGAGGACATGCTGCTGCGCCTGCACCCTGATGGCGTGCTGCTGGACCTGAACCTGCATGGCGTCAGCGCGCTGCCGCTCGCCGACCGGCTCCACGAGCTGCACCTGCCATTCATCGTCACCACTGGCTACGACACCGAGGCAATGCCGCCGGGGTTGGCGGAGGAGGTCCTGGTGAAGCCCTATGACCTGCCATTGCTGGTGGCGGCCGTGCAGCGGATGTACGCCGCGCCGGCGCCCGCCCTGCCCGTGCTGCGCCCCTCTCCTAGCTGGGTCGCCTGCCGGTGATCATGACCGCCCCCGTCAGGCCACCGGCAGCCACATCGCCGCCGTTGTCCCGCGCCCGGCCTCGCTGTCCAGCAGCAGCGCGCCGCCGGCCCGGGTGCAGAAGCCGCGCACGGTCGCCAGCCCGAGCCCCGTGCCGCGCCCCGGCCCCTTGGTCGTGAAGAAGGGCTCGCCCACCCGCGCCAGCGTCGCCGCATCCATCCCCGCGCCGGTGTCGCTGACCGCCGCCACGACGTACCGCCCGGCCTTGAGCCCGGCGTCGTCGCGCGCCTCCGGCAACTCCTCCACCCAGGCGGCGATGGTCACGGTGCCGCCGCGGGGCATGGCGTCCCGCGCATTGGCGGCCAGGTTGACCACCGCGGCCTCGAACCCCGCGCGGTCGCCGCGTGCGGGCGGCAGGCCGGGGGGGACCACCACCTTCACGCGCCACCCGCTGCCGAGCGTGCGGTTCAGCAGCTCCGCCAGGTCCAGCAGCGCGCGGCCGGCCTCCAGCGGGGGCTGGGCGCCATCCGTCTCCCCGCCGCCGCGGGCGAAGTCCAGCATGGCCTCCACCAGGCGGCGCCCACGCTCCGCCGCATCGCCCAGCAGGCCGGCACAGCGGCGGACCTCCGCCGGGTCGTCGGCGCGGCGGTCCATCAGCCGGGCGCCGCTGCGCACGGCCTGGACCAGGTTCTTCACGTCATGCGCGAGCCCGGCCGCCAGCAGCCCGATGGCGGCGGCGCGGCCGGCGCGGGCCAGTTGCGTCTCCGCCTCCATCCGCCGTTCCGCCGCCACCTGCTGCTGCCGGGCGCCGCTGATCGCCATCCAGGTCAGCGCCAGCAGCAGGCCTGCCGCCGCCAGGCCGCCCACCGCCGGCGCCACCATGCGCTGCCGCCAGGCCTGGTGCAGCGCCTCCGTGCTCAACCCATAGGCGACGGCGACGGGCCAGTCGCCCACCTGGCGCGCGACGAAGAGGCGGGGCCGCCCGTCACCGATCCCGGCGGAGGGGCCGGGCGCGACGCCGGGCGGGCGTGCCAGCGACTCCGCCAGCACCGCCTGGCGGGCGGGGCGCTGCGCCGGTTCCGCCGCCGGGTCGGGCAGGGGCGGGTGCCGCGCCAGCACCGCGCCGTCGAGGCGCATCATCAGCACCACGTCGCGCGGCGTCTCGGTCACCGAGGCATAGAAATCCGCCAGCGTGGCGGGGTTGAAGGCGGTGGCGATGACGCCTGTCTCCTCCGCGCCCGGGCGGGGGGGCGCGCGGCGGGCGACGGGGAAGATGGTCCAGCCCATGGGGCGGGCGGTGATGACCTCCCCCACCGCCTCCCGCGCGCCGTCCTGCAGGGCGGTGACGAAGTCGCGGTCAGAGATGTCGACCGGGCGCGCCGGATATTCCCAGGAAGCGAGGACGACACGCCCGCGCCCATCCGCCACCATCACCGCCTGCACCAGCGGCTGCATGGATTGCGTGAGTTCCGCCAGCAGCCCGTGCAGGGCGGCGCTGTGGCGCATCTCCTCCCACCCCATGCGGTCCGTGGCGCGGGCGGTGGCGGTCAGGATGGCGTCCTGCGCGGCGAAGCTGCGCAGCGCGTGCTGGCGCAGCATCTCCACCGTGCGGTCGAGCCTGGCGCCGGCTTCGCGGCGGACATCGATCCAGGCCATGGCGCCCGCGCCCATCACGCCCAGCACCGGCACCAGCACCGCGGCCAGCCAGAGCAGGCGGAAGCCCCGGGGAAGGCGGGCGCGATGCGGCTGGCCGGGACGGGACAACAGGACGGGGTCTAGGCCGAGGGCGCTCTGCATTCGCCTGCACTCTGGGACAGAAGCGGAACATCGTATACACACATTGCCGACAGGCTCATGGGGCCGGGGAACCGATACCCCAAGGCGCGAATGCACTGGCGTACGGCGCCTGTTGCGGATATGTTCTTCGCATCAACAGCCCTTTCGCGCCCGCCCGGATGCCCCGGAATCGGTGCTAAATGTGCTAAAGAGGGTAAATCGGCTTAGGGTGCGGGGGCCTGGCTGCGGGCGAGGGCGATGACGCGCAGCGCTTCCGGCCACAGGCCGAAGGGCTCCAGCGCATCCATCGGCGCCCAGGCGACTTCCGTCACGTCCCCGCCGGGGCGGGCGGTGCCGGCGGTCCAGGCGCCGGTGTAGTCAATGATGGTGTAGTGGAAGCGCGGGCCTCGGCCGGGATCGCCGGGGGTGATGGCGTCCACCACCGCCAGCAGGCGGAGCGGCCCGACCTCGATCCCCGTCTCCTCCAGCAATTCGCGCCGCGCGCAGGTCTCGGCTGGCTCGCCGAGGCGCTGGCCGCCGCCGGGCAGGGACCATTCCCCCTGGCGCGGCGGGCGACCGCGGCGGATCAGCAGCACGGTGTCGCCGCGCAGCGCGACCACGCCGATGCCGACCCAGGGGCGGTCCGGGTATTCACGCCGATTGACGACGGGCGCGGTCACTCGGCCGCCGGCGCCGCCGGTTCGGCCGCGGCGGGGGGCTGCTTGCGCAGATCCTCCAGCCTAGGGACCAGCGCCTTCTCCTTCCACTGGCCGACCTGGTAGGCCCAGCCGCGCCAGCGATTGTCGAGGCGCCGTGCCTCCTCATCGCCCTCGGCCGAGAGCATCACCCAGATCGTCTCGCCATCCTTGTTGACGGTGGCGGTGATGCGGAGGTTGTCAGTGAGTTCGAAGGCGCCGGTGCCGACGCGCTCGCCGGGGATCTCCGCGGCGCGGCGGACATCGAGGAAGGTGAGGAATTCGAAGGCGCGGGCAATCTCGTCCAGGCTGATCTCATCCATCTCCCCGGCCTCGGCGGGGTTGACGACGGCCAGCTTGCCATCGGCGTCGCGGTCCTTCCGCACCACCAGCGGCGCCTCGCCGGCCCGCGTCACGGTTAGCGACAGCACGCGTTCGCGCGCGATGTTGGCGAGGTCGCGGTCGATCCAGAGGTTGGGGTCGCCATCCAGCGGCAGCCGCCCTTCGCCGAGCCAGGCCTGGTTCTCATTGGCGCGGCGGACATAGACGCTTTCGGGCACGTTGCCCTGCACGCGGACGCGGCGGCGGCCGATGACGAGCTCCGCGATCACGCCGCCCTGCGAATCCAGCACGCGAAGATGGCTGGCGGTGGAGCCGGGCTGGGCGGGGTCGTTCAGGCCGAGGCGTTCCAGCATCTCGGGATTCGCGGTCCGCGGCTCCGCAAGGCGCAGTTCCGTCAGGCCGACGAGCAGTTCGCGCACCTTCTCCGGCCGCACGGGGTGGTCGGCCTTGGAGGGCAGCACCCAGGCCTCGCCCGCCTTGCGCACCACCAGCGTCGCGTCGTTGCGTCGCACCTCGATGGTCGTCGCATTGGCCAGGCGCTGCGCCAGGCCCGGGAAGGCCAGCGCGGTCTCGGAGGGCTGGGGCGCGGTCGGCGTCTGCGGCGTCAGCAGCAGGGCACCGCCCACGGCCGCGACGGCGGCGCCGCCCAGCAGCAGCAGGTTGCGGCGGTTCATGCCCGCGCCTCCGCCCGCCGCCGCGCGCGCATGACGCCGAGGCCGATGGCGAAGATGGTGAGCAGCAGGGGCACCGTCGCGATGTTGAGGATGCGGAGCGCGGTCTCCAGCCCCTCGATGTCGCGGCGCAGTTCCAGCTGCACCTGGCGGAGTTCGCCGCGGGTGCGCCGGATCTCCTCCCGCGCCGCGTCGATCTCGGCGCGCTGTTCGGGGGTGATCACGGCGTTGGCGGGCGCCTGGCCCCCAGGGGCGTTGGATCCGGGGCCCTGGCGCAACTCGCGCAGGCGCCGTTCGGTCGCCTCCAGGCGTTCGGTCAGGCCACGCTCGGTCTGGCGGAACTGGGCCTCCGCGCTGCGGCGGATGTCCTCCACCATCTCGAAGGGCCGGAGCGATTCACCGCGGGAGCGGAGCGAGACCAGCGCCTCGCCGCCCGCCATGCTGTCGGCGAGGTTGATGATGAAGTTGCCGTTGTCGCTGAAGGGCGTCGTGACCTGCTGGCCGAAGAAATCCTGCACGCGGACCCAGAAGCGGTCCTCCAGGATGTCGGCGTCGTTGCCGACGATCAGGTTGGCGGGGCCTTCGCTGCGGGCGCGATGGGCAGGGAAATCGGCCGGGCGCTCCGTGCCCTCGGCCGGCGCGGGCGGCGCCTCGAAGGCGGAGGTCAGCGGCCCGCGCAGGCGCGCGACGACGGTGCGCACCTGGTTGTCGGGGCGGAAATCCGCCAGCAACCGGGCGGGCGAGGGGTCCTGCCGGACCGCGCTGGCATCGACCAGCATGGAGCGTTCGCTGGTCTGCACCAGCGGCGTGAACTCGATGGTCGAGCCCTCGCGCCGGCGCACCTCGCCCGCGGAGGCGACGGTCACCTGCTGCAGCTCGGCCGTCGCCACCTCGCTCCGGTTCAGGCCGGCGGCGGGGACGTTGTACCAGGCAACGTAGTCCACCGCCTGCACGCGGTCCCGCGGATCGGCGCGGACGCGCCAGGCGCCGCGGAGGTCCAGCACCACCTTGTCCGACGGCGCTTCCACGCCCCAGGCGTTCAGCAGGCGCGAGAGGGAGGAGGAGGTGTCGCTCGGCGGCCGCTGGCCCGGGGAGGGGCGGGAGGCCTGGCTTTCGCTGTGCGGGTCCGTCAGCGCGATCAGCCGTCCGCCGCGCATGACGAACTGGTCGATGGCGTAGAGCATCTGGTCGCTGAGGTTCTGCGCATGCGCGACCATCAGCACCTGCACATCGGGCTCGATCACCTGCGTATCGGGCGTGATGTCGCGCACCGTGTAGAACTGGCGCAGCTGGTTCATGGCGACGAAGGGCTGCCCGACGCCGGGCTGGCGCATCATCATCGCGCGCGGATCGCCGTTGAGCGGCAGGGAGGAGATGACGCCCAGTACCGGCCGGCGGGGGTTCGACAGCTCCCACACCATCCGCGTCAGGTCGTACTCCAGGAACCGCTCGCGGTCCGGCTGGAAGAAGGGGATGGTCCGCTCGTCATCCAGCAGGTTCACGCCGGAGAGGCCGAAATAGACCTGCTCGCCCGACTGATCGACCGGCACGCCCTGCAGGCCGAGCGCGACAGCACGGTCCTCGATCTCGCTGAAGGGCTCGGGGTCGAAGACCTCCAGCCGCAGCTTGCCGCCGCTGACGGCGACGTATTCGTCCAGCATGGCGCGGACGCGTTCGGCATAGGCGCCATAGACCGGGATCGCGGCGCCGAGGCGGCGCGAATAATACACCCGGAAGGTGACGGGGTCCTGCAGCCCCTGCAGCACCTGCCGCGTGCCGTCGGACAGCGTGTAGAGGCGGTTCTCCGTCAGGTCGATGCGGGCGCGCGCCAGCAGCCGGTCCGACAGCATGTTGACGCCAACGGCCAGGACGGCGCCGAGGCCCAGCGCCACGAGGGCGGAGACGCCACGCTTGCCCTGCTTCTTCGCGGCGGGAATGGAAGTGCTCATGGGCTCAGTCCGCCTTCCGCTGGTCGATCGCGATGGTGTTCGCGAAGAGGAAGAAGGCCATGAAGGAGGCGAAGAAGACGAAGTCCCGCGCGGCGATGACGCCACGGGTGAAGCCGTTCAGCCGGTCCGTGATGCTGATGGCGCGCGCCAGGTCCGCCAGCAGCGGGATGCGCTTCGACAGGAACTCCGTCACCACCGGGCTGCCCGCCGCCGTCAGGAAGAAGCAGGCCGCGACCGCGAGGACGAAGGCGATGACCTGGTTCTTGGTCATGGCGGAGATCGCCGCGCCGACCGCCAGGAACGCGCCCGCCACCATCATGCAGCCGAGATAGCCCGTCAGGATCACGCCATTGTCGGGGTTGCCCAGCACGTTGACGGTGATGACCAGCGGGAAGGTCAGGGCGAGGGCGATGCCGCAGAAGGCCCAGGCCGCCAGGAATTTTCCCAGCACCGCCTGCCACTGCGCGATCGGCAGCGTCAGCAGAAGTTCGATGGTGCCGAGCCGCCGTTCCTCCGCCCACAACCGCATCGTCAGCGCGGGCACGAGGAATAGGAACAGCCAGGGCACGAAGGTGAAGAAGGGCGTCAGATCCGCCTGGCCGCGGGCGAAGAAGTTGCCGACCGTGAAGGTCAGCGCGCCCGCCATGATCAGGAAGATGACGATGAAGACATAGGCGACGGGCGTCGCGAAATACCCGGCGAGTTCGCGCCGGAAGACCGTGATCGCGCCACCCATCACGCGGCCTCCTGCTCGCCCAAGGTCAGCGTTCGGAAGACGGCATCCATGCTGGGGCCTCGCGCCGCCAACTGCGCCGGCGTCTCATCCGCCACCACGCGGCCGCGGGCGATGACGACGGCGCGGGAGCAGACGGCGCCCACTTCCTCCAGGATATGCGTCGAGATCACGATCGCCTTCTCCGGCGCCATGGCGAGGATCAGGTTGCGGACATCGTGCTTCTGGTTGGGGTCGAGGCCATCCGTCGGCTCGTCCAGCACCAGTACGGCAGGGTCGTGCAGCAGCGCGGCGGCCAAGCCGACGCGGCGCTTGAAGCCCTTCGACAGTGTCTCCACCGGCTGCAAGCGCACGCCTTCGAGTTGCGTCAGCGCCATCGCCTTGGCGACGCGATCACCCAGATCGGAACCATGGAAGCCGCGCGCCCGGCCGCAGAACTGGAGGAAGCCGGTGACGGTCATCTCCGGGTAGGTCGGCGCGCCTTCCGGCAGGAAGCCGAGGTGCCGCTTGGCCGCCACGGGCTTCTCCACGACATCGTCGCCGCAGATGCGCGCCGTGCCGGCGGTTGGCGTCATGAAGCCCGCCAGCATGCGCATGGTGGTGGATTTGCCGGCGCCATTCGGCCCGAGGAAGCCGACGACTTCCCCCTTGGCGACGCTGAAACTCACATCGTCCACGGCCGTGAAGGCGCCGAAGCGCTTGGTCAGGCGCTCGATCTCGATCAGCGCGGTCAAGGCTCAGCCCCCAGGATTCCCCGGCGCAGCGATTAAGGAGGCGGGGGGCGCGATGCAAGCCCCCCCCTGGGGGTGGGTGGGCTTACCCGCGAGGATGAGGAGCGTTCTTTTTTTGTTCTTGTTTTCGATCCGCTTTCGTCATGGCTTTCACGCAGCAGGAGGTGTTGATGCCCGATCCCATCCCCCTGAACGCTGCGGACCTTCGCGTCGCCATGCGCGATCCGCGCTACTGGCAGCGTGGCCATCCGGAGCAGGCTGCCTATCGCGCCTGGGTCTCCGAGGGTTGGCGGGAGGTTTCGGCAGGGGAGGCGGCGGGCGATGGCCTCGTCTGGGTCGCGCCCTGCACCCGGCATCGGGACGGGGAGGCCGAGGAGGTCAGCGGCCATTACCGCCACACCGGGCAACGCGCGGCGGATGCCAGTGAGGCGACGGCGCATCCCGTGCGGGCGTCCGAGCAGGAACTGCCGGATGGAGGCCGGCGCATCACGCTCCGCAATGCCGATGGCAGCCTGGTGGGAAGTTGCGAGAGCCTGGCCGATGGCAGCCAAGTCTGCACTCTCGGTCTGCCGGACGGGCAGGTCGTGGTGCAGGAATTCGCCGCGCGAGACGGAGAAATCGTGCCGGTTGGCGGGCCTCTGGCCGTGCCGCTCGCCGGTGGCGCGCTGATGACGGCAGCGGTGAGCGTCTACAACTATCTCCTGAACATGCCGCGGCGTCCGCGTGGCGGCGCCGATGTGGCGGACACGCCATTTCTCTTGCTCGGCCGCGGGTTTGAAGGCGCTGAGCCTGATCTTCGTGTCGCTGTCGGCACGCTATCGCCAGAACGGGTGCTCGAGTTCTGTCCGAAGACACCCGAATTCGATGACCTGGTTGCGGATGTCGCAGCTGCGACGTCACGCGATGGCCTGTCGGCTCAGCAGTGGGGTACGGCGGTGCATTTGCAGATCCGAGACGCTATCGACAATCGATATGGAATGAACCCGAACGTTAGCGCAGAGATTTCGCTCGCCGGGTCTACAGGGACGATTCGACCCTATGGTGAGCGTGGTACGACGAGATTGGACATTTTTCATGTAGTCGAAGGAACAAGCACTGTCTGCGCGTATGATGTGAAAACCGGAGCTTCGGGTCTGAACAACCAGCAGACTGCGCGCATCTATCGCGCTGCCAGCGCCTACGCCATCAGACATGGCGTTGCCACGCCGCATGTGCTTGTCATCGAGTTGAGGCCGCCACGGTGATCAGATGAGCTCGCGCCGCCAGCCCAAATCCGTCCTCGCGCCAATTGCAGTCACCCATCCAGATCTGATGTTGAACGGGCGCTGGTTGTTCAAGCCGCCAATCGGATGCGCGGTCGTTGCTCTGCATCTCGGCCGCACGGCATATGCCAACCGACTTGACCTCAGTCTATTCGTAAGCCCTTTGTCGTGGTTCGAACCTCCTCCAGAACTCAGCTTCCGACAGTCTGTCCTGATCGAACGCGTGATCGGCGCGCCGCCACCCGAGCCCTGGGTGCCGCTTCACTTGCAGGACCCGCCCAGCGTCTATTTCGACGTCTTCAGCCCCGGCTTCCAGGAGCACCTGCTACCCAACTTCGAGGCGAAGGTGCGGCCCTTCCTCGACGCGGTCCGGACCTTCGACGATGTGGTCGCCTGGATCATGCAATTCCATGAATTGCCGCGCCGCATGGGACCGGTCGAGCACATCGATGGCTGGATCGCCGCCATGCAGGGGGATTTCGCCGCCGCGGCGCAGCATCTCCGCACCTATATCGACCGGATGGAGCCGTTCCACCGCGGCGTGATGGATGACTACTGGACCTTGCAGGTGGAAATCGAGAGCATCCTCCGCGCCGGTGACCGCACCGCCATCGCGGCCTTCCTGCACGACCTCGAACGCCGCACCATCAAGGCCTACGGCCTCAACCGCTTCTGGCGCCCGACGCCCTTTCCGTTCGAAACCCGCTAACCCGCATCCAGCCGCGCCAGGGTCGGGTCATGGTCGAACAGCGCCAGCAGGGCCAGCGCGGCCTGGCCGCGCTCACTCTCCAGCCGCGGGTCGCGGTCCAGCAGGACGGTGGCGTCTCGGTTGGCGATGTGGGTCAGGCGGGCGCATTCCTCCGCATCCTCCCGCGGGTCCAGCAGCCTTGCGCCGGGCAGGCCGGACTGCCGCGCGCCCAGCGCATCGCCGCCGCCGCGCGTCAGCAGATCCTCCTCCGCGATGCGGAAGCCATCCTCCGTGTCCCGCAGCACCAGCAGGCGGCGCTTCTCGGCCTCGCCCAGGCCAACCGAATGGACGAGCAGGCAGGAGGAAGGCTTGGAGCCGCGTCCGACGCGGCCACGAAGCTGGTGCAGCGCGGCGAGGCCGAAGCGTTCCGCCTGTTCGATCAGCATGATGGTCGCTTCGGGGACGTCCACGCCGACCTCGATCACGGTGGTCGCGACCAGCAGGCGGGTGGTGCCGGCGGCGAAATCGGCCAGCGCCTTCTCCCGCACCGCCAATTCCTGCATGCCATGCGCCATGCCGACCAGGCCGGGGAAATGGCCCTGGAGTTCGACGAAGCGGTCCTCCGCCGCCACGCTGTCGTCGCGCTCGCCCCCCGTGATGGCGCGGACGACCCAGTAGGCGCGCTCGCCGCGGGCCAGGGCCTCCCGCAGCCGGTCCACGATCTCCGGCAGGCGGTCCTGGCTGGCGATGCGGGTGGCGATGGGCTGGCGTCCCGCGGGTTTGCCCTCCAGCCGGCTGACCGCCATCTCGCCCCATTGGGTCAGCAGCAGGGTGCGAGGGATGGGGGTCGCGGTCATCACCAGCATGTCGGCGTCGCGGCCCTTGTTGGCGAGCATCAGGCGCTGGCCGACGCCGAAGCGGTGCTGTTCATCCACGACCGACAGGCCGAGGTCCCGGAAGGTCACGGCGTCCTGGAACAGCGCATGGGTGCCGACCACGATCTGGACGGAGCCATCGGCCAGGCCCCGCAGCACGCGCTTCCGCTCCGCCCCCTTCACGCTGCCGGTCAGCAGCTCGACATGCACGCCCGCCGGCAGGCAGAGTTTTGCGAGTGTCCGCAGGTGCTGGCGCGCGAGCAATTCGGTCGGCGCCATGAGGGCGGCCTGGGCGCCCGACTCCACGGCCTGCAGCATGGCCAGCACCGCGACCAGCGTCTTGCCCGCGCCGACATCGCCCTGCACCAGGCGCAGCATCCGCCGCGGCGCGGCCATGTCCGCCGCGATATCGGCCAGGGCGGCCTGCTGCCCCGGGGTCGGTTCATGCCCGAAGGCGGCCAGCGCCTTGGCCTGCAACTCCCCCGTGCCCGGCATGGCGCGCCCCTGGCGGCCGCGCTGGCGGCGCCGGACGAGGGCGATCGCGACCTGGCCGGCCAGCAATTCGTCATAGGCGAGGCGCCGCCTTGCCTCGAGCGTCGGCAGCGCGGTCGGGCGTTGCAGGCCGCGGATGGCGGAGTCGAAGCTCGGCCAGCCCTCCCGCTTCAAGAGCGCGCCATCGGCCCATTCCGGCAGCGGCGCCAGGCGGCCGAGCGCGGCGCCCATCGCCATGGCGATGCGCTTCGGCGTCAAATCGCGCACCATCGGCCAGACGGGCTCGATCAGGGGAAGCTGGTCCTCCCGCTCCGCCACCAGCGGGTTCATCAGGGCGTAGCCGCCGCCAGCCTCGGTCATCACCCGGCCCGACAGGAAGCGGAAGCTGCCGGGCGGCAGCAGCTTCTGGATCCAGGGCAGCCGACCATTCATGAAGCGCAGCGTCAGGGCCTTGCCGCCCGAACTGGCCTTCACCTCCACATAGGGCCGGCCCGTGCGGCCGGACCGCGCAGCGCGCAGCGACACCACCTCCGCCTCCAGGATGCAGTCCTGGTCGGCCGGCGCCTCGGCCGGGGAGGGGACGCGGCGGCGGATGACGACGCGCTCCGGCAGGTGCAGCAGCAGGTCCAGCACGCGGTCGCCGCCCGTCGCTTCCGCGAGCAGACGGGCCAGCGTCTCCCCCACCCCCGGCAGCTCCGTCAAGGGCGCCAGGAGGGGGGCGAGAAGCGCCGGATGGGCGGGGAGCGCGGGTGAGGGATCAGGCGTTGTCACGAGATCACGGCGCTTCGGGCTGACAGGATTCCCATGCGCCTCTATATGCCAGCACCGAGCATGATGACGATGTCAGACCCCGAACTCTCCTCCCCCGACCAGCTCTCCCCCCGCCGGCGGCGCCTGCAGTTCCGCGCCTGGCACCGCGGGACGAAGGAGACGGACCTGATGGTCGGCGCCTTCGTCGCCCGCCACATCGCCACCTTCACGGAGGCGGAGCTGGACGACCTGGAACAGGTGCTGGAACTGCTGGACGTGGACCTGGCGGACTGGCTGTCCGGCCGCCGCCCCATCCCGCCGGAGGTCGCAAGCCCCATGCTGACCCGCATGGCGGCGGAATGCGCCGGCCGAGCCGCCGGGGCGACGCCGGAGATCCGGGCCGGGCTCGGGCTGGACCCCGCATGAGCGTCATCACGGTCCATGGCGCGCCGGAGGGGTACGACGCCCTTCTCCTGGCGCGGCGCCGGGCGGAATCGCGGGGCACCATCCTGCATGTCTGCCGCGACGATGCCCGCATGGCCCGGATGGCGGAGGCCCTGGCCTTCTTCACCCCGCATACCGAGGTCCTGCGCTTCCCCGCCTGGGACTGCCTGCCCTATGACCGTGTCTCCCCCAATCCCGAGATTGTCTCCGAGCGCATCGCGACGCTGACGCGGCTTGCCGAGCCCGGTTCCGCACCGCGCATCCTGCTGACCACCGTGAACGCCCTGGTGCAGAAGGTGCCGCCGCGCGCGGCCTTCAGCGGCGCGACGCTCAGCCTGAAGCGCCGCGGGCGGGCGGATCCGCAGAAGCTGGCGGAATTCCTGGAAGCCAATGGCTACCACCGCACCGGCACCGTCATGGAACACGGCGAATACGCCATCCGCGGCGGCATCGTGGACCTGTTCCCGGCGGGCGAATCCGACCCCGTCCGCGTCGACCTCTTCGGCGACGAGATCGAGGATATCCGCCGCTTCGACACCGGCACCCAGCGCAGTGGGGAGAGGCTGGAGGGCCTCACCCTGCGGCCGGTGGGAGAGATGTTCCTCGACGCGCCGTCGATCAGCCGCTTCCGCACGGCGTATCGGGAGCTGTTCGGCGCGGCGGCGGCGGAAGACCCGCTCTATGTCAGCGTCTCCGCCGGCCGCCGCCATCCCGGCATGGAACACTGGGCCGGCCTGTTCCATGAGGAGATGGAGACGCTCCTCGACCACCTCGGGGAGGGCACCTCCGTCTCCCTCGACAACCAGGCCGAGGATGCGCTGGCCGCGCGGCTGGAGATGGTGGTCGATCACTACGAGGCGCGGCGCATGCCGGTGCGGGAAGGGGAGGTGCCCTACCGACCCGCGCCGCCGGACCGGCTCTACCTGGACCACGACGCCTGGATCCACATGCTGGAGGACAGCCGCGTCTTCCGCTTCGTCCCCTTCGAGCAGTCGGAACACGCGCCCGGCATCGATGCCGGCGGCCGGCCCGGGCGGCTGTTCAGCGATGTGCGGGCCGAGGGCCGCAACGTCTTCACGGCCTATGGCGAGCACGCCGCGGCGCTGGAGAAGCGCGGCCAGCGTGCCGTTCTGGCGGCCTGGACGCGCGGGTCCCGCGAACGCCTGTCCAACCTGCTGCGGGAGAACAACGTCCCCTGCGAGCCGGTCGAGGATTTCGCCGGCGTCCAGAAGCTGCCGAAGGGCGTGGTCGGCCTCGCCATCCTGGGCGTCGAGCGCGGCTTCGTCGCCCCGGCGGAGGACAGCCAGCCCGGCATCGCGCTGGTCGGCGAACAGGACCTCCTCGGGGAACGCATCGCGCGGCCGCCCCGTCGCCGGCGCCGGGCCGACCAGTTCATCGCGGATGCGACGGAGATCGCGCAGGGCGACCTGGTGGTGCACCAGGACCACGGCATCGGCCGCTATGACGGGCTGGAGACGATCGGCGTGGGCTCCGCGCCGCATGAATGCCTGCGGCTGATCTATGACGGCGGGGACAAGCTCTTCCTGCCGGTCGAGAACATCGAGGTGCTGTCCCGCTTCGGGTCCGATGCCGCGGGCGTCGCCCTCGACAAGCTCGGCGGCTCCACCTGGCAGGCGCGCAAGGCCAAGGCCAAGAACCGCATCGCCGACATGGCGGGCGCGCTGATCCGCATTGCCGCCGAACGCCAGACGCGGGAAGCCGTCGCCGCCATCCCGCCCGAGGGCGCCTGGGACGAGTTCTGCGCCCGCTTCCCCTTCGCGGAGACCGATGACCAGCAGCGCGCCATCGCCGATGTGCTGGAGGACCTGGCCGCCGGCCGCCCGATGGATCGCCTGATCTGCGGCGATGTCGGCTTCGGCAAGACGGAGGTCGCGCTGCGCGCCGCCTTCGCCGTCGCCATGTCCGGCAGCCAGGTGGCGGTGGTGGTGCCGACCACGCTGCTGTCTCGCCAGCATTTCCGCGTCTTCTCCAGCCGCTTCGAGGGGCTGCCCATCAAGGTCGCGCAGCTGTCGCGCATGGTGACGCCGAAGGAGGCGGCGCTGGTGCGGGACGGCGTGAAGGACGGCACCATCAACATCGTCGTCGGCACGCATGCGCTGCTGGCCAAGGGGATCGAGTTCGCCGACCTCGGCATGGTCATCGTGGATGAGGAGCAGCATTTCGGCGTCGCCCACAAGGAACGCCTCAAGCAGTTCAAGGCCGATGTCCACGTCCTGACCCTGACCGCGACGCCGATCCCGCGCACGCTGCAACTCGCGCTCACCGGCGTGCGGGAAATGAGCGTGATCGCGACGCCGCCGGTCGATCGCCTCGCGGTGCGCACCTTCATCATGCCCTGGGACGGCGTGGTGCTGCGGGAGGCGATCCTGCGGGAGCGCTTCCGCGGCGGCCAGGTCTTCTGCGTCTGCCCGCGGCTGGAGGATCTGCCGAAGCTGCGGACGCGCCTCGCCGAGATCATCCCCGATGCGCGCATCGCGGAGGCGCATGGGCGGCTCGCGCCGACCGAGCTCGAACGGGTGATGACCGAGTTCGGCGACCAGAAATACGACATCCTCCTTTCCACCAACATCGTGGAAAGCGGGCTCGACATGCCCGCCGTGAACACGCTGATCATCCATCGCGCGGACATGTTCGGCCTGGCGCAGCTCTATCAGCTGCGGGGCCGCGTCGGCCGCGGCAAGCAGCGCGGCTATGCCTACCTGACCTGGCCGCAGACGCATCGGCTTTCGGCCGCGGCGGAGAAGCGGCTGGAGGTGATGCAGACGCTCGACAACCTCGGCGCCGGCTTCACCCTGGCCTCCCACGACCTCGACATCCGTGGCGCCGGCAACCTGCTGGGCGAGGAACAGTCCGGCCAGATCCGGGAAGTGGGCATCGAGCTCTACCAGCAAATGCTGGAAGACGCCGTGCAGAACCTGAAGTCGGGCGCCGACAAGGCGCGTGACGATGCCGACAGCCGCGACTGGACGCCGCAGATCAACCTCGGCCTGCCGGTCATGCTGCCGGAAGCCTATGTGCGGGACCTGCCGGTCCGCCTCGGCCTCTATCGCCGCATCGGCGCGCTGCAGACCGAGGCCGAGATCGAGGCGATGGCCGCCGAGCTGACCGACCGCTTCGGGCCCCTGCCCGGAGAGGCCGAGACGCTGCTGCAGGTGGTCTGGCTGAAGGCGCTGTGCCGCCAGGTCGGCGTGGAGAAGCTGGATGTCGGCCCCAAGGGCATCGTGCTGGCCTTCCGCGGCAACCGCTTCGCCAACCCGCCCGGGCTGATCGACTGGGTAGCCGGGCAGCACGGCGCGGTGAAGCTGCGGCCCGACCAGAAGATCGCGCTGGCCCAGGAGATGCCCTACGAGGCGCGCATCCGGTCCGCGCGCGACCTGCTCTCTGCCCTGGCGGAGGTAGCGCAGGGGAGGGTGCCGAAATCGACCACACCCCCGCCCGCGAAGCCGGCCCCGCCGCCGGTGAAGGCGCCGATGCCGGCGAAGAAGAATGTCTTCAAGGCACCCGTCGTGCCGCCGGCGCCCAAGGGTGCGGCGACCAAGCCGATTCCCTTCCCGGGGCGCTGGAAGCGGTAGAAGCCGCCAGGGTTGCCGAATCGCCTTCCGCCACCCGTCTGGGTTGTGGAATTCTTAGGCGGCATGCCGATCCTGCTCGACGACATCCTGCCGGAGATGACCCGGGACCCGGTCGGGTTCCTGCGGCACTATTCCGTCCTGATCACCGGCAGCCACGGCTATTCCGGGGTGGTCGATGCCTGGTTCCTGGACCGGGACGAGACGCGGACGGGCTTCACCACGGGATGGTCAGGCGCGTTGCGCAGGACCAGGCAACGCCCGCTGATCGAGTTCATCATCGGCTATGGCCAGCCGGGAAACTACGCCGACGGCGGCACGCTGCGGATCTGGTACGTGGCGATGCGCCAGATGAACGAGCAGTGGGTCGATACCCATACCGTGCTGCCCAGCCTGGGCGGGCCCGACATCATGATGACCAGCAACCTGTCCGGCTGCAGCTTCGGCATCGGCATGCCCTCGGCGGGCGCGCAGATCGTCTCCCACATCCGGCCACCGAACCAGCTGGGCGGCACCGCCCACCTGCCCCATTCGCAGATGGACCCAACGGTGCAGGCCGGTCTGCGGGACGGGCAACTGGCCCTCTTCTCGCGCGCGACGCAGCCGGCCTACACGGATTGGGCCACCATCATCGGCATCCGGCGTAACGGCCGCTGGTCATTCTACGCGCAGACGGTGGAGGGCGGCGGCTGGGAGGGTGCGATCACCGGCGCCTTCCGCATCGCGTGACGCGGTGGCGGGGCCTCAGCCCTCCACCACCGCCACGTCCAGCAGGCGCTCAATCACCTCCGGCTCCTGCGCGCCCGCAATGGCGTGGCGGCCCTGGACGACGAAGCAGGGGACGCCGTTGATGCCGAGGCGATGGGCGCGCAGGTTGTCGGCATGCACCGCCTCCACCTCCGCCGGCCCGGCCAGCAGGCGTCTCGTCGCACCCTCATCCATGCCGAGCGTGGCGCCGATGGCCGCCAGGGTGCCGAGGTCACCGATGTCCTGGCCCTCGCAGAAATAGGCCTGGAACAGCGCATCCACGGCGTCGGCCGCGACGCCGTGCCGGTCCGCCAGCCGCACCATGCGATGGGCATCGAGGGAAGGGGGGATGCGGCGGATCTGGTCGAAGTTGAAGATCAGACCCTCGCCGCGGCCGAGTTCGGCGATGGTGGCATGCAGGCGGCGGGCACGATCCTCGCCCCCGAACTTCCGCACGATGTAGTCCTGGCGCGGCACGCCCCCCGGCGCGATGTCCGGGTTCAGCAGGAAGGGGCGCCAGGTAATGTCGGCGGCGATGTCGGGCCGCGCGCGCAGCGTGCGCCGCAGCCGCCGCGTGCCGAGGAAACACCAGGGGCAGACGAGGTCGAAGACGACGTCGATCTGCAACCTGGCGCGGGGCGGGGAGAGGATGTTCACGAAGCCACGATAGCACCGCTCCCCGCCCGGTGCAGCCGGTTCAGGCCGCGGCGCGTGGCGTTTCTGCGGCGGCGATCATGGTCTGCGCCAGCAATCCGTAGGCGGCGGCCCAGGCGTCGCGCACGTCATCGGTGAAGTTGGGGCCGAGCCCCTCGGCAAGGGTCGCAAGCAGCGCCTGGCCGACCGTGTCGTAATGCGAGGGCCGGACGCCATAGCCGGCATGCCGCGCGCCCAGCGCCGCCACGGCGGGCAGCAGCGCGTCCGGCCGGCGCAGGTTGCCGACGACGAAGCCGATGGCCTGCATCAGCTTGCGCCCCTGGTCGCGGATGTCCGTGCCGGCGAAGAGCGGCTTCAGCGACGGGTCGAGCGCGAAGAGGCGTTCGTAGAAGATGGCCGCGGCGGGTTCGGCGATGGGGGCCACCAGCCGGAAGCTGGTCTCGACGGCGTCGGTCTGGGCGGGGGTCATGCGGGGCTCCTGCTGCGGATGACCCTGTGTGCCAGACACGCCTCGCCGGCTGATGCCGTCCTGTGTCGCGCCCGCGTTGCGACAGTGAAACAGTGTTGCGTGGCCGCTACCAGCGCGGCATCGGGTCGTACGGCTTGACGGCGGGCGGAGCCTCGAACGCCGCGCGCACGACGTCGCTCATGCCGAGCGCCGTCACGACGAGCGCGACGACGGCGACAGCGACGACGGCGGATCTCAGCAGACGCCGCCCGCTCGGTTCGGGGCTTTCAACCATGCCGCCATTCTAGGGAGTCGGGGGGGAAGCGTCTATCCCGAGTTGTTCCTCTCAATGGAATACACGCTGCGCGCGCGTGGCGCCGCCGGGCGACCATCCGGCCAGGCGGCGGCCGGCGGATCGGGTGGGGTCGGACCCACCGCCGGTCTGTCGCCGGGGCAGAGCCCCGGACGCCGCCGCGCGCCTGGCTCGCCGCTACGCCGGCATTGCCGCCACGGCGCCCTGGAGGGCGGTATCCGACAGGGCGAAGGGCACGACGCGCAGCTGGGTCGTCGTCCCGAACATGGCGCTGCTGAGCGTGGCATTCAGGCCAAGCCGCAAGGTCGTCAGCCCGGAGGTCGGACCACCGGTGACCACCTGCACCGAGCCGCCCTGGATGCAGGCCGCCAGCCGGCCGGCACCGTTGAGCGTCATGCCGGCACGAAAGCCGGTGCCGGCGGTCATGGTGCCGAGCGCCGTGCCGTCCAGGCTCGTGCCGCCCGTGACCCGTCCCGCGACGATGGAGGAGCCGCCACCCAGGTTGCGCAGGCGGTACCGGTTGGCGTCGGTGCCGTCGTCGATCTGGAACAGGCATTGGTCATCGCCCGCCGGCGAGGCCTGGGGCAGCACGCCACCCCACAGGATGGTGCAGGCGGCGCCCGCGCCGACGCCAAGCGCCGACAGTGTTGCCCTGACATTGTCCGCCGAGCGGGTGGAGGATGCGACGACGCCACTGGGCGGCAGGACGGGCGTGGAGGCGATACCGCCAAGTTCCATCTGCGGCCACCCCATGAAGATCGTGCAGTCGATCGTGGTCGAGGCCGCGATCGAGACCGACATGCGGGGCTGCACGCAGGCCGTGGTGGCGTCGGTCGTCGTGGGGCCTGTCCGGCTGTAGCGCGTCAGCGCCGTGCCCAGCGATTGCACGACGGTGCCGTTGCCACTCAGGGCGGAGCCGCCGGAGGTCCGTGACGTGAAGCCGACGCCGAAGCCCAGGATGCCAGTGAGCGTCCCGGCGGTGCTGCAGGCCAGCGCGGACGCCGTCCAGGTCTGGTTCGGGCTGGCGGCGATGCCGGTCATCGTCTCCGGGTCCAGGGCGATCGATCCGGCGGCGCCGCTGGTGCCGGTCAGGCGGAAGGCCATCCCGCTGACGCCATTCACCACGGTGGCACCCAGGATCTCGATCGTGATTCCCGCGATGCTGGCGATGGTCCAGTTCGTCGGCGCCACGGCGCCGGTGCCGACAATGCCGGCGGTGAGGTTGAGGGCGCGCGGGTTGCGGATCATGTTGCTGCGCTGGCCTTCGACCAGCAGTCGCCGGGACAGGCCGGTGAAGCGCGCCGTGTCGGCGCTGACGGTCGCCCAGGTGGAGCCATCGGTCCCGATATGGGTTGCCACGGAACTGCTCTGTGCGCGCAGCAGTCCGAGGGGGGCGATGATCCGGCCGGAGGCGACGAGGCGGCGTGCGCTGTCGCCCTGGGAGGCGAGCATGCTCGGGATGGACATGATGGTCACAGGCGGCGCGCCTGGACGCGTTGAACCACGGCGATGGGGCGCATGGGATGATGTCCTCCTGGCAGGTGGGGACCCGACGACGACACGCAGCGACGACGCCCGGAGCAAGGGGTCCGGACGGCCGTCGCGACGATCGAGGTTCAGGATTGGGGAAGGCGGGCGACGCGACGGACGAACCGAAGCGGACGCACTACGAGCCTTGATGTCTCTTGCTATCGCAATGCCAGGTGGCGAGTCAAGGAAATACTAGCCTTGAAGACCGATCCGCTGCGTCGGTATCCTCCGCCCCGGCCGCTGGCGGGCTCTCGTCGCATCGCGACGAAGGGCGAGACACGCGCTCCAACAAAGCCCATGCCTTTCCCGGTCCATCCTATGCGTGCAAGGGCGCCATTGACTTGCAAGCACCGGTAATACAGCTTCGGCAATGGTGCGGGCGGTTGGCGTATTGGCGGCAGATTGCAAGCGGATGTCGCTTGTTGGCGAGAGACAAGACTGGAGGCCTTTAGGATGAGCGAAGCACCGTACACAAAGCGGTTCTATGACCACCAGCGGACGGGCTCGCAGAAGAGCGCAGCGACCATTGTCCCATGGATCGTCGATACATTCCGGCCAGGCCGTGTTGTTGACGTCGGGTGCGGGGTCGGCACCTGGGCGGCCGAGTTCATCCAGTGCGGCGTTCCGGTCGTCCGTGGCATCGATGGCACCTATGTGGATCGCGCGGACCTGGCGATCCCGCAGGAATCCTTCCTGCCGCGCGACCTCAATGACATGGCGCTCACCGACTTCGACGAGAAGTTCGACCTTTCCATCTGCCTCGAAGTCGCCGAACACCTGTCGCCCGCACGCGCCCAGGGCTTCGTCAAGTTCGTCGCCTCCCTCGCCCCGATCGCCGTCTTCGGCGCCGCTGTCCCGCGACAGGGCGGCACCAACCACGTGAACGAGCAGTGGCAGTCCTACTGGGCCGCGCTGTTCGAGGCTGAGGGCTTTGTCGCGCATGATCTGCTGCGGCCGCGCTTCTGGACCGCGGATGTCGAGCCCTGGTACGCGCAGAACACGCTCGTCTATGTCTCGAAGGACCTGGACGTCGCGCTGCCGCCGCCCGTGCGGAACCTGGACTTCATTCATCCCGGGCTCTACGGCGCGCGGGTCGGAGACCTGGCGAAGGTGCGCAAGCAACTCGCGGATCTAAAGGCGAAATAGTCGATCCCGCCCATACGATCGTTACGGCTCGACCAGCCGGCCCGCAAGGGCGGCTGGCGGCCTTGTTTTCTGGTCGAGGTGTGACGTACAGGTGCGCTTGAGGCGCCAATCAGGGGCGGCAACGCTCCTGACTTTCCTCCTGCATCCGCCCGTCTGGAGTTCGATATGGCGACTTCGCCCGCGAATCTGCTTGGCGATCCACCTGCCGATAGCGCCCACGACACCTTCGACGAGATCCTGGCGCAGCGTCACGACGTAAAGGTGTTCGTCAACGCCGTTCGATCCAGGGACTGGCGCAGGAAGCCGGACTCCATCCTCGCATTCACCCGGCAACTGATGAATGCTGGCGGTCCCATCGACCGTCTGCTGGAATGTGTGTTCGGCGTCGCGTCCGATCTGGGTGACGGCATGCTGGAAGAAGCATTCCGCATTGTCGTGGCCCGCAACGCCTCGCCCGCGGCTTGGCGCAGTTGCGGTGCCGTCGAGCTGCGTGCCGGCGGGCTGCAGGCGGCCGAGGCGCGGTTCAAGCAGGGCATCCTGCGGTTTCCGGATGATTTCTGGCTTCACATGGCCTTCGCCACCGCGCCCGCTTCGGTCGGCGACTACGAAACCGCCTTCTGCCGGGTTGCGGCGCTGACCGGTGGATTTCCGGATCGGCACGAACATCTCATCCGGGCTGCCGAGTATGCGGCGCGGCTTTACAACTGGCACATCGCCGTCGGCCTGCTGACCAAGGCCGTGAACGCCGATGAGCGGATGGCACGCCTGTTCGGCTCTCGCCTGACCTACTACCAGGCCTGCAAGGCTGCCCAGGAAACACGGTCCGAGAAGGCTGACTGGGATAGCTGCTTCATCATCAGCCTGGACACGGACACGGACCGCTTCGCCTCGACCAAGGCCAGGGTGGAGCGCGCCGGGCTCGGCATGACCAAGGTCCGCGCCGTTCCGGCCGTCACCTTGCCCCACCTCCTGACCGACCACGCGTCACGCAACAGGGGTCTCAAGCCCAGCATGATCGGGTGCGCGGCGAGCCACCTGGCAATCCTGGAAACCGTCGTCGCCAAGAAGCTGCCCTTCGCCCTCGTCCTCGAAGACGACGCCGTGCCGCTCCGCGAACTGCCCCGATCGGTCGGCAGCCTGGGCATCCGGGAAGACTTCGACGTCTGCTGGATCAATGACCGCATGAGCGTGCATTGGGATCGCGTCGGGGCGGAGCATGCCGCCCCCGCCGTCCTCACGGTCAGCCAGGTTCTTCCGCAACGCCCTGACAGCCAGCGCGGCATCGGGACCGATGGCCTGATCTACAGCCTGGCAGGCGCGCGCAGGATCCTGGACCTCTATGCGCGCGACGGCATCCTCGGCCACATCGACTGGCAGCTCCTGGCCTACAGCACCCGCGCCGCCGATCTGGCGGCGCTGAAGCAGGGCAGCACGCTTCATGCGATCCTCTCCCGCTACAAGAAGGCCGTTCCGGACGACGCGGAGCTGAAGGCCCTGGCGATCTGGCCCCCGCTGATCACGGAAGACCGCACCTTCGACAGCAGCCGGCATCGCGAGGACAGCAGCGTCCAGTAGCGCCTCGGCGCCCGATGCGGCGGTCCGGCCTGCCGGCGCATCAACGTCTTCGCAAGGATTGGCCGTCTAGCATGCGGGCTGCGCGCCCGGGGCAATCGCCCCTGGCGCGGCAGGAGGAAGATCCCCCATGCGCCATTTCCGCCGCCGCGTCCTGGTCACCGGGGGCGCCGGCTTCATCGGGTCCCATCTCTGCGAAAGGCTGCTCCAGGCCGGGCACCATGTGATCTGCGCGGACAACTTCTTCACCGGCGTGCGGGAGAATGTCGCTTCCCTGCTCGGCAACCCGTATTTCGAGCTGCTGCGCCACGACGTGACCTTCCCCCTCTCGGTCGAGGTGGATGAGATCTACAACCTGGCCTGCCCTGCATCGCCGATCCACTACCAGCAGGACCCGGTGCAGACGACCAAGACCAGCGTGCTCGGCGCCATCAACATGCTGGGCCTGGCCAAGCGGCTGAAGGTCCGCATCCTCCAGGCCTCGACCAGCGAGGTCTATGGCGACCCGCAGGTGCATCCGCAGCCCGAGGGCTACTGGGGCAACGTCAACCCGATCGGCCCCCGCGCCTGCTACGACGAGGGCAAGCGCTGCGCGGAGACGCTGTTCTTCGACTACCACCGCCAGCATGGCGTGCCGATCCGCGTGGCGCGGATCTTCAACACCTATGGCCCGCGCATGCACCCGAACGACGGGCGCGTGGTTTCCAACTTCATCATGCAGGCGCTGACGGGCAAGCCGCTGACCATCTTCGGCGATGGCAGCCAGACCCGGTCCTTCTGCTACGTGGACGACATGGTGACGGCGCTCATCGCACTGATGGAATCGGAATCGCCCGCCGCCGTCGGGCCCATCAACATCGGCAACCCCGGCGAATTCACCATGCTGGACCTGGCGACGCTGGTGATCCGGCTGACGGGCTCCCGCTCCCGCCTCGAGACCCGGCCGCTGCCGCAGGATGATCCGCGCCAGCGCCGCCCCGACATCACCCGCATCGGGCAGCTGGCGGGCTGGGTGCCGGAGGTGGGGCTGGAGGAAGGGCTGCGGCGCACCATCGCCTATTTCCGCACCCAGCATGAGATCGGCCCGATGCTGCAGGCGGCGCCCCGCGCCGCCTGAGCCGCCGCGTCAGAACCGGTTGCGCAGCCGCAGCTGGAACCGCGTCTCGTCGAAGTTCGACGCCTTGTCGTAGCGCAGCGCCGCGCCGATCGAGAGGCTGTCGTTCAGCGCGTAGTCCACATCCGCCCGGACCCCGCCCACGGCCCCGGCCTGGGACTGCCCGCGATAGGTGGCGGCCACCGCCTCCGACGTTCCCGCCGTGGCATTCGCCTGCGCCTGCAGCGACGCCTGCGCGCCGGGATCGTTCGGGAAATAGGGCGCGCTATCCTCCCGCCAGGCGGCGTAGCCGATCGTCGCACCCACCCGGTAGGTCAGGTCCCCGTTCCGGCCGCGGTAGTCCACCGGCAGGTTCAGCGCCGTGTATTGCTGGGGGGAGAAGTAGCCGCCATGGCCAAGCGTGAAGTAGCGAAGGTTCCTCTGATACGCGAGGTAGACGAGGTCGAGCCCGGTCCGCACCTCCGTATCCCCGCTGCGATAGACGGGGATCGACACGCCGGCCCCACCCTCGATCCGGCGGTTGGAGACGACGCCGTTGCCATCCAGCACGGAGTAGCCGCCGCCGGCATAGCCGTAGCCGGCGCCGAGCGGGATCTCCACCTGGCCGCGCCCGCCGGTGCGCAGCACGGGGCCCCAGGTGGCGCCGGTGCGGGTATCCGTGACGCCGGCATAGCTGAGGACGCTGTCATTCATCGCCCGCCGCTCCGCCGTGAAGCGCAGCCGCACGCCGTCATCGGTGATGCGGGGAGAGATCTCGACGCCGCCCACGATGTTGGCGGTGGGGAAGCCGATGGGGGTGGAGCCCACATCGATGCGCCCCCAATCCCCGCGCTGATAGGCGACGCCGAGCCCGACGCCGGCCGCGGAGCCCGAGGGGATGGGCGGCAGCGACGTCGCGGGCGACAGCGCGGCGGTGCCGAAGCGCCGCCGAGCCTGGGTGGAGTTCTCGACCGAGCCTGAATCGATGGCAGTCGGCTCCGCGAAGACGGTCAGGCGGCCGCCGACGATCGGCGCCGTCACCACCGCCTCCAGCCGCGTCGAGACCTCCGCCAGCTTGTCGAGGCCGTTGTCGCCGGACCGCATGCGGCCACCGACGATGGCGGCCATGCTGGGCCCGATGTCGTCGCGCAGCGCCGCCAGCTCCTGCTCGATCTCCCGCGTCAGCCGGTCCGTCGGCGCGCCGGTGGCCGCCGGGGTGGCGGCGCGGCCGAAGGGGTTCTGCGCGCTGGCGCCGACCAGGCCCGCGGGTGCGGGCCCGCGGGTGAAGCTGCCGAGTTCCGCCTGCCGCTGCCGCAGCGCCGCTTCAAGCGCCTGCCGCGCGCGCGGCCCGTCCCCGGCATCCCGTGCGACGCGCGCTTCCAGCAACAGCACGCGGGCGTCGGAGGGCATGGCGCTCTGCCCCTCCGCCAGCAACCGCGCCGCCCGCGCCCGGTCGCCCGTGGCGATCGCGGCCTCGATGGCGGTACGGCGGGCGTCGAGGTTGCGCGGGTCGCGCATCAGCGTCGCTTCCGCCACGCGCAGCGCCTCCGCCGGCTGGCGGGCGCCGAGGTAGAGGCGCGCCAGCGCGAGCTGCGCGTCACGGTTCTCCGGCTGGGCGAGGGCAGGGCGCAGGCGCTCGAAGGCCTGCACCTGGTCCCCGGCCTCGTTGAGGCGGTCCGCGGCGCGGATGGCGGCGCCGCTGCGCAGCACGGCCAGGTCGCGCCGGACCTCGGCGGTCGGGTTCCCGGCCTCGATCTCCGCGACCAGTGCCGTCGCCTCCGCCTCCAGCCCCGCGGCCAGCAGGGCGCCGGCGATGGCGACGCGGGCGGGCGTCTGGCCGCGATTGGCGACGGCGGCGACGCGCCCGGCCTCCGCCGCGCCCATGCGGTCGCTGGCATCGCTGAAGGCGCGGATCACCGCGCCCGCCGTGCTGCCCGTCGGGTCCGGCCTCGCGGCGAGCGCCAGCAGCTGCGACCGGCCATCGAGCGGCGAGGCCGCCATCATCGCTGCCGCGGCCACGACCTCCCGCTGCGTGCGGATGCGGGTCGCGAGCCGCGCCATGTCCGCGGTGCGGCGCCCCGGCGGGATGCGCGCCAGCAGTGCATCGGCGTCCGGCGTGCGGCCGTCCTCCTCCGCCAGCAGGGCGGCGGCGTAGATGTTGTCCGGCGTCTGGGTCCGCGACGCCAGTTCCTCCACCAGCGCGCGGCCTTCGGAACCGCGCCCCTGCCGGCGGAGCGCACGTGCCAGGTCAAGGCGGATCCAGGGGTTGTCGGGTGCAGCCGCCATGGCGTTCCGCAGCAGCACCGCGGCGGCGCCGGGGTCCGCCACCCGGGCGGCTTCGGCGCGGAAGGCGGCGGCGCTGGCGGGCAGGGGCGGCGTGCCGCCCTCGCTGCGGAAGCCCTCGCCCTCCACCGGCGCGGCGGTGACGCGCGGTTCGCCGGCGGCGCGGGGTTCCGGCGCGCGGCCCTGGGCGCGCAGCGCCTGCGCGAGCCCCGTCTGGGCCGGCGGGAAGCCCGGGCGGCGGGATAGGGCAGCGCGGTAGCGCGCCTCCGCCGCCGCCGGGTCGTTGCGCCGCAGCGCGATGTCGCCGAGCAGGGTCTCGATGTCCGACCGGTCATCGACCTCCCGGATGGCGGCGCGGCGGGCCGTGGCCTCCGCGGCGTCGATGTCGTTGCGTCGCAGCTGCGCGCGGGCGGTGGCGAGTTCGTCGCCATAGGCCGCGCCTTCGAAGGCGCGCTGCCATTGCCGGCCGCCCTGCGGGTCATTGGCCATGGCGCGGCCGAGCAGTTCCCGCGCCTCCGCCAGATTGCCTTCCCGCAGCCGGATGATGCCGAGGCCGCCGAGGCTGTCGGCATCGTTCGGATCGCGCGCCAGCAATTCCTGGAAGCGGCGGGCGCTGTCGCCGATGGCGCCGGCCTCCAGCCGCTGGAAGGCCAGTTGCCGCCCGGCGGCCTCGGGGTCCGGCGCCGGCGCGGTGCGGATGGCGGCGCGCAGCGTCTCCGCCCGCCGCCGCATCTCCGTGTCGTCGGGGTAGCGCTGCAGGAAGGCCTCCGCCGCCGGCAGCATGGCCGGGTCATTGCCGGAGAAACCGATGGCGGAGGCCCAAGCGCGCCTGGCCTCCCCGCCCACATCCGGCAGCGCCGCCAGGGCCTGCAACTGCTGGATGCCCTGCAGCCGCGTCGGCGGGTCGAAGGTCAGGGCCTGCGCATAGGCGAGGCGGGCGCGGGAGGTGGCGTTGGGGCGGGAGGCCTGGCGGGACAGCGCCTCGATCCCCTCCTGCCGCGTGGCCGGGGCGCCGGACAGGGCCTGGGCGTATTCCAGCGCATAGGCATCGGGCGGCGGCTGGTTGCCGAACAGGGCGCGGTAGCGCTGCACGGCGGCGGCGGCGCGGCCCTCATTCGCCAGCCGGCGCGCTTCCTCCAGCCCCTGCCTGTCCACGCCGCTGGCGCGGATGGCGTCCTGCACCTCCTGCACCTGCGCGCGCGCGCCGGACTGGCCGAGGCGCGCGAGGTAGGCATTCGCAGCCTCCCGGTTCCCGCGCGCCACCTCGATCCGCGCCGCCACGGCCAGGGCCTGCGGGTTATTGGGCTCAGCCGCCAGGGCGCGCTCGATCGGCGCCGCGGCCAGGTCCACCCGGTCCTGCGCCAGCCAGCGTTCGGCCTGGCGGACCAGGATGGCGATGGCAGGCGATCCGGCTTCCTGCGCCGCGGCCGGAAGGGCCAGGGCGGAGGCCAGCAGGGCGAGGCGAAGGCGGGGCGCGGCGCACATCGTCTCAGTGATCCTTCGGCGTTCGCGCGCGCAGCCGCATGGCGGATCGGCGGCGCAGCATCCAGGCGGAGGGTAGCGCCAGCAGCAGGGCGGCCGCCAGCATCAGCAATCCTACGCGCCAGGGCGATTCATCCAGCATCAGGTAGGGCACCATCCAGAAGGGCGGGTCGCCGACCGTGTAGCTGGCATTCGTGCGGAAGGTGGTAACGCGCACGCCGTTCAGCACGGCAAGGTCGCCCTGCACCTGGCCCGCCGTGGCGGGATCCCGCAGCGTGGCCACCGCATTGGCCAGCGCCGCCGGCGTCGCGCCCAGCAGCGCCACCACGGACCGACCGCCACCCTCCGGCGCCTCCGTGCCGACGATGACGGCGAGTGACTCGCCGACCTCCGACAGCGCCGCGGCCGCGCGCCGGCGTTCCGCGCCGCCGGGCTGGTCGAGGAACAGCGCGCGGATATCGGCCAGCGCATCCGGCGCCGCGATGCTGACGCGGTCCTGCGCCACCTGCACCGGGCTGTTGCGCAGCAGCGTCGTCGCGGCGGGCTGGCGGCCGAAGGTGCCCATGACGATCAGGTCGCGGCTGGCCTGGCTGGCGGCACCGCCGGGGAAGGCCACCTGCAGCCCCGTGGCCGGCAGCCCGACCTTCACGGCCATGGAGCCGATGAGGTCGAGGAAGGCGCCCGTCTCCACCGTGTTCGGCGCTTCCGGCAGGATCACCGTCGTCGCCGAAAGATCCGCCATCCGCGTGAAGGGGAAGCCCGAGGAGGCGAAGAAGCCGAGCGAGGGCATCCGCGCATAGCGCCAGGCGCGCGACACATCGACGGAGGAGGTGGGGTCGATCGCCGCGCGGATGTCGCCCGGCACGCCGACGCAATCGCCGCGCGCGAAGGGGCGCATGTCGAACCGCATCTGCAGCTCGTCCTGGCCGGCCAGCAGGTAGGTCGGCACCATCACCCGCCCGCGCCGCACCGCCGCATCCGGCAGGACGGTCCCGGTGACGTAGGGCGCCAGGAAGTCCGGCAGCCACCAGCGATCCCCGGGGCCGAGCGGCAGCGACTTCAGGAAGACGCCGGAGAGCGAGACGTCGAGGCGCGAGGTCGCGACATCCAGGATCGGCCCGCCCGGCGCGCGGTATTCGATATCGACCGGGATGCCCCGCCCGGCCCAGGTCAGCAGGTCCGGCGCCGTGCGCAGCGGCATGCGGATGGTGCCGGGCGAATAGCCGTAGGCCTGCAATTCGTTGCGGTCGATCCGGCTGCCGAATTCCTCCGGCCGGTCCGGCGCCACCCAGCGCGGCGCGTCATAGGGCCGGCGCGGCGCCACGATCGGCGGGCCGGACAGGCGCACGGCCTCCCCCCCGAAGGTGTCGCCGCCGGCGGCCAGCGCGATGGCGGCCTGGGCCAGTTCCGTCTCCGACCGCCCGCCGATGACCAGCAGCGTGCCATAGGGGTCGGTCGGGTTGGCGATCAGGGCGAGCGTCGGACCCTCGAAGCGCGGCAGGGTCAGGTTCGGGATGGCGTCGGGCTGTGCCGCCAGCACCACCGCATTGCCGCTGGGCGGGATGGAGCGGGAGACGGGGAAGCGCGCGCCGCGGTAGTCGGCCTCCACCGCGAAGTAGCTGGCCGCGATCGCCGCCGCCCGCAGCGCGGAAGGCCCGGATTCGGAGGCCATGACCACCGGCAGCGTCAGCGCCTGGCGCAGGTTCCGCCGGTCGAACAGCGGCTCCGGCAGCCGCGCCAGGTCCCGCTGCGGCACCAGGCGCTCGATCGTCAGCGTCAGGGTCGAGAGGTCGGAGACATTGGCCGATAGCAGGCCCGACAGCGGGTCGTTGCATTCCGGCGTGTAGCGCGCGGTGAAGCGGAAGTTCAGCCGGTTGAGTTCGGCGAAGGCCAGCGGATCGAGGTCGAAGCCCACCGGCCCGAAAGCGCCGCGCGCGGGGTCGAGCGGGAGGTTGCCGACGAACTGCTCGTTCAGCGTGACGGCGATCTGCGACAGCGACGGGATCAGCTGTGCCGAGGACCCGCCCTGCACGACAAGCCGCGCCTGCGTCACGACCTCGTCGCGGGAGAAGCCGAACAGCACGCCCTGCAGGTCCGCGGTGCCGCGGAACTGCATGGGCCCGGTCAGGCCGAGTTCCCGCAGCGTGAAGCGTGCCTCCCGCGTGGCGGAGGAAATGGCGGCGCTGCCGAAGGGGGCGGCCGCGACCGGCGGCGGTGCCGGCGGCGGGACGGCAGCAGGCGGCGGGGCGGCGAGGATCGGCGGCGGCGCGGGTTCCGGCAGCGGCGTCGCCTCCACCGAGGGCGCCAGCAGCGCGGGCGCGAGCGCCGCCGGAGGCGTCAGACGCACCGCGGGCTGCTGGGCCGGTGGCGGCGCGGGCTGGGCGCGGGTCGCGGGCCGCGTCGGTGGCGGTGCCTGGCCCGTGGCCGGCGCGTTCTGCGCGACCGCGGGTCCGGCCAGGCCGAGGGCCAGCGCGAGCGCGATGCCCGCCGCCATGTCCTTCGCCCGTTCTGCCGCGCGGCGGGGCCGCACGACATCCGATTTCCGCTCCACCGCCGCCGCGGCGGCCGCGGCCGGCGGCAGGCGCTTCGGCGGCTTGCGCATCTGGAAGCGGTAGCGGTGGAACACCGCATCCCGCGTCGCGCCCACCACGTCCTTCAAGGCGCGCAGCGGCTTGTCGCGCGGCCAGTGATCCCAGGCGATCCAGGCATCGGGGCGGCCGAAGAAGACGCGCACCAGCGCCATCTCGTCGCGGATATCCGCGACCTCGAACCGCACCACCGCCTCATTGTCCTCCCACCGCAGCAGCGTCGCGGGCACTTCCTGCACCTCGCCGCCGGTGTGGAAGGCGATCCGGCACTTCGCCTCATCCGCCACGCCAAGCGGCCGGTCCAGCACCAGCCGCGCGCCGGAGAGCGAGATGTCGGAGGTGACGGCCGGCATGCGCATGCCGTCCTCCAGCACGATCTCGGAGGGGATGTCGGATCGGATGCGCGCGCGTTCCCGCATCTGCTCGCGCTCCACGCCCACGGCCACGGCGGCGGAGACCGGCACCAGGCAGAGCGTCGCCCAGAGCGTGTTCAGCGCATAGGCCTGGAACTCCAGCGACCCCACCGGCGCGGTGAACAGGCCCGCGATGCCGATGGAGACGCCGATCAGCAGCAGGCCGAGCAGGACCAGGCTCGGCAGCACGGCGGGCACGTCGAGGTAGCCGTGCTCCACCATGCCGCCCTTGTCGGTCACGTTGAACTTGCCCTTCAGCGGGTCCCACAGCGTCGCGATGGTGACGCGCACCAGCGGGCCGGCCAGCGAGGCCTCGTAGATCTCCGACCAGAAGGAATGGCGGTTGTTGCCGTTGAGGCGCGCGGCGGTGCCGAAGGCGTGGATCATGTGGCTGCCGGCATAGGCGATGATGGCAAGCGGCGAGGCCGCGATGATGTTCTCACCCAGGAACAGGAAGCCGAGCGGCGAGGTGAGGAAGACGATGCGCGGCAGGGCAAAGAGGAAGCTGAAGCCGGCGGTGAAGTAGCAGAGCCGCTGCGTGATGCTCAGCTCCCGGATCATCGGCGTGTTTTCCTGCCGGAGGATCTGGATCATCCCGCGCGCCCAGCGCATGCGCTGGCCGATATGGATGGAGAGCCGTTCCGTCGCGAGGCCGGCCGCGAGCGGCAGGCGGATATACGCGCTGTGCCAGCCCTTCTTCGCCATCAGCAGGGAGCAGTGGCAGTCCTCCGTCACCGTCTGGTGCGGCACGCCGCCGACTTCCATCAGCGCGGTGCGGCGAATCAGCGCGCAGCTGCCGCAGAAGAAGGCGGCGTTCCAGAGGTCATTGCCCGGCTGGATGGCGCCGTAGAACAGCAGGCCCTCATTCGGCACGCGGCGGCGGCGGGCCAGGTTCCGTTCGAAGGGATCGGCGGAATAGAAGTAGTGCGGCGTCTGCACGCAGGCGATGCGCTTGTCCCGCACGAGCCAGCCCGCGGTCATCTGCAGGAAGGCGCGCGTCGGCGCGTGGTCGCAGTCGAAGATGGCGATGTATTCGCCATCGGTGTGCTTGAGCGCGTGGTTGATGTTGCCCGCCTTGGCACCCTTGTTGTCCGGGCGGATGACGTAGCCGCAGCCGACCTGCTGCGCGAATTCCCGGAACTCCGGCCGCCGGCCATCATCCAGGATGTAGACGTTCAGCTTGTCCCGCGGCCAGTCGATGTTCATCGCGGCCAGCACGGTCGGCCGCACGATGTCGAGGCTTTCGTTGTAGGACGGCACATAGACGTCGACGCTCGGCCATTCGTTCACATCGGCCGGCAGCGGCACGGGCTTGCGGTCCAGCGGCCAGGTCAGCTGCACGTAGGACAGGAACAGCAGCGCCGCCGCGTAGACCTCCGCCAGCAGCAGGCCGACCGACATCATGCCGCCCAGCACGCTCTCGAACTCGATCGTCTGCGTCACGCGCCAGAACAGGTACCGGGACGTGATGGCGACCGAGAGCATCACGAGGAACACCGTGACGCGGCGCGACCGGAAGCGGTTCAGGATGACGAAGGCCGCCGCGCCCAGCAGAGTCAGCACCGCCTGCTGTTCACCGGCCAGCGGCACGGTGATGACGATGAGCAGCGCGATGACGCCGATGGTGACGAGCATGCCCCGCAGCAGCCGCCCCGGCAGCGGCAGGGTTCCTTCCGTCGCGGCGCGGATCAACGGCGGTGTCCCCAGGAGGCGAGGGCCGAGAAGCTGGGCCGGCCGCGATCCTTCTCCGGCGCCGGCGCCCCGAGGTCGAGCCGCTTGCCGAGCGTCTCCGCCAGCAAGGCGATATCCTCCGACCCCGGGCCGACGCCCTCCACCGGCAGGCGCCGATCGGCGAGCGCTTCCGCCACCGCGGGGTCGCGCGCCACGGCGCTGACCGGCCGCTCCCCCATCTGCTGCTGCGCGAATTCCAGCACTGCATCGGACAGCGGCGCGCCGAGGTCCACCTGGTTCAGCACCAGCATCGCCTTCAGCGCGGCGCGCGACGCCAGCGTGCCGCGGCCAAGGAAGCGCCCGCTGGCGACGGAGGGGATGAGGGAGGCGGAGCCGCTATCGGCCAGCAGCACCACGCAGATCACATCCGCCATCGGCAGCACCGCCGACAAAGCGGGGGAGGGGCCGGGCGCGGCATCGACGATGACGACGCGCCCCGGCGCCGCCACCATCTCCCGCACCTGCTGGCCGAGCAGGTCGGGGCGTTCCAGGAGCAGGCGCGTCAGGTCGAGCGACGCCTTCGGCTCCACATGCCCATGCGGCAGCAGGCCGACCCCGGCGCGCGTCTGCCGCAGCGCGTCCTGCCAGCGCAGCCCGTCCGGCAGCCCGGCGAGGAAGCCTGCCTCCTCATGGATCGGCACGCCGAGATGGAGGCGGAGCGCGTTCTGCGGATCGAGGTCGAGCGCGATCACCTCGTTCCCGCGCGCGGCGAGGACGGCGGCGACGCTGGCGGCCAGGGTTGTCTTGCCGACACCCCCCTTGGGAGACACGAAGGCGATGAGCGGCATGGAGGAATCGAACTCGCTTCAGGGCTGGCCGGCGGGCGGCGGCGTGGGCGTGCGGCGGTCGGGCGGGACGGGCGGTCGCGCGGGCGTGATCTCATCCAGCAGGGCGAAGCGGCGGGGTGGGGCGTCCCGCCGCGCGGGTGACGGCGGCGGGGTTGGCGCCCGGCGTTCCGCGACCGGCCGGGCTTCCCGTCCCCGGAAGGCGATGATGGGGTCGAAGGCGTCGGGATCCGGCAGCACCACGGGCGGGCGGCCCGAAGGCGCCTGGCGCGAGCCCCGCGCGACGGAGGCGATCACGGGTGCCTCCGGCGGCGGCAGCACCACGGGCGCGCGGCGCGCGGGCAGGCTGGCGGCAGCGGGCTGATCCTCCGGCGGTTGCGACAGACGGATCGGCGGCGACCCCGCCGAAGGCAGGGGCAACGCCATCGGCGGCGCCGCGGCGATGACGAGCGGCGGCACGGCGGCGGGCGCCGGCGCGGCCTCGGCCTCCACGGCTTCCGGCGCGAGGGTGACGGCGGCTTCCAACTCGGGCTCGGGCGCCGACGCTTCGATGATGATCTCGGGCGCGCCGAAGGTCCGGTAGCTGAAATGGCGCAATCCGCAGGCGGCAGTCAGGCGCTCGATATGGCTTTCCATCCCAACCTCCGCGCGGTGGACACCGCTGGGACTCATCCGCTCTCTTTGCCGTGAATCGTCGCAGAGCGTCAAACGTCTGTTCTCGTTATACCTTGCGCGCGAAGCCTGCACGCTACGATTGCAGGACCGCGGCCCGACGGCCCCGGTGGCCGCCGCTTCCCGGCCCCGACCGTGGGTGCGAGTCGCTGCTGCGACTCCGGGCGACGGCCATGCGCGCGCGCCAGGGGCGGCCCTTTCCAGGCCGACCAGCGCCGCGGTCACGACCATTTCGTCATTTCATCATGCCGGCTGTGCGACATTGACGAGGAATGAGACGCCATCCTGGCGTCGCACCGTCTCATTTGGGCGGGAAGTCCCTTCTTCCATTGACGCAATGGAAGCAGCATCTACCTTCAGTTGCGCGGATTTGGCAAACAGGAACGCATAGATTGCGTTCCGGTCCCCGACCTATCCTGCTGCCAGCCGCTGGCGACATGGTCCTCGCAGGATCGTGGTGACTTGAAAATGAGATTTCGGCGCGAAAGCGGGATGGCCCCTCCGGCCAGGCCGGTATCGCCGAGTCCCCGCGGGCAGGTCGCCCGCAGCGCAGCCCGCGCCGGCCGGCTCCCCCCGGCGACGCGGCGCAGGAGGAACACCATGGGCGTGCTCGATGACCGCCTCACCACCCGCCGGTTCGAGGACCGATCGCCCCCGCGCCGCGTCATGCCGCTCGGCGGCGACGAGATCCTGGTCGAGACCGCCTGGGGCGGTCACCTCGTCGTGCCGGGCTTCAACATCGACGTCGCCATCGGCGTCATGCGCGACGGCGTGCATGAGCCCTGGACGACACGGCTGGTCCAGCTTCTGCTCCGCCCCGGCGACATCTGCCTCCACGGCGGCGCGGGCTTCGGCTACTTCGCCTGCCTCGCCGGCCAGCGCGTCGGCGCCGCCGGGCGCGTGGTCGCGGCGGAGCCTAACCCGCATCTGCTGCCCTACCTCCTCAAGTCGCTGCATTGGAACGGCAGCCATGGGCATACCGAGGTCTTCGGCCGCGCCCTGTCGGACGAGGAAGGCCGGGACATCGCCTGCCGCTTCGACCCGCAGCGCCTGGCCACCCTGCCGCCGCGCTGCCCGCCGGCCGATGGGCCCAGCGAGCCTGCCCTGCCAGAGGATGGCCGCTGGTCCGCCGCCACCATGGGCCGGCTGCTCGATGCGGAGGGGCGCTGGGGCCGGACGATCGGCCTGGCCGTGCCCTTCACTGCCCGCACCACCACCATCGACGCCATCGCGAACCTGCTCGCCCTGCCGCGGATCGATCTGCTGCACCTCGACCTCGGCGGCGCGGAACCGCTGGCGCTGCGTGGCGCACGGCGGGTCATCACCGCCTCCCCGGATTGCCGCATCCTGACGCGCTGGAGCGCGGCGCATCATGCGCGGCTGGGCGAACGGCGACGCGCGGCCTTCGAGGAGGTGTGGGACTTCCTCACGGGCCTCGGCTACGCGGTGCGCATGCTGGAGCCTCTGATCGACCGCGACGGGGGCCTGCAACTCTCGCCGCCCCTGACGCATGAGGTGATGACCACGCTCGCGCTGCCGGGCCTCTACCTCTGGTCCCGCTGCGACGACGATCTGACGTGACCGGCCGCCCGGGACTACACAGGATTATGCCGATTGAGGCGATTTAGCACCGATTTCGCGTGTCCCTGCCGGCCGGGACGGACCGGCAGGCAGCACGCGGGTTGCCCCATGACGAATGGAACATAGAGGCAACATCATCCGTGCGCCAGCGGAATCGGCCCGCTGCACAGGCGGCGTGATCCCGGCAAGGTGATCAGGTTGATGCAGCCTTCGCGGCCCGGTTGGGTTATCCCGGCCATTCGCCTCCCCAGACTGGATCGCCTGCCGAATGCGCCTTTCGCTGCTTCCGATGATGCTTCTCGCCCTGCCGGCGATGGCGCAGGTCCCGACCGTCGCGGTGGTGCCGCCGGCGCCGCCCGCGCCGGACCCCCGCGGCAGCTTCACCTTCAACTACGAGAACGACAAGCTGGGCGGCACGGATCGCTTCTACACCAGCGGCGTGCAACTGGCCTGGCGGTCGCCCTCCACCGAATTGCCGGGGCTGCTGCGCTTCCTCGACGGGCAGCTCGACGCGCTGCTGGGTCCCGGCGAGGTACGCTGGGGGCTGGGGCTGGTCCACTCCATCTACACGCCGCGCGACACGGCCGTCCGCATCCCGGACCCGACGGACCGGCCCTATGCCGGGCATCTCTATGGTGCCCTGGTGCTGCAGAGGGATGAGGGATTCGCGCTCTCCACGCTCGAGATCCAGGCGGGTGTCGTCGGACCCTCCGCGCTGGGCGAGTTCGTGCAGAACAACGTGCACGACCTGATCCGCGTCGATTCGGCCAATGGCTGGTCCCGGCAGCTGAAGGACGAACCGGCGCTGAACGTCGTCTTCGAACGCACCTTCCGCACGCCGGCGCTGCGCGTTGGCGGGATCGAGATGGATCTGCTGCCCTCCGCGACGCTCGCGCTCGGCACCGTCAGCACCTATGCCGGCGCGGGGGCGACCCTGCGCATCGGCAATGGGCTGGAAGCCGATTACGGCGCGCCGCGCATCCGCCCCGCGCTGGTCGGCTCCGCCTTCTTCCAGCCGCGGCAGGAATTCGGCTGGTACGGCTTCGTCGGCGGGCAGGGCAGGGCGGTGCTGCGGGACGTCTTCCTGGACGGCAACACCTGGCGGAACGATGGCCCCTCCGTGGACAAGCGCCCCATCGTCGGCGACCTCTCCGCCGGCTTCGTGGTGCATTGGCGCGGCTTCCGCCTGGCCTACAGCCAGGTGCTGCGGACGGAGGAGTTCTACGGCCAGCGCGGCGGCGCGCAGTCCTTCGGCTCCATCGGCCTGACTGCGCGCTTCTGATCAGTCCGCCCGGGCCAGCACCCGGGCGAAATCAGCGTCGAGCGTCGCCATGGCTGCGTCGATCCGCTGCCGCTGGCTCGTGGCCCAGGCCTCATGCCCGGCCAGCCTCTCCCGCGCCGCAGCCAGCATCCGCGTCATCTCGGCCGGTTGTGGCCCGCCCGGCGTCGCGCGGGCGCGGATGATGGCGGCGGGGTCGAGCGCGGCCCGGAACGCGGCTTCCGTCATGGGCAGGTCACCCTCCGGCAGCCCCATCTCGTGCAGCACCTCCCGGTAGATGCGCTGCGCCTCCGCATAGGGGAAGTCGCTCGGCCGGAAGTCGCGGGACTTGGCGACATCGACGATGACGCTGGCGACGTGGTGGCCGACGCGGAAGGGCAGGCGGTGTTCCCGCATCAGCACATCCGCGATCTCCTGCGACGCGGTCCAGTCGAGGTCGAGTTCCTCCAGCGCGCGCTCCCGGTTCAGGACCAGGGCGCGCATCACGCGGTCCCACTGTTCCAGCAGCCGGGTCGTGGCGGCGGTCAGCGCGACGTTGTCGGCGACGCTCTTCGCATCGTTCATCCCGGGCGGGATGTTGTGGGCCGCGATGGTGCGGCCGGTGGCGAGGGTCACGACCATGCTCGCCTGGCGACGGACATCGTTCAGCAGGCCCGGGTTCCGCTTCTGCGGCATGGCGGAGGAGACGTAGGTGTTGCCATCGCCCTCCGCCAGCAGCAGCCAGGGGCGGGGCTGCGCGTACTGCGTCATGACATCGGCGATGTAGGCGCCGACATGGATGGCGATGGAGGTCGAGACGGCGCCAAGCTCCACCGGGACCTCCGCCGCCAGGATCTGCGCGGCGTCATAGGCATTCTCGATGGTGGCGGGGAAGCCCAGGTAGCGCGCCATCCGGTCCCGGTTCAGCGGCCAGCTGGTGCCGTTCAGCACGGTGGTGCCCATGGGCGAGACATCGAGCCGCGCATAGGCTTCGCGCAGCCGCTGCATGTCCCGCTCCAGCCCCGCGATGTGGCCGAGCAGGTAGTGGCCGTAGCTGTTGGGCTGGGCGGCGACGCCGTTGGTGTAGTTGGGCACGATGGTGTCGCGGTGCCGCTCCGCATTCGCGATCATGGTGGCGGTGGCCTGGCGGAGCGCCGCGGCGACGCGCAGCAGCTCCTCCCGCAGCATGGCGCTGCGCACCGTCGTCAGCATGTCCTGGGAGGAGCGGCCGGCATGGATCAGCGTTGCCTCCACGCCCGCGGCCTCGATCAGCAGGGGCTCGAAGGTGATGACGAGGTTGGGGCGCCGGCCGCCGGGGCGCGCGCCGGCATCGATCACGGCCTGGAGACCGCGCGCGATGCGCGGCGCGAGCGGCGGGTCGAGCAGCCCTTCCTCGCTGTTGATGACGACGCTGGCCTTGTTGATCTGGCCGAGCCAGTAGAATTCGTCCCGCCTTGGGGCGGGCTGCGCCAGGGCTTCGGTGGCCATGGCCCCCGCGATGATCGCTGCCGTCATGAAATGCCTCATGCCCTTGCCCTCCCCGGAAGGTTTGCGTGCATCCGGCATCGGGAGGGGATTGCCGTCAAGCGCCGCCCAGCAGCGCCTGGCGCTGGCGGTGGAACAGCGCGGCGACGGCATCGGCGACGGCGCGGATGGCGGGGACGTCGGCCAGATCCTCATGCATCAGCAGGTAGGCATCCTCATCCGTCTCCGGCGGGAAGGACGCCACGCGTACCAGCGCGCCCGTCGCATCCGCCGGCGCGCAGGGCAGCACCGCCATGCCGAGGCCAGCCAGGCAGGCGCGCAGCCGGATCGGCGTGTCGTCCAGCACCGCGACCGGCGGGCGATCGCCCACCACGGCGTGCAGCGCCGCCACGGTGCGGGACTGCGCGGGTGGGCGCGCCAAGCCGATGAAGGGCAGGGCGGTGACGTCGGGCGCCGCGCCATCGGCCAGCAGGGACCGCGCGGCGTAGAGCGCGACGCGGACGCGGGCGAGGCGCCGCATGACCAGGCGCCCGCCCTCCGGCGGGTCGCGCATGCGGATGGCGATCTCCGCTTCCCGCCGCGCGAGCGACAGGATCGCGCGGGATGGCAGCAGGGAGATGACGATGCCCGGCGTGGCAGCGGCCAGCGCCGCCATGTGGTCCACCAGCACCAGGCCCATGGAGGCCGTGGCGGTGATGCGCACCACCTCCGTCTCCCGCGCCGCGGCGGCGCGGCGGATGGCATCCGCGCCGCTGCCCATCTGGCCGAGGGCGGCCATGATGCGTTCGCCGCGGCGCGTCAGGCGGAGGCCTTCGGGGCGGCGTTCCAGCAGCGGCTCCCCGGCCCAGGCCTCGAAGGCTTCCACCCGGCGGCTGGCCGTGGCGGTGGACAGGCCGAGCTTCGCGGCGCCACGGCGCCAGGACCCGGCCTCCACCACCGCCGCGAAGACCTTGGCGTCGTCCCAGGAGAAGTCGCGCATCGGCGGGGGTGCTGCCTTCGCTCAGCGATCGAGGGATCGCAGCGCCGCGTCCAGCACCCAGCCATGGGGCCAGCCTGCGCGGGGCGGGCTGCGGTCCGCATCCGGCAATTGCCAGGGGGAAGCGTAGACCGGCCGGCGCAACGCGCGGAAGACGGCGTTCAGCGCCGGTGCGCCGGGCAGCAGCGCGGCATCGGCCGCTTCCGCCAGGCGCCGGGCGACCGGCGCGGCGGGGCCACCTTCGGCCAGCGCGGCCTCCAGCACCGCGGCATCGAGGGGCAGGTGGCCCGCCCGGCGGAGCACGGCTGCATCCCGCCGCCACAGCGACTCATCCGCCGCCGACAGCAGCACCAGCATCCCGGGCTGTCCCATCATCCTGTCTCCGTTCGTTGCGGGGCGGAGGATGCGGGGCGGGGCAGGCCCGGCGCGACGGCCAATGCCGAAACGCCGCGTTACGCGCTTGACCATGCAATCGGTTGCTTGGTAACGGATGCGGGCCGGAGCCGCGACGCGGAACGGCGGGAAGAGACGGGCCCTACCAAACAATGAATGACGTATCCGATGCCAACGGCCTCGGTCGCCGCGCGATCTTCGCTGCGACGGCCGGGGCCGCAACTCTTTCGGCCGTGCCGGCGGCGCCCCGCGCCCAGCCCGCCGCCGATCCGGCCAGGCCGATCCTGATCCGCGGCGCGCATGTGCTGTCCATGGACAGCCAGGTCGGCGACATGCCGCTCGGCGACATCCTGATCGAGCGCGGCACCATCCGCGCCGTCGCGCCGAACATCGAGGCCGCGGGCGCGCAGGTGATCGACGGCGCCGCGCGCATCGCCATGCCGGGCATGGTCAACGGCCATATCCACCTGGCCCAGACCATGCAGCGTGGCCTGTCCACGGAGCATTCCTTCGTCGGCTATTTCCAGACCATCGTGCTGCGCCATTCCAACCGGATGACGCCGGCCGATGTGAAGCTGGCCGACCAGGCCGGCGCGCTGGAACAGATCGCATCCGGCGTCACCACCGTGATGGACTGGTCGCGGGAGACGATGAGCCCCGACCACGCCGATGCGGCGATCGAGGGGCTGGAAGCCGGCGGCATCCGCGCCGTGCTGGCCTATACCGCGCCGCCCATCCCGCAGGGGGCGGATGCGGCCGCCATCCATGGCCGGATGGTGGACCATGCGAAGGCGCTGAAGGCGGGGAAGCTCGCCGCCAGCGACGGCATGATCCAGCTCTGGACCTGCCTCCAGGGCCCGGACTTCACGCCGCTGGAACCCGCGCTGGTGGACATGCGCCGCCTGGCGGAGATCGGCGTGCCGATCGCGATCCACACCGGCGCCAGCATCTACGCCGCCCGCAAGCCGCGCCTGCTGGCGCAGCTGGATGCGGCGGGGCTGCTGAACGACCGTCTCCAGATCGTCCACGCCAACAACCACGAGGATGACGAGTACAAGCTGGCCGCCGACAAGGGCGTCATGCTGGCCTCGACGCCGGAAGTGGAGCTGCGGATGGGCCATGGCCACCCCAGCTTCTTCAAGGCGGCCGCGGCGGGCATGCGGGTCTCGGTCGGCACGGACATCCCCTCCATGGTCGGTGGCGGGCTGCTGCCGCAGCTCCGCGTCGCCATGGCGGCGGAGCTGCACCGGCTGAACCTGATCGCCATCGCCGCGACGCGGACCGTGGCGCAGACGCCGCCGGTGACGGCGCGGCAGATGCTGGAATTCGCGACCATCGGCGGCGCGCGCGGACTCGGGCTGGATCGCGTCACGGGCAGCATCACGCCGGGCAAGCGCGCCGACATCATCCTGGTCCGCGCCGACCAGCCGCTGACGGCGCCCGTCAGCGACCCGGCGGGCCTCGTGCTGCTGCAGGCCAGCGCCGGGGACATCGAGACGGTCATCGTCGATGGCCGCATCCGCAAGCAGGGCGGGCGCCTCGTGGATGAGGGCGCGCCCGCGCTGTTCCGCCGCCTGCAGGACCGGGCGGAGGAGATGGCGGCCGCCGCTTCCCGAGGCTAGCGCCATCGCAACCGTGCGTTGCCCAGGCGGCGCCGGCTGTGGCAAGCAGCGCGGCATGAGTCCGACACGGCGAGTCCTTCTGTCCACGGCCTCGGCCGCCCTGCTGCTGCCGGGGGCGGCCCGCGCGGCATCCCAGAGCTTCGAGGCCTTCCTCGACGGCGTGCGCGGCGATGCGCGGCGCCAGGGCGTCTCCGCCGCGACGCTGTCCCGCGCACTGACCGGCATCCGCGCTAATGACCGGGTGCTGGAGCTGGACCGCCGGCAGCCGGAATTCACCCAGACCTGGGAACAGTACCGCGACGCCCGCCTCTCCCAGACCCGGATCGACGCCGGACGTCGCGCCTTCGCCGACAACCGCGCGACGCTGGAAGCGGCGCAGGCGCGCTTCAAGGTCTCGCCGCGCGTGGTTGTCGCGATCTGGGGGCTGGAGACGAACTACGGCGGCTTCACCGGCAACTTCAATGTCGTGGAGAGCCTGGCGACGCTGGCCTGGGATGGCCGCCGCGCCGCCTATTTCCGCAATGAGCTGATGGCCGCGCTAAAGATCCTGGATGCAGGGCACGTCACGCCGGACCGCATGAAGGGCAGCTGGGCCGGCGCCATGGGCCACCCCCAGTTCATGCCGAGCAATTTCGACCGCCTGGCCGTGGACATGGATGGCGATGGGCGGCGGGACATCTGGGACAGCCGCGCGGATGCGCTGGGCTCCATCGCCAACTACCTGGCGCGATCGGGATGGCGGGAGGAGGAGCTGTGGGGGCGGGAAGTCGTGCTGCCCGCGGGCTTCAACCCCGATGATGCGCGGCGGGAGAACACCAAGCCGCTGCGCGAATGGGTGCGGATGGGCGTCAGGCGGCCCGACGGGACGGCGCTGCCGGCGCTCGACATGGACGCGGCGATCATCACGCCGGGCGGCGCGGGCGGGCAGGCCTTCGCCGTCTACCACAACTTCAACGTCATCCGGCGCTACAACCCGTCCAACTTCTACGCGCTCGCGGTCGGCATGCTGTCGGACCGCGTGGCCTGACATGCGCTGGCTGATCCTGGCCTCCGCGCTGGCCATCGCCGGCTGCGCGCCGACGCCGCCACGCCCCACGGCGCAGCCGCGCTACGTGGTCGGGGAGCCCTACCAGATGGGCGGCGTCTGGTCCTATCCGCGCGAGGATTTTGCGCTGAACCAGACGGGCCTCGCCGCCGTCATCGCGGACCAGCGCAGCGGGCGGCGCACCGCGAACGGGGAGATCCATGACCCGGCGGCGATGGTCGCGGCGCATCGCACCTTGCAGATGCCGGCGGTTGTGACCGTGACGAACCTGGAGAACGGGCTGCAGACGCAGGTCCGCGTCAACGATCGCGGGCCGGCCAATGCGGGGCGGGTCATCGACCTGTCGCGCCGGGCGGCCGAACTGCTCGGCATCCGCCCGGGTGGCACCGCGCAGGTGCGGGTGGAGGTGATGGACGAGCAGAGCCGCGGCCTCTCCGCCGCGCTGCCGAGCACGGAGGCGCCGACACTCCAGATCGCCGCGGCCCCCGTCGCCGCCGTGGGACGGGAGGAACTGGCCCCGCCGCCCGGCGCCAGCCAGGCCGCGCGGGTGCGGGAGGCGCGGCGCCTGCCGGGCGATGGCCGCGCCGGCGTCGCGGAACAGGCGGCGGTCAGCACCGCGCCGGAACGGCTGCCGGAACGCGTGACGCGCGTCGCCGCCGGCCCGGGGCGGCTGTATGTGGAGGGGGCCACCTTCTCCCGCCGCGACATGGCGGACCGCCAGGCGGCGCGGCTTGCGGGGCTGCGCCCGGTGGTGGAGGCGCAGGGTCCGCGGGGCCGGCAGACGTTCCGCGTGCGGATGGGCCCCTTCAACTCGGTGCCCGAGGCCGACAGGGCGCTTGAGGGAAGCATCCGCGCGGGGGTATCGGAGGCCCGCATCCTCGTGGACTGAGGTCCCGAGTCCTTCTTCAGGAAAGACGCGCCGCCATGCGCCGCCGAGACATCATGGGGGCCGCCGCCGGCCTCGCCACCGGGTTCACCGTGCTGGACGCGGCCGCGCAGCAGCGGCAGGCGCCGCAGCAGCCCGCGCGCCAGCCCCGCCAGCCCCCGCCGCCGCCCTCTACCCCCGCCAACACGCCGCTCGGCCCGGTGGACACGGTGGCGCGGCATGCGCTGATCATCGACTACGACACGGGGGCGGTGCTGCTGGAGAAGGCGGCGGATGACCGCATGCCGCCATCCTCCATGTCCAAGCTGATGACGATGTATGTCGTCTTCGACCTGCTGAAGCAGGGGCGGCTGCGGCTCGACCAGCAACTGCCGGTCAGCGAACGCGCCTGGCGGATGGGCGGGTCCAAGATGTTCGTGCAGATCGGCACGACCGTCAGCGTGGAGAACCTGGCCCGCGGCGTCATCATCCAGTCCGGCAACGACGCCTGCATCGTGCTGGCGGAAGGCATCAGCGGGTCGGAGACCCAGTTCGCCGAGCTGATGAACGAGACGGCGCGCCGCATCGGCCTGCGGTCCAGCACCTTCCGCAACGCCACCGGCTGGCCCGACCCGGAACATCGGATGACCAGCCGCGACCTGGCGACGCTGGCGCGGCGCATCATCACCGACTTCCCCGAATACTACCGTTTCTACAACGAACGCAGCTTCCGCTGGAACGACATCAGCCAGGAGAACCGGAACCCCGCGCTCGGCCGCGTAGCCGGCGCGGACGGCCTCAAGACCGGTCATACGGAGGAAGCGGGCTACGGCCTTACCGCCTCCGCCATCCGCGGCAACCGCCGGCTGATCCTGGTGGTCAACGGGCTGAACTCCATGCGCCAGCGGGCGGAGGAGAGCGAGCGGCTGTTCGAATGGGCGTTCCGCGAGTTCGAGAACGTCGTCGTCTTCCGCGCCGCCGATACGGTGGAGGAAGTGCCGGTCTATCTCGGCGAGAAGCCGACCGTGCCGCTGGTGGCCGGCCGCGACCTGGTGCTGACCCTGCCGCGGCAGTGGCGCCGCAACCTGCAGGTCCGGGTGCGCTTCGACGCGCCGGTGCCCGCGCCGGTGACCAAGGGGCAGGGGATCGGCACGCTGCTGATCAGCGGGCAGGGGGTGCCGGAGATGACGGTGCCGCTGATCGCGGGGGCGGATGTCGACAAGCTCGGCCTGTTTCCGCGCATCCCGGCCGTCATCGGTCGCTGGTTCGGCAGCTAGCCCCTTGAGCCTTTCGGCCTGAGGGGCGAAACCCCCAGGCATGAACACGCGCGGCCGATTCATCACCTTCGAGGGCGGCGAGGGCGGGGGGAAGTCCACCCAGGCCCGCCGCCTGGCCGCCCATCTCTGCGCCCGCGGCCTGCCCGTGCTGGTGACGCGGGAGCCCGGCGGCGCGCCGGGGGCGGAGGCGATCCGCCAGGTGCTGCTGGGCGGGCAGGGGCTCGACCCGGTGGCAGAGGCGATGCTGCTCTTCGCCGGGCGGCGGGAACATGCGGTGCAGACTATCCGGCCCGCGCTGGAAGCCGGGATCTGGGTCATCTGCGACCGCTTCGCGGACAGCACGCTGGCCTACCAGGTCCACGGCCTCGGCATGCCCCGCGCCACCTTCGACACGCTGGCGGCCCTGGCGCTGGAGGGGCTGCGGCCTGACCTGACCGTGATCCTCGACGTGCCGGAGAACCTCGGCATGCAGCGCGCCATGGCGCGGGGCGTGGCGGCGGATCGCTATGAACGGCTGGACGCCGCCTTCCATGCCCGGGTGCGCGCGGGCTTCCTGGCGATTGCCGCCGCGGAGCCGGATCGCTGCGCGGTGGTGGACGCGACCGCGCCGGTCGATGCCGTGACGGAAGCGGTGGCGGCGGTGGTCGCGGAACGCCTCTTCCCATGAGTCGCGCGCCGCGCGCCGCCAAGGCCGTGGAGGCGGAGGAGGACCCGGACCTTCCCGTCCGGTCGAACCCTGACCTCCTCGGCCATGACCACGCCGCCGCCACGCTGGAGAAGGCCGCGCGGTCCGGCCGCCTGCCGCATGCCTGGATGGCGGCCGGCCCGCCGGGGATCGGCAAGGCGACGCTCGGCTACCGCTTCGCGCGCTGGCTGATGGCGGGGATGGCGGAGCGCGATCCCGTGCCGGGCGCCGCTTCGCTGCATCTGCCGGAGGACCATCCGACCTTCCGCCGCATCGCCGCCGGCGCCCATGCAGACCTCCGCGCGCTGCGCCCCAACACGGGCGATGGCGGCGTGAAGAAGGTGATCCGGGTGGATGACGCCCGCGCCGCGATCCGCTTCATGGCGATGACGCCGGCCGAGGGCGGCTGGCGCTTCGTGCTGGTGGATGGGGCGGAACTGCTGCAGCCGCAGGCGGCCAATGCGCTGCTCAAGACGCTGGAGGAACCGCCGCCGCGCTCCGTCCTGATGCTGACGACCGCGGCGCCGGACCGTCTGCTGCCGACCATCCTGAGCCGTGTGCGGCGCCTCGACCTTTCGCCGCTGCCCGACGCGGCCATGGACCGGCTGCTGGGGCGGCTGCTGCCCGACCTCAACCCGACGGAGCGTGGCGGCCTGGCGCGGATCGCGCAGGGTTCGCCCGGCCGCGCGCTGATGCTGGCGGAAGGCGAGGGGCTTGCCATCCAGGCGATGGTGGATGACGTGCTGAACGGCCTCGCCGCCGGGGACCGCCGGCGGTGGCACGCGCTGGCCGACGGCATCGCCGCCAAGCGGGATGGCAGCAGCTTCGCCACCTTCATGGCCCTGCTGCGCCAGGCGATCTCCTCGGCCGTGCGGCAGGCCGCGCGGGGCCGGGCGCCGCCCGGCTGGCTCGCCTCGCGTCCGCTTGCCGAGTGGTCGACCCTGTGGGATAGCCTCGGACGGCTCGCAGCCGAGACGGATGGCTTGAGCCTCGACCGCAAGCAGGCGGTGCTGACGGCGCTGGGCTGGCTGTCCCCGAAGCGCTGAGGCCGATACCCGGAAGAAATACCGTGACATCAACCAGCTACATCACGACGCCGATCTACTACGTCAACGATAAGCCGCATATCGGGCACGCCTATACCAGCCTCGCCGCCGATGTGCTGGCGCGCTGGCGCCGGCTGCAGGGGCATGAGGTCTTCTTCCTGACCGGCACCGATGAGCACGGCCAGAAGGTGGAGAAGGCGGCGGCGGATGCGGGGATGGATCCCCAATCCTTCACCGACCGGGTCAGCCAGCATTTCCGCGACCTGACGGGCACGATGGGCCTGTCCAACGACGCCTTCATCCGCACCACCGAAGCCCGCCACAAGCGCGCCTGCCAGGCGCTGTGGGAGAAGCTGGCGTCCAACGGAGAGATCTACCTCGGCCATTACGAGGGCTGGTACGCCGTGCGCGACGAGGCTTTCTACGGCCCGGACGAGCTGACGGAGCGCGACGGCGTGAAGTATGCGCCGAGCGGCGCGCCGGTGGAGTGGGTGAGGGAGCCCAGCTACTTCTTCCGCCTCTCCGCCTGGCAGGACCGGCTGCTGGCCTATTACGAGGCGAACCCGGACTTCATCCTGCCCGCGAGCCGCCGCAACGAAGTCATTGCCTTCGTGAAGTCCGGCCTCGGCGACCTGTCGATCTCCCGCACCTCCTTCACCTGGGGCGTGAAGGTGCCGGGGGACGAGGCGCATGTGATGTATGTCTGGCTCGACGCGCTGACCAACTACATCACGGCCGTCGGCTATCCCGATGATCCTGCTGCTTTCGCGAAGTGGTGGCCGGCGGAACTGCATTTCGTCGGCAAGGACATCGTCCGCTTCCACGCCATCTACTGGCCGGCCTTCCTGATGGCGGCCGGGCTGCCCGTGCAGCACCGCGTCTTCGCGCATGGCTGGTGGACGAACGAGGGCCAGAAGATCAGCAAGAGCCTCGGCAACGTCATCGACCCGGTGGCACTGGTGGAGGAATTCGACCTCGACGCCGTCCGCTACTTCCTGCTGCGCGAAGTGCCTTTCGGCCAGGATGGCGATTTCTCCCGCAGCGCGCTGGTGAACCGGCTGAATGGGGAACTCGCGAATGCGCTAGGCAACCTGGCGAACCGCACGCTGTCGCTGATCCAGCGGAACTGCGAGGCGACGCTGCCGGCGCCGGCCGAAACCGCGCCTGGCGACGTGGCGCTGCGCGCCCTGGTGGCGGCGCTGCCGGCGACGGTCGGCGGGCATCTCGACCGGCAGGAATACCATCTGGCGCTGGAAGCCGTGATGGCGCTGGCGCGCGAAGCCAATGGCTACATCACCGTCGAGGCGCCCTGGGCGCTGAAGAAGACGGCCCCCGTCCGCATGGCCGTCGTGCTCCGCCACCTCCATGACACGCTGCGCGCGCTGGCGACCGTCCTCCAGCCCTTCATGCCCGACACCATGGCGAAGCTGCTGGCGCAGCTCGGCGTGCCGGAGGAGGCGAGGGGGCTCGACCACCTCGCTACCCCCCTGCCCGCCGGCCTCGCTTTGCCGGCGCCGGAGCCGCTGTTCAGGAAGGTCGAGGCGGCCGCCTGAGATGTACTTGATCGATTCTCATTGCCACCTCGACCATTTCCAGGGCGAGGAGCAGGACCAGGTCGTGGCCCGCGCGCGCGCGGCCGGGATCGCGGAGATGGTGACCATCGGCACGCGCCTCGGCGACCAGGCCGCGGCGGTGCGGGACATCGCGACGCGCCATGCGGATGTCTGGGGCACCGTCGGCATCCACCCGCACAACGCCGGCGAACGCGCGATCCCGACCGTCGAGGAACTGCTGCGGGAGGCCGACCACCCGCGCATCATCGGGCTCGGTGAGTCGGGGCTCGACTATTTCTACGACAAGTCCCCGCGCCCCGTGCAGCAGGAAGGTTTTCGGGCGCATATCGCGGCAGCGCGTGTGTCCGGCCTGCCGCTGGTGATCCATGCGCGGGATGCGGACGCCGACATCGCGGCGATCCTGCAGGAGGAGCATGGGGCAGGGGCCTTTCCCTTCCTGCTCCACTGCTTCTCCTCCGGCGTCGAGCTGATGCGGACCGCGCTCGGCCTCGGCGGCTATGTCTCCTTCAGCGGGATGCTGACCTTCCCGAAGTCGCAGAACATCCGCGACATGGCGGCGGAGGTGCCGGCGGACCGGCTGCTGGTGGAGACGGACAGCCCCTACCTCGCCCCCGTGCCGCTGCGCGGCAAGCGCTGCGAGCCCGCCTATGTCGCCCACACCGCGGCCCGGCTGGCGGAGGTGCGGGGGCTGAGCCTGACGGCGCTGGCCGACCTCACCACGGCGAATTTCCGCCGGCTCTTCCCGCGGGCGACGGCCTAGTGCTGCGCGTCACGCTGCTGGGCTGTGGCGGCTCCGGCGGCGTGCCGCTGCTGGGTGGGCCGGATGGCCGCGGCGACTGGGGCGCGTGCGACCCCGCCAACCCGCTGAACCGGCGCAGCCGGACCTCCGCGCTGGTGGAGGGCCCGGCCGGCCAGCGGCTGCTGATCGATGCGGGCCCTGATTTGCGGCACCAGCTGCTGGCCGCGGGCCAGGCGCGGCTCGATGCCGTCGTCTTCACCCATGCCCATGCGGACCACGTGCTCGGCATCGATGAGCTGCGGATCGTCAACCGGATCACCGGCAGCGCGATCGACACCTTCGGCAGCTACTCCACGCTGTCGATGCTGAAGGTGCGCTTCGACTACGCCTTCCGCCCGCCCACGCCCCCCGGCTTCTACCGCCCGGCCCTGACCCCCAAGGCGATTGCCCCGGGGGAGGTGGTGACCATGGCTGGGCTGCCCGTGCGCGTCTTCCGCCAAGACCATCGCGTCATGGAGACGCTGGGCTTCCGCATCGGCAACTTCGCCTATTCCACCGATGTGGTGGCACTGCCGGAGGACAGCCTGGCGGCGCTGGAGGGCCTCGACACCTGGGTGGTCGGCTGCTTCCAGCGCAAGCCGCATCCGGTCCACGCCAATGTGGACCAGGTCATCGACTGGGTCCGCCGCCTGAAGCCGCGGCGCACGGTGCTGACGCATATGGGCACGGATCTGGACCACGCGTCGCTCGCAGCGTCGCTGCCGCCGGGCATCGAGCCCGGGCATGACGGCCTGGTGCTGGAAATCCCGCACTCCGCCTGAGTTCACAACCTGTTCGAGCGGTCCCGACGCCGCATCGGCCGTCCTGGCTTGTCCCCAGGGCCGCCGCCGGGCCAGTTTCCCCAAATCCACCACCTTGTCCCCAGCCTCCGTTCTTTCCATAATATATCTTATGCGGCAATTGGATCGGTGGATAAGGCCTGTGGAAACCGTGTCCTCGGCCCGCTGCCTGGACCGTTGCGCGGCCGCCCCCTTGCCCCCGCCCCCGCAAGGCGCGATGGCGGGCGTGACAGGCCGGAGCGACGATGATGAGCGACACCCCGAAGGATCCCGGCGCCGAGCTGGCGCGGCTGCTCGGCATCATGGCGAGGCTGCGCGCGCCGGATGGCTGCCCCTGGGACCAGGCGCAGGATTTCGCGACCATCGCGCCCTACACCATCGAGGAAGCCTATGAGGTCGCGGACGCCATCGCCCGCGGCCCCGATTTTCCTCAGTTGATGGATGAGCTGGGCGACCTGCTGTTCCAGGTCGTCTATCACGCGCAGATGGCCGCCGAGGCCGGCCGCTTCGGCTTCGCGGAGGTCGCCCGGGCCATCGCGGACAAGATGATCCGCCGCCACCCCCATGTCTTCGGCGAGGCCGCCGCCCGGGACGTCGCCGCCCAGAACAGCGCCTGGGAGGTCCAGAAGGAAGCCGAGCGCGCCGCGCGGGCCGAGATCGGCACGCTGGCCGGGGTGCCGACCACCCTGCCCGCCCTGACCCGCGGCCTGAAGCTGGCCCGCCGCGCCGCCCGCGTCGGCTTCGACTGGCCCGATCCCGGCGCCGTGCTGGACAAGCTGGAGGAGGAAGCGGCGGAGCTTCGCGCCGAGCTGCCGGCCATGGACAAAGCCCGCCAGGCCGATGAGGTCGGCGACCTGTTCTTCGTCCTGGTGAACCTGGCCCGGAAGCTCGACCTGGACCCCGAGACCTGCCTCCGCGACGCCAATGCCAAGTTCGAGCGGCGCTTCAACGCGGTGGAAAAGTCCCTGGCGGCGGAGGGCAAGGCCCCCGCGGATGCGGGGCTGGAGGCGATGGAAGCGGCCTGGCAGGCCGTGAAGCGCCGGGAACGCGGCGAAGCCTGACAGCGGTTTTGTAAAGGCGATTTACAAGGCCGTGCCGTCGTATGGGCTGACGTAGTAGCGCTACAAGGTGACGCTTGTAGCGCTACATCGCGGCGGGAGTGCTGGCACAGACGGTGAACATCGGCCGTTCAGGCCGCTCCGCGCGCCCGGTCGGACGGTATGGACCAGCGGAGCGCGGGCGCCGGCGTCGCGCCGAGGGCCGCCAGGGCTGCCGCTTCCGGGGCCTGCGCCGTGGCCATGTAGATCCGCAGCAGGGCCTGGACCGGGCCCTCCGCCGCAAGACGCGCGCCCATGGCCGCCCGCACCGCCGGCCGGCGATCCCGGTCCAGCATGGCGGCGGCGTCCCGCAGCAGCGCCAGCGCGGCCTCCGTCGCGGCCTCGTGCGCCTCCCCCCGCGCCCGTTCGGCCAGGCGGCGCGCGACCTCCACCGGGTCGAGATCCGCAGCGGTCGCCATCGCCAGGGCGAACTCGGCACCCGCCGCCGGGGACAGCGCCGCCAGCCCGTCCCGCAGGCGCTGGCGCATCGGGTCCTCCGCGTCGCGCCGTCCGCGGTCGCGCAGCAGCAGCGCGGCGGCCAGGGCCAGGCGCTTGCGCACGACGGGGCCACGGGCGGCCAGCAGCAGTACGGCGCGCTCTGACGGGCCCAGCGGGGCGGCCGCGCGGGCGAAGTCGGCGTCGAATTCCAGGCGGACCTGCAATTCGCGCTGCAGCGCCTCGTCGAAGGCCAGGGCGGCGGCGTCCCCCCTCACCTGCCGCAGTGCCTCGCGCAGCGCGGCCTCCGGCAGGGCCGGCGCTTCCGGCGCCTTGGCGGGGTTGCGGCCGGCCAGGCGGGCGGCCTTGCGGGCCTTCAGCCGGTCCTGGAACAGGACCAGATGCCACCACAGCCCGGCCATCGGCACCATGGACGCCAGGGCGAGCTGGACGGGCAGCGGCCACATCTCCAGCGCATCGATCGCCAGGAACCAGGCCAGGGTCGCAACCGCGACGCCGAGCCAGTGGATGCCGATGCGAAGGGGAAGAGCCAAAGCCATAGCCGTATCCGATCAAGGCGTTTCGATACGGTCAAAGAGTATTAATTTTTGTCGCTCACGCAAGTGTTAACTGTGAAAAAGACGGTTATCCACAGAGTGAGCCGCTGTTCGTCGCAGGATGCGGCGCGTGACGCGCCCACGCTCAATCATCGCGACCGTAGCGCGCGCACAGCACCCGCATCGCGTGTGCTGCGCGATGCGGGTGGTGCCCGGCCGCCGTGTCAGCCGAAGATGAAGTTGGCAGCGGTGAGTGCCGGCGCGTTGCTGAGATCCGCCATGACCACCGGCCCCATGCCGTCGTCATAGAGGACCCAGCCCGTGGTCGCGTCGTAGGTCACCGTGCTCGCATCCGCCCCGGCGAAGGCAAAGCGGAGGCGATCGACCGTCGCGTCGAAGTCCATGATGAACACGCCGCTGTTGTCGGCGTGGTTGAAGACGACCAGGTCTGCACCGTCTCCGACATAGATCGAGTCGTGCGCCTTCGCGACAATCGTATCGGCGCCGGCCCCGCCCTCCACGCTGTCGTAGCCGCCCAGGCAATAGATCAGGTCGTCGTCGTCACCGCCCAGGAGCGTATCGGCACCCCGGCTGGCGAAGAGCACGTCATTCCCCGCGCCGCCATCCAGCAGCCCGCCATCGCTGTCGATCCCGCCGCAGGGGCAATTGAGGTCGAGCGTGTCGGCCCCCGCCCCGCCCAGCATCGTATCCCGGCCGTAGCCACCCCACAGGTCGTCATCGCCAGCGCCGCCCTCGACGCTGTCATCGCCGTCCTGCGCCTCGACATAGTCGTTGCCGTCGCCGCCCAGCAGGGTGTCGGCGCCGTCGCTGCCGTAGAGCCTGTCACGGCCGATCCCGCCATCGGCGTAGCCGCCATCCTCGTCGAAGTCCTCGAAGGGGTTCAGGTCGAGCGTATCGTTGCCCGCGCCGCCGATCAGCGTATCGGTGCCGTCGCCGCCCCAGACCTCGTCGTTGCCCGCGCCACCCTCGAAGCTGTCATCGCCGCCCATCGCCTCGGCGTAGTCGTTGCCGTCCCCGGCCAGCAGGGTGTCGGCGCCGTCGCTGCCATAGAGGTCGTCGTTGCCGGTGCCGCCATCGATGTAGCCGCCATCCGAGTCCAGCCCCTCGGGGGCGTTGAGGTCGAGCGTGTCGTTGCCCGCGTTGCCGAGCAGCGTATCGGCGCCGAAGCCGCCCCAGATGTCGTCCGCGCCGCCCTCGCCGTCGACGCTGTCATCCCCGTCGCCGGCCTGGATCGCGTCGCGACCGTCGCCGCCCAGGATCGTATCCGCGCCGTCATCGCCCCTGAGGAGGTCATTGCCGCTGCCGCCGTTCAGCAGGTCCGCGCCGTCGCCGCCGAACAGCCGATCCCGGGCATCACCGCCGGACAGCGAGTCGTCGCCCGTGCCGCCATCCAGCAGGTCGTTGCCGTCACCGCCAGACAGCGTGTCGGCACCCACTTCGCCGAACAGGCGGTCATCGCCCAGGTTGCCGAAGGCGATGTCGTCCCCGGCGCCACCCAGCAGCAGGTCATTGCCGGCGTCGCCGGCCTCCCCGGCGATGAAGCCGGTGATGATGATAGGCAGGATGAAGACGAAGGCGGCCGCCAGCGCCGCCAGGTCGATGTCACCTAGGTCGATGTCACCGGGGTCGATGCCGCCCAGGTCGATGCCGCCCAGGTCGATGCCGCCCAGGTCGATGTCACCTGGGTCGATGCCACCGAGATCGAGGCTGCCGAGGTCGATGCCGAGCGAGGCGAGCAGCGCCGGGATATCGGTGATGTCGAGGTCGAGCGGCCCGAGCACCGTGTTCAGCAGGCCGGCCAGGTCGAGGTCCGCGAACAGGCTGGCCGCCGCCATCTGCAACTGGCTGGTGATCCGCATGGCCAGGGCGACGGCGTCGTCCTCCGTGATGTCGCCCTGCAGGAAATCGTCACCGGCACCGCCCCAGAGCGTGTCATTGCCGCCCGCGCCGATCAGCGCGTCGAGCCCGGCATCCCCCGCCACCTGGTCATCGCCGACGCCCCCGGCCAGCGCATCGTCACCCTCGCTGCCGCGCAGCGTGTCCTTCCCGCCGCCGCCCAGCATGACGTCATCGCCGGCCCCGCCCTGCAGCAGGTCGTTGCCATCGGGCTCCGGCGTGAAGGTGAAGCTGGGCGCGATCCTGTTGAGCAGGGCACCCAGCAGATTGTCGATGCTGAAATCGCCGAGGACCAGGTCATCCCCGGTGCCGCCATTCAGGGTGTCGTTGCCGGCCTCCCCCACCATCAGGTCGGCACCGGCGCCGCCGGCCACGCTGTCATTCCCGCTGCCCGCCAGGATCGCGTCGTCGCCCGTGCCGCCCAGCGCGGTATCCGCGCCGCCCGCGGCCAGGATCACGTCGCTGCCCGCGCCGCCATCCAGCAGGTCGTTGCCGACGAAGGGGCCGGCCGGCAGCGGGAAGTCAGGCGCGAAGGAGCCGACCAGGTTGATCAGCGTCTGGTCGATCAGGTTGCCGAACAGGTCGCCGAGCAGCAGGTCGCCTTCGGTCCCGCCGCGGATGGTGTCGTCGCCGGCCAGGCCGATCAGCAGATCCGTCCCGGTCCCGCCCTCGATCACGTCGCCACCGGCATCATGTTCCAGCGTGCCGCCGATGACGATGTCGATGCCGGCGGCGCCCAGCAGCGTGTCGCCGAGCGCACCGCCCAGGATGATGTCGTCGCCGCTGCCGCCATCCACGAAGTCCGAGCCCTCGACGGTCGAGGCGCTGGGGTCCGCATCCGGTTCGAAGCCGCCGCGCGCGAGGTAGAGTTCGTACCCGAGCGCGCCGGGGAAGCCGCCGAACAGCAGGTCGTCCCCCGCGCCGCCGCGCAGCGTGTCGCCGCCCGCGCCGCCGCGGCCCAGGTCGTTGCCCGCGCCGCCCTCCAGCACGTCATCGCCCGCCATGCCCAGGAAGACATCGATCCCGTCGCCGCCGGTGATGGTGTCGGCGCCGCCGCCGCCCGTCAGCGAGTCGGCGCCGGACCCGCCCTCGATGAAGTCCGCGCCCAGCCCGCCCAGGATCATGTCCTGGCCGGATTCGCCCCGCAACGTGTCCGCGCCGTTGCCGCCTTCCAGCGTGTCGTTGCCGCCGCCGCCCAGGAATTCCACCGCGAAGGCGGCGCCGGTGGCCCGCGCCTCGTCCGCGAACCGGCCAAAGGCGAAGGCCTCGACCCCCACATAGGTGTCGCCCGCGGCATCGAAGCGGGATCCGGTGCCGGTCAGGTCGAGGACAACTGCGCTCGCGCCGAACATCACCAGGTCACGGCCCGGCCCGCCATCCAGCCGATCCGCCCCCGCGCGGCCGAGCAGCGTGTCATCGCCATTCAGGCCGATCAACGTATCGGCGGCGGCAGTGCCATAGAGCGTGTCGCCGACCGAAGTTCCCGTCCTGGTAACCATGACCCAACATTCCTATCCCGTTACCGTTGAGTGGGCTTGGGATGGACGCTGAAGTCAATATGAACGAAAAGTCAGCTTGTCGGTGCGCCCTCGCCAGCCCGGACCGTGCGCTTCTCCGGCAACGGGATCCATTCCGTCTCCCCCGGCACTGGCGCGGCGAAGCGGTCGCTGGCCCAGTCCTGCTTCGCCTGCTCGATCCGGTCGCGGGAGGAGGAGACGAAGTTCCAGTAGAGGAATCGCGGCCCGTCCATCGTCGCCCCGCCCAGCAGCAGCAGCCGCGCGCCCCCGGGGCCCGCCTTCAGGCTCATGCGGTCGCGCGGGCGGAAGACCAGCATGCGCCCGGCCTCGAAGACCTGGCCCGCCACCTCCACGGTCCCGTTCATGACATAGGCCGCGCGTTCCTCATGCTGGTCCGGCATCGGCACCGTGGCGCCGGGCGCCAGCACGGCATCGGCGTAGAACAGGTCTGACAGCACCTGCACGGGCGCGCTCATGCCCCAGCCCGTGCCGGCGATCAGGCGGAGCTTCGCGCCGGCGTCCTCCGTCACCGGCAGGCTGGCGACGCCGTGGTGGCGGAAGGCCGGCGCCGCTTCCTCATGCGCCTTGGGCAGCGCGACCCAGGACTGGATGCCGGCCAGCTTGTGGGGCGCCGCGCGGCGGGCGGCGGCGGTGCGTTCGGAATGCACGATCCCCTGCCCCGCCGTCATCCAGTTCACGTCGCCGGGCGCGATGGGCTGTTCGGTGCCCAGGCTGTCCCGGTGCATGATCTCCCCCTCGAAGAGGTAGGTCACGGTGGAGAGCCCGATATGCGGGTGCGGCCGCACATCGATGCCGCTGCCCGTCAGGAACTCGCCCGGGCCCATCTGGTCGAAGAAGATGAAGGGGCCGACCATCTGGCGTTCCTTCGCCGGCAGGGCGCGCCGCACCTCGAAGCCGCCGATGTCATGGGTGCGGGGCAGCAGCACCGTTTCCAGCCCCGGGGGCAGCGGATCGGTGGGATCGGTGGTGACGGACATCGGGGTCTCTCCTGCGCTTCGCAGCAGAGCATGGCGATGCCCGCCTCGGCGCGCGAATCACGCCGCTGGATAAGCGATATCCACCACCTCGATCTCCTCCGCCCCCGCGGGGGTGCGAAGCTTCCGCGTATCCCCCACCTTGGCGCCAAGCAGCGCCCGCGCGACGGGGGCGACCCAGGAGATGCGGCCCTGCGCGCTGTCGGCCTCATCCACGCCGACGATGGTGATGGTCACCTCCGCATCGTCGGAGGCACGGGCATAGGTGACGGTGGCGCCGAAGAAGACCTGGTCCCGCCGCGCCTGCGCCGCCGGGTCCACCACTTGCACGCGTTCCAGCCGCTTGCGGAGGAAGCGCACCCGGCCGTCGATCTGGCGCAGGCGGCGCTTGCCATACTGGTAGTCCGCATTCTCGCTGCGGTCGCCGAGGCCCGCGGCCCAGGAGACGACCTCGACCACCTTCGGCCGCTCCTCCTCCCACAGCTTGCGCAGTTCCTCCCGCAGCGCCGCGGCGCCGGCGGGGGTCATGTAGAAGGGGGTGCCGGGGGGAAGGCCGGGCGGGCCTTCCTCATCCTCGTCATCATCCTCGGCCAAGTCAGTCCTCGCCGAAGAGCGCCGCGCGGGCTTCGTCCCAGGAGGCGCGGTCCGGCGCACAGATCAGCCCGCCGGTGACGTGGTGGCTGGCCTCATAGGGGCTGCCGTCGAAATGCGCGGCATGGCCGCCGGCTTCCCGGTGGATCAGCCAGCCCGGCGCGTGGTCCCAGGGCATCAGCTTGTTGTAGACCAGCAGATGCGCGTGGCCGCCGGCCGCCAGCCGGTATTCATGCGCGGCGCAGCGGAAGTTCAGCGTGCCGGCCAGCCGCGGCAGCCGCGGCACGACCCGCGCCTTCAGATCCGGCGCCATGAAGCCCCAGGAGACGGCGGCAACCATCCGGTTCACCGGCACCGGCGCGGCGACCGACAGCGCGCCGAGCCGCTGGCCCGCCCCATCCTCCACCCAGGCGCCCTCACCCCGCACCGCGAGGCAGGTGTCGTCGCCGAGGGGATCGTGGATCCAGCCCGCCACCACCTCCCCCTTCACGAAGGCCGCCGCCATGCAGCCGAAGAGCGGCACGCCGGCCGCGAAATTGGCGGTGCCATCGACGGGATCGACGACGAAGGCGAGGTCGGCGTCGCGCAGCTTGCCGAGCAGGCTGGCATCCGCCGCCGTCCCTTCCTCCCCCACCACGACGCAGCCCGGGAACATCCGGGTGAGCCCGGCCTCGATCACGCGCTCCGCCGCCTCATCGGCTTCCGTCACCAGGTCGAGCGGCCCCGACTTGGTGCGGACGGCGTCGGGGGCCAGCTTGCGGAAGCGCGGCATGATTTCGGCGCGGGAGGCGTCGCGCAGCAGGCCCGCGACGGCGCTGGCCGTCTTCGCATCGAAGCACATCGTGTCAGCCCCCCCGCTGGTCGAATCGCGCGCGATCGGCCGGGGAGAGGCGGACGCGAAGGCGTATCGTGTCCTCCCCGTCCTGGCGCTCCAGCACCTCCCCATGCTCATGCAGCCAGGCGAGGCTGGCGCCGTCGGAGGTCGCGATGGCGTAGTCCACCACCTCCATCCCCGCGGCCATGCGTTCATCCAGCGCGGCGCGCAGCTGGTCCAGCCCGTCGCCCGTCAGCGCGGAGACGGCGATGGCGCCGGGGATGGCCGGCACCGAATCCACGCCGCCCATCAAATCGGCCTTGTTCAGCACCTCCACCACGCGGGACGGCCAGGCCTCGTCGATGGTGGGGTGGTCGCCCTCCGCCATCTCCGTCAGCACGCCCAGCACATCGGCGCGCTGCGCGGCGGTTTCGGGATGCGCGGCGTCGCGGACATGCAGGATAATGTCGGCAGCCGCCACCTCCTCCAGCGTCGCGCGGAAGGCCTCGACCAGCTGGGTCGGCAGGTCGGAGATGAAGCCCACGGTGTCGGAGAGAATGACGGTGCGGCCCGACGGCAGCTTGATGGCGCGCATCGTGGGATCGAGCGTCGCGAAGAGCTGGTCCTGCGCATAGACGCCGGCGCCGGTCAGGGCGTTGAACAGCGTGGACTTGCCGGCATTGGTGTAGCCGACCAGGGCTACCACCGGGTAGGGCACGCGGGACCGGGCGCTGCGGTGCAGGCCGCGGGTGCGGCGCACCTGCTCCAGCTCCTTCTTCAGGCGGACGATGCGTTCGTCGATCAGGCGGCGGTCGATCTCGATCTGGCTCTCGCCGGGACCGCCGAGGAAGCCGAAGCCGCCGCGCTGCCGTTCCAGGTGGGTCCAGGACCGGACCAGGCGCGTGCGCTGGTAGGAGAGGTGCGCGAGTTCGACCTGCAGCGCGCCTTCCTTGGTCCGGGCGCGTTCGCCGAAGATCTCCAGGATCAGGCCCGTGCGGTCGATGACCTTGGCTTCCCAGGCGCGCTCCAGGTTGCGCTGCTGCACCGGGGACAGCGCCGCATCGACGATGACGACGGTGACGCCCTGGCGTTCGCACGCCTCCTTCACCGTCGCGACCTGGCCTTCGCCCAGCAGGGTGGAAGGCCGCGTCGCGCGCAGCGGCAGGATGGTGGAATGGACGATGGTAAGGCCGATGGAGGCGGCAAGGCCCACGGCCTCCGCCAGCTTGGCCTCCCCGGCGCGATGGCTGTCGCCGCGGCCGGGTCGTTCAAACGGAAGAATGACGGCGGCCCGGGTCGGGCCCCCATGCGTCTCGACGCCGCCGGGCGCGCCTTGCGGCGTGCCCGGGGCCTGGCCTTCCGGCCTAGTCGCGCGATCCGACAGGATTCACCTCTCGTCCCAGGGTCAGGCGGCCTTCACGGGCCGGGGCGGCGGCACCTTCCGGGGCCGCGGCACCGGCGCCGGCGCCCGCCGCCGTCGCGTCGAACAGCATGATCGGCGCGCCCGGCATCACGGTGGAGATGGCGTGCTTGTAGACCAGCTGCGTATGACCGTCCCGACGCAGCAGGACGGAGAAGTTGTCGAACCAGGTGATGATTCCCTGCAGCTTGACGCCGTTCACCAGGAAGATCGTCACCGGAGTTTTGGATTTGCGAACGTGATTCAGGAACACGTCCTGCACGTTCTGGGACTTCTCGGCGGCCACGGAGGGTCGGTCCTTCTTGTTGTTGGCCTGGGCAGCACGAGGCCACCGGCAGAGCCTGGGGAGGACCCCTAGTTTCCCCCAGCGGCAGGCCCGATGGCAAGCCGAGAGAAGGCATCGGCCAGCGCATGGCCGTCATCGAATTGCAGGTCCGGGGCCGCCGCCATGACGCCGCCGTCATGTCCCGCCCGTCCCATCAGCACCGCCGTGCATCCTGCCGCCCGTGCCGCCTGCATGTCGAGGACCGTGTCGCCGACATACCAGACATGGGGGCCCGCGGTGACGCCGCAAGCCCGCAGCGCCAGCAGCAGCGGCGCCGCCGCCGGCTTGTCCGCTTCCGCATCCCCCGCGCCGACCAGGCTGGCGAAGAAGGGCGCCCAGCCGAGATGCGCAGCCTCCGCCCGCAACAGCGGCCCCTGCTTGTTGGAGACGACGCCCTGCGGCCCGATCGCGGCCGCGGCGCGGATCGCGGCCTCCGCCCCCGGCAGCGGGTTCAGCACCTCCAGGTGGCAGGCCCGGACGGCGCCGTAGAAGATGTCCCGCGCCCGCTCCCACTCCGCCCCGAACATGCCAGGGAAGGTGTCCCGCAGCGATCCGCGCACGCGGGCGAGCACCGTTTCCCGATCCCATTCCGGCATGGCAAAGGCCCGGAAAGTGACATTCAGCCCATGCTCGATGGCGGCCCAGCCATCGACCAGCGTGTTGTCCCAGTCCCAGAGAATCGCCCGCGGCACGCTCATGCGGCGTTCTTCACATCGCCCTTCACATGGCGCGCGAAGATGTCGAACAGCCGCCGCACCACCGGCCCCACCTTGCCGTCCCCGACCGGCGCGCCATCGATCTTCGTGATCGGCTTCACGAAGGAGGTGGCGGAGGTGATGAAGGCCTCCCTCGCCCGCTTCACGTCCTCGACCGAGAATTCGCGCTGGTCGTAAGGCAGGCCGAGCAGGTCCAGTTCCTTCATCAGCGCGGCCCGCGTGCAGCCCGGCAGGATGACGTGGTCCAGGTGCCGCGTGCGGATGGCGCCGTGCTCGTCCACGATCCAGAAGGTGGTGGCGGCGCCTTCCGTGACCATGCCGGTCTGCTCGTCGAAGAGGATGGCCTCGATCGCGCCGACCTCCCTCGCCTTCTGGCGTGCCAGGCAGTTGGGCAGCAGGTTGACCGACTTGATGTCCCGCCGCGCCCAGCGCAGGTCCGGCAGCGTGATGGCGCTGGCCTGCCACTTGTCGATGTCCGTCGGATAGGGCGCGATGCGGCGGATGGTGACGACGAGCGCCGGCGGCACCGGCTTCGTCGGGAAGGCGTGGTCGCGCCGCGACACGCCGCGCGTGACCTGCATGTAGAGCAGCCCGTCCGAGACGCGATTCCGCTGCGCCACTTCCCGCAGCACCATCGACAGCGCGGCGCGCGACATCGGCATGGGCAGCGCGATCTCCCGCAGGGACCGTTCCAGCCTCGCGAGGTGCAGGTCCTCGTCGATGTAGCGGCCTTCGTGCAGGTGCACGACTTCGTAGATGCCGTCCCCGAACTGGTAGCCGCGATCCTCGATGTTCACCGAGGCCTCGGATTGCGGCAGGTAGCGGCCGTTGACGTAGGCGATCTTGGACATGCGGGCTTTGGCCTTCGGGGTCGCGTGCGATGCCGGCACGATACCCCTGACGGGGCGGGGGGCGGAAGGGTGGCGCCGCCTCAGCCCCCCGCGGCTGGTGCCGCGGGGGCGCGATCCTCGGCATGCACGCCGAGGAACTTCAGCTTCCGGTGCAGCGCGCTGCGTTCCATGCCGACGAAGGACGCGGTGCGGCTGATGTTGCCGCCGAAGCGCAGCAGCTGGGCTTCCAGGTACTGGCGCTCGAACAGCTCCCGTGCCTCGCGCAGCGGCAGGGTCATGATCTCGCTGGACCGGTCGAGCTTGAGCACCGCGGGGGCGGCGGCGCCGACCTGGGGGGGCAGCATCTCCGGCCGGATCGGGTCCCTCGCCTCCCCCGGCGCCATGATCAGCAGCCAGTCGATCAGGTTCCGCAACTCGCGGACATTGCCCGGCCATTCATAGGCCTGCATGGCGGCCAGCGCGTCCTCGCTGAGTTCGCGCGGCGCCATGCCGGAGGTCTCGCCGGATTTCGCCATGAAGTGCCGGGCGAGCGCCGGGATGTCCTCCCGCCGCTCCCTCAGCGGCGGGATCTTCAGCGGCACGACGGCGAGCCGGTAGTAGAGATCCTCCCGGAACCGCCCGCCCGCGATCTCGGCCTGCAGGTCGCGGTTCGTCGTGGCGATGACGCGCACATCGACCGTCACCCGCTGGGCGCCGCCCATGCGAACAAAACCCTGTTCCTGCAGGGCGCGGACGATCTTGCCCTGGGTCTCCAGCGGCATGTCCGCCACCTCGTCCAGCAGCAGCGTGCCGCCATGGGCGCGTTCCAGCACGCCGGCGCGGCGCGGCTGGGCGGAGGGATCGGCGCCGGCCTCCACGCCGAACAGTTCCTCCTCGAACCGCGCGGGCGCGAGCGTCGCGCAATTCAGCGCGACGAAGGGGCCATCCGCGCGGCGGGACCGGGCGTGCAGCATCCGCGCCGCCACTTCCTTGCCCGCGCCGGCGGGGCCCGTGATCAGCACGCGCGATCCCGTGGGCGCGACCCGTTCCAGCGCGCTGCGCAGCTGCGCGACGGGGGGCGAGATGCCGACGAGTTCCGTCTCGCCCCCCGCGCGCAGGCGAAGTTCGCTGTTCTCCCGCTGCAGCCGCGCCGCTTCCAGGGCGCGGGAGACCACCAGCAGCAGGCGGTCGGACTTGAAGGGCTTCTCGATGAAGTCGTAGGCGCCGTTCTGGATGGCCTGGACCGCGGTCTCGATCGTGCCGTGGCCGCTGATCATCACGCAGGGGACGCGCGGTTCCTCCCCATGCAGCGCCGCCAGGATGCCAAGCCCGTCGAGGCGCGAGTTCTGCAGCCAGATGTCGAGGATGACGAGGCTGGGCCGCCGCGCGCGGAAGGCGGCAATGGCCTGGTCCGAATTGGCGGCCTGGCGGGTCTCGTAGCCCTCATCCGAAAGAATGCCCTCGATGAGCGCGCGGATATCGGGCTCGTCGTCGACGATCAGGATCTCATGCGCCATGATCTGCTCGCCCCATCGCCGCGCCCATGCCAGGCCGTTCTCCTTGCGCCGCTGCCACCGGTCCCGGTGCGTCCTTGCCTTCCAGAGGCAGGATCAGCAAGGCCCGGGCGCCGGCGCCATCCGGCCGGTCCTCCAGCCCCAGGCGGCCGCCATGGTCCTCCATGATCTTCTTGACGATGGCAAGGCCAAGCCCGGTTCCTTTCGCCTTGTGCGTGACATAGGGCTCGGTCAGCCGCGCGCGCTCCTCGCCGTCCGGCAGGCCGATCCCGTTGTCGTCCACGACCACGCCGATACCATCCTCGAACGAGTCGAGCCTTATCGTGATGGCGCCACGCTCCCCCTCCTCCCGCGGGGCTGAGGAGACGGCATCGGCGGCGTTCTGCAGCAGGTTGGTCAGCGCCTGGCCGATCAGGCGCCGGTCCATGGGCAGGCGGGGCAGGCCGTCCGGGATGGCGGTGGTGTAGTCGATCTCCGGGTGCGCGGCCTTCTGCAGCACCAGCGCCTCCCGCACCACCTGGCCCAGATCCTCCGGCCGGATCACCGGCTGGGGCATGCGGGCGAAGGCTGAGAATTCGTCCACCATCCGGCCGATATCGCCGACCTGGCGGACAATGGTGTCCGTCAGGCTGCGGAAGGTCTCGGGGTCCGAGGCGATCTCCTTCATGTACTTGCGCTTCAGCCGCTCCGCCGAGAGCTGGATGGGGGTCAGCGGGTTCTTGATCTCATGCGCGATGCGCCGTGCCACATCGGCCCAGGCAGCCTTGCGCTGGGCGGATTGCAGTTCGGTGATGTCGTCGAAGGTCAGCACATAGCCGGTGACGCGCCCGGCCTGGGTCTCCGCGCCGATGCGGGCGATCAGGCTGCGGCGCCGGGCGGGCGGGCCGATCGGGATCTCCGCCGTGCGGGGCCGGTCCGGGTTGCCGCGCGCTTCCTGCACCAGGTCGGCGAATTCCGGCGCCACGCGGGCCATGGGCAGGCCGATCCCGGCATCGAGGTCGACGCCCAGCAATTCGCTGGCGCTGCGGTTGGGCAGGTTGATCCGCCCCTCCGCATCCAGTCCCACCACCCCGGCCGAGACGCCGGAGAGCACGGTTTCCGTGAAGCGCCGCCGTTCGTCGATCTGGCGATAGGCCTCCATCAACTCGCCACGTTGCGCGGAAAGCTGGCTGGTCATGCGGTTGAAGGCGCGGCTGAGGCTGGCGAGTTCGTCATCCGCCGTCCCTTCCTCCACCCGTGTCGCCAGGTCGCCCGCCCGCACCCGTTCGGCGGCGTTGATGAGGCGGGAGATTGGCCGCGCCATCTGGTTGGCGAAGACGAGGCCCACCAGCACGGCGGCCAGCAGCACCAGCAGCGCGGCGCAGGCGAAGATCAGCGCGAAGGTGACCTGCAGGCTGCCGCGGTTGCGGTCCAGCTGGTCGTAGTCCTGGAAGGCCAGTTCCGTGCGCCGCATGTGTTCCAGCACGCCGGCATCGAGCGGCCGGCCGATCAGCAGCAGCAGGCCCGGCTGGATGTCGAGTGTCGCCAGCGCGCGCACCCGCGCATCGCTTTCCGCCGGCACCACCGCGACCTCCCCCTGCCGCACCGTCTCCATCGCCCAGGCGGGCGGCGGCTCGATCACCGTGTTGGGGCTGAAGCCGGCGGCGGCGATGACGCGGCCGAGGGTCGGTTCGAAGATCACCGCCTCCGTCAGGCCGCGGATGCTGGCCTGGGTTGCCAGCAGGCGTTCGAAGGCCGGCTGGTTGTCCGGCAGGAAGACGGCGGCGGCGCGGTTCAGGTCGGCGGCCATCGCCAGCGCATCCACCCGGATCTCGTCCCGGTGCTGGTCGAGCCAGGCGCGGGAGGCGACGAGCGATGCTTCCAGCGTCGCTCGCACCCGGTCGCTGAACCAGGCCTGGATGCCGAGGTTGAAGAAGATGGCAGCGAAGGCGGCGACGATCAGCGCCGGCACCACGGCGACGCCGCCGAACAGCATCACCAGCCGCACATGCAGCCGCGCCCCGGCGCTGCCGCGGCGCCGTTCCGCCCAGACCCGCACCAGGCGGGTGGCCAGCGACGCCGCCAGCATCAGCAGCACGCCGGCATTGGCGAGCACGACGAAGACGATCTGCCCCGGCCGCGTCGGCCCGAAGGGCGATCCCCCGGCCAGCAGCACGAAGGTGGCCAGGCCCAGCAGCACGGCCGTGATGGCCAGGCCGAGCGTCATCGCCCGGCCGAAGAAGAAGTCACCGATGCGGCGCCAGCGCGTTGCCATCCGATCTGCCTGTGGGGCCCGCAGGCCGTGTCACCCGCGCGAAGCGGGCTGTGGCAATTTAGCAACTATGCGCGTTTTGGCCATTGAGCGCGTTGAGTGTTGAGAGGAAAGGGGGCGTTTTTCCGCCATCACCCTGATTCGTAACGATACTAGGCCTCAAGCCTTGAGCCCTTTTGGCGCCTTTAGCACCTTTAGCCGGGATTCCAGGCCCTGCTGGCGGGCGCGGCTTCGCCGTGGCGCCCAGAACATAGCCGGAACACCTGCCCGCCCGCCAGGGATTTCGCGACCTCAGGGCAGGCCGCGCACCACCGGCAGGTCCAGCTCCCGCAGCTTCTTCCGCAGCGTGTTGCGGTTCAGACCCAGCATCGCCGCGGCCTTGATCTGGTTGCCGCGCGTGGCGCTCAGCGCCAGCTTCAGCAGCGGCCGCTCCACCTCCGCCAGCACGCGGTCATAGAGGTCCCGGATCGGCATCCCGTCCTTGTGCGCGGACATGAAGCCGGCGAGGTGCCGTTCCACCGCCTGTTCCAGCGTCTCCGGCGCGCGGGGGCCTTCCTCGGCGGGGGCGGCGGCTTCCGCGAGTTCGGAGCCCACGGCGTCGGCGCCGATCGTCTCCTGCGGATAGAGCGCCGCCATGCGGCGCATCAGGTTCTCCAGCTCTCGCGCATTGCCGGGCCAGGAATGCTGCTTGAGCCGGTCCATCGCCCCCTGGTCCAGCTGCTTCTGCGGCAGCCCCGCGGCGCGGGCGCGTTCCAGGAAGTGGCGCGCCAGCAGGGGGATGTCTTCCAGGCGCTCGCGCAGCGGCGGCAGGCGGATGGGGACGACGTTCAGGCGGTAGAACAGGTCCTCACGGAACATGCCGCCGCGGATCGCCTGCCGCAGGTCCCGGTGCGTCGCGGCGACGATGCGGACATTCGCCTTGATGGGCTGGCGGCCGCCGACCGTCGTGAACTCCCCTTCCTGCAGCACGCGCAGCAGACGGGTCTGGGCTTCCGGCGGCATGTCGCCGATCTCGTCCAGGAACAGCGTGCCGCCGGCGGCCTGTTCGAAGCGGCCGACGCCGCGGTTCAGCGCGCCGGTGAAGGCGCCGCGTTCATGGCCGAACAGTTCGGACTCGATCAGCTCGCGCGGGATCGCCGCCATGTTGATGGCGACGAAGGGCCCGCCGCGGCGGCGGCCGTAATCATGCAGCGCGCGGGCGACCAGTTCCTTGCCCGTACCCGACTCGCCCGTGATCATCACCGTGAGGTCGGTGGTCGTGAGGCGCGCGACCGTCCGGTAGATCTCCTGCATCGCGGCGCTGCGGCCGACCAGCGGCAGGCGTTCCTCCGGCTCATCCGCTTCCGGCGTCTCCGTCGCGGTCGGGGCCGACAGGGCCCGGCCGACGACCGCCAGCAATTCCTTCAGATCGAAGGGCTTGGGGAGGTAATCGAAGGCGCCACGTTGGGTCGCCTTCAGCGCCGTGGAGAAGGTGGACTGCGCCGACATCACCACCACGCGCAGGTCCGGCCGCACGCGGCGGATGCGCGGCACCAGGTCCAGCCCGTTCTCATCCGGCATGATGACATCGGTGATGACCAGGTCGCCCTCTCCATCCTCCACCCAGCGCCAGAGCGTGGCGGCGGAGGAGGTGGCGCGGACGTGGTAGCCGGACCGGCCCAGCGCTTGGCTCAGCACCGTCCGGATCGCCCGGTCGTCATCGGCCACGAGGATGGTGCGCGTGGTGGCCGACACGGTCGCGGCGTCAGTCATGAAGGGCTCCCATCAGGCTCGGCATCAGGACTTGCCCTTCCCGGCCTGCCGGGAAGCCGGCGGCGGCGCGGGCAGGGACAGGCGGAAGGAAGTGCGGCCCGGGCGGCTGTCGCATTCGATCAGCGATCCCTGGTCGGCGACGAGCTTGGCGACGAGGGCGAGGCCGAGCCCCTGCCCGCCCCGCTTGGTCGTCACGAAGGGTTCGAACAGCGTGGCGCGGATGGCTTCCGGGATGCCGGGGCCATTGTCCCGCACGATGACCTGCAGCGGCAGGTGGACGCGTTCCAGGCTGCCGGGCACGGCGATGCGGACGCCGTGGTGGTAGGCGGTGGCCAGCAGGATCTCACCTTCACGCGGATCAACGGCTTCCGCGGCGTTCTTCACCAGGTTCAGCAGGATCTGCACCAGCAGGTCCCGGTTGCCCCAGACCGGCGGGAGGGAGGGATCGTATTCCTGGTGGATCTTCAGATGGGCCGCGAAGCCAGAGAGCGCGATGCGCCGGACATGGTCCAGCACCTCATGGATGTTGACGGGCGCCTGCTCCACCGGGCGGTCGGAGAACATGTCCATCCGCTCCACCAAGTTGCGGATGCGGTCCACCTCGTCCTGGATCAGCAGGCAGAGCTCCCGGTCACCCTCGCTGGCGCCCTGTTCCAGCAGCTGGGCGGCGCCGCGGATGCCGGAAAGCGGGTTCTTGACCTCATGGGCGAGCATGGCGGCCATGGCGGAGGCGCCCCGGGCGGCGCCCCGGAAATTCAGTTGCCGATCAAGCATCTGCGCGGTGGAGCCGTCCTGGAAGGTGAGGACGATGCCCCCCGCGATCTCGGGAAAGGGCGCGCCCTGGGCGGCGACGCCGAAGCGGCGAAGGCGCGGGCTTTCGAGGACGAGGTCATGGTCGGAGACCGGGCTGTCATGCGCCCGCACCTGCGCCAGCACGCCGAACAGCCGGTTGTCCTGCGGCAGCAGGTCCCGCAGCGACTGGGCGCGGAGGGAGGCGGCGGAGAGCTGGAAGAAGAGCTCGGCGGCGGGGTTGGCGAAGACGAAGCGGTCCTCCGCATCCAGCACCACGGCGGCGATGGGCAGCGCGCCGAGGATGGCCGTGGATTCCGGGGCCAGTGCCTCCGCCGGGGCTCCGGGGGACGGGCGCGGCGCGCGGGCGGCGCGGGACAAGGCGGAAGTCCTCACGCGGCCATCCGCTCATCATCCGGCGCCGTGGACCGCGCGGGCTGCACGCCGCGCTCGATCAGCGGCTCATAGAAGCGCTGCATCAGGCCGAGCACGGCTTCCACCGTATCGGTGCGGTTGACCTCCGACCGAAACTCAGCCGAACCCGGCAAGCCCTTGGAATACCAGGAGACATGCTTGCGGGCCAGGCGCATGCCCGGGTCCCTGCCATGGTGGTCGAGCATCGCCCGGTAATGCGTCAGAAGGATGGCATATTGCTCGGCGAGCGAGGGCTCGGGCGGCAGCACGCCGGTCGCCAGGTAGTCCGCCACCTGCTTCGGCAGCCAGGGCCGGCCGTAGCAGCCGCGGCCGATCATCACGCCATCCGCCTGGGACTGGCGCAGCGCTTCCGCCGCGTGCTCCGGCGTCAGGATGTCGCCATTGACGATGACGGGCAGGCGGGTGGCGGCCTTCACCTTGGCGACGAAGGCCCAGTCCGCGGTGCCGTTGTAGAACATCTGGCGGGTGCGGCCGTGCACCGTCACCAGCCGGATGCCGCAGTCTTCCGCGATCTGCGCCAGCTTCGGCGCATTGAGGGAGTTGTGGTCCCAGCCCATGCGCATCTTCAGCGTGACGGGCACGGGCACCGCCTTCACCACCGCTTCCAGGATGCGGGCGGCGCCGATCTCGTCCTTCATCAGGGCGGAGCCGGCGGATTGGCCGAGCGCCACCTTCTTCACCGGGCAGCCGAAATTGATGTCCACGATCGCGGCGCCATGGCCGACGACGAGCTTCGCGGCTTCCGCCATCACGGCCGGGTCGCAGCCCGCGAGCTGGACGGAGGACGGGCCGCCGAAGCCATCGACCTCCACCATCTTCAGGGTGGTCCGGTTCTCCCGCACCATGGCGTTGGAGGCGATCATCTCGCTTACCACCAGGCCGGTGCCCTGGGCGCGGGCCAGGCGGCGGAAGGGCAGGTCCGTGACGCCGGACATGGGGGCCAGGACGACGGGGATGTCGATGACGGCGCCACCCAAATCGATCGGGCGCAGCATCGGGCCAGTCCAGGCACCGGGGGACAGGGTGTTCATGCTCATGATTTGGGCAAGGTATCGGGAGATTGACCCCGGGGCAATGCGGATGGCGGCTTCCGGCGCCTGCCTGCTGAAAAATCCAGCAGTGGCGAGGGGTTGAGGGCCCCGGCTGGGCGGGGCGGACGGGCTGGGCTAGGCTTCCCCCATGCAATGCGTGGCGCTGCTGATGGCGGCGGGCAGCGGCAGCCGCTTCGGCGCGCCCCTTCCCAAGCAATACTCGATGCTGGCCGGGCGACCGGTGATCCGCCACGCGGCGGAGGCCCTGCTGCGGGAGGGTGGCGTGGACGCCATCCTGCCGGTCTGCGCGCCGGACATGATGCCGACCGTGCTGGCGGCGCTGGAAGGCCTGCCCTGCCTGCCCCCCGTGGCCGGCGGCGCGACCCGCCAGGCGAGCGTCCGGGCGGGGCTGGAGGCCCTGGCAGGCGACCCGCCCGCGGTGGTGCTGGTGCATGACGCGGCGCGGCCGGTGGTGCCGGAGGGCACGATGGCGGCGCTGATGGCGGCGCTGGCGACGCACCCCGGCGCCATCCCCGCCCAGCCCGTGAGCGACACGCTGAAGCGCGGCGAGGCCGGGCTGATCGTGGAAACGGTGCCCCGCGCCGGCCTGTTCCGCGCGCAGACCCCCCAGGCCTTCCGTTTCGACGCCTTGCTGGCGGCGCATCGGGGTGCCGCGGCGGAGGCGACGGATGACGCGCAGCTGCTGGAGGCCGCCGGCCAGGCCGTGGCGCTGGTGCCGGGCCACGAGTCGAATGTGAAGATCACCTGGCCGGAGGACCTGGCCCGGATGGAGATGACGATGAGCGCCACGATGATCCCCCGCGTCGGCACCGGCTTCGACGTGCACCGGATCGTCGAGGGCCGCCCCATGGTGCTGTGCGGGGTCGTGGTGCCGGGGCCGCTCGGCCTGGACGGGCATTCGGACGCGGATGTCGGCATTCACGCGCTGTGCGACGCCATCTATGGCGCGCTGGCGGAGGGCGATATCGGTCGGTGGTTCCCGCCTTCGGACAACCAGTACAAGGACGCGGACAGCGCGCGCTTCCTGGTCCACGCCGCCGGGCGCATCGCCGCGCGAGGCGGCGTGCTGGCCAATGCGGACGTCACCCTGATCTGCGAACGCCCGAAGATCACCCCCCACGCGACGGCGATGCGGGAGAGGCTGGCGGCGCTGCTGGGCGTGCCGGTGGACCGCGTTTCCGTGAAGGCGACGACGACGGAGCGGCTGGGCTTCGCGGGCCGTGGCGAGGGCATCGCCGCGCAGGCGGCGGTGTCGGTGCTCGTGCCGGGCTAGACGTCACTGCCGCAACATCGGGCAGAGTCCCGAATGCGTCGCGGATTGGTTTGCAAAATGGGAATTGCAGGACGGCGTAGTTGGGCGCTGGCAGCCAACTGGCCCAGCGGAAATCGTCGCGATGGCGGAGTCGCCTGGGCCAGCGATGCTTGGCGGGCGGGCCAAAAAAAATGGGCCGGTCCTTTCGGACCAGCCCAAGGCAAGGTTGAGGAAGGCTAAGCTGCCAGGGCGGACAGGGCCGCCACATGACACTCCGGGGGATAGCAACCCCCGTGCCAGAGCCGCCTCAGACGCGTTCGAGGATCGAGCAGTAATTGGCGACGGCTGCGCCGCCCATGTTGAAGACGCCCGCGCGGTCCGCCTTCGGCAGCTGCATGTCGCCGGCCTGGCCGGTCAGCTGCATCGCCGCCAGCACATGCATCGACACGCCCGTGGCACCGATGGGGTGGCCCTTCGACTTCAGCCCGCCGGAGGGGTTCACGGGCAGGCGGCCATCCTTGGCGGTCCAGCCCTCCAGCGCCGCCCGCGCCCCCTGCCCTTCCGGCGTGAGGCCCATCGCCTCGTATTCGATGAGTTCGGCGACGGTGAAGCAGTCATGCGTCTCGACGAAGTTGAGGTCGGAGAGGCTGAGGCTGGCGTCGGCCAGCGCGCGGGTCCAGGCGGCGCGGGCACCCTCGAAGCGGATGATGTCGCGGGATGCGATGGGCATCATGTCCGTCGCCTGGACGGCCGCGCGGAAGCGGACGGCCTTCTGCATGGAGCGCGCCGTCTCCTCATCCGTCAGGATCAGCGCCGCGGCGCCGTCGCTGACCAGGCTGCAATCCGTGCGCTTGAGAGGGGGTGCCACGAAGGGGTTCTTCTCCGACTCCGCGCGGCAGAAGGCGAAGCCGAGGTCCTTGCGCATCTGGGCGTAGGGATTGGCGACGCCGTTCCGGTGGTTCTTGGCGGCGATGGCGGCCAGCGCGTCGGACTGGTCGCCATGGCGCTGGAAATAGGCCTCCGCGATCCGGCCGAAGACGCCGGCGAAGCCCGCGGGGATGTCGCCTTCGGTGCGGCGATGCGACGCGCTGAGCAGGATGTCGCCGACCTGCGCGCCCGGCGTCGCCGTCATCTTCTCCGCCCCGACGACGAGCGCGAAGCGGCCGCGCTTGGCGGCCAGGAAGTCCATGGCGCCATGGATCGCGGCGGTGCCGGTGGCGCAGGCGTTCTCGTAGCGGGTGGTGGGCTTGAAGCGGAGTTCGGGAATGGTCTGGAGCAGGAGGGAGGCGAAGAAATCCTGCTTGGTGAAGCCGCCGTTGAAGACGCCGACGAAGGCGCCGTCCACGTCATCGGCCTCGATCCCCGCATCCTCGATCGCGGCGCGGGCGACGCGGCCGAAGAGGCTCTCGATGTCGGGGTCTTCCAGCTTGCCGAATTGGGTGTGGGCCCAGCCGACGATGCAGGCGGTCATGGCGGTGTCTCCTCGATCAGGCGCGTATATCGGTGGTCAGGCGGCGGGGGACCAGGATGGCTTGCGGCGTTCCTTGAAGCTCGCGATGCCTTCCTTGGCCTCGGGATCGGCGGCGCGGCGGGCGAAGGCCTGGGCGCCGGCCTCGGCATAGGCCTCCGTCGAGACGGGGCCGAGGGCGGCGAGCAGCGCCTTGGTCTCGGCCAGCGCGCCGGGCGCGCCTTCCAGGATGTCGGCGATGACCCGGGACAGTTCGGCTGCCAGCGCGGCGGCGTCGGGGAGCACCTGGTGGACCAGGCCGGTGCGCGCAGCCTCCGCGGCGTCCAGCACATGGCCCTGCAGGCAGATGCGCGTAGCCTCGCTGCGGCCCATGCGGCGGACGAGCCAGGGGAGGATCTGGGCTGGCACCAGGCCGCGCCGGACCTCGGGGGCGGAGAAGCGGGCGTCCGCCGAGGCCAGCGCGATGTCGGCGGCGGTGACCAGGCCGAGGCCGCCCGCGAAGGCGGAGCCCTGGATGGCGGCGATGACGACCTGCGGCAGGGCGGAGATGGCGGTGAAGCGCTGGCCCGTCGCGCGGTTGCGGGCCTGCTGGCGGGCGAGCTTGGTGGCCGGGTCTTCCGGCGCGCCGACCTCCGTCAAATCGAGCCCCGCGCAGAAATGCCCGCCGGCGCCGGACAGGACCACGACGCGGATGGAGGTGTCGGCGCGGAGTTCGGCGAGTAGTTCATCAAGCCGCGCGACCAGCGCCTCGCTCATCGCGTTGCGGCGATGGGGGCGGTTCAGCGTGATGCGCATCACGGGCCCGTCGCGCGTGGCCAGGACGGGGTTCTCGTCAGTCACAGGGCAGTCTCCGTGCCGAGGTGGAAGAGGCAGTCGCCGCGGGCCGTCATGCCCGGCCAGCGTTTCACCAGCACCACGCCGCCGATGGCGAAGCGGACGGGCGTCGGGGCGCGCCAGGGGGTTTCGGTGTGGTGGATGAGGCCGGCGACCTGGCCCTGCACGACCGCGTCGCCGGGCTCGGCGAGGGGCTGGAAGACGCCGGGGTCAGGCGCGAAGACGTAGTAGTCGGGGCCGCCGAGGTCGAGGATGCGGGTCGGCGGCCGCGGCAGGCCGTCATCCCAGTCGAGGTCGCAGACGCCGAGGTGCCGCAGTGCGCCGGCGACGCCGCGCTCCGCCACCCGGATCGCCTCCGCCCCCGCATGGCCGCCGCCGCCGAGTTCGGTGCCGAGATGCAGCACGCCGGCGCGCCAGGCGGTGTCGGACAACGTGCGGCCGCCATTGGTGCCGGGCTGGACGATGTAGGAAAGCGGCGCGCCGAAGGCCTTCAGCAGGGCCAGCGCCTGCGCGAACCGCGCGGGATCGTCGCCGCGGCGGATGAGGGCGGAGGGCGCATACATCAGCGAGGAGCCGCCGGAATGCAGGTCCAGCACCGCATCGCAGCGGGGCAGCAGATCCTCCGTGATGTGGAAGGCGATCTGCTGGGTGATGGTGCCCAGCGGATCGCCGGGGAACAGCCGGTTGAGGTTGCCGTCATCGATCGGGCTGACGCGACGGCCGGCGCGGACGGCGGGGAAGTTGGCGGCGGGGAGGATGATGAGGCGGCCCGTCACCTGCCCTGGCTCCACCTCCCGCAGCACGCGGCCGGCGACGACCTGGCCCTCATACTCGTCGCCATGGTTGCCGGCCACGATCATCACGGTCGGGCCCGGGCTGCCCACGATCACCCCGATCGGGATGGGGATGAAGCCATAGGCGCTGGCATGGGTGGAATGCGGCAGGCGAAGAAAGCCGTGGCGCTTGCCCGGCGCGTCGAGATCGATCTCACAGGCCAGCGTGCTGAGCGTGGACATCCGGTTCCCCCCGTGGTGGCGGCAGGGTCGGGCGCGCACGGCGGCCGGTCAAGGGAGCGCCGGCGGCGGTCAGGCCGCCGCCAGGACATTCTCCTTCAGGAAGGCCCGCGCATCCGCGAAGGTCGGGTCGGTGTCGAGCGGCGCGCTGGCTTCGTAGTAGCCGTAGCTGCGCGCGACGAAATCGGGCAGCGACATGGTCCGGCCCGGTGCCAGCTGGAACACCATGGGCCCGGTGGCGGGGATATGCTCCAGCATCCCCGGATAGACCGGCCAGATCGCCGACTTCCCCAGCCAATCCTCGATGCCGCTCGGATCGATGGTCTCATGCGCGATGCCCGCCAGGCGCAGGCACTCGCAGGCGACGTGATGCAGGACGTCGATCCTCGGATGGTTCACCGTGTGCATGAACACGCGTGGCTCCGACTTGTCGAGGAAGCGCGAGAAGTCGAAGTTCAGCCGCGTCGCCAGGCCCTGGAGGTGGTCGCCCGCCAGGTCGAAGGCGGCGCGGTAGTTGAGCGCGCTGTAGGTGTACAGGTTGAAGAGCGCCGGCACGCGCTGTTGCGGGATTCCCTCCAGGAAGCAGGCGGCCACCAGGGCCGAGTGGTAGGGGCCCATGGCGCCCCGCATCTCGGCATTGTTCTTCCGGATATAGACGCAGTCCGGGTGGAAGCCGTTGAAGGCGACGACCGGGTATTCGATGACGAGCTTGCACCGCTCCTTCAGCCGCGCCGTCTGCAACGCCTCGATCGGCGGCCCCAGGTGGCGGTGCAGGCTGAGGACCAGGTCGCATTGCGTGATCCAGTCGAGCGCGGTGTCACGAAAGCCGGCGGGCTCGTCCTTGATGAGCTGGGTCAGGAAGTAGGGAACGACCTGGGCGCCGGGCAGCATGGCCTCGAGGCATCGGGAGATGCCTTCCACCTGGCAATTGCCGATGACGGCAACTGTCTTGATCATCGGTCGAGAGCCTCTTCGTCACAGATCACGTTGTACAAGGCGTCGAATGCCTTCATCTGGTCGGCCGATGCCGCCGCCCTGGCCTTCAGGACGGGCGCGACTTCCGGCTGGTTGTTGCCGGTCAGGAAGCGGCGCTTGAACAGCGCCATGACATGGTCCACGCCGGATGGCCGGACGGTCCGCAAATCATCCTCGAAATGCTCGTAGCGGGTGTGGTGGCCCGTGATGATCTCGAAGGACGGGTAGTAGGCGACATCGGGCAGCGCCTGCGTCACCTCCTCCGCCACCACGCGCAGCGCCGCCTTGCTGTAGATGGTCGAGACCAGGACGTGCCGCGGTTCATAGGTGGCGACGAGCGGGACCGGCGAGACGGTGAGGATGACCCGCACATTCGGGCGCATGACGCGCAGCTTGGTGATGAACGTCGTCAGGTCGCTGATCATCTCCGGCACCTTGCGGTTCACGAAGCGATAGGACGCGTTTTCCGGCGCCCCGGCGACGCCGGGGGCCAGCGGCACCACGGCGCCGTCGCGCTCCGCCTCCCAGGACTCCGTCAGGCCAAGGGTGAAGATGAAGACGTCGCAGGTCTCGAACATGGTCCGCACGGCGGCCAGGTGCTTCGCCTGGTCTTCCTGCAGGGCTTCGATGGTCGGGAAGCCCGCGGGTTCCACCTGCGGGCGGAAGGGGTCGACGAAGGCGCCGTCGCGCCGCCGCCACACGGTATCCGCGGGCGTGAACAGCCCGTAGGCGCGCTGGAACAGCTGCAGCATCTGGCGGGTCGAGTAGATGTTGCCGAAGCGGGCGGGGAAGACCCCGTAATTGCCCTCCTCCGGCCCCTGCTCCGTCACCAGGTAGTTGAAGCCCTCCCGCACCAGGGTGCGGGCGATGTGCTGGGCGAAGCAGCTGCCGGCGGTCGCGATCTGGTCAAGCCTCGACAGCTTGAAGGGCGGCTCGATCGTCGGATCGACCGAAGCGGGGTCGAGCTTCGCGACGGAGCGGCTCCAGAACGCGGAATCCGGCAATTGCGAATATGGATTCGACATTGCATCAATCCCCTCAATCTTGACCGTCAAGCGTACCAACCGCCGTGTCCGCGTCGACAAGAACCCACGCTGCAACCGATCTCGGGGCCTGTTGCCTGGGCCGGAATCCGACCTTCCGCCCGGTGCCGCCCCCGTGCGCCCGGGACGGCATCCCCTGGCGCGGGTGGCAAGGCGGCGTGGCGGGCGATCGCTCGGATCAGCCAATCCCAGGCATAGCAGATTTGGCGCTGCCGCGAACCCCGGTGACAGCGCATCGGCAGCCCCGGGATTCCGGCATCGCTGGGCAACGCTAGGGCCGGGGAACGCCTGGCCCGGCATGCCATCGGCACGCCGCCCCGGCCCCAATGCCCGAGGTGCGGCAGGGCGCGGCCGGGCGCGCCGTGGCCCGCGCTCCACGGAACCTACACCCCTTCCCGCTGCGCGCTCCTCAGCGCGCCGAGTTCCGCCCGCAGCAGCGCGATCTCCGCCCGCATGGCGGCCAGCTGTTCGCCCACGGGATCCTCGTCGGCCGTGCCGAGCCCGTAGCCGATGGAGGGGTCCTGGCAGGGTTCCTGGCCGCGCGGCGGCCGGGCGGGGATGCCGACCACGGTGCAGCCGGGCTGGACCGCGGAGACCACCACCGCATTGGCGCCGACGCGCGCGCCGCGGCCGATGCGGATCGGGCCCAGCACCTGGGCCCCGGCGCCGATCGTCACCTTGTCCTCGATGGTCGGGTGGCGCTTGCCGGGCTGGCCGGACAGGCCGCCGAGCGTCACGGAGTGATAGATCAGCACGTCGTCGCCGATCTCCGCCGTCTCCCCGATCACGACGCCCATGCCGTGGTCGATGAAGAGCCGCCGGCCGATGGTGGCGCCCGGATGGATCTCGATGCCCGTCAGGAAGCGCGCGATGTGGGAGGAAAGCCGCGCCAGCCCCTTCAGCCCCGCGCGCCACAGCGAATGGGACAGGCGGTGCCACAGCACGGCGTGCAGGCCGGCGTAGCAGAGCATCGCTTCCGCCCATCCTGGCCGGGCGGGGTCGCGTTCGCGGATGGTGCGGGCGAGTTCGACGATCTCGAGCGCCATGGCGGCCCTACTCCAGCCAGGACGGCACGGGCAGGCCGCGCTCGCGCAGGAAAGCCGGGTTGAAGAGCTTGGACTGGTAGCGCGCGGCGCCGTCGCAGAGGATGGTCACGACGGTATGGCCCGGCCCGAGGTCGCGCGCCACCTTGATGGCGGCGGCGACATTCAGCCCCGCGCTGCCGCCGACCGAAATCCCCTCATGCATCTGCAGGTCGAAGACTTCCGTCAGCGCCTCCTCGTCGGAAACATTGACGGCGTCATCGATGAAGTCGCGGGCGGCGGCGAGGTTGCCGGGGGCGCGGGCGGCCTGGCCGATGCCCTCCGTGATCGAATTGCCCTCCGCCTTGAACTCCCCTGTGCGGACCCAGGAAGCGAGCGCGCTGCCGCCGGGATCGGCGAGGGTGATGCGGACCTTGGCGTTGCGCGACTTCAGCGCGCGCGCCACGCCCGCCAGCGTGCCGCCGGTGCCGCAGGCGCAGGTGAAGGCATCGACGCGCCCCGCAGTCTGGTCCCAGATCTCGGGGCCGGTCGTGGCTTCGTGGGCGGCGGCATTGGCCTGGTTGTCGAACTGGTTGGCCCAGACGGCCCCCATCTCCTCCGCCAGGCGCTTGGAGACATGGACGTAGTTGCCGGGGTCGCTGAAGGGCTTGGGCTGTACCAGCCGCAGGTCGGCGCCGATCATGCGGAGGTAGTCGAGCTTCTCCCTCGACTGCGTCTCCGGCACCACGATCACGCTGCGCCAGCCCATGGCATTGGCGGCGAGCGCGATACCGATGCCGGTATTGCCGGCCGTGCCTTCCACGATCGTGCCGGGCTGGCCGGGCACCAGCTGCCCGCGCGCCACGGCGTCCTTCAGGATGCCGAGCGCTGCGCGGTCCTTCACGCTGCCGCCCGGGTTCATGAATTCCGCCTTGCCGAGGATCTCGCACCCCGTGGCGGCGGAGGCACGCTTCAGCCGGATCAGGGGCGTGCGGCCGACCGCGCCCCAGAAGCCATCAGCCACGCCGGAACCCTGCGCGCCCCCGTCCATGATCGGTCCCCCTTCCCTACTTCACATCCACCCAACGCAGATAGGGGCGGTCCGCCTTCCAGCCCTGCGGGAAAAGGCCCTTGGCCTGTTCGTCGCTGATGGAGGGCGGGATGATGGCCTTGCCGCCCGGCCGCCAGTTCACGGGCGTCGCCACCTTGGCGCGGTCCGTCAGCTGCAGGCTGTCGATCACGCGGATGATCTCGTCGAAGTTCCGGCCCGTGCTGGGCGGGTACACCATGAACAGGCGCACCTTCTTGTTCGGATCGATGACGAAGACGGTGCGGACGGTGATGGAGGGATCGGCATCCGGATGCACCATGCCGTAGAGGCCGGCGACATGCTTGTCCGGGTCCGCGATCATCGGGAAGTTCACGGCGGTGCCCTGCGTCTCCGCGATGTCGGCGTCCCAGCCCGCATGGCGGTCCAGCGTATCGACGGACAGGCCGATGACCTTCACGCCGCGAGCGTCGAATTCCGGCTTCAGGCGGGCGGTCTCGCCCAGTTCGGTGGTGCAGACGGGCGTGAAGTCCTTGGGGTGGCTGAACAGCACGCCCCAGGAATTGCCGAGCCATTCATGGAAACGGATGCGGCCTTCGGTGGTCTCCGCCTCGAAATCCGGGGCGACCTGGCCGAGCTGGATGGTCATGGGTCTGCGTCTCCTGCGCGGGAAGCGTCCCGCCTTGTGGCCCGCGGGCATGCCCGCTCGTGGCAGGATAAGGGCATTGCGGGGGCAGGTTCCAACGGGGAGTCGGGGCGGTTCCGGGGGCGCGCGGGATCGTGCATGCTTCCGGCGCATGGCCGCGCCGCTTGCGTTCCACGGGCGGGCCGGATGGGAGAGAATGATGGCTTCGGACGATGCCGGCGGGGCAGGAGTTTTTATCGAGCAGAATGTGGTCTGGCTCTACACGGAGAACCTCGACCGGCTCGCCGCCTTCTACAGGGATGTGATCGGGCTGAAGCAGGTGCTGGACCAGGGAATCTGCCGGGTCTTCCAGGTCAGCCCGACGGGGTTCCTGGGCGTCTGCAACAAGCCGGGACGGCCGCTCGGCACCAAGGGGATGGTGTTCACCTTCCTCGTGGAGGATGTCGAGAAGGCCTATGAGCACTACAAGGCGCGCGGCATCGAGTTCGACGGCCCGCCGCATGTGTCGGGCGGCAAGACCGTCTATTCCTGCTTCTTCCGCGACCCGGAGGGCTACCTGCTGGAGTTCCAGGAGTTCAACGACCCGCGCTGGCCCTACCCGGAAGGCCGTGGACCGCGCCGTGGCTGAGGCGCTGGATGCGGGGCTGGCGGAGCGGCTGGCGCGGATCGCGCTGGGCCATGTCGGGCAGGAATGGCCGCAGAAGCTGGACCATGTGCTGACGGGGCCGGCGGACCTGCTGGCGCCCTCCGCCCTGCATCCGGTCTTCCATGGGAGCTTCGACTGGCATTCCTGCGTGCATGCGCATTGGATGCTGGCGCGGCTGCTGCGGCGCTTTCCGCAACTGCCGAGCGCGCCGGCCATCAGGGCGCGTTTTGACGCGGCCTTCACGGAGGCGGGTGTCGCGGCGGAATGCGCCTACCTCGCCCGGCCATCGTCCCGGGGGTTCGAGCGGCCCTATGGCTGGGCCTGGCTGCTGAAGCTGCAGGCGGAGCTGGACATGCTGCCGGAGCCGCGCTGGGGCGCCAGGCTGGCGCCGCTGGCGGAAATGTTCGCCGCGCGGTTCCGGTCGCATCTGCCGATGGCGGACTATCCCTCCCGCGCCGGGATGCACACCAACACCAGCTTCGCGCTGATGCTGGCCGCCGACTGGGCGGAGGCGCAGGACCCCGCGCTGCTGGCACTGATCCGGGAGACGGCCTGGCGCTGGCACGCGGAGGACCGGGACGCGCAGGCCTGGGAGCCTTCCGGCGAGGATTTCCTCTCGCCGACGCTGATGGAGGCCGCGTGCCTGGCGCGGCTGCTGCCGCGGGACCGCTTCGCACCCTGGTTCGACCGCTTCCTGCCCTGGATCGGGGCGCGGAAGCCGGCCGCGCTGTTCACGCCGGCCAGCGTGTCGGACCGCACGGATGGGCGGATCGCGCATCTGGACGGGCTGAACCTGTCCCGCGCCTGGTGCTGGCGCATCCTGGCCGGGACGCTTCAGGGCGCCGACATGCGAAGGGCGGTGATGGAGGAGAGCGCGGCGGCGCATCTCGCGGCGTCCATGCCGCATCTCGACGACCACTACATGGGCGGGCACTGGCTGGCGAGCTTTGCGCTGCTGGCGCTGGATGAGGTGGGGGGCGCGGGCGGGTAGGCGGTGCGACCCCCACCCAACCCTCCCCCGCAAGCGCGGGGGAGGGCTTCGGGGTCAGCCCTCGGCGATCACCTTCAGCACGCCGGGCACGGCCAGCGCGGCGAAGTGCTGGGCCAGCGCGATGTCGTGGCGGCCATACCAGCCGCGCTCGTGCAGCAGGTTGATGGTGGCGATGCTCGCCCCGTTCCAGCGGACGGGGACGTTCAGCACGCTCTCGCAGCCCAGGCTGCGGATCAGCTCGTGGTCGTAGAAAACGTCGCTGATGTCGGCGTAGTTGTAGCCGACATAGGGCACGCCCTCCCCCAGCACCGTGTTGAACCAATGCGTCGGGTTGATCGGCTTGCGGCCGCCGACCGGGTAGGCGTCCGGCATGTTGGAGTAGTAGCGCTGGCTCTCCTTCGCGCCGGGATGGATGACCAGGATGGTGAAGAGCTTGTGGCCGATGGCCTGGCCCATCGCCTGGTCGAGCGCGGCGAACAGCGCCTGGGGCTGGCCGGGGGCGGCGGTGGCCGCGACGACGGAAGCCAGCGCCGCGGTGGGATCGGGACGGGTCATGCCTTGGTTCTCGTTCTTTCAGGGATCAGCCCCTGCGGCCGGAAGCGCAGCAGCAGGATCAGGGTCAGCGCGATGGCGCCTTCGCGAAGGGCGGCCTTCTGCACGGGCGTGACGCCCGGGATCTCGGCCGCGATGAAGCGCGTGCCCTCGATGAGGGTGATGAGGAAGATCGCGCCGATGATGGCGCCGCGCATGGAACCGACGCCGCCGGCGGTCAGCGCCAGCACGATGTAGATGGTCAGCAGCGGCGCGAAGCTCTCCGGCGCGATGAAGGCGTTGTAGTGGGCGTAGAGCGCGCCGGCCGCGCCCAGCACCGCGGCGCCGGTGACGAAGGCGCGGACCTTGAACCACAGCACCGGCTTGCCGGCGACGGCGGCGATGTCCTCATCCTCCCGGATCGCGCGCAGCACGCGGCCGAAGGGGGAATGGGAGGCGCGGGAGAGCAGGTAGAAGCCGACCGCGACGGCGGTCCAGACGATGCCGAGGAAGATCAGGTTGAACTGCTGCGGCGTGACGGCACCGCGCCAGGGGCCGGGGATGCCGCTGATGCCGTCCGTCCCGTTGGTCAGCCAGATCTCGTTGGAGGCGACCAGGCGGATGACCTCCGCGAAGCCGAGCGTGACGATGGCGAGGTAGTCGCCCCTGAGGCGCGCGACAATGAGGGCCATGATGCCGCCGGCGATGGCGGCGATGGTGGCGCCGGACAGCCAGCCCAGCGGCATGGGCAGGCCGGCCTTGGTGGTCAGCAGAGCGGAGGCATAGGCGCCGAGGCCGAAGAACCCGACCAGGCCGAGATTGACCATGCCGGTCAGGCCCCAGATCACGTTCAGCCCCAGCGCCATCAGCGCGTAGAAGCCGGCGAAGACCAGCATGGCGACAAGGTAGGATTCCATCAGTTCTTCCCCCCCAGCAGCCCCTGCGGGCGGAAGGTCAGCACCAGCAGGATGGCGAGGAAGGCGGTGACGGTGCGGTAGGCGGGTTCCAGGACCACGCCGGCCAGTTCCTCACCCACGCCAACCACCATCGCGCCCAGCGCCGCGCCGGGGATCGATCCCAGCCCGCCGACCACGGCGGCGGCGAAGACGGAGAGCACGACCCGGAAACCGGTCAGCGGGTCGATCGAGGTGTCGATGCCGATCAGCATGCCCCCCACCCCCGCGAGGCCCGCGCCGATGAAGACCGCGACGCGCGCGATGCGGTTGGGATCGACGCCCTTGATGTCGGCCAGCACGGGATTGTCGGCCACCGCCCGCATGGCGCGGCCGAGCCTCGTGAAGGCCAGCAGCGTGAACAGGCTGCCGGCCGCGATGATCGCGTAGCCCGTGTTCTGCAGCTGCTGCGGGTTCACGCGGATGCCGTCGAAGCGCCAGTCGCGCAGGATCGCCAGGTCATAGCCCCGCAGGCTGTTGCCGAAGAAGAAGCGGATGACGTTCTCCAGCAGGATGGTGATGGCGACGGAGGCGATGGCGACCGTCAGCGGCCCGGCGGGGCGGAGCGGCTTCAGCGCCACTTCCTCCGACAGCAGCCCGACCGCCGCCGCCGCCAGGAAGGCGATGGGCAGCGCGGCCACGACCGGCACGCCGAACTGCACATTCGCCAGCCAGCCCGCGAAGGCGCCGAAGGTGCAGAAGCCCGCCACCGCGAAGTTGGGGTAGCGCAGCACCGCGAAGATGCAGTTGAAGCCGATGGCGGGCAGCATCAGCACGCTGCCCGCCATAACGCCGTTGAGAAGGACCTGGGCGAGGTCGCGCCAATCCTCCATCAGACCAGTTCGAGCAGCCGGAAGCGCCCGTTCTCCGCCACTTCGTAGCGGAACTTCGTGCCCTGGATGTCGCCACGCTCGTCGAAGGAGACGGGGCCGGACGCGCCCTCGAAATTCACCGCGCGGCCGGCGGCGATGAGGCGGAGGCCGTCGGTGACGTTGTCCACCTTCTCCCCATCGCCCTGGCTGATCTTGCGGACGTTGTCGCGGATGGCGGTGCCCGTCGCCTCCCCGGCCTGGGCGGCGGCGAGGATGGCGAGCGTCGCGTGGTCGTTGGTCTGGGCGGAGTAGGGATCGACCTCGACATTGCCGAAGCGGTTCTTCAGGCGGTTGAAGGCGCCGCTGTCGAGGTCCGGGCTCGGCTGGAAGGTCACCAGGCCGTTCGTCACCTCATTCGGCAGGGACTGGAAGGTGGTGGCGTTGGCGGCATAGGCGAAGGTGAAGCGGCGGCCCTCGAAGCCCGCGCGGAAGAGCTCGCGCAGCAGGATCGTCACGTCGGGCAGGTAGCCGTTCAGCATGACGGTGTCGGAGCGGCTGCGCATGATGGCGTCCACCTCCGACCGGAAAGCGGTCTTGTCACGCTCATAGATGGTGAAGCCGGAGACGGCGCCGCCGCCGGCGCGGAACTTCTCCACCATCACGTCCTGGCTGGACTGGGCGAAGGGCGACTGCGCGGCCATGTGGAAGACTCGGCGCGCGCCCTTGCCCAGCAGGTAGTCGCAGGCCGTGCTGATCTGCAGGCGGCTGTTGGGCTGGGTGCGGAAGATGTAGCCCTGGTGCGGCAGCAGCGTGATGCTGTCGGCGCCGGAGACGGTGAAGAGGCTCACCCGGTTCTCCCAGCAGAGCGGCGCCACGGCCGTGGTGCTGGCGCTGGCCCAGGTGCCGATGATGCAGGAAGCGCGGTCCACGTCGATCAGCTTGCGGGCGCCGCGGACGGCGGCATCCGGGTTGGTCTGGTCGTCTTCCGCGACGACGCGGATCTGGCGGCCGCGGATGCCGCCGGCGGCGTTCGCTTCCTCCACCACGCCCTGCACGGCGCGCAGCATGGCGGGGCCGTAGGGGCCGCCCGCGCCGGTCAGCGGCGGCAGGACGCCGAAGGTGATCGGCGCGCCTTGGGCCGCCAGCTTCCCGCCGATGGCGAAGGAGGACAGCGCGCCGGCGGTGCCGAGCAGCGCCGCGCGGCGATTGAGGCTGAAGGTCGTCATCCCAGTCTTTCCCCTGTTGGTTTGTTGGTTCAGCCGCCCAGGAACAGGCGGCGCACTTCCGGGTCCCCGGCGAGCGTTGCGGCATCCCCCGTGCGGGCGACGCGGCCATCGACGAGGACGATGCCTTCCTCCGCGATGGCCAGCGCCTCCAGCGCATTCTGCTCCACCATCAGGATGGCGGTGCCTTCCTGGTGGATGGCGGCGATGCCGTCGAAGAGCGACTCCGCGGCTTTCGGCGAAAGACCCGCGGAGGGTTCGTCCAGCAGCAGCAGCTTGGGTTCCACCATCAGCGCCATGCCCATGGCGAGGATCTGGCGCTGGCCGCCGGACAGGGTGCGCGCGGCGCGGCGGCGCTTCTCGGCCAGGATGGGGAAGCGGGTGAAGAGGCCCTCGACCCGCCGCGCGACCGTGGCGCGGGGTTCCAGGTAGCCGCCCATCTCCAGGTTCTCCCGCACCGTCAGGCTGCCGAAGACGTTGGATTCCTGGGGTACGAAGGCGATGCCGCGGGCGGCGACTCCGCGGGGCGGCAATCCGGTCAGGGTTTCGCCGGCAAGCCGCACCTGGCCGGCCTTCAGCTTCACGAGCCCCGCGATGGCCTTGAGGAAGGTGGACTTGCCCGCCCCGTTCGGCCCGACGATCGCGGCCATGCGGCGTGCGGCCAGGGTGACGGTGATGCCCTTCAGGATCTCATCCGCCGCGCCATAGCCGCCGACGACGCCCTCGGCTTCGAGAAGGACGGTCATGCTGCCTGCACGGAGGCTTCGCCTCCGCGCCCTTCAGACGCCGGGCGCCGGCTCCGCCGGCTTGGCTTCGCCACATAAGTGGCGGGCCGAATTCGCGGCCTCGGCCCTTCGGGCCGCAGGATGTGCAGTGTGCCGACAGACATCACGCGTGCACCGCCCTTCGCCCCATATAGGCTTCCTGCACGCGGGGGTCGTTTGCCACCTGCTCGAAGCTGCCCTCCATCAGGGGGCGGCCTTCCGCCATGACGATGACGGGGTCGCAGAGCGACGCCACGAAATCCATGTGGTGCTCCACGATCAGCACGGTCATGCCCTCGTCCCGCAAATGCGCGATATGGGTCGCGATCTCGGCCGACAGGGTCGGGTTCACGCCGGCGACCGGCTCATCAAGGATCAGCAGCTTCGGGTCGGCCATCAGGGCGCGGCCGATCTCCATCAGCTTCTTCTGGCCGCCGGAGAGCGCCGCGGCCGGGTTGTCCAGCACGCGGGCCAGGTTGAGCCGCCCGGCGATGGCGCGCGCCTTCTCCCGCAACGCTTCCTCCCGCCGCCGTTGCGCGGCGGGGGCGAGGAAGGCGGTGAGCACCGATTCGCCGGGCTGGGCCTGGCCGTAGAGCAGGAGGTTTTCCAGCACCGTCAGGCGGGGAATGCCGCGGGCGATCTGGAAGCTGCGGACCAGGCCGGCGCCGGTGATGCGGTCCGGCCGCCAGCCCGTGATGTCCTGGCCGTTGAAGCGGACGGTGCCGGAATCAGGCCTGATGACGCCGGAGATGCACTGGAAGGCGGTGGATTTGCCGGCGCCATTGGGCCCGATCAGCGCCGTGACCGTGCCTTCCCGCACCGTCAGGTCCAGCCCAGCCAGCGCCACCACGCCGCCGAAGCGGCGCGCCAGGCCGCGCACCTCAAGGATCGATCCCGTCATGGCGGCGGACGCTACACGCGCGATTTACAAACAGAAAGCGGGTCATTGATGCGCGATGATGCGCTGCGGCATCATCCACAGGATTGGCGCAGGAGCCCCCGATGACCCAGGACCCCCGGCTGGCGGCGATCGCGGCGATGCTGGAGCACCGCGCCGACGGGAATTACGGCCTGCACGAGATCACCCAGAAGCAGCATGCGCTGCAGGCCGCCATGTTCGCGGAACAGCGCGGCTGCCCGGAGGCGCTGGTGGTCGCCGCCCTGCTGCATGATGTCGGGCACCTGGTGCATGACCTCGGCGAGAATCCGGCCGAGGAGGGCATCGATGACCGGCATGAGGAGCTGGGCGCCGCCTGGCTCGCCCGGCATTTCGGGCCGGAGGTGGCGGAGCCCGTTCGCCTGCACGTTGCCGCCAAGCGTTACCTGTGCGCGACGGAGGCCGACTATTTCGGCAAGCTGTCCCCGGACAGCGTGCTGAGCCTGTCCCTGCAAGGCGGCCCGATGTCAGAGGGCGAGGTCGCGGCCTTCCGCGCCAATCCGCAGCACGAGGCAGCTGTCACGCTCCGCCGCTTCGACGAGGAAGCGAAGGTCACGGGGCTGGAGACGCCGCCCGTGGCGCATTTCCTGCCGATGGTGGCGCGGCAATTGCGGCCTTCGCCGGGGTGATCGACCCCTTGGGCGGCGGCATCCGCCGCAGCGCGGTATCCGCCTGCGCCTGGGCCATCACCGCGCCTCGCAACAGGCCCGAGGCGAGCAGACGCTCCCGCCGGAAATCCTGTTCAGTCATACCAGTCTTCCTTCTCAACCCCGGGGCTTCCTACCCCCCGCCACCCCGAATCCCGGAGCGGTGCCGTAACGCTTCTGCCAGGGATTCGTGTCACCGCCCCGGCAGGGCGATGACGCGACAGTGACACGGATTCGGCTTAAGGATTGTTGATAAGCCTCCTTTATTCCGACGGCCGCCTGCGGCGGCTCAGACGCCGGGCGCCGGCTTCGCCGCATTTGCCGGGGGCCGCATTCGCGGCCTTGGCCGACTGCGTCGGCCGCTGCCCGCAATACTAACGCTACTATTATTCCTCCCAGCCCGGGGCCTCGCCCGCCAGCCAGCGGCGGCCGGCGGCGTAGAGGGCCTGGACGCGCTCCCCCTTCAGGCCCGGCATGTCGGTCTTCACCTCGTAGCCGATCTGGGTCTGGAGATAGGCGAGGTGGCGGTAGCCTTCCGGGAAGCGGGCCAGCAGGGCCGGGTCCAGGCTGAGCTTCGCGGCCGGGTCCACCGGGTCCATCCGGTCCTTCTCATAGATGGGCTGGCGCAGCACGATCCCCCACTTGCCGTCGCGCTCCTCGATGAAGTCGTGGAAGCGGCCGGTGCAGACGACATCCACCAGCACGCCATGGACCTCCGCCCGCTGGCTGATCGTCATCTTGGTCTGGGCGATGGCGCGGTTCCCCGCCAGGTCCACGGAACAGCCGCCCAGGAAGTGCAGGATCGACACGCCCTTGGCCCAGCCGGCCTTCGAGGCCTCGATGAACTGCGCGGCCGGGGCCTGGCACCAGGTGGCGAACATGCGGCCATCGCTGTGCCAGCAGGTGGCGAAGCGGTCCCAATCCCCGGCATCGCGCCAGACGGCCCAGTTCTGCACGAGTTCGGCGACCTGGAGGCGGCGGAGTTGAAGCGCGTCTGACATGGTGGGCTCCGGTGGTGGCTTGCGCGGGATGTTTCGGCCTTGACGGTCCGGCCCCGTGCCGTAGGAGGACGCTTAACAAACGATTGCACGCCAATTGGCAAGGAGGTTCCGTCATGGTTGATCGCGGATCGCGGTCCCGCCGCACGCTGCTGGCCGCCGGCGCGGGGCTTCTGGCCGCCCCTGCCCTGGCGCAACCCCGCTGGCCCGACCGGCCGGTGCGCTTCCTCCAGGGCTTCGCGGCCGGGGGCACGACGGACATCGTGGCGCGGCTGATCGCGCCCTCCATGGCGGCGGCCTTCGGCCAGCCCGTGGTGGTGGAGAACCGGGCCGGCGCCGGCGGGACCCTGGCGGCGGAAGCGCTGGCGCGTGCGACCGACGGCCACACGCTGATGCTGCTGAACAACGGTTTCGCCGTCTCCGCCGCGCTGTATCGCCGCCTGCCCTATGACCCGCGGGCGGATATCGAACCCATCGCCATGGTCGCCTCCATCGGCCTGGTGTTGCTGGCCGGCACGGGGCCGGATGCGCCGGCCGACCTGCCCGACCTGGTCCGGCGCGCCAAGGCGCGGCCGGAGCAGCTGAACGTCGCGACCGTCGGCGTCGGCAGCACGCAGCATTTCGTGGCGGAAGCCATCCAGGCCGCGGGCGACTTCCGACTGATGCACATCCCCTATCGCGGCACGCCCGCCGCCATCATCGGGCTGCGCAACAACGAGGTGCAGGTGGTGAGCGAGACGGCCTCCGCCGTGCTCGGCCAGATCCGGGGCGGCGAGGTGCGGGCGCTGGCCATCACGTCGCGCACCCGGTCGCCCCTGCTGCCGGAGGTGCCGACGGTGGCGGAGGCGCTGGGTCGTCCTGACTTCGATATCGAGACGTGGTATGCGATCGGCGCCCCCGCCCGAACGCCCCCCAGCGTGGTGGAGCGCATCACCGAGGTCGCGCGCGGCATGCATGCCGACGCCACGCTGCGGGCCCGGCTCGGCGAGCTGGGGCTGGCGGCGCGGGAGCCGGGAACGCCGGCCGAGACCAAGGCCACGGTGCACGCCGAAATCGCACGCTGGGCCGAGGTGATCGAGCGGACCCGCATGGAACGGCAATAGAGGACCTCCCCGCATGACCGATCGCAACGCCCCGGCTTCGCACCCCATCCACCCGCTGATCGCCACGCGGCACAGCCCGCGCGCCTACACCGATGCGCCGGTGACGGCGGAGCAGCTGGCCTCGATCCTCGAAGCCGGCCGCTGGGCCGCCTCCTGCTTCAACGAGCAGCCCTGGAACTTCGTCGTCGCGCGGCGGGATGCGGATCCGGCGGCCTTTGCGACGCTGCTCGGCCTGCTGGGCCCGTTCAACCAGGTCTGGGCGAAGGATGCCGGCGCGCTGGTGATCACGGTCGCCCGCAAGGTCTTCTCCGGCAACGGCAATCCCAACGCCGTCGCCTATTACGACCTCGGCCAGGCGGCGGCGAACATGGTGCTGCAGGCGGCGTCCATGGGCCTGGCGTCGCGCCAGATGCGCGGCTTCGACGTGGAGCGCGCGCGGGTCGAGCTCGGCGTGCCGGCGGATAACGACCCCGTCTCCGCCATCGCCTTCGGCGTGCCCGGCGACGCAGCGAAGATCCTGCCGCCGGATGTGGCGGCGAAGGAAGGGCTGCCGCGGGTGCGCAAGCCGATCGGCGAGTTTTCTCACGTTGGCAAGTTCGGGGTGAGCTTCGGGGGCTGAGGGTCACCCCCTCACCCAACCCTCTCCCCCGTCCGGGGGAGAGGGCCTTTCGAGTCAGACGGCCGCGCGGATCAGGTCGGCGCGGATTTCGAGAAAATCGTCCATGGCGGCGAGGAAACCCTCCCGCTCCGCGGCGCCGACGGCGAGTGACAGCGCGATCATGCCGCGCCGCGCGATGTAGAAGCCGCGATCCAGCAGGTCGAGGAACAGCAGCTCCTTCAGCGGCTGGTTCATGGCGTTGGCCTCCGCCGCGTTGCGGGGCACCGCGGCTCCGAAATGGAAGGCCATCATGCTGCCGCGGCCCGTGACCAGCATCGGAACGCCATGCTTCGCGGCCAGCGCGTTCAGCGCGTCCCGCAGCGCATCGCCATTCCCGTTGTGCGTCACGGCGACCTCCGGCGTGTAGATCTCCGACAGCGCGGCGATGCCGGCGGACATGGTCAGCGTGTTGTTGTTGAAGGTGCCGGCATGGGGGATGGCGTCGGGCCGGCGCGGATCGAAGATCGCCATCAGCGACTCCTTGCCGCCGAAGGCGCCGAAGGACATGCCGCCGCCGATGTATTTTCCGAGTGTCGTCATGTCCGGGGTGATGCCGGTCGCTTCCTGCAATCCCCCGGGGGCGAGGCGGCTGGTCATCACCTCGTCGAAGATCAGCACGGCACCGGTTTCCGTCGCGACGTCACGGAGCGCCCGGAGGAAGGCCTGGGTCGCCGGGATGCAGCCGCCGCCGCCTAGCATCGGCTCCAGGATAATGGCGGCCAGGTCGGTGGCATTCGCACGCGCCATGGCGATGGCGGCGGCGACGTCGTTGTAGGGGGCGACGACGGTCCTGTGCGGCACGTTGATCGGGTTGCCGCCGCCGGCGAAGGTCATCAGCCCGCCATGGTACCCGCCATCGAAGCCCAGGATGGTCTTGCGGCCCGTGGCGATGGTGGCGGTGGCCAGCGCCAGCAGGTTCGCCTCCGTGCCTGAATTCGTGAAGCGCACACGCTCCACCGACGGGAAGCGGTCGCAGACGAGTTCGGCGAAGCGGCCCTCGAAGCGGTTATGCGCCGTCAGGTTCACGCCGCCATCCAGCGCCCGCAGCACGGCGGCGCGGATGGCGGGGTGGGAATGGCCGAAGAGGCCGGCAGTGAACTCCCCGATCATGCTGACGGTGCGGTGGCCGTCGATATCGGTCAGCACGCAGCCCTCCCCCTTCTCCGCCGTGAAGGGAAAGGGGCCGTGGAACAGGACGGATCGGGTATTGCCGCCGGGCATGGTGGCCAGCGCCGCCGCGTGCTGCGCCGCGCTGGCCGGACGCGCCGCCGCATACTGCTCCCGCGCCTCGACCAGCGCGTCTTCCAGCATGGCGTTGCGGCCCGACATGGCACGATCCCCTTGGTGTCGGGGAAAGCCTATTCCGCGGCGGCGCGTCCCGGAAGCCCGGCGCGGATGGCGGCGCCGTGCTGGTCCAGCCGCGGCGCCGGCGCGCGCACGGCGGGCGGCGTGGAGGACAGATGGAAGGGCGTGGCGAGGGTGGCGCGGATGCCCTCCCCGGCACCCGGGATCGGCGCCACCACACCCATCGCCTCGGCCTGGGGATGGGCCAGCGCCTCGTCATAGCTGAGCACCGGTTCGGCGGGGATGCCGGCCTCCGCGAAGGCCGTCAGCCAGTGGTCGCGCGGCTTCTCCGCCATGCGCCCGGCGATGATGGTGACCAGCGCGGCGTTGTTGGCGACGCGGTCGGCATTGGTGGCGAAGCGCGGGTCGGCGGGCAGGTCGGGCACGCCGATGATGGAGCAGAAGGGCTTCCAGAAATTCGCCTGCGCCGCGCCGACCGTCAGCCAGCCATCGGCGGCGGGAAAGGCGCGGTAGGGAGAGGTGCCGCGATGCGCCTGGCCGAGCCGTTCGGGCCTGGTGCCCAGCGCCAGCACATGCGCGGCCTCATAGACGCCGAGCGAGAGGGCGGAGGTGAAGAGGCTCGCTTCCACCCGCTGCCCCTGCCCTGTCGCGTGACGGGCATTCAGCGCGGCGAGGATGGCGATGGCGCATTGCATGCCCGCCGTCAGGTCGCTGATGGCGATGGGCAGGCGATGCGGCTCGCCCTCCTCCGGGCCGTTGCCGGCCATGAGGCCCGCCATGCCCTGCGTCATCAGGTCGAAGCCGCCATGGCCGGCCCAGGGGCCGGTCTGGCCGAAGCCGGAGATGGAGGCGAGGATCAGGCGGGGATGCGCCTGGTGCAGCGCCTCCCACCCCAGCCCCATGCGGTCCAGCGTGCCGGGGCGCATGTTCTCCACCAGGATGTCGGCCTGCGCGATCAGGGCGCGCAGCGTCTCCGGTTCCTTCTTCGCGTCCAGCACGATGCTGCGCTTGTTGCGGTTCCAGACATCGAAGGGCGCGGAGCGGCCATCGACGAAGGGCGGCATGGTCCGCGCCTCGTCGCCCCCCGGCCGCTCCACCTTGATGATGTCGGCGCCGAGGTCGCCGAGCAGCATGGTGCAGTAGGGGCCGGAGAGATGCGTGGAGAGGTCGAGGACCGTGATGCCGGCAAGCGCAGTCATCGGACTAGGCCTTCACGATCAACTCGCGCGGGCAGTCCTTCGTCCAGTGGTCGTTGCCGGTGGCGTGGACGTGGAACGTCTCCTCCGTGTGGTGGCGGACGCCGTCGCAATAGTAGCTGTATTCCACGCAGAGCACGCTGTCGGGCTCCACCACCGTGCGGTTCACGGCGTTCATCCGCGGCTGCTCATGGCTGCCGAGGCCGATGCCGTGGCCTAGGAATTCGCGAGGGAACTTCTCCAGGTACTTGCTGATGTGCTTGTAGCCACGCTCGAAGATCTCCCCGCCCGTCACGCCAGGGCGGATCCAGGCGCAGAGTTCCAGCTGCACCTCGTTCAGCCATTTCCAGATGTCCTGCTGGCGCTGGCTGGCGGTGCCGATGAAGTAGCTGCGGACGAAGTCTGCGGAATAGCCGAGCACCTGCGCGCCCATGTCCACCTTCACGAAGTCGCCGTGCTGGAGGATGTAGCCGCGGGGGAACGGGTCGTGGGCCGCGAAGGAATTGGCGGCGCCGGCGCCGATATTGATGAAGTTCACCGCCGTCGCGCCTTCCTGCAGCATGGTCAGGCAGGCGGCACGGTGCAGATCGTTGTCGGTGGCGCCGGGGCGGATGGCGGCGCGGAAGGCGGCATGGGCCTTGACCGTGATCTCGGTGGCCAGCTTCAGGCGCCGGATCTCTTCCGGCGTCTTCACCATGCGGACCATCTCCATGTCGAAGGAGATGTCCTCCACCGTGTTGCCGGCGAGGATGCCGTCGAGCAGCGTGCGGAAGCCGCTGGTGAGGTTGTCGCCTTCCGTCCCCACCTTCATGCCCTTCACGCCGCGCTCGGCCAGGATCGCCTTCGCCGCGCCGGCGAAGTCGTCGTAGAAATGCGTGTCCACGTCGGTGAAGAATTCCGCCATAGCGTAGGCGCGGACATCCTCGATCCAGGTCAGCGTCATCGCCAGGTGCAGGTCCACGGCGGGGACGACGAAGGCGGGCTTCTTCGCGGGGTCGCGGAAGTAGAAGACGCAGAAGGGCCGGTAGCCGAGGTTGCCGCCATTGTGGAAGAACTCGCTGATGTAGCGCGAATTCTCCACGCCCCGCACGATGACGAGGTCGAGGCCCTTGCGGTCCATCATGGCGCGCATGCGCGCTTCGTTGAAGATGGTGGGGGTGCGCGACATGCTCGGTTCCGTTTCCTGTATCGTGGTCAGTCGAGGCGAAGGCCGGTCTGCTCCACCACGCGGCGCCATTTCGGCACCTCCGCGCGGATCAGCGCGCCCAGTTCCTCCGGCGTGCCGGGCGCCGGTTCGAAGGCCTGGCGCTTCAGGAACTCATCCACCTCCGGCAGGCGGATCACGGCGGTGATTTCCGTGTGCAAGCGGCGGAGGATGTCGGCGGGGACGCCGGCGGGCAGCAGCAGCGCCTGCCAGCTATCCACCACGACGTCGGGCAGCAGCTCCGCCATGGTCGGCACATCGGGCGCGAAGGGGGACCGGCGGGCGGAGGTGACGGCCAGCGCCCGCACCTGCCCGTTCTGCATGAAGGGGAGTGCGGCCGGCAGCGTCATGATGCCGCCCTGGATGTTGCCCGCGACCGTGTCCTGCACCGCCGGGCCGCCGCCGCGATAGGGGACGTGGGTCAGCGGCACGCGGGCATGGACCAGCTGCGCCACCGCCATGTGGCCGGGGGATGCGGTGCCGGCGGAGCCGATGTTGATCTCCGGCCCGCCGGACCGGGCGAGGGCCACGAATTCCGCGAAGTTGCGCGCGGGGACGGAGGGATGGACGACCAGCACCTGCGACAGCGTCGCGATCATCGTCAGCGGCTGGAAGTCGCGAACCGGGTCGAAGGGCAGCGCGCGGAAGAGGCTGGGATTCACCGTCAGCGGCTCGCTCGCGATCAGCACGGTGTAGCCATCGGGACGAGATTTCGCGACGGCGTCGAAGCCGATGTTCCCGCCGCCGCCGCTGCGGTTCTCCACCGGCACCTGCCAGGAAAGCCGTTCGCCGAGGTGCCGCGCGATCAGCCGCGCCAGGATGTCGAGGCTGCCGCCCGGCGCCGAGGGCACGATCACCCGGATCGGGCGATTGGGGAATTCCGACTGCGCCAGCGCGGGCATCGCGAAGGCGGTGATGCTGGCGGCGAGTGCCGCGCGACGCGTGACGCGCATCGGACTTCTCCTTCAATCCACGATGAACAGGGTGGCGCCCGTCTCCGTCTGGCTGCGGTGCGGCTCGGCATTCTCGGCGACCTGGTAGGAGACGCCGGGCTTCATCACGAAGACGCGGCCATCGGCCAGCTCGGTCTTGAGCTCCCCCTTCATCACCAGCAGGACGTGGCCGCGGGAGCACCAGTGGTCCGCCTTGTAGCCCGGCGAATACTCCACCATGCGGACGCGGATGTTGCCGACCTCCAGCGTCCGCCAGGTGGCGTGGCCGGTCTCGCCCTTGTGGTGCGTCTCCGGCCAGGCGGACCAGTCCACCGTCTGGAAGGGCACGCCTTCGATGATCATGGCTTGCCTGCTGAATTGAACACAGGATGAATACAAGTCTGTTGACGCCGATGCCGCAAGCGGAAAATCTATCTCAACGCGATGCCCTGGGGGCATCGGGGCGGGAGAACGATGACCATGATGCCTCCGGGCTTGCGCTGCTTCCTGGCCGTGGCCCAGGCGGGATCGATGCGGGAGGCCGCGCTGCGGCTGCGCCTCGCCCAATCCGCCATCAGCCGGCGAATCCAGCAGCTGGAGGAGGAGCTGGGCGTCCAGCTGCTGGAACGCGGCGCGCGCGGCGTGGCGCTGACCCCGGCTGGCGAGATCCTGCTGCATCATGGGCGGGAGGCGACGCAGCTGACGGAGCGGCTGCGCGCCGACCTCGATGCGCTGCGCGGCGTGCGGCGCGGGCATGTGGTGGTGCGGCTGGTGGAGAGCTTCGCGGCATCCGGCCTCTCCACCGCGCTGGCATCCTTCCGCGCGGCCTATCCGGCGGTCACGCTCGACATCGCGGTGGTGGGGTCGGAGGCGATCCTGGCCGCGCTGCGGGACCGGACCTGCCACCTCGGCATCGCCTTCAACCCGTCGGCCGATCCGGAGGTGGAGGTGCTGGCCTCCGCCGCCGAGCCGCTGGCGGTGATGATGGCGCCGAACCATGCGCTGGCGGGGGCGGAGAAGCTGACGCTGGCGGAACTGGCCGGGATGCCGGTGGTGGCGCCGTCCTACCTCGGTTCGTCGCGCGCGCTGTTCGACACGGCCTGCCGCGCCGCGCGGGCGCCGATCCGGCCGGTGCTGGAGACCAATTCGCCGCATGTGGCCGCGGCCTTCGTGGCGGATGGCAAGGGCGTCGCGGTGATGGTGCCGCGGGTGCTGGCGCTGCATGCGGCGCTCGGGCGGGTGAAGGCGATTCCGCTGGTGGACCCGCTGCTGAATGGCGGGCGGATCGCGCTACTGGCGCGGCGCGGGCGGCGGCTGCCGGCGGCGGCGGAGGCGATGAGCGCGTCGCTGGCGCGGGTGCTGGAGCAGCAGGCGGGCTAGCTGCCGACGGTCCAGGGGCGGTTCGCCCCTGGCGGATGGGGTATGGGGAAGGCAGAGCCTTCCCCATCAAACGCCCTACGCCGCGTGGACCTCGTTCACGTCGCTGCCGAAGCGGTCATAGCCGACGCCGTAGCAGTGGATGGAAATCGCCGTCCGGCAGGACAGGTTGGCGATGCGATGGATGAGGCGCGGGTCGGCCGCGCCGTGGCTGCCCTCACCCGGCCGCAGAAGCTTCGTCCCGGTCGGCAGCGGATGTTCCTCGCCGGGCTCGTAGTAGGTCTCGGTCAGCGTGCCCTGGTGGACGGCGAAGGCGCACCAGGTGCGGTGGCCATGCACGGGTGACATCTGGCCGGGGCGCCAGACCAGCGCGACGACGGCGTAGCCGCCTTCCTCATCCGCGCCCAGCAGGTGGCGCACATAGCGGTCCGGGCAGCAGGGGCAATCGACATCCGCCAGCAGCGTCGGGTCCGCCGCGAAGGCCGCGATGGCCGCGGCGACCGCACCCGGACGCTCCGCTTGGGGCTGCCGCGCCGCGGCGGCGATGCCGGCGAGCATGGTGTCGAGCGGCGGGCGGGTGCGGATGTAGGTCATCGGGGCATCTGTCCTCTGCCCGCGAAGGATAACAGCGTCTTTTTTCCCTGCGCAACCGCAAAAGGGATAAAACTTCCCTGTCGGCGCGCGCGGATGGCATGGCCCTCTCCCGGGCCAGGCGCCGGGAGAACGGAAGCGGCGGCGGCCCCCGCCCCTGGCCGTGGCGTGCCAGCGCGGTATGCTGGTGGCATCCCAGGATGAGGACCGCCCCGATGCGCCGCCGCACGCTGCTCTCCGCGCCGCTGCTTGCCAGCCTGGCCTCCCCCGCGCTGGCCCAGGCCACGCGGCGGCCGCTGCGCCTCGTGGTCCCCTTCCCCGCCGGCGGCACCGCCGATCTGCTCGGGCGGCTCGCGGCGCGGGAGATCGAGGCCGCGATGGGCATGCCGGTGGTGGTGGAGAACCGGGCCGGCGCGGGCGGCGCCATCGGGTCCGACGCGGTCGCCAAGGGGCCGGCGGATGGCAGCGCGATCGTGCTGTCCAACATCGCCTCCCAGGCCATCGGGCCGGCGGTGTCGCGCAACGTGCCCTATGACCCCGTGCGGGATTTCACCCACATTGCGCTGGTGGCTGCCGTTCCTTCCGCCATCGCGGTCAGCGCGAGCGGGCCGATCCGGACCATGGCGGACCTCGTGGAGCGGGCGAAGGCGTCGCCGGGCGCGGTGCGATTCGGGTCGAACGGCATCGGCACGTCGAGCCATGTGAAGCTGGAACTGCTGAACCGTGCGGCGGGGATCGAGATCACGCACGTCCCCTATCGCGGCAGCGCGCCGGCGGTGACGGATGTGATCGGCGGCCAGGTAGAGGGGCTGATCGCGGCGGTGCCGGATATCGGCCGCAACGACCGCCTGCGCCTGCTGGCCATCACGCTGCCGGAGCGCGCGGCGCGGTGGCCGGAGGTGCCGACGGTGGTGGAGGCGGGGTTCCCGACCCTGGTCGCGACCAACTGGTTCGGCCTGTCCGGACCCGCGGGGATGCCGGCCGACATCGCGCAACGGATCAACGAGGCCGTGGTGGCCGGGCTGAACACGCCGGCCATGGTGGACCGCCTGGCGGATCTCGGCGCGCCGCCCAACCGGATGACGGTGGCCGACTACACCGCGATGGTGGCCTCCGAAGTGCCGCGCTGGGCGGAGGTGGCGCGGGTGGCCAATATCCGCGCGGAGTAGCGCCGCCGCGGGCCGGCGCCATCCCCTTGCCGAAGGGGCATCGCTGCCCGCATGCTCCGCCCCTGGAAAGAGCGCCGCGCAAGGCGCGCCATCATGGGAGGGGAACCGGATGACCATCGTGACCAGCCGTCGCGGGCTGATGCTGGCCGGCGCGGCCGGCCTGGCGCTGCCGCATGTCGCGCGCGCGCAGGCCGCCTACAAGTCCGAATACAAGCTGACCGTGGTCGGCAACCGGCCGATTCCCCTCAGCGAGGGCGCCTTCCAATGGGCGGACATGGTGACGCAGCGCTCCGGCGGGCGGATCACGGTGAAGGTCTATCCGGGCAGCCAGCTGGTCGGCGGCGACCAGACGCGCGAACTGGTGGCGATGCGCCAGGGCGTGGTCGATTTCGGCGTCTTCTCGACCATCAACATCTCCCCCCAGATCCGGGAGATGAACCTCTTCTCCCTCCCCTTCCTGCTGAACGACCACAAGGGCTTCGACGCCATCATCAACGGCCCGGTGGGTGAGGAGCTGTTCCGCACCCTGTCGTCGCGGGACGTGGTGCCGGTGGCCTGGGGGGAGAACGGGTTCCGGGAAATCTCCAACAGCCGCCGCGCGATCCGGGAGCCCGGCGACATGCGGGGCATGAAGATCCGGTTCGCGGCAGGGGCCATCTTCAGCGAGATCTTCACAGCCCTCGGCGCCAACCCCGTGCAGATGTCCTTCGCGGACCTCCAGCCGGCGCTGTCCACCGGCGCGGTGGATGGGCAGGAGAACCCGATCAACCTGTACCTGGCGTTCCGCATGGACACGCTGGCGCAGCGGCACCTGACGGTGTGGAACTACGTGGCGGATGCGGGGGTCTTCACCGTCGCCAAGTCGGTGATGGACAGCTTCGCGCCGGCCGACCGGCAACTGGTGATCGATTGCGCGAAGGACGCCGCGAAGGCGCAGATCGAGGCGAGCCGGAAGGGCATCGGCGTGGATGCCGACCGGTCGAGCCTCGAGGAACTCGGCCGGCGCGGCGTGACGGTGACGACGCTGTCGGACGCCGAGAAGCAGGCCTTCGCCCGCGCCACCCGCCCCGTCTACGACAAATGGGCCCAGACCGTGGGGCCGGACCTGGTGCGCCGCGCGGAAGCGGCGATCCGCGGCGCGCGGGCCTGAAGGGCCCCGGCTGACCAGCCTCGCGGCCCGCCGGGATGCCCCCGGCGGGCCGTTTTCCTTTCTCCCCCTAACAAGCGATTGAACGACCATGGCTGCCGAGCCCGATCCCAGCGCCTTCCGAGAGAATCCGCCGACCCGCATCACGCTGAAGATCGAGGAGGCGCTGGTGGCCGCGGCCATGGCGGCGATGGCGCTGATCACGGCCGCCAATGTCGCGACCCGCTACCTGACCGACATGAGCATCAGCTTCACGGAGGAATACTCCGTCGTGCTGATGGTGCTGGTGGCGCTGCTGGGCACCGCGATCGCGACGGCCTCCGGCAGGCACATCAAGATCGGCTACTTCACGGACATGCTCTCGCCCCGCGGGCAGCGGGTGGCGGAGATGGTGGCGATGGCGCTGACCATGCTCTGCTTCGGGCTGCTGGTCTGGCATGGCTGGCGGCTGGCCTATGACGAATACCGGTTCGAGGTGCTGTCCTCCGGCCTCGGCCATCCGAACTGGTGGTACACGGGCTGGCTGCCGGTGCTGTCCGCCATCGTGGTGCTGCGGGCGCTCGGGCGGTTCATCCGCCTGGCGCGTGGCAGGGAAGGCTGAGCACCATGATCGGCGCGATCCTCTTCCTCACCTTCCTCGTGCTGCTGCTGGGCGGCATCCCGATCGGCGTGGCGCTGGGCCTCGCGGGCGCGCTGGCCATCCTGCTGGCGGACCAGTCCATCCTGGCCATGCCGACCAATGTCTATGCGGGCATCGCCAAGTACCCGCTGATCGCCATCCCGATGTTCGTCCTCGTCGGCAGCGTCTTCGACCGCACGGGGGTGGCGCTGCGGCTGGTGCGATTCGCGACCGCGCTGGTCGGCGCGGGGCGGGGTGCGCTCGCCTCCGTCTCCGTGCTCGTCGCCATGGTGATCGGCGGCATCAGCGGGTCCGGGCCCGCGACGTCGGCCGCCGTCGGGCAGGTGGTGACGCGCAGCATGGTGGCGGATGGCTATCCGCGGCCCTTCATCGCGGCGACGGTCGCGGCGGCGGCGGCGACGGACATCCTCATCCCGCCCTCCATCGCCTTCATCATCTATGCGGTGCTGGTGCCGGGCGTTTCCGTCCCCGCCATCTTCATGGCGGGCATGTTCCCCGGGATCCTGGCGGGCTGCGCCATCATCGTGGCCGTGCTGGCCCTGTCCTTCGTCAACAAGTTCGGCGGCAAGGCCCGGGCGGAGGAAAGGCTGCAGGTCTGGCAGACCTTCAAGGAGGCGATCTGGGGCCTGATGGCGCCCGTCGTCATCCTGGGCGGCATGCGGATCGGCGCCTTCACGCCGACGGAAGCCGCCGTGATGGCGGTGTTCTACGGCCTGTTCGTGGGCGTCTTCGTCTACCGCACGCTGACCTGGCGCGACATGTACGAGATGCTGGTGGAGGCCGGCGAATTGTCCGCCGTCATCCTGATCGTGGTGGCGCTGGCCAGCGTCTTCGCCTGGTCCACCTCCACGCTTGGCATCGTGCAGCCGATGGCGACCTGGATCGTGGGGCTGGGACTCGGGGAATACGGGACCATCGCGCTGCTGATGTTCGTGCTGATCTTCATCGGCATGTTCCTGGACGGCGTCTCCACCTTCCTCATCCTGCTGCCGGTGCTGATCCCCATCGCCAACGCCTTCCACTGGGACCTGACCTGGTTCGGCGTGATCCTGACCATGAAGATTGCGATCGGGCAGTTCACGCCGCCCATGGCGGTCAACCTGATGGTGTCCTGTCGGATCGCGGGCGTGTCCATGGAGACAACCATTCCATGGGTTATCTGGATGATCCTGGCAATGTTCGTGTCGCTGGCGCTGGTTGTGGTGTTTCCCGACATTGCCCTCTGGCTGCCGCGGATGCTCGGGACGATGTAGCGGCGCCAGAAAACGCCCGTTTTCCGCGAGAAAGTCCCACTAGGGGACGATCGTTGCGATGAGAGATGTAATGACATTAGCTATATTTTAACCTTTGACGCGCTGCGGTTGAGCCCTGGCCCATGTTACTCAAGCCGCATGCGCGTCAGCGATTGTATAATGCCTCTGTCCGAGCAGCGGGATGCGCCTTTTCCCGTGGCCCGGCGGGCGGGTCCGTGCGGGCTTCCCGGGCCTGCGCAGCGGGCTTCGGGCGTGCTCATGCGCCAGGGCACACGGCGTGCGCGCATGGAGGAATCGGGAGACTACCGGGGATTGTCGGCGCTGCTCGCCGTGCAGTCGGGAAATGTCGGCTTCGTTTAGATTTGCAACGGAAGTGAGTGGTACCGAAGGCTGCGCGACGACAGAGCGCCTGGACCGAGTCACGATGACCCATCGGCTGCACCTTCCCGCGCCCACCCGGACCACGCTGCGCCGCAGGCCAGGCCACCGCCCATGACCACGTCTTCGGCCATGGCACCGACGAGCGAGGCGACGCGGCTCCACCGGCTGCCCGGCGGCACGCTGATGGTGCTGCGCCGTGCCGCGGTCGGCATGGCCGTCGCCGCCAGCATCGCCGGCGCCTGGTGGGTGGCAGCGCGCGTGACGAACGAGGCTGCGTTGGCCGAGACGGCGCGCACCTATGCCCGCGCCGATACCGATGCCACGGCGGCCGACAACCTGGTGCGGCGGATCGCGGAGGATGGCCGCGCGCTGCGCGACCTGGCGCAGCGCTGGCTCGGCGCCGATGGCGTACAGGCGGAAGCGCGGCGTGAGGAGATCGAGCTCTCGCTCCGCGCGCTGCTGACGCTGCGCAACCTGCCCGTCTTCCACCTGATGATCACCGGCGCCGATGGCGTCACGCTGTGGCAGAGCGGCCCGGGGCTGCCGGCGGTGAATCTCGGTGACCGCGCGCATGTCATGGTGCACCGGACCAACGCCCCCTCCCCCTGGTTCGGCCAGCCCGTCGCATCCCGCGCCACCGGCGCGATCGTGGTGCCGGTGACGCTGCGGCTGGATGACGCGATGGGGCGCTTCGCCGGCGTGCTGGTCATCCACTACCGCCCCGCCGACCTTGGGCGCGCGCTCGCCATGCTCGGCAGCGGCAGCGGCGGCGACACGGTGCTGTGCCTGATCCGCAACGATGGCGTCCTGCTGGCGCACAGCATGCTGCAGCCGGAACTGCTGGGCCGCCGCGTCCTGCCCGACGCCGTGCAGCAGGTGGGAGAGGGTGCGCGCGTGCTGCGCCAGCGCACCGCCACCGGCCCGGATGGGGAAGCGATGCTGCTGGTGCTGCGCGCCTCGGACCAGGCGAATGTCATCGCCGTCGCGGGGCAGGCCGCGGCCAGCGCGCTGGCGCCGGTAGCGAAGGTGCGGAACCTGTCGCTGGCCACCGCCGGGGGGTATTCGCTGGCGGCGGTGCTGATGCTGGCCTTCGGCTATGGCGTGGTGCGCCAGCGCCGGCTGCGGCGGGAAGCCGCCATGCTCCGCGCCGGGCGGGCGGAGGTGGAGCGGCTGCAGAGCAAGCTGCCGGTGGTGATCTTCCTGCGGAAGGTCTTCCCGGACGGTACCTCCCGCATCCTCTACCGCACGGGCGACGTCGCCGGCGTGACGGGCTGGACGAATGGGGAGCTGGAAGGCCTGACGGCCTGGGACAGCTACGTCATGGAAAGCTCCATGACGCGGGCGGAGAGCAACGCGCTGGTGCTGCGCGAAGGCTTCGCGCAGGCGACCTGGAAGCTCCGCCAGCCCGACGGCACGCAGCGCCGCATGCTGACGCAGATGGAGCGGCTGTCGATCAACCCCGCCGGCGGGGGCGAGATCGTCGGCTATGTGCGCGACCTGACGGCGGAACACAGCGCGATGGAGCGCGAGGCGGCGGCGCGGCAGGAGCTGGACGACACGCTGGCGCTGGCGCCCGTCATCGTGTTCCGCGCCATGCTGGCCGCCGATGCGCGGGCGATGATCGAGCAGGGCCGGCCCTGGTACCGGGAGCTGTTCGTCAGCCGCAGCGTGGAGCCGGTCTCGGGCTGGACGCCGGAGACGCTGGCCGCGGAAGGCGGGCTGCCCGGCGTGCTGGAACCCTGGGACAGCCTGGTGGACGGGATCGAGGCGCTGAAGCGCGACGGCGCCTGGGCCGCCGACCTCGGCCTGCGGCACGGCCATGGCGGCAGCATCGTCGTGCGCATGACCGTGCGGCTGGCGGCGGAGGAAGGGGATGCGCTGTCCGTCGTCGGCTACATCGCCGATGTCACGGCGGAACGCGATGCCAAGGCGCGCGCCATCGGCAGCGCGCGCCTCGCCTCGCTGGGTGAGCTGGCGGCCGGGCTGGCGCATGAGCTGAAGCAGCCCCTGCAGGCGATCGAGCTTGCGGTGAGCAACGCGCACAGCGCGCAGAAGCGCGGGAACATGGCGGCGATCGGCCAGCGGCTGGACCGCATCACCACCTACACGCGCCGCGCCAACCAGGTGATCGAGCATCTGCGCCGCCTGGCGCGCGGCACGGACGACGCCGCGCTGGCGGAGCCCATCCATGTGGAGGAAGCGCTGGCCGGCGTGCTGGCGCTGATGGCCGGGCCGTTGCGCGATGGCGGGGTGGTGACGCGGGTGGAGCTGACGGACCCGCCGCCGCGGGCCCTCGGCCACAACGTGGCGCTGGAACAGGTGCTGGTGAACCTGCTGGCGAATGCGCGGGATGCCATGCAGGCCCTGGCGCCGGAAGCGACGCGCCTGGTGACGCTGAAGGCGGAGCAGCTGGCCGACCAGCGCGTGCTGATCACCGTCTCCGACACCGGCGGCGGCATCCCGGCGCAGGTCATGGCGCGGCTGTTCGAGCCCTTCGTGACGACCAAGGGGCTGGAACGCGGCACGGGGCTCGGCCTGTCCATTTGCCAGGGGCTGATACGGCGCATGGGCGGCACGATCACGGCGACCAACGAGGGCCCCGGGGCGGTGTTCCGCATCACCCTGCCCGCCGCGCCGCCGGTGCTGGTGGCGGAGCCGGTGGCCGAGGCGGCGCAGGACAGCCAGGCGGCGGCGTGAGGCCGCTTCGAGGCCAGCGGTAGGGAAGACCCCCACCCAACCCTCCCCCGCCAGCGCGGGGGAGGGCTTCCCGGCTACAGGCTCATGTCCAGCGCGGGGGTCGCGTCGGGCGGCAGCGGGCTCTCATAGGGCTTGCCGCCGGTGCGCTTGCGGTGGTCGGCCTTGGCTTCCGCGATGATCGCCGGGTTATTCAGCGCGTCCACCGCGGTGCCGGCCATCACCTTCGCCACATGCACCATGCCCTTGTGCGCGGCCGGCAGCTTGCCCTGGCCGGTCAGCTGCCAGGAATGGAAGGGCGTGCCGATGGCGCAGGTGGCGCCGCGGGCCTGCACGGTCGGCACCTTCCAGGAGACGTCGCCGACATCGGTCGATCCGATCATCGGCACGCCCTTGGCGGATTCCGGCACCACCTCCTCGCACAGCACTTCGCCCGGGCGGGGCTCCACGCCGACGCGACGCCAGGCGGAGGCGATGTCCTCCTCCGACAGCGTCGCCTGGAAAGCCGCGGCGATCTTCCGGTCCTCATCGTCCCAGACGGGGGCACCGAGGCGCGCGAGGTTGGCGTGCATCGCCTTCTCCAGCGCCGTGTTGCCGACGAGTTCGGACACGGCGGAGACGACGCGGGTGGAGACGGTGCATTCCGTCATCAGCGCGGCGCCGTCCGCGATCTTGCGGACGCGCGTCACCAGCTGCTTCAGCTCCGCCACGTTGCGGGCGCGGATGAGGTAGCGGACCTTGGCGGTCGCCTGCACCACGTTCGGCGCGATCCCGCCGGCATCGAGATAGGCGTAGTGGATGCGGGCGTCGGAAGGCATGTGCTCCCGCATGTAGTTCACGCCGACATTCATCAGCTCCACGGCATCGAGTGCCGAGCGGCCGAGATGCGGCGCGGCGGCGGCGTGGGATGCGCGGCCGACGAAGGAGAAGTCGATGCGGGTGTTGGCGAGGGAGATCGCGTCATCGACGCCCGCGAAATTGGCGGGGTGCCAGGTGATGGCGATGTCCACGTCGTCGAAGGCGCCGTCGCGCACCATGAAGCCCTTGGCGGCGCCGCCTTCCTCCGCCGGGCAGCCGTAGTAGCGGACGCGGCCGGGCAGGTTGTTGGCCTTCAGGTAGTCCTTCACGGCGGCGGCGGCCATCAGGCTGGCGGAGCCGAGCAGGTTGTGGCCGCAGCCATGGCCGCGGCTCTCGCCCGGCACGGGGCGGGGCTCGGTGACGCCGGCTTCCTGGGACAGGCCGGGCAGCGCGTCATACTCGCCGAGGATGGCGATGACGGGCCCGCCCTCCCCGAACTCGCCCATCACGGCGGTCGGGATGCCGGCGACGTTGGTGGTGACCTTGAAGCCCTCGGCTTCCAGCATGGCGCGGTGTTCGGCGCTGCTGCGGTGCTCGTCGTAGCAGAGCTCCGGCATGCCCCAGATGCGGTCGGAGAGTTCGACATAGGGCTCGCGGCGCTGGTCGACCAGGCGCCAGATCTGTTCTTCGTTGGCCATCGGAAGGCTCCTTCAGGATGCCCCCATTGTCGCGCGGATCGGGCGGGCGGGCCAGAAGGGGGTTGCGCTATGTCATTGGCGGCGGGCGGCGCGGTGGCCGACACTGGCGGGATGACGCTCTCCCTCGTGATGGATGGCCACGCCATCGAGGCGCCAGAAGGCGCCTCCCTCATCCAGGCCTGGATCGCCGCCGGGCTGCCGCTCACGGAAAATGTCGGCTGCATGGGCCAGGGGGTCTGCGGCGCCTGCCGGGTGCTCGTGCGGCGGCCCGGGGAACGGATCGCGGCCGCGGCCCTGGCCTGCGAGACGCGGGCGGAGGCCGGCATGCAGGTGGCCTTCATCGACCATTTCCCGGCCCGGCGGCCGCATGCCTATGACCTCGACGCCATGGGCGACAGCTGGGCGGCGCTGCGCCAGGTGGATGCGGTGTTCCCTGAAGCGAAGCACTGCCGCCACTGCGGCGGTTGCGACGCCGCCTGCCCCAAGCAGATCGAGGTGCAGAAGGCCGTGACCCTGGCGGTGGAGGGGCGGGTGCTGGCCGCGGGCGCGCTGTTCGACCATTGCGTCATGTGCAACCTCTGCGTCGCCGCCTGCCCGGAACACATCGCGCCGTCCCATCTCGGCCAGTTCCTGCGTCGCATGGCGAACAGCCTGACGCTGCGGCCCGGCGATTTGATCGAACGCATTCGACAGATCGAGGATGGCGCGCAGGCGATCGACCTCGACTCGCCGGGCAGCCGGCCGTGATCGGCTGGGATGCCGCGCTGGCGGCGCCGCGGGACGCCTCTCCGCCGCCTTCGATCGACCGGGACACGCTGCTGCGGGGCTTCCACCCCGACCATGCGGAGGGTGCCATGGAGGCGTTGCGCGTCGGCGTCTCCGCCGGCCAGCCCTGCCCGGCCGCGCTGGCGGCGTTGCTGCACGCCAATGCCCTGGTCCAGGACGTGGACATCGCCGGGCGCGCGATGCGGGAGGCGGAGGTGCTGGTGCTGGGCGCGGGCGGGGCGGGCTGCATCGCGGCGCTGACCGCCGCCCGGGCCGGGGCGCGGGTGCTGCTGGTCAGCAAGCTGCGCATGGGCGACGGCAACACGGTGATGGCGGAAGGCGGCATCCAGGCCGCGATCGGCGCCGAGGATTCGCTGCAGCGCCACTACGAGGACACGCTCCGCGCCGGGCATTTCCGCGCCGACCGCGCCCTGGTCGCGGCCATGGTGCAGGACGGGCCGGAGGCGATCCGCTGGCTGATCCAGCAGGGCATGGGATTCGACCTGGAAGCGGGCGAGGACCGCATCGGCGGCCACCTGCTGCGCAAGAAGCCGGGCGGCGCCACGGCGGCGCGGCTGCTCTCCTTCCGGGACTATACGGGCCTGGAGCTGATGCGCGTGATCCGGGAGGCGGTGCTGCTGACCCCTGGCATCACCGTGCTGGAACGCCACCCCGCCGTCGAACTGCTGACGGACCCGCATGGCCGTTGCGCCGGCGCCGTGCTGCTGGACCTGGAGCGGCCGGAGATCCTGCTGGCCCGCGCCGGCGCCGTGGTGCTGGCGACGGGCGGCGCGGGGCGGCTGCACCTGGCGGGCTTCCCGACCTCCAACCACTACGGCGCCACGGCGGATGGGCTGGTGCTGGCCTACCGGCTGGGGGCGAGGCTGCGGGAGATGGAGAGCTTCCAGTACCACCCGACCGGCATCGCCTGGCCGCCCCACCTCGCCGGCACGCTGATCAGCGAGGCCGCTCGGGCGGCGGGCGGGACGCTGTTCAACGGGCTGGGGCAGCGCTTCGTCGATGAACTGGCGCCGCGGGACGTGGTGGCCGCCGCCATCCTGCGGGAGATCGCGAAGGGCCGCGCCGTGGAGCGGGATGGCTGCGAGGGCGTGCTGCTGGATACGCCGGGGCTGGAGGCCGCGAACCGCGGCATCCTGGCGAAGCGGCTGGTGACGCTGTCGCACCTGGCGCATCGCGCGGGCTTCGACCCGGCGCGGGAGCCCTTCCTGATCCGCCCCACGCTCCACTACCAGAATGGCGGCATCGCCATCGACACGGCCGGCCGCACCGCCGTGCCCGGGCTGTTCTGCGCGGGCGAGGCCTCCGGCGGGTTGCACGGGCTGAACCGGCTGATGGGCAATGCCCTGCTGGAACTGGTCGCCTTCGGGCGCCGGGCCGGCGCCGCGGCGGCGGAGGCGGTGCGGGAGGACCGGCCGAGGGGCGTCGGGCTGACGCATCTCGCGGATTGGGAACGGGGGCTGGTGGCGGAGGGGCTGCCGCTCGACCGGCGGGCACCGATGGTCTTTCCGGCCTATGGCAATGTGGACCTCGGCGCGATGCTCGGGCGGAGGATGGCGGCGTGAGGGTGCTGACCGACCCGGCGCTTCGCGTCCGCGACCTCGACGCCTACCTGACCGTGGCGGGCGCGGGCCTGCGCGTGGCGCTGCGCGATCCCGCCGGCATCATCCCGGCGGTGGAGGCGGCTGGGCTCCGCGGCCTTGGCGGCGCGGGCTTCCCGGCGCATCGGAAATGGGCGGCCGTCGCGGTGGAGCCCGGCCCCGGCAAGTGGGTCATCGCCAATGGCAACGAGGATGAGCCCGGTACCTTCAAGGACCGCTTCCTGCTGGCGGAGACGCCACACCAGGTGATCGAGGGCGCGCTGGTCGCCGCCGTCGCGGTCAGGGCCGCGCAGGTGGCGCTCTACGTGAACCCGCGGGAGCCCCTCGCGGTCGCGGCGCTGCGCGATGCCGTCGTGCAATGGATGGCGCATCCCCTGCTGGCGGAGGTCTCCGCCGCGGTCGGGGAACCGGTGGCGCTGCGCGTGGTGGAGAGCAGCGGCCTCTATATCGGGGGCGAGGAGACGGCGGCCGTCGCCAGCGTCCAGGGCGGCTTCCCCTTCCCCGCGCTGAAACCCCCCTTCCCCGCCCAGCACGGCGTGAACGGGAAGCCGACGCTGGTGAACAACGTGGAGACGCTGGCCCAGGCCGGCCACATCCTGGCGAAGGGCCCGGCCTGGTATCGCGGGCTTGGGCTGGGGGATGCGGCGGGGACGAAGCTTTTCTCGCTGTCCGGCGACGTGCTGCGGCCGGGGCTGCATGAGCTGCCGATGGGGACGTCGCTGCGGGAACTGGTGTTCGGCCATGGCGGCGGGATGCTGGGCGGACGGGGCTTCAAGGCGGTGTTCACCGGCGGGCCGTCCAACACGCTGCTGACGGCGGCGGACCTCGATGTCGCGATGGATTTCGACAGCCTGCGGGCGCGGGGATCGCGGCTCGGCACCGGGGCGATGATCGTGGTGGGGGAAGGCACCTCCATCCTGCGCAAGACGGCGGAGTATGTGGGCTTCTTCGCGGCATCGAGCTGCGGGCAATGCCCGCCCTGCAAGATCGGCACCTTCCAGGTGGCGCGGCTGCTGGAACGGCTGGAGGCCGGCAATGGCCGCCCGGGCGACCTGGAGGCGCTGCGCAACCTGGCGGCGCTGCTGCCCGGCAGCGGGCGCTGCGGCCTGGTGGATGGCGCCGCGACGGTGCTGGCGAGCTCGCTGGCGACCTTCCCCGAGGAATACGCCCGGGCGCTTCGCTGACAACCCGCGCGCCCTCTCCGCGTTGGCCCGTCAAGCAACCGGGAGAGATCGCATGCAGGTCCAGGTCAACACGGACAACGACACCAATGGCAGCGCCGCGCTGGTGGAGCGGGTGCAGGAGAAGGTGGAGGGGCAGCTCGGCCGCTTTGCGCCGCACCTGACGCGGATCGAGGTCCACATCAACGACGTGAACGCGGACAAGGGCGGCACCGACAAGCGCTGCATGATCGAGGCCCGCCCCGCCAACGCGAAGCCCATGGCCGTGACGCATGAGGCCGACACCGTGAAGCAGGCGCTGACCGGGGCGCTGCAGAAGGCGTCCCGCCAGCTGGACAGCGCGCTCGGCAAGCGGATGGACCGCAAGGGCGCGGAGAGCATCCGCACGGCCGACCTCAGCGAATGAGCATGATCCAGGGCAGGCCGACCACCAGGAAGACAGCCAGGAACAGCGCCCCGAAGATGGCGCCGAGCCGCCAGTAGTCCCGCCCCGGCAGGTAGCCGCTGCCGTAGTACACCGGGCTTGGCCCGGTGGCGTAGGGCGTCAGGATGCCCATGATGCCGAGGGTGAGCACGAGGGACAGCGTCAGCGCCTTCATGTCCATCCCTGGCACGGCGGCCCCTACTGTCAGCATCACCGGCAGCAGCGCCGTCACATGCGCGGTGACGGAGGCGAAGGCGTAGTGGGCGAGGTAGAAGACCACCACCAGCGCCACCAGCGCCGTCATGGGTGACACGCCCGCGACGGCGCCGCCGACCTTGGCCGCGAACCAGGCGACGAACCCCACCTGCGCCAGCCCGCCGGCCAGCGCCACCAGCGTCGCGAACCAGGTCAGCGTGTTCCAGGCCTGCCTGTTGGCCAGCACGTCGTCCCAGCTCGCGATGCCGGTCAGGACGATGGCGGCGAAGACGGCCAGCCCGACCGTCGTGCTGTTCACCGCGGGCTCTCCGAAGACCCAGAGGCCGAGCGCCACCATGACCAGCACGCCGAGCGTCAGTTCCTTGCGCGTCAGGCTGCCCATGCGGCGCAGTTCCTCGCCGGCCCAGGCCACGACCTCCTGCCCCTCCGTGACCTCCGGCGGGTAGAGCTTCCAGGCCAGCAGCGGCACGGCCAGCAGCAGCAGGATGCCGACGGGCGCGAAGGCCAGCGCCCACTCGAACCAGGTGATGGTGACATGCGCCGTGCGGCTCGCGAGTTCCAGCGCCAGCAGGTTCGGCGCCAGCGCGGTCAGGAACATGGAGGAGGTGACGCAGGTGGCGGCGATGGCCGTCCACATGACGTAGCCGCCGATGCGCCGCGACGTCGGGTCGTTCGGCAGGCTGCCATAGAGCGGCGGCAGGTTGCGTACGACCGGATAGATGGTGCCGCCGGAGCGCGCCGTGTTGCTCGGCGTGAAGGGGGACAGCGCCAGGTCGGCGAAGGCGATGGCGTAGCCGAGCGTCAGCGTCCGCCGCCCCATGGCGCGCACCAACAGCAGCGCGATGCGCCGGCCAAGGCCCGATTTCTCGTAGCCCAGCGCGAACATGAAGGCGGCGAAGATCAGCCAGACCGTCGCGTTGCTGAAGCCGGACAGCGCCCAGGTGAGCGACGCCGTCGCGGGCCGGAAGCCGGGCCGCGCCAGCTCCGCCGGCCCGTACAGCACCCAGGGCGAGAGCAGCGCGACCAGCGTGACGCCGGTCAGGCCGATCAGCGCGCCGGGCACGGGTTCCAGCACCAGCGCCACCACGACGCCCGCGAAGATGGCGAAGTAGAGCCAGGCATGGGGCGCCAAGCCCGCCGGCGCCGGCAGCAGCGCCAGCACCGCGGCCAGCGCCACCGGCGCCGCCAGCTTCATCCAGGGCCGCATCGTCATCCCCCCGCTTCGTGACGGGGACGAGCCTGGACCACCCCGCGCGGTGCCGCCTTGATGCAGGACAAGACACGCGAACGTCATGCGCGCGCCGCATTCGCCACCGATGATGTCTGGCAAAGGTTGACCAGCGCCCGGAGAATGACGCATGCCCGAGATACCGCTCGCCACCATCATCCTCATCGTCATCGTCCTGCTGGCCATCGTGACCGTCGCCAAGGGCGTCCGCACCGTGCCGCAGGGGGAGGTCTGGTCGGTGGAGCGGTTCGGCGCCTTCACGCGCCTGCTGCAGCCCGGCCTCAACCTCATCATTCCCTATGTCGATGGCATCGGGCGGAAGCTGAACGTGCAGGAAGTGGTGCTCGACATCCCGGAGCAGTCGGTCATCACCAAGGACAATGCCTCGGTCGCCGTGGATGGCATCGTCTATTACCGCGTCATGGACCCGGCCAAGGCGGCCTATGCGGTGCAGGATCTGAAGCAGGCGCTGGTCGCCATGGCGATGACCAACATCCGCGCCGTGATCGGCGAGATGGACCTGGACCAGACCCTCTCCTCCCGCGACCGCATCAACACCTCGCTGCTCGGCATCCTCGATGGCGCGACGGAGGCCTGGGGCGCCAAGGTCAGCCGCGTCGAGATCCGCAAGATCGAGCCGCCGGAGAACCTGATCCGCGCCATGAACCTGCAGATGACGGCGGAGCGCGAGCGCCGCGCCAGCGTGGCGAAGGCAGAAGGCGAGAAGCAGGCGCTGGTGCTGCAGGCCGAAGGCCGCCGTGACGCCGCCATGCGGGACGCCGAGGCGCGGGAGGCGCTGGCCCAGGCGGAAGCGAATGCGACGCGCATGGTGGCGGAGGCTGCGGCCGGCGCGGGGTCCGATGCGCTGCGCTACTTCATCGCCCAGCAATACGTGAAGGCCTTCGAATCGCTGGCGGGCAACCCGGCCTCCAAGCTTGTCGTCGTGCCGATGGAAAGCGCGTCGCTCGCCGGCGGCATCACCCAGGCGATGGAGTTGCTGCGCGGCACGCAGGCGACACCGCCCGCCGGATCACCGCCGCCCCCGCCCGCCGCGCCCACGCTGCCAGGGGTGAGCCCGTGGAACCGGGGCTGATCTGGATCCTGGCCGGGCTCGTCGGACTCGGCGCGGAACTGCTGCTGCCGGGGGTCTGGTTCCTCTGGGCGGGCATCGCCGCGATCGGCACGGGGCTGGTCGTGCTGCTGCATGACCCCGGCTTCGCCGTTGAAGTCGCCATCTTCCTGCTGCTGCTGGCCGGCGGCGTGCTGCTCTCGCTCCGCTTCAAGCGGCGCGCGGAAGGCCCGGGGCCGCGGGTGAACGCGCCGGAGGCCGGGCTCGTCGGGCGGCACGCGACCGTCATCCAGGCCGACCCGCACGCGCTGCGCGTCCGGCTGGGCGACAGCGACTGGGCCGCGCGGCTGCCGCGGGACACGGCGCCACCCGCGATCGGGGAGAGCGTGCGCGTGGAGGGGGTGGACGGAACGCTGCTGGTCGTGAGGCCCGCCACCGGCCCGCGCGCTTGATGCGACGGCGGGATCGCGCATAGCCTTTCCGCAAGCGCGCCCGGGCATCGGCCGCGCAACGGGAGGACATCGATGATCCGCGTGAATCGACGCAGCCTGCTGGCCGCATCCGGCCTGACCGCCGCCGGCCTCGCCCTGCCCGCCCTGGCGCAGCCGCGCTGGCCCGCCCGGCCGATCCAGCTGATCGTGCCCTGGGGTGCCGGCGGCGGCACGGACGCCACGGCGCGCATCGTGGGCAGCCTGCTGGAACGGGACCTCGGCCAGCCCGTGAACGTGGTGAACCGCACCGGCGGCTCCGGCGTCGTCGGCCACAGCGCGATCGCGACGGCAGCGGCGGATGGCTACACGATCGGGATGATCACGGTCGAGATCGCCATGATGCACTGGCAGGGGCTGACCGAACTCAAGCCCACCAGCTACACGCCGCTGGCCCTGATGAACGAGGATCCGCCGGGCGTCACTGTCAGCAGCACCTCCCCGCACGCCGACATCAAGGCGCTGGCGGACGCGATCAAGGCCAGCCGGCCGGGACAGCTCAAGGCCTCCGGCACCGGGCAGGGCGGCATCTGGCACCTGGCGCTGGTGGGCTGGCTGCAGGCGATGGGGCTGCGCGGCGACCATGTGCGCTGGGTGCCGTCCAACGGCGCGGCGCCCGCCATGCAGGATTTGGCGGCCAGCGGCATCGACCTCGTCACCTGCTCCATCCCCGAGGCGCGGGCGATGATCGACGCCAACCGCGCCAAGGCCCTGGCCATCATGGCGCCGCAGCGCAACCCGATCTTCGGCAACGTGCCGACGCTGAACGAGACGCTGGGGATCAACTACTCCTCCGGCGCCTGGCGGGGCATCGCGGGGCCGCCGAACCTGCCGGCGAACGTCCGCGACACCATCGTCGCGTCGCTCGACAAGGCCTACAAGTCGAGCGAATTCCAGGACTTCATGCGCGCCCGCGGCTTCGGCACGGTCTGGGCCGGACCGCAGGACTTCGCGAGCTTCATGGACCGGGCGAACACCGGCATGGGTGAGGCGATGCGCGCGGCGGGGCTGGCGCGGGGGTAGCGCGGGAAGCGCCGGGGAGGGCTTTGCCCTCCCCGGACCCCACCCACCAGGGTCCAGCGGGACCCTGGACCGCGGGCATAACGACGAAGCGGGAGGGGGCCTAAGTGCCCCCTCCCGCTTCGTCGTTGTATCTCATGGGTTCCAAGGGCCCGCTGGCCCTTGGTGGGGGGTTCGAAGGGGGGCAAAGCCCCCCTCGCCTACGCCCTATGTCGCTGCCACGCTCCGCCGACGCAGCACCCAGGCCAGCAGTGGCCAGGCCAGCGCGCCGAGGGTCAGCGCTGCCAGCGTGCCCGCCACGGGGCGTTCGAAGAAGGGCAGCACGCTGTTGTCCGACTTGATCAGCGACGTCACGAAGGTCTGTTCCAGCATGGATCCCATGACGATGCCGAGCACCATGGCGGCGACGGGGTAGCCGTTGCGCTCCATCACGAAGCCCAGGCAGCCGAAGATCGCGACCAGCACGACGGAGAAGAGATTCGCCCCCGTCGCGAAGGCGCCGACGGCGCAGAGCAGCATGATAACGGGCATCACCGCGGCGCGGGGCGCCTTCAGGATGCGGCTGGCGAGGCGGATCATCAGGATGCCGAGCGGGATCATGATGATGTTGGCGACGATGAAGATGATGTAGAGCGCGTACATGCTGTCCGCGCGTTCGGTGAACAGCGTCGGCCCGGGGTTCAGCCCCTTCATGTAGAGCACGCCGATGGCGATCGCCGTGATGGTGTCGCCAGGGATGCCGAACAGCAGGGACGGCACCCATCCGGAAGCGAGGGAGGCGTTGTTGGAGGCGCCGGCCTCCACCAGCCCTTCCGGGTGGCCGGTGCCGAACTTCTCCGGCTCCTTGCTGAACTTCTTGGACATGGCGTAGCTGACCCAGGCGGCCATGTCCGCGCCGGCGCCGGGCAGCACGCCGATGATGATGCCGATGACGTTCCCCCGCCACATCGGCCACTGGTACTTCTTCGTCAGCGCCCATTGGCCCGCGAGGATGGAGCCGAACTTGCGGTCCGGCAGCGGCGGCGGCGGCGGCGTCAGCATGGCGCGCATCACCTCGCTGACCGCGAAGACGCCGACCAGCGCCGGGATCGGCTCGATGCCCCCCAGCAGGTCCGTCAGGCCGAAGGTGAAGCGCGGCGTGCCGGCCGGGTTCTCCATGCCGATGCAGGCGACCAGCAGGCCGAGCAGCATGGAGGCGATGGCCTTCACCGGGGAGGATCGCGCCACCAGCGTCGCGCACATCAGGCCGAGCAGCGCGAGCCAGAAGTATTCGAAGGAGGAGAAGTTGAGCGCCATCTCCGCCAGCAGCGGCGCCATGAGCACGAGGGAAAGCGTGCCGACGATGCCGCCGATGGCGCTGAACCAGAGGCCGGCGCCGAGCGCCAGCTCCGCCTGGCCCTTGCGCGTCATCGCATAGGCTTCGTCGGTATAGGCGGCGGAGGCTGGCGTGCCGGGGATGCGCAGCAGGCAGCCCGGGATGTCGCCGGAGAAGATCGCCATGGCGCTGGCCGAGATGATCGTGGCCACCGCCGCGATGGGCGAGAGGTAGAAGGTGAAGGGCACCAGCAGCGCCGTCGCCATGGTGGCGGACAGCCCCGGCAGCGATCCCACCACCAGCCCGTAGATGGAGGAGAGGAGGATGGCGATGACCACCTCGGTCTGCGCGACCAGGCGGAAGCCTTCGAGAAGATCGTTCATGGGATCACCATGGCGCCGGCAGGACGCCGTCCGGCAGGGGAACGCGGAGCAGCTTGGCGAAGACGGCGTGCACGCCAAAGGGGGCGATCAGCGCCAGCGGGATGGCGAGGCGGAAGGACGCGCCCAGCGCATAGGCCGCGATGCCGATGATGATGGCGGCGGTCGGCAGGAAGCCCAGCGGTTCCGCCGCGATGACGTAGAGGATCAGCAGCGCGGGCGGCAGCAGGGCGCGGAGGCCGTAGAGGGGGTGGCGCGGGGTCGGGTCCTCCTCCTCCGGTGCCTCGAACCCCTGGCCGATCCCGAAGGCGATGAGGACGCCGCAGAGGATGAGGCCGCCGCCAACCACCATGGGGAACACCGCCGGCCCCACATCCTGCCCCGGCACGCCGGGCAGGCGGGAGCCGAACCAGGCGGCGGCGATGCCGAGCGCGGCGAGGATGCCGCCGGAGACATGATCAGACAGCTTCATGCCGCTGCCTCGCCTGGTCGCATGGACGCCCCCCACCTGCCCTGTTGGCGGGAAGGCTAGGCTGGCGCGACCGGTGGCGGCAAGGTGCGCCGCCCACCCGCGAGGTCCCGATGACACCCCTGAATTCGCTCGATGAGCTGTCGCCCGGCCAGGAATTCGACCTCGGCCGCTACGCCCTGCCGCGGCAGGAGGTGCTGGACTTCGCCGGGAAATACGACCCGCAATACTTCCACCTGGATGAGGAAGCGGCGAAGGACTCGATCTTCGGCGGGCTGGTGGCGAGCGGGCTGCACACCCTCTCCTCCGCCATCGGGCACCTGGTGCGGAGCGGGCTGATCAGCCGGATCAACCTGGCAGGCGGGGGCATGGAACTCGCCTGGCCGGCGCCGCTGCCGCCGGACACGGAGGTGTCCTTCACCCTGTCGGTGGTGGAGATCCGCCCCTCACGCAGCAAGCCGGAGATGGGGATCGCGAAGCTGCGCTACCTGCTGCGGCGGGTGGACACTGGCGTCGTGGTGCTGGACGCCGTCGCCACGCATTTCATGAGGCGCTGAAACGCGAAACGGCGCGGAGGTTGCCCTCCGCGCCGCTTGCGTCGCCGATCCGGATGGATCAGGCGGACTTCTTCATGATCTCGTCGGCGACGTTGCGCGGCACCGGATCATAGTGGTGGAACTGCATCGAGAAGCTCGCGCGGCCCTTGGTCATGCCGCGGAGGTTCGAGATGTAGCCGAACATCTCCTTCAGCGGCACGTGGGCGCGCACGATGACGGAGGTGCCGGCCATGTCCTGCGACTGGATCACGCCGCGGCGGCGGTTCAGGTCGCCGACGACGTCACCGACGTGGTCCTGCGGCGTGGTCACTTCCACGTCCATGATCGGCTCGAGGATGACCGGGCCGGCCTTCTTCATGCCTTCGCGGAAGCAGGCCTTGGCGGCGATTTCGAAGGCCAGGGCCGACGAGTCGACGTCGTGGTACTTGCCGTCCACCAGGGAGTACTTGAAGTCCACCGTGGGGAAGCCGGCGAGCACGCCCGTGTCGGCCTGGACCTTGATGCCCTTCTCGACCGCCGGGATGTATTCCTTCGGCACCGAGCCGCCGACGACGCCGTTGTGGAACTCGATGCCCTCGTTCCGCTCCTTCGGCTCGAAGACGATCTTCACTTCGGCGTACTGGCCCGAGCCACCCGACTGCTTCTTGTGGGTGTAGGTCTCGGTGTGCGCCTTGGTGATCGTCTCACGATACGCGACCTGCGGGGCGCCGATGTTGCACTCCACGTTGTATTCGCGGCGGAGGCGATCGACGATGATCTCCAGGTGCAGCTCGCCCATCCCGGACAGGATGGTCTGGCCGCTTTCCTGGTCGGTCTTCACGCGCAGCGAGGGGTCCTCGCCGGCGAGCTTGCCGAGGCCGATCTGCATCTTCTCCACCGCGTCCTTCGTCTTCGGCTCGACGGAGATGTCGATGACGGGGACCGGGAAGGCCATGCGCTCCAGCACCACGGGGTCGGCCTGGTCGGCCAGCGTGTCACCCGTGCCGGTGTCCTTCAGCCCCACGAAGGCAGCGATGTCGCCGGCGGAGACTTCCTTGATTTCCTCGCGCTTGTCGGCGTGCATCTGGAACATGCGGCCGATGCGCTCGCGCTGGCCCTTCGTCGTGTTCATCACCATGTCGCCCTGCTTGAGGACGCCGCGGTAGACGCGCACGAAGGTCAGGTTGCCGTACTTGTCGTTGATGATCTTGAAGGCGAGGCCGGCGAAGGGCGCGTTCTCGTCAGCCGGGATCACGCGGCGGTCGGCCGTCTCGTCCTGGCCTTCCTCCGGCGCCACCTTGATGCCCTCGATGTCCACCGGGCTCGGCAGGTAGTCGACGACGGCGTCGAGCAGCGGCTGCACGCCCTTGTTCTTGAAGGCGGTGCCGCACAGCACCGGGCGGAACTCGCCGGTGATCGTGCCCTTCTTGATGCACTTCTTCAGGGTCTCGATGGAGACGTCGCCCTTGTCGAAGTATTCCTCCATGGCCGACTCATCGACGCCCACGACGGTGTCGAGCAGCTTCTGGCGGTATTCGGCGGCCTTGTCGGCGAGGTCGGCCGGGATCGGCGCGTCCTCGTACTTCGCGCCGAGCTCGTCGCCCTTCCAGATGATCGCCTTCATCTCGACCAGGTCGACGACGCCAACGAAGGTGTCCTCGATGCCGATCGGCAGCTGCAGCGTCACCCAGTTGATGCCGAGCTTCTCGGTCAGCGTCGCGGCGGCGCGGTAGAAGTCGGCGCCCGTGCGGTCGAGCTTGTTGATGAAGATGATGCGCGGGACGTTGTAGCGGTCCGCCAGGCGCCAGTTGGTCTCGGACTGCGGCTGCACGCCGGCCACGCCCTCGATGATGAAGACGGCGCCGTCCAGCACGCGCAGCGACCGGTTGACCTCGATGTTGAAGTCGATGTGGCCGGGGGTGTCGATGACGTTGATGCGGTAGTCCTTCCACACGGCGGTCACGGCGGCGGAGGTGATGGTGATCCCCCGCTCGCGCTCCTGCTCCATGTAGTCGGTCGTGGTGTTGCCGTCGTGGACTTCACCAATCCGGTGGGACTTCCCGGTGTAGTAGAGGATCCGCTCGGTCGTCGTCGTCTTGCCGGCATCGATATGCGCCGTGATGCCGATGTTGCGGATCTTGTCGAGCGGTGTGCGCGCCACGATGGGCCTCCATACGCGAAAGCGGGCCCGACAGCGGGGAAATCCCCGTGCCGCCCGCGCAATGGTTCCGAATCTAGCCTTGTGCGGAGGGGGAGATGCCCTCTCCGCGCCGGTTTTGCAAGCGTTCCCGCATGGCGGGCCACGCAGGGCAGCCCCGCCGGCGCGGCGGCGTCACGCTCCGTCACGAATTGGCGGCTGCCGGGCGGGCAATACGGCGTGATAGGCTGGCGCCATGAGCATCCGTGGGTACATCGCCGCCATCCGCTTCGGCTACGGCTTGCGGCTGGGGGAGGCGCCGCCGCCGGACCCGGAGGCGTGGCTGCTGGACCAGATCGCCAACCCGGCGCCGCCGCCGACGGGCATGACCGTCGCGGAAGGCGTGCGGCTGCGGCAGGAAGACCAGGCGGCGCGGCAGTCGCGCCAGGACCCGCCGCGCGGGCCAACCGGCCGGTCGCTGCTGAACGAGGCGTTGCGGAACGAGGGCCTGGCCCATGCGCAGCGCCGCATGACCACCGCCCAGGGCTTCCGGGAACGGCTGGTCGATTTCTGGATGAACCACTTCACCGTCAGCAACCGGCTCAACACGATCCAGCCCATCATCGGCGCCTATGAGCGCGACGCGATCCGCCCGCACGTCACCGGCCGCTTCGCCGACATGGTGGTGGCGGTGGCGCGCCACCCGGCCATGCTGCTGTACCTGGACAATGCCGATTCGGTCGGACCCAACAGCCCCGCCGGGCAGCGCCGCCGCCGCGGGTTGAACGAGAACCTGGCCCGGGAAGTGCTGGAACTGCACACCCTGTCGCCCGCCGGCGGCTACACGCAGGGCGACGTGCAGGAATTCGCGCGGCTGCTGACGGGCTGGTCGGTGGAATTCCGCACGCCGCCCATCGGCTTCCTCTATCGCGAAGCGGCGCATGAACCGGGGGAGAAGCGCATCCTCGGCCGGCGCTTCGGGGATGGGGAGCGGGAGGGCGAGGCCGCGCTGCGCTTCCTGGCGGAGCATCCCGCCACATGGCGGCACCTGGCGGTGAAGCTCACCCGGCATTTCGTGGCCGACGATCCGCCGCCCGAGGCCGTCCGCGCCATCGAGGCCACGCTGCGGGAGACGCGCGGCGACCTCGGCGCCACCGCCCGCCGGCTGGTGACCCTGCCGCAGGCCTGGGACAAGCCGCTCTCCAAGTTCCGCACCCCCGCGGACTACGCGATCGCCGCCGCCCGCGCGATCGCGCTGCCGGAGGAACGAGCCCCCATGGTGACGGGCGGGATGCAGCTGATGGCGATGCCGCTGTGGAGCGCGCCGCAGCCGAATGGCTGGCCGGACACGATGGCGGATTGGGTGTCGCCCGAAGCGCTCATGCGCCGGGTGGACTGGGCCTACAACCTGGCCGGCCGCATGCCGCGCTCCGATATCCGGGCGGTGGCGGAAGCGGCGCTCGGGCCGCTCGCCCGGGCGGAAACGGTGACGGCGATGGGCCGGGCCGGTTCGGTGCGCGATGCCCTGACCCTGCTGTTCGGCAGCCCGGAGTTCATGCAGCGATGACGGACGCCCCGCACTCTTCCTTCCGGCCCAGCCGGCGCGGGCTGCTGCTCGGCCTCGGCGCCACCTTCGCACTCGGCCGCGCCCGCGTCGCCTTCGGGCAGGCGCCCGGCGACCGGCGGCTGGTGGTCATCATCCTGCGCGGGGCGCTGGACGGGCTCTATGCGGTGCAGCCCTATGGCGATCCGGGTGCGGCGGAGCTGCGCGGCGCGCTGATGCTGCCCGAACCGGGGCAGGAGGGCGGGGTGCTCGACCTCGGCGGACGCTTCGGCCTGCATCCCGGCTTCGCCAACCTCCATGCGCTGTACCGGGGGAACGAGGCGCTGGTGGTCCACGCCGTGGCGGGCCCCTACCGCAGCCGGTCGCATTTCGAGGCACAGGACATGCTGGAGACGGGCGCCGGGCAGCGCCTGACCAGCGGCTGGCTGAACCGCGCCCTGCAGGCGGTGCCGGAGGCAGGGCAGGCGCGCGCGGGCATCGCCATCGGTGGCGGCGTGCCGCTGCTGCTGCGCGGCCCTGTGCCGGTCGGCGCCTATGCGCCCCCGGGGCAGGAACGCCCCTCGGAGGACCTGATGCACCGCCTGGCGGAGCTGCAAGGCGCAGACCCCCGCCTGGCGGGCCCCTTCGCGGAGGGCATGCGCGCCCGGGGCTTCGCCATGCAGGCGCTGGGCGCGCCGGCCAGTGATGCGGATCGCGCCAGCTTCCCGGCCCTGGCCGCGGCGGCCGGGCGGCTGCTGGCGGAAAGCGGCGGGCCGCGGGTGGCGGCGTTGGAGATCGGCGGCTGGGACACCCACATCGGCCAGGCCGGGCGCATCATGGGGCCGCTCCGCGCGCTGGATGCGGGGATCGGGCAGCTCAAGGCGTCGCTCGGCGATGCCTGGGCGCGCACCGCCGTGCTGGTGGTGACGGAATTCGGCCGCACCGCGCGGGTCAACGGCAACCTTGGCACGGATCACGGCACGGGCGGCGTCGCCTTCCTGCTGGGTGGCGCGGTGGCGGGCGGTCGCGTCGTGGCGGATTGGCCGGGCCTGGCCCAGGGGCAGCTGTTCGAGAACCGGGACCTGCAGCCGACCCGCGACCTGCGGAGCATCGCCAAGGGCCTGCTGCGCGACCACCTGCGCCTGCCGGAGGCCGCGGTGGCGCAGGCCTTCCCGGACAGCCGGGACGCGGCCCCGATCGCGGGGCTGGTCAGGGCGTAGCAACCGCGCCCGCCGAGGTTGCGTTCCCGCTCCGCGGAGGGGCGTTCCCCCTGCGCGACAGGAGGAATGCCACGGTGCCGGAACGCTTCGCCGTCTATCGCTACGAGATCGAGCGGCCCGGGGAGGCCGATGAGCCGCGCTACTCCCTCGCCCCCATGAAGGGCGTGGGCTACGCGGGCAATGACGAACCGTCCGACGCCCATCCCCTCGGCAACGAGCCAGCGGAGGCCGGGCAGTCCCACCCCGCCGGGCATGTCGAGGCGCCGGACGGCACCACCATCGCGAGCTTCGAGCCGCCGACGCTGGAGATCCCCGGCCGCGGCCGCATCGACCTGTCCTCCGTCATCGGGGTGACGGAGGGTGATGCCGCGGAGCTTGGCCGGCTGGTGCGCTGGCTGCCGGGGTGACCAACAGCCCGGCTGCTGCTCTTTCAGCAGCCCGGGCGGGCCGGGCGGTCGTCGGTGCCGATCAGGCTGAATGACCAGGGGTCGGCGGCGGCGGGATCGACCTGGATCCGCACGGCGCGGATGTCCTGCTCCCCCGGCACCATGATGCGGGTCAGGTTGGGGGCGGCGGCGATCGGGCGGTCATGCAGCCAGAAATGGCTGTCGCCGTTGATCAGCAGCACCGGCCGGCCGAAGGCAGCCGCTTCCCGCCCGATGGCGTCCCGCGTGTCGCGGTAGCCGCTGTCCCAGCCGCGGCCGCAGCGGGCGACGTAGAACAGGTCCGCCTGGATCGCGATGACCAGGGCGCGCGACTCCTGTCGGTGGGCCTCCGCGAAGGCCGCGGACAGCCAGGCGAGGTTGGCGGCGTTGCGGGCCTGGTATTCCTCCATCGCGCCGGCGGGCGGCACGATGGTGCCGGCCTCCCCGGGGGCCGTCGGGCGGTTGTTGTTGGAACCGGGCACATGCAGCGTCACGAAGGTGACCGCGCCGTGCTGCCAGCGGGCATTCTCGACATAGAGGCGGTGCGCGGGGTCCACATCGGCCTGGCGGACCAGGCGCATGCGCTGACGGCCGAGGCTGCGGTCATCCGCGAAGAAGCGGGCGCGCAGCAGGGCCAGGCGCTCCAGCGGGTCGAAGCGCCCGGCGCGATCCTGCCAGCAATCCGTCCATTCATTGTCGCCGGGCGTATAGACCAGCGGATGCGTCGCCAGCCCGAAGAAGGAGAAGGCGCGCAGCACCGTGTCATCCGTGCAGATCTCGCTGCCGCCCTTGGTGTCGCCCACATAGATGGAGAAGGCCGGGCGCGTCGCGTTCATCTGGCCGACCAGGCGCGCCACGCGGCCATGCTCCGCCGGGCAGTCCTGCGGCGCGGAGGGCAGGCAGTAGGGCATGTCCCCGAAGGCGGTGAAGCTGAAAGGGACGTCGGGCGCCGGCTGGGCGACGGCGGGCCCCGCCAGGGCGGCTAGCAGCAGCACGAAGCAGGCAAGACGGCGCATCAAGGACTCCGGGAGGGGCGACGAGCGCCCCCTTCTACCGCAGGCCGAGGCCGGCTGGCATGACGCATCGATGGCGTTCCGTGCTGGACATTGGCGGGGACGCGGGCCACATGCCGCCGCCATGCCGGAAGCCCCGACCGACCCCGCGCCGCTGCGAACCGGCGATTTCCACTATGACCTGCCGGAACGCCTGATCGCCCAGAGCCCCGCCCGCCCGCGCGACGCCGCGCGGCTGCTGGTGGTGGGCGACGGGCGGCTGGAGGACCAAGGGGTGCTCGACCTCCCTGCCCTGCTCGAGCCCGGCGACGTGCTCGTCGTCAACGACACCCGCGTCATCCCCGCCCGGCTGCACGGCCGGCGCGGCGAGGCGCGGGTCGAGATCATGCTGAACCGGGCGGAGGGCGGCGGGCTGTGGCACGCCCTCATCCGCAACGCCCGGCGGCTCCGCCCCGGCGATACCGTGGTGATCGAGGGCGCGGAGGGCTGCACGGCCCGGGTGGTGGAGCGCGACGGCGGCTCCGCCATGCTGGATTTCGGCCCCGACCAGGCGGCCCTGGCCGCGGCGCTGGAGAAGGCCGGCGAGGTTCCCCTGCCCCCCTACATCCACCGCGACGGCAAGCCGGGCGCGGTGGATGTGGCGGACTACCAGACCATCTTCGCCGAGCGCCCCGGCGCCGTCGCCGCCCCCACCGCCAGCCTGCATTTCACGCCGCGGCTGCTGGAGGCGCTGGACGCGCGCGGCATCCGCCGTGCCACCGTGACGCTGCATGTCGGCGCCGGCACCTTCCTCCCTGTCCGAGAGGGTGACCCCCGCGCCCACCACATCCACCAGGAATGGTGCGACGTTTCCCCCGAAGCCGCCGCCACGATCAACCAGGCCCGCGCGGAAGGCCGCCGCGTCGTCGCCGTGGGCACCACCGCGCTGCGCACCACAGAAAGCGCCGCCCGGCCCGATGGCACCGTCATGCCCTTCCGCGGCATGACCGACCTCTACATCCTGCCCGGCTACCGCTTCCGCGCCATCGACGCGCTGCTGACCAACTTCCACCTGCCCAAATCCACGCTGCTGATGCTGGTCTCCGCCTTCGCCGGCACGCGGCGCATGCGGGACGCCTACCGGCACGCCGTGGCGCAGGACTACCGCTTCTTCTCCTACGGGGACGGCAGCCTGCTGTTCCGCTGCGACCAGGACATCCCCGCGTGACCCTCCACTGGACCATGGCCGCGACGGACGGCGCCGCCCGCGCCGGCACCCTGATGACCGCGCATGGGGAGGTGCCGACGCCGGTCTTCATGCCCGTCGGCACCGCCGGCACCGTGAAGGCCATGACGGCCGACGCCGTGCGCAGCACCGGCGCGCGCATGGTGCTGGGCAATACCTACCACCTGATGCTCCGCCCCGGCGCCGAACGCGTGGCGCGCCTCGGCGGGCTGCACAAGCTGATGGACTGGCACGGGCCCATCCTGACCGACAGCGGCGGCTACCAGGTGATGTCGCTGGCGAGGCTCCGGAAGCTCGACGCCGATGGGGTGACCTTCCAGTCCCACATCGATGGGTCGAAGCACCGGATCACGCCGGAGCGCAGCGTCGAGATCCAGCACCTGCTCGGCGCGGACGTCACCATGTGCTTCGACGAATGCACCCCCTACCCCGCCACCCATGACCAGGCCGCCGAGAGCATGCGCCTGTCCATGCGCTGGGCCGCCCGGTCCCGCGCCGCCTTCAAGCCGCGCGACGGCCACGGCCTGTTCGGCATCGTCCAGGGCAGCACCTTCGAGGATTTGCGCACCGAAAGCATCCAGGCCCTGACCGCCATCGGCTTCGAGGGCTACGCCATCGGCGGCCTGGCCGTCGGCGAAGGCCAGGCGGAGATGCTGCGCGTGCTGGACTTCACCACGCCCCAGCTGCCGCAGCACGCGCCCCGCTACCTCATGGGCGTCGGCACGCCGTCGGACCTCATCCATTCCATCCGCCGCGGCGTCGACATGTTCGACTGCGTCATCCCGACGCGATCCGGCCGCACCGGCCGCGCCTACACCAGCCGCGGCGTGCTCAACATGCGGAATGCGAAGCACGCGGAAGACACCGGCCCGATCGACCCCGACTGCGACTGCCCCGCCTGCCGCAACCACTCCCGCGCCTACATCCACCACCTCATCAAGGCCGAGGAGATGCTCGGCCCGATGCTGCTGACCTGGCACAACATCCGATACTACCAGACCCTGACCGCCCGCCTGCGGGCCGCCATCCTGGCCGGGCGGTTCGAGGAGGAGGCCGCGGCGATCGAAGCGGGGTGGGGGGACGCTGGTGGTGAGGCTGGGGAAAGGGCTCCGCCCCTTCCCCAGACCCCTTCCCCGCGAGGGGCCAGCGGGCCCCTCGACCCCATGTGATTGGACGGTGATGGGAGGGGCACGAGCGCGCGCCGGACCGGAACGCCCGCTGCGCCCCTCCCATCACCGTCCAAAATCTCGCGGTCCAGGGGCGCGACGCCCCTGGCGCGGAGGGGTCCGGGGAGGGGCGCACAGCCCCTCCCCGGCGCTACCCACCCGCGACACCCCCACTCACGGCCGCCATCGCCGCATCTCCTCCACGACCCCTGCCACGGCTGCCGGCGGCGGGCCGCCCGGCCAGCGGAGGGTGGTGGTGCCCTGCGACAGGGTGCAGGTCATGTTGCCGGGGGCGGTGCTGGGCAGGCGGCTGAGGCCGGCAGCGTTCAGGGCGGCGGTCCAGCGGCGGAAGGCGGCTTCGTCCTGGCCGAGGGGTGTTGCGGTCTCGGGCGCGCTGGCGGTGGTGCGGGCCAGCCGGGTGATGGTGCCGCCGCCGGTGACGCCGCCGCCGCACCAGGTGGTGATGGGGGATTGGGCGGCCGCGGGGGCTGCGATGGTGAGGGCCAGTAGTGTGAAGGTCACGCGCATCCTCGCCCCATCCTTCCCACGCTGCTATAGGCGGCGCCGATCAGCGTAGCGGATAGCGGGCGGTGGCTGGACCTTCGATTTCGACGGATACGAGCGGGCTCACCATGCTGGGCCAGATGACGGCGCAGCCGGCGACGCCGGAGGCGGCGGTGCTGGAGCGTGTGCCGAACCCGCATCCCGGGCAGCGCTATTGCGTGCGGTTCACGGCGCCGGAGTTCACCTCGCTCTGCCCGATGACGGGCCAGCCGGATTTCGCGCACCTCGTCATCGACTATGTCCCGCGGGATTGGCTGGTCGAGAGCAAGTCGCTGAAGCTCTACCTGACGGCGTTCCGGAACCACGGGGCGTTCCACGAGGCCTGCACGGTCGGCATTGCGCGGCGGCTGGTGGAGGAGCTGGATCCGGAGTGGCTGCGGATCGGCGGCTACTGGTATCCGCGGGGCGGCATCCCGATCGACGTCTTCTACGCGACGGGGGAGCCGCCGGCGGGCGTCTGGGTGCCGGCGCAGGACGTGCCGGGGTATCGTGGCCGGGGCTGAGGCCCGCCAGGCGATACGGGACCGCGCCCTGGCGCTGGGCTTCGATGCCGTGGGTTTCGCGCGGGCGGAGCTGGCGCCGGCGGCGCGGGAAAGGCTCGGCGCGTTCCTCGCGGCTGGGCACCACGGATCGATGGGCTGGATGGAGGCCCGCGCCGACCAGCGCGCGCATCCGAAGGCGCTGTGGCCGGAAGCGGTGAGCGTGATCTCGCTCGGCCTGAACTACGGGCCGGATCGCGACCCGATGGAGAGCCTGGCCTGGCGCGACCGGGGCACCATCAGCGTCTATGCGCGCAACCGCGACTACCATGACCTGGTGAAGGGGCGCCTGAAGCAGCTCGGCGGCTGGATCGCGGGGCGGTTCAAGGGAAGCGAGCTGAAGGTCTTCGTGGACACGGCGCCGGTGATGGAGAAGCCGCTGGCGCAGCGCGCGGGCCTCGGCTGGCAGGGCAAGCACACCAATCTGGTGTCGCGGCAGTTCGGGTCCTGGCTGTTCCTGGGCGAGGTCTTCACGACGCTCGACCTGACCCCCGAGGAGCCCGAGCGCGACCATTGCGGAAGCTGCGACGCCTGCCTGCGCGCCTGCCCGACCGAGGCCTTCCCGGCGCCCTACCAGCTGGATGCGCGGCGCTGCATTTCCTACCTGACCATCGAGCATCACGGGCCGATCCCGGTCGAGCTGCGGGCGCGCATGGGCAACCGCATCTATGGCTGCGACGACTGCCTCGCGGTCTGCCCGTGGAACAAGTTCGCGAAGGCGCATGAGGAGCCGGCCTTCGCGCCGCGCGACGCGCTGATCGCGCCTGTTCTGGCGGAACTGGCGGCGCTGGACGATGCCGCGTTCCGCGCGCTGTTCAGCGCCAGCCCCATCAAGCGCATCGGCCGCGACCGCTTCGTGCGCAACGTGCTGGTGGCCATCGGCAACAGCGGTGATCCCGCCTTGCGCGACACGGCGCGCAGCCTCTGCGATGATGCGGATGGGACGGTCGCGGAATGCGCGCGATGGGCGTGCGAGAGGTTGGCGTGATGGGTGACGGAAAAGCCTTGGTCCTGTTCTCCGGCGGGCAGGACAGCGCGACCTGCCTGGCCTGGGCGCTGGACCGGTTCGAGAGCGTGGAGACGCTGGGCTTCGACTACGGCCAGCGGCATGTCGTGGAGCTGGAGACGCGCGCCGCCTTCCGCGACCATGTCGCCGCGCATCCGGTCTGGGGATCGCGGCTCGGCGCGGACCACGTGATCAAGATCGACGCGCTGGGTTCCATCAGCGAGACGTCGCTGACCCGCGACGTCGCGATCGAGATGGCGACGGGCGGGCTGCCCAACACCTTCGTGCCCGGCCGCAACCTGATCTTCCTGACCTTCGCCGCGGCGCTCGCCTTCCGGCGGGGCGTGAAGCACATCGTCACCGGCGTCTGCGAGACCGACTATTCCGGCTATCCCGATTGCCGCGACGACACGATCAAGGCGCTGCAGGTCGCGCTGAACCTCGGCATGGAGAAGCGCTTCGTGCTGCACACGCCGCTGATGTGGCGGGACAAAGCGGCGACGTGGAGTTTGGCTCAAGCGCTGGGGGGCGAGCCATTGGTCGAGGCGATCCGCAGCATCACCCATTCCTGCTACCTCGGCGACCGCACGCCGCATGAATGGGGCGCGGGCTGCGGGCACTGCCCGGCCTGCGAGTTGCGTGAGAAGGGATGGCGGAAGTGGCAGGCGGCATGACACCGCGGGCGGAGGGGTTCCTGTTCCTCGCGGGCTTCGGCCTTTGCATCCCCGCGGCGAACTGGCTGATCGGGAACGCGGGCACGGTCTGCGTGCCGGACGGGCCCTGCCTGGTGCCGGTGGCGCCGGGCGTGATGGCGCCGTCGGGCGTGCTGATGATCGGGCTCGCGCTGGTGCTGCGGGATTTGGTGCAGCGGCGGCTCGGGCTGGGCTGGGCCTTCGGGGCGGTGCTGGCGGGGGCCGCGCTCTCCGCGCTGCTGGCGCCGCCGGCGCTCGTCCTGGCCTCCGCGCTGGCCTTCCTGCTGTCGGAACTGGCGGACCTCGCCGTCTATACGCCGCTGCAGAAGCGCGGCCTGGTGCTGGCGGTGGCGGCGAGTGGCGCGGTGGGGCTGGTGGTGGACAGCGCGGTGTTCCTCTGGCTCGCCTTCGGCAGCCTCGACTTCATGGCGGGCCAGGTGCTGGGCAAGGCGTGGATGGTGCTGGCGGCGCTGCCGATCCTGCACGTGATGCGGCGTCGCGATGCGGCGCGGGGGATCGCATGAGGATCCTGGTCGTCCGGAACAGCGAGACGGCGCCGGAAGGCGCCTTCGGCGACTGGCTGCGCGCGCAGGGGCATGAGCTCGAGATCGTCGCGGGCAGCGCGGTGACGGATGCGCAGATGCAGGACGCGCCCCTGGTGGTGATGCTGGGATCGCCGCGCGGGGTGTATGAGGGTGCGGCCCATCCCTGGATCGACGCGCAGCGCGCGATGGTCGCGAAGCGCCTGGCGGCGAAGCGCCCGACCATTGGCATCTGCTTCGGCGCGCAGATGATGGCGGCCGCCGCCGGCGGCAGCGTCGGCCGGCACCCCGAGGGCGTCTTCCATCGCGGCTGGATCGGCAGTGAGGAAGCGGCCGAGCCCTTCCTTGAAGGCGTCTGGCCGCGCTGGCATGGCGACGTCATCACGCCGCCGCCCGGGGCCGAGGTGCTGGCGCGCGATGCCGGTACGGTGCAGTGCTTCACCCTGCCCGGCGCCATCGCCGTGCAGTTCCACCCGGAGGCGACGCCCGCGATCATGGACCACTGGGCCAGCCTCTCCGCGCCCGGCGTGGTCGATCGCACGGCGATGCAGTCGGAGGGCGAGCGGCTGTTCGAGGAACGGCGCGCGGCGCGGGAAGCGCTCTACGCGGAACTGCTGCGTCGGGCCCTTTCGTGATCCCGGTGCTGGAGACGGCGCGGCTGCGATTGCGCCCGCATCGCGTGGAGGATTTCGACGCGCTGGCCGCGCTCTGGGCCGATCCCGCCGTCACGCGCTTCATCGGCAAGCCCTCGACGCGGGAGGAAAGCTGGGCGCGGCTGCTGCGCTATGGCGGACTGTGGCCGCTGCTGGGCTTCGGCTACTGGGCGGTGGAGGATCGGGGCAGCGGCGCCTATCTCGGCGATGTCGGCTTCGCCGATTTCCACCGCGCGCTGGACCCCGCGCCCCCTGCCCTGCCGGAGATCGGCTGGGTGCTGGCGCCGGCGGCGCATGGGCAGGGGCTGGCGACGGAGGCCGCGACGGCCGCCATCGGCTGGCTGGGCGGCCCCTGCTTCTGCATCATCGACCCGGCCCATCGCGGGTCGCTGCGCGTGGCGCGAAAACTCGGCTTCGAAAGCCGGGGCCTGGCGCGCTACCGCGATGGCGTGACGACCGTGCTGGTGCGGGATCAGCCCGCGCCGGGGGTCTGCAGCGCGTAGTAGCCGTGGCGGCGGCGCGCCTCCGCCAGGTCGATGCCGGCGCGGATGTCGCGGAGGATCAGTTCCTCCTTCGCCTCGATCGATTCCGCCACGCCCAGCACATCCAGCGCCCGGGTCAGGGGGACGCAGACGACGCAGCTGTCATCCGCGCAGATGACGTCGCCCGGATCGACGCGGACATGGCCGAGCACGACGGGCACGTTCGTCGCATCCAGCGCCACGCGGTCCTTGCCTGTGCGGGAATGGTTGGCGCGGGACCAGATGGGGTAGCCGTAGTCGCGGCTCTCCGTCACATCGCGGTTCACGCCATCGATCACCGTGCCGGCCACGCCGCGGGCCTTGGCGAATTCGGTCAGGATGTTGCCCCAGACCGTGCAGTCGAGCCTGCCGCGATTGTCGATGACGACGACGTCGCCGGCCTCCGCCAGATGCAGGAAATCCCCCACCGTGCCACCCGCCGGGCCGACCGGCATGTAGCGCAGCGTGACCGCCTGGCCGCAGATGCGCGCGCCCTGCAGCATCGGCTTCAGCCCATCCACCTGCCCCGCGATGCCAAGCTTGTCGCAGGCATCGGAGACGGAGGAGGAAGGCAGCTTCGCGAAGCGGGCGAGGACATCCGAAGGCAGGCGGTCGAAGGACATCAGGGTCAATCCGGCTGGATGTTGTTGGCGCGCACGATCGCGCCCCAGGTCTCCACCTGGCGGGCGAAGAAGGTGCGGAGTTCCTCGGGCGAGGACAGCACCAGGCGGGCCTGCTGCGTTTCCGTCATCACGCGGCGGGCGCGTTCCTCGGAGAGCGCTTCGCGCAGCGCGGCGTTCATGGCGGCGATCATGGCGGGCGGCGTTCCCTTCGGGCCCCAGACGCCCCACCAGGCCTCGGCCTCCAGCCCCGCATAGCCGCCTTCCGCGCTGGTGGGCGTATCGGGCAGGCCCGCAAGCCGCGTCGGGCCGAACTGCATCAGCGGGCGCAGCGACCCGCCGGCGATGTGCGGCAGCATGAGCGCGGCGCTGCCGATCATCATGTCCACATGGCCGGCGACGGCGTCATTCACCGCGAGCCCGCCGCTGCGATAGGGCACGTGCTGGAAGCTGGTGCCTTCCCGGTCGCCCAGCTGGATCATCGTGAGGTGGCCGATGGTGCCGTTGCCGGTGGAGCCGTAGGAAACGCTGTCCCGCTGCGCCTTCGCCCGCGCCACCGCATCCGCCAGGGTGCGGAAGGGCTTGTCCGGCTTGCAGGCGACGGCATAGGGCGATCCGCCGATGAGCATGACGGGGTCGAGGTCCGTCAGTACGTTCAGCGGCGGCGTGCGCAGCAGCGCGGGGATGGTCGCGTGGCTGTCGAAGGTCAGCATCCAGGTCAGGCCGTCCGGTCGGGCCTTCGCCACGATGTCGGCGCCGATGGAGCCCGCGGCGCCGGACCGGTTCTCCACCACGACGGTCGCGCCGAGCTTCGCGCCCACACCGGGCGCCACCAGCCGCGCGACGGCGTCCGTGGATCCGCCGGGGCCGAAGGGCACCACGATGCGGATGGTGTTGGACTGCGCGCTGGCGATGCGCGGCGCGGCGAGAAGGGCAGCGGCGCCCAGCAGGGCGCGCCTTCCGGTACGGATCATTGGTTGGTTCCTCCCAAAGCGCGCCGGCGGTTACACGCCGTGCGTCGTCTCGTGAAACAGTGCCTCCGGCTGCACGTCCTGGGAAGTCAGGCCATCGGCCGCGGAGAAGCCGCACATGGCGGCAATCTCCGCGCGGTTGCGCTGGAAGCCGTAGGGCCAGGGGTCGCCTCCCATGAACTCCGTCTGCTTCGCGACCTCCGCCGCGATCCACGGGATGGAGACGCGCAACACGTTCACCATCGCAGCTTCCGCCAGCGCATGGGCCTTGGCGGCGCTGAAGGCGTTGAACAGCGCCATGGGCAGGCCTGGATTGGCCGCCGCCACGTCCCGCCGGATGGCGATGCAGTGCATGATCGGGAAGAAGCCCGTGGCCTTGTAGTAGGCTTCCTCATGGCTGCGGAAATCGGGGAACAGGCGCGCCACGGGCGCCGTCCGGTTCACGAAGCAGCCGGGCGGACGCGGCGCGATGACGGCGTCGATCTCCCCGGCCGCCAGCATGGCGTCCAGCGTCTGGCCCTCCGCGATGCTCTCCTTCCGGATCTGCGGGGGCAGCACGATCGGCGTGCGTTCGCCGGCGACCTTCCAGGTGATGCCGGACAGGTCCACGCCGTAATGGTCGCGCAGCACGCCGCGCACCCAGACGGCCGCGGTCTGCTGGTATTCCGGCAGGCCGATCACGCGCCCGGCCAGATCCTTCGGCCCGGCGATACCGCGGTCCGTGCGGATGTAGATGGCGGAATGGCGGAAGGCGCGGCTCGGGAAGACGGGCACGCCGATGTAGCGGCTGTCACCGCGCGCGACGGAGAGGATGTGGCTGCCCATCGACATCTCCGTGATGTCGTAGCGCGCCTCCCGCATCGCGATGCGGAATAGGTCCTCAGGCTCGCCAGGGGTGAAGGCGATGTCGAAGCCCTCGACCTTGATGCGTCCCTCCACCACGGCGCGGGTGCGGTCGGTGAGGGTGCAGGCGAGCGAGAGCTGGGTCATGCTTCATCCATGGCGCGGGCGATATTGTCGGGCGTGAAGGGCCAGCGCGTGACGCGGACATCAAGCGCATCGGCGATGGCATTGGCGATGGCGGCGATGACGGGGCCAAGGCTGCATTCGCCGGCACCGAGCGGCGGCGCCTCCGGCCGCGCGATGAGTTCGGCCTGCACGCGCGGGACGTCGGAGAAGCGGAGGATCGGGTAGCTCTCCCAGCTGTCGGAGGTGACGGTGCGCGCATCGTGGCGCACCGCTTCCAGCAGACAGAGCGAGGTCGCCTGGATGGCGCCGCCCTCGATCTGGTTCAGCGAGCCGTCGGGGTTCACCACCTCCCCCACATCGGCGGCGAGCCAGAGGCGGGTGCAGCGGATGCGCTCCCCGGCCTCGACCTCCGCCACGGCAGCGCACCAGGCGCCGCTGCCCTTGTAGCGGGAGACGGCGAGGCCCATCCCGACGCCGTCGCGCTTCAAGCGGTTCGGCCAGTCTGCCATCAGCGCGGCGCGCGCCAGAACGTCACGCGACCGCGCATCATCGAGGTGACGGAGGCGGTGCGCGAGCGGATCCTCGCCGGCCTGGGCGGCGAGTTCGTCCATGACGCTCTCGATCGCCCAGACATTCACCAGTGCGCCGAGACCGCGCAGCGCGGAGCTGCGGAGCGGCATGGCGGTGATGCGCGTCATGTCCACGCGCAGCGCCGGCACGCGATAGGGCGGCACGGCGTTGCGCTGCGCGCCGCCGCCACCGGCCAGCGGCGGGTTGATGGCGGGCGGGACGGCGAAGCCATCCTCCATCATCGAGGCCGCGAGCAGCGTCGGCAGCGCGCCGCGGCCGGGGCGGCCGGAATGCCCGTTGGAGAGCACGTTCTGCGTCCAGCGCAGCAGCGTGCCGGAGTCGTCGGCCTCCGCCGCCACATCGACGATCATCGCGGGCGATGCGGGGCCCCAGGCGAGTTCCTCGGCGCGGGACCAGAGGACGCGGATCGGCGTGGCGGGGTGCGCGCGGGCGATCAGCGCGGCATCGAGGGCGACATCATCGGCGCCGTTATGGCCGTAGCAGCCGGCACCCTCGACGTGATGCAGGATGATGTCTTCGGCCGGCATCCGCAGCGCCTTCGTCAGGTCGGCGCGGAGGTTGTAGATGCCCTGGCTGTGGCACCAGATCTCGACCGTGTCTCCGTTCCACTGCGCGATCGCGCAGCACGTCCCGATGGAGCCGTGGGTGATGAAGGGGCGGAAGAAGCGGCGCCTGATCGTGCGGGTGGCGGCGGGCGTCTCCGCGTCGCGCTCCAGCACGGTGGAGTCCTCGCGCGGCGCGGCCTCCATCCAGGCCTCCAGCGCGTGCTCCTCCGGCAGCGTGTCCGCGGCGTCCCAGGTTGCGCGCGCGGCGAGGCGCGCGGCGGCGGCCTCCGCATGGTGTTCCTGCGCAGCGACGGCGGCGAGGACGCTGCCGCTGCGGAAGACCGTCGCACCACCGGGCAGCGGCCCGTCCTTCAGCGCGGCCAGCGTCGCACCGCGCGCGCCGGGGCGGACCATGCGGGCATGCAGCATGCCGGGCAGGCGCAAATCGTGGACGAAGCGCGGCTGGCCGAAGACCTTGGCGGGCAGGTCGAGGCGCGGCGTCGAGGTTCCGGTGATGCGGCGCGCGGAAGCAGGCTTGGCGCGGTGGCCCGGCGTCGCCTCCACCGCCAGCAGCGCGGCATCGGCCATGGACCAGTAGGAACCGAGCACGCGGCCATCCGGCGCTATGAAGTCGCCGTCCTGGACTGCGATATCCTCGCGCGGCACGCCCGTCCGCTGCGCGATGACACTCACAAAGATGCCACGCGCCTCGGCGCAGGCATGGCGGATGGCCATGCCGGATTCCTGGACGGAGAGGCTGCCGCTCGTCACCGCCTCGTCCGGGCTGGCCGGCGTGGAGGCCGGGCGCATGACGATGCGGGAAAGCGCGACGTCCAGCTCCTCCGCCGCGATCTGGGCGAGCGCCGTGACGATCCCCTGCCCCAGCTCGACCTTTCCCGGCGTGATGGTGACCGTGCCTTCGGGCTGGATCGACAGCCACTGGTCGAGCCGGCGGTTCACATGGAGGCTGCCCGGCAGCTTCGGCTTGTCGTCGCCGCCCTGCACGGCGTTGCGGAAGGCCAGGTTCATGCCGGCTGCCCTTGCGCGGCCGCGCGCAGCACCGCGCGCACGATCCGGTTGTGGCTGCCGCAGCGGCAGAGATGCGGATCGAGCGCCGCGCGCACCTCATCCTCGCTGGGATCGGGATTGTCCCGCAGCAGCACCGAGGCGCGCAGCAGGATGCCGGAGAGGCAGAAGCCGCATTGCCCGGCCTGGAGTTCAAGAAACGCCGCCTGCAACGGATGCGGGGCCTCCGGCGTGCCGAGGCCCTCCACCGTCGTCACGCGCTTCCCGGCGACCGCGCCCGTGTGCAGCGTGCAACTGTAGGCGGGGGCGCCATCGACCAGCACCAGGCAGGCGCCGCATTGTTCCGCCCCGCAGCCGAAGCGCGGGCCGGACAGGCCGAGCGGGCCGCGCAGCGCGGCCAGTAGCGGCGCATCCTCCTCGATCGGCGCGGTCACCGCCGCGCCGTTCAGGGTGAAGGAGACACTCACGAGGGCGTCATGCGCGCCATGCGGATGTATTCCGCCTGGCGGGTGATGTCGCGGCGCAGGAACTCGTCGAACTCCGCGATGGACATGGGCAGCGGCGCGGCGCCGGCGCGGGCCTGGGCTTCCTGCGTGGCGGGCAGCGCAAGGATGCGGTTCACCTCCGCGTTCAGGCGATCCTTGATCGGCTGCGGCAGCGCGGCGGGCGCCATCAGGCCGAGCCAGATGCTGGCCTCGTAGCCCGGCAGCGCTTCCGCCACCGCGGGCACATCCGGCATCAGCGGGCTGCGCGTCGGGCCCGTGGTGGCCAGGGCGCGCACGCGGCCGGCGGCCACCTGCTCTCGCATCGTCGGGATGGCGTCGAACATGATCGGCACCTGCCCGCCGATGACGGCGGTGCGGGCCTCGTTCGACCCACGGAAGGGCACGTGCTGCGCCTGCACGCCCGCCATGGAGAGGAAGACCTCGCCCGCCACGTGATAGGGCGTACCGGGGCCGGAGGAGGCGTAGTCGTAGCGGCCCGGATTGGCGCGCAGCAGCGCGATCAGCTCCGGCACCGTCGTGGCGGGGATGGAGGGATGTACGGCCAGCACGTGATAGGCGACGTTGATCGCCGCGACCGGCGCCAGATCCCGCATCAGCTGGTAGGGCCGGTTCGGGATCAGCGTCTCGTTCGCCGTATGCGTGTTCGACATCAGCAGCAGCGTGTAGCCATCGGGCGCCGCCTTCGCGACGGCATCCGTGCCGATCACGGCGCCGGCGCCGGGGCGGTTCTCGATGACGAAGGCCTGGCCGAGCGCCTGCTGCAGCTGCTCGCCCAGGAAGCGCGCCGCGACATCGGCGGACCCGCCGAGGCCGAAGGGCACGATGATGCGCACCGGCCGGTTCGGCCAGGCGGCCTGCGCCGTCGCGAGCGAGGGGGCGGCGAGAAGACCCGCCATGCCCAAGGCCAGCCTGCGTGAGATCATCGGACCCTCCCGGTGCAACCGTTTGCGGCTACATTGTCCATGCCGACCGGAAGGGCAAGGGTGTTTCAGAACCCCGCCATCTCCCGCCTCACCTTGGCGAGGAAGGTCGCGCGCTGGTGTTCGGTGGCGCGGTTCATGTCGTAGAGCGCGTGGTACTGCACCGAAGCGCGCCCGCCGCTGACCACCTTGAAGTAGCGCGTGACGATCTTGCGCGGCGGATCGCCCATCATCATCGCCGTCCAGCGCGGGCGGCCATAGGTGCTGATGCCCGCGACCTTCCGGATGTGCAGCAGGTTGGGCGAGGCAATGCCGTCCTCCAGCTTGAAGGACACGCCAGGCAGCATCACGCGGTCCATCCAGCCCTTGAGGATCGCGGGCAGGCCGAAGCACCAGGTGGGGAAGGACAGGACAAGCGCCTCCGCCTCCATCAGGCGGCGGACGTAGTCGGCGACGGGTTCCTGATTGGCGGGCACCTCATGGTAGCCGCGGCGTTCCTCCGCGCTGAGGACGGGGTTGAAGCCTTCCGCATAGAGGTCGCAGAAATCCACGTGGTGGCCGGCATCGCGCAGCCCGTCCCGCGCGGCACGGCTGATCGCGGCATGGAAACTGTCTTCCAGCGGATGGGCATAGAGGTAGTGGATGCGCATCAGCGGCGCCCCGCGATGATGGCAATGTCCTCCGGCGCCAGCTCCACCGGCGTGCCGTTACGGATGAGTTCGGCGAAACCCTCGTTCGGCGTCATCATCGTCAGGCAGTAGAGTTTTTCGTCCGTGTCGTTGACGACGACATGCTCCGTGCCCGGGCGCAGCACGAAGCAGTCGCCGGGGCCGACGGGCATCTCCACGCCATCCGCATAGGCCTTGCCGGAGCCGGCCAGGACGAAGAAGCATTCCTCCGCGGCGCTGTGGGTGTTGGGCGGCGTGCGGCCGCCGGGCTCGAAGATCTCCACCACCAGGGTGAAGGTGACGCCATCGGCCACGGGATCGAAGAGGCAGGCGAAGTAGTTGCTGTCACCAGGCGCGATGCGGAAGCCGCGGAGATCGGCGGCGCGGCGGGACAGGACGGGGGCGGCCATCATGCGGCGACGTTCCTTGCAAAGCTGGCGCTGATTGTTGCACATCCCGGCCGCCAAGAACCGGGACAATCACGATGCGCATCCTGCTGGTCCACAGCCATCCGCGATCCGACAGCCTGAACGCCACGCTGCGCGACGCCACGCGCGAATCGCTGGAAGCCGCGGGCCACACGGTGGAGGTGCGCGACCTGTATGCGGAGGGCTTCAACCCCGCACTCAGCGCGGAGGAGCGTGGGGTCTATCACGCCGTCACCGACAACTACCTGGGCGTCGCGGACCATGTGGAAAGCCTGCGCGCGGTCGATGCTCTGGTGCTGGTCTATCCGACCTGGTGGTACGGCATGCCCGCGATGCTGAAGGGCTGGTTCGACCGCGTCTGGGCGCCCGGCGTCGCCTTCAAGCTCGGCGAGGGCGCGATCGAGCCGCTGTTGACCAACATCAAGCGGATCGCGGTGGTGACGACCTACGGGTCGCCCACCTGGCTGCTCTGGTACATCGGCCGGATCGACCGCAAGCTGATGGGCCGCGGCATCCGGCGGCTCTGCGCCAAGGACTGCAAGGTCGAATGGGTGACGCTGACGCGGATGGACCACCGGACGCGCGCGGAGTGCGAGGGCTTCGTCGCCCGCGTCCGCGCGCATTTCCAGCGCTGGTAGCTCAGAGACCGACGATCGCATCCAGCTCCCGCCAGTCCGGCGCCGTCGCCTCCAGCACCTTGCCCGCCCGCAGCACGACCCGGTCGGATTGCGGGCGGGAGAGCAGCTCCGTCATGAAGCGGGCGGAGAACAGCACAAGGTCGGCCGTGGCGCCGACGCGGATTCGGCCGTGCTGGCGATCCACCTGCATCGCCTCCGCCGGCGCGGCCGCCGCGGCGCCGTGCCAGTCCCCGAAGGGATGGTCGAGGTGGAGGATGCGCGTCGCCTCCCGGAACACTTCCGCCATGTCGAGGTCGCCATAGGCGTAGAAGGGATCGCGCGTGTTGTCGGACGCGACGGAGACGCGGATGCCGGCCGCGCGCATTTCATGCACCAGCGTCACGCCGCGCCAGCGGGGCGTGCGGTTCGGCACGCGGTCCTGGAGGTACATGTTGCACATCGGCAGGACGACGATGTCGATCCCGGCCTCCGCCACGCGGGCGATGGTCTCCTTCGCGAACTCCTCCGGCTGGATCGACAGCGAACAGCAATGGCCGGCCTGGATGCGGCCCTTGAAGCCGCGCTTCAGCGCCGTCAGCGCGATCTCCCGCAGCGCGCGGGCACCGGTCTCCCCGCTCTCGTCCACATGCAGGTCGAGGTCGAGGTTGCGGGCCTCGGCGAGGGAGAAGAAGTGGTCGAGTTCCTCCTGGAACCCCTCCGGCAGGTCGTCATGGATGCCGCCGGAATGGCGCGTGACCATGCCGAGCACGCCGCCACTCTCCGCCACCATGTCGGCGAGCGCCGCGCCGTCATCGCCCTTGAAGCGGTCGAGCGGGCAGATGGAGGACATCTGCAGATTGATGAGCCCTGCCCAATCGTCGCGCAGCTTGCGGAAGACGCGCCAGGTGCCGGCGCCATGCGGCATGTAGGTGTCGAGGTGCGTGCGGATGGCGACGGTGCCGTGCGCATAGGCGCAGCGAAGCGAGAAGTCGGCGCGGGCGGCGACGTCATCCGGGCTCCAGGCCTGGGTGCGGTCGGCCATGACGGCGTTGATGGCGCCGGCGAAGGTGCCATCCGCGTTGCGCGACCGCGGCCAGATATGGCCCTTGTCGAGATGCGTGTGGGCATCGACGAAGCCCGGCCAGACCTGGCCGCCGCGCAGATCGATCCCGTCATCGCCGCCATGGCCGGTCGGCACGATGGCGGCGATGCGGCCATCCTCGATGCGGATATCGACGCGGTGCAGGCCATCGGCCTCGGCCGGACCCTCGGGATGGGCGAGCAGCGCGGCAGGCACGCGGGCATCCAGCAGCCAGTAGCGGCTGCCGGCAGAGGCAAGGGCGGTTTTCACTACTTGCGTTCCTTCATCGCGCTTTCATGCCAGTGGCGCAGCGCGAGATGGGAGATGAGGCTGAGCGCCAGGAAGATGGCGATGCCGGTGACGGAGATCAGCACCAGGGACGCGAACATCCGGGGAATCTTCAGCTGGTAGCCTGCCTCGAGAATCCGGTACGCCAGCCCCGAGGCCCGTCCGCCCGTGCCCGCCACGAATTCCGCGACGATGGCGCCGATCAGCGCCAGGCCGCCGGAGATGCGCAGCCCCGCGAGGAAATAGGGCATCGCGGTGGGCAGGCGGAGGTAGCGCAGCACCTGCCAGCGATTGGCGCGGTACAGCCGGAACAGGTCCACCAGGTTGTGGTCGGCGCTGTTCAGGCCGAGCGTCGTGTTCGACAGGATCGGGAAGAAGGCGACGATCCAGGCGCAGATCAGCAGCGCGATGCGGATGTCGTCCACCCAGATGAAGATCAGCGGCGCGATGGCGACGATCGGCGTGACCTGCAGGATGACCGCATAGGGGAACAGCGACAGCTCGATGATGCGCGACTGCGCGAAGAGCACCGCGAGCGCCAGGCCAAGCACGGCGGCGACGGTCAGCGCGGCGAAGGTGATCTGCAGCGTGATCAGCAGTGATCCCGACAGCGTGCCCCAATCCGCCAGCAGCGTGCGGCCGATCTCGATCGGGCCCGGCAGGATGTAGGAGGGTATCTCCTTCGCCCGCACCGCCCATTCCCAGGCGCCGAGTGCCAGCAGGCCGATCAGCAGCGGCGCGATGATCCGCAGCCAGCCATCCGGCGTCAGGCCCATCACCTTGCGCTCGCTATGCTCCTCGACGGCCGTCGCGGCCTCGTTGGAGGAGAGGACGACGCTCATTCGCCCATCGCCCTGGTCAGCGCCGCGGAGATGTCGCGGCAATGGGCGGCATAGGCGGCGGAAGTGCGGAACACCTCGCCTCGGGGATAGGGGGCATCCACGGAGAGGTCCTCCACCACGCGACCGGGGCGCGCGGCCATGACGACGATGCGGCGAGAGAGGTAGACGCTTTCGAACACCGAATGAGTGACGAAGATGGCGGTGAAGCGCTCCGCCTCCCACAGCGTCAGCAGGTCGTTGTTCAGCTTGTGGCGCGTGATCTCGTCGAGCGCCGCGAAGGGCTCATCCATCAGCAGCAGCCGCGGCCGGGTGACCAGGGCGCGGGCGATGGAGACGCGCATCTTCATGCCGCCGGACAGCGCGCGGGGGTAGGATTTCTCGAAGCCCGCCAGGCCGACGGAAGCGAGGGCCGCGGCGGCGCGCGCCTCGGCCTCCGCCTTCGCCACGCCCGCCAGACGCAGCGGCAGCATCACGTTCTTCAGCGCGTTGGACCAGGGGGCGAGCGTCGGCTCCTGGAAGACGAAGCCGACATCGCCGGAGGCATGGCCGCCCGCCGCCATCTCGATCCGCCCCGCACTCGGCGGGATGAGGCCCGCCATCATGCGCAGCACGGTCGACTTGCCGCAGCCGGAGGGACCGAGCAGGGAGACGAAGTCCCCCTGTCCGATGGCCATTTCCACGCCCCTGACCGCAAGCGTCCCGTTGGCGTAGCGCTTGGTCACGCCGGCCAGGGAGACGACGGGCGCCCCGATCCCCACGTCCATATTATGCAAGGCCAACCCGCTTGTTCACGAAGTCCAGGCTGTAGGCCTGGCGGAAATCCATTCCGGCGGGATAGAGGCCGACATCGCGCATGCCCTCGTAGAAGGACTGCCAGCGTTCATGCGTCATGGCGCCGCAGCCGAGGTTCAGCGCGTCGCCGGACATGACGATGCCGTTGCTGTTCATCACCTGGATCGCATAGGCGATCTTGGCGTCGTCCATCTCCGGGTTGTCGCGCTTGATCTGGGCATTCGCGGCCTCGATGTTCTGGCCGGCCAGGTACTGCGTCCAGCCTTCCATCGTGGCGCTGACGAAGCGCTGCACCAGGTCCCGCTTCTCCGCCACCATGCGGCGGCTGACGTCGATGGTCGTGTTGTAGTTGTTGTAGCCCGCATCGGCGATCAGGAAGACCCTCGGGCGCGCCCCCGCCTGCATGGCCGCGAAGGGCTCCGAGGAGACGAAGCCCTGCTGGATCGCCATCCGGTCCGCCAGGAAGGGGCCGACATTGAAGGTGTAGGGGCGGATCTGCTCATCCGTGAAGCCGAAGCGGCGGCGCAGGAAGGGCCAGTAGGTGACGCGGCCGGAGGCGCCGATCAGGATCGGGCGGCCGCGCATGTCCTCGAAGGAATTGATCCCGTTGCCCTCATGCGTCATCAGGACCTGCGGGTCCTTCTGCATGATGGCGCCGATGGTCAGGAAGGGCAGGTTCTCCCGCACATAGTTCAGCGCCTGGAAGCCGTTGGACATGATGAAGTCCACGCGGCCCGCCAGCAGCAGCTGCGCCGGGTTCTGCTGCGGGCCGCCCATGCGGATCTCGCAGTCGATGCCGTAGCGCCGGTAGATGCCCGACGCGACCGCATGGTAGTAGCCGCCATGTTCCGCCTGGGCGCGCCAGTTGGTCTGGAAGGAGACCTTCTCCAGCGTCTGGGCCAGCGGCACCTTGGCGCCCGCGACGGCCGCCAGGGTGAAGGCCGTGCCGCCCGTGAGCAGCGCGCGCCGCTCGATCCGATACCGTGTCCGCATCCGCCTGTCCCTTTCTTCCGCATCCCGGTTGTGGCCGCCGACTCGCGGCGGTTCGCCCCTGTAGAAGGGTGCATGGCCGGAAATCAGCAAGGCCCATGCCAGGGCGACCCGAAGCGCGTGAGGCATAGACCAGCCGGGGGTCGATGCGAAAGCGGGCATTCGCGGAAAATTTAGGCAACCGTTTTGGGCCGCGCAGCCTTCCCGGCTGTCTTTCCCCGGCCCGCGGGCATGGCGCCCTGGCACCGGCATTGCCTAAAGTCCCCGCCGTGCCAGACCCTGCCCCCCATCTCCTCCTCGACCGACTCACCAAGCGCTATGGCAGCCAGGCGGCTGTCGATGGCGTCTCCCTGGCCGTGGAGCGTGGCGAATGCATCGCGCTGCTCGGCCCGTCCGGCTGCGGCAAGACCACCACGCTGCGGCTCGTCGCCGGCTTCATCATGCCGGATGAGGGCCGCATCCAGCTCGATGGCCGGTCGATCGAACGCGCGCCCCCGCATCGCCGCCAGATTGGCATGGTGTTCCAGAACTACGCGCTGTTCCCGCACATGACGGCGGCGGACAATGTCGGGTTTGGGCTGGAGATGCGCGACGTCTCCCGCGCCGAGCGCGACAAGCGCGTGGCGGAAGCGCTGGCCATGGTGGGGCTCGGCCACCTGGCGGACCGCTATCCCGGCCGCATGTCGGGTGGCCAGCAGCAGCGGGTGGCGCTCGCCCGGGCGCTGGTCATCCGCCCCGACCTGCTGCTGCTGGATGAGCCGCTGTCCAACCTCGATGCCGGGCTGCGCGTGGAGATGCGGGAGGAGATCGCGCGGCTGCGCGCGGCCTCCGGCATCACTACGCTGTTCGTGACGCATGACCAGGAGGAGGCGCTGGCGCTCGCCGACCGCGTCGCCGTCATGGATCGCGGCCGCATCGTCGAATGCACGGCGCCGGCTGTCCTCACGGAACGGCCGCGGCACCTCTTCACCGCGGGCTTCCTCGGCGCGCGCACCGTGCTGTCGGGCCGAGCGGCGGAAGGGCGCTTCGTGCTGGAGGACGGCACGATCCTGCCCCTGCCGGAGGATGCGCCCGCGCGGCCAAGCCACCTGGTGCTGCGCGCCGCGCGGCTCTGCCTGCTGTCGCCGCGGGAGGCTCAGCTGCCGCGCGGGCCCCTGCCCTACAACCATTTCGCGCTGCCCGCCGTGGTGACGGCGGTGACGCGGCTGGATGACAGCATCCATTACGAGGTGACGCTGGCCGGACGGCAGGTGCGGGTACACCGCCCCTCCGCCGAGCCCGCCATCGCACCAGGCACCGAAGTCACCCTCGCCGCACCGCCGGAGGCGGTGTCCTGGATCGAGGATTTCAACGCCGCAACGGGAGCATCCGCATGAGCATCCAGACGTCTCGCCGCGCCCTGCTGGGCGCCGCCCTCGCCGCCCCCGCCATCTGGGGCCGCGACGCCGTGGCCCAGATCCGCCGGGGTGATGAGCTGACGGTCGGCATCTGGGGCGGCGTGCAGGAACGCATCACGCGCCAGTTCTGCGCGACGCCGCTGGAACGCCAGCACGGCGTGAAGATCAACTACGTGCTCGGCGGCACGCCGGAACGCCGCGCCCGCGCCTATGCGGAGCGCGGCCGGCCTTCCTTCGACCTGCTCTACCTCAACATCTTCGAAAGCCGGCAGGCCGTGAAGGATGGGGTGACGATGGGGTCCAGCGCCAATGTCCCCAACTTCGCCAACCTGTATGAGGTCGCGAAGATCGGTGGCTTCGCGGTGGCCTTCAACCCTGTCACCATCGTCTATGACCGCCGCAAGGTGGCGGCGCCCATGACGTCCTGGCGCGACTTCTGGCGCGACGATCTGAAGGGCAAGGTGATCTGGCCGACCTATCCGGGCGCGCAGGGCACGGCGGCGCTGCTGATGGCGGCGAAGGTATGGGGCGGCAGCGAGACGAACATCGACCCCGCCTTCACCAACATCGCGCGGCTGAAGCCCTTCGCCGCCATCCAGGGCAGCCAGGACCAGCTCTACGGCATGTTCGACCAGGATGTCGGCGCGGCCAGCGTCGAGTTCGGCAGCTTCACCCGGAAGTATGCGGAAACGCGCAACCCGAACATCGTCATCGCCGACCCCACCGAGGGCCAGGCCATTGCGACCAACGTCGCCTGCATCACGACCGGCACACGCAACCAGGCGCTGGCCGAGGCCTTCGTGAACCTGCACCTCTCGCCCGAATGCCAGGCGGCCTATGCGGAGGAGATCTACTACTCCCCCACCATCAAGAACGTGCAGTTCGCGCCCGAACTCGCCGCCAAGCTGATCCTGGGCGAGGAAGCGGTGAACAAGCTGGTGGATTTCAACTGGGACGTCGTCATCGCGAACCAGCCGCGCTGGTCCAGCCGCTTCACGCGCGAGATCGCCGGGTAACCTTGGACTGCTGACGACAGGCATACGGGACGGCGCATGAATTCCTCTCCGCGGGCCGGCTGGCTCGCCCTGCCCTATGGGCTGTGGCTGCTGGCCGCCTTCGCCGCGCCGCTCGGTGCCGTGGCGCTGCTTTCCGTGCAGGAAAGCAGCGAGATGTTCGCGCCGCTGTCCCTGGTGCCGTCCGCCGCGCAGTACCAGGAACTGCTGGGGGACCGCTTCTATGTGCGGGTCTTCCTCAACACGATCTGGCTGGGCCTCGGCGTCGCCGCGGCCGCCACCTTCCTCGCCTATCCGCTGGCGCTGTGGCTGACGCGCCTGCCGCCGCGGTGGAAGCCGCTGGGCTTCGCGGTGGTGCTGGTGCCGCTGCTGACGAATGTCGTGGTGCGTTCGCTCGGCATCATCCTGCTGCTGGCACCGCGCGGCATCGTCTCCGGCATTGGGCAGTTCTTCGGGCTGCCGCCGTCGAACCTGCTCTTCGGCTGGTTCGCGGTCGGGCTTTCGCTGACGCAGGTCTTTCTGCCCTACATGGTCCTCGCCTTGTACGACGTGCTCGATGGCCAGGACAAAAGGCTGGAGGAAGCGGCGGCGGGGCTCGGCGCGGGGCCGGCCATGCGGTTCCTCCGCGTGATCCTGCCGCTGTCGCTGCCGGGCCTGCGCGCGGGCCTCACTGTGACCTTCCTGATGGCGTCCACGGCCTACGTCTCCGCGACACTGGTCGGCGGGCGGAAGGTCTGGGTCTCGGGCATGGTGGTGCTGAAGGAGGGGATGGAGATCCTCAACTACCCGCTGGCCGCCGCGCTCGCGATGATGATGCTGGGCGCCTCCGTCGCCGTGACGATCCTGATCGGGCGGGTGATCGGGCTGCTGACGCCCTGGGTGACGGGCCGTCCGCCGCGTTTCCGCCTCTCCGTCCCGCCGGGCATCCGCCGGCCGCTGGTGATGGTGGCGGAGGCCGTGGCGCCGGTCGTCTCCCGGTTCCTGCTGACGCTGGCGATCGGCGTGCTGATCTTCCCGTTGATGCTGGTGGCGGTGGCGTCGGTGAATGACAGCCCGCAGGCGACGGTCGCGCAATTCGTCGGCTTCACCTGGAAATGGTACGGGATGGTGCTGCAGAACGAACGCTACCTGGCCGATGCCTGGGTCAGCGTGCAGCTGGCGCTGGCCTGCGTCGCCATCTCGCTCGCCATCGCGCTCCCGGCCTCCTTCGCCCTGGTCCGCGCGGGGTTCCGGGGGCGGGAGGTGCTGGGCGCGGCGCTGATGCTGCCCCTCGCCCTGCCCGGCATCGCCGTCGGGCTCGGCATGCTGCGGCTGCTGCAGTGGTTCACGGCGCTGCCGCCCTTCCTGGGCGTGCTGGCCGTGCATGTCGTGCTGGTCGCGCCCTTCATGCTGGCGCTGCTGCGCGCTTCCGTCGCGGGGCTCGACCGGACGCTGGAGGAAGCGGCGGGGGGCCTCGGCGCCAATCCCGTCCGCGTCTTCCGCCGTGTCATCCTGCCGCAGCTCGGCCCCGGGATCGCGGTGGCCTGCGTCATCGGCTTCCTGCTGAGCTTCGGGGAAGTGACGGTGACGGCCTTCCTGACGACGGCGCGGCTGCAGACGCTGCCGGTGCGCATCTATGCCGAGAGCACCTTCAGCCTGGAAAACACGGTCAACGCCATCAGCACCATCTTCATCCTGATGACGGTGGCGATGCTGGTGCTGGTGAACCGCTTCATGCCCCTCGACCGGGTCTGGAAGCGGTAGCGCTTCCTCACCCTCCCCGGCCTTCCCGAAACCCCCCGGTCGCCCCCGCGCCGGGGGGTTTTTCGTTTCCGGTTGACGCGCGCGGTGCTTGGCGACATGCTTTCTCCATGAAGGACGCTGTCCTGCACTGCGAGACGACAATCCCGCAGCGCAGTCGGGGAAGGAAACCAGGTGCCAGACGATGTCACGGGCGCGCCGCGCGCCCCGGCCGCCATGACGGCCACCACCGGCTATTCGCTCGCCGTCGATATCGGCGGCACCTTCACCGATGTCGTCCTGCGCCACGCCGATGGCCGCGCGACCACGGACAAGACGCTGACCACCCACCGCAACCTGCTGGAGGGCTTCTTCCGCGCGGTGGACCTGGCGCTGGGCAAGACCGGCGTGGGGCCGGAGGCGGTGACGGAGGTAACCGTCCACGCCACGACGCTGGTGACCAATGCGGTGATCGAGCGTCGCGGCCCGCCGACCGCGCTGCTGGCCACGAAGGGCTTCCGCTACATCCTGAGCATCCGCAACGAACATCGCTACGACATGTTCGACCCGCAGATTGAGTTCCCGGATCCGCTGGTGGCGGATGCCTTCGTCTACACCCTCGACGAACGCATGCTGGCGACCGGCGCGGTGGAGAAGCCGGTGGATGCCGCGGAGGCCGCGGCGCTGGCGCGGCGCATGGCCGCCGATGGCGTGAAGGCCGTCGGCATCTGCCTGCTCAACGCCTATCGCAACGGCGCCAATGAACGGGCGGCGCGGGAGGCGATCCTGGCGGCGGTGCCTTCCATGGAGGTCACCCTCTCGTCGGAGGTCTCGCCGCAGATCCGCGAATATCCGCGCGCCTCCACGACCGTGATGAACGCCTATACCCAACCCATCGTCGCGCCCTACCTGGCGGCACTGTCGGCGGAACTGGTGCGGCGGGGCTTTCCGAACCGGCCGCTCATCATGCTGAGCAATGGCGGCGTGGTCGGCACCTCCGTCGCCGGCGCCTTCCCCGTCCGCATGATCGAAAGCGGCCCCGCCGCCGGCGCGCTGGCCGCGAGCTACTTCGCGGAGGTGCTGCATCTGCCGCGCCTGCTGTCCTTCGACATGGGCGGCACCACGGCCAAGGCCTGCATGATCGATGCGGGCAAGCCGCTGGTCGCCGGGGAGTTCGAGGTCGATCGCCGCTACCGCTTCAAGCCCGGCAGCGGCTTCCCCATCACCATCCCCGCCGTGGACATGATCGAGATCGGCGCAGGCGGCGGCTCCATCGCGCGCGTGGACAATCTCGGCCTGCTGAAGGTCGGGCCGCGCAGCGCGGGATCGGAACCGGGGCCGGTCTGCTACGGCCGCGGGGGCACGGAGCCGACGGTGACGGATAGCGACGTCGTGCTCGGCCTGCTCGATGCGGACCGCTTCCTCGGTGGCGACATGAAGCTGGACAAGGCCGGTGCGGCGGCGGCGCTGGGGAGGCTTGGCGAACGCCTCGGCACCGACGCCGTGGCGACGGCGCGCGGCGTGTTCGAGGTGGTGTGCGAACAGATGGCGGGCGCCGCCCGCGCGCATGCGACGGATCGCGGGATCGACTGGCGCGGCCTGCCCATGCTGGCCTTCGGCGGTGCGGGGCCCGTGCATGCCTGCCGCGTGGCGGAGCTGCTGGAATGCCGGCATCTGGTCTTCCCGCCCATGGCGAGCGTGCTGTCGGCCTTCGGCACCCTCGTCTCCCCCGTGCGGCTGGACCTGGTGCGTTCAGCGCTCTCCCCGCTCGCGACGCTGGACTGGGCCGGCGTGCGCGCGCTGGTCGGCGGCATGGCGGATGAGGGGCGCGCCGCGCTGGCGGAGGCCGGCGTCGCGGCCGCGGATGCGACGCTCGAACTAGGCGTCGATTGCCGCTACCGCGGGCAGCAGAACGAGGTGACGACCGACCTGCCGCTGGCGGTGCTGGAGAGCGGCGACGCGGCCGCGCTGCGGGAGGCCTTCGAGAGCGCCTATGAGGCCCTCTACGGCATCCGCCTTCCCGATGTCCCGGTGGAGGTCGTGACCTGGCGCCTGGCCGCGCGTGGGCCGCTGCCGGTCGCCAACCCCTCGCCGATGGCCGGCGGCGCGCCGGCCAGCCCGCGCACGCATCGCCCGGTGGCAGTGGAACCCGGCGTGCCGATGGTGCCGGTCTATGACCGCGCCGCGATCGCCGTCGGCCAGAAGATCGAAGGCCCTGTCATCATCGAGGAACGGGAGACCACGCTGGTGGTGCTGCGCGGCTGGACGGCCAGCGTGCACCCGACGGGCGCGGTGATTGCGGAGCGCGTGGTATGAGCACCCAACTCGACGGCATCGCGCTGGAGATCCAGTGGTCCAACCTGATCGCGACGGTGACGGAGCAGGCCCGCGCGCTGCAGCGCATCGCCTTCAGCCCGATCGTGCGTGAGGCGGGGGACCTCGCCACCGCGCTCTTCGACCGGCGCGGGCGGATGGTGGCGCAGGCGGTGACGGGGACGCCGGGGCACATCAACAGCCTCGGCGCCGCCGGCCAGCACTTTGTCCGTGCCTTCCCGCCGGACAGCCTCTCGCCGGGCGATGTGCTGATCACCAATGATCCCTGGCTGTCCGCCGGGCATTTCTTTGACATCACGGTGATGACGCCGGTCTTCCGCGGCGATCGCTGCATCGGCTTCTTCGGCAGCACCATCCACCACACGGACATCGGCGGCTACGGCGTCGGCGCCGGCGCGCGGGACGTGCATGAGGAAGGGCTCTGGATCCCGCTGGCGAAGCTCTACGAGAAGGGCGTCGCCAATGCCCTCCTCTTCGACATCATCCGCCGCAACGTCCGCACGCCCGACCACGTCGCGGGCGACCTGGCCGCGCAGGTGGCGGCGGGGCGCGTCGGCGCGGAGCGGCTGAACGCGCTCTGTGACCGCACCGGCTTCGATGACATCGAGGCGCTGTCGGACGCCATCATCGGACGGTCGGAGGCCGCGACGCGGGAGAGCATCCGCAAGCTCACCCCCGGCACCTACCATGGCGAGAGCATCTTCGATGTCCCCGGCGGGCAGAAGATCACGCTGAAGGCCGCCGTCACCGTCGATGCGCAGGCGGGCGAACTGGTGATCGACTTCACCGGTTCCTCGCCGGAAGCGCCGATCGGCATCAACGTCGTGCTGAACTACACGGCGGCCTATGCGAACTTCGCCGTGCGCGCCTGCCTCGACCCCGACCTGCCGAACAACTACGGCAGCCTCTTCCCCGTGAAGGTCGTGGCGCCGGAAGGCAGCATCGTGAACTGCCGCTACCCCGCGCCGGTCAATGCGCGCCACGTCGTCGGCATGTACGTTCCCTTCCCCGTGCTCAAGGCGCTGCACCAGGTGATGCCGGACCGCGTGCTGGCGGAGGGATCGGGCGCGGTCTGGACCATCCAGATCCAGGGCAAGGACGATGAGGGCCAGCCCTTCACCTCGTCCATGTTCAACTACTCCGGCGGCACGGGCGCGCGGCGGGAGAAGCCGGGCCTTTCCGCCACCTGCTACCCCACGGGCGTCGCGGCGGTGCCGGTGGAGGTGCTGGAAGCGGCGATGCCCATCGTCTTCACGCGCAAGGAGTTGCGGCGCGGGTCGGGCGGCGCGGGGCGCATGCCGGGCGGCGACGGCCAGGTGATCGGCTACCGCATGCGCACCAACGATCCCTGGCTGCTGAACGTGGTGGCCAGCCGCACGGACCTCGGCCCGGAGGGACTGGAAGGCGGCGGCGATGGGTTGCCCGGGCGCTTCCTGGTGAACGGGAAGCCGGTGAACGAGGCCCGCAAGATGGCGATGGCCGCCACCGACGAAGTGCTGATGGAAACACCCGGCGGCGGCGGTTACGGTAGCGTCTAACGACTCCCGGCAAACGGGCGTCATCTGAGGAAACGACAGGAATGATCGCAAGGCGCGCGCTGCTCGGCAGCGCATCGGTGCTGGCCATGCCCGGCTTGGTGCGTGCCCAGGCGCTGTTCAACCGGCCCGTCCGCTTCGTCCTCGGCTTCGCGGCCGGCGGCGCGGGCGACATCACGGTGCGCATGCTGGTGCCGCACATGCAGGCGGAGATCGGCCAGCCCATCGTCGTGGACAACCGCCCCGGCGCCGGCGGCATCATCAGCGCGGAGGCCGTGGCGCGCGCCGCGCCGGATGGCCACACCATGTACCTGCTCACGACCAGCAACATGGCCGCGCCCGCCTTCTACCGCACCATGCCCTTCGACGTGACGAAGGACTTCGCGCCGGTCGGGCGCATGGTCTGGTACGACCACGTCATCGCGGTGAACCCGCAACTGCCCGTCAACACGCTGGCCGAACTCATCGCCTATGCGAAGGCGCGGCCGAACGCGCTGAACATCGGCTCCATCGCCGTCGGCAATGCGCAGCATCTGGGCGTGGAGCTGTTCCGCGCCATGGCCGGCGCGCCGATGACGACGGTGACCTACCGCTCCTCGCCCGAACTCATCACCGCACTCTCCACCGGGGAGATCCAGGTGGCGGGTGAGCTGCTGGCGCCGACGCTGCCGCAGGTGCAGGCCGGCCGCGTGAAGCTGCTGGCGGTGACGGCGCCGAACCGCTTCCCGACGCTGCCGGACGTTCTGACCAGCGCGGAGTCTGGGCTGCCCGACTACATCGTGCGGTCCTGGAACGCGATCGTCTTCCCCGCCAACACGCCGCGCCCGCAGGTCGAGGCGATGAACCGCGCCATCCGCCGCGCCCTCGCCGTGCCGGAGATCCGCGCGCGCCTCATCGAACTCGGCGGGCTGCCGGAAGCGAGCAGCCCCGAGGAACTGGGCGCGATGATCCCGAACGAGGTGGCGGCCTGGGGCCGCATGGCGCAGCTCGCGGGCGTGGAAAAGCAATAGCGCCCGAAGCGGCGCATCGAGGGGGGCAGGAACGATGATGATCACAAGGCGAACGGCACTCGGCGTCGCGGCGGGCCTGCTGGCCGCGCCGTCGCTGCGCGCGCAGGCGCTGTTCACCAGGCCCGTGCGCCTGGTGCTGGGCTTCGCTGCGGGCGGGGCGGGCGACATCTCCGTCCGCATGCTGACGCCGATCATGGCGCAGGAGATCGGCCAACCGATCGTGGTGGACAACCGCCCCGGTGCCGGCAGCATCCTGAGCGGGGAGATCGTCGCGCGCGCCGCGCCGGACGGCCACACCGCCTATCTGCTGACGACGAGCAACGTCGCCGCGCCGTCCTTCTTCCGCACCATCCCCTTCGACATCGTGCGGGACTTCACGCCGGTCGGCCGCATGGTGTGGCTGGACCACCTGATCGCGATCAACCCGCAGCTGCCCGTGAACAGCCTGGCGGAGCTTGTCGCGCTGGCAAAGGCGCAGCCGGGGCGGCTGAACATCGGCTCCATCGCGGTGGGCAACGGCCAGCACCTGGGCGTCGAGCTGTTCCAGGCCATGGCGGGGAAGTCGCTGACGACGGTGACCTACCGGTCATCGCCGGAGCTCATCAATGCGCTGGCGACGGGGGAGATCCAGGTGGCGGGCGAGTTGCTGGCGCCGACCGTGCCTCAGCACCAGGCCGGGCGCGTCCGCATCCTGGCCGTCACCTCGCCCCAGCGCCACCCGGCCATCCCCGACGTGCTGACCAGCGCGGAAAGCGGGATGCCCGACTACATCGTGCGGTCCTGGAACTCCATCGCCTTCCCCGCCAACACGCCGCGCCCCTATGTGGAGGCGATGAACCGCGCCATCCGCCGCGCGCTCGGCACGCCGGAAATCCGGCAGCGCATCATCGACACGGGCGGCGTGCCAGAAGCCTCCTCGCCCGAGGAACTGGCGGCGATGATCCCGCGGGAGCTGGAGGCCTGGGGACGCATGGCGCAGCTGGCCGGGGTGGAAAAGCAGTGAGCGACGCGGAGCGGCTGCTGAAGCAGGACCTGCTGCACGCCTACCACATCCTGGACGCCGATGGTCAGGCCAGCGGTATCGCGGGCCACCTGACGGCGCGCCTGCCCGGGTCGGACCGTTTCTGGTCCCACCAATGGGGCGTCGGCTTCGACGAGGTGCGGGCGGACGGGCTGATCGAGGCCGATTTCGACCTGAACACGACTCGCGGCCAGGGCCGCGTCAACCCGACGCTGCACATCCACACGCGCATCTATCGCGCGCGGCCGGACGTGACCTGCATCATCCACACCCATGGCAAGGCCGGCGTCGCGCTCGGCTGTGCGGGGATGACGCTGGAGACGATCACCCAGACCGGTGCCGTCTTCCATGACGACATCGCGCTGTTCGACGAGTTCCACGGCATCGTCCTCGATACCAACGAGGGCGATGCCATCGCCGCGGCGCTGGGGCCGAAGCGCGGCTTGCTGCTGAAGAACCATGGCGCGCTGGTGGTCGGCGCCTCCGTCGCGGAGGCCTGCATCGGCATGACCGTGCTGGAATGGGCCGCCGATGTGCAGCTGCGCGCCGCCGCGGCGGGGCCGCTGCAGAAGCTTGATCCCGCCGCCGCCGCACAGTCGAAAAAGTTCCTGCTGAACGCGGCCAACCTCGGCCTGCGCTGGGACTTTCTCAAACGAAAAATCGCCCGAAGCCGGCCGTTCCTGGGAGAGACGTCATGAAGCGCCTGCTGCTTGCCGCACTCCTTGCCTGCACCGCGCTGCCGGCGATGGCGCAGCAATTCCCGAACCGGCCGATCCGCTGGATCGTGGGCTTCGCGCCCGGCGGCGTCGGCGACACCACCGCGCGCATCGTCGGCCAGAAGCTCAGCGAGACGCTCGGCCAGCCCGTGGTGATCGAGAACCGTCCCTCCGCCGGCGGCATCGTGGCCAGCGAGACGGTGGCGCGCGCCGCCCCGGACGGCCACACGTTGCTGCTGGTGACGGCGACGGCCGCGACGGCGCCGCATCTGTTCCGCCAGCTACCCTACCACCCCATCGACGACTTCGCCTTCGTGACGCAGATCGCGAGCTTCCCGCACGCGATCGTCGTCGCGGCCAATTCGCCCTACCGCAACATCCAGGACCTGATCGCCGGCGCCCGGGCCAATCCGGGGCGGGTCAACCTCGGCTCCGTCAGCGTCGGCACGGCGCTGCACCTCTCCCTGGAACTGCTGCGCAGCATGGGCAGCATCCCGGCGGAGATCGTGACCTACCGCTCCACCGGCGAGTTGCTGAACGCGACGGTCAGCGGCGATGTGCAGGCGGCGATGGAGGTCGCGGCGACGACGCTCGGCCAGATCAGCGGCGGGCGGATGCGCGCGCTGGCGGTCACCTCGCCATCCCGCATGTCGATCCTGCCGGACGTGCCGACCGTGGCCGAGTCCGGGCTGCCGGACTACAACGTCATCACCTGGAACGGCATGGCCGCGCCGCGGGGCACGCCGCGCGCGGTGATAGACCGGCTGAACCAGGAAGTCGCGCGCGTCATGGCCATGCCGGATGTGCGGGACCGCCTGGTGCCGATCGGCGTGGAGCCCGCGCCCGGCACGCCGGAAGCCATGCATGCCCTGCTGGTACAGGAAACCGCCCTCTGGGGCCGCGTCATCGAAGCCGCACGGATCGAGAAGCAGTAATGAACATCCACAGCATCGACTGGAACGCCATCCCGTGGACGACGGTGCGCCCGGGCGTGGAGCGCAAGGGCTTCACCGGCGATGGCGCAACCGTCGCACTCCATCGCTTGCATCCCGGGCATGAGCCGAAGCCGCACAACCATCCGAACGAGCAGATCGTCTACATCATGGCCGGCACCATCGACTTCCACATCGAGGGCGCGGTCCATCGCCTCGGCCCGGGCGGGCTGCTGGTGGTGCCGCCGAATGCCATGCATCACGGCGTGGTCGTGGGCGATGAGCCTGTGCTGAACCTCGATGTCTTCACGCCGGCCAGGCCTGAGTATGCCTGATCTTTCCATCCGGGTTGGCGGCGTTCGCCTCAACAACCCCGTCATCATCGGCTCCGGCGACCACACCATGACGGAGGGCGCGCTGGTCGCGGCGCGCGCCACCGGGGTGGGCGCCGTCGTCGCCAAGTCGATCAACGAAAGCGAGGCCGCGAAGCGGCAGCTGGATGGCAGCGACCATGTGCTGCTGGACAGCCGCTGGAACCCCATCCCCTGGGATTTCTCGCCGCCGCCGGATGCCATGCTGCTCGGCCGGTCGGGGCTGCACCAATCCCCCAGCGAGGACTGGATCGAGATCGTCGCGGCGCAGGACAGGGAAGCCGCGAAGACGGGGCAGTACGTCATCGGCTCCATCATCCTCGCCAATCTCGACACCGCCTGCGACCTCGCGAAGCGCTACGAGGCGGCGGGCATCCGCATCCTGGAGCTGAACATCGGCGCGCCGCATGGCGACGAGGCCGTGCCGGGCGCCATCATCCAGGAACGCGCGGCGAACCGGGTGCGGGAGATCACGGCCAGGCTGCGCGCCGCCATCTCCATCCCGCTCTGGATCAAGCTGACGGGGCAGAGCGAGGATGTCGGCGCCCTCGCGCTGGCCGCCAAGGAAGGCGGCGCGGATGCGACCATCGTCATGGGCCGCTTCATGGCGCTGGTGCCGGATATCGAGACGCGCGCGCCGATGCTCGGTACGGCGGGCGCCATCGGCGGGCCCTGGTCGCTGGCGCTGACCTGCCGCTGGCTGGCGGAGGCGCGGAAGAAGGTGGGCGCGGACTACTCGCTGCTTGGCACGAATGGCGCGAGGGACGGGCTGGACGTGGTGCGCTTCCTGCTGGCCGGGGCACGGGCGGTCGAGATGACCAGCGCGATCATGGCCGGCGGCTTCGACGTCGCGCGCCGCGCGGTGGCGGAGATCGACGCCTACCTGGTCCGCACCGGCGGCAGCGTGGAGGACCTGATCGGCCTCGCGGCCGAGCGGCGCGTGGCCTATGGCGTGCAGGCCGACCGGCCGGGTTACTGGCGGGACTTCGTGCCGCCCGAGGCGCGATAGCGCCGTGCCGCCTCACGTGGAGAGGTAGCGGTTCGATCCCAGGCGGGCGCTGACGGCGCCCGCGGCTTCATGCAGCGCGGCCAGCATCGGGGCCGGTGGCGGATCTTGCACGAACTGCACGGAGCCCACGATGCCGATGGAGCCGACCAGCACCTCGCCCGCCGCGAAGAGCGGCGCGGCGAGGACGTTGATGCCGGTCAGCGCCTCGCCGGGCGCGGATTCCCACAGCCGGTCGCGCACCATCGCCAGACGGTCCCGCAGGACGGCGGGATCGGTGATGCTGTCGGGCGTCAGCTTCTCCAGCGGCCCGGCCAGCACGCGGGCGCGCAGATCCTCCGGCCCGAAGGCCAGCATGATTCGGCCCTGGGCGGAGCAATGCGCGGCCGGGCGGTTGCCGGGCTGGACGGTGATGGAGACCTTGTTCGGCGCCTCCAGCGCATGCACCACCAGCGGATCGCCGCTAGTCGGAACCGCCAGCAGCACGGATTGCCCCACGGCATCGCGGAGGCGATGCATGGCGGGCTCCGCCACGCGCTTCAGGTCGAACTGCTCCCCGGCCGCCTGGCCGATCTGGTACATGCGCCAGGTCAGGTGGTAGCGCTCCGTCGTCTCCTCCTGCGCCACCAGCCCGGCCTGGCGCAGCGTGACGAGGTGACGGTGGACGCGGCCCTTGGGCTCGGCGAGGTCGCGGGCCAGGTCGGAGACGCGCATCGGCCCGCCGGCGAGCGCCATTGCTTCCAGCACCCGCACCGCCATCAGGACGGAGCGGACGGCGGCGGTACCCTCGTTCTCCTCGCTCATCGCTCGCGCAGCCGCATGCCGGCCCAGCGGAAGACGCCGTCGGGATAGGCGGTGAAGCCGGTCAGGCGCTCCGTGTAGGCCCAGGAATTGCGGCGATGCCAGAGATAGATATAGGGGCGATCGGCCAGCACCTGCGACGCCACGCGTTCGTAGATCGCGGTGCGGGCGGCGGTGTCGGGCACGGCGCGGGCCTCCGCCAGCCAGCGATCGACATCGGCGTTGCTGTACTTCCCGTCATTGTTCGGGCCGCCGGTGCCGATGTGGAAGCTGATATTGCCATCCGGATCGCTGCGGCCGCCCCAGAAGCCGAGGAAGGCCTCGAAATCCCCGTTGATCTGGGCGCGGACGGCGGCGCCGATCTCCATGGCCTGGATGCGGATGTCGATGCCCGCTTCCCGCGCCATGGCCTGGATGATCTCGGCGACCTGCAGCGTCTCCCCGGCATTCTGCGCGACGAGGCGCAGCGTCGGGTTGGGGTGGCCGGCCTCCGCCAGCAGGCGGCGCGCCCTGGCGACGTCCCGCGCGGGGATCGGGACGTTGCGGGCATAGAAGGGGCTCTGCGGATTGACCCACTGGTTCCCGGGGATGTGCGCGCCCTCGAAAGCGACGCGGTTCAGGGCTTCCCGGTCGATGCTGAGTTCAAGCGCCTCCCGCAGCCTGGCGTCGCGCGCGAAGGGGCTGTTGGCGCCGGGGCCATTGGCGATGTTGAACCGGAGGAAGTTGTGGCCGAGTTCCGGCGCGCTCGCGAGCGCCAGGCCCGGCGTGCGGCGCACCTGGTCGATATCGGTGGCGCCGACACGCTCCATGATGTCGAGCGCGCCGCCGCGGAGGTTCGCCAGCCGCACGGTACCATCGGCTATCGGGCGGAAGGTGATGCGCGGGATGTGGATGTTCTGCGCGTTCCAGTAGCCGGGCCAGCGATCGACGACGGTGCGGTCCTGCGCCACGCGTTCCGTGAAGCGGTAGGGGCCGGAGCAGACGGGGTTGCGGGCGAAGTCGCGGCCCTGGTCCATGGCGCGGGGCGACACCATCATGCCGCCGCGAGTCACCAGGATGCTCATCAGCGGAATGAAGGGATTGGCGAGGTCGATGCGCGCCGTGTGGCTGTCGATAATCGTGACGCCGGTGACGTCCGGCATCTCCCCCCGGCGGAAGCTGCCCTGCAGCGTCATCTGCCGGTCGATATTGGCGCGCACGGCCTCCGCATCGAAGGGCGTGCCGTCCTGGAAGGTGACGCCGCGACGGAGCTTCAGCACCAGGCCGCGGGCGCCATCGACCCATTCGTAGGATTCCGCCAGCGCCGGCACCACCGTCAGGTCCGGCGCCAGGTCCAGCAGCTTGTCGCAGGTGGCCGAGAGGATCTGCAGGCCGGAGAAGAAGCGGGAGAGCGCGGGGTCCATGATGTCGAGATCCTCGAACATCCCGACCCTGAGGTTCTGGCCCTGCGCGCCGCCCGCGACGATCATGGCCGCCGCCACCAAGCCCAGCCTGCGCATCCGCCTGTCCCCCGTACCGTCCCCGCATCGAAGCACGCGCGATGGCATGCCGGTCAATAGCCGCGCGCGCGGTCGGCGAGGCCCGGCGGCGTTTCGGCCCGATCAAGCGCCGCCAGCGCAGCCGCCACGCTGCGCGCCAGGGCCGCGGCATCGGGCGGGCTCGCGATATGGGGCGTGATGGTGATGCGGGGGTGGTGCCAGAGCGGGCTATCGGCGGGCAGCGGTTCCTGGGCGAAGACGTCGCAATGCGCGGCGGAGAGGTGGCCGGCATCCAGTGCCGAGACCAGGTCGGCCTCCACCACCTGGTTGCCGCGGCCGGCGGCGACGATGGCGGCGCCTGGCGGCATCAGGGCCAGGCGACGGGCATCGAGCAGGCGGTCCGTCTCCGCCGTCATCGGCAGCAGCACGACCGCGACATCGGCGGCGGCCAGCACGCCATCCAGCGCGTCCAGGCCATGGGCGGCCGGGATGCCTTGCAGGTCGCGCGGCGTGCGGGACCAGCCCGTGACGGGCAGGCCGAGTGCCGCCAGCGCCCGCGCCGCCGCCTGGCCCATGCTCCCCATGCCCAGCACCGCCACGCGGCTGGCGGGCAGCGCGCGGGGCGGCAGGCGCTTCCACTGCGCGTCCCGCTGCTGCTCCGCATAGCGCGTGTGGTTGCCGAGGATGTGCAGCACGGCATGGACGACGTGGCGCGCCATGGCGAGCGCGGGCGCGGGGTCGATCACGCGGCAGACGGGCACATCGGCGGGCAGGCCGGGCGCGCGCAGGATGTGGTCCACCCCGGCGCCGGAAGCATGCACCAAGCGCAGCTTCGTGAGTGCGGCGAAGATGCCGGGTGGCGGGCGGAAGGCGACCAGCGCCTCGGCATCCCCGTCATGCTCGGGCCAGGAGAGGATCGGGCGATGCGGGAAGGCGGCGCGCATGGCGGCGGCGACGTTCGCGGCCTCGAACCCCGGCACGGCCAGCACGATGGGCCGGTTGGACTCGCGATCCGCCACGGCGTTACCCTTCCCTTCCATGAGCGACCCGATCTTCGATCCCTTCAGCTTTGCGGTCCATGCCGATCCCTACCCCTTCTATCGGCGGCTACGGGACGAGCATCCCTGCTACTGGTCGGAGGGTGCGCGCTGCTGGGTGCTGTCGCGGCATGCCGATGTCTTCGCCGCACTGCATGACTGGCCGCATTTCTCCAACACCGGCGGCAACGTCATCGATGACAGCAAGGCGAAGCTCGGCCGCACCGTCGGCAGCGTCGATCCGCCACGACACACAAGGCTGCGCGCGCTGGTGAACGAGGCCTTCGGCCGCCGCCGCATCGCGGAGGAGGCCGCCTTTCTTGAAGCCGCTGCCGCGCGACTCGTCGGCAGCGTCGCTGGCCGCCGCAGCTTCGACCTGGTGCGCGACGTGACCTCTCCGCTGGCCGGGGAGGTGATGGCGCATCTGCTCGGCATCGCGGGCACGGACCTCGTGCAGTTCAAGCGCCTCATCGACCTGTCCATGTACCGCGACCCCGTCACGCGCAGCCGCACGGCAGAGGGCGAGGCGGCGCAGGCGGCGCTGTTCGGGCTGGTCGCGCAGCAGGTGGAGGCGCGGCGCGCCAATCCCGGCGAGGACATGATCACCGCGCTGCTGACCATCGAGATCGAGGGCGAGCGGCTGGAAGGCGACAGCGTGGTGTGGATGGCCCGCGCGGTCTTCGGCGCGGGCTTCGAGAGCACATCGAGCTTCCTCGCCAACGCCGTGCTGGCACTGATGACGCATCCGGCGGCGCGCGACGAACTGGCGGTAGACCACGCGCTGATCCCCGATGCCGTCGAGGAATTCCTGCGCTGGGAGACGCCGGCGCAGCGCTTCGCGCGCACCATCGCGCAGCCCGTCGAGCTGCACGGCAAGCTCATGCGGCCCGGCGAGAAGGTCATGCTCGCCTATGGCAGCGCGAACCGCGACGAACGCGCCTTCCCGGACCCGGACCGGCTCGACATCAGGCGGAAGCCGACGCGGCATCTCGGGCTCGGCCATGGCATCCATTTCTGCGCGGGCGCGGCGCTCGCGCGGAGCGTTGCGCGCGTGTTCCTGGGCGCGCTGCTCGATCGGTTGCCGGTGCTGGAGCGGGCGGAGGATGGGCCCATCGAGTGGGCCCATTCGCCGACCTTCCGCAGCCCGGTCTCGCTGCCCGTCAGGGCAGTGACCTGATCCGGTCGAGCAGGCGGTCGATATCCTCGGCGGCGTGGTAGAGGCCGAAGCCGAAGCGCAGCCGCCGGCCGCGGCGGTCCGTGACGATCTCGGCGGCCGCCAGGCGTGACTGCCACGCCTCCGCATCGTCGAGGTCGAAGGCGAGGAAATTGCCGCGCCGGCGCTCCGTGACGGACACGGCGAGGCGCGCGGCATCAAGCCCCGTGCCCGCGAGCCCCGCGGCGAAGCGTTCCTGCAGCGCATGGGCGTGGGCGCTGATGGCGGCGGTGGTGATCCCCTGCCCGTCCAGCCAATCCATCGCGGCGTTGAGGCGGTAGAGGCCGGAGGGGTCGAAGGTGGCGCCCATCATCCGCCAGCCATCGGTCGCATAGGGCACGCTGCCATCGCTGGCCGACAGCGCGCCGAAGGCGGCGTACCAGCCCGTCGCGCGCGGGCGGGGCAGCCAGCCCGGCGGGCAGTGCAGGAAGCAGGCGCCCTCCCCGGCCATGGCGTATTTGTAGCCGCCGGCGAGGTAGAAGGCGCGGTCGGCGACGGGGCCGATGTCCACCGGGCGGGCCATGAAGCCGTGGTAGCCGTCGATGACCAGCACGGCCTCCCCGGCGGCTTGCGCCAACGGCGAAAAATGCTCCTGCGCATAGCCGGAGTGGAAGAAGACCTCGCTGGTCCAGACCAGGTCAAAGCCGGCGCGCGCGGCCTCCGCCAGGCGGGGCAGGCAGTCGGGACCGGGGTCGCTGGCGATGCGGGTGACATGAACAAAACCTTCCTCCTCCAGCCGTGCCACCTGGCGAGCGAAGGAGTGGAATTCGCCGTCCGTCGTCAGGATGCGGGCGGGGCGGTGCGTGGGCAGCGACGACAGGATGCGCACCACGAATTCATGCGTGTTGGGCGCGAAGACGATCGTGGCGGGATCGGGCGCGCCGATCTGCCGCGCGACGTTGCGCTGCGCCGCCTGCCAGGTCTCCCCCAGCACCACGGCCCATTTGTCGTCCTGGTGCTCCGCCGCCACGTCCCAGGCGGCGAGGTGCGCCGCCCGCGTCGCATCCGGCCAGGGGTGGTGGCTATGCGCCGCCACATGCAGCCGGCCCGGCCGGGCGCCGAGGAAGCGGGAGAAATGGGCGCGCAGGTCCAGCATATTCGGGTTCCCTTCCCGGGATAGTTTAAGCTTAAACTATCGGGGTTCAAGGAGACTCTCCCGATGGTCGAAGGCGTCGAGACCGATTTCGCGAAGCGGATGAGCTATGGCGACTACCTCCGGCTCGACCAGCTGCTGACCGCCCAGGCGCCGCTGTCCGGCCAGCATGACGAGCTGCTGTTCATCACCATCCACCAGGTGCAGGAGCTGTGGATGAAGCTGCTGAACCATGAGATGGACCTGGCGATCGAGAACATGCGGCGGGACGAGCTGCGCCCCTGCTTCAAGGCGCTGTCACGGGTTTCGCGAATCCAGGCGCAGCTGATCGGCGCCTGGGACGTGCTCTCTACCATGACGCCGCATGACTATCTGGCCTTCCGCGCCAGCCTCGGCTCCTCCTCGGGCTTCCAGTCCTGGCAGTACCGGATGATCGAGTTCCGCATGGGCGCCAAGGACGAGTTCATGCTGCGCCCGCACCGCCACCGCCCGGACATCATCGGCCCGCTGGAGGCCGCCTATCGCGGGCCCTCCATCTATGACGAGGCGCTGCGCCTGCTGGCGCGGCGCGGCCTGCCGGTGCCCGCCCATGTCCTGGAACGCGATTTGACGAAGCGGCACGAGGCGGATGAGGGGGTCACCGCGGCCTGGGCCGTGGTCTATGAGAACCCGGACCAGCATTTCGACCTCTATGAGTTGGCCGAGGAGCTCGTGGACCTCGAGGACGCGTTCCAGACCTGGCGCTTCCGGCACATGAAGACGGTGGAGCGGATCATCGGGCACCGCATGGGCACGGGCGGCTCGGCGGGGGTCTCCTACCTCAAGGGGGTGCTGGAGCGGGGGTTCTTCCCGGAGCTGTGGTCGGTGCGGACGCGGCTGAAGGCGCGGTGAGGTGTGGCTTTTTAGTCGCAAGGCGCCTTAGGAGGATTATGCCGGTTTAGCACCTTTAGCACCGTTTTCGGGGTGTCCGGCCGCACCCCCCTCACCCAACCCTCTCCCGCCTGTGGCGGGAGTGGGCAACCGGGCGCAATTGGGGTGATGGCCGCGGGAACATAACCGGAACATACGCCGATTGCCAGCGGTTTCGGCCCCGCTACCCCGCCTCCAGCACCAGCAGGCCGAGGCCCGTGCTGCCCGTGGCCAAGTAGCCCGTGACGACGGGGCGCACGGCATCCGGCAGGGCGCCGCGCATCGCGAGCCACATCACCGTCTCCGCCCCCTCGGCCCCGCCGCGGACCACGTAGTCGCGCGTCGTCAGGCTAGCGAGCGCCGCGCCTTCCGTCGGCAGGCGGGCGAGGAAGTCGCGGTCCCAGGCCTCGTTGATCTCCCCGCCGCGGGGGCCGTGCAGCTGGTGGGACAGGCCGCCGGTCGCGACGACGACGACGCGCAGGTCATCGGGCAGCGCGGCCACGGCCGCCGCCAGCGCCCGGCCCAGCGCATACAGCCGGGCCGGGCGCGGCACGGGGGCGCGGAGCACATTGATGAAGATCGGCACCACCGGCGCCGGCCAGGGCTCCGCCAGCATCCTGAGCGGCCCCGCCGCGCCATGGTCCAGCGCCATGTCCTGGCAGACGGTCAGATCGAAGTCGCGCGCGACCAGCGCCTCCGTGATCGCCGCGGCGCTCGCGAAATCGCCGGGGATGGGCGGGAAGGCGGGGATCGCGCCGGCCTCCGGCGCCAGCGGGAACTCGTCCGCGACGCCGATGGCGAAGCTCGGATAGGCGTCGAAGAAGAAGTGATTCAGGTGGTCGTTGTAGACGCACAGGATGAGGTCCGGCCGGACAGCCTCCAGCCAGGTGCGGGCTTCCCCGAGGGGTTCGAAGAAGGGCGCCCATTCCGGCTTGGCCCCGAGCCCCCGGTCATGGGCGAAGATGGCGGCCGGGCTGTGCGTGATGCCGATGCCGCCGATGATGCGCGCCATCAGCCCCGACCCTCCCGCACGATCTGCGGCAGCGGCACCCCCATCGCGCCGCCGATCTTGGCCAGCGCATAGACGCTGGCGCCCAGCGCCAGCAGGGCGCGCCAGTCGCGGGCCGCGAGTGCGGCGCGCTCCTCCGCGGTCAATCCGGCGTCATCCAGCACGCCATCGGGATCGGTCGCGAAGCGGGCGCGCGTGGCGGGATCCCGCAGCGCATGGCCCAGCCGGTTGAGCCGCATGCCGCGGCGGGCGGCCGCGAGGTCGAAGGGCAGGATATCCCGCTCCGGGTCGAAATCAGGCATGAGGGGAAGCCTCGCGTGCGGCCCCTGCCCTGTCCAGCGCGCAACAAAACCGGAGACGCCGCATGGCCGGAACGCCGACCTTCGCCACCCCGCCCGGCTTCCTCGGCGTGACCAGGCGCGACCCGGCCGGTGGGATCGCGGTGGCGGGCATCCCGCTGGATATCGGCACGACGAACCGCGCCGGCGCGCGGGACGCCCCGCGAGCCATCCGGGCGGCGTCGCGCATGCTGGTGGATGGGGCGCATCCCGGGTCCTGGGTGGACCCAGCGACGCTGCCCATCGCCGATATCGGCGACTTCGCCATCGCGCTCGGCGACATTCCCGGCAGCCTGAAGCTGATCGAGGAACAGGCTTCCGCGCTGGATCACCTGGTCGCCTTCGGCGGCGAGCACGGCATCACGCTGCCGCTGCTGCGCGCGCTGCGGAAGCGGGTCGGCGCCCCGCTGGCGCTGCTGCATGCCGATGCGCATGTGGACACCTGGGAAGACAATTTCGGCCAGGACTACGCGCATGGATCGGTCTTCTGGCACGCGATCCGGGAAGGCCTGGTCGATCCCCGCCGGATGATCCAGGTGGGCATCCGCAGCCCCGTGCAGCGGGAGGTCTGGGACTGGACCCTCGCCCAGGGCGTCACCATCGTCACCGCCCAGGATTTTCACGAGATCGGCCCCGCCGCGGTGGCGGCGAAGGTGCGAGAGGTCGTTGGGGCGGCGCCGGCGTATCTCTCCTTCGACATCGATGTGCTGGACCCCGCCTTCGCCCCGGGCACGGGGACGCCGGAGATCGGGGGGCTCGCCAGCTGGCAGGCGCAGGCGCTGCTGCGGCGGCTGAAGGGGCTGGATTTCAGGGGGATGGACGTGGTGGAGGTGCTGCCCGCCCATGACGTGGCGGAGGTCACGGCGCTGGCGGCGGCGACGGTGGCCTGGGAATACCTCTGCCGCTGAAATGCTTCCGGCGCTTCATCGAAAGCGCCGGATGTCCCGCGCGACAATCCGCAGCGACGCCAGAATTTCCGCTTGCATACCGCGAGGGTGGCCGCTATTTATTCGGCCACTGACCGACGCCATCGCACGTGTCGCGAGCCCCCTTCCCGCTGGAAGCCTGGGCACAGCAACGACGGGACGCGTCCTTTGTTCGACCCGGGGTCACTCCCGGGTGGGTTCGAGGGAACCGCCTGAGTCGCCTGATCGCCGCATGCGTGGCCGTGTCACTCCCGACATGCCGACGCATCTGCGCCTGAGCCGGACCGCGGCGCGACCGACTGCCTGAGGGCAGGACGGCGCGCCGGCGACGGCTCCTCCGCCGCGTCCCGTCCGCGCCGAAAGGCCCGGCGTGCCGGGGCGGAGCCTTGGGCAGGCTCACGGCTCCCTCCTTCCCGCCGCCGCGCCTCCCCCATCCGGGATGCTGGCGCGGCGGCGGGCCAAATTGCCGCGTCACGCCGAAGGAGGGCCACCGCCATGACCGAGTTCCGCTTCCGCGGCGCCGTCGCGCCGCTCCGCCGCCAGGACATCACCGCCGCCGCACCCCTGCCCCGCACCGTGGACGGCATCGTCGCGGCGCTGCGGCCGGAGGAGCCGATGCACTGCCTGCGCCCCGCGCAGGTGGCGGCGACGGCAGGCACCTTCCTGGCCGCCTTCCCCGGCACGACCATGTACGCCGTGAAGTGCAACCCGGAACCCGGGATGCTTCGCGCGCTGTGGGATGGCGGCATGCGCCATTTCGACTGCGCCTCCGCGGCCGAGGTGCGGCTGGTGCGCAGCATGTTCCCGGATGCGGTGATCCACTTCATGCACCCGGTGAAGGCACGCTCCGCGATCCGCGACGCCTATGCCCAGCACGGCGTGCGCGACTTCGTCGTGGACAGCGAAGCCGAGCTGGCGAAGGTGATGGCCGAGACGGGCACGGCGTCCGACCTCGGCATCATCATCCGCCTGGCCCTGCCGAAGGGCGGGGCCATGATGGACCTCTCGGGCAAGTTCGGGGCGGAGCCGGCGGCGGCGGTGGCGCTGCTGCGGGCGGCGCGTGGCCTGGCGGTGAAGCTCGGCGTGTCCTTCCATGTGGGCTCGCAGTGCCTGGAACCGGCGGCCTATGCCCGCGCCATCACGCTGGCGGCGCAGGTGATCCGGGAGGCGGGCGTGCCGGTGGAGGTGCTGGATGTGGGCGGGGGCTTCCCCGTCGCCTATCCGGACATCCTGCCGCCGCCGCTGTCGGCCTTCATGGCCGAGATCGGGGACGCCTTCGAGGCTGCTGCCCTGCCGGGCGTGCAGCTCTGGGCGGAGCCGGGGCGGGCGCTGGTGGCCGGCGGCGCCTCCGTCGTCCTGCAGGTGCAGGCGCGGCGGGGGGGCGAGCTTTTCGTCAATGACGGCATCTATGGCGCGCTGTCCGATGCGGGGGTGCCGGGGTTCCGGTTCCCCGTCCGGCTGCTCCGCCAGACCGACGCGGCCCCGGTGCCCTTCGCCTTCCAGGGCCCCACCTGCGATAGCGCCGACCGGATGGCAGGGCCCTTCCTGCTGCCGGGCGACGTGCAGGAGGGGGACTGGATCGAGGTCGGGCAGCTCGGCGCCTATGGCGGCTGCCTGCGCACCGCCTTCAACGGCTTCGACCGTGCCGGCATGGTCGATGTCATCGATGCACCCTTGCTCGACACGCCGGGTTACTTCATGCCCGCCGTGGCGGCGTGAACGGCGCGGGCCGAAGGAGCGACTGAACGATGAAGCATGTGGATTTCGCCGGCCGGCTGGTGATGCTGGGCTTCGGATCGATCGGCCAGGGCGTCCTGCCGCTGATCCTCCGCCACATCGGCATCACCGCCGACCGCATCACCATCGTGACCGCGGAGGAACGCGGGCAGGAGGTGGCGGCGGAATACGGCGTGCGCTTCATCGTCGATCCCGCGACGCGGGAGAACTACCGCGACCTTCTTTCGCCTCTGCTGGGCAAGGGTGACTTCCTGCTGAACCTCAGCGTGGACGTCGCCTCCGTGGCGCTGATGAAGCTGTGCCAGGAGCTGGACTGCCTCTACCTGGACACGGTGGTGGAGCCCTGGGCCGGCGGCTACACGGACCCGAGCCTCACGCCATCCCAGCGCAGCAACTATGCGATGCGGGAGGAAGCGGTGGCGCTGAAGGCGGCGTTCCAGGGCGGGCCGACCTCCGTCACCGCGCATGGCGCGAATCCCGGCCTGGTCAGCCATTTCGTGAAGCAGGCGCTGGTGGACATCGCCCGCGACACGGGGCGCGCCGTCACGGTGCCGAAGCCCGCGGACCGCACGGGCTGGGCGACGCTGGCGCGCGACCTCGGCGTGAAGGTGATCCACATCGCGGAGCGCGACACGCAGGTCTCGGCCACGCCGAAGAAGCCCGGGGAGTTCGTGAACACCTGGTCGGTGGACGGCTTCGTCGGCGAAGGCAGCCAGCCCGCGGAACTCGGCTGGGGCAGCCATGAGAAGGCGCTGCCGCCGGACGGCCACCGCCACGGCTTCGGCTGCGATGCGGCCATCTACCTGATGCGGCCCGGCGCCAGCACGCGCGTGCGGTCCTGGACGCCGCTGGAGGGGCCGATGCACGGCTTCCTCATCACGCACAACGAAAGCATCTCGATCGCGGACTACTACACGCTGAAGGATGACAGCGGCGCCGTGACCTATCGCCCGACCTCCCACTACGCCTACCACCCCTGCGACGACGCGGTGCTGTCCATCCACGAACTCGCCGGCAAGAACTGGCAGATGCAGCCGGAGAAGCGGCTGATGACGGATGAGATCGTGGAGGGGATGGACGAACTCGGCGTGCTGCTAATGGGCCATGCCAAAGGCGCCTACTGGTACGGATCGCGCCTGACGATCGAGGAAGCGCGCCGCGTCGTGCCGCATAACAACGCGACGTCGCTGCAGGTGACGGCGGCGGTGCTGGCGGGCGTGATCTACGCCATCGAGAATCCGCGCCTCGGCGTGGTCGAGTCGGATGAGATCGACCATGAGCGCGCGCTGGCGATCTGCGCGCCCTATCTGGGGGAGGTCGTCGGCGCCTATTCCGACTGGACGCCGCTGCAGGACCGCGCGGTGCTGTTCCCGGAGGATCTCGACCGCGAGGATCCCTGGCAGTTCCGGAACTTCCGGGTGGTGTGAGGCGCAGTGCGCGCGGGGGGGTGCCTAACCCCCCGCGCGCACGATCAGGCCGACGGAGGTCACGGGGAAGCCGTCCACCGTCAGCCTGAGATGCGGCGCCGCCGGGAAGGTCATGGCGGGGTGCGGCTGGAAGTCGTAGGGCGGGACGTCGATGAACCGGTCCAGCAGGCCGGTGCCGGGGTCGAGGTCCAGCGCCAGCAATTCGTGCCCGTCCTCCGCCAGGCGACGCGACAGCTCCGCGAAGTGGCGGGGCTGGAACAGGACGGTGCCCCAGTGGTCCACCGTCTCCCCTTCCGTCTCCAGGTTCATCTCCGTCGTGTGCACGGCGATGCCGCCGGGCTTCAGGCAGCGGACGGAGTTGCGCACGAATTCCAGGCCCTTCTCGATCGATCCCACATGCTCGAAGGAGCACATGGACCAGCAGAAATCGAACTGGCCGTGCAGGTCGGCGGGGATCGCGTTCATGTCCACGGGGCGGTAGCGGCAATTCGCCAGGAAGCGTTCGCGCCGCACCAGGTTCGGGCGTAGCAGCCCTTCCAGCGACGCCGCGTGCTGGTCCGTCTGCGCCCAGTCGCCGGACCGCGCATCCTGCTCCGCCAGGTCCGTCGCCAGGACCTGGATGTTGCGGCTGGCGAAATAGGCGGGGGTGAGTTCGGTGCCGACGGCAAAGCCCAGGCCCTGCGCCCCGCTGCGCAGCTGCCCGCCTTCCCACAGCGCCTGCAGCACGAAGCCGTATTCCCAGATCTTCCGGCTGTAGAAGGGCACGATCTGCAGCTGGCCGCACCAGAAGCGCAGCCATTCCGATTCGATGTCCGCCTGGGTGCAGAGCTTGCTGGTCAGGCCGATGCGCGTGGCGCGGCCGGGCAGCACCGCGCCGGGGCCGGCCTTGCCCTCGGCGTAGAAGCGCTCCGCCAGCGCGAGGCCCATCAGCTTCGTGTTCCAGCGCAGCGCCGCGATTTCCTTCAACGCGAGGGAAAGGGGGTCCCGCGCCGGCGGGCCATCACCGGCTGCCCGCCCGCCACTGGCCAGGCGCTGCAGCACCAGATCCGCCACCGCGTCCACCAGCGGGCCTGTCGCGCGGTTCAGCGTCCGCGTCGTCCAGGCGGAAGTCGGCTTGTCCTTCATCGTCCTGCCACCACGCTGCCGGTCATTCCCTGTGCTGCCCCCGGCATGATCCGCCAGGTTGGGTGGCGGAAGGGATAACGGCTTTGGGCGCCCGCGTCTGCGCCCGGCTGCAATGGCGCGCCCGCCCCTTGCGCCGCCGGCCCCGGGGGGCATGATCCCGCCCGGCACGGCGGAGGGCAGGGCATGCGGCGGTTGATGATGGCGGGCGTCGCGGCGGCGGCGCTGGCGGCGGGGCCGACGGGTGCCCAGACTCTGCGGATCGCGATGGCGGCGGAGCCGACCTCGGCCGACCCGCAGCACTATGCGGCGGCGCCCAACTCCACCCTGCATGACCACGTCTTCGAAAGCCTGGTGGAGCTTGATGCCCGGCTGAAGGCGGGGCCGTCCCTCGCCACGGGCTGGTCGCGGCGGGACGACCGGAGCTGGGTGTTCGAGCTGCGGGAGGGCGTGCGCTTCCACAATGGCGCGGCCTTCACGGCGGCGGATGTGCAGTTCTCCTTCTGCCGGATCGTCAACAACGAAGCCGAGCTGGCATCGTCCTTCTCCTCCACCATCCGGCGGATCGCGGGGGTGGTCACGGAGACGCCGCACCGCATCGTGATCACGACGCGGGAGCCGGAGCCGCTGCTGCCCTCCGACCTGTCCAGCATCCGCATCATCAGCGCCAGCACCGTGCCCCCGCGGCCCGTGACCTATGACGGCGCGAATGGCTGCGGGCCGAAGGAAGGTCCCTGGCCGACGCTGGCGCAGTTCAACGACGGCAGCGCGGCGATCGGCACCGGGCCCTTCCGGATGCGCGCCTTCGGCCGCGGCGGCGTGACGGAGCTGGTGCGGTTCGATGACTACTGGGGCCGCAAGCCGCATTGGGCGGAGGTGCGGCTGCAGCCCGTGACGGCGGCGGGGCCGCGGCTGGCCGGGCTGCTGTCCGGCGACCATGACGTGGTGGAGGCACCCTCCACCGCCGACATGCCGCGCCTGCGGGGCAATGCGGCGATGCGGCTGGCGGTGGCGCCGACCACGCGGCTCATCTTCCTCCAGTTGGACCAGCGGGAGGCCGCCCCCTTCGTGAATGGCGGCAACAGCCCCAACCCGCTGCGGGATGTCCGGGTGCGGCAGGCGCTGTCGATGGCCATCGACCGCAACGCCATCGTGCAGCGCGTGATGGACGGGCTGGCGGTGCCGGCGGCGCAGTTCCTGCCGGATGGCATGACGGGCACCATCCCGGGCCTGCCCGTGCTGCCCTACGACCCCGCCCGCGCCCGCGCCCTGCTGGCGGAGGCCGGCTACCCCAACGGCTTCACGCTGACCGTCCACGCCACCAACAACCGCTACGTGAACGATGCCCGCATCGCCCAGGCGCTCGGCCAGTATTTCACGCGCATCGGGGTGCGGACGGAGGTCGATGCCATGCCCTCCAACGTCTTCTTCACCCGGCGGGCGCGGCGGGACTTCTCCGTTCCCATGGGCGGCTGGTCCGCCAGCGCGGAGGAGACGCTGCTGTTCTTCCGCATCTGGGTCGCGAGCCTGGACCGGGACCGCGGCGTCGGCACCAGCAACTACAGCGGCTGGTCGGACCCGACCTTCGACGCGCAGGCGGTGCCGGCGCTGACCACCATGGACGACGCGGCGCGCAACGCGCTGCTGCAGGCGGCATCCCGCCGGGCGCTGGAGCAGATGCCGGTGCTGCCCATCCATTTCGAGAGTGCGGTCTGGGCCTTCCGTCGCGGCCTGAAGTTCGAAGGCCGGATGGACCAGACGACGCTGGCGCAGGAGATCATGCCGGAATGAAGACCCCCCTCGCCCAGGCGCTGTCCCAGCCCGGCCGCGCCGCCATCCCCTGGGCGGATGCCGAGTGCGACCTGGCCCGGCCGCTGACGCTGCACACCTACCGGCCCGTAGGCTTCACGTCGGACAGCCCGGTGGTGCTGGTCAGCCACGGCATGCTGCGCAACGGCGACGACTACCGCGACTTCTGGGTGGAGGCCGCGGACCGCCACAACCTGCTGATCGTCGCCACCACCTTCGGCGACGCCGCCTGGCCGGGCGCCGGCCCCTACAACAACGGCCTGGTGATGGATGAGGCCGGCGCGGTGCGGCCGCGCCCCGCCTGGGCCTATGGCATCCCGCTGAGGGTGTTCCAGGCGCTGCAGGCAGCCGGCGTCACGCGCCGCGCCAAGGCGCATTTCTTCGGCCACAGCGCCGGCGGCCAGTTCGGCCACCGCCTCATGTCCACCCAGCCGCACGACTTTCTGGAAGCCGCGACCGTCGGCAACCCCGGCTGGTACACGCTGCCGACGCTGGAGAAGCCCTTCCCGGAGGGGATGGGCGGCATCGGGCTTGGCGATGCGGAGGTCGAGGCGCTGCTGCGCTACCCCCTGACCATCCTGGCCGGCGACCGGGACACGGAGGTCGGACCCTCCCTTCCCTCCAACCCCGAGGCGCTCGCCCAGGGCCCGCACCGCTTCGCCCGCGCGCACAACTACCTGGCGGCCGGCCGGGCGGAGGCCGCGCGGCGTGGCATGGACTGCGCCTGGACCCTCGTCCCCGTCGCCGGCATCGGCCATGACGGGCGCGCCATGTCCCGCGTCTGTGCGGCGCTGTGGTTCGAGGGGCGTCTGATCTCGGCGGAGGAAGCGGGCGTCGTGGCCGAAGGGGCGGCCTGACCGGAGGGGGCTGAATTGACGGGCAGGGAGTCGGCGACGTAGCGTTGTCAGGTCATATGATGACTGACCCTTCCTGCCCCGCCCGGGGCGTCCCCGCATGAGTGGCCGCGGCATCGGCATGGCCCCGCTGCGCTCACCCGCCAACCTCACCGGCGCGCTGGTGCATCGCCTGGCGGAGGAGATCCGCAGCGGCCGCCTGCAACCCGGCGCCCGCCTGCCGACCGAACAGGATCTGATGCGGGAGGCCGGCGTCAGCCGCACCGTGGTGCGGGAAGCCGTGGCCGCGCTGCGGGCGGAGGGCCTGGTCTTCACCCGCCAGGGTGTGGGCGCCTTCGTCAGCGACCGGCCCGGCGAGGGCATCTTCCGCCTGACGCCGAGCGAGGCCGAGGGCCTGCAGCAGGTCATCCAGGTGCTGGAACTGCGCCTGGCGCTGGAGGTGGAGGCGGCGGGCCTCGCCGCGCTGCGGCGTGACGAGGCGTCCCTGGCCGCGATCCGGGAGGCCGAGGCCGCCTTCGACACCGCCATGGCATCCGGCAGCGACGGGGCGGAGGCCGATTTCGCGCTCCACCGCGCCATCTTCGCCGCGACCGCCAACCCGCATTTCCTGCGCCTGCTGGAAGTGCTGGGACGCCACGCCATTCCCCGCCGGGCACTCGGCCTGGTGGAGCGGAGCGAGGCGGAGCGCCACGCCTACCTCCAGCAGGTGCGGCGCGAGCATCGCCTGGTGGCGGAGGCGATCGCCGCGGGCGATGAGGCCGGCGCGCGGGACGCGATGCGCGGGCACCTGGAAGCGGCGCGGGAGCGGTATCGGCGGCTGGCGGCGCAGGCGGGGGCTGGCGCGCAGTAGGGCGCCGCCCCCTGCGCTCACACCACCGCGGTCATGCCGCCATCGACGTAGAGCAGGTGGCCGTTGACGAAGTCGGAGGCGGGGGAGGCAAGGAAGACGGCGGCGCCAACCAGTTCCTCCACCTTGCCCCAGCGGCCCGCCGGCACGCGCTTGCACAGCCAGTCCGTGAAGGCCTCGTCCTCCACCAGCACCTTCGTCAGCTCCGTCGCGAAATAGCCCGGCGCGATGGCGTTCACCTGCACGCCGCCCTTGGCCCATTCGGCGCAGAGCGATCGCGTCATCGTCCGCACCGCACCCTTGCTCGCGGCGTAGGGCGTGATCGTGGCGCGGCCGAGTTCGGACTGGACGCTCGCGATGTTCACGATCTTGCCGTGGCCGCGCTTCAGCATCCGCCGCGCGCAGGCCTGGGCCATGAAGAACACCGCCTCCACATTCACGGCCTGGACCTCGCGGAAGGTCTCGGGCGTCACGTCCGTCGCGGGGAAGCGGCGGTTGATGCCGGCGTTGTTGACCAGCACCTCGATGGGGCCGACGCGTGTCTCCAGTTCCTCCACCGCCGCGTCCAGCGCGTGCGGGTCCGTCACGTCGAAGCCGGCCTCGGTCACGTCGATGCCCTCCGCCGCCAGGGTCCGCGCGGCCTCCCCCAGCGCCTTCGGGTCGCGGCCGTTCAGGATGATGGAGCCGCCGGCCTGGCCGAGGCCGCGGGCCAGCGCGAAGCCGATGCCGCGGCTGGAGCCCGTGATGAGAATCCGCCGCCCCTTGAGGTCGAACAACCCTTGCGCCATCGACGCCTCCTGCCCTTGATGGCGGGGACGTTGCGGGGAAATGCGATGACGGACAAGCCGGGGTTGTTGCTGGTCGGCGAGCTGCCGGAATGGGACGTGGCGGCGCTGGAAACCGATTTCACCGTTCACCATTACTGGCGGGCGGCCGACAAGGCCGCGATGCTGGCGGCCGTGCGGGACAGCGTCGTCGCCATCGTCACCAAGGGCGAGATCGGCGCGGACGCCGCGCTCATGGACGCGCTGCCACTGACAAAAATCATCGCCTGCTATGGGGTCGGCGTGGATGCCATCGACCTCGATGCCGCGCGGGCGCGGGGCATTCCCGTGACCAACACGCCCGATGTGCTGACGGAGGAGGTGGCGGATTTCGCCGTTCTGCTGATGCTGGGCGCGGCGCGGCGCGTGCGGGATGGCGATGAATGGGTGCGCAGCGGCAACTGGGCCGCGCGCGGGCCGATGGCGCTGACCACGCGCGTCTCCGGCAAGCGGCTCGGCATCGTGGGGCTCGGGCGCATCGGCTCCGCCATCGCGCAGCGCGCGGCGGCCTTCGGCATGTCGATCGCCTACAGCGCGAGGGCGCGGAAGGATGGCGTGCCTTACGCCTGGTATCCGACGCCCGCCGCGCTGGCGCCGCATGTCGATGTGCTCTGCGTGGCCGCGGCCGGCGGCGCAGGGACGCGCGGCCTGGTGGACCGCGCGGCGATCGCGGCGCTGGCCCCCGGCGCCATCTTCGTCAACGTCTCCCGCGGCACGGTGGTGGATGAGGCTGCGCTACTGGAGGCGCTGCGGAACGGCCGGATCGGTGCCGCGGGGCTCGACGTCTTCCTGAACGAGCCGAACATCGACCCGGAATTCCTCACCTTCCCCAACGTGCTGCTACAGCCCCATGCCGCCAGCGGCAGCATCGAGACGCGGAAGGACATGGGCCGGCTGATGCGGGACAATGTCGCGGCGGCGATGGCGGGGAGGCCATTGCCGACGCGGATTGCGTGAGGGCTTGCCTACCCCTCGAAATGCGTCTCGAGCGTGATGTCGGCCTTCAGCAGCTTGGAGACGGGGCAGCCGGCCTTGGCTTCCTCGGCCAGCGCCTTGAAGGTCGCCTCGTCCGTTCCGGGCAGCTTGGCGCGGAGCGTCAGCGCCACGCGGGTGATGCGAAAGCCTTCCCCTTCCTGCTCCATCGCGACCTTGGCGGTGGTGTCGAGGCTTTCGGCCGTCAGCCCGTCCTTCGCCAGGCGGAAGGCCAGCGCCATGGTGAAGCAACCGGCATGGGCGGCGCCGATCAGCTCCTCCGGGTTGGTGCCGCGGCCATCGCCGAAGCGGGCGTTGAAGCCGTAGGGCGCTTCCTTCAGCACGCCGCTGGCGGAGGAGATGTGCCCGGTGCCGTCCTTGCCGCCGCCGGTCCAGTGGGCGGAGGCGCTACGGATAATGCTGGCCATGGTCGATGCTCCCGTCGTGGTTCGACAGGCATCATCGCGCCAGGGCGGCGGAAGGCGGCATGACAAGGCCGCGCGTGGCGACTTCCCGGGGCCACCTTGCCCGGGCGCGGCACGGCCTGTAGGCGGGATGGGCCCAAGCTTCGGAGAACTCCATGCCCGCCGGTTTCCGCATCCTGCCCCGCACCCGTGCCGTCGCCCCCGCCATCGTGGAGCGCTTCAAGCCCCTGCCCGTCGCCAATGTCAGCGACAGCATGTCGCGGATGTTCGCGGCCGGGCCGCGCATCCGGCCGATGCACCGGGGCGGCGTGATGGCCGGGCCGGCCTTCACGGTGAAGACGCGGCCGGGCGACAACCTCATGGTCCACAAGGCGATCGACATCGCCAATCCCGGCGACGTGGTGGTGGTGGATGCGGGCGGCGACCTGACCAATGCCATCATCGGGGAGCTGATGCTGGCGCAGATGGTGAAGCGCGGCCTGGCCGGCATCGTCATCAACGGCGCGATCCGTGACTCGGGCGCCCTCGCCCAGCAGGATTTCCCGGTGTTCGCCGCGGGCGTGACGCATCGCGGCCCCTACAAGGACGGCCCCGGCGAGATCAATGTCGCCATCGCGATCGACGGCATGGTGATCGAGCCCGGCGACATGATCCTGGGCGATGATGACGGCTTCGTCGCCATCGCCTTCGACGATGCGGAAAAGGTGCTGGCCGCGACCGAGGCGAAGCAGGCGGCAGAGCAGAAGCAGATGGCGCAGATCGAGGCCGGGACGATCGACCGGTCCTGGGTGGACGCCGCGCTGAAGCGGCTGGGCTGCGAGGGCGTGTAAGGCGGGAAGACCCCCACCCCGACCCTCCCCGCAAGCGCGGGGGAGGGAGCGCCCGATACTCCCTCCCCCGCGCTTGCGGGGGAGGGTCGGGGTGGGGGAAGCTGCGCGGCCACCAGGGGAAGCGCATGCAGGGGATCGAGACACCAGTGATCGGGCCGGCCGCGCCGCGCGGCCTCTGCACGGATTGCGGCATCTCCCGCAGCAGCGATCCCAAGGCCTGCGGCCGGGCCTGCCAGTTCATCAGGCCCGACTACCCCGCGCTGGAAGCCCAGGTGCATGGCCGCGCGCGCGATCCGGCGCGGCCGGACGAGCTGCATTTCGGGCCGCACCGGCGGATGGTCCGGGCGCGGCTCGCGAAGCCCGCGCCCGGCGCGCAATGGACCGGCATCACGACGCGCATCGCGGAACGGCTGCTGGAAACCGGCGCCGTGGATGCCGTGCTGGCCATGGCGCCGGACCCCGCCGATTCCTGGAAGCCGATGCCCGTTCTGGTCACTAAGGCCGAGGACATGGCGCGCTGCCGTGGCATGCGCATGGGCTACGCGCCGCTGCTGGCGCTGCTGGAGCCCGCCCGCGCCGCCGGCCACAGGCGCCTGGCGATCATCGGCATCCCTTGCCAGGTCTATGCGCTGCGGGCGCTGGAGCGGGAGCTGGGCTTCGACCGGTTGTACGTCATCGGCACGCCCTGCTCCGACAACACCACCACGGCGAATTTCCACGAGTTCCTGGCGCTGCTGGACGAGGCGCCGGAGACGATCACCTACCTGGAATTCCGCGCCGACTTCCATGTCGAGCTGCGCTTCGCCGATGGCCGGACCCGCGAAATTCCCTTCCTGCAACTGCCGATCAGCCAATTGCCGGGCGACTTCTTCCCGCTGACCTGCCGCACCTGCGTCGACTACACCAACGTGCTGGCCGACATCACCGTCGGCTACATGGGCGGCCAGGGGGAGCAGTGGCTGCTGGTGCGGAACGACCGGGGCGAGGAATTGCTGGCCCTGCTGGGGGATGAGGTCGTGACCAGCACGCCCGGCAGCGCGGGCAAGCGCGACAGCGCGGTGAAGGGGTTCCTGGCGAACACGGAACGCGCCGCCGGCGGCCTACCGCTGCGGCGGATGCCGGACTGGCTGCGCCCCATCGTCGGCTGGCTGATGCCACGGATCGGCCCGCGCGGGCTGGAATTCGCCCGCGCGCGCGTCGAGATGAAGGCGGTGGAGACGATCCTCCATCTGCGCCGGTCGGAGCCGCGCCGGATGAAATCCATGGTCCCCGGCCATGTCTGGGCGCTGGTCGCGCGCTACGGCGTGGCGCCCGCCCCCGGGGAACGGGGGCCGGAGCCGCCCGCCCGCTGATTTCGGCGCTTTTTCGGCAGGCCTTCGGGACCGGCGCCGCACCCCCGCGCCATCGTCCCGCCGTCCGAGAAGGGGCCCGATCCCGGGCCCCGTGACGGGAGGCAGACGATCATGGCGCGCCGCATATTCACCACCGGCCTCCGGGCCGCCGACCTGGCCGGCATCCCGGCCGAACTCCTTCGCCCGGGGGTGGCCGCACCCCCGCTCGCCCCCGCCATGTGGACGCTCGGCAAGGCGGCGAAGGTGCTGAAGCTGGATGGGGAGACGCTGTCCGACCTGGCCGGCGGGCTTGGCGAAGCGGTGAGCTTCGCCGCCGCGCTGGTCGGCGTCGGCGGCGCCGTGCTGGGCGCGATCGAGGCCTACCAGAAGTATTTCGGCGAGGACAAGACGCAGAAGATCCTGGCCGCGCTCGACCGGATCGAGCAAACGACCGAGACCATCGCCACCTACCTCGACGAAAGCGACCGGCAGACGCGCCGGGACTTGCGGGAGGCCTGGCGGACCGCCTGCACCAACGTCGAATCCACGCTGGCGACGCTCGGCAATTCGGCGTCGGAGAAGGACCTCGATGCGCTCGCCCAGCATGTCACGGTGCTGGCGAATGCCATCCAGGCGATGCTGGCATCGGGCTCGCGCCCCTATCTCCGCGCGCCCTTCCCGCCGCCCCACGACCTCTGGTGGGCCGGCACGGCGCGCAGCCCCTGGCTGCGGCGGCAGGATGGCGCGGCGGTGGAATTCGCGGCCAGCCCGCCCCTCGGCCTCTGGGATTGCGGGTGGTTCCTGCCGGTGCTGGCGCGGGCGCTGATCGTCTTCCCGGTGGCGATCCAGATGCTGGAAGCCGGCGCGCGCTCCACGGGGTGGGAGAGGCTCACGATGCTCGACCTCGCCGCGGGCCTCGCCCGCTTCGCCGCGGCCTGGAAGGCCTCCATCCTGGTCAGCGACCCGGCGGCGTGGATCGGGGCCGATGGGCGCCTTTCCCGCCCCTCCGGCATCCCCATGCCGGGCATCCTGCTGGGCGCGGCGGACCCCAGCACGGGCCTCGCCGTCATCGATCCCGAATGGACCGCCAATGGCCGCATGCGGATGGAGGCGGTGACGGAAGGCAGCCTGCTCGCCAAGGGCGGCCCCGACTACTACCGCTGCCTCAACGCCGATGAGGTGCTGGCCGAGGCCGTGGTGGTGCAGGAGGTGATGCGCCGCGCGCTGGAGGCGCAGTGCGGCCTGCCGGAAATTCGCGAACTCGTCCGCCTCTACGAATCCTGGCTGGCGCCGGTGGAGGGGTCGGAATTCGTGGACCTCGCCCCCGCCACCTATCTGCGCCTGCTGCCGCCGGAAGCCGGGGAGGATGGCGTCAGGCCCGTCGTCACCGGGCTCGATGGCTACTGGTTCCCGCGCAAGGACTATGCCGGGACGCGCGTCTTCCAGGGCGGCGTGAAGCGCTTCGCCTTCGATGCCGCGCGGCGGGCCAGCCGGTCCGGCATCCAGCTGGGCTACCGGCTGCGGATCGGCGACCAGGTGCTGGACCTGATCCCCTACTCCACCGCCGGCGCACCGGGCGGCGCCTTCCCGACGGAACCGCTGCGCTGGGAATTGCGCGGCACCATGGTGGTGCATGACGCCGTGCAGGCCGCCGCCATGTCGGTGGCGCAGGAGGATGCCTTCGAGCGGGATGGCCAGGTGCCCGGCGTGCCCCGCGCCTTCATCAACCCGCGCCCGGCGCCGGTGGCTCTCGACCTCGACATCACCTTCGCCTTCGATCCGTCGAAGCCGGGGGCGAATGCGGCAGGGCGCATCGGCATCGCCATCCGCAACACCGCGCCGCGCGAATTCCCGCACGCTGTGCTGCTGCGGGTGGAGGTGCTGGAAACCCGCCTGGTGCATGACGACCCCGCCAACCCCCTGCTCGCCCGGCAGGCGGAGGTGGTGGCGGATGCCATGACGGTGCATGTCGTGCCGAGCTTCGTGGTGGTGGAACCCGCCTTCTTCGAGGATCTGCAGGCGGCGCGCCTGGCCAAGCTGCGGGACGTCCCGGATGTGATGGACCGCTTCAGCCTGAAGGACATGCTGGAGGGCGGCATCCCGCGCGACCCCATGCCCGGCCCCGATCCCCGCTGGGGCGCGCTTGACATGGATCGCCGCCTGAACTGGGCCGCCAGCCGGCTGGAGGCAGCGCGGCGCGCCTTCCCGGAACGGACGGCGGCGGCGCTGGACCGGCTGCTTGTGCCGGAACTGCGCCGCCGCTGAGCGTCACGCCATCGGGCGGATGATGCCGGGCCCGCCGGGGGAGATGTCCGGTACCTCCATCGGGCCGCCAGGCCCCGGCACTTCCGGCCCCGGCGAGGGGTCGGGTACAGGGATGCCGCGACCCGGGGTCGGGAAGCCCGGCGGTGGCTGGGCCGGGGGCGTCAGGGGCTCGGCCGGCGGTGTCGCGGGGCCGGGCTCCACCTGGGGCAGGCCCGGCAGCTGCGGGATCGGGGGCGGCGTCTCGTCCGGCGGCGGCGTGCCGGGCTCCAGCGGCGGCAGGCCCGGCAGTTCGGGCGGGGCGTCGGGGGCCGGGTCGGACATGGCGGGGGCGATCCTGATGGGGTTCGTCATGCAACCCCAACGCGGAAGCGCCAGCCGCGTTCAGCGCGGCCGCGCCGTGCCATCCGGGTTCACCGGCGGCGGGATCACCGGCGTGGTCGTGCGAGGCACCGGGCCGGGCACCCGGATCTCCGGATCGACATTGCCCGGCGGGCGCAGCACGCCGCGCTGCGGCCGCGGCTGGACCGGACCCTCGATGGTGTCGTTGCCGGTCGGGCCGCCACCCCGCGGCGGGGGCTGGGCCGGGCGCTCCACCCGGGGCGGCGCCTGCGCGGCGGCCGCGACGGGGACGGCCAGCAGCAGGGCGAGGAGCAGGTGGCGCATGGTCAATGCAGCTTTGCCGCCGCGTTGCGGCGCCTCGTCTCCGCGGCCTTGCGGGCGGAGGCGCTGCGCTGTTCCGGCGTCCGCGCCGCCGCGGCCGCGCCACTCTTCTTCCCGCCGCGCTTGGCGGAAACATTCGTATCCCGCACACCGCGGCCGGAGCCCGCCTTGTTGCCGCCGCCCGTTTCCTTGTTGACGGTGGCCCAGGCGCGGGCCTCGGCCTGCTCCTTCGGCACGCCGCGGGCTTCGTAGCCCTCCTCGATATGCTCGGCCATGCGCTTCTGCTTGCCGGTGTATTTCGACTTGTCGCCGCGGGGCATGGGCAGGTTCCTCCTCCGCCGTGGCGCCTCAACCCCGCAGCAGGGCGACGGTTCCGGCCAGGACCAGCAGCAGCAGCGCCACCCCCGCCAGGGCGGGCGCCGCGCCGCCGGCCATCGCGAGCGCGCCCGCCAGAATGCCGGCCAGCAGCGCCAGCCAGGCCGCTGCCTGCGCCCCCGCGCCCCGCCACTCCCCCGCCGCCAGCGCCTGGCCCAACCCGACCAGCGTGCCCGTGATGAAGGTGCCGCCGAACTGCGCCGGCCCCACCGCCAGCCGGGCCAGGTTCTGCATCCCCATCGCCAGCGCCAGCGGCAGCACGGCGGAGCCTGAGGCCGCGACCACTGCCGCGGCCACGGCCAGAGCCGCAGCCTCCGCCGCCATAAGCCCCGCCAGGCCGCCCGCGCGGCGCAGCAGCGCCCCCGCCACGGTGCCGGCGATGAAGGCCAGGATGGGCTGCGCGGCGTGCCAGGCGGCCGGCAGGTCGCCCCGCACCGCCTCCACCCCCAGCCTGGTCGTGTTCCCGCTCATGAAGGCCACGAAGACACCCCCGAAGGCGATCCAGCCCACCGCATCGACGAAACCCGCCACCGCCGACAAGGCCAGGCCCAGCACCCACCGCATTCCCCAAGGTCCTCCGCCACGCCGCCGCAACGTGGCGCGCCACGCGCCGTTGCCGGCTTGCTGCCCCGCCCCGCCCGCGCAACCCTGGCGGCACTTATTCCAAGGGATGGGACTCCACGGCATGGATCTGCGGATCAAGGACGACCTGGCACTCGTTGTCGGCGGCAGCGACGGAATCGGGCTCGCCACCGCGCGGGCCCTCGCGGAGGACGGCGCGCGCGTCACCATCGCCTCCCGCGACGCCGCCGCCCTGGCCGAGGTCGCGGCGGCCAACAACCTCTCCCACCTCCCCTGCGACGCGACCGACCCAGCCTCCGTCGAGGCGCTGGTCCAGGCCTGGGAGAACACCCACCAGAAGCTCGACATCCTCGTCATGGCCGTCGGCGGCAGCCACCGCGCGGCCTTCGAAGCCCTGACCGACGAGCAATGGCGCCACAACTGGGAATTCAACATCATGGCGACGGTCCGCGTCGTCCGCGGCCTGCTGCCCGCACTCCGCCGCGCCGGCGGCGCCCGCGTGGTGCTGTTCGGCGCCGCCGGCGCCCGCATGCCCTACGCCGAACAGATCGTCTCCAACGTCCACAAGGCCGGCCACATCGCGCTGGTGAAGACGCTGGCCGCCGAACTCATCCCGGAAGGCATCCGCGTCAACGCCGTCTCCCCCGGCCGCACCATCACCCGCCTCTGGCGCAACCGCGCCGCCACCATGGCCAAGGCCGAAGGCACCACGCCCGAGGCCATCCTCACCCGCTTCGCCGCCGACATCCCCCTCGGCCGCTTCGGCGCCGCCGAGGAAATCGCCGATGTCGCCGCCTTCCTTGCCTCGCCCCGCAGCAGCTACGTGGTCGGCCAGTCCGTCGCCGTGGACGGCGGGATCGGACGCGGGCTGCTGTGATGGCGTAGGGGGGGCGCTTGTGGCTCCTGGAGAAGGGCCTCCGGCCCCTCTCCAGACCTCTCCCCGCCAGGGGCCAGCGGGCCCCTGGACCCCAGGCTTTGCATCGATGGGTGATGGGAGGGGCACGACGCGTGCGCTTGCCCGGCGGTCCCGCTGTGCCCCTACCATCACCCATCGATTGAAGGGGGATTAAAGGGGCCGCTGCCCCTTTGAGGGGTTGGGGTACGGGGAAGGGGCGGAGCCTCTTCCCCGGGCCATAGCCGCACCCCCTTACCCCACCACCGCTTCCGCTTCGATTTCCACCGCGTACGGGCCAACGAGGCGGGCGACTTCGAGCAGGGTGTTGGCGGGACGGGCGGTGGCGAAGGTGCGGCCGTGGACGCGGCCGACGGCTTCCCAGTCGTTGGCGTCGCGCAGCCAGACCCGGGTCTGGATGACGTCGTCCATGGTGCCGCCGAGGGTTTCGATGGCGGCGGCGATCTTGTCGAGGATGTAGATGGCCTGGCCGCCGGCGTCGCCGGGGCAAATGACGGAGCCGTCGGTGTGGGTGGCGGTGGTGCCGCTGACGAGGATGCGGCTACCGACGCGCACGGCGCGGCTGTAGCCGCAGGATTCTTCCCAGATGCTGCCGCTGTCCACGCGCAGGCGCCCGGGGGCGAATTCGGTGGCGGTGTAGATCTTCGGCAGGCTGTCGAGGTGGTGGCTGAGGTCGCCGGAGGCGGTGAGGAAGGGCGGCTTGCGGTATTCGTCGCCGCAGTCGCCGGGGATGGGCTGTGTGTCGCCGAAGGCGTGGCGGAGGCGCGCCTGGTCATCCTCGTCGAGGGTGAAGGAGAACAGGCGGAGGTTGTCGGCACGGTGTTCGGCTTCCGTCAGGCGCGCGCCGAGGATGACGGCGCCGACGGCGGGGTGTTGCAGGGACCAGCGCGTGGCGACGTTGCTGAGGGAGACGCTGTGCTTTTTCGCGATGGCGTCGGCCTCGCGCAGCAGGCGCTGGAAGCCAGCCCACCCGCCCATGGCGTCGATGAAGCGGCGGTACTTCATCTTGGACCAGTCGGTGATGTCGGCTTCTGCCGGTTCGTCGCGGCCGAGCCAGCGCTCGGCGAGGAAGCCGCCGCCGAGCGTGCCGTAGGCGAGGATCTTCACGCCGTGGACCAGGCAGAAGTCCGACATCGCGCCGGCCGCGCGGCGGTCGAGCAGCGAAAAGCTGACCTGGTTGGTGGCGATGGGGATGCCGTGTTTCACGGCGACGCGGAGGTGGTCCGTGTCGAAGTTCGTGACGCCGATGTGGTTCAGCGCGCCTTCCGCGCGCATCGCCGCCATTTCCTTGAGGGCATCGAGCCAGGCGGGGTGGCGGAAGGACCACCAGTGGAACTGCATCAGGTCCGGGATGCCGCCGAGGCGGGCGATGCTGCGGCCGACGCCCTCGCGCACCACCTCTCGCGTCATCGGGCCGGGGGTCGGCACCCATTTCGTGAAGACGGAGGCGTTGCCGCCGAGCGCGCGGAACTTCGCGAAGATCTCCTCCGCGCCGCCGTAGTGGTCGGCCATGTCGAAGCTGTCGAAGCCGGCCTCGGCGTAGTCCGCCATGGCGGCCGCGGCGGCGGCGTAGTCCAGGCTGCGGCCGTCACGCTCCTGGTCCGCCACCTGCCAGAGGCCGGTGACGATGCGGCTGGCGGGCAGGCCGGGGGCGAGGAGGGTGCGCGGGGGGCGCGGGCGGTGGGGCATGGCGTGGCTCCGTGCGGAAGGCGCGGGATGACCCCCACCCAGCCTCCCCCGCAAGCGCGGGGGAGGAGCCGGTTGCGCCACTCTCACTCCCTCCCCCGGGCTTCCGGGAGAGGGTCGGGGTGGGGGTAAGGCGCTACGTTACCGCGGGGGCAGCTGGCGCTGGACGGCCTGCACTTCCTCGGCCGTCATCTGGCCGACGGTGGTGATCTCGCCGTTCTGGATGCGCCACTTGCGGAAGGGGCCGGTGATGTCGCCGTTGGCGTCGAACTCGACGGGGCCGATGACGCCGATGTAGCGCACGGCCTGGCCGGCGCGGATCAGTTCCAGGCCTCGGGCGAAGCCCTCCGGCCCCGCATGGACTTCCGTGCCGCCGGGCGCCGTGACCTGGCGGATGGCGTCGCGGATGGCCGCGGCCTCGAAGCGGCCGGCCTTGGCGATGGCGAGGCCCAGGATCGCGGCGGCGTCGAAGGCGCGGTCGGCGGCGGGGGCGCCGGCGCCGAAGCCGCCCGACATCGGCGGATAGGCGCGGGCGAAGTATTCGGTTGACGGCGTGGAGACGGTGCCGGAGGAGGTGCCGTAGGCGTTGTTCAGGAAGCGCGGGCCGACGTCCCGGATGAAGTCGGCGCTGTTCATGCCGTCATTCAGCAGGAAGGTCGCGGGGCCGCCCTGCTGGATCCAGGTGCGCGCGATGGTCGTGCCGTCGCCGGGATAGCTGACGAGGTAGAGGGCGGGCGGATCGCCGCGCAGCGCGTTGGTGACTTCCGGCGCGTAGCTCGCCTGGCCCTGGTTGTAGGGCGTGGTGGAGATGATGGTGCCGCCGAGCGCCACAAAGGCGCGGCGGAACTCGTTCACCATGTTCACGCCGAAATCGTTGTTGACGTGAATGATGGCGAGGCGCCGGAGGCCCTGGTCGATCGCGTAGCGCGCCGCGGCGGTGCCCTGCAGCGCGTCGGAGGTGATGGTGCGGAAGAACCACCCGCGGGTCTGTCCCTCCACTGCGATGCGGGTCAGCGTGGGGGAGGAGGAAGCCGGCGAGATCTGCACCACGCCGGCCGGGCCGGTCACGCTGGTGACGATCGGGATCGAGACGCTGCTGATGATGCCGCCGATGATGGCGGGGGTGCGCCGCAAATCCACCAGCTGCCGCGCCTGGTCCACCGCGACGCTGCCCTGGGACTGCGCGTCGCGCAGGTCGAAGGCCAGGCGGCAGCCGGCGATGCCCTGCGCACCGGCGGCGGCGTTCAGCTCATTGAAGGCGAGTTCGACGGACTTCGCCGCGGCCTGGCCGAAGCGGCCGGCGGGGCCGGTGAGCGAGACGACCATGCCGACATTGTGGGTGCAGGACGGCGCCTGCGCCGCGACAGGCTGGGCGGCCAGCGCGGATGCGGCGACGGCGGCGGCGAATGCCGCGCGACGGGCAAAGGACATGATCGGAAGGCCCCCCGGCAGATGGATATTCGTTCATCGGAATGCCCGAGTCAGCCCGTGCTTGTCCAGGCTCCCGGCCCGGATGCGCGCGGAAATGCGCCCCGCGCTATGCCGTGGATGGGGAGGACGCCGCATGGCGAAGCGACTGGACCCGTCATGGGTCGTGCTGGACAGCATCGAGAACCAGCAGCACGACCGCTGCGTGGACCTCTTCGCGCGTCCGGATGGCAGCTTCGGGTTCGAGGCGTTCCGCCGGGATGCGGAGGATGGCGGGGCCTGGACGCCGGTCAGCTACTTCTCCGGCCTCCGCTTCGCCTCCCGCGCCGCGGCGCGGGAGGAGGCGGCGCGGCGCATCGCCTGGCTGGGCGACGCCATCACGCCGGGGGCGTGACCCAGGTTTCCTGCACGAAGAGCCAGCGCGGCGGCGTGGCCGTGGTGTCGAACAGGGCGGCGGCGCGCCGCGCGGTTTCCTGGCCGGCGAACCACTGGCGCTCCACGTAATGCATCAGGGCGAGGCCGGGGGTCTCATGGACGGTCTCGATCTCCTCCACCGCGATGCGGAGGCCGGGGCCGCGGACAGCGCGGGCATCGCGCAGGAAGGCGAGGATGCCGTCGCGGTCGAAGCGGGCGCCGGAGGGGAGGACCATTTGGAAGCCGGGCGCGAAGGCGGTTTCGAAGCGGTGGAAGTCCCCCTGCCCCGGCGCGCCGAGCCAGGCCTCGAACACCTGGTGCAGCGCGACGATTTCCGCCGCGCAGGCCTCATTCCTTGTTGAGGTCATACTTCATGATCCTGCCGTGGGGGCCGTCGCGGTCGCGTTCCAGGGTGTAGGTATCGCCGCCCGGGCCGGGGTGTTGCGCCAGCAGCGCGTCGATCGCGGCGCGGTCCTCGGCATCCAGGGTGAAGCCGAAGATGGCCAGGTTGTCGGGCAGGTGTTCCGCGTAGCGCGCGCCGACGATGGCGCCGGCGACATGCGGTTGGTCCAGCACCCAGCGCGTGGCGACGGCGGTGAGGGAGACACCGTGCTTGCGCGCGATGCCGTCCAGCAGCCGCAGCAGCGCCTGGAAGGCATCCCAGCCGCCGAATTCCTCGATGATCAGGCGGTATTTGACCAGGCTGCGGTTCGCCAGCGGCTCCGCCGGCGCGGGTTTCCCCAGCCAGCGGGACGACAGGAAGCCGCCGGCGACGGTGCCGTAGCAGAGGAAGCGCAGCCCGCTATCGGCGGCGAGGCCCGCGAGAAGCCCGGCCGGGCGGCGATCCAGCAGCGAATACTGCACCTGCATGGAGACGAGCGGCACGCCCGCCTCGATCATCGCGGCGGTGCTCGGCGTGTCGAAATTCGTGCCGCCGATGTTGTGGATCTTGCCGCGGAGCTGGAGTTCGCGGAGGTGCAGCGCCGTCTCCACCTGGCCGGGCACGGCGTAGTTCCACCAGTGGAACTGCACCAGGTCCAGCCGCTCCGCCTTCAGGCGCAGGAGCGAGCGGTCGATGATGCGCTCGACATAGTCGAAATCGACGCGGGGCAGGTCCGACCAATCCGGGACGAATTTGGTGTGGACCTGGAGGCGGGCGCGATCCTCGGCGGGCAGGGTCGCGCGGAACTCACCGATCATCGCCTCCACGCCCGTGTAGATGTCGGCGCAGTCGAAGGTGGTGACGCCGGCATCGAGGAAGGCGCGCATGTCGGCGATGGCGCGGGGCTGCTCGACATCGCCATGGCCGCCGGCCAGCTGCCAGCCGCCGCGCAGCAGGCGGGCGATGGAATAGCCGGGAGAGAGCTCGGTCCGTTCGACGGTCACTGGGGCGAATCCTTCATCGGCACCGCGGTGGTGTCCGCGTGGCGGAAGCGGCGCTTCGCGAGGCGGGTGATGCGCAGGCGGGAGGGGCAGTTGGGGTCGGGGCAGGCAACCTCGGCATCCGTGCTCATCCAGTCCGCGGGATGGGTCATGCGCTGCTTGGCGGCCAGCAGGGGCAGGACGGCGGCGAGGGAGTACACCGAAAAACCCTGGCCGGGGGGCAGGTGCAGCATCTCCCCGCGCAGCTCGAAGTGGTCGCCGGGGACGGCGCCGCACCAGAGCTTCGCGCCGGGGGGGGCCACCACCTCCACGCGAAGGTCCCAGAGATCGAATCCGTCCTCGTCCATGCCGCCCTTCCCGGTTGGGGCGGATATCGGGCGAAGGGCGGCGCGGGGCAAGCGCCAGGGGCCTTGACCCGGAAGCGGCACGAAGGTTGATGCGCGGTAGTGGCCGGGGGACTGCCGCGCAATGCTCGTGGCGCAGGGACTGACAAAGGGATTCGGCGGGCCGCCGGTGGTGGAGGATGTCTCCTTCACCCTGGCGAGGGGCGCCATCACGGGGCTGATCGGGCCGAATGGCGCGGGCAAGACGACGCTGTTCAACCTGCTGGCGGGCAGCCTGGCGCCGGACCGGGGCACGCTGACGCTGGATGGCACGCGGATCGAGGGGCGGCGGCCGGATGAGGTCTTCGGCCTCGGCCTGGCGCGGACCTTCCAGATCCCCCGCCCCTTCCCCGCCATGACGGTGCTGGAGAATGTGATGCTGGCGCCGCCCTGCCAGCAGGGGGAGCGGTTCTGGACCAACTGGCTGCGCCCGGGCGCCGTGGCGGCGGAGGAGCGGCGCGTGCGGGACCGCGCGCTGCACTGGCTGGATTTCGTGGGGCTGACGAGGCTCGCAGGGGAACCGGCCCGCGTTCTGTCGGGCGGGCAGCGGAAACTGCTGGAACTGGCGCGCGTGCTGGTGGCGGAACCGCGGCTGATCCTGCTGGACGAACCCGGCGCCGGCGTCGCGCCGCCCCTGCTGGCCACGATCATGGAGAAGATCGTGAGCCTGAACGCGCAGGGCACGAGCTTCCTGATCATCGAGCACAACATGGAACTCGTCATGTCGCTCTGCCGGCCGGTGCTGGTGCTGGCGCAGGGGAAGCTGTTGATGGAGGGGGAGCCGGAGGCGGTGCGGGCCGACCGGCGGGTGGTCGAGGCCTATCTCGGCGCGGGGATCGCATGACGGCCGCGCTGGAGTTTTCCTCGGTCGAGGGCGGGTACGAGCCCGGCCTGCCGATCCTGCGCGGGGCGTCGCTGACGGTGCAGCCCGGCGAGATCGTGGCGCTGCTCGGCCCCAATGGCGCGGGGAAATCCACGCTGGTGAAGGCGGCGGCGGGGCTGGTGCCGATCTGGTCGGGCAGCGTGGTGCTGAACGGGCGCGACATCACGCGCGTGCCGGCGCATCGGATGGTGCGGGAGGGGCTGGGCTTCGTGCCGCAGACGGAGAACGTCTTCGCCAATCTCTCCGTGCTGGAGAACCTGCAACTCGCCGCGGCCCTGGTGCCGAAGGACCGGCGCGGGTCGCTGGATTCCATGTTCCAGCTGTTCCCGGACCTCGACCGGCAGCGGTCGCTGCCCGCGGGCCGGCTTTCCGGCGGGCAGCGGCAGATGGTGGCGGTGGCGCGGGCGCTGGTCGCCTCGCCCACCGTGCTGATGCTGGACGAGCCCTCGGCGGGGCTCTCACCGCTGCTGGTCGGCGTCGTGTTCGAACGGCTGAAGGCCGTGCGGGACACGGGCGTGACCATCCTGCTGGTGGAGCAGAACGTGAAGGCGGCACTCGCCATCGCCGACCGCGCGGCGGTGCTGGTGGAGGGGCGGGAACGCCTGGTCGGCGCGGCGTCGGACCTCGCGGATGATGGAAGGCTCGCGGGTCTCTACCTCGGCGGCGGGGTGCACTGACCATGCTCCAGTTGATTGCCGACGGGCTGGTCGTGGGCTCCGTCATCTCGCTGGGCGCCGTCGGGCTGACGCTGACCTATTCCATCCTCCGCTTCGCCAATTTCGGCCAGGGCGAGTTCCTGACCTGGGGCGCCTACCTCGCGGTCTCCGCGCTGTCGCTGACGCTGGCCGTGACGGGCGGCGGCGTGATGACGCCGATCGAGCCCTTCTCCTTCGGCTGGCAATTGCCCGTGGCGATGGTGGCCGCCGCGGCGCTGACGACCATGCTGGCGCTGCTGCTGGACTGGGCGCTGTTCGCGCGCCTGCGCCGCACCGGCAGCGCCATCACGCTGGTCATCGCGAGCTTCGGCGCGGCGCTGGCGCTGCGGAACCTGCTGCAGTTCCTCTACGGCACGCTGCCGGAATACTACACGCGGGAGATCCAGATCGCGGTGCGGCTGGTGCCGCGGGATGTGATGGGCGGGCTGCGCATCACGCCCGACCAGATGCTGGTGCTGGGCGTGACGGCGGCGGCCGTGATCGGGCTGCACCTGCTGCTGACGCGCACGACGCTGGGGCGCGCCATGCGCGCAACCGCGCAGAACCCGGCGCTGGCCCGCGTCGCGGGCGTCGACGTGGAGGGGGTGGTGCGCGCGACCTGGGTGATCGGCGCGGGGCTCGCGGCCGTCGCGGGCGTGATGGCGGGGCTGGTCGGGCAGATCAGGCCCGGGCTCGGCTTCGAATTGCTGCTGCCGCTCTTCGCCGCGGCGATCCTGGGCGGCATCGGCAGCGTCTGGGGGGCGGTCGCGGGCGGGCTGATCGTGGGGCTGGCGGAGAGCTTCTCCGTGCCCCTCTTCGGTGCGGAGTACCGGCTGGCCACGGCCTTCCTCGTGCTGATCGCGATCCTGCTGCTGCGCCCGCGCGGGCTGTTCGGGGAGAAGGCGTGATGGATGCCGCGTCGGCTCTCTCCTACCTCGCCTTCTTCAGCGTTTTCGCGGCGATCTTCGCCGTCATGGCGCTGGGGCTGAACCTGCAATGGGGCTTCACCGGGCTGTTCAATGTCGGCGTCGCGGGCTTCGTCGCCATCGGCGCCTACACCTCCGCCCTGCTGACCGGCGCGCCCGATCCCGAACGCTTCGGCGGCTTCGGGCTGCCGATCCTGGCGGGGTGGCTGGGCGCCATGGCGCTGTCGGGCCTCGCCGCCTTCATCGTCGGCGTCGCCGCGCTGCGGCTGCGGGAGGACTACCTCGCCATCACCACCTTCGGCATCGCGGTGACGATCCAGCTGGTGGCGCTGAACGCGACCTGGCTGACGGGCGGGCCCTTCGGCATCCAGTCCATCCCGAAGCCGCTGGCGGGCTGGCTCGGCACCGGCTTCGCCTGGAACCTGGCCTACCTCGCCATCGTGCTGGCGGTGCTGGGCCTGGTGTGGTGGGGGCTGGAGCGGCTGGTGGCCTCCCCCTGGGGGCGGGTGCTGCGCGCGATCCGGGAGGATGAGGCCGCGGCCGCCTCGCTCGGCAAGCGGGCGGCGGCGTTCCGGTTGCAGAGCTTTGTCATGGGCTGCATGGTGATGGGGTTGGGCGGCGCGCTCTACGCCCATTTCGTCGGCTACATCGCGCCGGAGGACTTTCTTCCGATCCTGACCTTCCAGATTTGGGCGATGCTGATCGTCGGCGGGTCCGGCAACAATGCCGGCGCCGTGCTGGGCGCGGTGCTGGTCTGGGCCATCTGGACCGTCAGCGGCGGCGCGCTGCGTGAAATGCTGCCGGCGGCGGAGCAGGCGCGGGGTGCGGCGCTGCAGGTGGTGCTGATCGGCGTGCTGATCGCAACCATCCTGGTGGTGCGGCCGCGCGGGCTGCTCGGCGAGCGCGCGACGGTGTCGCGCCACGCGGCGAAGGTCAGCCCGCCGCCCTGAAGGCCCGCAGCGGCAGGTCGCGGCCGAGCGCCGCAAGGTCGTTCACCAGCATCACGGCGGCCGGCCCTTCCTGGTCCGGCACCTCGGCAGCCATGGCGGCGAGCCAGACGACGGGCCCGGCACGGTGGCGGCGGAGGGGATCGGCGCGGGCTCGTTCATCAGCGCTTCCTCCCGCGCCAGGATCGCGCGGTCGTCCCGGCTACCCGCGATCTCGGCGCGGGCAATCGCGGCCATGGCGAGGACGTCGGCCCGTGCCGGGCCCTCCGGCAGGGCATCGTCCAGCGCATCAAGGCAGGCGTGCAGGAAGGTGCGCAGCGCGGCGTCAGAGTCGCGCGCCGCCACCGCCTCCACCGCATCCAGCAGCGCCAGCGGATCGGCGCCGAGGAAGGCCAGGCGCTGCGCGGTGGCGGAAACCCAGGCGCGCATCAGGGCTGCGTCGGGTCGTTCAGCGTGATGCCGAACTGCCGCGCGAGGATGTCCGAGATCACGTCGAAGCAGGATCCCTTGCGCGTGGCGGTGACGGTCCTGATGTCGATCAGCGTCGAGGATTGCCGGTAGAAGTGCCACTTCCGGAGGCCGTAATCGATGACGACATCGGCGATGCCCAGCACCTCCGGCTCGATATCCTCCACCCGGAACTTGGTGCCGGACAGGCTGAGATTGGCGGAGGAGCCGAAGAGCGGAACGCCGTGGCGGAGCGACAGGCGGCCGATCGCTTCCTCGAAGCCGCCGGCGTTCAGCAGCATCAGGACGGTGCCGTCCTTCGTGCTCCGCGCCAGCATCTCCGGCGACAGAGCCTGCAGCAGCGGGTGGTCCATGCGGCCGGGGGCGATGAGGCCGAGCGGCAGGCCGTGATCCTGCACGATGGCATCGACGATCGCCCGCTGGCGCGTATCCAGCAGGTGGATCTCCCGGTGGATCGCCTGGTCGCCGACCATGGCGTTGAGCTTGGAGGGCGCGCGGCGCTTGGTGTCGAAGATGCGCCGCAGCGCCGCCTCCCCGCTGCCGATCAGGGAATAGCCGACATCCATGGGCAGGATGGCGATGCCGCCCCGGCGGATCGCCTCGAAGGCGCGGCGGGCATCGGCCTCGATGTCGATCAGGCGGTCCATGGCGTTTCCCCGTTGCAACCGCGGGAGGCTGCCACGGGCCCGGGCGATGGCCAACCTTGCCAGCGTTTCCTTATGGACTAACCAGTACATACATGACTAGGATTGGCCGCCATCACGGAGGAAGCGGCGCATCATGACGCCAGAGCCCTGCATCATCGCGGTCGCCATCACGGGCTCCGTGCCCCGCAAGAAGGACAACCCGGCGCTGCCGGTGACGGTCGCGGAGCAGATCGAGAGCACGCATGCGGCCTATGAGGCCGGCGCCGCGCTCGTCCATGTCCGTGTCCGCAACGCGGACGAGACCCCCTCCTCCGACCCCGAGAAATTCGCGGCCTTCCAGGAGGGCATCCGCAGGCACTGCCCCGACATCATCGTGCAGTTCTCGACCGGCGGCCGCGGCCGGGCGCTGGAGGCGCGGGGGGCGATGCTGCATCTGAAGCCCGACATGGCGTCGCTCGCGACGGGCAGCGTGAATTTTCCCACGATCGTCTATGAGAACCCGCCCGATTTCGTCCGCGACCTGGCGGTGACGATGCGCGACCTCGGCGTGCGGCCGGAGATCGAGGTCTTCGACCTGGCTATGCTGTTCAACACCGCCGATCTGGTGGCGGAGGGGCTGATCCTGCCGCGGCCGCATGTGCAGTTCGTGATGGGCGTGAAGCACGCCCTGCCCGCGCGGCGTGACGTGCTGGAATTCGAGGTCGCGAAACTGAAGGAGCTGCTGCCCGGCGCCACCTGGACCGCTGCCGGCATCGGCCGTCACCAGTTCGAGGTCGCGCGCTGGGCGCTGGAAATGGGTGGGCACACCCGCACGGGGCTGGAGGACAACATCCGCATGGACCGGAACACGCTGGCGCCCTCCAACGCCGCGCTGGTGAAGCATGTCGCGGCCATGGCCGCGGAGTACGGAAGGCCCATCGCCACCGCGAAGCAGGCTCGGGCGATGCTGGGGCTGAAGGAGATCATGGCATGAACGAGTTCATCCCGAGGGACCGGGACCAGCACCCGCCGGCGGTGACGCCGATCTACAAGACCAGCGTGCTGCGCGGCCCGCACCGACCGCTGATCTCGCTGCAGAATTCGCTCAGCGAGGTCACGGGGCCGGTCTTCGGGCATGGCGACATCGGGCCGCTCGATAACGACCTGATCCTGAACTACGCGAAGACGGGCCAGCCGATCGGGGAGCGGATCATCATGCATGGCCGCGTGCTGGATGGCAGCGGCCGGCCCGTGCCGGGCGTGCTGGTGGAAAACTGGCAGGCCAATGCGGGCGGGCGCTACAGGCACCGCAACGACACCTATGTCGCCCCCGTCGATCCGAATTTCGGCGGCTGTGGCCGCACCATCACGGATGCCGTGGGCCGCTACGCCTTCCGCACCGTGAAGCCCGGCCCCTACCCCTATCGCAACCGCGGCAATGACTGGCGGCCGGCGCATATCCATTTCTCGGTGTTCGGCACCGGCTTCGCGCAGCGCCTGATCACGCAGAACTACTTCGAGGGCGATCCGCTGATCGCGCGCGACAGCATCCTCGGCACCATCCCCGATCCCGCGGCGCGGGAGAGGCTGGTGGCGAAGCTCGACCTGGATGCGGCGGTCCCGCTGGATACGCTCGCCTATCGCTGGGACATCGTGCTGCGCGGCAGCCGCTCCACGCTGTTCGAGAACCGGCTGGAAGGGAACTGAGGCGATGTTCACGCCCAACGCGCTCGGCTACCTGGCCGAAACCCCGTCCCAGACCGCCGGGCCCTATGTGCATATCGGGCTGATTCCGAAGCAGGCCGGCTTCGACATCTTCGACAACAACCTCGGTGAATCCCCGGTCGGCGCCACGACTCCCGGCGAGCGCATCCGGATCGAGGGCCGCATTTTCGATGGCACCGGCAGCCCGGTGCGCGACGCGCTGGTGGAGATCTGGCAGGCGGATGCGGCGGGCGTGTACCACGCGACGCCGACGCCCGATGGCTTCCGCGGCTGGGCGCGCACCGGCACGGATTTCGAGACCGGGCTCTGGGCGATCGAGACGGTGAAGCCTGGCCGCGTGCCCGGCCGCCACGGCCACAAGCGCATGGCGCCGCATATCTCGCTGTGGATCGTCGCGCGCGGCATCAATATCGGCCTCTCGACACGGCTCTACTTCGGCGACGAGGAAGCGGCGAATGCGGAGGACCCCGTGCTGCGCATCATCGAACAGCCCGCGCGCCGCCAGACGCTGATCGCGCGGCGGGAAGCGCCGGGCCGCTACGTTCTCGACATCCACCTGCAGGGCGAGAACGAGACGGTCTTCTTCGACATCTGAGGACAGAGCCCTCTCCCCCCTGCGGGTGGAGAGGGAGTATCCAGGCATGATCGCCGCCACCACGGAGCCGCCGATCATGCAGCGCGAGACGATCCTCATCACCTCCCCTCTCGAAGCCGAGCATGTCGCGCGGCTGGCGGCCTTCGCGCCGGATCGGGTGGAGGTCCTCTACGAGCCCGACCTGCTCCCCACCACGCGCTATCGCAACGACCACAAGGGCCATCCGCTGACGCGCACGCCGGAACAGCAGGCGCGGTGGGAGGCGCTGCTGCCGCGCACCACCATCGCCTTCGACCTGCCCTCCGCGAGCGAGCTCGCGATGATGCCGAAGCTGCGCTGGATCCAGACGACGAGCACGGGCGTCGGCCAGGCGGTGGCGAAGCTCGGGCTGATCGACAGCCCCGTCATCGTGACGACGGCGCGTGGCGTCCACGCGCAGCCGCTGGCGGAATTCGTCTTCATGGCGCTGCTCGCCCATTTCCGGCAGCTCGACTACCTCCGGGCGGAACAGCGCGCGCATCGCTGGCTGCGGATCTGCGGGCAGGAGATCGCGGGGCGGACGCTGGTGATCCTCGGCGCCGGCGATTTGGCGCGCGGCTCCGCGCGCATCGCCAAGGCGCTCGACATGCATGTCATCGCCATCGCGCGGAACCCGGATCTCTCCCGCGAACACGGTGCGCTGTTCGACGAGGTGCTGCCGAATTCCGCGCTGCATGAGGCGCTGGGCCGCGCGGATGCCGCGGTGCTGACCGTGCCGCATACGCCGGAGACGGAGCGCATGATCGATGCCGCCGCCATCGCCGCCATGAAGCCCGGCATCGCGCTGGTGAACATCGCCCGCGGCCAGGTGGTGGACGAGCAGGCGATGATCGAGGCGCTTCGCCGCGGCCACATCGCCTTCGCGGCGCTCGACGTGACGGAGGTGGAGCCCCTGCCGGAGGCAAGCCCGCTCTGGGACATGCCGAACGTGCTGATCAGCCCCCATTCCGCCAGCACGGTGGAGGGCGAGAACGGGCGGATCACGGACATCTTCCTGCACAATCTCGCGCTGTGGCTGGACGGGAAGCCGGAGGCGATGCGCAACCTGCTGGACAAGCCTCGGCTGTATTGAAGGGTCGGCGCTACCCCCCTCACCCAACCCTCTCCCCCCTGTGGGGGGGGGAGAGGGCTATGCGTCAGGCCAGCACGGGAATTTCCCCTTCCAGCGTCGTGCGGTGCATGCGGCGCGTGTAGCGCGCGCTGTCGAAGGGGGTGGCGCAGTGCTGCGTCACGCGGTTGTCCCACAGCACGCCATCGCCCGGCTGCCAGGCATGGCGATAGACCCGTGATGGCTCCTGCGCATGAGCGACGAGGCGGGCGATCAGCGCCTCGCCCTCCGCCTCGGCCATGCCCTCGATCTCCACCGCCCAGCGGCCGATATAGAGCGCGACGCGGCCGCTCGCGGGGTGGCGGCGCGCGATGGGGTGCCAGACATCGGGGCGGTCGCGCCGCTGCTGCTCCGTCAGCGGCGGCAGGTGCGGGTAGTGGACGTGATGCAGCGCGGCGCGGCTGAAGCGGGCGCGGCGGCCGCGCAGCTTTGCCTTCGTCGCCTCCTCCAGCGCGTCCCAGGCCGCGACCATGTCGGCGAAGAGCGTGTCGCCACGCTCCGGCGGCACCTGCACCGCGACCAGGAAGGACCCCGCATTGGGGATGGCCTTGTCCTCCCCGTCGCTGTGGAAGCCCATGCCGGCATCGCGCATGCCGACCGGCCTGCCTTCCTCCGTCGCATTGCCGACGACGAAGATCTCGGGATGGCCATCCAGGTTGTATTGCGGCGGCTGCATGATGTGCAGCGGGCCGAGGCGCCGCGTGAAGGCGATCTGCTGCGCCGGCGTCGGCGCGATGTCGCGGAACACCAGGATGGAATGACGGCCCCAGGCCTCCTCCACCCTTGCCAGATCGGCATCGTCGAGTTCGAGGTTCGCGGGCGCGCCCCGCACTTCCGCCCCGAAGGGTTGCATCGCCCTGATCGACAGCATCGCGTTTCCTCCTGCCCTGCACGGGACTGTATCGAAGGGCCATGCCGCATGCCATGCTGCCCGCGACGCAGGTCGGGAGCAGGTGATGAAGACGATCCTTCGCGGCGCGGTGGCCCTCATGCTGGCGGCGAGCCCGGCCATGGCGCAACGCCTGACCATCGGCGTCAGCGCGGCGCCGACCTCGGTCGATCCGCATTTCCACAACGGCACCTCGACCCACACCCTCACCTACAACCTCTTCGACACGCTGTTCCTGCTGACGCCGGATGTCTCGCTGGCGCCGGGGCTGGCGCTGTCCTGGCGCCCGATCGCGGAGACGGTGTGGGAGGTGAAGCTGCGCCCGAATGTCCGCTGGACGGATGGGCGCCCCTTCACCGCGGACGACGTGGCCTTCACGATCCAGCGCGCGCCCAACGTGCCGAACACGACGGGCGGCTATGGCGGCTCCGTCCGCCCGATCACGCGGGTGGAGGTGGTGGATGCGCTGACGCTGCGCCTGCACACCAACGGCCCGGCGCCGAACCTGGCGGTGGACATGTCGGGCCTCGCCATCGTCTCCCGCCACGCGGGCGAGGGTGCGACGACGGAGGACTACAACAGCGGCCGCGCCGCCATCGGCACCGGCCCCTATCGCCTGGTGCGCTACTCCACGAATGAGCAGACGGAGCTGGTGCGGAACGAGGATTGGTGGGGCCCGAAGCCGGACTGGGACAGCGCCATCATCAAGTACCTGCCGAATGCCGCGGCGCGCACGGCGGCGCTGCTGTCCGGCACGGTGGACCTGATCGACACGCCATCGCCGAACGACCTGCCGCGCCTGCAGTCCGACGCGCGCTTCGCCGTCCATTCGCGCCAGGGCATGCGGCTGATCTACCTGGCGCCGAACCAGGCGGCGGAGATCGCGCCCTTCGTGACGGACAATGAAGGCCGCCCCCTGCCCCGCAACCCGCTGCGCGACCAGCGCGTGCGCCAGGCGCTGTCCATCGCCATCAACCGCGCGGGGCTGGCGGACCGCGTGATGCAGAACACGGCGGTGCCGAACGGGCAGTGGATGCCCTCCTTCTCCCCTGCCTACAACCCGGACGTCCCCGTGCCCGCCTTCGATCCCGAACGCGCGCGGCGCCTGCTGGCGGAGGCCGGCTACCCCCAGGGCTTCCGCATCACGGTCCATGTCTCCGCCACGTCGCGGCCGACCGACAGCATCGCGGCGCAGGCGATCGGGCAGATGTGGACGCGGATCGGCGTGCAGACGCAGGTGGAGGCCGTGCCCTTCGCCGCCTATGCCGCGCGGGCCGCAAACCTCGACTACGCCATGTCCATGTTCGGCTGGGCCAGCCAGACCCATGCGGGCTATGCGCTGGTGAACCTGTTCAACACCTACAGCCGGGAGAAGCTGACCGGCGCCTTCAACCGGTCCGGCTATTCCAACCCGGCGCTGGATGCGCTGACGGACCGCGCCCTGACGACGCTGGATGACGGCCAGCGCGACGCCATGCTGCGGGAAGCCGTGGCGATGGCGATGGGCGATGTGGGCATCATCCCGCTCTACCAGATGACGAATTTCTGGGCGTCCCGCCGCGGCGTCACCTATGAGGCGACGGGCTACGACTACACGCGGATCACGCAGGCGCGGCTGTCACGCTGAACGGCGCCCCGCCAGCGCCAGCACCGCGCCCAGCACGCCGAAGCCGGCCGCCAGCGGCGCGAAGCCGGCAAAGCCGAAGGTCGCGATGACCAGCCCGCCGAGGGAGGCCGCGAAGAGCCAGCCGAAGGAAGCGCTGGTGACGTTCAGGCCGAGCACGGTGCCACGCACCTCGTCCGGCACATTGGCCAGCGCCGCCATCAGCGAAGGCCTGGCGACGGCGGCGCAGAAGACGAAGGCAAAGCCGAGCGCGACCGATCCCGCCATGCCGCCCGTCCACAGGAACAGCGGCACCGCGATGGCGGAGGCCGCGAGCATGGCGCCCGCGAAGGTCACGCGCCGGTCCGGCAGCCGGTCCGCCAGCTGCCCGCCCGCGATGGTGCCGAGGATGGTGCCCAGCGCGAAGATGGCGAGCGGCAGCGCCAGCGTCGGCAGGGGCGCCTGGTAGGTCGCCTGCAGGAAGGTGGCGAAGAAGACGACGGCCAGGCCGTAGCAGCTGCGCTCCGCCACCCCCATCGCCAGCAGCCGCAGCACCGGCGGCGTCATCGCCGCGCGATAGCCGCCGGAGGGCTTGCGGCCACCCGGCGGCGCCGGCGCCGGCCGCGCGGTGGTGGCGAAAAGGCCCGCTGCCGCCAGCAGCGTCACCGCCGCCACGCACCAGTTCACGCCCCGCCAGCCGATGGTGCCGCCGATCCAGGCCGCCGCCGGCACGCCGACCAGCAGCGCCATGGACTGCCCCGCGATCACCCAGCCCAGCGCCCGGCCGCGCTGCCGGTCCGGCACGCGGGAGGAAACCTCCGCCATCAGCGCGCCCGTCGCCGTGCCGGCGGAGGCGCCGGCGAGCGTCGCGCAGACCGCGACGCCCAGGAAGCTCTCGGACACCGCCACCCCCATGGTGCCGAGCGCCAGCCCCGTCGGCCCCAGCACCAGGAAGGGCCGCCGCCCGAAGCGGTCCGACAGCGCCCCGGCCGCGAGGGAGGAGGCGCCCCAGGCGACGGAGGTGAAGGCCATGACATTGGCCGTCAGCGTCAGGCTCGCGGCCAGGTCCCGCGCCATGTCGATCAGGAAGGGCGCGCGCGTCGTCCCGCTGGCGGAGGCGGCGAACATGGCAAGGCATGCCGCCGCGATCAGCGCCCAGGGGAAGCGTGAAGGGGCGTTCAGCGATGCAGGCCCTGCGCCGCCAGCCAGTCCTGGATCAGGCCCGCGACCTCATCCCCGTTGCGGTCCATCATCACCATGTGGCTGTTGCCGCGGATGCCGCGGGACGGCAGGTCCACATCCTCCACTGTGCCGCCGGCCTCCCGCACCGCCGCCGCGAAGCGGCGGGCATTGGTGCGGATGACGGACCAGCGCGGATCGGCGTCCACATAGTCGCCATACACGAGCAGCTGCGGGATGGCGCGGAGCTTGGCCGCTTCCGCCATCACGCCCGTGCCGGCGGGCTCCACCAGCACCAGCGCGCGGAACAGGTCGGGCCGCCGCTGCGCCACCTGCCAGGCGAAGGCGCCGCCCTGGCTGTGGGCGATGACGATGGAAGGCCCGGTGCGTTCCAGCAGCGCGATATAGGCGGCGATGACGTCCTCATCCGTCTCCAGGTAGCGGGCGACGACCTGGCGCATGAAGTTCATGTAGCTGGCGGCGTCGGTCGGGAACTGGTTGCCCGGCAGCACCGTGCCGCGGGCATGCGACCCCGCGCCATCGCCGATGCGGAAGCGCTCCCACGGGTTGGCGGTCGGCAGGTGCAGCGGCGGCGGGTAGATCTCGGGCGACATGGCCGCGCCGCTCCGGCCGCGCTCCACGGCATCCGTCACATAGGTGGTCCAGCCGCGGCGGAGGAAGAAGTGCTCCCATCCCTCACGCCCATCCGGCGTGTTCTCATAGGTCACGCCGGTCAGGTAGGCGCCGTGCCACAGCATGAGGGGCGCGGTGCCGCGCTGCGTCGCGGGGACCATGAAGCGGGCATACATCTGGCCCACCACATGCGTGCCGTTGGGGTCGATGCGCAGCGGCGCGCCGCCGACGGTCGGCAGGTATTCGCGCACCGGCCGGCCCGACAGCTCCACCAGCCGCCCGCCGACATGGAAGGAGCCGAAGCGTTCCAGCGTGATCGGGCCCGTCACCTGCGCTTCCACGCGCCCTGGCGCGATGCCCGCGCCCAGCATCGCCGCGCCGGCCAGCAGCGCGCGCCATCCCGTGATCGTCATGCGTTTCCCTTCCCCAGGAGTCGGCGCGCAGCATCCTCCCGCCGCTGCCGGGTGGGAAGCCTTGGGGGATTGGCGGGCGCGCATGGTCGGCGCGACAATGCCGGCGACCGAGGAGGAAACACCATGATGCTCCGCCGCCGCGCGATGCTGACGCTTGCCGCCATCCCCGCCCTGCCCGCGCCCACGCTGGCGCAATCCGCCGCCTGGCCGCAGCGCCCCGTGCGCATCGTCGTCCCCTACCCGCCCGGCGGCAGCAACGACGCGGTGGCGCGGCCGCTGGCGGAGATCATGCAGCGCCGGCTCGGGCAGCCCTTCGTCATCGACAACAAGCCGGGCGCGGGCAGCACCATCGGATCGGTGGAGGTCGCGCGCGCGCCGGCGGATGGCCAGGTGCTGATGGTCACCTCCTCCACCTTCTCCACCAGCGCCGCGGTGCAGCGCACGGCCTATGACGCCGCCCAGGATTTCGAGATGGTGGCCCTGCTGGCCACCGCGCCGCTGGTCGTGATCGCGGCACCCAGCTTCCCCGCGAACAATCTGGCGGAGGCCGTCACCTACATCCGCGCCAATCCGGGCAAGGTCGATTACGGCTCCTCCGGCCCCGGCAGCATCAACCAGCTGGCGACGGAGCTGTTCGCGCGGGAGGCCGGTGGCCTGCAGATGTCGCATGTGCCCTATCGCGGCATGGGGCCGGCGACGACGGATCTGGTGGCGGGGACCATCCAGCTGATCTTCACCACCATGCCCTCCGCCGCCGGGGTCATCCAGGGCGGTCGGGTGAAGGTGCTGGGCTGGACATCGGAACAGCGGCCGGCCGGCGGCCCCGCGGCGCCGACGCCGCGCGAATCCGGCCTGCCGAACTACGAGGCGGGCATCTGGTGGGGCCTGCTCGCCCGGCGCGGCCTGCCGGCGGAGGTCCGTACCATCATCAACGCCACGGCGAACGAGGCGCTGGCCGACCCGCGGCTGGCCAACTACTTGGCGACGGAGGGTGCCCGCCCCGGCAGCGGCGACGCGGCCTCCGCCGACCGCTTCCTGCAGGCCGACCTGGCGCGCTGGAAGGCCGTGGCGACGGCGGCCAACATCCGGGTGGAGTGAATGAGCAGCAAGGTCACCCCCGCGACCCGCGCGGCGGAAGCCGCGGGCATCCCCTTCCGGGTGCTGGAATACGAGTATGACGGGGATGCGGAGGCGATCGGGCTGCAGGCGGCGGAGGCGCTCGGCATGGACCCCGCGCTCGTCTTCAAGACGCTGGTCGCGGTGCTGGACGGGGGCGAGATGGTCTGCGCCGCCATCCCCTCCCCCGCGCGGCTGAACCTCAAGGCGCTGGCGAATGCGGCGGGCGCGAAGCGGGCGGAGATGGCGCCCCCCGCCAAGGCGGAACGCGCGACGGGCTACGTCGTCGGCGGCATCAGCCCCTTCGGCCAGAAGAAGCGGCTGCGCTGCTTCCTGGATGCCAGCGCGGAAGCGCATGCGCACATCGTCGTGAATGGCGGGCGGCGCGGGTTGCAGTTGCTGGTTGCCCCCGCGGATGCGGCCCGCGCGCTGGGGGCAACGGTGGCGGCCCTTTCAACCTGAACGTGCGACCTGCGCCGGACCGGCAACACATCCTTCACACCCTGCCCGCCAGATGGAACAGCGCCGGTCCCCCCGGCCGGGTGCATGAAGGAACGGAAGCGGCATGTTCGACGGATTGATGAACCCGGGCCGGCAGGGCAGCAGCATCCAGCGCGCCCTCCAATCCGTGCGGCGTCACCTCGGCATGGAAGTCGCCTATGTCTCCCGCTTCGAGAACGGCCTGTCCGTGTTCCGGGAGGTCGATGCCCCGGGGCTGGAGGCGCTGATCAAGCCCGGCGATTCGCGGCCGCTGGAGGACGTCTACTGCCTGCACATCCTGGCGGGCCGCCTGCCGGAACTGATCCCGGACACGGCGGCGGAGCCGATCTGCCAGGCCATGCCGATCACCGCGCAGGTGCCGATCGGCGCCCATGTCAGCGTGCCCATCCGGCTGGAGGACGGCACCCCCTACGGCATGTTCTGCTGCCTCAGCCCCTTCCCCAATGCCTCGCTGAACCCGCGGGACCTGCAGGTCATGCGCGTCTTCGCCGACATGGCGGCGCATGAGATCACGCGGGAGGTGGCGGAGGCCGAGGCGCTGCGCCTGAAGCGCGCGGAGCTGCGCCAGGTGATCGACGGCGGCCTGTTCAGCCCGCGCTACCAGCCCATCCATACGCTGAACCCGGCCGCGCTGGTGGGGTTCGAGGCGCTGTGCCGCTTCACCCCCGAACCCTATCGCAGCCCCGACCAGTGGTTCGGCGTGGCGCATGACGCTGGGCTGGGGGAGGAGCTGGAGATCGCGGTGATCCGGGAAGCCGTGAAGGCCCTGGCCCTGCTGCCCTCGCGCTGCTTCGTCTCCGTCAACGCATCCCCGCCCGTGATCCTGGGCGGCGGGCTGCCGGAGGCGTTCCAGGGCCTCGACCCGAAGCGCCTGGTGCTGGAGGTGACGGAGCACGCGCAGGTCGCCGACTACGGCGCGCTGCGGGACGCGCTGGCGCCGATCCGCGCGACCGGCGTGCGGCTGGCGATCGACGATGCCGGCGCGGGCTATTCCAGCATGCAGCACATCCTCCAGCTGCGGCCGGACATCATCAAGCTGGACATGGGCCTGGTGCGGGACGTGGACAGCGACCCGGCCAAGCGCGCTTTGGCCGCGGCGCTGTGCTTCTTCGGGCAGGAGACCGGGGCGCAGATCGTGGCCGAGGGCATCGAGACTCCGGCCGAGCGCGCGGCGCTGGAGGCGCTCGGCGTCTGCAAGGGCCAGGGCTACCTGCTGGGACGGCCGGTGGAGATGGCAGCGGCGGTCGCCCTGGCGGGCTGAGCCCGCGGGCGTTTCCGGTGGTCCGATGGCGGCCGGCGTTCTTCACGTCGGCCGAGGCCGCAAATGCGGCCCGCCGGGAGTCCGGCGGAGCCAAGCGCGCGAAGCGCGCGCCCGGCGTTTGAGGGCAGGTATCTGCTTCAGTCGGCGCGCACCCAGACGCTGACGCTGCCGCCGGGGACGCGGGCTTCCAGCCGCCCCTCCCCATCCGCGACGATCTCCCCCTCGCAATGGCCGAGGACGTCGCGGAAGGTGGCGCCGGCGGCGTCGGGGCCGAGTTCCACGGTCTTCCTCGCCTCCTCCCGGTTGGTGAGGATCACGACGCAGCCCGGCGCCTCCGCCGTGCCGTGGCGGATGAAGGCCAGCACATGCGGGTCGTCGAAGAGGTCCGTCTGCGGGCCGTTGGCGTAGCGCATCCGGGCCTCGATCAGCGCGGGCAGGCAGCCGATCGCGGGCATCTCCACCTCATGCTCCTCCCCGTCGCCGCCGACATCGCGGTAGCGCGCGCCGAAGAGGTCGGGGTGGAAGACGCAGGGGATGCCCTGTTCGCGCAGCAGGATCAGCGCATAGGCCAGCGGCTTGAACCAGGGCTCGACCGAGGCCTCCATCGCCTGCAGCGGCTGCGTGTCGTGGTTGGCGACGATCGTCACCGCATGCTCCGGCATCTCCTGCAGCAGGGTGCCGTCGAAGATGGTGCGCAGGTCGAAATCCCCGCCGGCCTTGGAGGCATCGTGGAAGCGGTGGTGCAGCGGCACGTCGAACAGCATGAGCTGCCGGTCCACGCGGTCGAGGTAGGTGCGCTTGGCCTGCAGGTCCGGCTGCCAGAACTCTGCCACGACCAGCAAATCCTCCTTCACCGTCTCCCGCATGTGGCCGACCCAGTCGCGGAAGAACCAGGCGGGGATGTGCTTGGCGGCGTCGAGGCGGAAGCCATCGACCGGCATCTGCTCCGCCACCCAGCGGCCCCAGAACTTCAGCTCCTCACAGACCGCGTTGTTCCGCATCTCGATGTTGGAGCCCATGAGGTAGTCGAAATTGCCGTTCTCCAGGTCGACTTCCGTGTTCCATTCGCCGTCGCCGTAATCGTTGACCAGCTTGAAGACGCCGTCCTCGCCCGGGTCCTCGATCCGGTCCACGCCGCTGAAGCAGCGGGCATCCCAGATGAAGGCGGAATGCCGGCCGGCGCGGCCGGGGAAGGTGAAGCGGGTATGGGCGGTGGCCTCGAAGGACTCCTCCTCGATCTCCGCGCGGTTGTCGGGGTTGGCGCGGCGGACGCGCACGCGCTCCGTCTCATCGGCGCCCATCTTGTGGTTGAAGACGACGTCGAGCATGACGCCGACCCCGGCCGCGCGCAGCGCCTTGGCGGCGGCGACCAGCTCGTCCCGCGTGCCGTACTTCGTGCGCACCGTCCCCTTCTGGTCGAACTCGCCGAGGTCGAAGAGGTCGTAGGTGTCGTAGCCCACGGAATTGGCGCCGGACGCGCCCTTGGCGGGCGGCGGCAGCCAGGCATCGGTGATGCCCATCGAGGCCAGGTCGCCTGCCTTGCCCGCCACCTCCCGCCACAGGCTGCCATCCGCCGGCGTGTACCAGTGGAAGAACTGAATCAGGGTGCGTGCAGGCATGCGTGCTCCGGGCGGCGATCGGTCCGGCGCGGAAACCGCGCCCAACCGGAAAGGTTCCGCCCGGGTCAGCCGAACAGGATATCCGTCCCGATGGAGAGGCCCCCGACGCCCTGCACCAGGATCCCGCCCGGACGGTCGGTGAAGCCGATCCAGGTCCCGTTGGAGAGGTCCCGCACATCCGCCGTCGCGCCATCCAGCGTCACGCTGATGCGGTCGATCCCGGCCTCGAAGCCCAGCACCTGATCCACGCCATCCCGGCCGGCGGTGTAGAGGATCAGGTCCGGATCCCCATCGGGCAGGCGAAGGTTGATGACATCGCCATTCCGCACCACGGCGCGCTGCGCGATGCCGAGGCCGATGAGGGTGACCGTGCCGTCATCGGCGCCGCCCTCGATCGTGTCGGCGCCGGCGCCATCGCGCAGAAGGTCGCTGCCCGCGCCGCCTTCCAGCCGGTCATCGCCCGCGCCGCCTGACAGCGTGTCGCGGCCGGCCCCGCCCCGCAGCGTGTCCGCGCCATCGAGGCCGAGCAGCAGGTCGGCACCTTTCTCGCCCTCGGCCAGGTCGTCACCCTCCGCGGCGCGCAGCGTGTCCTCGCCCTCGCCGCCCCGCAGCGTATCGGCGCCGAGACCGCCGAGCAGGAGATCGGCATCGAGGCCACCCGCGAGGGAATCGTCCCCCTCCTGCCCCGCCAGCATGTCGCGCCCGGCATCGCCCATCGCCGTGTCGTGCCCGGTGCCCGCGCGGATCGCGTCGTCGCCCTCTCCACCCGAGAGCGAGTCCGCGCCGCCCTGGCCCTGCACCGTATCCGCGCCGCCAGCGCCGGTGATCGTGTCGTCGCCTTCCCGGCCGAACAGGGCATCGTCGCCCGCCTGGCCCTGGACGATGTCGTCGCCGCCACGGCCGGCCAGCACGCCGCCCCCCGGCGCGGCGAGGAACTGCCCGCCGACGTCGATGAACACCGGCTTGTCGAAGGTGGCGCCGGCGGCATCGGTGGCGCGGATCGTCAGCGCCAGGCGCGCGCCGTTCGGGTAGTCGAGCGCCGAGGCGGCGAGGAGGCGGTCATCCTCGATGGTGAAGAGGCCGCCCGGATTGCCGCCCGCGGCGAAGGAGAAGACATGCGTGTCGCCGGCATCGGCATCGATGGCGGAGAGCTTCGCGACCAGCGCGCCCGCGGGCAGCGCCGGCGCCGTGGTGGTGCGCGTCAGCGCCACATCCGTGGGCGCCGCATTGGGCGGCGGCAGGGTGATGGTGACCGTCGCGGTGCTGCGCCCGCCCTTCCCGTCGATCACGTCGTAGGTGAAGCTGTCGGTCCCGGTGAAGCCGACATCGGCGATGTAGTCGAAGACGCCATCCGCGCCGATATCCGTCAGCCGCCCCTTCGTCGGGGCGGTGATGCTGGCGACATCGACGAACAGCACGTCGCCATCCGCATCCCGATCGTTGTCGAGCAGGTTGCCCGTGGCGTAGAGCCTGCCGAAGAAATCCTGCAGCAGGGCGCTGTCCGCCGCCGCGACGGGCGCGCTGTTCGGGCCCGTCCCCGGCGGGGATGGCGTGACGAACCACACGATGCCGTAGCCCGTATTGCCGGCCTCGTCCGTGATCTCGTAGTCGGCGTAGAAGGACGTCCCGCTGGCGGGCGGCGTGAAGCGCCAGCTGCCGGAGGCCGCGTCGATCTCGTCCAGCGTCCCGTCCGACGGACCGTAGAGGGCCGAGAGGGTGACGCTCGTTCCATCGGGATCGCTGTCATTCGCCAGCAGCTGGGCCGCGGTGAAGGTGGTGGGGCCGCTGACGATGATGGTGTCCGGCCGCGCCACCGGCGGCCGCGCATCCGCGATGATGGCGGCGAGGTCGATGATGCGGTCCGCGAAGCGGACCTCCTCGATGCCGATGAGGCGATCGACACCCGTCGAATCCGGCTGGCCGATGCGGCTGTCCCGCACCGTGACCCTGCCATCCGCCTCCACCACCACGCGGTAGCGGGAGGCCGGGCCGGCATAGACCACGGCATCGATGGCGGCCGAGGCCAGGCGCGCCGCGACATCCGGCCCGCCATCCAGCACATCGTTGCCACCATTGCCGACCAGCACATTCGCGCCGGCATCGCCAATCAGCGTATCGGCGAAGGCGCTGCCGATGAGGTTTTCGATGCCCTCCAGCCGGTCGCCATCCGCATCGCCGCCGCTGACCTGCGCGGCCAGGCTGCCGAGGTCCACGCGCACGCCAGCCGAGGATGCCGAGTAGTCCGCGGTGTCGATGCCGTCATCGCCCAGCAGCACATCCGCATCCGCGCCGCCCGCCAGCGTGTCGTCGCCATCGCGGCCGGCCAGGTAGTCCTCTCCCCAGCTGCCGGAGAGGCTGTTGTTGCCGGCATCGCCATAGAGCCCGTCGTCATAGGCGCTGCCGGACAGGTTCTCGATGCTGATCAGGACGTCGCCGCGGGCGTGGTTGCGCTGGTTGCCGCCGCCCTGCACCGCTTCTTCGAGGTCCACGCGCACGGCGAAGAGGGAGAGCGCGTAGTCGGCGGTGTCGCGGCCATCGCGGCCGTCCAGCGTATCGGCGCCGGCGCGGCCCACCAGCACGTCGTCGCCGCCTGCGCCGGTGATGCGGTCGTCATAGCCGGACCCCGTCAGCGTATCGGCGTCCGGCGTGCCGCCCAGCGTCACGCCCTTCAGGTCCGCGTTCAGCATGATGGCGCGCGGGCTGTCCGTCAGCGTGCCGCCATTGGGCGAGACGTTAAACCAGGTGGCGACCGCGCCGCCACCTTCCAGCCCTGCGGCGTCGCCGGTGTACTTGGCGCCGTCGCCCGGGAAGACCGTGTCGCTCGGCCAGCCCGACAGGTCGCGCAGCCGCGTCGCGGATTCGTCGCGGTTGATGACCACCGCCTGAATGTTGCTGTCGGTCGCGGTGCCGTCGCCGAAGGCCAGCATGACGCGCCCATCCGCGAGCCGCGTGGCGGCGACGCCCTGGGTGATGGAGCCGGTCCGCCACTCATCGAGGAAGATGTTCGTCGTCTCCCCGATGCCGGCATTGGTGATGACGCGGTATTCCACGAAGTACCGGGTCTGGTTGCCGTAGCCCGCCCCCTGCTGGGTGTTGGCGTTGCCCCGCAGCACGCCGCTGGCGACCATCAGGTAGTCGTCGTCCCGGAAGGGGACCAGCTCGAATTCGGTCTGGTAGTCCTTGAAGGCAGGCGCGTAGGGCAGGCGGTTGGGGTGGGGCGTGCTGGCCAGCGCGGTGATCGGCGACGGTGGCTGGCCATCGGCGAAGCGCACGGAGAGGATGGCGCCCGGGGCGGCGACATCGGGATATTCATCGGCGAAGAAGGCGACGATCGCGTCGCCGTCATGGTGCACGATGCGGGGCGAGGCGTAGCCGTCACCCTGGAAGGTCAGGGTGTTCGGCGGATGGGGATCCGCCAGGACCGAATCGGTGCCCGACCGCGTGCCATCCCCCGCCACCACGCGGGACCGGATGACCGTGTCATAGTAGATGCCCTGCGGGTCATTGCTGCCCCAGACCGCCGCGAAGCCGTCCTCACCCCAGGGGGCCAGGCCGCCGACACCGAGGTACTGGTTGCCGAAGACGGGGATGGTGCCGGGATGCGGCGTCGTGTTCAGGCGGAAATCGTCGCCGAGCGGCGTGCCATCGGGCGTGAAGACCCGCGCGCGCAGCCACTGCTCCCCCGCATCGTATTGGGGACCGGGCCAGGTGGTCTCGATCGAGCTCCAGGCGACGACGAAATTGCCGTTCGCCTGCATCACCACCTTGGGGGCGTACTGATGGCCGAAGGTGGTGTTGTTGACCTGGAAGGCGGCGCCGCCGATGCCGTCGGCATCGTGGATGCGGGCCATGATCTCCCCACCCGCATTAGTGAACGTGGTGTTCGGCGACCAGACCACGATGAAGCCACCACCCGGCAGCGCCGATACCGCGGTGCCCTCAATGGCGAAATCGCCGCCCTCGGGCGGCGCCTCGCTGAACTGGAACATGCCGGGCTTCAGCTGGTCGCGCGTGATGCCGAAGAAGGTCAGCGTGTCGCCGCCGCCGAAATCGACCTGCAGGCCGCCCAGCAGGTCCGTCGCGCGGTCCATCAGCATGTCGAAGCTGAAGACCGTGTTGACGCCGGTCAGGTCCACCCGGTCCTGGCCCGGCTCGAAATCCGCGATCAGGTCGTCGCCATCGCCGCGGGCGAAGACGAAGGTGTCGGCGCCGCGGACCGTCGATTCGGGATCGTCGCCGGTCAGCATGTCGCTGCCCTTGCCGCCCGCCACCAGGTCATTGCCGATGCCGCCGAGGAGGCTATCGGCGCCGTCGCCGCCGCGGACCGTGTCGTCCCCGCGCTGGCCAGCGAGGCCGTCGTCGCCGGTGCCGCCTTCCATGGAGTCATTGCCGGCGCCGCCCAGCAGCTGGTCGCGGCCGCTGCCGCCGCCCAGCGTATCGGCGTCATCCCCGCCATCGAGGGAGTCGTTGCCGGCGCCGCCGTGCAGGCTGTCGGCGCCCGCATTGCCGGTCAGCGTGTCGTGGCCGGCCTTGCCATCGATGATGTCGTTGCCGGCATTGCCGGTCAGGGCGTTGTCGGCACCGTTGCCGATGATGGTGTCGGCATACCGGCCGCCGATCGCATGCTCGATCGACGTGTTGAGGGCGATGGCCAGATTGTCCTTCATCCCCATGACGCTGGAATAGGCGCCCGGCGTCAGGTCGATGAATTGCGGGTTGATGATCCGCTGCGGGATGCCGCCGCTATCGACCTGCACCGCCCCATTGGCGTCGAGCGCGGGAACATCGGGGGAGAGGTCGAGCGTGTCGATGCCGCCGGCATCGTAGATCGTGACGACAGGATACACGTTCTTGCTGAAATCCAGCACATCAGGCACGTCGGCCGTGACGTTGAAGCCGTAGGTCGTGTTGCCCTGGCGGGTGTTGGGGTTGGCCCCGTAGATCGCCTGGATGGCCGCGATGTCGAAGACCATCGGCGTGGAAGGGAAGAAGCTGAGCGGCCCGTCCAGCGTCCAGCCCGTGCCCTGCAAGTTCCCGCCGAAATAGGACATGACGGTGTACTGGCGCGTGTCCTGCGCGAAGACGGCGCTCGCCTCATAGGTCGGCTTGGGCATGTCGGTGTCGTTGTAGGGCCCGGGATGGCTGAGGCCGAGCGCATGCCCGATCTCGTGCACCAGCACGTAGAACCCGTCGACGGCGGCGTAGTTGATATGCGTGCCCAGCAGGATCTTCTCATCCCGCAGGTTGGACCATTGATCGGAGATCCAGATACTGTCCCGCACGTAGGCGTAGGTGACGGGGCCGGTGAAGTCGAAGGGGTTGGAGGTCTGCCTGATCTCAGGCGCGGAATAGGCTCTGCCGCCCGTCCCGCTGCTCCAGGCAACGGTGATGTTCGCGCCAGGATCGGTGGTGAGGATCAGCGGCTTGTCGATCAGGTCGGCCCAGACGGCGAAGGCCTCCTGCGCCGCGCGGATCTGGTTGGCGGTGGGCGGGACGAAGCCGGTCAGCTCCTCATCGCGCCCGGTAGTGCCGGCCGGGCGGGAGACGGGGATCGAGTAGGTGATGCTGGCATCGGTCCAGGAACGGTAGCTGCCCTCGGTCGATCCGCTCCAACTCACGCGCAGCTGCTTGACGATGTCCTCAAGGGCGAATTCGGGCTTGTCCGCCATCACGCCATACCCCCGCCGGCAACGGGGGGCCTCCTCATCCAGGGTCGCTCCGTGGCCTGGAGATTACCAACCGGTGAGGGTTTCACGGAAGCGTTAACAGATCGGTCACGCGTGTAAATTGGCGTCACTTCGCGCGTGGCGCTGCAAATCGCGCAATCGACCGAGCGCGGGCACGCATCGGTGCTCCCGGCACTGCCGGCATGGTGTGCAGGCCGCCGAAATCGCGGGCAGTCTTTTCAGTGATGACGGACGGATGCCCGCCTTGGCGCCGTCCCGGCCCTGGCCTGGCCCCAGGCGCTACCCCAGGATCATCCACCGTGACGCGGTGGCGGCCCTGCCACCGCGAGACGCTGGACGAGGAACCGGCCCATGGATCGTCGCGGCATTCTCACCGGAACGCTCGCCGCCTTGCTGCCGTACCGCCTCGCCCGCGCCGCGACGCCCCCGCCATCCCGCGTGCTGCGCTTCGTGCCGCAGAGCGACCTGTCGAACATGGATCCGGTCTGGTCCGCGAACTTCGTCATCCGCAATGCCGGGCTGCTGGTCTGGGACACGCTCTATGGCATCGACAGCCAGATGCGCCCGCAGCGGCAGATGGTGGAGCATGAGGAGGTCTCCGCCGACGGGCTGACCTGGACCTTCACGCTGCGCCCCGGCCAGATGTTCCATGACGGTACGCCGGTCCGCGCGCGCGACGCGGTCGCCAGCCTCAAACGCTGGGCGGTGCGTGACACGATGGGCCAGCGGATCGCCTCGATCCAGCAGAGCCTCGCCGTGCTGGATGACCGTCGCTTCCGCTGGACGCTGCAGCGGCCCTTCCCGAAGATGCTGTTCGCGCTGGCGAAGTCGAACACGCCCTGCACCTTCGTCTTCCCCGAACGCGTGGCGGAGACCGATCCCTTCAGGATGATCTCCGACTTCACCGGCAGCGGCCCGATGCGCTTCATGCGCGACGAATGGGTCATCGGATCCAGCGCCGCCTTCGAACGCTTCGCCGACTACGTGCCGCGTGCGGAACCGGCATCCTGGATGGCGGGCGGCAAGCGGGTGAATTTCGACCGCATCGAGTGGCGCACGATGCCGGATCCCGCGACCGCGGTGAACGCGCTGTCCACCGGCGAGGTCGATTGGGTCGAGGCACCGCCGCCGGACCTCCTGCCGCTGCTCGCCCGCAATCGGGCCGTGCGCACGGGTGTCTCCAACCCCATGGGCACCGTGACCGCGATCCGGCTGAACCACCTGCAGCCGCCCTTCAACAATCCCGCGCTCCGCCGCGCGCTGCTGATGGCGGTGGACCAGGATGACTACACCATCGCGATCGCCGGCAGCGATCCCGCGATGCGCAAGCGCATGATGGGCTTCTTCACGCCGGGCAGCGATCTCTACACCGAGGAAGGCTCCGACCTGCTGAAGCAGCCGCGGAACCTGGAGGCGGCCCGCAAGGCCGTGGTGGATGCGGGCTACCGGGGGGAGCCCGTCGTCATCCTCTCGGCGCAGGACATCTTCAACATGCGCGCGGCCAGCGAGGTCTCGGCCGACCTCTTCCGCCGCATCGGCTTCAATGTGGAGCTGGTGGCCACCGACTTCGCCACCATCCAGGTCCGGCGCGGCAACAAGGCCCCGGCGACGCAGGGCGGGTGGAGCGTCTTCTCCGCCACCCATGCTGGCGTGGACTGCATCAACCCCGCCGCCTATTTCGGGCTGCGCGCCAATGGCGAACGCGCCTGGTTCGGCTGGCCCGACAGCCCGCGCGTGGAGGCCGGCATCGCCGACTGGTTCGACGCGCCCGACCTGGAGGCCGAGCGCGCCATCGCGCGCCGGATCAACGCCGATGCGATGCAGGATGTCGTCTTCGTCCCGACCGGCCTCTTCCTCAACAAGCAGGCCTGGCGCAGCGGGCTGGAGGGCGTCGTCCCCGCGCCCATGCCGGTCTTCTGGGACGTGACGAAGCGGGCCTGACCGCCGAGGAAGCCCATCGCCGCCGATGGGGGGGTGCAAGCGGCACCGCCTTCGGCAATGCTCCGCGCCGCATGACCGCGGGGAGGATGAGCCCATGACATCGATTGCGCCGAAACGCCGTGCGCTGCTGGCCGCGCTGGCCGCGACGCCCTTCCTGCCATCCATCGCGCGGGCGCAGGCCGAATGGCCGACTCGCCCCGTGCGGATCATCGTCCCCTCCGCCGCCGGCGGCGCGGCGGATTTCGTCGGCCGTACGCTCGGCCGGTTCCTGGAGGCGCATCTCCGCCAGCCCGTCGTGGTGGACAACCGCGCCGGCGCCGGCGGCGTGCTCGGGACCGAGGCCGCGAAGCAGGCGGCGCCGGATGGCTACACCTTCCTGATCTCGACCAATTCCACCCATGCGGCGAACGAATTCCTGTTCCGCCGCCTGCCCTATGACCCCGTGCGCGACTACGCGCATGTCGGCCTGCTCGGCACCTACCCGACCATCGCCGTCGTCTCCGCCGATACGCCGTTCAAGACCATCCCGGCGCTGGTCGCGCATGCGCGCGCCAATCCGGGGCGCGTCTTCTTCGGTTACTACTCCTCCTCCTCCCAGGTGCCGTCGGCGCTGCTGCAGGCGCGGGCGGAGATCGACGTGACGGGCGTGTCCTACCGCAACATCACGCAGATCGTGCCGGATTTGATCGGCGGGCAGATCCAGTTCGCCTTCCTCGACGCGCTCTCCGCGGCGCCGGCGCTGCAATCCGGCCGCATCGCGCCCATCGCCGTCTCCGCCGCGCGCCGCACGGTGCAGCAGCCGGACCTTCCCCTGGTGTCGGAGAGCATCCCGGGCTTCGTCGTGGAGGGCTGGTTCGGGCTGACCGCCCCCGCCAACACGCCGCGCCCCATCCTGGACCGCATGGGCGCCCTGCTGCGCGAGGCGGTGGGGGACCAGGCGGTCTCCGCCGCGCTGGTCCGCCAGGGCCTGACGCCGGGCTTCCTGCCGGCGGAGGAGATGGACCGCTTCCTCGTCGCCGACCGGGAGCGGTGGCGGGACTGGGTGCGGATCGCGGGGATCCAGCCGGAGTGAGCCTCACCCCGCCGCCCGGCCGCGTGCCACCCGGCACGCGGCGCATCGCCCTGTCCCGCGGCGCGGTGTTCGTGGGCCCAGGGGCCGGCGTGCCGATCCTCTGCATCCCCGGCGGCTATCACGGCGCCTGGTGCTTCGCGCCGTGGCTGTCGCTCTTCGCGCAGGCGGGCATCGCCGCGGCGGCGCTGGAGCCGCGCGGCAAGGGCACGCTGGAAGCCGGCGCCGATCCCGCCACAAGCGTGGAGGATTACGTCGCCGATGCGGTGGAGGCCGCGGCGGCGCTTGGCGGGCGCGTCGTCCTGCTCGGCCACAGCCTGGGTGCGCTCGTCGCGATGCGCGCGGCGGAGCGGCTGGACGCGGTTGCCGGGCTGCTGCTGGTGGCCCCCTCCCCGCCCGGCAACCTGCCCGGCGCGGCGCGTGTGCCGACGGTACTGGAAGGCGCCATGCTGCGGCCGCCGGCGGAGCCGGTCGCGGTCGCGCGCTACCTCGGCGGTGTTCGTCCGGGAGGGCTCGCCGCCTATCTCGCGGCGCTGTCGCCGGAATCGCCGCGCGTGCTGAATGACCGCTACACGCTGCGCATCCCGGTCGACGCCTCGCGGCTGGCCGCCGTGCCGGTGCTGGTCCTGGAAGCCGGGCGCGACGACCCGGAGCGACACCCGGCCGGGCAGGACCAGGCGATCGCGGATTTCCTGGGCGGCACGCACCAGCTTCTGCCGGACGCGCCGCATTGCCTGATGGTCGGGCCCTGGGCGGGGGTGAGCGCGGCGGCGCTGGTGGCCTGGCATCGGGCGCTGTTCGGGCGCTGATTCCAGCGCTGCGGGACGGGCTGTGGCGCGCCAGGCGCGGGCCTCGTGCCCTGCCGCTCAGACGGTCGAAGGCGTCATTCCGCGATGTCCAACCCGCCATGGGCACTCAGCCCGCCATCGACCGGCAGGATGCTTCCGGTCACGAAGCCGGCCGCCGGCGAGAGCAGGAAGTCAGCCACCGCCGCGATGTCCTCCGCCTCCGCCAGGCGCCGCAGCGGGATACGCGGCAACAGCCTGGCATCCCCGCCGGCGATCGGCCCTGCGGCGAGGCAGTTCACGCGGATGCCGCTGCCGCCCCACTCGCAGGCCATGGTGCGCGTCAGCATGCCGATCGCGGCCTGCTCCGGCCCGTTCCCATCGGCCTCAGGCAGGCCCAGCTGCCCCAGCACGGAGGTGAGGTTCACGACCGCCCCGTGGCCCTGGCGCAGCATCATGCGCCCCGCCGCCTGCGCGCCCATGAAGATGCGGTCGAGGTGCCCCGGCCTTCCCGGTTCCGGATCGATGTTGAACAGCCCGTCGAGCCGTCCATGCCGATCCATCCCCGCCCCAGCCGGCACCGTCAGCACGCCGCGCGCCGCGAGCCGCCTGGCGAGCGCCTCCCCGGCCGGGCCAGGACCGATGGCGATCACCGGCGCGCCCGGGGGTTGATCGACCGGTGGAGCGCCGCGGATGACGTTCGCGTCCTCGCTGCCGCCATAGGCATGCGACGCGCCATCGGCGACGAGCAGCGCACCGGTCACATAGGCCGTGTCCGGGGAGGCGAGGTGCAGGATGGCGGCCGCGATCTCCGCGGGCGTGCCCATCCGGCCGAGCGGGATGCGGCGCACGGCCCTGGCGGGGTCCACGCGCCCCTCGGCGATCAGGCGCTCCACCAGCTCGGTGCGCGTGTAGCCGGGCGCCACGGCATTCACCCGGATGCCGTGGCGGGCCCAGGCGCAGGCGTGGTTGCGGGTCAGTGCGACAAGGCCGGCCTTGGACGCGCTGTAGCCGTTGCGCAGCGGGATGGCGCGCAGCGCCGCACCCGATGCGACGTTGACGATGGCGCCACCACCCTGGCGGCGCATCACCGCCGCTGCCGCGCGCGCCGCCGAGGCGGCGCCATCCAGGTTCAGCGCCAGCAGGCTGCGGAACCCCTCGGCCGTCTGGTCCACCACCGCGGTCCCGCCATCGATCCGCCCGGCATTGTTTACCAGCACGTCGAGCCGGCCATGCCGGTCCGCGATCCCGGCGATCATCGCGGCCACGGCGGCAGGATCGGCCATGTCCACGCGGATCGCCTCATGCGCCGGGCCGAGTTCCTGTGCCCGCATCCGCGCACGCTCGCCATCGATGTCGGCCAGCAGCACGCGGTCACCGGCAGCAGCGAAGGCCCGCGCCGTGGCCCAGCCGATGCCGGCCGCGGCGCCGGTGACCAGGATGATGCGGGTCATGCCGGTGCGCTCAGGCCGCCGCGAGGGCGCGGAAGGCGCCCTGGAAATTCAGCAGCGGCTCGCCGGCCCGGTGGCTGGAGGCCAGCACGCGGCCGATGAAGACGCCATGGCTGCCGGCGCGCTGATGCGCCTCCAGGGCGCAATCGATGGTGCACAGCGCCGAGCCGAGAAGCGGCGAGCCGCTCGGCCCCGGGCTCCAGGCGTCGCCCTCGAACCGCGCGGCGCCCTGCACGCCGCCCTGCCCGGCAAAGCGCCAGGCCAGCGCCGCATGCTCCGGCCCCAGGATGCTCACCGCGAAGGCGCCGTGCCGCAGCACCGCATCATGGCTACCCGACGCCGCGTTGATGCAGACCAGCACCATCGGCGGATCCGCCGAGACGGAGGTGACGGCGGTCACGGTCAGGCCGCGCCGCGCCGCCCCCTCGCCCGTCGTCACGATGGCGACGCCGCCCGCCAGGTTGCGCATCGCGGCGCGGAACGTGCCCGCGTCGAACGGCGCCATCACGCATCAGCCTCGATATGGGCCCGCACCCGGCCGGCCTGGTCCACCCAGCCGCGGGTCTCGGCGAAGGCGACCATCCGCGCGAAGCCCTGCTGCCAGCCCGCATCCTCGCCGCGAGGCGCAAGGCGCCGGAGTGCATCCGGGCAGACCCAGGCGACCTCGCCGTCCGGACACGCCACGCGGGCCAGCGCCGCTTCGGCCGGGCCGCTGCCGCGGGTGCCGGCGTCGAAGCGGATGGAGAAGCGCCGGAAATCCTCGGCATCCTCCAGCAGCGCGTCGCCGGCCCCGGTGATGCGGATCAGCACCGCCTCACTCCGCGGCGAGCGTTGCCACTGGGGCGTCCACGCCCAGCTCCTTGCGGATCGCCGGGATGATCCGCGCTCCCCACAGCTCGATCTGCCGCATCATGGTCCGATGGTCGAAGTCGCCGAGCTGCGTCTGGATGGCGACATGCTTCGGCTTGAGGATGCGGATCTCCTCCACCATGCGCTCCACCACCTGGTCGACGCTGCCGACCGGCAGGTTGGCGCGCATCTGCTCCAGCGGGATGTCGTTCGGGCTCTCTTCCTCGTTCACCATGAAGCCGTCATCGGATTGCGCGCGCCGGTACTTCAGCGCCTCGGAGATGCGGCGCTGGTAGCGGGCATTCTCCAGGTAGCTCGTCACCTCTGCATCGCTGCCGGCATAGGCGCAGCGCAGCAGCGCGATCTTCGCCTCGTCGATGTTCTTGCCCTCGCGCGCCGCGATGGCGGTCAGGCCCTCCCGCATCTGGCGCAGCTTGTCGGTGCCCTGCAACAGCGCGGTGACGAACAGGTTGTGGCCCTCGCGGATCGCACGCGCCTGCGTCTCCGGATGGCCGGTGGCGATCCAGATCGGCGGCATGGGCTTCTGCACCGCGCGCATGCTGATGGAGGTCAGCGGCAGCTGGATGTGCTTGCCGTCGTAGCTGAACCCCTTCTCCTTCAGGCCGAGCTGGATGACGTCCAGGAATTCGTGGAAGATCGCGGGCGCGTCCTCGATCTGCACGCCGAAGCGGTCAAATTCGAACTTCTGGTAGCCCGATCCGACGCCGAGCTCGAGCCGGCCGTTGGAGACGGTGTCGCAGAAGCCGGCCTCAGCCAGCAGGCGCGCGGGATGGTACATCGGCAGCACGCAGACCGCGCTGCCCAGGCGGATGCGCTTCGTCAGCGCCGCCATATGCGCCACCATCATCAATGGCGAGGGGCAGAGGCCGTAGTTGGAGAAGTGGTGCTCGGCATACCAGGCCGTGTCGAAGCCGGCCTGGTCGGCGGCCACGGTCTGCTCCACGGCGTAGTTCAGCACGTCCTGCGACGTCTGGTGGTAGCCGCGCTGCTGCATGAGGATGAAGATGCCGAATTCCATGGAAACGCCTTCCTTCCCGTTCTTGGCCCTTTGCTGGACGCATCCTAGGCGCTAGCCATTCGCCGCAACAATACGCTAATGCCAAGCAGTATCTGTGCGTTTTCTGCAAAGGAAGCCCTATGAGCCGCCTGCAGGCCATGGAGCTGTTCGTGAGTGCGGTGCGTGAGGGCAGCTTCTCCGCCGCCGGGCGCCGGGCCGGGCTCTCGCCCGCCTCCGTCTCGCGCCAGGTCGCGGCGCTGGAAGCGGCGCTGAACATCCAGCTGCTGAACCGCACCAGCCGGACCCTGGTGCTGACGGAGGCGGGCCGCGAATACCTGGCGCGGCTGGAGCCGATCCTGCAGAACATCGCGGAGGCCGAGGCCGCCGCTTCCGCCCTGCAGACCACGCCGCGCGGAACGCTGCGGGTGCATTCCCGCCTGATGTTCGGCATGCGCGTGGTGGCGCCGCTGATCCCGGCCTTCCAGGACCGCTACCCCGAACTGCGCGTGGAACTGCGCCTGGCCGAACACCCCGCGCGCCTGGCGGAGGAGGAGATCGACATCGACCTGCGCATCGGTGCGCCACCCGATGCCCAGCTGATGCAGCGCCGCCTGCTGCGCAGCGAGCGTGTGCTGGTGGCAAGCCCCGCCTACCTTGCCCGCATGCCGCCCGTGACCGTGCCGCGCGACCTGCTGGCGCAGCGCTGCCTGGCCTACTGGCTGGGGCCGGAAGACGTGGTGTGGCGCTTCCTGGCCGGTGGCGGGATGGAGGAACTGCGCATCGCCGCCCATTTCGCCAGCAACAATGGCGAGGTGCTGCGCCAGATGGCGATCGCCGGCCACGGCATCGCGCTGCTGGACGACTACACGGTGCGGGAGGAGCTGGAGAGCGGCCAGCTGAAGCGGCTGCTGCCGGCGGTGCGCGTCACCAACACGGGTTTCGACCTCGGCATCTATGCCGTGTTCCGCCAGACCAGCCTGCTGCCGGCCAAGACACGCGTGTTCCTGGATTTCCTGGTGGAGGCCCTGCCCGGCCTGATCGGTCACGGCCCCGCGCGTTGACCGACCGGTCAGTCTGCGTCAGTTTTCCTGCGCTCACAGGAGGAAACGCCATGAAGGCAGGGCGGCGCAGCATTCTCGCGGGGCTGGCGACGGCGGCGATCACGGGCCGCACCGCGGCGCAGGGCAGGCCGGTGCGGCTGGTGGTGCCCTACAGCGCCGGCAGCGGGCCGGACATCTTTGCACGGCGGCTGGCGCAGGGCATGGCGCCGCGGCTCGGCAGCGCGGTGGTGGTGGACAACCGCTCCGGCGCGACGACCATGCTGGGGGCGGAGCATGTCGCGGCCTCCGCACCAGATGGGCTCACGCTGTTCATGGGCACCTCGACCACCTTCGCCGCCAACCCGCATCTGTTCAACCGGATCAACTACCGGATCGAGCAGTTCCAGCCGGTCTCGCTGCTGATCCGCACGCGGCTCGCCCTCTATGCCAGCCCGGGCCTGGCGGCGAACGACATGCCGGGCGTGGTCGCCCTGGCCAGGGCGGCGCGCCAGCCGCTGCACTACGGCATCACCGGCCGCGGCAACTCGACCCACCTGACGGGGGAGGCGCTGAAGCTCGCCGCGGGGATCGAGCTGATCGACGTGCCCTATCGCGGCACGCCGATGATGCAGCAGGGCATCATGCGGGGCGACCTGCCCCTCGCCATCGACGGCATCCCCGCCTGGCTGAGCCTGGTGCAGGAGCGCCGCGCCAAGGTGATCGCTGTGACCGGCGACGCCCGCGTCCCTGCCCTGCCGGACACGCCCACCTTCGCCGAGGCCGGCGTCCGCGACATCGGCCACCAGCACTGGTACGGGCTTCTCGCGCCCGCCGGCCTGCCGGCGCCCGTGCTGGCCCATCTGCACGCCGCCACCATCGGCACGATGGGCGACGGCGAGCTCTGGCAGAACCTGACGCATGAGGGCGCGACGATCGAGACCAACACGCCCGAGGCCTTCAGCGCGCTGATCGCCGAGGAGACGGAGACCTGGGGCCGCATCATCCGCCGCATCGGCCTGACGCTGGAGTGATCAGGAGAAGGCCGGCGGCTCCGCGATGCCGGTGACGCCGAGGCCGGTGATGGCGAAGAGCCCGCCGGCCTCGGGCTCCGGCGCCGTCAGCCGGTGGCTGCGGGAGATCGAGGTGAGGTAGAGCACGTCGAGCGCGGGACCGCCGAAATTCAGGCTGGTCGGGTAGCGCACGGGCATGCGGATGCGCTGCACCAGGCGGCCAGCGGGATCGAAGCGGCCGATCTCTCCGCTGCGGACCAGCGCGAACCACAGATGGCCATCGGCATCCACCGTGCCGCCATCCGGCGCGGTGCCGAGCGGGGCCAGGTCCACCAGGACGCGCCGGTTGCCGGGCAGTCCTTCCCCGGTGTCGTAGTCGAAGGCCCAGATCACCTGGCGCGGGCTGTCGGCGAGGTAGAGCGTGCGCCCATCCGGGCTGAAGCAGGGTCCGTTCGCGGTGACGATGTCCCCCGCCAGCTTCGTCACGCGCCCGCCCGCCAGGCGGTAGAGCCCGCCAAGCGGCATGGCGCCCTCGGCGAGGTTCATGTGCATCGTGCCCGCCACGAAGCGCCCCTGCCGATCCACCTTGCCGTCGTTCAGCCGGATATCGGGATGCGCGATGTCGAGCGGCACCACGGGCGCCAGGGCGCCACTCGCCGGATCGAAGCGTCGGAAGCCGTCGGACAGCGCCAGCAGCACGCCGCCATCGCGGCAGAGGGCGAAGGAGCCGACCGGCGCCGGGACCGTGAAGGCCTCATGCGCGCCGGTCGACGGATCGAGCCGGTGCAGCACGCCTGCGAGGGAATCGACCCAGTAGAGCCGCTGCTCGCCCGCGCTCCAGACCGGGCTTTCGCCAAGCCGGTCCTGCGTGCTGCCGATCCGTGCGATCTCCATGCCGATCCTCCCGCGCGAGGGTGGCTGGCGCTGACCGATCGGTCAATACTTGCGGGCGCAGGGACGGAAGGCCACATTCCCGGCCCTGGAGGTGACCTATGGCGCGTGCGGCATCGACGGTCGAAGCGGGTGATTCCGCCGAGCGCATCCTGCAGATTCTCTCGGAGTCCGCGCGGCTCTTCGCGACCAACGGCTATGACGGCACCTCGATGCGCGACATCGCGGAGGCCTGCGGCATCTCCAAATCGCTGCTTTATCATCACTTCACCGACAAGGACGAGATCTTCGCCCGCATCGCGCTGGGCTCGACGCGGGAACTGTACCAGTTCGTCTTCGACCGGCTGCCAGACGGTGCCACGCCGACGGAGCGCCTGCGTGCGTTCATGGTCGCGACGGGCGAGTACTTCCAGCGCTACCGCTGGGCCTGGCTCGCCTCCACCAGCGCCTTCTGGAGCGACCCGGAGCAGCGGCGCCAGAAGGAACGGATGATGTGGCGCGACCGCTACGAAGGCCTGGTCCGCACGCTGATCCAGCAGGCGATCGATGCCGGGGAGTTCCGCCCTCTCGACGTGCCGCTGGCGGGCCGCCTGGTGCTCTCCGCGCTGAACTGGATGCATCGCTGGTACAAGCCGGACAAGGGCATGCCCGCGCCGCAGATCGCGGACGCCTATTTCGACATGATCTTCCGCGGCATGCAGGCGGAATAGTCAGTCCAGCCGGAGCCCGATGCCGCGGATCAGCGCGCCCCAGCGCTCGCTTTCCGATGCCAGCAGGGTCATGAAGGTGTCGGGGTCCATGCTGTCCAGCGTCGATCCCTGCGCCGCCCAGATCGACCGCAGATGCTCGTTGCGCGCCGCGGCCCGGACAGCGGCCAGGATGCGCGTCACCGCCGCATCGGGCGTCCCCGCGGGCGCGAAGAGCCCGTACCAGTAGCCCTGCGCGAGATCGGGGTAGCCGGTCTCCGCGAAGGTCGGCACGTCGGGCAGCGCCTCGGTCCGTCTGGCGCCGGTGACAGCGAGCGCCCGGATCTCCCCGCCGCGCAGCAGGCCGAGATAGGTCGCCAGGCCATCGAAGCCGACATCGACATCGCCACGGATGATCGCCTGCGCCGCCGCCGTGCTGGCGCGGAACGGCACGTCCGTCATCTGCAGTCCGGTGATCTGCTTCATCCGCTCACCCGCGAGGTGCGCGACGCCGCCGCGCAGGGTGGTGGTGTAGGTCACGCCATTGGGCTGGCGGCGGGCGTAGTCGATCAGCTCCGCCACCGTGCGGATTGGCAGGCGCGGATTGGCATAGAGCGCGAGCTGCGCCTGGAGCACCTGCGTGATCGGGCGGAACTGCGACAGGCGATAGGGCAGGTCCGGCTTCAGATGCGGGTTGACGGCGAAGGTCGTCGACGACGTCAGCAGCAGCGTGTAGCCATCAGGCCGCGCCTGCGCCACGGCCTCCGCCCCGATCTGCGTCGAAGCGCCCGGGCGGTTGTCGATCACCACGGGCTGGCCCAGCGCCTCCTGCATCAGCGGCTGCATGCCGCGGATCAGGATGTCGGGCTCCCCACCAGGGGAGAAGGCCACGATGATGCGCACCGGCCGGTCCGGCCAGGATTGCGCGCTCGCCGCCCGCGCCAGCCCCAGCGACAGCGCGCCGCCGGCCAATGCCCGGCGACCGAATCCCATGCTGCTCATCCAGCCCTCCCTATTCCAGCGTGATGTTCTTCTCGCGGATGATGCGGCCCCATTGGGCCATGTCCTGCGCCATCTGCTGCTGCAGCAGCGCCGGCGGGCCGGAGATGGCGCGCAGCGCCTCGCCGGCCAGGCGCTGGCGGATGGTCTCGCTCTCCATCGCCCTGTTCGCGGCCGCGTTGAGCCGCGCGACGACATCGGCCGGCGTGCCGGCCGGGCAGAGCAGCGCGGTCCAGAAGCCCGTGACGAGTTCGGGATACCCCGCCTCCTTGAAGGTCGGGATCTCCGGCAGCAGCGGCGCGCGCTCGGGGAATGACAGGCCGAGCAGGCGCAGCTTGCCGGCGCGCACATGCTCGATGGTCGTGGTCGGCGCCTCGACGCTGATCTCGATGATCCCGGCCAGGAGGTCGGTGGTGGACGGGCCGTTGCCGCGATAGGCGACGTCGGTCAGCTCGATGCCCATGGCGTTGGCCATCAGGATGCCGAACAGATGCCCGACGCTGCCCGGACCGTTGGTGGCGTAGCGCAGCGGGTTGCGGCTGGCCTTCGCGAAGGTCACGAATTCCACGATGGTGCGGGGCGGCAGGCTGGCGTTGATGGTCAGGGAGAGCGGGCCGTCGAAGAGCAGCGCGACGGGCGCGAAATCCTCCAGCGCATAGGGCAGCGTCGGGCGCATCAGCACGTTGAGCGGCAGCCCCGCCGTACCGCCGACCAGCACCGTCAGCCCATCCTTCGGCGCGCGGGCCACGGCCTGCGTCGCGATGATGGCGTTGCCGCCAGGCCGGTTCTCCACGACGATGGTCTGGTCCAGCGTCTGCGCCATGTGCTGCGCGACCATGCGGGTGACGATGTCGGTCAACCCGCCGGCGGCGAAGGGCACCACGAAGCGGATGGGGCCGGAGGGTTGCGCGCGGGCAATGCCGGGCATGACCAGTCCAGGAAGGGCCAGGCCGGCAGCCAGCAGCGCACGGCGGGACAGCGTGGACATGGACCTCTCCTCCGCAGCGTTCGTTGGCGCGATCCTATGACGCCGCTGACCGATCGGTCAACGGGCTGTGTGAACGTGGATTGCGGTTGCGAATGACGGAGCGTGGAGCTACGACCATGCGGACTGACCGATTGGACAGTGAAAGTCCAGGCGGGGTAGGAGGGGAAGGAAACGGCATGTCCGCAGCATCTATGTCCGGCGACATCGTGACGCTCGAGGTCACGGATCACGTGGCGCTCGTCACCCTCAACCGCCCACCGGTCAACGCCCTGAACCGCGCGATGCGCGACGCGATCATCGAGGTGTTCGACGCCGTGTCGGAGCGCGACGACATCCGCGTCGCCGTGCTGACCGGCGCCGGCAAGGCCTTCTGCGCCGGCGCCGACCTCAAGGACCGGCCCGACCCGACCCGGACCGGCGCCTTCCACGCCCATAACCGTGTGACGCGGGAAACGGGCAATGCGATCCGCGAATGCGCGAAGCCGGTCATCGCCGCCGTCAACGGCGCGGCGCTGGGCGCCGGGCTCGGGCTGATGGCCGCCTGCGACATCTACCTGGCCGCCGAGGATGCGGTGTTCGGCATGCCGGAGATCGATGTCGGACTGGCCGGCGGCGGCGCCATGCTGCGCACCATCTTCGGCCGCTCCGCCATGCGCATGATGATGTACACGGGCTGGCGCCTGACCGGCACCGAGCTCTACCGCCGCGGCATCATCGAGAAGGCGACGACGCGCGAGGACCTGCTGCCGGAAGCCATGCGCTACGCCGAGTGCATCGCGAACAAGAGCCCGCTGGCCATTAACTACGCCAAGACCTCCGCCAACATGGTGGACCTGATGCCGCAGCGCGATGCCTACCGCTTCGAGCAGAACTTCACCGTCGCCCTGTCCCGCACCGAGGATGCGAAGGAGGCCCGCACCGCCTTCGTCGAGAAGCGCAAGCCGGTCTTCAAGGGGCGCTGAGATGCAGGTCATCGGCGCCGGGCTGGAGGCGATCCTGCAGCCGCGATCCATCGCGATCATCGGTGCATCCCAGGACGCGACCAAGATCGGCGGCCGCCCGGTGGAACTGCTGTGCCGCTTCGGTTTTCCCGGCGCGATCTACCCGGTGAACCCGCGCGCGGCGGAGGTGCAGGGGCTGCGCGCCTATGCGTCCGTGGCCGACCTGCCGGAGGCGCCCGACCTCGCCATCATCGCCGTCGCCGCCGAAGGGGCGCCCGATGCGCTGGAGGCCTGCGCGGCGAAAGGCGTGAAGGGCGCGGTGATCTTCTCCTCCGGCTTCGCGGAGCTCGGCGAAGCGGGGGAGGCGCTGCAGGCGCGGCTGCGCGCCACGGCGAAGCGGACCGGTCTGCGCGTGCTCGGCCCGAACTGCCTCGGCGCAGTCAGCATCGCGGAGCGCAGCATCGCGACCTTCTCCATCGTGCTGGAAGGCAGCCTGCCGCCCGCCGGGCCGATCGGGATCGCGTCGCAGAGCGGCAATCTCGGCAGCTATACCGCCCTGCTGGCGCGCGAACGCAGCATCGGCATCAGCCGCTTCCTGACCACCGGCAATGAATGCGACGTGGACATCGCGGATGCCATCGCCTGGCTCGCGCGCGACGATGCGACGAAGGTGATCCTCTGCGTGCTGGAGACCTGCCGCGACGCCCCGCGTCTGGTGGCGGCGCTGGAGGAGGCACGCCAGGCCGGCAAGCCGGTGATCGTGCTGAAGATCGGCGCATCCGAGGCCGGCCAGGCGGCCGCGGCCTCCCATACCGGGGCGCTCGCCGGATCCGATGCGGTCTTCGATGCGGTGTTTCGGCGCGCCGGCGCGGTGCGCGTGCACAGCGTGGAACAGCTGCTCGACCTCGGCCATGCCGCTTCCGTGCTGGGCACGCGGCTGCCGCGGGGCCGGCGCACCATGCTGCTCACCGCCTCCGGCGGCTTCGGCGTACTGCTGGCGGATGCCGCGAGCGCGGCCGGCCTGTCGCTGCCCATGCCATCGGAGGCGACGCAGCGGCGCATCCTGGCCGCCGTGCCCTATGCCTCGCCGCGCAACCCGGTCGATGCGACGGCGCAGATGTCGAGCCGCCCGGAGATCCTGGAGGCGATCCTCGCCGCCATCCTGGAGGACGACAATTGTGACGCGCTGCTGCTGCTGCTCTCCTCCTCGCTGTACCTGCCGCGGCTGCGCGGCGTCTACATGCCGACCTTGCGCGCGGTGCGGGAGAAGCACCCGGAAAAGGTCGTGATGCTCGCCGTGCACGGTCCGGCCGACGCGGTGCAGGAACTCACCGCGATGGGCTTCGCCGTGGTGGATGGGGTGGGACCCTCGGCACAGGCGCTGGCCGGGCTCTGCGCGCTGGCCGCCGCGCGAGACCTGCCGCCGCCGCCCCCTGCCCTGCCCGCGACACCGCCATTGGACCGCGACATGATCGCCAGCGAGGCCGGCGCGAAATCGGTGCTGTCGGCGGCTGGCGTGCCGGTCCTGCCCGAACGCGTCGTGGCCAGCGCTGCCGAGGCCGCGCAGGTCGCGACGGCGATGGGCTTCCCGGTGGTGCTGAAGATCGTCTCACCCGACCTGCCGCACAAGACGGAGGTCGGCGGCGTCGTGCTCGACCTGCGCGATGCAGCGGCCGTGGCCGCGGCGCATGAGGCGATGGTGGCGCGCGTGCGCGCCAGCGCCCCGGCCGCGCGCATCACCGGCGTGCTCGTCTCGCCGATGGTGAGCGGCGGGGTCGAGATGATCCTCGGCACGAAGCGCGACCCGATCTTCGGCCCGGTGGTGCTGGTCGGCCTCGGCGGCATCTTCGCCGAGGTGATGCAGGACGTCGCCGTGCGCCCCGCGCCGGTGGAGGAGGCGGAGGCGCTGGCGATGCTGCGCAGCCTCAAGGCCTTCCCCGTGCTGGACGGCGCGCGCGGCCGGCCGAAAGCCGATCTCGCCGCCGCCGCGCGCGCCATCGTCGCGCTGTCGCGCTTCGCCGCGCAGCATGCGGCCGATGTCGCGGAGATCGACATCAACCCCCTTCTGCTGCGGCCGCAAGGCCAGGGCGCGGTCGCGCTGGATGCGCTGATCGTCCCCACATCGGAGCGACCGGCATGATGGACGGCATGCATCACGACCTCGGCGGCGAAGCCTTCCGCGCGCATGTGCGCGACTGGCTTTCCGCCAACGTCCCGCCCGGCTTCCTGGCCGATGCGCCCGGCTACACAACGCCCACGCTGCAGCAGTGCCGCGACTTCGAGGCGGCGATGCATCGTGCCGGGCTGGCCGGCATCACCTGGCCGCGCGCCTATGGCGGGCATGGCCGGACGCTGCGCGAACATCTGATCGCGAACCAGGAGATCGGGCGCCTCGCCCTGCCGGAGAGCGTCAGCTCCATCGGCAAGGAACTCGCCGGCCCGATCATCCTGGCGATCGGGACGGAGGAGCAGAAGCAGCGCTACCTGCCCGGCATCCTCGAGATGCGGGAGATGTGGTGCCAGGGCTTCTCGGAGCCCGAGGCCGGGTCGGATCTCGCGGGGCTGCGCACGCGGGCCACGCGCGATGGCGGGGGCTGGCGCATCACCGGCCAGAAGATCTGGACCTCCGGCGCCGCCAAGGCCGCGCGCTGCCTGCTGCTGGCGCGCACCGGGCCGCTGGAGGATCGCCACAAGGGCCTGGCGCTCTTCGCCGTGCCGATGGATGCGCCGGGCATCCGCGTGCGGCCGATCCGCCAGATCAACGACAAGGATGGCGGCTTCGCCGAGGTCTTCCTTGACGACGTTCCCGTCGGGCCCGAGGACGCGCTCGGCGCGCCGGATGAGGGGTGGAACGCCGCGATCCGCGTGCTCGGCATCGAGCGTGCGACCAACCGGATGTACCGCGCCTGGCGCTTCGAGAATGAGTTACGCCACTTGGTCGCCGCCTGCCGGCAGGATCCCGCCCTCGCGCCGCTGCTGCGCGATGGCGCCTATCGCCAGCGTTTGGCCGCCACCCTGGTCGATATCGAGATGGTGAAGGGCAATGTGGAGCCGGTGGTCGAGGCGCTGGTCGCCGGCGAGGCGATCGGCGCGCGCGGCAGCCTGATGAAGCTGCATTGGAGCGAGGCGCACCAGCGCTTCGCGGCACTCGCCATGGAGATGCTGGGCATGGCCAGCCCCGACGCGCCACCACCCGTGCTGCAGGCGCAGAAGCGCTTCAAGGACATCTACCTGCAGGCCCGCGCGGAGACGATTTACGCCGGCACCACGGAAATCCAGCTCGGCATCATCGCCGATCGCGTGCTGAACCTGCCGCGGGGGAAGTGATCATGGACATGATGCAGACGGGTCTCGATCCCGCCGAATTCGCGGACAGCGCCCGCAAGGCCGTCGCGGCCTGCATCGGCCTCGATCCCGCGGGCTGCGCGGCGCGGCTGGCGGAGGATGGGTTGCTCGGCGTGCTGGCAGCGGAGGCGGTGGGTGGCCTCGGCCTCGACCTGCGTTTCGCCCTGCCGGTGGTGCAGGCCGCGGGTGCCGGCGATCTCGGCTTCCCGCTGGTGGAGACGATCCTGCTGGCGCGCCATCTGGCCGGGCCAGCGCCGGAGATCGCGGCGGCGCTCGCGGCCGGTGAGGCGCGCGGCACCATCGCCTGGGCCGGCACCGCGCGCGCCGACGTCACCGGCACCGTCGGCCGCGCGCCGATGGCCGACAGCGCGGATTGGGTGCTGGTGCGGCTCGCCGAGGGTGCGGCGCTGCTGCCGGCCAGCGCGCTCCGCGTCGCGAAAGCCATCGGGCTGGACGAGACCGCCCCGGAATACAGCGTGACGCTCACCGGCGCGGACGCGGCCTGCCGGCTCGATGCGGCCGCATGGAGCGCCTTGTCGGCGGAAGCGTCGCTGCTGCGCGCCGCCACGATCCTCGGCGCCGCGGAAAGCTCGCTCGCCCTCGCGGTGGAGCATGTCACGACCCGTCGGCAGTTCGGCAAGCCGCTGGTCGCCAACCAGGCGCTGCGGCACCTGCTGGCCCGCCAGAAGCTGGCGCTGGAAGGCATGCGCGGCGCGCTGACGCGGGCGATCGGCTGCGGCGACGATGCGGAAGGCGTGCTGGCACGGCGCGCCGCCTTCCTGGCCGCCGCCACGCACGGGCCGCTGATCGCGGAGGCTTCGATCCAGGCGCATGGCGGCATGGGCTTCACCTGGGACATCCCGGTGCATCGCCATCTCCGCCGCATCCGCACGCTGGAGGCGCAGGGCGAGGCCCCTGCCCTGCGCGAAGCGGTCGCTGCCGCCTTGATCGACGCGAACTGAGCCGGGGAGAGACGCGATGGACACCCAGGATTCCATGGCCGGCATGCTCGCGGGGCGCGTCGCGCTGGTGACCGGCGCCGGCAACGGCATCGGCCGCGCCACGGCACGCCGGCTGGCCGCGATGGGCGCGGTGGTCGGGGTGAACGACCTCAAGCCCGAATTCGTCGCCGCCGCGGTGGCGGAGATCGAGGCCGCCGGGGGCCAGGCGATCGGCATCCCTCAGAATGTCGCGACGCGGGATGGCATGCGCGCCGCCGTGCTGGGCCTGGCGGAACGCGCCGGGCGCTTCGACATCCTGGTGAACAACGCGGCCTGGGTCCGCTACCAGGCCGTGCCGGACATCGCGCCGGAGACGGTGGACCGCATGCTGGAGATCGGCTTCAAATCCGTGATCTGGGGCATCCAGGCCGCGGCCGAGGTGATGGATGCGGAGCGCGGCGGATCGATCGTCAACGTCGCCTCCACCGCGGGGCTGCGCGCCACGTCTTCCTCCATCGTCTATAGCGGGATCAAGGCGGGCGTGATGGGCATCACGCGCGCCGCGGCGGCCGATCTGGGGCCGCGCCACATCCGCGTGAATGCGATCGCGCCCTCCGCCGTGCCCACCGAGGGAACCGCGAAGCACCGGACCGAGGAGAAGGACCAGCGCCGGATCGCCCGCACGCCGCTCGGGCGGCTTGGCACGGTGGAGGACATCGCCAAGGCGATCTGCTTCCTGGCGACCGACCAGGCCAGCTTCGTGACCGGCCAGGTGCTGGCCGTGGATGGCGGGATCACCACCACGAACATCTAGCCAGCCGCGGATGGGGACGCGCTTCGAACCGGCTTCCCACGCCGGAACGGCGGCAGGGCGGGGTGCCCGGCCCGGCGCTTGTCCAGGGCGTTCACGCCGGCGCGTCGGGGGTCAGCTGTGGCGGGACCCGCTCATCGAATGCTTCTGAGCACCCTGCCAGGACGCGCTCTCGTAGCGGCATGGCCGCCGGCCAGGCTGCAGGCGCGATCATGCCGACATGACGCGGCGGATGGGGGTACGACAGGGAATCGGCCCGTCAAGCCGTTGTAATCACGCGGTGCGTGGAGGAGGGGAAGGGATTCGAACCCTCGATAGGGTTTTACCCCTATAACGGTTTAGCAAACCGTCGCCTTCAGCCACTCGGCCACCCCTCCTCAAGGGTGTTGAAGTTGCACGACGTATGCGGGGGTTCTCATAGCGGCAGTGGGGCGGGGGCACAAGCGCACCCCCGCCGGTCCGGGTCAGGAAAGCGCCACCTCGAAGCCCCGGGCCGTCGCCGGGCGCGCCATCATGCGGGCGTACCAGGCGGCGACGTTCGGCAAATCATCGAACGGCACCTCATGCCGCTCATGCCGCCAGGCCCAGCCCAGGATGGCGAAATCGGCGATGGAGGGCTCGCCCTCCGTCGCCACGAACTCCCGCCCCGCCAGGCGCTTGTCCAGCACGCCGTAGAGGCGCTTCGTCTCCGTGTGGTAGCGCTTGAAGCCATAGTCGCGCGCCGGGCCCTCGGGCTGCATCAGGAAGTGGTGGACCTGGCCGGGCATGGGGCCGAAGCCGCCCATCTGCCACATCAGCCATTCCGTCACGGCGACCTTCCCGCGCGTGTCCTTGGGCAGGAATTTTCCAGTCTTCTCCGCGAGGTATAGAAGGATCGCCCCCGATTCGAAGACGCTGATCGGCTGGCCGCCCGGCCCGTCCGGATCGACGATGGCGGGGATGCGGTTGTTGGGGGAGATGGCCAGGAAGGCGGGCTCGAACTGCTCGCCCTTGGAGATGTTCACGGTGTGGACCTTGTAGGGCAGGCCCATCTCCTCCAGCGCGACCGAGATCTTGCGGCCGTTCGGCGTGTTCCAGGTGTAGAGGTCGATCATCCGCAGTCCTCTCCTTATGGCAGGCTTGGTGCCCTGATCCCACGGCGCGGCGCCCGGGCAAAGGGCCGTGATGCACGCCATGCTTGACCGAAGCGGCCGGGGTGCGCGATCCAGGGGGGGTGAAGCCCATCATCCCCGTCGGCAGCGGCGATGACGACACGCTCTGGGCGGTGATCGCCACCGCGGGGCGCAAGAGCCGCGTCGCCAATGTGTACCGGAACCGCAACGCGGCGCTGGAGGATCGTGCCTGGCGGGCGCAGCAGGTGTCCGCCTATGAGGATTTTCTCAGGCGGTCGGAACAGCCCGTGCCGCATTACAGCGTTGCGCCGATCCGCCGCGCCGACCTGCCAAAGAAATGGAGCCCCCTGCCCGCGCTGGGTTTCCTGCGCGGGCAGTTCATCTAGCTCCACTCGGCCGCCAGCGCCCCCGCCGTCGTGACCTCGATGTCGCCGCGCGCCGCGAGCCATTCCAGGGACTCGGCCAGGTAGCGGATGCGGTGCGGCGCGCCCATCACCCAGGGGTGGATGCCGACGCCCAGCACGCGGCCGCCGCGGGGCTCCGCCACCAGGCGCTCCACCGCATCCCGCACCAGGCCCGGCCATCGCGGCACAGGGACGCGGCGCAGCATCAGCGTCTGGACGTCGTCCCACTCCCCGGGCGGCGGCATCGCCACCAGGCCGGAGGCGTGGCGGTAGGGTTCCTCGTCATTCGCCCAGTCGAGGCCATAGGCGAAGCCGGCTTCCGCCAGCAGGCGCGTCGTATGGGGCGTAGCGCCGTGGTCCTGGCCGAGCCAGCCTGTGGCGCCAGGCCAGAGCGCGGCCAGGCCGTCCCGGGCTTCCAGGATGGCAGCGCGTTCCTCGGCCTCGGTCATCCGCGCGGTCGGCATGCGGCTGGCGGAGTAGCCATGCGCCACCGGCTCGAAGGCGCGTTCGCGGCAGGCAGCGATGAGCTCGGGGTGGCGCTGTGCGGCCATCAAGTTGACGGCGACGCTGGCGGGCAGCTTCAGCCGGTCCAGCAGGTCCAGGATGCGCCAGGCGCCGATGCGGTTGCCGTAATCGCGCAGCGTATAGGCGGTCCAGTCCGGCGTGCCGCTGAAGAAGGCGCCGCGGAAGCGTGGGTCCCGATGCGTGCCGTCGGGCGGCGCGATCTCCGTATGCTCGATGTGCAGCAGCAGATAGACGGCGAGCTTCCTGCCGCTGCGCCAGGCCCGTTCCGGCCGCCAGGGCTGCGCGGAGAAGCCGTGGATGTCGTGGTCCATGCCGGGCTTCAGGGTCATCGCAGGGCCGCGTCGTAGTGGTTGGCGATGTACCAGTCCGCCATCTCCGCGCCCGTTGCGAACCACACGCCCTCACGCCTGCGCATATGGGCGAGAACCTTGTCGAGGTAGCCGATCCGGTGCGGCCGCCCCATGAGGTAGGGATGCAGCGCCACGCACATGACTCGCGGCTGCACCTCGCCCTCCGCGTAGAGCGTGTCGAACATGTCCACGGCGGTGCGCAGGAAGTCCTCGCCCTCATTGGCGGCGGCGCCGATCATCACGGCGTCGTTGAGGTCCATCTGGTAGGGGATGGAGACCAGCCTTCCCGACCGCACCCGCACAGGCACCGGCTGGTCGTCATGGTAGAAGTCGGTGATGTAGGAAATGCCGGCCTCCGCCACGAGGTCAGGCGTCACCAGCGTGTTCGACGCGGCCGGGGAGAACCAGCCGCGCAGCTGCCGCCCCGTCATGCGCCGCCAGGCCTCGACACTCGCCTGGATCTCGGCGCGCTCTGCGTCTTCGCTGAGGTTCCAGTGGTAGCGCGTGTTGTAGAGCCCGTGGCTGAAAACGTCCCAGTCCCGCTTCAGCATGCCGTCCAGCACCTGCGGGAACATCTCCCCCACGCTCATGGAGAAACTCACGCTTCCCCGGATGCCGTAGTGGTCCAGCACCTCCATCATCCGCCAGACGCCGGCGCGGTTGCCGTAATCCTTCAGCGAATAGGACAGCACGTCGGGATGCGGCGTGCGCGGCCAGGGGTCGCGGGGGCTGCCCTGCTGCGCGGGCATGAACTCGTAATGCTCGATGTTCGGACAGACCCAGACCGCGAGCCGCGCGCCCCCCGGCCAGGTGAGCCTGGGCCGAAAGGGCAGCGGGGCGCGCGGGAAGCGGTCTTCCGGCTGGATCATGCCGCCAGCTGGTCCTTGATGAAGCGGCCATCCTGCATGATGGCGGACAGGTGCCTGCCCTGCCCCGTCAGCAGCGAGAGGTCGGCCAGCGGATCACCCTCCACCACCACCAAATCGGCGAAGGCGCCGGGCGCGATGGTGCCGATCTTCCCTTCCATGCGCAGCAGCTTCGCGGCGTGGACGGTGGTGGAGCGGATCACCTCCATCGCCGGCAGCACGCGGCCGCGGATGACGAATTCCTCGGACTGGTGGCGATGCATCTCGCCCAGCAAATCGGTGCCGAAGGCCATGGTCAGGCCGGCGCGCTGCATCTTCTCCAGGCTCTCGAGCCCCGCCAGCCGCACCGTGTCGATCTTCGCCACACTCTCGGCGCCGAGGCCGAGGGACGCACCCTCGATCTTCAGGTACTCGTAGGTGACGAGGGTCGGGCAGGCGATGGCGCCGGCATCGGCGGCCTTCCTCGCCGTCTTCTCCTCGATCAGGTTGCAATGTTCCAGCGACAGCACGCCGCATTCCACGGCGCGGTCGATCGCCTGGTCAGTGTAGAGATGCGCGGCGACATAGGTCTGCGCCATCTCCGCTTCCTCCACCGCGGCGCGGATCTCGTCCTTGCTGTAGCCTAGGAAGGCGATGGGGTCGGTCGGGCTGGCGACGCCGCCATTGGCCATGATCTTGATGTAGTCGGCGCCGCCCTTGATCTCCTCCCGGCACACGCGGCGCACGGCATCAACGCCGTCCGCGATGCGGCCGAGGCAGCCGAGCCGCGCTTCCAGATAGGCCATGTCGCGGCTGTCATAGCGGCCGCGGCCGTCGCTGTGGCCGCCCGTCGCGCTGATCGCCTTGCCGCAGAGCACCATGCGCGGCGCGTCGAAATGCCCCTCGTCCCGCGCCTGGCGCAGGCCCTGCGTCGCACCGCCGAGGTCGCGGATGGTGGTGAAGCCGCGCATCAGCATGGCGTGCATGATCTTCGCCGCACGGAAGGCGACGACGGCATCCGGCAGCAGCGCGTGGCGGGCCAGGTTCACCTCGCTCGCGATCACATGCACATGGGCATCGATCAGCCCCGGCATCAGCGTGCGGCCCTGGAGGTCGATGGTCCGGGCGGTGGTGCTCCCGATGGGCTTGTCGGAGACTTCCCGGATGGTGTTGCCCTCCACCAGGACGTGCCCCTCGAACCCGCCATCGACGCGGCCATCCAGGATTCGGGCGTTGGTGAAGACGGTGGCGGACATGCTAGACCCTCAGGCGTTGGGGCGCGGAGGCTAGACCGGAACCGCCCGCGCCGACCATACCCGGGGGAGCCGATCCATGGACCGAACCGCCTTCGAATCCGCACTCGCCCGGGACGGCTATACCGAGACGGTGGAGCGGTCGCTGACCCCCGGGGAGGCGACGCCCGACCACACCCACCCCTTCGATGCGCGGCTGCTGATCCTGTCCGGCACGCTGATCTACGAGACCGCCGGGGGCCGGGAGACCTACCTGACCGATGAGAGCTTCGAGGTCGCGCGCGGGACCGTGCATGCGGAGGTCGCGGGGCCGGAAGGTGCGTCCTACCTCGCGGGCCGGCGCCGCTAGAACCCCACCCCCTCCGCCTCCAGCCGCGCCCTGACCAGGTTCTTCGGCACCTTGCCGTAGCCCGACTTCGGCAGCGCATCCCAGACGACGATCCGCAGCGGCTGCTTGTAGCGGGCGATGCGGTCGCGCAGATGCGCCAGCACCGCCGCTTCCTCCACCGCCATGCCGGGGCGCGGCACGACGCAGGCGATGCCGGCCTCCCCCCATTTCGGGTGGGGCATGCCGACCATGGCGCATTCCGCGACGGCGGGATGGGTCAGGATCGCCTCCTCGGCCTCCCGCGGATAGACGTTGGAGCCGCCGGAGATGAACATGTCCGACGCCCGGCCGGTGATGAACAGGAACCCCCGCGCATCCATCCGGCCGAGGTCGCCGGTGTGGAACCAGCCGCCGGCGAAGGCCTTCGCATTGGCGGCATCGTTCTCGAAATAGCCGGCGAAGACGGCGGGGCCGCGGACGCAGATCTCCCCGATCGTGCCGGGCGGCAGGCGTGTGCCGTCCTCGGCCAGGATCGCGACCTCCATCCCCGTGCGCGGCGCGCCGCAGCTGCCGGCATTCTCCGGCGTGTGCTGGTCGGGACGCAGCACGGTGATGTTGCCCGTGACCTCGCCCAGGCCGAAATACTGCACCAGGCAGTTGCCGAGTTTTGCCAATGCCTCCTGCTGGTCGGCCTCGTACATCGGCGCGCCGGCATAGATGACGTGGCGCAGCGATGAATGGTCGTGCCGGTCCACCGCGGGGTCGCGCACCAGCGCGGTCAGGATCGTCGGCACGGTGAACATGTTCGAGACGCGGTGTTCCTCCACCAGCGCCCAGGCCTCGGCGGGGTCGAACTTCTCCCCGGCCAGCAGCACCGAACGCGCGCCGCGGGCGACCTGGCACAGCGCGTGGATGCCGGCGCCATGCGAGAGCGGCGCCACGACCAGGGAGGCATCATGCTCCGTCGTCCCGGGCATGAGGTCGGCCAGGTGGTTCGTCACCACGAAGGCCATCTGGCCATGCGTCAGCACCGCCGCCTTGGGCCGGCCCGTGGTGCCGGAGGTGTAGAAGAACCAGCAGGGATCGTCGTAGGTGACATCGGCCTCGTGGTCCGGCAGCGGCTGCGTCGCGGCGGCGAGCAGCGCCTCATAGTCCCGCTCCCCCTCCCCCGCATCGCCGACGGCCACCACGGCCCTCAGATGCGGGGACGCCGCGCGCACCGCCGCCGCATGGCCCGCGAAGCCGGCATCGCGGATCATGACGACGGCGCGCGATGACGTCGCGAGATAGGTGACCTCCGCCGGCGTCAGACGGAAATTGGTCGGCACCCAGACGGCGCCGGCCTTGAAGCAGGCCCACATCGTCTCGAACATCGCATTCGTGTTGCAGGAATGGACCAGCACGCGGTCCCCCTTCCCCACGCCGAGGCCCCGCAGCGCCGCCGCCAGCCGGTCCACCCGCGCATCGAGTTCAGCCCAGCGCCATTGCCGATCGCCCCAGACCAGCGCCAGGCTGTCCGGCACGCGCCGCGCCGCCTGCGTCAGCAACCGCCCGAGATTGGCCGCATTCGCGTTGCCCACGCCGTCCTCCCCGCCTTGGCGGGGAGAGCCTAGCCTAGGCCATCGCCAATGCCAGCCGCCGCGGCGCGAAGCTGTGGGCATCGGCCATGGCCCAGGCTTCCCGGAAGCGCGGATCGTCGCAGCCCGCCAGCAGCGCCCCCTCCTCCAGCCGCGGAAACAGCCGCGCGAAGCTGCGGACATCCTGGCCCGAGACCCGGCGCATGAAGTGCTCCGGCCGCAGTTGCGACGGATGGTCGAGCCCGGCGGCCGCCACCATGTCGCCCAGCGCCTCCAGCGTCGCCGCATGGAACTGGCGCACGCGCGTCGCCTTGTCCGGCACCAGCAAAGCGCGGCTGCGCATCGGGTCCTGCGTTGCGACGCCGGTCGGGCAGCGATCCGTGTGGCAGGACAGCGACTGGATGCAGCCCAGCGCGAACATGAAGCCCCGCGCCGCATTGCACCAATCCGCGCCCAGCGCCATGGCGCGCGCCATGTCGAAGCCGCTGGCGATCTTCCCGCTGGCGCCGAGGCGGATGCGATCCCGCAGGCCGACGCCGATCAGCGCGTTGTGGACGAAGTCCAGCCCCTCCCGCATCGGCATGCCGATATGGTCCATGAACTCCAGGGGCGCGGCCCCCGTGCCGCCCTCCGCCCCGTCCACCACGATGAAGTCGGGCGTGATGCCGGTCTCAAGCATCGCCTTGCAGATCGCCAGGAACTCCCAGCGATGCCCGATACAGAGCTTGAAGCCCGCGGGCTTGCCGCCGGACAGGCGCCGCATCTCGGCGATGAAGCGCATCATCTCGACGGGCGTGGAGAAGGCGGAATGGCCGGGCGGCGAGACGCAATCCACGCCCATCGGCACGCCGCGGGTCAGCGCGATCTCCGCCGTCACCTTGGCGCCCGGCAGCACGCCGCCATGGCCGGGCTTGGCGCCCTGGCTCAGCTTCAACTCCACCATCCGCACCTGGTCGCTGGCGGCGACCTTCGCGAAGAGTTCCGGGGAGAAGCTGCCATCCGGGTTGCGGGCGCTGAAATAGCCCGATCCGATCTCCCAGATCAGGTCGCCGCCATGCTCCTTGTGGTGCGGGCTGAGCCCGCCCTCCCCCGTGTCATGCGCGAAGCCGCCGTCGCGCGCGCCCTTGTTCAGCGCCTTGATGGCATTGGCGGAGAGGCTGCCGAAGGACATGGCGGAGATGTTGAGCAGCGAACTCGCATAGGGCTGCGCGCAGTCCGGCCCGCCGATGAGGACGCGCGGCGATCCGTGCGCGGGCGGCTTCGCCGCCATGGAATGCTGCAGCCATTCGAAGCCATCGGCATAGACGTCGTACTGGGTGCCGAAGGGGCGCTTGTCCAGCTGCATCTTGGCGCGCTGGTAGACCACCGCGCGCTTGTCGCGGCTGAAGGGCGTGCCGTGCTTCTCATCCTCGAAGAAGTACTGCCGCATCTCCGGCCGGATGCCCTCCAGGATGAAGCGGAGATGCGCGGCGATGGGGTAGTTGCGCAGCACGGCGTGGCTGGGGTGGAACAGGTCCCGCAGCCCCAGCGCGGAAAGCCCGCCCGTAAGCGCCAGCGCGACGGCCGGCCAGAAGCCCGGCCAGGCCAGCAGCGCCACGGCCGACAAGGCCGCGCCCCCCAGCGCCAGGGCTAGGGGGATGAAGCGGGCATGGGGCAGGCGGGGCATGGGCGCATCCTCGAATCAACCCATCCTATTCGCCTTCCGCAACCCAAGTGTTACGCGGCTGTTGCGCGCCGCGGTCACACCGGCCGGTCGCCCTTGTTGACCTTCAGCGTCCGGTTGTCCGCCGCCGGCAGCATCTTCGCGGGGTCGCGGGTGACGACGATGTCGAGCACCGTCGGCGTGTCCGTGTTCTCCAGCCCAGCCCGCAGCGCGCCGGCCAGCTTCTCCGGGTCCTCCACCCGGATGCCCTGGCAGCCCATGGCGTTGGCGATGTTGGCGTAATTCATCTCCACCAGGTCGGAGGACTGGTAGTTGCCGTGGCCGAAGACGGCGTGCTGCAGCGCCTTCACATAGCCGCTGGCCGCGTTGTTGAAGATGCAGGCGACGATGGGCGCGCCGACGCGCCGCGCCGTCTCCAGGTCGCCCATCGACATGTTGAAGCCGCCATCGCCCGTCAGCGAGACGACGCGCCGCTTCGGCCCCACGCCGATCTGCGCCCCGATGCCGCCGGGAACGCCGTAGCCGATGGAGGCGAAGCCGCGATCCGCCACGAAGCCCCGGCCCGCGCGCTTGGTGTCGAAGAGCAGCCCGCCCCAATGCCCCGCGAAGCCGCCATCCGCGACCAGCACGGCATCGGCGGGCAGCACCTTGTTCAGCTCGCCCATCAGGCGGCCGACATTGATCGGGCTTTCCACGCTCTCCAGCCGGTCCTTGGCACTCTCCAGCCAGGCGGCCATGCGCTTCGGCACCTCCGCGCACCATTCGGCGCGGCGGTCCGTGCGCGGGCCGAGTTCGGCCAGCAGGTCCTCCAGCCCGCAGCGCGCATCGCCCACCAGCGCCACGTCCTGCCGCGTCGTGCGCCCGATCTCCTCCGCCACGATATCGAGGTGGATGAGCGGCACGCCCGCCGGCATCAGGCTGAAGCGCTTGGTGGCGATCTCGCCGAGCTTGCAGCCGACCACGATCAGGCAGTCGCTCATGCCGATCAGGTCATTGGCGATGCGGGAATAGCGGCCGAAGACGCCGGCGGAGAGCGCATGGTTGCAGCCGATCGCGCCCTTGCCGGACATGGTGTGCGCGACGGGAATGCCCTGCGCCTCCGCCAGCGCCAGCAGCGCGTCGGAGGCCTCGCTGATATGGACGCCGCCGCCGGCCAGGATCAGCGGGCGCTCCGCCTTCGCGATCAGCGCCGCGGCGCGGGCCAGATCGTCTCGCGCCGGGCGGGACCGGCGCGCCTGCGCCTTCAGCGTGCCCGGGTCGATCCAGAAATCACCCGCGTCGAAGTCGTGCTCGCCATGGGCAATGTCCTCCGGCACCGCCAGCAGCACGGGGCCGGGGCGGCCGCTGGTCGCGACGGCGAAGGCGCGGCGCAGGTGTTCGGGGATGCGGGAGATGACCTCGACCCGGATCGCCTCCTTCACCAAGGGCCGCAGCACGTCGAACTGCCGCGCTTCCTGCGTCATGTTCTTCCAGGCGTGCTGGCGGTTGGCGTCGCCGATGATGGCGACCATCGGCATCCCCGCGTTGAAGGCCTCCGCCAGGCCCGTCGCCAGGTTGGTCGCCCCCGGCCCGAGCGTGCCGTCCACGAGTCCCGGCCGGTTCGTGACGCGCGCATAGGCATCCGCCGCGAATGCCCCGCAGCGTTCGTCGTTGATGAGGTAGTGCTGGACCTTCAGCACCCGGCACGCCTCGTAGAAGGGCAGCAGCTGGAAGCCGCCCATGCCGAACATCGGGCCGCTTTCGTGCAGCTTCAGCATCTCCGCGAGCGCGGCGCCGCCGGTCATGCGGCGGGTGGCATTGGCAGTCATCAGGCGTGCTCCAGCATGGCGGCGACGAAGTCGCGCGCGGATTGTCCGACCCTGCCGCCCCGCGCGGCGGCCAGCGGATTGACGGCGGAGATGATGCCATCCCGCCAGGTGCTCATCCCGTCCCCGATCAGGGCGGTATCGGCGCCGACCGTGGCGCCGGCGATGCCGCGGGCCTGCAGCGCCGGCAGGCGGGAGATCCCGGCCGCGTCGATGCCGATTCCGGCGTCGTTGTAGAGCGCGGCGCGCACCGCGGCCTTCACCGCCGTCTCCGGCCGCCCGCCCAGCAGGCCGCCATGCGATCCCGTGACGACGATGTGCCCCGCATCCCCGGCGCCGACCAGGCCGTTCGAGTCGAGGGCGAAGACCCGCACGCCGGCGCGGCCCGGCAGTTCGTGCCGCGCCTCCCCCATCTCCCCCACCGGGGATGCGGCGGGCAGGCGGGCGGCGTCCAGCAGCGCCATCGCCGCCGCGCAGCCCATGCCGGGCACCAGGCCCAGCGCGGCGGCGGGCGCGTTGACGAAGCTCAGCACGCCGCGCGCCATCATGTCCGCGCCATCGCCGATGCGGGCGGAGCGGAAGCCGACCGTGGCGCCGGGCAGGCCGCGTTCCGCCAGCCAGTCCAGCCCGCCGATCCCCGCCTGGGCGCGCCCTACGCCCGCGTCATGCAGCACCACCGCCGCCACGCCATGCCGCGCCGCGTACCAGGCAGCATAGGTGCCGCCATGGCTGGCGCAGCAGGCCACGCGCCCGCGCGCGGCGGATGACAGATACGTAACGCTATCAAGGACCAGCGCGGCGCCGTCCATGCTTCCCCCCAACCCCGGGGTGTTGGCCACCCCGGCTTGATTCCTTCGCCCGCTCAAGCATCCTCCGCAAGCCCCCCGCCCGGCGGGAGGGTGGTTGGGGAAACGGAATCGAAGAATGACGACAGGCGGGGACAACCGCGCGCGGCTCATCGCGCTCTACGGCACCATGTGCCGGATCCGTGCCTTCGAGGAGACGGCGCTCGCCGCCCACAAGGCGGGCGAGATCCCCGGCCCCCTGCATGTGTCGATCGGGCAGGAAGGCGTCGCGGCGGGCGTCTGCACCAACCTGCGGCGGCATGACCGCATCACCTCCAACCACCGCGGGCATGGCCATGCGCTGGCCAAGGGCGCGGGCGTGGCCGGCATGATGGAGGAGCTGTTCGGCCGCGCCGGCGGGCATTGCCGCGGCAAGGGGGGCTCCATGCACATCGCCGATTTCAGCGTCGGCATGCTCGGCGCGAATGGCGTGGTGGCGGGCGGCATCCCGATCGCGGTCGGCGCCGCGCAGGGCCTCAAGCTGCTGGGCCAGGACAGCATCGTCGCCTGCTTCTTCGGCGACGGCGCCATCAACCGCGGCCCCTTCCTGGAGGGGCTGAACTGGGCCGTGCTCTACCGCCTGCCCGTCCTCTTCGTCTGCGAGGACAATGGCGTCGCAGCCTTCACCGCCACGGCCTCCGTCACCGCGGGCCCCGGCGTGGTGGCGCGGGCGGAAGCGCTCGGCGTGCCCTGCACCAGCGTGGACGGCAACGACGCGGCGGCGGTGGATGAGGCGGCGGCGCGCCTGGTGGCGGAGATCCGCGCCGGCGCCGGCCCGCGCCTGCTGCACGCCACGACCTACCGCATCACGGGCCACACCAGCACCGACCCCGCCGCCTGGCGCGACCCCGCCGCCGTCGCCGCGGCGAAGGAAGCGGAGCCCATCGGCCGGCTGCGCTCCCGCCTGGTGGCGGAGGGCGTGCCCGCCGCGATGCTCGACGGGATCGAGGGCGAGGCGCGGGCGGAGATGACCCATGCGCGGGAGGATGCGCTCTCCGCCCCCTGGCCCGATCCCGCCATCGCCTGGGAAGACGTGCAGGACAGCGGCGCGGTGGAGGCGCATTGACCATGGCGAACGTCACGCTGGTGGAGGCCGCGCGCCTCGCGGCCCTGCAGGAGATGCGGCGCGACCCCACCGTCTGGGTGCTGGGTGAGGACGTGGCCCGCGGCGGGCTGTTCGGCCAGTATCGCGGCTTCCTCGACGAATTCGGCGCGCAGCGAATCGTCTCCACGCCCATCAGCGAAAGCATGATCATGGGCGGCGGGCTCGGCGCCGCGCTGGTCGGCACGCGGCCGATCATCGAGATGCGGATCTTCGACTTCGTCATGTGCGCGATGGACGAACTGGTGAACCAGGTCGCCAAGGTGCGCTACATGTTCGGCGGCCAGGCCAAGCCCGCCGTGGTGGTGCGCATGCCGCACGGCATCTGGCGCAATTCCGCCGCGCAGCACAGCCAGACCCTCGAAAGCTGGTTCACGCATATCCCGGGCGTCGTCGTCGCCGTGCCCGCCACGCCGGCCGATACCGCGGGGCTGCTCGTCTCCGCCATCCGCAGCGACGACCCGGTGCTGTTCTTCGATCCGAAGAACCTGTTCCCCATGGTGGGGGAGGTTCCGGCGGTGATCGATCCCATCCCCTTCGGCCGCGCCCGCCAGGCGCGACAGGGCGATGACGTGACCATCGTCACCTGGTCCGCCCTGGTGCCGCAGGTGGAGGAGGCGGGCGCGATGCTGGCGCAGCGCGGGATCGCGGCGGATATCCTCGACCTCCGCACCCTCTGGCCCTGGGACGAGGACGCGGTCGCGGCCTCCGTCAGGCGCACGGGCCGCCTGCTGGTGGCGCATGAGGCAGTGACCACGGGCGGCTTCGGGGGAGAAATCATCGCCCGCATGGTGGAGCGCCTGGGCCCCGGCGCGCTGCGCGGCGTGGCCCGCGTCGGCCAGCCCCGCGTGCCCGTGCCCTTCGCGCCGCCGCTGGAGGATGCGCTGAAGCCGGACGTCGTCAAGGTGGTTGCGACGGCGGAGGCGCTGGTCCGCGCGTAACCCCTGCGCGCATAGGGCACGCGCGCATTCGTGTTCAGGCGAAGCCCACCCCGGTGATTGCGGAGGCGGCCCGAAGCGGCAATTTGGGGGCGTGAAAGCAAGCCACGCCGTCCAGCAGGACCGATCCGACACCGGGGCAGCGCCCCGGCGGACGCTGCTGGCCGCCGCCGTGCTGCTGCCCCTCGCCATCCAGGCCGTCGGCGCCTGGATCACCTGGACCTCGACCTGGGAGGAAGCCTCGGCGGAGGTGGCGCGCACCGCCGATGCCGCCGCCGAATACGCCCGCGCCGCGCTGGAATCCCACCGCCTGCGCGGCCAGCAGGTGGCGTTGCTGCTGGACGGCCTGAGTGACGAGGAGATCCTGGCGCGGGCGGAGGAACTGCACGCGCGGGCGCGCCAGGTGCTTGAACTGGACCGCTACGGGGAAGCCTTCAGCGTCTACGTCATCGCGCGCGACGGCCGGATCCTGCTGACCAGCGACACGGCGACGCCGCTGCCGGTCAACCTGTCCGACCGGCCCTACCACATCGCCATGCGCGGCGCCGATGCGCCGCCGCTGCGCATCGGGGAAGTGGCCCGGGGCCGCAACAACGGGCGCGACTTCTTCCCCGTGACGTTGCGCCGCGACGGCGCCGCCAACGGCCTGCCGCCCGGCGCCTTCGACGGCGTCATCAACATCTCCATCACCCCCGCCATGCTGGGCACGGGCTTCCGGCGCCTGCGCGGCACGTCGGAGGATGTGCTCTCCCTGGTCCGGCAGGACGGCACGCTGCTGGCGCGCACGCTGGAACTGCCGACAGAACCGCCCTGGCCGCCGCACACCACGCCGGCGACCCAGGCGGTGCTGGATCGCGGCCCGGCCCGGGTCGAGTCGGAGGAGACCTCGTCGCTCGATGGCGTGTCCCGCCTGCATGTCTATCGCCGCGTCGAAGGCTGGCCGGCCTATGCGGTCGCGGCGCGGGACCGGGCGGTGATCGTGGATCGCTGGCTTGCCCGCATCGCCTGGCTGTTCGGCATCGGCATGCCGGCGACGCTCGCCCTCGGCCTGCTGGCCTGGCGGGTCGGGCGGGCGGACCGGGCGGCCGCGGCGGCGCGGGCCAGCCTGGAACACCGCGTGGCCGAACGCACGGCCGAACTCGCCCATCGCAGCGCCCAGCTTTCGGGCAGCGAGGCGCGGCTGCGCGTGGCGCTGGAAGCCGCCGATCTCGGCACCTGGGAGGTCGACCTGCTGACGCGCATCGTCCAGCGGTCGCCCCGGACGCTCGCCATCTTCGGCGCGCCGGCTGACGAGATGGTGGGCGCCTATCCCGGCTGGTGGGACCGCGTGCACGCCGAGGATCGCGTCGCGATGAAGGAGGCGTTCGAGCGCATGGCGGCGGGGGTGTCCGACCTCTACGCCGCCGAGTATCGCTTCCACCACCCCGATGGCCGCATCGTCTGGGTGGAGGCGCGGGCGCGCGCCGTCGAGCATGACCGCGCCGGCCGCCCGCTGCGCGCCGCCGGCACGGTGCAGGACATCTCCGCACGGCGGGAGGCCGAGGAACGCCGCGCGCTGCTGGCGCGGGAAGTGGACCATCGTGCCAAGAACGCGCTGGCCGTGGTGCAGGCCGCGCTGCGGCTGACACCACGCACCAGCCTCGAATCCTACGCCGCCGCCGTTGAAGGGCGCGTCGCCGCGCTGGCGCGGGCGCATACGCTGCTGGCGGAACAGCGCTGGGCAGGGGCGTCGCTGCGCGCGCTGCTGATGGGGGAACTGGCCGCCTTCACGCTGCGCGACGACGGCGCCATGGCGGTGACGATGGAGGGCCCGCCCGTGCGCGTCGCGGCCTCCGCCGCGCAGAGCTTGTCGCTGGCCTTCCATGAGCTGACGACGAATGCGGTGAAGTATGGCGCGCTGGCGCGGTCCCAGGGACGGCTTTCCATCACCTGGGAGATCCGCGCCGCGACCGGCGACCTGGTGCTGACCTGGCAGGAACGCGGCGGTGCGGCGGTGGCGGGTGCGCCGACGCGGCGCGGCTTCGGCAGCCGGCTGGTCGCCGCCACCATCCGCGACCAGCTCGGCGGCATCCTGCAGCAGCACTGGGAAGCCGAGGGGCTGACGGTGGAGATGCAGGTCTCCCTCTGCCGCATCGCGACCGTGGAGCCGGTGGCGGAGGCCGAGCCGGCCTGACGTCTCAGAGACCGTTTGAGGATGCTGGCGGCTGAGGGTTCGCGAGGGATTTTTCGTGCTGGGAAGGAGCCGGGCGCGGCCGATGCTGGTTGCATCGGCAAGTCCGGCGACGCACCCAGCGCGGAAAAACCCAGCGAAACCGACCCGCCAGTGTTCTCAAACGGTCTCTTAGCGCCGCAGCGCGCGATAGGCGGTCAGGCCCGACAGCCCCGCCAAGCCCAGCAGCACGCCCATCGCCAGCGCACCGCCGCCGATCGCCCCCATCAGCGCGCCGATCGCGGCGCCGATGCCGAACTGGATCGTGCCCATGAGGGCGGAGGCGCTGCCCGCCGCGCGCCCCATGGGCTGCATCGCCATGGCCCCGGCCAGCGGCAGCGTGGCGCCGAGCAGGCCGAGATAGAGGAACAGCGCCGCCAGCAGCGGCACCAGCAGGCCGGACAGCACCGCGGCCAGCACCAGCACCCCCGCGCTGGCCTGCGCCACCAGGACGCGGGGCAGCAGCCAGGCCGGCGCGCGCACCCGCACCAGCCGCGCCGTCACCTGGCTGGCGGCGATCAGCGCCAGCGCGTTGGACCCGAAGGCCATGCCGTACTGCGCCGGCGTCAGGCCATGCACGTTCATCAGCACGATGGGCGATCCCGCGAGATAGGCGAAGAGACCCGCCATCGGCACCGAACTCGCCAGTGCCGGCGCCAGGAAGCGCCGGTCCCGCAGGATGGAGAGGTAGGTCGCCACCACCGCCAGCGGCCCGTCGCGCCGGCGCTGGTCGGGGGCCAGGCTCTCCGGCAGCGTCGCCGCCAGCACGGACAGCGCGACGACGCCGTAGATCGCCAGGAACCAGAAGATGCCGCGCCAGCCGAAGCCCAGCAGCATCCAGCCACCGAACATCGGCGCCAGGATCGGTGCCGCGCCCATCGCCAGCATCAGCAGCGACATCATCCGCACCGCGCCCCGCTCGTCACAGAGGTCGCGCACCACGGCGCGGGAGACGACGGTGCCGACGCAGCCGCCGAGGGCCTGCAGCAGCCGCAGCCAGGCGAGCGATTCCGCCGATTGCGCGAGCGCGCATCCGATGGAGGCCAGGATGAACAGCACCAGCCCCACCATCATCGGCACGCGACGTCCGACACGGTCCGCCAGCGGCCCATAGACCAGTTGCCCCAGCGCCATGCCGAGCAGGAAGGTCGCCAGCGTGCGCTGGATGCCGGCTGCCGAGGCGCCGAGATCCGCCCCCATCGCCGGGAAGGCGGGCAGGTACATGTCCACGCCGAGCGGCCCCAGCGCGGTCAGCGCGCCGAGCAGGATCGCCAGGCGCCTGTAGTGTTCGGGCATGTGCGGACCCCTCATGCTGCAATGCAGCATGGCTAGACCCGGGTGAACCCATCGTCCAGCACGAAGGCCATGCGGAACGCGCAGGTGAACCACGCGGTTACCGCGCGAGGTTGCGCAGATCGTCGCGGCATGTGTAGCTTCCCTTGGCGCAGCCCCGGCAAGTGAGGCGCGCGGGGGGCGGCGTATGGCGACTGTATCGGTGCGGCAGGCGAAGAAGGTTTTCGGCAGCACCAAGATCCTTCATGGCGTGGATGTGGAGATCGAGGACGGCCAGTTCGTCGTCCTGGTCGGGCCCTCGGGCTGCGGCAAATCGACGCTGCTGCGCATGATCGCGGGGCTCGAAAACATCTCGGGCGGGGAGATCGCGATCGGCGGGCGCGTGGTCAACAACGTGCCGCCGAAGGACCGGGACATCGCCATGGTGTTCCAGAACTACGCGCTGTACCCGCACATGACGGTGCGGGAGAACATGGCCTTCTCCATGAAGCTCGCGAAGGCGCCGGCCGATGTGATGGAGGAGGAGGTGAAGCGCGCCGCGCGGATCCTCGGCCTCGACGCGCTGCTCGACCGGTATCCGCGGCAGTTGTCCGGCGGCCAGCGGCAGCGCGTGGCGATGGGTCGCGCCATCGTGCGCCACCCGCAGGTCTTCCTGTTCGACGAGCCGCTCTCCAACCTCGACGCCAAGCTGCGCGTGCAGATGCGGTCCGAGATCAAGGAACTTCAGCAGCGCTTGGCAACGACGACGATCTACGTCACCCATGACCAGATCGAGGCCATGACCATGGCCGATCAGATCGTCGTGATGAATGGCGGGCGGATCGAGCAGGCCGGCGCGCCGCTGGCGCTGTACGATCGCCCGGCCAACCTCTTCGTCGCCGGCTTCATCGGCAGCCCCGCCATGAACCTGCTGCCCGGCCGCATCGCCGATGGCGGCTTCCGCACCGATGGCGGCGCCCTGCTGCCCCTGCCGCCGAACGCCCCGTCCAACGCCACCACCTACGGCATCCGGCCGGAACACCTGATGCTGGCCGATGACGGCGTCGAGGGCACGATCGTGCTCGTGGAGCCGACGGGGTCGGAGACGCAGGTGACGGTGCGCGTGGGCGAGACGCCGATCATCGGCGCCTTCCGCGAACGCGTGCAGGGCCGCCCGGGCGACCTGCTTCGCATCATGCCGGACCTCTCGCTCGTCCACCTCTTCGGCCCGGACGGCAACCGCCTGTCCTGACCCTGCCTGCCCGATCCCCCCCTTTGACTGAACAACGACAACAAGGAGGAAGCAGAACAAGATGGCCAACCTGATCACCCGCCGCGAAACCATGGTCGCCGCCGGCGCCGTGGCCGCCGCCGCCACCGGCGGCGCCGCCCAGGCGCAGATCGCGACCCAGCCCGCGACGCCCCCGAACCTGCCGATCGAACGCGGCGCCACGCTCCGCATGCTGCGCCCCGTGCGCTTCGTGCAGCCGGATGAGGATGTCTGGCGCGCCAACTGCCAGCGCTTCGCGCAGGCGAACGGCATCGAGGTCCGCGTCGATTTCGTGGGGTGGGAGGACATCACCCAGCAGACCGCCGTCACCGCGAACACCGGCGCCGGCCCCGACATCATCGTGGGCTTCGACGCGGGCCCGCACCTGTTCGCGGAGAAGATCCACGACGTCACCGATGTCGCGACTTATCTCGGCCAGAAGTATGGCGGCTGGCGGCCGCTGGCGAATGCCTATGGGCGGCGCGGCGACCGCTGGATCAGCCTGCCCTTCGGCTCCTCCGGCGGCCCGGCGATCTGGCGCACCTCCACCCTGCGGGAGGCGGGGTTCGAGAGCGTGCCGGATGACCATGCGGGCTTCCTGCGGCTCTGCCAGGCGCTGAAGCGCATCAACAAGCCCGCGGGCTTCGCGCTGGGCAATGCGGTCGGTGACGGCAACGCCTTCGCGAACTGGCTGGTCTGGTCCTTCGGCGGGTCGCTGACGGATGAACAGGGTGCGGTCAGCATCAACAGCCCGCAGACCGTGGCGGCGCTGAACTACCTGCGCGAGCTGTACCAGACCTTCGTGCCCGGCACGCTGGCCTGGGGCGACATCAGCAACAACCGCGCCTATGCCGCCGGCGAATGCCACCTGACGCAGAACGGCGTGTCGTTGTACTTCTCCATGCTGAACGACCCCGCGCTGAAGCACATCGCGGACGACACGCAGATGACGCCGATGCCGAAGGGCACGCTGAACGCGGTGCCGAATGCGGGCCTGACGCTGAACGCCATGGTGTTCCGCCACAGCCGCTTCCCCAACGCCGCCAAGGCGCTGCTGCAGTTCCTGTTCGAGGCGGAGCAGTACGATCCCTGGCTGCAGGCCAATATCGGCTACTGGTCGCAGCCGCTGAACGCCTATGCCGCCAGCGCCACCTGGACGCGCGATCCGAAGATCGCCGTGTTCCGCGACACCATGAACAACCCCTTCTGGAACGGCTACAAGGGCCCGATCACGGAGGGTTCGGTGGCCGCCACGGCGGACTACGTCATGGTGCAGATGTGCGCCTCCGTCGCCTCCGGCCAGGCCACGCCGCAGGCCGCCGCGGCGGAAGCGGAACGCCGTGCGCGCCGCTACTTCCGCTCTCGCTGACTGACCGGGGCCGGCCATCAGGGCCGGCCCCTCCCCGCCGGGAGGCCCCATGTCCGCCACCACCGCGCCCGTCTGGACCAAGACGCGCCAGCAACCCGGCGCGCTCGCCCGGCTGTTCGACAACAAGGCCTTCCTGATCATCGTCTGCCTGGCCCCTGCGGTCGGACTGCTGATGACCTTCCTGACCTATCCGCTGGGCCTCGGCATCTGGCTGGCCTTCACGGATACGACCATCGGCCGCCCGGGCATCTGGGTGGGCATCGAGAATTTCGAGTACCTGATGGAAGACCCGATCTTCCTCAACTCGGTCTTCTACAGCGTCTTCTACACGGCCGTCGCGACCTTCGGAAAATTCGGCCTCGGTCTCTGGCTCGCGCTGCTGCTGAACCAGCACCTGCCGATGAAGTCGCTTCTCAGGGCCATCATTCTTCTTCCCTGGATCGTGCCGACGGTGCTGTCGGCCATTGCCTTCTGGTGGATCTACGACCCGCAGTTCAGCATCATCTCCTACCTCTCGATGAAGATGGGGCTGACGACGGGGCCGATCGACTTCATCAACACGGCCTGGCCCGCCCGCTGGTCGCTGATCTTCGCCAATATCTGGCGCGGCATCCCCTTCGTCGCGATCTCCCTGCTCGCGGGGCTGCAGACCATCTCGCCGTCGCTGTATGAGGCCGCGCTGCTGGATGGCGCGACGCCCTGGCAGCGCTTCCGCCACATCACCTTCCCGATGCTGATGCCGATCCTGGCGATCGTCATGACCTTCAGCATCATCTTCACCTTCACGGACTTCCAGCTGGTCTACGCCATCACCCGCGGCGGCCCGGTGAATTCCACGCACCTGATGGCGACGCTGGCCTTCCAGCGCGGCATCCCGGGCGGGCAGCTCGGCGAGGGTGCGGCGATCGCCGTGGCCATGATCCCCTTCCTCGTCTTCGCGACGCTGTTCAGCTACTTCGGCCTTGCCCGGCGCAAGTGGCAGCAGGGAGAGTCCAATGACTGAGGCCACCAATTCCGCCACCGCGGCGCCGGAGATGCTGAGCTGGGACAGCAAGACCCGGCGGGTGGTGATGCTCTACGTGCCCCTGGCCTGCTTCCTGCTGATCCTGCTCTTCCCCTTCTACTGGATGACGGTGACGGCCTTCAAACCGAATGCGGAGCTGTACGACTTCGCGCAGCACAACCCGTTCTGGATCACCTCCCCCACCCTCGCCCACATCAAGCACCTGCTGTTCAACACCAGCTACCCGCACTGGCTGTGGACGACGATGCTGGTCTCCATCGCGGCGACCTTCCTGTCGCTGCTGTCGAGCACGCTCGCCGCCTATGCCATCCAGCGCCTGCGCTTCCGCGGCAGCCAGTATGTGGGCCTGGCGATCTACCTGGCCTACCTCGTGCCGCCCTCCATCCTCTTCATCCCGCTGGCGACGATGGTGGTGCGGCTCGGCCTGTTCGACACGCCCTTCGCGCTGATCCTGACCTACCCGACCTTCCTGGTGCCCTTCTGCACCTGGCTGCTGATCGGCTACTTCAAGTCGATCCCCTATGAGCTGGAGGAATGCGCGCTGATCGATGGCGCGTCGCGCCTGCAGATCCTGCGCCAGATCACCCTGCCGCTGGCCGTGCCGGGCCTGATCTCCGCCGGCATCTTCAGCTTCACCCTGTCATGGAACGAGTTCATCTACGCGCTCGCCTTCATCCAGAGCAGCGAGAACAAGACGGTGCCCGTCGCGATCCTGACGGAGCTGGTGACGGGCGACGTGTACCAGTGGGGCGCGCTGATGGCGGGGTCGCTGCTGGGGTCGCTGCCGGTCGCGATCTTCTACAGCTTCTTCGTGGACTACTACGTCAGCAGCCTGACGGGGGCGGTGAAGGAGTGACGGAACCCGGCGGCGGCGATGGCGCTTCCCATCGCCGAAGCCGGAGTTTTTCAGATGCCCCTTACCGCCATCGCCCTCAACTGCACGCTGAAGGCGGATGCCAGCGAGACCTCCTCCACCGATACGATGATCGCTGTCCTCGCCAAGGCCTTCGGCGAGCATGACGTCACGCTGACGGAAACGGTCCGCGTCGCGGCCCTCAACACCAAGCCCGGGGTCACGTCGGATGAAGGCGAGGGCGACGAATGGCCGGCGCTGCGCACGAAGATCCTGCGCCATGACATCCTGATCCTCGGCACGCCGATCTGGCTAGGCCAGCCCAGCAGCATCGCCAAGCGCGTGCTGGAACGGATGGACGCCTTCCTCGACGAGACGGACGACCAGGGCCGCATGCCGAGCACCGGCAAGGTCGCGGTCTGCGCCATCGTGGGCAATGAGGACGGTGCCCATGCCTCCTCCGCCCTGATGTTCCAGGCGCTGAACGACGTCGGCTGGACCATCCCACCCGGCGCCGCCTGCTACTGGGTGGGGGAGACGATGGGCGACAAGGACTTCAAGGATCTGAAGCAGACGCCCGACAAGGTCCAGCAGACCGCCGGCATGCTGGCGAGCAACGCCGCGCATCTGGCGGCGCTGCTCCGGCAGCAGCCCTTCCCGGGCGTCGAGGAGTAGCCTCTACAGCTTGCGCTCCAGCGTCGCGATCAGGCTGCGGTTGTGGCGCGGCGTGATCCAGACCTCGTTCAGCACGACATGCGGCGGCAGGCAGGCGATGTAGCGGATCAGGTCGCCGACATCGGCGCTCTGCACCATCTTCGCCCGCTCCTCCGCACTCACGGGGTTAGGCCGCTTGTCGAGGATCGGCGTCGCGACCTCCCCCGGCAGCACCACGGAGGAGCGGATGCCGTTGACGCATTCCTCCGCATTGATCGAATGGCTCATCGCCACCACGGCGTGCTTGGCCGCGGTGTAGCCGGGGCCGGACATGGGGGAGACGAGCCGCCCCGCCATCGACGCCGTATGGATCAGCACGCCGTCGCGCTGTTCCCGCATCAGCGGGAGCGCCACCGTCACCGCGTAGAAGGCGCTGTTGAGGTTGCCGCGGATCAGCTCATCAGCGCCCTCCATCGACAGCACGCCCCAGCGCCGCGGCGTGATGTTCAGCCCCGCATTGTTCACCAGCACGTCGAGCCGCCCGAAGCGCGACTTGAGGAAGTCGCCGATCGCCGCGACCTGCGCGCCCACCATCATGTCGGCGGCCCGCACATGCGCCTCGCCGCCCTTGGCGCGGATGCGGGCGGCCACATCCTCCAGCGGCGCCACGCGGCGGCCGGTCAGCACCAGCGTGGCGCCTTCCTCGGCCAGCGCCAGCGCGGCGGCCTCCCCGATTCCGCTGCCCGCGCCCGTCACCCAGGCGATCTTCCCCGTCAGGCGTGCCATGGCGCCCTCCCTCCCCTGCATTGCTGATGCGCGAAGCCTAACACCCCCCGCGTGCTTGTCGCCCCCCGGGCCCCATGCAACCGTTCCCGCCATCCGATTTGGGGGAACGAAACGCCATGCCGAAGATCCTGACACCCGCCATCGCCGCCGCCGGTGGCTATGCGCTGGAGATGGAGGCGCTGGAGCGCCTGGGCGCCGAGATCGTGGAATGCGCGCCGAACGAGGCCGCCTTCATCGCCGCCGCCGCCGATGCCGACGCCATCTACATGAAGGGCATGAAGCTGACCAAGGCGATGATCGAGGCCGCGCCGAAAGCCAAGGTCATCACCTGCGCCTCCGTCGGCGTGGACTACATCGATGTCGTCGCCGCGACGGCGCGCGGCATTCCCGTCACCAACTGCCCCGATACCTTCATCGAGGAAGTGGCCGACCACGCCATGATGCTGCTGCTGGCGACGCATCGCCGCTGCATCGAACAGGACCGGATGGTGCGCGAAGGCCGCTGGGGCGAAGGGCGGCCGCAGCTCAACAGCGTGCCGCGCCTCATGGGCCAGACGCTGGGCTTCGTCGCCTTCGGCCGCGTCGCGCGCCTGGTCGCGATCCGCGCCAAGGCCTTCGGCCTCCGCCTCATGGCCTATGACCCCTTCGTGGATGAGCTGACGATGTCGGCCCTGGGCGTCGTGCCCGCCAGCCTGGACGAGGTGCTGGCCCAGTCGGACTTTATCTCCATGCACGCGCCGGCCACGCCGGACACGGGGAAGATGCTGACCGGGAAGCACTTCGCGAAGATGAAGCCCACGGCGATCTTCATCAACACCGGCCGCGGCCCGACGGTGGACGAGGCCGCGCTGATCGAGGCGTTGCAGTCGAAGCGCATCGCGGGCGCCGGCCTCGACGTGCTGGAACAGGAACCGCCGAGCCCCGACAACCCGCTGCTCAAGATGCCGCACATCATCCTGAGCCCGCACAATGCCAGCGCCTCCGCCCGCTTCGACCAGGCGCGCAAGCGCCGCGCGGGGCAGGAGATGGCGCTGGTCCTGTCCGGCCGCTGGCCGATGTCCTGCGTCAATCCGACGACGCTGCCGGAATCGGGGCTGCGCCGCTGGCAGCCCTATGCCATGGAGCGCGGCCCCAACAGCTGAAGGCCGCGCGTGCCGGAATTCTTCCTCCCCTTCCCTGACGAAGCGGCCTTCCTGGCCTGGCGCGCTGGCCGGCTGCCCGGCATCGCGGATGCGGTGCGGGTGATGGCGGCGCGGGACGGGGTGGCGGACCCGCTGGATGGCACGGTCGGCGCCGCCGGGCCGGACCCGCTGCGGGGCGCGCCACGCCGGGCCCTGCAGATGGCGCTGCGCATCGCGCTGCGGCGCCAGGGCTGGGCGCACCGCCAGGACCTCCGCCTCATCGCCCGCACCGATCCCGCGCCGGCGCTGCACCGGCTCGGGCTGCTCTCGGCGCATGGGGCGCTGCACCCGCCGGGGCGCGCGGATGTGCTGATCGGCGATGCGCCGGGGTGGGAGGAAGCACTGCCCGCGCTCCGGCCCGGCGGCATCGTCATCGCGCCGCTGTCCGCCAGCCCCGGCGCGGGCGCCTGGGCGCTGCTGGCGCGGCTGCGGGCGGCGGGCTTCGCCGATGCCAGCCTGGTGCTGGTCGCCTCCGCCCGGCACGCGGTGGCCGGGGACGCCGAGGGCCTGATGCCGCTCGTGCTGGCGACGCAGGGCGTGGGCAACGCGCCCTTCCCCGCCATCGCCGCGCCCGCCGGCCTGCCCGGCCGCCTCGTGACGCTCGCCGCCCTGCCGCGATCCGGCACCACGCTGCTGACCGCCCTGTTCCAGGTGCATTCCCGCGTCGATGCGCTGTTCGAGCCCTGGAACGGCCGCGTGCTGGACGGCCCGCAGGACGCCACGCTGCCGCGGCTGCTGGCGGCCTCCGGCATCCCGCCCGATGCCGGGCGCTGCCTCTTCGTGAAGGAGACGGCGGCCAACCTGGACTATGCCGGCCATCTCCGCCTGCTGCTGGACCGGTCGCCGCTGCCGCTGGAGCGCACCGCGCTGGTCCTGCTGCGCCGCCCCGCCCACACCTTCCTGTCGGAGGTCGAGCGCCGCGGCCAGTGGTGGGGCGACAAGGTGCCGCTGGATGCGCGGCAGTTCGGCCTCTGGTGCGACAAGTACCGCCAGGCCCTCGCCACGCTGATCGGCCTGCTGCGCGACCATGACGGCGCCCTGCTGGGGTTCGAGGCCCTGGCCGCCAGCCCCGCCACCCTGCTGCCGCGTCTCGCGGAGCTGATCGGCCTGCCGGTCGAACGGGCGCAGTTGCACTACGAACGGCACCTCGACCTCCGCCAGGTGCGCGGCGACATGAACGTCCAGCGCGACCCCACCCCGATCTCCGACGCCAGCGTGCGGCGGCGCGCGGAATCGGAGCCCCTGGTCGGCCGCCTGGCAGCGGGCAGCCCCCATGCCGCGTGGTTCGAGGCCTTCACGGCGCTGCACGCCGCGGTGGTGCAGGCGGGCCTGGTGCGGCTGCGCGCCCTGCCTGCCGCGCTGCTGGACCCGCTGGCCTGACGCACCCCTTGCGGGCGGCCGCCCTGCTGCCGCATTGATGCCGGCGGCGCCGTGATCGGCGCGCCTGCCAGGAGACTTGCCGATGCGGCGCCATCCCATGCGTGACCCCGCCCGCCGATGACGAACGGCACCCTCGCCTTGCTGCGCGGCCTTCCCCCGGCACCGGCCGAACCGCCGCGCCGCCCCGCGCATCCGCATGGCACGGTGGAGGGCTGGACGGAGACGCATGTGCATGGCTGGGCGATGGACCCGGACCGCCCGCATGAGCCGCTCTCGGTCGAGCTGTGGGATGGGGAGCAGCTGATCCTGCGGACCCGCGCCGATATCTGGCGCCCCGATGTCGGCCCGCCCGGCGGCGCGCCCGGCCTGCTCTGCGGCTTCAACATCGCCATGCCGCAGCACCTGCTGAACGCGCCGCGGCACATCCTGCATCTCCGCATCACGGGCCAGGCGGAGGACCTCTCCAACTCCCCCCTCGTGCTCGACAACCCGAAGCCGCCCTTGGCGTGGGAGGATGTGACGGCGCTGCTGCCGGTGCTGGAGGCGCGCGGCGCCGCGGCCACGACGGCGGCGGAGATGCGCGACCTGATCGGCCCCGTCATGGCGACGATCGGCACGCTGCTGCCGCGCTTCACGGCGCTGGCGGAAGGTGCCGGCGAGGATCGCGGCCAGGCGACCATCGACCTTGCCTTCTCCTACTCCGACCGGCTCGGCGCCATCCTGCAGGATTTCTGCGCGCGCTACCCGCGCCTTGCCTTCCCAGATGCGGCCGATCCCGAGGTCAGCGTCATCATCCCCGTCCACGGCAAGTTCGCCTACACCTACCAGTGCCTCGCCAGCATCCTGAAGGCGCTGCCGCGCACGAGCTTCGAGGTGGTGGTGGTCGATGACGCGTCGCCGGACGAAACGCTGTTCCTGCCGGCCATCACCAGCGGCGCTGTGCTGTATCTCCGCAACCCCCGCAATGGCGGCTTCATCGCGGCCTGCAACGCCGGCGCGGCCGCCGCGCGCGGCCGCTACCTGCTGTTCCTGAACAACGACACGGAGGTGAAGGAAGGCTGGCTCGATTCGCTGCGCGACACCTTCGCGGAGGTGCCGGAAGCCGGGCTCGTCGGCTCACAGCTCATCTTCCCCGATGGCACGGTGCAGGAAGCCGGCGGCATCGTCTGGCGGCTCGGCGATGGGTGGAACTACGGGCGCGGCAGCCAGCCGGACGATCCGCGCATCGCCTACCTCCGCGATGTCGACTACGTCTCCGGCGCCTCCATCATGGTGCCGCGCGCGCTGTTCGAGGATCTCGGCGGCTTCGACACCCACTATAGCCCCGCCTATTACGAGGACACGGACCTCGCCTTCCGCATCCGCAAGCGCGGGCTGCGCGTGCTCTACCAGCCGCTGTCGGCGCTGGTCCATCATGAGGGCATCACCAGCGGCACCGATGTGAAGGGCACCGGCGCCAAGCGCCACCAGCTGGTCAATGGGCGCAAGTTCTTCGACCGCTGGCGGGACGTGCTGGCGACGCACCGGCTGAACGGCGATGCGCCGGAGCTGGAGAAGGAACGCGGCGTCACGCGCCGCATCCTCTTCATCGACGAGACGACGCCGACGCCGCAGGAGGATGCGGGATCCGTCGCCGCCGTCGCCCATATGCGCGCCATGCAGGCGCTGGGCGCCAAGGTCACCTTCGTCCCCGCCGACAACATGGCGCATCTCGGCAGCGTCACGCAGGCGCTGCAGCGCATCGGCATCGAATGCCTGCACCACCCCTGGTTCTGGTCGGTGGAGGAGGTGATCCGCAAGCGCGGCGCCGAATTTGACGCGGTCTTCCTGCACCGCTTCGTCAACGCCTTCAAATATGCGGGCGTCATCCGCAGCGCGATGCCGAAGGCCCGCATCATCTACTCCGTGGCCGATCTTCACCATCTGCGGCTGGAGCGGGAGGCCGCCGTCACCGGCAGCGCCGCCATCGCGCAGGAAGCGACCGTGCTGAAGGCGCGTGAGGTGACGGCCCTCGCGATAGCCGACCAGGTCATCGTCCATTCCGCGCATGAGGCCGCCTACCTCGCCGGTGCGGTGGCGGAGGGGAAGCTGAACGTCATTCCCTGGACGGTGCCGGCGCGGCCGGGTCCCACGCCCTTTGCGGCGCGCAGCGGGATCACCTTCCTCGGCGGCTATCGCCACACGCCGAATGTCGATGCCGTGACCTTCTTCGTGGACCAGGTCATGCCGCATCTGCGCGAACTGGTGCCGGGCATCGTCTTCCGCATCGCGGGGTCGCACATGCCGGACCGCTTCCACGCGCTCGCCGCGCCGGACGTGCTGCTGGAGGGGTTCGTCCCCGACCTCGATGCCTATCTGGATCGCCAGCGCGTCATGGTGGCGCCGCTGCGCTACGGCGCGGGGGTGAAGGGCAAGGTGCTGGAAAGCCTGGCCCATGGGCTGCCCTGCGTCGCCACGACCATGGCGGCGGAGGGCATGGGCCTGACCCATGCGGAGGACATCGCACTCGCCGACGATCCCCGCGCGATCGCGGAAGCCGTCGCCTGGCTCTACCAGGACGAGGCCGCTTGGCAGCGCCTGCGCGCCCAGGGCCTGGCTTATGTGGAACGGACTTGCGGCGCATCGGTGATCGAGGGCCGGTTCCGGGCGATGTTCGACCGGATGGGCTGAACCCCGCCGCCCTTTGCCCCGGTTCCCCCGGGGCGCCGGCTGTGCCAGTTTCCCTCCCCGCCAGATCACCCCATCCGCGGCCCGAACAAGGGGCCGCCGAGGAGACGCGCATGTACGCCGACGTTCAGCTGTTCATCGATGGCAAGTGGCGCAACGCCGCCGGCAACCGCTCCATCCCCGTCCTGAACCCCGCCACCGAGGAAGTGCTGGCCACCGTCGCCCATGCCTCGAAGGACGACCTGGACGAGGCGCTGGCCGCCGCCGACAAGGGTTTCGCGACCTGGAAGAAGGTCTCGGCCTATGACCGGTCCAAGCTGATGCGGAAGGCCGCCGACATCTTCCGTTCGCGCGCCGACGAAGTCGCGAAGCTGATGACGCTGGAGCAGGGCAAGCCGCTGGCCGAGGCGAAGATGGAGGCGCTGGCCGCGGCCGACATCATCGACTGGTTCGCCGAGGAATCGCGCCGCGCCTATGGCCGCGTCATCCCCGCCCGCGCGGAGGGCGTCTACCAGCTGGTGGTGAAGGAGCCCGTCGGCCCCGTCGCTGCCTTCACGCCCTGGAACTTCCCGATCAACCAGGTGGTGCGCAAGCTCTCCGCCGCGCTGGCGACCGGCTGCTCCATCATCGTCAAGGCGCCGGAGGAGACGCCCGCCGCCCCCGCCGCGCTGATCCGCGCCTTCGCCGATGCGGGCCTGCCCGCCGGCGTCGCGAACCTGGTCTTCGGCGTGCCGGCCGAGATCAGCGAATACCTCATCCCGCACCCCGTCATCCGCAAGGTGACCTTCACGGGCTCCACCCCGATCGGCAAGCACCTGGCGGCGCTGGCGGGCGCGCATATGAAGCGCGTGACGATGGAATTGGGCGGCCATGCGCCGGCGATCGTCTTCGACGATGCGGATCTCGACCTGGCCGTGAAGACGCTGGCCGGCGCCAAGTTCCGCAATGCGGGCCAGGTCTGCGTCTCGCCGACGCGCTTCCTGATCCAGGAGAAGCTCTACGCCCCCTTCGTGGAGAAGTTCACCGCC
>JAIXWG010000042.1 GCA_027482245.1 Acetobacteraceae bacterium | reverse complement strand
TCGTCGTCACGCTGAACGCCATGATGCGCAACCGACAGCCCTGGTCCGCCTGCAAACACCAGACCGCCTGACCCCGCCACGCTCTCCGCAAGACGGTTGCTCGGAACCCCCTTCATGGGAACAGGAGAGAGGGGCCGGCGCGACCGCTGTGACAGCGCGCGGTCCGGCCCCTCTCTCCTGTTCCCATCATGACGCGGTCCAGGGTCCCGGTGGACCCTGGTGGGGGGTGCCGGGGGGCAAAGCCCCCTGGCGGTCAACCCCAACGCACGAAACGGCCCGCTCCCCTCCGTCCGGCCCTCGCTCCCCAACGGGGACGGCCAGAGGGGTGCGGGCCTCGCGCCCTGTCCCTTACGGGAAGAGCGCTTCCTTCACGCCGCCCATCCAGAAGGCCAGGGTGGCTTCGGTGGGGGTGGTGGGCACGGGGGTTTCCAGCACGATTTCCGTGCGGTTGCCGCCGGCGCCGTTGCTGTTGGGCACGGGGGGCTCGACCGCCTGGATCAGGGCCTCGGCCTCGGCCACCGGCAGCACGCCGTAGTGGCCGAGCATGCGGGCCAGCACGCCCCACTTCACGCGGGCTGCGCCGTCCGCGACCTTGATCGCGAAGCCGAGGCCGCGTTCCGGCGCGGCGGCCAGCAGGTAGCCTTCCGCGCCGCCCTTCAGCACGACCTTGCCCTGTGCGGCGCGCACAAGGCGCGACGTCGCGGCATCCTGGCCCGAGAGGTGGTCGGGGTGGGCCATCATGGCGCGGACCACGCGCTTGGCGGCGGCGCGGCGGGCATTGTTGCCGGACCAGCCGACGGCCAGGCGCGCCATGGCGGTCGCCATGTCCCGCATCGGCACGGCGGCGGCGGGCAGGCCGCAATGGTCGTAGCCCATGGGCAGCTTGCGGGCGTCGCGGCCGAGGTATTCGCTCAGCACGTCCATGTAGAGCTGCTGGGCGGGGTTGGCGGGGTTGGCGTAGTCCAGCCCGGCGCCGAGCTGCTTCGCCACCGACAGGAAGCCGCAATGCTTGCCGGAGCAGTTGTGGAAGATCCGGCGCGGGCCGCCGGCCTGGCAGGCCGCGACGATGTCGCCCTGGGCGCGCGGCAGGGCCGCGTCGCAGACGAGGGCGGATTCATCCAGGCCGAGCCGGCCCAGCCAGTCCTGCACCAGCGCCACCTGGAAGGGTTCCGCCCCGTGGGAGGCGCAGGCCATGGCGATGTGTTCGTCCGACAGGCCGAGCGCGTCGGCCGCGCCGCTCTCCACCAGGCCGATCGCCTGGAAGGGCTTCAGGGAGGAGCGGGGGAAGGTGACGGTCCCGGCATCGCCCCAGCAGCCGACCAGCCGCCCGTCGATGTTGGTGACCACGACCGCGCCGCTATGCACGCTTTCAACCGCGGGCCCGCGCCATATCCGCGCAAGCTCAACGAAGTCCGTTGCGTCTGTCATTGGGGGAGGTTTCCTTGAGTCGGCATGCACCGGCGGCGGAACGTCCACCGCAACAGCAGCAGTGCCACAAAACCGGGCACGCCGAACAGGACGTTTTTCACCCCGGCGGCAAGGAACCCGTTCTTTCGACGATCATCCCATAATGTTCAGGTCGCCGATGGCGCGCGAAGTTGAACATCGTTTCCTTGTAGGGCGTGCAGGCATCGAGGTCGCAGGCCGCGATGACGAGTTCATCGCCGCGTCCCAGCGCCTGCGCCACGATCTGTCCGGAGGGGGCGATGATGCAGGACCCGCCGATCTGCATGATCCCTTCCTCCACCCCGGCTTTCGCGACGCAGACGGCCCAGGTGCCGTTGGCGTAGCAGCCCGCCTGCATGGAAAGGTGGTTGTGGAAGTCCTGCAGCGGGTCCGTCTGCGGCATGGCGGGATCGTGCTGCGGCGTGTTGTAGCCGAGCATCACCATCTCCGCCCCCTGCAGGCCGAGCACGCGCCAGGCTTCGGGCCAGCGGCGGTCGTTGCAGATCATCAGGCCCATGATGCCGCCCATGGTGCGCCAGCTGCGCCAGCCGAGGTCACCGACCTCGAAGTAGCGCTTCTCCAGGTTCTGGAAGGGGCGCCAGGGCTCGTGTTCCGCATGGCCGGGCAGGTGGATCTTCCGGTACTTGCCGACGATGGCGCCGGACTTGTCGACCAGGATGGCGGTGTTGAAGCGGCGCTTGCGGCCGCCTTCATGCACCAGTTCGCAATAGCCGAGGTGGAAGCCGATGCTGAGGCGCTTCGCCTCGGCGAAGAGCGGCGCGGTTTCGTTCGACGGCATCGCCGTCTCGAACCAGGCATCCAGCTCTGCCTCATCCTCGATCCACCAATGCGGGAAGAAGGCGGTGAGGGCGGCTTCGGGATAGACGATGACGTCGCAGCCCTTCGCCGCCGCATCCCGCATCAGCGCCAGCAGGCGTTCGACGACCTGGGCGCGGGTTTCCGTCCGGGGGATGGGGCCGAGCTGGGCGGCGGCCATGGTGAGGATGCGGGGCAAGGCTGGCGCTCTCCGATGCCGAAGGCGCCAGCCTGCAACGGGATCAGTCGGCCGTCACCTTTGCGGCGCGGACGACGGGGCCCCAGCGGTCGAATTCCTCCCGCACGAAGGCGTCGGTGCGGGCGGGGTCCATCCAGATCGGCTCGCTCGCCAGATCCGTCAGGCGGGCCTTGATGGCGTCGCTGTCGAGGATGCGGCGCATTTCCTCCGCCAGGCGATCGACGATCGGGCGCGGCAGGCCGCGTGGGCCGAACAGGCCCGTCCAGCTGCGGACCGCATAGCCCGGCACGCCCTGTTCCGCGATGGTCGGGATGTCCGGGCGGAAGCGCACGCGTTCGCTGGTACCGACGCCGATGATGCGCAGCCGCCCGGACTGCGCCGGGCCGATCACCGTCGGCAGGTTCATGAAGGCCATGGGGATGGTGCCGGCGATCAGGTCCGTCGCGACGGGCCCGCCGCCGCGATAGGGCACGTGCACCATCTCCACGTTGTTGAGCATCCTGAACAGCTCGCCCGCCAGGTGGTTGGAGCTGGCGGTGCCGGAGGACCCGAAGGAGAGGCCTCCGGGTGTTGCGCGGATGCGGGCCAGCAGTTCCGGCACGCTGGTGATGTTGGTGGCGGGGTTCACCGCCAGCACGTTCGGCACATCCACCATCATGGCGATGCCGGTCAGCACCTCCCGCACGTCATAGCCCAGGTCCGGCGAGACGAGGGGGTGGAAGACGTGGTTGGAGGCGGAGGAGATCAGCAGCGTGTTGCCATCCGGCCGCGCGCGCACGACCTGGCCCATGCCGATCGAGCCCCCGCCGCCGGCGCGGTTCTCCACGACGACGGACTGGCCGAGGCGCTCCGCCAGGATCGGTGCGACCAGGCGCGCGGTGACGTCATTGGACCCGCCGGGCGCCCAGGGGACGATGAGGGTGATGGGGCGGTTCGGCCAATTGTCCTGCGCGCTGGCCAGGGCAGGCAGCAGGAAGGGCGTGGCGAGGAGCGCGCGGCGCAGCATGGGACGGACCTCCGGCGGGTTGTTAGGGGCCGAAGTAACGCCGCATGGCGCCGCGCGCCAGGGTTCAGGTGGCGGCCTCGAACCCCTCATCCAGCCAGCCCGTCCAGCCGCCGATCATCATCTTCACGGGCCGGCCGAGCGCCGCCAGCGCCGCCGCGGCCTTGTCCGCGCCGTTGCAGTGGGGGCCGGCGCAATAGACGACGAAGAGGGTGGTTTCGGGCCAGGCCGCCATCCGCTCCGCCGTCATCTGCCGGCGCGGCAGGTTGAGCGCGCCCGGGACATGGCCGCGGGCAAAGGCGTTGGGGCCGCGGACATCGAGCAGGACGAAGCCGGGGTCGGGTTGCGCGAGGCCGTCATGGACATCGGCGCAATCGGTCTCGAAGCCGAGCTTGGCGGCGAAGTGGCTTAGCGCCTCGGCGCTTGGCGCGGCCTGGGTTTCGGTGACGGGGTTGGGCATCGGGGCCTCCGTGGGTTGGCGGCGCCAGGGTGGCGGGTGGCGCTGGCGCTGGCGATTGGCCTGGATGCCAGGTATCGTCAGGATCATGCCAAGTGGTCCGCACAATCCGCTGGTCGTCGCGCTGGCCTATGACGGGCTCTGCACCTTCGAATTCGGCCTGGCGGTGGAGGTCTTCGGGCTGGACCGGCCGGAGATGGGGCCGGGCTGGTACCGCTTCGCCGTGGCGGGGGAGCGCGAGGGACCGCTGCGGGCGGCGGGCGGCGTGACCGTGACGGCGGAGGCGGGGCTCGACCTGCTGGCGCAAGCGGGCACGGTGGTGGTGCCGGGCTGGCGCGGGATCGAGGCGCCGGTGCCGGATGCGGTGTGCGAGGCGCTGCGCGCGGCCCATGCAGCCGGCGCGCGGGTGATGTCGCTGTGTTCCGGCATCGTGCCGCTGGCGGCGGCGGGGCTGCTGGATGGGCGGCGCTGCACCACGCATTGGCGCTATGCGGCCGCGCTGGCGGCGCGGTTTCCGGCGCTGCGGGTCGATCCCGCCGTGCTTTATGTGGATGAGGGCAGCGTGCTGACGGCGGCGGGCAGCGCGGCGGGGCTCGACCTCTGCCTGCATCTGGTGCGCCGCGATTTCGGGCCGGAGGCGGCGAACAGCGTGGCGCGGCGGCTTGTGGTGCCGCCGCAGCGGGAGGGCGGGCAGGCGCAGTTCATCCCCCGCCCGGTGCCGCCGCGACCGGGGACGCGCCTTGCCCCGCTGCTGGACGCGATGCGCGCGACGCTGGACCAGGATTGGCCGCTGGACCGCATGGCGGCGGAAGGCGCCGTCAGTGTCCGCAGCCTGCATCGCCGCTTCGTCGAGGCGACGGGCCTGGCGCCGGGCGCCTGGCTGCTGGCCGAACGCGTGGCGCGCGCGCAGGAATTGCTGGAGACGAGCGACCTGCCGATGGAGGCGGTCGCGATGCAGGCGGGCTTCGGCACGGCGGCGACGCTGCGGCTGCATTTCCGGGCGAGGACGGGGACGAGCCCGACGGCGTGGCGGGCGCGGTTCGGGCGAAGGGCGGCGTGATCAGGCGAGCGCCCGCCGCACCCCGTTCCACAGCGCCACCGCATCCGCGCCACCCGCGTCGCGCGACGCCAGCCGCACCGCGGTATGCGCCATCACCAACTGGCTGCGCGGATGCACGAAGACCACCTGGCCGCGCACGCCCTGGAGGGCGAAACTCTCGCGATCGGGGAAGATCCAGGTCTGGTAGCCATAGCCGTAGAAGCGCGTGGCCTGGGGCACATGGGCGCGCGTCATGGCGCTGATCCAGGCCTCCGGCACCGCCTGGCGGCCGGCAGGGGTGGCGCCGCCGCGGGCCATCAGCAGGCCGAGCCGCGCATAGTCCCGCAGCACGGCGTTCACGCCCATGTAGCCGAGTTCCGTGCCGGCAGCGTCGGTCAGCCAGGAAGCTTGCGCCTCCGCGCCCATCGGCGCCCAGACGCGCTCGGCCAGCACGGCAGCCAGCGGCCTGCCGAAGGCGGCGCGCAGCACCAGCGCCAGCACATAGGTCTCCGAGGAGGCGTAGGAGAAGCGCGCCCCCGGCGCGGCGATGCGGGTGTTGAAGGGGGCGAGGGCGGCGGCGCCGCCGGCACTCGCGCGGCCGATGGTGTTGCGGCCGAGGATCGCGATGTCGTCGGTGCCGTCATAATCCTCGCGGAACTGCACGCCCGACGACATGGTCAGCAGGTGCCGCAGCGGCGTCGCGCCGTATTCGGTGCCGGCCAGGCCCGGGACATGGGCGGCGGCCGGGGTGTCGAGGCTGCCGATCGCGCCCTCGGCCTGCGCGATGCCGACCAGCAGCGCCGTCACCGTCTTGGCCATGGAGAAGCTGGCGAAGCGATGCGCCGGCGTGCGGGCATACTGGTAGCGCTCCACCAGGATGGTGTCGCCCTTCGCGACCAGCAGGCCGGTGGCGGGGTTGCGGTCGAGGTAGCCATCGATGTCGAAGCGGCCGCCACCCAGCACGGCGGCGCCGTCGTAGCCGAGGGCGGGCTCGCTGGCGGCGCGGCGCCAGGGCGATGGCGTGCCGGCCGGGATCGGGTTGGCCCGGAAGAGCTCGTCGGCGCGGGACAGGCCATCCACCAGCGTGGCGGGCTCCACCCAGCTGCGCCGCGTGGCGCGGGCGAAGCTGCCATCGGCCTGGGCGTAGAGCGCAAGGTTCGGCCCGCCGGCGCGCGTGCCGATGCCGCCGGTGAAGCTGAACGCCGCGCCGCCCGGCGCCGCCGCCGTGCAGGCCGGCAGCAACGCGGGCAGCGCGAGGAAGGCACGGCGCCTCATCTCAGCCCGAGAGCCGGGCCGCCAGGGCTTCGCCGAAGGCCCGCGTGCCGAGAGGGCCGCCGAGGTCGGTGGTGCGGGTTGCTGCATCGGCCAGCATCCTGTCCACCGCATCGTTGATGGCGCGTGAAGCGGCGCCCGCTTGCGCATTGCCGCGCCGCTTCTCATGCCATTCCAGCAGCATCGCGGCGGAGAGGATCAGGGAGACGGGGTTCGCCTTGTCCTGCCCCGCGATGTCGGGCGCGCTGCCATGCTGGGCCTGGGCGCAGCACAGGACCTCGTTCTCGTTGGTGGAGCCCGCCAGGCCCAACCCGCCCGAGAGTTCGGAGGCGAGGTCGGAGAGGATGTCGGCGTGGAAGTTGGTCGCCACCAGCACGTCGAAGCGCTGGGGATCGCGCACCAGGATGGCGGCGCAGGCATCGACGATGATCTCGTCCAGCACGACGTCGGGGAAGCGTTGCGCAACCTCGCGCACGCAGCGCAGCCAGAAGCCGTCGGTGACGATGAAGGTATTGGCCTTGTGCACCGCTGTCACCTTGCGCCGGCGGATGCGGGCGAGCTCGAAGGCGCGCTCCGCGATGCGGATGCAGGCGTGGCGCGTGAGCTTGCGCATGGAGATGGCGACGTCGGGCGTGGGCATGAACTCGCCGCTGCCCATGAACATGTTGCGGTCGGGGTAGAAGCCCTCCGTCGCCTCCCGCATGATGACAAGGTCGAGCGGCTGATGGCCGCGCCCCAGCCCCGGCCGCGTGCGGGCAGGGCGGACATTGGCGTAGAGGTCCATGCCGACGCGGAAGGCCGCGGAGACGTTGATGCCGCCCTTGTCCTTGGTGGGGTAGTCGAGATGGCTGATGGGGCCGAGGATCACGCCATCGCAGCTCTTCGCGGCCTCCATGACGGAAGGCGGCAGGGTGGTGCCCTGGCTGGCTAGAGTCTTCAGGCCGATGTCGTGGAAATCGTAGTGCAGGTCGAGCCCGAAGCGCGCATCGGCGGCGCGCAGCACGGCGAGGGTGGCGTCCGTGATCTCTGGCCCGATGCCGTCGCCGGGCAGCACGATGAAGCGGGGCATGGCGTTTCCTTGTGGTGGTTGCGGGCAGGCTAGGACGGCCGGGGGGCGGTGTGAATGGTGGCCGCCCTTGGCGCGACGCGGGGCGCCGGCCTAGTTTCGCGGCCAGGAGGACAACGATGCCGCATTCGCGCAACCCGGGCGGCGCCCGGATGATCACCGCCGATCAGGCCGCCGCGCTGGTGAAGCCCGGCGACGTGCTGGACTACGGCATCACCTTCAGCCAGCCCGATGCCTTCGACCGCGCGCTGGCGAAGCGCGTCGGCGAACTCCGCGACATCACCATCCGCAACTGCCTGTCCATGCGCCCCCGCGCGGTGCTGGAAGCCGATCCGGAAGGCCGCGTCTTCACCGTCTTCAACTGGCATTTCTCCGGCTATGACCGGCGCATGCATGATGCGGGGCTGACGCACTACATCCCCTGCAATCTGGGGGAAATCCCTGACTACTACCGCCGCTTCATCGACCGCGTGGATCTCGCCGTCATCAAGGCGACGCCGCCGGATGCCGAGGGTTACTACAACCTCGGCCCCACCAGCCTCTGGCACCGCGCGGTGATGGAGCGGGCCAAGATCATCGTGCTGGAGGTCACGCCGACGCTGCCGCGCGTTCATGGCAGCGATGTCCGCGTGCATGCGACGGAGGTGGATTACCTGATCGAGGGCGACGCGACGCCGACGCCCGAATTGCCGAACACGGTGCCGACCGAGGTGGACCGCGCCGTCGCCCGCCTCATCGCGCAGGAAGTCTCGGACGGCGCCTGCCTGCAGATCGGCATCGGCGGCATGCCCAACGCCGTCTGCTCCCTGCTGCTGGAGGCCGGGGTGAAGGACCTCGGCATCCATAGCGAGATGCTGAATGACGGGTTGGTGGATTTGTATCGCGCGGGTCTGGTGACGGGGGCGCGGAAGGTCACGGACCCCGGGCGCATCGCCTACAGCTTCGCGCTGGGGACGAAGACGCTCTACGACACCATCACGGACAATGCGGATTTCGTCTGCCATCCCGTGGACTTCACCAACATGCCGCCGGTGATCGCCCGCAATCCGAAGGCGATCGCCATCAACAACACGACGCAGATCGACCTGCAGGGCCAGGCTTCGTCGGAAAGCGACGGCCACCGCCACATCAGCGGCACCGGCGGCCAGCTGCAATTCGTCCGCGGCGCCTATGCCTCCGAAGGCGGCAAGAGCTTCATCTGCCTGGCCTCCACCTATGAGAAGCGGGGCGAAAGGCGCAGCCGGGTGGTGCTGGAACTGACGTCGGGCAACGTCGTCACCACGCCGCGGTCGGACATGATGTATGTCGTGACGGAATACGGGATCGCGAACCTCAAGGGGAAATCGGTCGCTGAACGCGCGAGGGCTGTCATCGGCCTGGCGCATCCGGACTACCGGGAGGGCCTGGCGCGGGAGGCGCGGGCGAAGGGGCTCCTGCCGCGCCACTTCTTCAGCGCTTCGTGAGGAAACCCGCCACCGCGTCGCCACGCTTCGGGGTCAGAATGGTTGCAACCCCGAAGGATACGCCCGTGCCCCTCCGTCGCCGCCATCTGCTGCCCCTGGCCGCGCTGCCCTTCGCGCCGCTGCCCGCCCATGCCGTGACGCGGCGGGAGATCGATGACGCGGCGGCGCCCGCGCTCCGGCGGATGCGGGAGGGGGAGGCGACGCGGGTGCTGTCGGAGAATGCGCGCGCCATCCTCATCTTCCCCCGCATCATCCGGGCGGGCTTCGCCATCGGCGGGCAGTACGGCAATGGCGTGCTCTATGCCGGCGGTGCGCCGCATGCGCGGGTGGAACGCGTGCCCACGCCGCTGCCGCCGCCCCAGGCGCCCGGCACCCCGCTGGCGCCGCCCGTCCCGGTGCCGCCCGCGAACCGCGTGGAGACCCCGGCGCCGGAGCCCTGGTCCCACCTCGGCTACTACAATTTCGCGGGCGCCAGCTTCGGGCTGCAGATCGGCGCGCAGGCCTATGGGCTGGCGATGTTCTTCATGACGGACGCCGCCTTCAGCTTCTTCCGCCGGACGGAGGGCTGGGAGATCGGCACCGGGCCCTCGGTGGTGGCGCTGGATGCCGGCATGGCCGGCAGCCTGACCTCCTCCACCATGAGCCAGTCCGTCTATTCGGTGACCTTCGGCCAGCAGGGGCTGATGGCGACCTTGAGCCTGGAGGGGACGAAGATCACGCGGATCAGGCCGGATTAGGCTCTGCCCATGACGGCCGAGCTCGCGCACTCCCCCACCCCAACCCTCCCCCGCAAGCGCGGGGGAGGGAGCTGTTTCAGCGCGTGAGGGCCTTCGCCACCATCCCGCAGAATTCGCCCACCTTCTCCGGGTTCACCCAGCGCAGCACCGCCACGACATCGGCGTTGGGCCACATCCAGGTCACGTTCCCGCCCGCCCCCATGGCGAAGACGCTGTCAGCTGGCGCGCCGGGCCAGCGGTTCGCGCCGTTCAGCCACCACAGGAAGCCGTAGCTCGGGTTGAGCGGGCAGGGGGCGATGGACTGTTGCACCCAGCCCTCCGGCAGGATCCGCCTTCCGGCCCAGACGCCGTCATTCAGCACCAGGCGGCCGACCAGGGCCTGGTCCTCGGCCCCGATCCGCATGCCGCCGCCCCAATGCGTGCCGCCGGGGACGGAGGGCAGGCGGCGGCCGTCGACCTCCACCCAGGCATTGTCATAGGGGTACCAGACCCAGTCCCGGCTGCCGCCGATCGGGTCCATGATCCGCTCCGCGAAGACCTCCGGCAGGGGGCGGCGGAAGAGGTGCAGGAGCGACAGGGACAGGCGGTTCACCCGGACGTCGTTGTATTCCCAGTAGCTTCCCGGCGCCTGCAACGGGCGCGCCATGCCCTTGGGGCCGGCACCCTCCCGCGCCAGGTCGCGGCCGCGGTCGATCTGGTCGGACTTGCCGAACAGCTCGCCCTCCCATTCCGAGGTGTTGGTCAGCAGGTGCCGCCAGGTGATGTTGGCGTTCTGGTCGCTCTCGAACCCGCCATCATGGACGCGGCGGCGGACGGGCTCATCCAGGTCCGGCAGCAACCCGTCGCCATGGGCGATGCCGGCCAGCAGGCTGAGATAGGATTTTGCCACGCTGAAGGTCATGTCGGCCTGGCGGGTGTCGCCCCAGGCGGCCAGGCGGCGCCCGCCCTGCTCGATCAGGCCGTTGGGGGCGCCGCGGGGGAAGACCGGGCCGATGACGGCGTTGTGGGGCGGCGGGTCGAAGTGGCCGGCCTCCAGATGGGCGCGCAGGTCGCGGGGGAAGGGGGATTCGTTTGCCTCGGCGAAGGCGACGGCATCGGACAGGGACGGTTCGGTCATGCGCGCAGGGTGCCTCCATCGCCGCAGCAGCGGAACCCCCTGACACGGCGCGGCGAAATGCCCACATTCGTCCGCAACATGAGGAGAGAGACCATGGCCACGGAAACCGCGACGCTCGGCGGCGGCTGCTTCTGGTGCATCGAGGGGGCGCTGCGGCACCTCAACGGCGTCACCAGCGTCCATTCCGGCTATTCGGGCGGCCACGTCGCCAACCCGAGCTATGAGGAAGTCTGCGGCAAGAAGACCGGCCATGCGGAGGTGGTGCAGGTGGTCTTCGACCCTGCCGTGATCTCCTACGCCGACCTGCTGCGGATGTTCTTCACCCTGCACGACCCCACCACCAAGGACCGCCAGGGCAACGACGTCGGCCCCCAGTACCGCAGCATCATCCTGTTCCACTCGCCCGAGCAGGAGGCGACGGCCCGCCAGGTGATCGGGGAGATCGACGCCGCGCGCCTCTACCCGGGCCCGGTGGTGACGGAACTCGTCCCCTTCCAGCACTACTGGCCGGGCGAGGCCGAGCACCAGGACTATTTCGCGCGCAACCCCTGGTCCGGCTATTGCCGGGTCGTCGTCGCACCGAAGGTCGCGAAGTTCCGCAAGACCTTCGCCGATCGCCTGAAGTCCGCGGCCGCCTGAGGGAGAAGAAGAAATGTCCATCTTCGGCAAGACCAAGCCGACCGAGTCCTTCCCGGTGGAGAAGACGGACGCCGAATGGCGGGCCATCCTCTCCCCCGAAGCCTTCCGCGTGCTGCGCGGCCACGGCACGGAACGCCCGGGCACGAGCCCGCTCAACGGGGAGAAGCGGCCCGGCATCTTCGCCTGCGCCGCCTGTGGGCATGAGCTGTTCGACGCCGGCACGAAGTTCGAATCGGGCACGGGCTGGCCGAGCTTCTTCCGCCCGCTTCCCGGCGGCATCGCCACCACCACCGACCGCAGCTTCTTCATGGTGCGGACGGAGGTGCATTGCGCCAGTTGCGGCGGGCACCTCGGCCATGTCTTCCCGGACGGCCCGCCGCCGACCGGGGAACGCTACTGCATGAACGGCGTCAGCATGACCTTCCAGCCGGCGGAGAAGCCGGCCGCCAAGCCTGCGGCGGAATGACCTTAGTTTAGCCTCACGGCTTCTGGACATTCGGGTGGCCCGCCCCGATTTTGGGGCACCACACGGCCACCCGAAAGCTTTCTCCAGTGTCCTGGCGCCTTCCCCACCTTCTCCTCCCGATCCTGCTGGCCTTCGCGCCGGCGGCCAGGGCCGACCTGGTCTATGTGATCAATTCGGGGGAGGCCTCGATCACCGTGCTCGATGCCGCGACCCGGCAGGAAGTGCGGCGCATCCCCGTGCTGCGCGAACCCCACCACATGGTGCTGACGCCGGACGGGTCCGAACTCGTCATCGCGGATAGCGGGGGGAACGAGGTCTTCTTCGTGAAGCCGGAGACGGGGGAGGTCCTGCGCCGGGCGCGCATCTCCAACCCCTATCACCTGGAATACAGCCCTGACGGGAAGTACCTGGTGATCGCCAGCCTGCGGCGGGACCAGGTGGACATCCTGGACGCGACGACGCTGGAACTGGTCCACCGCTTCCGCCCCGGCGACAAGCCGTCCCACGTCGCCTTCAGCCCGGACAGCCGCACGGTCTTCGTGACCATGCAGGGGGACCGCGCCGTCGCCGCCTTCGACATGGCGACGCGCACCCAGCTCTGGACGCAGGAAGTGGGGCCGGAACCCGCGGGCATCATCTGGCACCGCGGCAAGCTGCTGGTCGGCATCATGGGCAGCGACCATTTCGTGACGCTCGACCCGGTGACGCGGGAGGTCACCCGCGCCTTCACCCTGGCCCGCGGCGCCCACACCATCTTCCCCTCGCCGGATGGCCGCAGCCTCTACGCCACCAGCCGCGTGGACAGCCGGGTGGCGGAGGTCGATCCGGACACGCTGACGGTCCGCCGCACCTGGGCCGTGCCCGGCGGGCCGGACTGCCTGACCTTCGACCCGGAGGGGCGCATCTGGATGACGCTGCGCTGGATCGGCCGGATCGCCGTCCTCGATCCCCGGGGCGAGACGTGGGAGACGGTGCGCGTCGGCCGGTCGCCGCACGGCATCTTCTTCAAGCCGCGGCGGGACGGGATCGGCGGAGACTTCGCCCTTTCCATGCCCGGCGCCACCTCCGGCAGCCGGCCTCTGCCAGCGCCGCTGCCGCGCCGGCCGCTGGCGGGGGCGCCGGCGCCGGCCGGGCTGACGCCGGGTGCCATCCCGCCCGCGCCCGCCATCCCCGCGGCGCTGCGCCGCGCGCCGTGATCCGCCGGGGCGTCCTGGCGGCAGGGCTCGGGCTGCTGGCCGCGCCGGCCCTGGCGCAGCGCACGCCGCAGGGCTGCCGCGGGCCGGTCTACCTGACGATCGACACGGGCTGGAGCCGGGAGGCGGAGGCGATCGCGGCGATCCTGCGCCGCCACGCCGTCACCACCACGCTGTTCCTGGCGGATGAGCCCACCTTCCGCGGCGACCGCACGCTGTCCGACAGCTGGGCGCCCTTCTGGCGCGCCCGGGTCGCCGAAGGCCACGTTTTCGCCAGCCACACCTGGCGGCACTGGTATTTCTCCGGCGACCCCGCCCCGGGGCGCACCACCTTCCGGTCCCGGCGGAACGAGGGGCAAGAGGTGCTGGACCAGCAGGGCCTCTGCGCCGAACTGGCCCGGCCGATCGAGGCGCTGCGCCGCTTCGCGCCCGAAGCCCGCGTGCTGCCGCTGTGGCGGGCGCCCGGCGGCATCACCACGCCGAACGCCGTCCGCATGGCCGCCGCCTGCGGGCTTCGCCACCAGGGCTGGACGCGCAACGGATTCCTCGGCGATGAACTCGACAGCGCCGCCCACCCCAACGCCGCGCTTCTGCGCCGGAACCTGGCCGCGATCCAGCCGGGGGAGGTGCTGGTGATGCATTGGGGCGTGCGCAGCCGGCGGGAACCCTTCGCCGGTATCCTGGAAGACCTGATCACCGGCCTGATGGCACGCGGCCTCTGCTTCGAGGCGCTGCCCGCCGAGGGGAAAGCCTGATGTTCGACTGGATGGCCGATACCTACGGCCTGTTCACGGGCTGGCTGTTCGAGGAAGCGGTGCAGCCCGCCATGTACGCGCTGGGCGTGATGGACTGGGCGGACGAGGCCTTCCAGTGGCTGGACTTCTTCGTCTTCGGCCTGCTCGGCATCGGCGTCGTGTACCTGGTCTGCCGGCCGCTGGAGGCCTGGCGCCCGGTGGAGCGCTGGCCGGATGGGCGTGCGGTGCGAACGGACGTGGTCTACACGCTGCTGTCGCGCCTCGGCATCCTGCCGCTGCTGGCCTTCGTGCTGTTCGCCGCCGTGCAGGTGCGGATCGAGGGGCTGATCGCCGATAGCGGCTGGGTGCCGCCGACGCTGGAATCCACCTTCCCCGCGCTGCGCGACATGCCGCTGCTGGCGCTGCTGATCTACATCGTCATCCTGGATTTCGGCGAATACTGGCGCCACCGCTTCCAGCACACCTTCGGCTGGTGGTGGGCGCTGCATTCGGTCCACCACGCCCAGACGCAGATGACCTTCTGGACCGATGACCGGAACCACGTGATCGACGATGTCATCGCCGCCGTCTGGTTCGGCGTGATCGCGGTCGCGATCGGCGTGCCGCCCGGCCAGTTCCCCGTCATCCTGCTGGTGCTGCGGCTGGGGGAGAGCCTGTCGCATGCCAATGTCCGCCTCGATTTCGGGCGCATTGGCGAAAGGCTGCTGGTCTCGCCCCGCTTCCACCGGCTGCATCACGGCCTGCTCTCGGCCGGCGCCAGCGGCAAGAACTACGCGGTGCTGCTGCCGATCTGGGACTGGATGTTCGGCACGGCCGATTTCGACCGCGCGCGGTACCCCCGCACCGGCGATCCCTCCGCGCCCCAGGCGCTGGTCGCGGGCGGCTGGCTGCGCCAGCAGGTGGAGGGCACGAAGCGCCTGCTGCGCGCGCTGCGGGGCCGGGACGCCTGAAGGCTACGCGGCCGGCAGCGATCGGTCCGGCGCGGCGGGCTGCGCGCCATCCGGCGCGGCCGGTAAGGTGATCGTGAAGGTCGTGGTGCCGTCGGCGGAATCGGCGGCCAGCGTGCCGCCCATGTCGGTGATGATGCCGTAGCTGATGGACAGGCCGAGCCCCGTGCCCTGGCCGACCGGCTTGGTGGTGAAGAAGGGGGCGAAGATCCGGGGCAGCACGTCGAGCGGGATGCCGCCGGCGGCGTCATGCACCCTCAGCGTCACGCGGTCCCCCTCCAGCGCCGCCGTGACGGTGACGACGCGCGCGGGGTCGTCCTCCTCCGCCACGCCATAGGCGTCGCAGGCATTGCCGATCAGGTTCACCAGCACCTGTTCCAGCGGCACCGCCTGGCCGATCACGGGCGGCAGGTCCGGCGGCAACACCTCCTCCACCACGATGTGCTGGCGTTGCAGCTTGAAGGCCAGCAGGTCCCGCGCGCCCCGCACCGCGGCGGCGATGGCGATGGGGCCGCTCGGCTCCCCCCCCATGCGGCCGAAGACGCGCATGTGGTCGATCACGGTGGAAGCGCGCCGCGCCATCTGCACGATGCGGTCGAGCCGCGCGGCCAGCGTTTCCTGGTTCACCGCCCCGCGCTCCACCTGCTTCAGCGCGTTCTGCGCGGCGAGCGTGATGGCGGTCAGCGGCTGGTTCAGCTCATGCGCCACGCCCGTCGCCAGCTCCCCCAGCTGCGCGAGCTTGGAGGCCTGGGCGAGCTGCGCCGCGCGCTCCCGCTCCCTCGCCTGGAACTGGGCCAGGCGTTCCATCGATTCCGCCAGCAGCCGCAGCGGCAGGGATCGCAGCAGGATGAAGGAACCGCCGGCCAGCGCGATGCCGATCACGGCCAGGAAGCTGGTCCAGCCGACGATGTCCTGGATGGATCGGCTGACCTGCACCTGGCCGGTGACCACGCCGGAATCGTAGATGTCGGCGGTGATGGTGACGGCGGGGGAGGAGGCCGCCTGGCCGAAGACCGCGGCCGGGCTGCCGCGGCCGTCCAGGACGCGCCACTGTTCCGGCGCCCCGGGCTCGACGAAGGCGGTCAGGCGGCCGCGGATGCGCGCATTCTCGAACATCCAGTGCTCGGGATTGCGGGTGACGAAATCCGTCATGACGCTCGCCGCGGAATCCGCCCGCGCCCGCAGCGTCGCATCCGTCGCGACGCGCGCGGCGACGAAATAGGCGGTCGGCAGCGCCACCATGATCAGCAGGGAGACGGTCAGGGCGAGGACGGTGATGACGCGGACGATGCGCGGGTCGATCCGGCCGGTGTCGAGGCCTCTCACGGGTCGGGCAGGCCGTATCCCAGGCCCAGCAGGACGGATCGCGCTTCCGTGCCACCGAGAAAGTCGAGGAAGGCGGCCAGGGCCGGGGAGGGTTCGCCCTTCCAGGCCGCGTGCAGCGTGCGGGACAGCGGGTAGCGCCCGGCCTGCACCGCCTCCATCTCCGCCACCACCCCGTCGAGCGCAAGCGGACGCAGGCGCAGGCCCTCCGCCCGCAGCTGCCCGATGGACATGAGGCCGATGGAGCCGGTCACGGCCTGCAGCGCCTCCGCATTCTCCTGGTCCGTGCCGACGGTGACCAGGCCCGGGCGGCGCAGCGCGGTGGCGACGCTGCGCTCCATCTCCGGCGACAGGCTGGCGAGCAGCTGCCAATCCGCGTCCGATGGCTCCCGCCGCACCAGGCGGAGGCGCCCGCCCTCCGGCCAGGTGGTGACGTCACCGCGCAGGATGCCGGCCAACTGGTCGAGCGTGATGGTCGTGCTGGCGGTGCCCCCGCTGGTCACGACGGCGATCGGCGTGCGGGCATAGGGGCGGGACCGCAGCCCCTGGGCCGCTTCCTCCGGCAGCAGGGGCCGCGCCAGCAGGCCGAGGTCGATGGCATGGGCGACCAGCGCGCGGATGCCGCCCCCGGTGCCGAGGCTTGGCAGCAGCTCGACCGCCTGGCCGGGATGCCGGGCGGCAAAGCGCTCCGCCACAAGCCGCATGGCGCCGAGGGCCATGCCCGTGCCGCCCGCGCGCAGCACCGCAGCCTGCGCCTGCCCGGTACGGGCGGCGATCAGGCCGGCGCCGAGGGCCGGCAAGGCACGACGGGGCAGACGCATCGCAGCGGAATCCTCCGCCCGCCACTCAAGCAGCCGGGCGTTGCCAGCGAGTTAGCACGGCGAGGCCCGGGATGGTGGCCTATTTGTAGTTGGGCTGGTAGCCCTGCGGGGGCTGGCCGTAATGCCACTGGCCGTACTGGTCGTACCAGCCGCCATAGCGGGGGTCGTAGGGTTGCGCGAGGCGCGGCTCCGCGGGGATGGCTTCGGGCTCCGGCGGGGGCGTGAGCGCGCCGGCCAGCGTGCCGAGCGCGCCGCCGATCAGCGCGCCGCGCCCGGCGCTGCCGGTGACGGAGCCGATCAGCGCCCCGGCGCCGGTGCCGATGGCCGCGCCCGTCAGGGCGCGCTGGTTGCGGTCGTTCGGGTCCGAACAGGCGGCAAGGGCGATCAGCGGCGCGAGCACCAGGGCAAGGCGGGGCATCAAGGCTCTCCGGGACAAGGCAGGGCGGATATCGCTCACCAGCGGCGATGGTTCCAGCGTGGCACTTCGCGCGACGGCGTCGGCCAATGGGCGCCAGTCACCGGGCGGCACCCGGCAACCGATTGCATCTTTCGGCTGTGTCATCCTTTCGCTATGTGGGATTCATCCGAACCGGGGAGCGTGGACATGAACCGCAGGATGATTCTGGGCGGCGCGGCGGCGCTGCTGGGGGGCGCGGGCGCCGCGCGGGCGCAGCAGGCGGCGCCGCATCACGGCCTGCCCATCCCGTCCGACCGCATGGCGCCGCTGCGGGGTTCGGGCCCCGTCACGCTGACGCCCGCGCAATACGCCCAGCGCTTCGTGGACAGCCCGGCCCCCGCCGGCCCGCCTGGCCGCTGGGTGGAACGCGCGACGCTGCCGCTGCCGCGCACGGAAATGGCCTGGGCCGCGGAATGGGACAACAAGCTGCACGTCATCGGCGGCTATGCCGAGCAGTTGGTGAACAACAGCTACCACCACGTCTTCGACCCCGCGACCAACAGCTGGACGGAAAAGGCGCGCCTGCCGCGCGGCGCCAACCATGTCGGCGTCGTCGCCCATGCCGGGAAGATCTTCGCCTTCGGCGGCTTCAGCGCGCAGAACCGGGATGCCGACGTCCTGGCCTTCGCCTATGACGTCGCGGCCGATCGCTGGGACCGCATCGCGGACATGCCGCGCCCGCGGGGCGCCGGCGCGCTGGCCGCGGTCGGCGGCAAGATCCACCACATCGGCGGTGCCTCCAACCCCGACAGCGAACGCGCCTCCGTCGGCTGGCATGAGGTCTATGACCCGCAGACGGATCGGTGGGAGCGTCGCAAGGCCCTGCCCGGCGCGCGGGACCATGCGGGCGTCGTCGTCCATAACGGCCTGATCCACATCGTCGGCGGCCGCTTCAACACCTTCGAATACAACACCGGCCTGCACCACGTGTACGACCCGGCGGCGGACCAGTGGACGACGCGATCCCCCCTGCCGACGCCGCGGTCCGGCCATGGCCTGGTGATCTATCGCGGCCGCTTCTTCGCCATGGGCGGGGAGAGCGGGGTCTTCGTGAACCGGGAACTGACCGGCCAGGTGCATGGCCAGATGGAAAGCTACGACCCGGTGGCGGACACCTGGCAGCACCACGCCCCGATGCCCACGCCCCGCCACGGCATGGGCGCGGTGACGATCGGCGACTTCATCTACGTCGCCGGCGGCGGCCCGGTGGTCGGCGGCGGCATCAAGACGGCGGTGCACGAGGCCTTCACGCTGGGCTGATGCACCGCCGCCACCTCCTCGCCGCGCCGGCCCTGCTGCTGGCGCGGCCCACCTTCGCCGCCACCGCGCAGGGCGATACCGCCCGGGCGCTGGTCACCGCGCTGCGGGCGGGCAACGTCGTCGTCGTCATGCGCCACGGCATCACGGACCGCAGCCAAGCCGATCTCGGCGACCTCTCCAACCGCGCCGGCCAGCGCAACCTGAGCGAGGCGGGGCGGGAGCAGTCGCGCCGGACGGGCCGCGCGATCGCGACGCTTGGCGTGCCGCTGGGGGAAGTGCTGGCCAGCCCCGTCTTCCGGGCGCGGGACACGGCGGAGATCGCCTTCGGCGCGCGGGCGGTGGTGGAGCCGCTGCTGACCGCCGATGACTACACGCCGGATCCCGCGCAACTCGCCCGCCAGATCGCCTGGCTGAGGGCGCGGACGGGAAGGCCCTCCGCCCCCGGCGCCACCGACATCCTGGTCGGGCACATCGTGCCGCTCGGCATGGTGCTGGGGCGCGGGCTGTCGCAGGCGGAGTACCCGGAAGGCAGCCTGGCCGTCTTCGCGCCCGGTGAGGGCGCGGGACGGCTGCTGGGCATCCTGGCGGCGGAAAGCCTCTAGCCCAGCACCATCCGCAGCACGAAGCCGGCGGCGGAGGTCGCGGCCAGCGTCCGCACCACGCCGAGCTTCAGGCCGAACAGGCACACCGCCGCCAGCACCGCCAGCGCCGCCGCATCCCATTGCAGGGAAGCGGGGTCCGGCACGTCGAAGGCGATGGGGCCGAACGCCAGCGTCTCCACCCGCGCGAAGATCACGCGCAGCGCGAACCACAGCGCCAGGTTCGCGATCACGCCCACCACCGCCGCCGTCACGCCCGCCAGCGCGCCCTTCAGGCGGGGGTTGGCGTGCAGCGTCTCCACGAAGGGGGCGCCCAGGAAGATGAAGGCGAAGCAGGGCGCGAAGGTCACCCAGACCGTCAGGGCCGCGCCCGCCGTGCCGCCCGCGATCCCGCCCTCCCGGAACGCCGCCAGGAAGCCCACGAATTGCAGCACCAGGATCAGCGGCCCGGGCGTTGTCTCCGCCAGGCCGAGCCCCGCCAGCATGTCGGCCGCGGTCAGCCAGCGGTAGTACTCCACCGCCTCCTGCGCGACATAGGCCAGCACGGCATAGGCGCCGCCGAAGGTCACCACCGCCATCTTGGAGAAGAACCAGGCGATGTCGCCGAAGGTGCCGGCGCCCATCAGCATCGCGACCGGCCAGACCCAGAGCGCCACGGCCACCAGCCCCGCGCGGCGGGCGGTGGCGGCCATGGCCGGGATGCGGCCCGGATCGGCCGCGATCAGCGCATCCAGCAGCGCCGGCGGACCCTCCTTCGCCGTGCCATGGCCACCCCCGGCGAAGGCATGGGGCATCGCATAGCCGACGAGACCGGCCAGCAGCACCACCACGGGGAAAGGGACTGAGAAGGCGAAGAGCGCGACGAAGGCCGCCAGCGCCATGCCCCAGGCGATGCCCCCCTTCAGCGCCCGCCGCGCCACGCGCACCAGCGCTTCCACCACCAGCACCAGCACGGCGCATTTCAGGCCGAAGAACAGCGCCGCCACCAGCGGCACATGGCCGACCGTGGCGTAGAGCATGGTCAGCGCCAGCATCACCGCGACGCCGGGCAGGATGAAGGCCAGCCCCGCCAGCAGCCCGCCTTTCACGCCATGCATCAGCCAGCCGAGATAAGTCGCCAGCTGCTGTGCCTCCGGCCCCGGCAGCAGCATGCAGAAGTTCAGCGCGTGCAGGAAACGGGCGTCGGAGATCCAGCGCCGTTCCTCCACGATCTCCCGGTGCATCAGCGCGATCTGCGCGGCGGGGCCGCCGAAGCTGAGGAAGCCGATCCGCCACCAGACCGGCGCGGCGTCGCGCAGCGTGGGGAAGGCGGGCGTTTCACGCATATCCATCAGCGGGACCCCGAGGCAGGCCAGTCATGCACTTCCTCCGTGGCATCGCGGCACCACAGGTGGAAGGCGTCATACAGCGCGAGCCCGGCATTAAGCTGCGCCAGGTCGTCGCGGTGCAGGCGGGACAGGCCGAGCGAGACGGCGAGCAGCCCGGCCGCCTGCGGCGCCATGTCCGGGCGGCCCGTATCGGCGCCGCGCACCAGCAGCGCCAGGCGTTCCAGCGTCGGCGTGCGCAGGCCGAATTCCTCCAGCATCGTGTCGAAGGTGCAGCCCTCTCCCCGATGGGTCCAGAAGGCGCCCTCGATGTCGAAAGGGGTGGCGCCGAAGCGTTCCGCCACCGCCTCCACCTGCGACGCCGCGACGAAGAGAAAGACGGCGGAGGGATCGACGAAGCGGCGGATCAGCCAGGGGCAGGCGATGCGGTCCACCTTGGGCCGCGCGCGCGTCACCCAGACGGTGCGGCCCTGCGCATCCCGCGGCGGGATGGCGGCGGGTTCCACCAGCGGCATCCGGGCGTCGCGCCAGGCGGCGAAGCCGCCTTCCAGCACCTCCGCCCGCGCGCCTTCATGCCGCAGCCAGGCGGCGACACCCTCGCTGAGCTTCAGGCCGCGCTGGCAGATGACGACGACGTCGCGGTCATCGAAGGCCGACGCCCAGGCGGCGACATCGGCGTGGTCGCGGCGTTCGCTGGCCGGCAGCAGGCGCGGATCGGCGGCGATATCCTCGGCCGTGCGGACATCGATGATGACGGGCGCGTCAGGCAGGCCGACCTGCCGGGCAAGCTGCTGCACCGTGATCGCGTGGGGGGAGGGCATGGGCGTCCATCCGGGGGATGAGTGGACGCGATGCTTGGGCTGACGCCTCACGGGGCGATCGCGGTGGCCCCTGTGGCGTCAGATTTGCGGAAGTGTGCCCGGCGCTGTCAAGCGCCGGGCGATGACAGCTAGGCGGCCTCCGCCTGCTGCCGCAGCTTCTGCACCACCTCCACCAGGCCGCGCTGCAGCGCGCCGCCATGGCCCGCGATGTCGTCGGCCACGGCGCGCAGCCCCGCGGCGCCGGCGCGCGTGGTCTGCACCCGCTTCGACACTTCCCCGGCGGCGAGGGAGACGGTGTCCGTCCCGCCAGCGGCCTCGCTGACCGCGCGGGCGATCTCCTGCGTCGCGGAGCCCTGTTGCTGGACGGCGCTGGCGATGCCGGCGGTGATCTCCTCCAGCGACGCGATGGTGCCGCCGATGGCGCCGACGGCATCGACCACCGTCGTGGCGGCGTCCCGCATGGCGGCGATCTGGGCGCCGATCTCCTCCGTCGCCTTGGCGGTCTGGCTGGCCAGCGCCTTCACTTCCTGCGCCACGACGGCGAAGCCCTTGCCGGCCTCGCCGGCCCGCGCGGCCTCGATCGTGGCGTTGAGGGCGAGGAGGTTGGTCTGCCCGGCGATGCCGTTGATCAGGCGCACCACCTCCCCGATCCGCTCCGCCGCATCGGCCAGGCCGCGGGTCGCGGCGCCGCCATCGCGGGACTGGCCGGCGGCCTGCACCGTCACGCGCGCGGCTTCCGTCGCGCGGCGGGTGATCTCCGCGATGCTGGCGGAGAGCTCCTCGGTCGCGGCGGCGACGGTGCCGACATTGCCGGCGGTCGCGGTGGCGGCGCTGGCGGCGGTCTCGGCTTCCCTCGCGGCGCCGGACGCGGCGTCGTTCATCTCCCCGGCCGCGCCCTGCAGCCCGCCGGCGGCGCGGCCCAGCGCTTCCGCCACCACGCCGAACTGCGATTCCAGCTCCGTCGCGACGCCAAGCAGCGTGGACCGGCGCGCGGCCTCGATCTGCGCGGCGGCCTGGCGCTGTTCGCCGCGCAGGCGCTCCGCCTCCTCCAGCCCCTCGCGGAAGACCTCCACCGTGCGGGCCATGGCACCGATCTCGTCGCCGCGATCGGTGCCGGGGATGGCGCTGGCGCGGTCGCCACCGGCCAGCTTCTGCATGGCCGCGGTCAGCCGCAGCACCGGCCCCGACAGGCCGCGCGCCACCAGCAGCCCGGCGGCGCCGGACAGCAGGACGAGCAGCGCGGCGACCAGGCCCACCATCAACAGCGCCTGCTGGCGCTCCGCCAGGACGGTGGAGAGGTCATAGGTGATCTCCACCAGGCCGATGATGCGGTCCTGCGCATCACGCAGCGGCGCGACGAGCACGGAGATGGTGCGGCCGCCCCGCGTGGCGCTGTCGCTGCCGATGCCGCCGGACAGCGCGGTCGCGCGCAGCGGCGTGGCCTCGGCCTGGGGCGGCTGGTCGGCCAGGGTGGAGGCGACGGTGACCAGCCGCTGGTCCACGGCGCGGAGCACGGTGAGGTCCAGCCCCAGATCGCTGCCGATGCGCTTCAGCCGGTCCACATTGAGCGAGCCCGCGACATCGACCACGCCGATGACCTGCCCGTCATGGCGGATGGGAGCGGTGCTGAACAGGCTGACATCGTTGGGCTGCACGCCGGTCTCGATCCCGCTGACCGTGCGGCCGGAGGCGAGCGCCTGCACCACCGTCGTGCGCCGCGCGCGGATGTCGTCGCCGAACTGTTCCGGCCGCCAGACTCGCACGAAGGCGGTGCCGGGGGCGCGATGGATGTTGAGGCGCTGGTTGCGCGCCTGGGCGGCGACGTCGGCATCGCGCAACAGGGCCAGCAGCGTGGCGCGGTCGCCGGTGGCCGTCGCCTGCCGAACAACCGGCAGGGCGGCCAGGCTTTCGGCCACCGCCGCGCTGGCCCGCAATTCCACATCGACGGCGTCATGGAAGGCATCGAGCCCGCTGCTGAGCGTGCGGGAGACCATGTCCCGGCTGGCGGCCTGGTCGCGCATCGCGACCGTGATGCCGAAGGCGATGGACACCAGCATGCCAACGCCGGCGGTGGCCATGGCAATGCGCCAGCGAACGGATCTGAACATCGAACCCCCTTCCTGATGGGCTGCCTGCACAAGTCGCGGGCCCACCATCATGCCGGGGAAACGACGCCAGACCGTAAACGGCGCGCAACTTCATGGCGGAAGGCCCGCCGGGCGCGCGCCCGGCGGGGGTCTCAGGGCGTCAGGAAGCCTTGCGGCGAGCCCCGCCACGGCGGTTCTCGTTCGCCGATTCCTCCTCCTGCTCGCCACCCTGGGCCATGCGGATGAAGGCGGGGTTCACCTCGGATTCCGCGACCTCGGTCAGCTTCTGGTCGGTCTCCTTCTCCTCGGCCAGGGTCTGGGCGAGAAGCTCGGCCAACTGCGTCTGGCCGGCGGCCTTGGCGAGCGTGACCATCGTGCCATAGGCGGCGATCTCGTAATGCTCGATCCGCTGCGCCGCGGCGATGATGAGGACGTCCATCATCTCGCCCCGGTCATTCTCCTCCATCTCATGCGTCGCTTCCTCGACCAGGCCGCGCATCGCCTCGCACACCTTCCGGCCGGGCTTGCCGCCGACCATCTCGAGCGCCTGCTCGATGCGCTCCACCTGGCCCTCGGTCTGCTCCATGTGCATCTGGATGCATTCCTTGAGCGCGGGATGCGTCACGTTCTTCATCATCTTCGGCATGGCCCGCAGCGCCTGGCGTTCGGCGCTGTAGGCGTCCTTGAGCTGGTCGATCATCAGCTTGGAAATGGGGTCCATGGCTTCAATTCCTCATGCTCGTGCCGCCCGACGGGGCGGCCGTGGCAGAGGAACGGGCCGGGCGGGGCGGCGGTTGCCGCGCGCCGCATGACTATTCGGCGGCGGCGGGCAGCAGGCTCTCCCCGGGCCTGATCCGGCTGAAGGAAACCGGCTGCCAGCCCAGCTCGATACGGCCATCCGCGCCGAGCGTCGTGATGGTGGCGCTGAGGCCGGCGCTGTCGCTGTCCGTCTGCGGGAAATCCTCCCGGAAATGGGCGCCGCGGCTTTCCCGCCGGGCCTGCGCCGCCGTGACGATGGCGCGGCTGACCAGCAGGAGCGAGCGGAGGTTCAGCCATTCCTGCCAGGCCAGGTCGAAGCCCCGCGCGCCGTCGGCGATGCCGGTGGCACTCAGCTCGCCCTCCAGCGCATCGAGGCCGCTGGCAGCCTCCGCCAGCCCCGCCTCGTCCCGCAGGATGCCGGCCTTGTCCCACATCAGCTTGTGCAGCGTGTCGCGGATCGGCGTCAGGCTGCGGGCGGGCCTGGCGAAGGGCGCCTCGGCCAGCGCCATGGCGGCGTCGAGCGCGGCGGGGCAGGGGTCCTCCAAGGCGCCATGGCGCGGCACCCAGCGCGCCATGCTGTCGCCCGCGATGCCGCCGAAGACGGTGGAGTTGGCGACGCCGTTGCCACCCAGCCGGTTCGCGCCATGCACGCCGCCCGTATCCTCGCCGGCGGCGAAGAGGCCCGGGAGGTCCGTGCTGCCATCAGGGCGGAAGACGACGCCGCCCATCATGTAATGCGCCGTCGGCACGACGGGGACCTGCCCGCCGGCCAGGTCGAAGCCCATATCGGCGCAGCGTTCCACCATACCCTTGAACTCGCGCCGCACGCGATCGGGGCCGAGATGCGCCATGGCGATGTAAAGCCCGCCATGCTCGTTCGTGTTCCCGGCCAGCATCTCCCGGTACATCGCCCGCGACACGATGTCGCGCGTCGCGCGTTCGTTCCGCGGATCGTACTTGTGCATGAAGCGGTTACCGTCGCCGCCGAGGAGGAAGCCGCCGGAGCCGCGCAGCCCTTCCTCGATGATCGTGCCGGTCATGCGCGTCCCCGGCCCGGCGAGCACGCCGGTCGGGTGGAACTGCACCATCTCCATGTCGCGCAGCTTCAGGCCGAGGCGCAGCGCCATCGCCATGCCGTCGCAGGATTTGTCGCCGGAAGGGGTGTGGTAGGTGTACATCGTCGGCCCGCCGCCGGTGCCGAGCAGCACGGCCTTGGCTTTCACGAGCACGTACTCGCCACTGCGGATGTCGATCAGCAGCACGGCGCTGATGCGCGCGCCGTCGCGCGATGGTATGAGGGCGAGGGCGCGGTGCTACTCCAGCCGCTCGATGCCCCGGGCCCAGCTCTGCTCGGCCAGGCGGTTGATGATCTCGATGCCGGTCAGATCGCCCTTGTGGACGGTGCGGTCGAAGGTCTGCCCGGCGAAGGCCTTCTGGTGGATCGTGCCGTCCGGGTTGCGGTCGAAGAAACAGCCCCAGCGATTCTCCAGCTCCCGGATCCGCTGCTGCGCGACGGTGACGAGCGTCCAGGCCAAATCCTGGTCATTCAGCCACTTGCCGCCATCCAGCGTGTCCATGAAATGGCGCTCGGCGGAATCGGCGGCGGCGAGGGCGACGTTGTAGCCGCCCTGGACCATGCGGGTGCAGCCCGACTTGCCGAGCAGCCCCTTCACCGCGACGGTGACCTTGAGGTCCGGTGCCCCCGCCTTGGCGTGCAGCGCGCCCAGCAGCCCGGCGCCGCCGGAGCCGAGGACGAGGATGTCGGTGGTGTGGTGGCGGATGCGCGTCATCGCGGCCCTCTCGGTGACGACGGCACGCCGCAGCCGCAGTCTTCCTGCGTCGTCGGCGGGTTCTGGGGCAACGACTGGCCGTTGCTGCCGGACGCGCCGACGAGCACGGCGACCAGGACACCCACGGCGACGACAACGATGGCGATCATGCTACCCCCAGTTTCGCGAGCGCGGCGGCGCGACGGTCCTGCACCTTCCGCTGCACCTCAGCGAACAGGCTTCCGCCATGGCTGTCCATGGCCACCAGCAGGGGGCCGAAGTCACGGATGCGGAATCGCCACAGGCTCTCCGGGTTGAGGTCGTCGAGGTCCACATCCTCGATCGCCTCGATCCAGGTCGTCTCCAGCGCCGCGGTGCCGCCGATGATGGCGAGGTAGACCCCGCCGAGGCCCGCGAAGGCCTTCGCCGAATCGTCGCGCAGCCCGCCCTTGCCGATGATGATCCGAACGCCCTCGCGCTCCATCAGCGGGCGGGTGAAGCGTTCCATGCGGTCGCTGGTGGTGGTGCCGATGCAGACGGCCTCGTAGCCGCTGTCATTGGTGCCGCGCTTGTCCACCTTGCGGACATTGGGCGCGGTGTGGATCACGGCATGGCCGCGCAGGTCGAAGCGCGTGCGGCGGCCATGGTCGAACATGTGGATCTGCGTGGCATCGCGGATGCCGAACAGCGTGTCCTGCAGCGTGACATGATCACCGACCCGGAGCTTCCGGATATCGGCCTCGGTGCACGGCATGTGCAGGGTGTGATGGGCCACGATGCGTCTCCCCCAGGAGCGCGGCCGACAGCGCCGCGCTCCATGTCTCGTTGGACCTCCGCAGCCGCCGTCGCGGCCGCGGCGTCAGTACCAGTAGGTCTCCTCCGCCGGCAGCGTCCGGCAGAATTGGAGGCCGGCGGAATCAGTCAGCTCCTGGGCCGGATACCACCAGCGGTCGGCTTCCAGGAACGCGTTGTGGCGGTGGCTCGACCCCCAGGGCCGCGTATCGGCAACCCAGACGCGAAAGGGAGCATCGTGCTGGAACCGGAAGCCGCCGGACACCAGCGCGTCATGGAAGCGGTCGGGTCCGCCCCGTAAGACGAAGCCGTTATAGGTATTGGCGATGTCGGCGAATTCCTGGGCACCGACCAGGCGCCATTCATCCGGCTGCGTCCAGGTCCCAACCCAGGACGCGTCGCCGCCATCGCCCACATACTCCGGCGGCTTGGTCGGAAGTCCTGTCTCAATGGTAAGGCGCCGCCTGGCTTCCACGGCCGGCGCCCCCGCATTCACCAGCACGGTCTGCTGCACGCGCTCACTGACCGTGAGGTAGTGCATGATGCGCTTGCCCTTGTCGATCAGCGTGTTCGCCGGCAGGTAGCGGAGCTTCGTGAGCATCGTGCCGCCGCCATCGAGCGCCGCGCGAGGCATCTCATCCTGCCGCGTGACCGTCCCGCGCAGCATCGACAGCTGCGCCGCGCGGTTGCGGTACCACTGCGCCAGCGTGGTGCGCGCCTGCGTCGTCAACCCGTGCGCCATGTAGTAGTCCACGACGTAGCTGACGTTCAGCGCCTGCTGCGCATCCAGGAAGTCCCAGTGTTCCTGGATCTTCGCCGCATCCGCCGCACCGAAGGACCAGCCGCTTTTCGTCGCGACCATGCGGCTCCAACTCTGGATCAGGCCCAGCTGGCCGCGAAGCCCGCGCAGCGCATTGTCCCAGCGCGTCGGGCCATCCAGGTAGTCCGGCGTCATGTCGTCGAAGATCAGCCGCTTCTGCCGTTCGGCCTCCGCCAGCCGCCTGGCCCGCTCCTCGGCGCTGTGGGAGGCATTGGGCGCGATGTCGAGCAGCACATCGGTATGGCGCTGGATGGTGTCGTTGCGCGCGATCAGGCCCAGCACGGGCTCCAGCGCCGCGGCATAGCGCAACTCGCCCAGCCCTTCCTCCAGCGTCCGCTGCAAGCGGTCCACCTTCTCCTGCAGGACGTGAAGCTCGTTCATGATCTCGTTCAGCGCGGCCTGCATGGCGCCGGCGCCGGTCAGGTCGAGGCCGATCGCCGTCATCACCTGGCCGAAGGCGAAGCGCCCGACCTCCCGGCCGACGGTGCTGCCGAGGGAGGTGCCGATCCGCGTGGCGATTCCCGCCGAGGCGGCGGCCTGCGCCACGGCCCGGGCGGGCGGCAGCGCGACGCCCGCCGCGATGCCGGTGGTGACGGCGAGAAGGTTGCGCCGCGAAAGGCGCGTGGCAGCACGTCGCGACTGCCCGTGTCGATGATCCAAGGGCCTGCTCCGGTCATGGCTGGGGGTGTCGAACCGTCCATCCCTGCGCGGTGATGAACGTTCCGATTGTCCATCAAGCCTGACCGGCGCTGTAGTTAAGGAAGTTTCAGCCAAGGCTCTGCCTCAGAACCCGATGCTCACGCCATCCGGCGTGAAGGTGGCACTCGCCCGGCGGGCGCTGTGGCACTGGATGTTGACGGCGACGGGGTTCATCGTGATGTGGGTCGCCGCGACCTCCACATGCACGGCGAAGGCGGTGCTGTCGCCGCCCAGCCCCTGTGGGCCGATGCCGAGGCTGTTCACCGCCTCGGCCAGCGAGACCTCCAGCGCCGCGCCCTGCTCATCCGCGCAGCGCGATCCCAGCGGGCGCGTCGCCGCGATCTTCGCCAGGTGCATGCAGAGGTCGCTGGTGCCGCCGATGCCGATGCCCATGATGGTCGGCGGGCAGACCTTGCCGCCGGCCTTCATCGCGGCATCGATGACGAAGCGCTTCACGCCCGCCAGGCCATCGGCCGGGATCAGCATCTGCAGGAAGGATCCGTTCTCGCTGCCCGACCCCTTCGGGATCATGGCGAGGCGCAGCACGCGCTCCTCCTCCACGAAGTCGAGGTTGATGACGGGCACATGCGCGCCGCAGCTCGTATGCTCGTTCTGGCGCGTGATGGGGTGGACGACGGAGCTGCGGAGCGGGTGTTCACGCGTCGCGCGTTCCGTGCCGCGGCGGATCGCCTGCTTCAGCGCCCAGCCATCGAGTTCGACGTTGCGGCCGATCTCGACGTTGAAGATCGGGATGCCGGTATCCTGGCAGAGCAGGTTTTCCGTCCGCTCCGCGACGCCGATATTCTCGACCATCGTCGCCAGGATGGATTGCGCCGTCTCGTCCGTCTCGGTCGAGACGAGCTGGGAGAAGCCCTCCTTGATGTCGTCCGGCAGGATCTTGAGGGCGCGGATGTAGAGCAGCTTCGCCGCTTCCTCGATCGCCTCCGGCGCGATGCGCAAGGGCTCCACGCCCTGCCTGGTCATCAGCGTCATCGTTTCCTCCCTCAGATCACCAGCGACAGGCCGGAGAGCAGCAGCAGCGTCAGCAGCACGAGGCGAAAGCCCTCGGCCGGGATCAGGCCATAGGCGCGCACGCCAAGCCAGGCGCCGGCGGCCAAGGCGGGCAGGCAGGCCAGCAGCATGATGGCGCTGTCGGCGGTGAAGAAGCCACCGGCGAGAAGCCCGATCGCCGCCAGCGCCTGCATGGCGATGATGAAGGGCTGGAAGATGGCGCGGGCCTCGTCCTTCCGCAGCCCCTTGAGGTCCCCCCACATGGCCGGCAGCGCGCCGGAGAAGCCGCCGATGCCGCCCAGCACGCCGCCCGCGAAGCCGATGCCGGCATCGGGCAGGGGCCCCGTGGTGAAGGCGTGCGGCGCGCGCTTCAACGCGATGCGGGCCAGGGTGTAGCCGGCATAGACGACCAGCAGCGCGCCGATACCGACGGTGATGGCCTCGGCACTCGTGACCTTCAGCACGACCACGCCGAAGGGCGTGCCGAGCACGCCGCCGATGACATAGGGCCGCAGCACCGCCCAGCGCATGGCGGGCAGCACGGCGCGGATGGTGCCGAGCTGGATGAGGAAGGAGCCCAGCACCAGCACCGGCGCCGTCTGCTGCGGCGGCAGCCAGTGGAACAGGATGCTGGCCGCGATCAGGTTGAAGGCGAAGCCCGCCATTCCCGAGGCGAAGGCCGCCACGAAGCAGGTGGCGACCATCACCAGCATCGCCGTGGTCATGCGCCGAGGTTCAGCAGGAAGAGCAGCCCCGCGGCGAAGGCGATGCCGGCGGAGGCCGCGACCATCGTCTTCTGCTGCGCCCGCCAGCCCAGGAACTCCAGCGCCAGCACCCGCAGCCCGCCGGCCAGATGCGCCGCCAACAGGATCACGAGGACAGTCTCCGCCACCTTCAGCACCGGGTTGTCGGACCAGCGGAGAAAACCCTCCAGCGCGGCCTCCCCCTGGATGGCCTGGCCGAGGGCCCAGAAATGCAGCGGCAGGAACAGGGCGAGGGCCAGCCCCGACAGGCGATGCACCAGGAAGGCGATCCAGGCGGGGTGGGATCGGCGGCGCCAGTCGCTCATGCCCAGGCCCTCATGCGCTGAACAGTCCCCAGGCCGCGCGGATGCCGAAGGCCGCCGTCAGCAGCCCGATGCCGACCCAGGCCCAATCGTAGCCCCGCCCGCGCCAGCCCGCCCATTCGGCGGCGATGGCGCGCAGCCCGATCGCGCCATGCAGCCCCGCCGCCACCGCGAAGACGCTGTAGAAGCCGAGCCAGCCCCAGTTGCCGCGGGTGCGCCCGATGATCTCGGCGGCGGACAGCCCGCCCCGCACGGCGACCATGATGGTGACGAGGTGCACGACCACCGCCAGCGCCAGGACCATCGCCGTGCCGCGCTGCACGGCCCAGAGCTGCACGCCGTTCATCGCACGCCCCAGAAGAGGCTGCGCTTGAGGCCCGCAATGGCGCCGGAGGGGTCGATCCCCTTCGGGCAATGCGCGGTGCAGGATTGGGTGGAATGGCAGGCATGGCAGCCCGCATCGCCCGCCACCGCCGCCAGGCGATCGCGCCTGGCTTCGTCCCGCACGTCATTCACCAGCGTCCAGGCGCGGTTGAGCGCGGCGGGGCCGAGGTAGTCCGGGTTCCAGGCGACGATGTCGCAGCCGCTGTAGCAGACGCCGCAGCCGATGCACTCGATCCCGGCATCCGCCTGCTGGCGCTGCTTCGTCGCGGGCGGCACCACCGCGAATTCCTCGGGCACCGCGCCGTCCGGCGCGTCCTTCGGCTGGAAGCTGCCGCGGGCCCTGGCCCATTTGTCGAAGAAGGGCGCCATGTCCGTCGCCAGGTCGCGGATCACCGGCAGGTTGGACAGCGGCCGCAGTTCCAGCGTGCCATCCTGCGCCACGCGGCTGACATGGGTGCGGCAGGTCCAGCGCGGGCGGCCATTCACCACCATGGCGCAGGATCCGCACATCCCGACGCGGCAGGCGAAGCGGTAGGCGAGGGTGGGATCGACCTCCCGCTGGATATGCGTGACGACGTCCAGCACCGTCTGGTTGGCGCGCGCGGGCACGGCGTAGTCGGCCAGCGCCCCGCCAGCCGCGTTACCGCGCCAGACCCTGACGCGAAGCATGGCGGTTGCCTCGCCCATGCCGATCCTCCCCTTGCGCGATCAGAGGCTTGCATGGTCTTGTATCAGACACAAGACCCCGATCCGGAGCGTACCATCCATGTCACTGCGCGGCGCCGATATCCTGGTGAAGGGGCTGCTTGCGGCCGGGGTCACGCGGATCTTCTCCCTCTCCGGCAACCACATCATGCCGGTCTATGACGCGCTGGTGGGGTCGGGGATCGAGATCGTCCATACGCGGCATGAGGCCGCCGCCGTCCACATGGCCGATGCCTGGGCGCGGCTGTCAGGCCAGGTGGGTGTGGCGCTGGTCACGGGTGGGCAGGGCCATGCCAATGCCGCCGCCGCGCTCTGCACGGCCTGGCAGGGAGAGGTGCCGGTGCTGCTGCTGTCGGGCCACGCGCCGCTGAACCAGATCGGCCTCGGCGACTTCCAGGAACTGGACCAGGTCGCGATGGCGGCACCGGCGGCCAAGGCGGCCTGGGCTGCGCAGACACCGGGCGGCATGGCGGCGGATGTCGCGAAGGCCGTCGCCATCGCGATGTCCGGCCGGCCGGGCCCCGTGCACCTGTCCCTGCCCACCGACGTGCTGGAAGGGGAGGCGAAGGACGCGGCCGTGCCCACCCCCGCCGTCACGCCCATGACGCTCTCGCCCACCACGGCGGGGCTTGTCGCGCAGGCGATCGCGGGGGCGAAGCGGCCGGTGCTGGTGGCGCCGCCCTCCCTCTGCACCCCCGCCGGTTTCGCGCTGCAGCGCGCGCTGGAGGCAGCCTCCGGCCTGCCGGTGCTGCCCATGCAGTCGCCCCGCGGGCTCGCGGATCCGACGCTCGGCCTGCTGCGGGAGGTGCTGTCCCAGGCCGACCTGGTGGTGCTGATCGGCAAGCCGCTCGACTTCACCCTCGGCTTCGGCAAGCCCATGCCGGCGGAGTGCCGCTTCATCCTGCTGGAGCCCGACGCCGCGCTGGTCGGCCGCGCGCAGGCGCTGCTGGGCGATCGCCTGGTGCTGGCGGCCATCGCCGACCCGACCAGCGCCATCACCGCGCTGACCGTCGCCGTCACGCCTGGCCACGCCGATTGGGCCGCGACGGTGCGGGAGGCGATCGCCTGGCGCCCGGCCGAATGGGCCACGCCCCAGGCCCCTGGCCCGATCCGGTCCGCCACGCTCTGCGCCGCCGTGAACGACGCCATCGCCCGCCACGACGCCACCTTCATCTGCGATGGGGGCGAGATCGGGCAGTGGGGCATGGCCATGGTCAAGGCGGGCACCCGCGCGGTGAACGGCGTGGCCGGCGCCATCGGCGTCGGCATCCCGTTTGGGATCGGCGCCCGCGCCGCCCGCAACGCCCCCGTCATCGCGCTGATGGGCGACGGCTCCTTCGGCTTCCACATGGCGGAGATCGACACCGCCGCGCGGCACGGCCTGCCCTTCGTCGCCATCGTCGGCAATGACAGCCGCTGGAACGCTGAGCACCAGATCCAGCTCCGCGACTACGGCGCGAACCGCGCCCATGGCTGCGAACTGGCGCCGGGCACGCGCTACGACCTGGTGGCCGTCGCGCTGGGCGGGCATGGGGAGCAGGTGACGGAGGTCGCGGAGATCGGCCCGGCCATCGACCGCGCCATTGCCTCCGGCAAGCCGGCCGTCGTGAATGTGGTGATCGAGGGCCAGCCGGCGCCGACTCTCAAGCGATGAACGCGCTCCGCCCCGATTCCCGGCCCCTCTACGCCCAGACCGAAGCGATCCTGACGCAGCGGATCGCAGAGGGGCATTGGGCGCCCGGCAGCATGATCCCGCCGGAGCCTGACCTGGCTGCCGAACTCGGCGTCTCCCCGGGCACGGTGCGGAAGGCGCTGGGGGGGCTGGAGCGGCGGCGGCTGATCGAGCGGCGGCAGGGAAGGGGCACCTTCGTCGCCGCCCATACCTCCGAACGCGCGCTGTTCCATTTCTTCCGCATCACCGCGTTGGACGGGCAGCGCCGCGCGCCGACCAGCCATGTGCTGGATTGCCGCACCGTCGCGGCCACAGGCGAGGAGGCCGCGCCCCTCGGGCTTGATGCCGGCGCACTGGTGCATCGCGTGAAGCGGGCGCGGCTGATCGGCGGCGCAGCCTGCATCCTGGAACGCATCTGGCTTCCCGCCGCCCGCTTCCCTGGCTTCGTCCTGCCCGTGGGGCGGGAGATGCCGGATGAACTCTACGTCCTCTACCAGCGCGACCATGGAGTGACGATCGCGCGGGCGGAGGAGCGGCTGGCGGCGATCGCCACCGCCGCCGCGGATTCCGCCCTGCTGGGCCTCGCCCCCGGCGCGCCGCTGCTGGAGATCGCCCGCACCGCCTTCGACCTGCAGGACCGCCCGGTGGAGCGCCGCGTGACGCTGCTGGACACCGAGGCGCATCGCTACGTCGCCAATCTCGACTGAGGCCGGCGCCGGGCGCAGGATGCCGCCATGCCCGAAGCGCCCCTGACCGACCCGCATGCCGTGACGAGCCTGGAGGCGCTGGAAGCGCTCTATGGCCCGCCGAACCACAACTCGGTCATCAAGGTCCGCCATGACCTGGATGCGCCGAGCGCGGCCTTCATCGCCGGCAGCCCCTTCTGCATCCTTTCCACCCGCAACGCCGATGGGCGCGTGCACGGCACGCCGCGCGGTGACGGTCCGGGCTTCGTGCAGGTGCTGTCGCCGACCGAGATCGTCCTGCCCGACCGCCGCGGCAACAACCGCATCGACGCGCTGCGGGACATCATCAGCGACCCCAACGTGGCGCTGCTGTTCCTGGTGCCGGGGTCGGGGGAGACGCTGCGCATCGGCGGCAAGGCCGTGATCAGCACCGACCCCGCGCTCCGCGCCCGGCTGGCCCACCAGGGGCGGGAGCCCGCGACGGTGCTGCGGGTGACGGTGGAGGAGGTGTTCTTCCAATGCGCCCGGGCGCTGCTGCGATCGAAGCTCTGGGGCGAAACGAAGCGGCCCGCGAGCCTGCCGACGGCGGGCGACCTGCTGCAATCCGCGACGGGCGGCGCCGTGGACGGCAAGAGCTATGACGCCGAGGCGCCGGCGCGGCTGGCGAGCGGCCTCTACTAGCCGTAGGGCGGCTTCGTGTAGCCGGAAGGGGAGAGGGTGAAGACCTCGACGCCGGTCTCGGTGACGCCGACGCTGTGCTCGAACTGGGCGGAGAGGCTCCGGTCCCGCGTGACGGCGGTCCATCCATCGCCCAGCACCTTCACGGCCGGGCGGCCCGCATTCACCATGGGCTCCACGGTCAGGAACATGCCGGGGCGGAGCGTCGCACCCTCCCCGGGCCGGCCGTAATTCGGGACGTCGGGGGCGGCGTGGTAGGTGCGGCCCAGGCCGTGGCCGCAGAATTCCCGCACCACGCTGAAGCGCTCGGCCTCCACATATCGCTGCATGGCGTGGCCGATATCGCCGACCGTGGCGCCGGGGCGGATGGCCGCGATGCCGCGCATCATCGCCTCATGCGTCACGTCCATCAGCCGCTGGGCGAGGGTGCCGACGGGGCCCACCGCGTACATGCGGCTGCTGTCGCCATGCCAGCCCGCGACGATGACGGCCAGGTCGATGTTGACGATCTCGCCCTCCGCCAGGCGGCGGTCGCCGGGGATGCCGTGGCAGACGACGTGGTTGGGGGAGATGCAGGTGGCGTGGCGGTAGCCCTGGTAGCCGAGCGAAGCCGGGATGGCGCCGTGGTCCACGACGAAGTCATGGCAGAGCCGGTCCAGCGCCGCCGTGGTCACGCCCGGCCGGACATGGGCGGTGATCATGTCGAGCGCCTCCGCCACGAGGCGGCCGGCGCGGCGCATGCCCTCGAAATCCTCGGGCCTGTGGCGGGTGATGCGGCGGCTTTCGGTGATGTCGGGCATGGGGCCTCAGGCGGCGACCGGCATGCCGGCATGAAGGTCCGCGATCATGCGGGCGGCGTGGGGCGGCGGCGGCAGGGCGCGGGAGAGGGTGGGACGCAGGATGGCGATGGGGCCATCGAAGATGAGGAAGCGCGCGCGGGCGAGGGCTTCGTCGCTGGCCGCGGGGGCCACGCAGGCGCGGAAGGCGGCGTCGAAGGCCTGTTCGAGGCGGTCCAGCGCCTCCCGTTGGGCTGGGGGCGGGGGCGAGTCCTCGAACAGCGCGACGGGGTCGTGCAGCAGCAGGAAGGCGGCGCGGCGGGGGTTGGCTTCAGCCCAGGGGATGATGGCGAGCGCGGCCTCCCGCGCCCGGCGCTGGTGAAGCAGCGGCGCGAGGGTGGCGGTGAAGCTGGCATAGGCGCTGTTCCAGGCGGCGCCGAGGATGGCGGAGCGGCTGTCGAAGCGGTGGTAGATGGAGCCGGTCGGTGCGCCGGTGCGTCGCGCGATGGCCTGCATGGTTGCCGCCGCGGGCCCGCCTTCCGCGACCAGGCTGATCGCCGCGTCGATGAAGTCGTCCTCGGTAAAGCGGGCGGTGCGCACCATGGTAATTAGAATAGCCGTTCTGGAATGTTGCGTCCATTCCCGGCGGTCCAGGGTCGCCTTCGACCCTGGCGGGAGGGGTGCGGGGAGGGAAGCTCCCTTCCCGTGTAAGCTTCGGCTCTTAAAATGCCGTTATTGCAGGATTTCCAGCACGATCTTACCCCGTGTCTTCCCGGTCTCGATCAGCTGGTGCGCCTCCCACAGCGTTGCCGCCGTCAGCGGCTTCGGCGCCTCCGCGATGGTCGTGCGCAGCGTCCCGGCTTCCAGCATGCGGCTCACCTCCGCCAGCAGACGGTGCTGTTCCTCCATGTCCGCCGTCTTGTGCATCGGCCGGGCGAACATGAATTCCCAGTGGAGCGAGGCCGCCTTGGCCTTGAGCATCCGGACATCGGGTGGCGAGGCCGGGTCGTCGATCAGGCAGACGCCGCCCTGGGGGGCGATGAGGCGGCAGATGGCGGGCCAATGGGCCTCGGTCTGGGTGGTGACGAAGATCGCGCGGATGGGCTGGCCGATCGCCTCCACCTGGGCCGCCAGGTCGCCGGCGTGGTCCACGACGTGGTGCGCGCCCATCCGGCGCGCCCAGTCCCGTGTGTCCGGCCGGCTGGCGGTGGCGATGACGGTGAAGCCGGTGAGCTGGCGGGCCAGCTGGACCGCGATGGAGCCGACGCCGCCGGCACCGCCGATGACCAGCACGGCTTCCCCGGCCGGCGCCGTGCCGCGGGGCAGGCAAAGGCGGTCGAACAGTGCCTCCCACGCCGTGATGGCGGTCAGCGGGATGGCCGCGGCCTCGGCGAAGGAGAGGTTGGCGGGCTTGGCGCCGACGATGCGTTCATCCACCAGGTGCAGCGCGGCGTTCGTGCCGGGGCGGGTGATGTCGCCGGCATAGAAGACGGCGTCGCCGGGCCGGAACAGCGTCGCCTCCGGCCCCACGGCCCGGACGATGCCGGCGGCGTCGTAGCCGAGGATGCGGGGCATGGCGTCGGGCGCCGTGCGGCCGCGCACCTTGGCGTCCACCGGGTTTACGGAGACGGCGCGGATCTCCACCAGCAGGTCGCGGCCGGTGGGGGCGGGCGGATCGGGCAGGGTGATGTCGGCCAGGGTGTGGGGGGCGGTGAGGGCGACGGCCTTCATGGGAGGCTCCGTGGTTGGGGTTGGCCCGGACATGCGGTGCGGCGCGCGCATTGAAAATGGGTGCCGCTGGCCAAACACTTTCAATCAATGATCACGAATGCGCCCTTCGACCTTGATGACCTTCGCCTGGTGCAGCGGGTGGCGGCCACCGGCAGCCTCTCCGAGGCCGCGCGGGCGCTGGGGCTGACGCCGGCCGCGGCCAGCCGGCGGCTCGGCGTGCTGGAGGCGCGGATCGGCCAGCGGCTGTTCGCGCGCACCACGCGGCGGCTGCGCATGACGGCGGAGGGCGAGGCCTTCCTGCCGCATGCCGATCGCGTGCTGGCCGCGGCGGCGGAGGCGGAGGCGGCTTTGGCCGGGGAGGGCGCGGCGGTGGCAGGCACGCTGCGGCTGACGGCGCCGGCGACCTTCGGGCGCAAGGTGTTGTCGCCCATGCTGGCGCGGCTGCTGGCGGCGCATCCGGCGCTGGCGCTGGACCTGGTGCTGACGGATTCGGTGCTGGACCTGGTGGCGACGGGGCGCGACGCCGCGGTGCGCATCGCGCCGCTGCAGGGGCAATCGCTGATGGCGCGGCGGCTGGCGGCGAATCGACGGCTGCTCTGTGCCGCGCCGTCCTACTTGGCGCGGCGGGGCGTGCCGGAAAGCCGGGCGGCGCTGCCGGGGCATGAGGCGCTGCTGCTGCAGGGCGTGGATGGCTGGGCGCTGGTGCCGCCGGGCGGCGGGGTGGTGGAGCGCGTGCGGCCGGCGCCGCGCATGGTCAGCAACAGCAACGAGGCGCTGCGGGAGGCGTGCCTCGCCGGACTCGGCATCGGGCTGCATTCGACCTGGGATGTGGGCGAGCATCTGCGGCGCGGCGAACTGGTGGCACTGCCGGAGACGCTGGGCGTGCCGGAGACGCTCGGCATCTGGCTGGTCTTTCCGGGCGGCGGGCAGCCCCCAGCGCGCGTCCGGGCCCTGGCGGCGGCGCTGGCGCGCGAATTCGGGCCCGTGCCGCCCTGGGAGCGGTAGCGGCGGGAACCGCCCTTGGCCGTGAACGTTCTGGCAACACAGGACGGAGGACTAGGCCATGGCGAAGCAGCCCGAACCGATGGACGACAATCCCAAGACCAACCCGGACCCGGGTTCCAACACCATCAAGGACCCCGCGGATTGGACGACGGGGGATGAGGCGATGACGGGCGCGCAGGCGTCCTACCTCAAGACCCTGAGCGAGGAGGCGGGCGAGGCCTTCGATGCCGGCCTCAGCAAGGCGGACGCGTCGAAGCGCATCGACGAATTGCAGGCCAAGACCGGCCGCGGCCGCTAGGGCTCATTTCCCCGCGGTCCAGGGTCCCGCCGGACCCTGGCGCGGGGGTTCCAGGGGGAGCAGCGCTCCCCCTGGGTCACGCGAAGGCCCGCTCCACCAGCGGCCCCGGCGCCGGCACGCTGGCGATCTCCCGGATGATCTTGCGCTTCACCGCCGTCTCGAAGGCGTCGAAGCCTTCCGCCACCATCAGGAAGGCGCCAGGGCCCCCGATGACTTCCGTGCGATAGTAGTCGTCGAGCGGCGGCAGCCCCGCGGCCCAGGGGGTTGGCGTGCGGTCCAGCACCGCCAGGCCGTTCAGGACGATCCCCTTCTCCAGCGCGTCGGCGCGGGCCTCGGCGACCGGGCGGCCGGAGTTGTTCACGCCGTCGCCGGAGATGTCCACGACCTTGCGAGTGCCCTCATACCCGCGGCCGAAGAGGTTGGCGGCGTAGTCCATGGCGCCGGAGATGGAGGTGTAGAGCCAGGTGCGGCGGGGGGCGGCGTCCACCGCGGCGGCGAAGCGTTCGCCGGCGGCCGGGCCATCGATCTTCATCCAGGGGACCATCATCTCCTGGATGTGCCAGTCGGACCAGGTGAACATGGTCACCGCGATCTGGCCGAGCGGCCCGCCGGCGATGCCTTCCAGCAGCTTCGGGTCGCGAAAGGCGGCGGCGTAGCCGTTGAACTGGAGTTCCTGTTCGACCTCATCGACCGAACGGCTGACATCGACGGCGAGGACGAGCTCGACATCGACAGGCTCCTGCGCCCGGGCGGAGCCGGTGCGGAGGATGAGCGGCGCGGCGAGCGCGCTGCCCAGGAGGAGCCTTCTGCCCATGGGACTGCCCAGGGGACCGCCCAGGGGGCGGCGGAGCGGGGAGGTGCTCACGTGCGGTTTCCTTCACCATGCTGGTGGCCGGTCTTGCACGTACCCTCCGCGGGTTAAGTAGAAGCGAAGATGCTGCGCCGCAACATCAGTTTTGCGGCCTTTTTCGGCAGATGCGCGGTTATTGCCCATGCGGGACGCGATGGCGAAGAAGCCTGCACACCGCATGGGCAATGACAGAAAGCCTTACCCTTTCCAGCGCGTCTCGCCGATGGCGGGGATGGCGTTCGCGCGGTCCCGCAGCGCTGCCAGCGCCGGGAATCGGCCCGCCGCGAAGTCCGGCATCACCACATCGGCGAAATCCAGCGCGCAGGTGACGGTGATGTCCGCCTGGGTCATGGCGTCCCCGCACAGCCAGGCCTGGCCTGCCGCCATCAGGTCGAGCGCCGCGAAGCCGCCCGCGGCCTGGTCCAGGAGCTTGGCCGCCGCATCCGTCCAGACAAGCTCCGCCGGGCGGCGCTTCGTCTCCTGGTAGGTGGCGACCAGCTTCTCCGTCGCGCCGACGGCCAGCGCCAGCGCCCGCATCGCCGCGCGGCGGGGCGCGCCGGTGGCGGGGACCAAAGCGCGGTCCGGCCCGACCAGGTCATCGATCGCGTCGAGGATGGCGATGCTGTCCACCAGCACCTCCCCGTCATCCATCACGAGGGCGGGGACGCGGCCGAGCGGGTTGAGGGACAGGATCTCCGCCCGCTGGTCGACCGTGCCGTAGTGGCGCTGTTCATAGGGCAGGCCGAGCACGGCCAGGCTGGCGCCGACGCGGCGCACGAAGGGAGAGAGGTTGCGGCCGATCAGGATCATGGGGGTTCCTCCGGGTGATTTCTTGGCAGGCTCGTTTTCTGTCAGGCTGGGGCCCAACGAAAAAGGGGGGCGCCCTGCGGCACCCCCCCTTCGTGTCGGGCCGTGAAGGTCCGGCGCTGATCAGCGCAGGACGATCTCGACGCGGCGGTTCTGCGGCTCGCGCACGCCGTCGGCTGTCGGGACCAGCGGGCGGCTCTCGCCGAAGGCCTGGATGGACATGGCGGAGCGCGCCACGCCACGGCGCTCCAGCTCCGCGGCCACGGCGGCGGCGCGGCGCTCGGACAGGCGCTGGTTGTACTGCGGCGTGCCGGAACGGTCGGCGTGGCCGGAGACCTCGATCCGGGTCGTGCCGGTGCGGCTGTTGGTCGCGGCCTCGCCGATGATCTGGCGGGCGCGATCCGTCAGGTCGGCGCGGTCGAAGTCGAAGAACACCAGGAAGGTGCGGGCGGGCGCCGGGGCGGCGGCCGGCGTCGGCGCCACGACGGGGGCCGGGGCCGGGGCGGCGCCGAAGGCGTAGCGCAGGCCGATCAGCAGGCTGTGGTTGAAGTTGTCCACATCCGCCGTGCCGCGCGTGCCGTTGGCGGCGCGGGCGTCGAGCTCGACCTTCTGCGTGCCCATGAAGCGGTATTCCGCCGTGATGGACAGGTTCGGGTTGATCGGGAAGGCCAGGCCGGCGATGGCCTGGTAGGCGAAGCGGCCCTGGTCGCCATCGACCGTGAAGCTGCCATTGCCGCCGCGGACGCGCACGCCCGAGTATTCATGCCACTGGTAGCCGAGGCCCGCGCCGACATAGGGGAACACGAAGGAACCGGCGCCCAGGTCGATGTCGTAGAAGGCGTTGGCCATCACGCCGTAGGAGCGGGCCTTGCCATCCGTGCGCAGCGGGCGGGACAGGGCCTGGAAGCCGCTGGCGCTGTCCACCTCGTTCTCGCGGTAGCTGCCCTCGATCTCGGCGCGGAGGCCGTTGCCGTAGCCATAGCCGAGGCTGAGAACGCCGACATAGCCCGTGCTGAACTCGACGGAGCCGTTGCGCTGGGAGCTGGTCAGGCCGGCGACCGCCGGGCCCTGCAGGTTGACGTCGGATTCCGTCATCAGGTTCACGCCGGCGCCGGCGCCGATGTAGAAGCCGGTCACGGGCTGGGCCTGGGCGGCCAGCGGCAGCGCCAGCATGGTCGCGGCCAGAAGGGCCTTCCGGAAGGTCATTCGCTCGATCTCCTCGATCACAGGTGCGTCGCACCCGACCGGACCACCTCATCGACGTGTGATCGCCGATGCCCCCGTCCAAGGCGGCTGCATGGGAACCAACTTAACATCGCCTGAACGGGGATGTCAGCGCGGTTGCAGCATGGTCCGTGATGGCCGCCGCCGCGGTGTGGCGCAAAGGCCACAGCCGCCCATGGCAAAAGGGTCACAGCGGCGAAAGGTCGGCCGGATCCCTGGCTTCCGCGAGGCTGCCGGGCGGCAACAGGCGGTTCGCGTGGCCGAGCTTGCGGCCCGGCCGCGCCTCCGCCTTGCCATAGAGGTGCAGCGCCACATCCGGCATGGCGGCCAGCGCCGGCCAGGCGGCGAAGGACTCGGGGCCGACCAGGTTCTTCATCACCGCGTCATGGTGCCGGCCCGGATCGGGCAGGGGCAGGCCGGCGACGGCGCGCATGTGCAGCTCGAACTGCCCATGGGCGCAGGCATCCATGGTCCAATGCCCGGAATTGTGCGGCCGCGGCGCCATCTCGTTGGCCAGCAGCCTGCCGTCCGGCAGCAGGAACATCTCCAGCGCCAGGATGCCGACCAGGTCCAGCGCCGTGGCCAGCGCCGCGACGTGCGCGCGGGCGGCGGCGGCAACCGAGTCCGGCACCAGCGCCGGGGCGAAGGAGAGGTCGAGGATGTGGTGGGCGTGGCGGTTCTCCACCGCGTCGAAGGTCACGACCTGACCGTCGGCGCCCCGCGCGGCGATGGCGGATACCTCCTTCGCGAAGGGGATGAAGGCTTCCAGGATCAGCGGGTGCGGCGCCAGCCGGTCGAAGGCCGCATCGGCGTCGCCGGGCGCCCGCAGCACTGCCTGGCCGCGGCCGTCATAGCCGAGGCGGGTCGTCTTCAGCACGGCCGGCAGGCCGAGCTCGGCCACCGCCGCGTGCAGCGATTCGCGCGACGTGACCTCCCGCCACGGCCCCACGGGAATGCCGGCGGACTCGAAGAACCGCTTCTCCGCCACGCGGTCCTGGCCGATGCGCAGCGCGGCGACGCCCGGGCGGCAGGGCACCAGCGGCGCCAGGGCATCGAGCGTCGCGGCCGGGACATTCTCGAACTCGAAGGTCACGACATCGACGGCGGCGGCGAAGGCGGCGAGCGCGGCGGTGTCGCCATAGGGGGCGACCGTGCGCGCGGCGGCCACCTGCATGCCGGGGCTGTCATCCTCCGGGGCGAAGACGTGGACGCGGTAGCCCAGCGCCGCCGCGGCCAGCGCCGACATGCGGCCGAGCTGCCCGCCGCCGAGGATGCCGATGGTGGAGCCGGGGGGCAGGGGGGTCATGCTCACGCCGGGCTGTCCGGCACGGCATCGGTGCGGGCGGCGCGCCAGGCGGCCAGGCGGGCGCCGAGGGCCGGATCGCCCAGCGCCAGGATGGCGGCGGCCAGCAGCCCCGCATTCAGCGCGCCCGCCTTGCCGATGGCCAGCGTGCCGACCGGGATGCCGCCCGGCATCTGGACGATGGACATCAGGCTGTCCATGCCCTTCAGCGCATGGCTTTCGACCGGCACGCCGAGCACGGGCAGGGTGGTGAAGGCGGCCACCATGCCGGGCAGGTGCGCCGCGCCGCCGGCGCCGGCGATGATCACCTGGATGCCCCGCCCCGCGGCTTCCTTGGCATAGGCCACCATCCGGTCCGGCGTGCGGTGGGCGGAGACGACGCGCGTCTCATGCGCCACGCCGAGCGCTTCCAGCAGCTCCGCCGCGTGGCGCATCGTCTCCCAGTCGGAGGTCGAGCCCATGATGACGCCGACGCGGGGCGGGGCCCCGGCGGCACTGGCTTCGGTCATGCTCGGCCTCAGGCGATGATGTCGGGTACGAGGCGGCCTTCGAGCCAGGCGATCTCGTCCTTCAGCTTCAGCTTGCGCTTCTTCAGGCGCTGGAGCTGCAGGGCATCGGTGCCGGCCTCGCTCAGCCGGGCGATGACGGTGTCGAGGTCCCGGTGCTCGCTCCGCAGCTCATGCAGGCGTCGGAGAAGGCTGTCGCGGTCGGCCTGCATGCGCCCCCTGGGTGTCGGTTGAAGAGCGAGTCTCGGGCCCTGAATCGACAGTTGATAGGGAGTTAACAACCGTCTCGCATGACCCGGCGGGTCTCAAACATTGTGCTGGACCCTGCCGGGGGCCGGCATAACATGGGAGGCGCGGGCGCAGAAGGGACGGATGCGCGCCCCCGGTGCCTTGGTGCCGCCTTCCCTGTCTTGGCTGTGGGATCGTGGCGCCAGCCGTGGCGCGGGTCGTCCTGCCTTTGCCCCGCGTGGCAACGGACAAGGAACCTTGCGCATGGCTGAAGCAGCACGCATCCGATCCCTCGAGGAGCGGCACGCGACGCTGGAGGCACGGATTGCCGAGGAGGGCTGCCGGCCGAGGCCGGACAACCTCGAGCTCATCCGGCTGAAGCGGGAGAAGCTTCGCTTGAAGGAAGAGATGGAGAAGCTGCGAACGCGCCTTCACTGAGGCGCAGGGGGCAGGGGCGGCGTCGAGCCCCCCTCACCCAATCCTCTCCCCCCGCGGGGGGGAGAGGGCTCAAGGCATCAGGCCGCCTGGTCGTCCATCGGCAGGGGCGGCGGGATCGGGCCGCCGCCATGGCGTTCCATGGCGATGCCCACTGCCTCGTTCAGCGCGGTCTGGGTGCAGAGGCCGAGCGTCACCGGATCCCGCGGCTTGATGTTCGGCGTGTTGGGGTGGGTCTTGTCCCGCACCTTCGCGATCGTCTCCTTCGTGGTGGCGAGGAGCTTGACGATCTGCGGGTCCGATAGCTGGGGATAGTTGCGCAGCAGCCAGGCGATGGCGTCCGGACGCTCCGTCCGCTTGGCCACGGGGATGTAGCGGGCGCCCTTGCCGCGCTGCTTCGGCAGCGGCATGGACCGTTCGGTCAGCTGGAGACGCGCGCCGGGCGAGGCCTCGCAGCGGATGATCTCCTCCCGCGTCAGCTGGTCATTCGCCACGGGATCATAGCCGACGATGCCCTGCGCCACCTCGCCATCGGCGATGGCCTGGACCTCGAGCGGATGCATCCCGACGAAGTCGGCGATCTGCTCGAAGGAGAGCGACGTCTTCTCGATCAGCCACACCGCGGTGGCCTTCGGCATCAGGGGCGTCTTCATGTTCTACCCTTTGGTGGTCGGGCCGCCGCCTGGGCACGCGGAAACGCGCGCCGGGGCGCCCGCGCCTCGTCGGCATCGGATATAGAGAGGGGGGCGGGCCCGGTCAAAGCCCGAGGAAAAGGGGGAGCAGGAATGATGGACGAGGAAGGGCCACGGCCGGCCAACCGCTTCAGGCCGCCGGTGATCGACAGCTGGGGTGTCGAGGAGCTGCGCGCCTATATCGCCGAGCTGCGGGAGGAGATCGCGCGGGCGGAGCGCGAGATCGGCAAGCGGGAAGCCACCAAGGCGGCCGCCGCGGCCTTCTTCAAGCTGGGGCCGCAGGGGTAGGGCGGGGATACCCCCACCCCGACCCTCCCCCGGAAGCCCGGGGGGGGGAGCAGGGAGGGGGAGCTTCGGGTTACGCGGCCTGCTGGACCGCGGCGCCCTCGTTCTGGATCACCTTCGGCGCGCCGGCCTGGATGGCGATCTTCCGCGGCTTCAGCGCTTCCGGCACCTGGCGCCGCAGCGCCACATGCAGCAGGCCGTGCTGCAGGTCCGCACCCTCGACCACGATGTGGTCGGCCAGCACGAAGCGGCGTTCGAAGGCGCGGCCGGCGATGCCGCGATAGAGCACGCGGCCATTGTCCTGCGGCGCCTGGGGCGCCTTGCCGGCGATGGTCAGCGTGTTCTCATGCGCCACCACATCGATGTCGTCCGGCCCGAAGCCGGCGACGGCCATGGTCAGCACGTAGCTGTCCTCGGCGGTCTTCTCGATGTTGTAGGGGGGGTAGCTGGACCCCTCGGCCGCGGCGCGGGCGGTTTCCGCCAGGCGGGCCATGCGGTCGAAGCCGATGGCGGTGCGGAAGAGCGGGGCGAAATCGAGCGTGTTCATAGTCGGACCTCCTGCGGGAGCAAGGTCGTTGCACGGCGAATCCGAGGGGCTGCGACGGTCCCCGATATCGGGCGACCTGGACCCCTGGTCCGCGCCGTCGGCCCCGATCGGGCACCGCCGGCAGCGCAGGAGTTAAGCAACGGCGTGGTGCCGTTCAAGAGGGGGGCAGCACGCGAAAAAGCGCGCCCCGGTGGCCCGGCGGCGCGCTTCGTCTCTGCCCGGAAACCGGGGCCGGAAACCGCGGCGGGTTGCCCCGCCGGGCGATCCTCAGCCCGCCTTGCGGACGCCGAGGCCGGCGAACTTCTTGTTGAACTTGGCGATCTGGCCGCCCGTGTCCATCACGCGCTGCTGGCCGGTCCAGGCCGGGTGGGACTTCGGGTCGATGTCGAGGCGCATCGTGTCCCCTTCCTTCCCGTAGCAGGACCGGGTGGTGAAGGTCGTGCCATCCGTCATGATGACGTTGATGGTGTGGTACTCGGGATGGATGTCGGGCTTCATCGGTCCGCCGCTCATACAGAAGGTCCCGCCGACGGTGACCGGCAGGCACAGGGAAGGCGCGCTATAGGGGAGGGCGCCCCGACGCGCAACCTTCATGCGCCGCCGGGCACCCGCGGGGTTGATCGGCGCCGCCGTGCGGCGCCATAGCGGGGGCGAAGCAGGACGACGCGCATGAACCAGGCAACCTCCCCCTCCGATTCGGGACGCCCGCTCAACATCCTCTCGATCCAGTCCTGGGTCTCCTACGGCCATGTCGGCAATGCCTCCGCCGTCTTCCCGCTGCAGCGGCTGGGGGCGGAGGTCTGGGCGGTAAACACGGTCCAGTTCTCCAACCACACGGGCTATGGCGCCTGGCGCGGCAGCGTCTTCGGGGCGGAGCTGATCCAGGAACTGGTGGAGGGCATCGCGGAGCGTGGCGCCCTGCCGCGCTGCGACGCCGTGCTGTCCGGCTACATGGGCGCCGCGGGAATCGGGGAGGCGATCCTGGACGCGAGCGCCCGCGTGAAGGCCGCGAACCCGGCCGCCATGTATTGCTGCGACCCGGTGATCGGCGATGTCGGGCGCGGCATCTTCGTCCGCCCCGGCATCCCCGAATTCATGCGCGACCGCGCCATCCCGGCGGCCGACATCATCACCCCCAACCAGTTCGAGCTGGAATGGATGGCCGGCACCACGGTCACCACCCTCGACCAGGCCAAGCAGGCGGTGGCGGCGCTCCAGGCCCGCGGCCCGCGCTGCGTGCTGGTGACCAGCCTCCGCGTGGAGGATACGCCCGCCGACGCGATGGACCTGCTGGCCGCCGATGGCGGGCAGTTCTGGCGGGTCCGCACGCCGCTGCTGCCGGTGAACGTCAATGGCGCCGGCGACGCCATCGCGGCGTTGTTCCTGTTCCACCGCCTGCGCTGGGGCCAGGCCTCCGTCGCGCTGTCGGCCGCCGCCTCCTCCATCTACGGCCTGCTGCGCCGCACGGCGGAGGCCGGGTCGCGGGAGATCCTGACCGTCGCCGCGCAGGAGGAGTTCGTGACGCCGAGCCGGGTGTTCCGCGCCGAGGTCTGCTGACCCGATCGGCACCGGTAGAAAATAAGCAGTTAACGTGTCCGCAACCGCACCCTAGACTACCCCGGGTTGCAGCAACGGCGGGGGGCGGGACGTCATGGCGGGGCAGCGGAGGGTCGGCGGAATCGCGCCGCTGCTGGGTTGCCTGGCCCTGGTCGCGACCGACGCCGCCGCGCAGGATGGCACCTGGGCCGGATCCTCCAGCGGTGACCTCGGCAGCGGTGGGAACTGGACGCCGGACAACGTCCCGACCGGCACCGCGACCTTCGGCGCCGCGATCAATACCACCCCCTTCATGGACCGGTCGCTGACCTTCGGCACCCTGTCCTTCGAGGCCGGGGCCCCGGCCTATGGCATCACGCTGAATGGTGGCTTCGGCAACGACGTCGCCCTGACGCTTGATGGCGGCGGCATCGCCAATGCCTCCGACTTCGCGCCCGGCATCATCCTGAACCCCGTCTCGCCCTCGGGCGCCGCGCAGCTGATCCTCCAGAACGCCGCCAGCCTCGGCAATGCGACGGTCAGCGCCGGCAGCGGCGCGGGGCCGACGCTGCTGCAGCTGTCCGGCACGGCCACGGCCGGCACCGCGACCATCACGGGCGTCCCCATCACGCTGCTGGGCAGCGCGACGCTCGGCGATGCCACGGTCATCAACGCGCCCTCCCTCGGGCTCGGCGGCACCGCCACGGCCGGCAACGCCACCATCGGCATGGCGCCGGGCGGGGTGATGACGGCCGGGGCGGGAACCTCGCTCGGCACCGCGCGCATCACGCTGGGCGGGGGCGGGAGCGCCCTGCAGGTCACCGGCCCGGTCGATGGCAGCACGGCGCAGGTCAACCTCACCGCGGGCAGCACGCTGTCGATCAGCGGGCTCTCGGCCGCCGTGCCGTCCTTCACGCTCGGCACGCTGTCGGCCACCGGCGGCACGCTCGCGACCACCTCCACCGGCACCGTCACCATCCTCTCGGTCGATGGCGGCGCGCTGCCCATCGACATCACGGGCTCCGCCAACCTGGTCTTCGCCGGCAACGAGGCGCGGGTGCTGACGGGCAACAGCGACCTCTCGGGCACCATCACGCTCCAGGGCGGGTCGCTGACGGTCGGCAATGGCGGCACGACGGGCCGGATCGAGGGCAATGTCGCGCTGGCGGCGGGCACCACGCTCGGCTTCAACCGCGCCGATCCCCTCGTCTATTTCGGCACGGTCAGCGGCGCCGGCGGGCTGGTGAAGCAGGGGGCCGGGTCGCTCACCCTGGTCGCGGCACACAGCTTCACCGGCCCCACGGTCATTGACGGGGGCTCGATCCTGCTCTCCGACGGCGGCTCGCTGGCATCGAGCGCCCTGACCATCGGGCCGGCCGGCACCTTCGACATCTCCAACAACCCGCTGACGGGCTCCGCCGTGAATGGGCTGTCCGGGTCGGGCGTCGTGCGGCTCGGCGCGAACCAGCTGGCGATCCGCGGCGGCAGCGGCACCTTTTCCGGCAGCCTGAGCGATGGCGGGGATGCCGGCGGCAGCGGCGGCAGCCTGCTGATCGACAATGGCGCGCGGCTGAACCTGACGGGCACCGGCACCTATACGGGCATCACCACTGTCCGGTCCGGCACGCTGCTGGTGAATGGCAGCCTCGCCTCGCCCGTCAGCGTGGAGGCCGGCGGCGTGCTCGGCGGCAACGGCACGGTGGGCTCCACGACGGTCGCGGGCACCATATCCCCGGGCAATTCCATCGGCACGATCAACGTCGCCGGCAACCTGGTGCTGCAGCCGGGGGCGGTGACGGTGATGGAGGTGCAGGGCAGCGCCGCCGACCGGATCAACGTGACCGGCACGGCGCAGCTGGCCGGCACGCTCCGCCTGGTGCCGATCGGCAGCAGCTTCACCTTCAACACGCCCTTCGTGCTGGTCAACGCCGCAGGCGGCCGGACCGGCGCCTTCGGCAGCGTGATCACCACCGGCAGCTTCGGCCCGGGCGTCAACCCGGAGATCGCGCTGACATCGACGGGCGTGACGCTGGTGCTGCAGGCGCAGTCGCTCACCCCCTCCCTGGCGCCGGACACGCCGACCAACGTCGTCAACGTCATCAACGCGCTGGATACGCGGACGGGCGATGCCAGCCCTTTCTTTCCGGTGCTGAACGCACCCGCCAGCCAGACCCGCGCCGCGGGCAACCAGCTGACCGGGGAGGTCGGCACGGCGCCCGCCGCCATCACCCAGCAGGCGGCGGCGCAGTTCCTGGCGACGATGCTGGATGGCGCGCGGCTGCGGCGCGGCAGCTACTCCTCCGACCAGCCCTATTCCGTCTGGGTCGCGGCGCTGGGCGGCTATGGCCGCACGACCGGCGAGGGGTCGGTCGGCTCCGCCACCCGTCAGACGCGCAACGCCGGCAGCGCGGTCGGCACCGACATGCGCCTCGGCGCCGGCACCACCCTCGGCTTCGCCTTCGCGGGCGGGCAGGGGGAGGCGCGGCTGGATGGCGGGCTCGGCCGCGCGAGCGGCGAGGTCGCGCAGGGCGGCATCTTCGGCTCCCACTGGTTCGGCCCGCTCTTCCTGGGCTTCGCCGGCAGCCATACGCGGATGCAGGCCGATACCAGCCGCTCCATCGCCGTGCTCAACAGCGCCGCGCGGGCGGAGACGGTGCCGCAGACCTGGTCCACCCGGATCGAGGCCGCCTATGAGCTGACGAAGATCGGCGCCTTCACCCCCATCCCCGCCTTCGCCTACCAGGGCCACTGGACGCGGAGCGACGGCTATGCGGAACGCGTCAGCGGGCCCGCGACGGCGGCCGGGCTGTCCGTGCAGCCCAACAGCCAGGCGACGACGCGGACGGAAACCGGGCTCGGGGGCGAATACGAGGTGGGGCAGAGCGACCTGCTCGGCCGCTCGCTCGGCCTGAACCTGCGCCTGGTCGGCCGCCTGGCCTGGGCGCACTACATCGACCGCGAGGCCGGCATGCTGTCCAACTTCGAGGGCGAGCGCAGCACCAGCTTCATCACCAACGGCGCCCGGCCGGGCCGCAACGCCGCGCTGGTCGGCGCCGGGATGGAGGCGACGCTGGCGGACCGCTTCACCCTTCACGCCCGGATGGAGGGCGAATTCAGCAGCAGCGTAACAAGCGTCGGCGGCACGGCCCGGCTGCGCTACGAGTTCTGACCGGCCTGCTGACCATGGCGCACTAAACATGGATTGAACGTGACGTCGCCTTAACTCTCCTTGGATGTCTTTTCATCATCCTGCATATCAGGCATGCTGTTCACGTGCAGGAGAGCAGGTTTGGCAGAGATCTGGGAGGATTGGGGCTCGCTCGCCTACCTCGGCGTGTTCCTGTGGGCGTTCCTTGAAGGGGAGACGTTCGTCATCGCGGCGGCGGCAGTCGGCGCTGCGACAGGGCTGATCGATCCCTGGCTGCTCATGCTCTCGGCCTGGCTCGGGTCCTTCTGCGGTGACCAGTGCTGGTTCTACCTGGGCTGGAAGTTCGGGCCCCGGCTGCTGGAAAAGCGGCCCAGGGCGCGCAGCGCCTTCGAACGTGCGGCCGTGCTGCTGCACAAATACGGCACCGCCTTCATCCTGAGCTTCCGCTTCCTCTACGGCATCCGCAATGTCGCCGCTGCCGCCTGCGGCATGGCCGGCCTGTCCTACCGCCGCTTCGCGATGCTGAACTTCATCGGCGCGGGCATCTGGGCGGCCTCCTTCGTCCTGGCGGGCTGGTTCCTCGGCAACCTGGTCGGGCCGGAGAACATCTTCTGGGCCATCGGCGCCATCGCCTTCACCGTGCTGGGCTTCTTCCTGGTGCGCTGGCTGCTGCGCCGGCGCCGGGCTTCTGTCCAGCCGACCTGACAGCCTGCAACCCGCGCGTGTAGGTGGCCAATCCCGGGTTGTGAAGAAATAATGACGGCGGCGAAAGCAGGCCCGGGCGGGATGAACGCCCGGGCCTTCCCATTTCAGCTCGGCTCGATCCCCGCCGCGCGGATTAGGCCCTGCCAGGTCTCGCTGTCCGACGCCAGCTGCGCGGCGAACTCGGCTTCGCTGGTCGGGCGCGGGGTCAGGCCGCGCTTGGCGAATTCCGCCACCGTCTCCGGCTCCGCCAGCACCTGGCGGATGACGTCGCCGAGCCGCTGGCGGATCGGCGCCGGCGTCGCCCGCGGCACCAGGATGCCGTCCCAGTTCAGCACCTCGTAGTTCGCCAGCCCGGCCTCGATCATCGTCGGCACCTCCGGCAGTTCCGGCGCGCGGGCGCGGGTGGAAACGCCGAGTGCCCGGATGGTGCCGGCGGCGATGTGGGTGGTGACGGTGCCCATGGGGGAGAAGGAGAAGTCATGCTCCCCCGCCACCAGCCCCAGCATCTGCGGCCCGCCGCCGCGATAGGGGACCGCGACGGTCCGCGTGCCCGCGATCTTGTCCAGCAGGATGCCGCAGAGATGGCCGGGCGATCCCACGCCACCGGTGCCGTAAGTGATGGCGTCCGGCCGCGCCTTCGCCGCCGCCACCAGCTCCGCCACGCTGCGCCAGGGGCGGGAAGCCGGGACGACGAGGACGTTGGTCGCGTTGAAGATCAGCGACAGCGGCGCCAGGTCGTTCACGGGGTGGAAGGGCATCTGCCGCACCAGCGCCGGGTTCACCGCCAGCGTGCCGATATTGGCGGAGACGATGGTCGTGCCATCCGGCGCGCTGCGCGCCGCGGCCTCCGCCGCCAGGTTGCCGCCGGCGCCCGCGCGGTTGTCCACCACGACGGACTGGCCGAGCAGTGCCGAAAGCCTGGGCTGGATGATGCGAACCGCGGCATCGGAGGCACCGCCGGGCGGGAAGCCGATCAGCAGCCGGATCGGACGGTCAGGCACCCAGCCCGCGCCCTGCGCGCGCGCGAGCGCAGGCGCAAGCAGGGGCATGGCAAGGCTGCCAAGCAGCAGGCGGCGTTGGATCATCAAGGCGTCTCCCGAAGCGCGGGCCCGCCAGCGCGGGCCCCGCAGCGGGGCAAGCAATCCCCGCGCCGCCGGGCCGCGCGGGCGTGCCGTCAGTTCACATAGGCGCGGCTGTTGTCCTGGCCTTCCGCCGCGCCAGGATGGGCGGCGGGATCCGGGCGATGCCGCAGCAGGTCCCGCAGCCCGACCAGGCCGAGCAGCCGGCCATCCGCCGCGCAGACGGGCAGGTGGCGCAGGTCGCCATCGGCCATGATCGCGATCGCATCCGCCACGCTGGTGTCCGGCAGGACGGAGACCGGCGTGCGCCGCATCGCATCCTCCGCCGCCAGGCCGCGGATGCCCGCGCGGCGCTCCGCCACGATGCGGACGATGTCGAATTCGGAGAGCAGGCCGATGGCGTTGCCACCGCGATCCTGCACCACCACCGCGCCGATGCGGTGTGCCGCGATCAACCTCGCTGCTTCCGCCACCGGACTTTCCGGCGACACCGCGATGACCCCATGGCTCGTCAGCCGCATGACGGCTTCGATATTCATGGTGATGAGCGCTCCCTGCGCCGGTCCCTGGTGTGCGTTCCCCTCCGCCTGGCGCATATCGGTGGGGTTCACGTTTTCGCAATGTGAGACTTCGTCGATTTCCGACGAATGGACGAAAAAAGCCCGGTCAGTGGACCAGCGTGCTGGCGTCGGGGGCCCGCTGACCCAGCAGGTCCTGCAGGCCCAGCACGGCGATCAGGCCGCCGCGCGGGTCCACCACGGGCAGGTGCCGCTGCGACCCCTCGGCCAGCATCTCGATCGCCGCCGGGATCGCGGTGTCGGGGCCGACCATGACCAGGTCCCGCCGCATCAGCGCGGCGACGCGCAGCCCCGCCAGCCCCTGCGGCCGTTCGGCCACGGCGCGGACGATGTCGCTTTCGGACAGCAGGCCGACCACACGGCCAGCGGCATCCAGCACCAGCAGCGCGCCGATGCGATGGCCGGCGAGCAGGCGTGCGGCATCGCGGGCCGGGCTGTCCGGCGCGACGCTGACGATGGCTCGTCTGTTCTGGTGCAGGATGGTGGCGATCGACATGTTCGGGGTCCCTCCCTTCGAACGATGCTGTCGCCTTGCTCAACCGCGGCCGGTGTATCCCTGGCCGCCACCGTTTTGCAACATCGATTCACCCCCCCGCGGTGCGGCTGCCCGCCGGCGCCACCGGGCCGGTGATGGACATGGCATCCAGCGCGCGGCGCACGGTGCCATCGGCCTTGGCGCCCTCGATGAAGGCCGTCGCCCAGGCATGGGACAGCGGCCGGTTGCGCGGCACGACGATGGCGGTGCCGAGCGCGTGGAAATGCCCGTCCAGGATGCGCGCGCCCGGCAGGCGGGGCAGCAGGCTGTCCAGCGATTCGCGCCCCAGCGCCACGCCATCCACCTCGCCGCGTCCGATCGCTTCCATCACCTGGTCGAGGCTCGCCGCCGCGGTGTGCGTCGCCTGCGGCGCGTGGCGCTGGCTGGCGCGGATGGTGGTGGTGTTGGCGACACCCCAGAGCCGGATGCCCGGCGCATTCGCCGCCTCCACGCTCGCCAGGCGGCTGCCCGCCGGCGCCAGGTAGGTGCTGGTGGAGAGGTAGTAGTCCGGCCCGAAATCGAGCCGCGCCACACGTTCCGCATCCACCGGCATGAAGGAGAGGTCCCAGCGCGGCTCCGCGATGGCGCCGGCCTCCACGACCTCCCCGGAGGAATTCAGCAGCAGCAGGTCGAGCGGCACGCCAAGCCGCCGCGCCGCCTCCTCCGCCAGCGCCACCGTCACGCCGCGGGCGCTGCCATCGGGCTGGCGCATGGCCCAGAAGGCGGAGGCCGCCGGCCCGACGCCGATGCCGACGCGAAGCCGCCCGGCGGGAAGGAGCTGCGCCCGCATCGCGGCATCGGCGGGCTGGGCGAGGGCAGGGGGCGCGGCGCACAGCGTGGCGGCGGCCAGCAGATGGCGGCGAAGCATGGTCATTCCTCCCGGTGCGTTGCCGGCAGCATGACCGCGCCGCGTGCCGTCAGGAAGCCCGTTCCGCGAACTGCGCCTCATGCAGGCGCCGATACGGCCCGGGGCGCGCCAGCAGGTCCTGGTGCGTGCCCTGCTCCGCGATGCCGTCCTCCGTCACCACCACGATGCGGTCGGCGTCCCGGATGGTCGCCAGGCGGTGCGCGATGACGAAGGTCGTGCGGCCCTCCGCCAGCTCCGTCAGCGCCTGCTGGATCGCGCGCTCCGTCTCCGTGTCCAGCGCGCTCGTCGCCTCATCCAATATCAGGATCGGCGGGTTCATCAGGAAGATGCGCGCGATCGCCATGCGCTGCTTCTGCCCACCGGAGAGCTTCACGCCCCGCTCCCCGATCAGCGTGCCCAGCCCCTGCGGCATCTCCGCGATCAGCGCATCGAGCCGCGCCCGCCGCGCCGCCTGCATGATCTCGGCATCCGACGCCCCAAGCCGCCCATAGGCGATGTTCTCCCGCATCGTGCCGGCGAAGAGGAACACATCCTGCTGCACGATGCCGATCTGCGCGCGGAGCGAGGCCAGCGTCATGCGCCGGATGTCGATGCCATCGATGGTGATGCGCCCGCCCTGCACGTCGTAGAAGCGCGGCAGCAGCGAACAGAGCGTCGTCTTGCCCGCGCCGGAGGGCCCGACCAGCGCCACCGTCTCCCCGGCCGCCACCGCCAGCTCGATCCCGCGCAGCACCGGCCTCGCGGGGTCGTAGCCGAAGGTCACACCCTCCAGCCGCACATCGCCGCGCAGCGCGGGCGCGGGCGCGGCATCCGGCGCATCCTCGATATCCGGCCGCTGCGCCATCAGCTCCAGGTAGCTGCGGAAGCCGGCGATGCCCTTGGGGTAGGTCTCGATCACCGCGTTGATCTTCTCGAGCGGCCGGTAGAACACGTTCACCAGCAGCAGGAAGGCCACGAAATCGCCGATGGAGAGGCTGCCGCGCACGATCAGCACCGCGCCCGCCAGCATCACCACCAGCTGCACCAGCCGCATGCCGAGGTAGTTGAAGGTCGTGCCGATCGCCATGACGCGATAGGCGTCGAGCTTGGTGCGCTGGTAGCCCGCATTGTCGGCCGCGAAGAGGCGCCTCTCATGCGCCTCATTGGCAAAAGCCTTCACCACGCGGATGCCGCCGACCGCTTCCTCGATCCGCGCATTGAAGGCGCCGACGCGCCGGAACTGCGCCTGCCAGTTGCCGGTCATCTTCCCGCCGAAATGCGCCACGGCCCAGCCGATGATCGGCACGATCAGCGCCGTCAGCAGCGCCAGGCCCGGACTCACCATCACCATCAGCGCGAAGGCGCCGGCGAAGGTCAGGGCCGCGATCAGCAGATCCTCCGGCCCGTGATGCGCAACCTCCCCGATATCCTCCAGGTTCTTGGTCACACGCCCGACCAGGTGGCCAGTCTTCTGCTCGTCATAGAAGCGGTGCGACAGGCGCATCAGATGATCGAAGGCGCGGGCTCGCAACTCCGTCTCGATCGCGATGCCAAGCACATGACCCCAATAGGTCACGACGGCCATCAGCGCCGCATTCAGCAGGTAGACCGCCAGCAACCCCGCGATCGCCAGCCCCACCACCTGCATGTCCTGCCGCGGCAGCAGATGATCGATGAAGGCGCGCACCGCCATCGGGAAGAACAACTCCAGCAACCCCGACGCCGCGGCACAGCCGAAGGCAATGAGGACCAGCCGCAGATGCGGCCGATAGAAGCGGGCGAATTGTCGGATCATGAGGGGGCGATACACCCGGGCGAGCGCCGGGTGCAAACGGGTTATTGCGAGAGGGACGCCGTCCCTCTCGCGCTCTCCCTGCCAGGGTCCAGCGGGACCCTGAACCGCGAGATCATTGGTCGATGGAGGGAGGGGCGTGGCGGGCCCGTGGGTCAAGCGGTCGCGCCGTGCCCCTCCCTCCATCGACCAATCTCATGGGTTCCAAGGGGCCACTGCCCCTTGGCGGGTGGGGCGCGGGGAGGGCGGAGCCCTCCTCGCAGACACCGCGTCAGCCCCGGCGCACGTTCAGCGGCAGTGTCATTCCCTTCTGGATCCCCGTCAGCCCGCGGCGCCAGGCGGCGTCGGTGTAGTATTGGCCGAGGGGGATGTAGGGCACGTCCTGCCACAGCGCCGCCTGCACGCGCCGCGCGATGGGCTTTTGCGAGTCGAGGTCCGGTGCCGCGAGCCATTCGTCGCGCAGGGTTTCGAGGGCGGTGCTGGTGGGCCAGCCGAACCAGGCCTGTCGGCCGTTGCCGCGGAGAAGGGGGTGGACGCCGGGGTTCGCCAGGTCCACGCCGCCGAACAGGACGATGAGGGCGTTCCACCCGCCCTGGGCGGGCGGGTTCTGGTTGGCGCGGCGTTGCAGGACGGTGGCCCAGTCGCTGGTCGCGCTGTCGGCGTTCAGGCCGCTGCGCTTCATCACGTCGGTCAGCACCGTCGTCATGGTGTTGTTGTTGGTGACGTCGGTCGGGTGCAGGACGGTGACGGGCGTGTTGGCGTAGCCCGCGGCGCGGAGTGCGTCCCGCGCGCGCTCCACGCTGCGCGGCGAGGTCATGGCGGCGATGCCCTCGGCGTTCACGAGGGGGGAGGCGGTCGGGAAGGCGCCGATGCCGTCGTTCCAGAGCCTTCGGTCGGTGCCCATGATGGAGGTCATGAAATCCGCCTGGCTGACGGAATGCAGCAGGGCGCGGCGCACGGCGGGGTCGTCGAAAGGTGCGTGCAGCTGGTTGAAGCGGAGATGGGCGACGATGCCGCCCGCATCGATGCGGTCCATCACCACGTCGCGGTGCCGCGCCAGCAGGCCGCGCAGGTCCGGCGCGACCTGTTCGTACATGTCGATCTCGCCGGATTGCAGCGCCGCGGCGGCGGTGCCGGCATCGGGGATCCAGTTGAAGACCACGCGTTCGAAATGCGCGAGCTTGGCGCCGCCGAGCAGGCTGGGCGCGGCGGGGTTGGGCACGTAGCCCTCGAACTTCTGGTAGACGGCGCGGGCGCCGGAGAGGCGTTCGGCCGCGACCCAGCGATAGGGGCCGGAACCCACGACCTCCGTGAAGGGCCGCGCCGGGTCCACGGTCGCGAAGCGTTCGGGGAAGATGAAGCAGGGGTAGGAGCTGGGCTTGCCGAGCGCTTCCAGCATCGGCCCGAATTTCTGCTTCAGCCGGATCTCGAAGCGACGGTCATCGAGCGCCGTGATGGCGTCCGTCCGGTCGCGCAGCGTCTGGCCCAGCGTGTCCCGCGCCCACCAGCGCTGGATGGAGGCGACGGCGTCGGCCGCGCGCACCGGTTCATTGTCGTGGAAGCGAACGCCGGGGCGCAGCGTGAAGATCCAGCGCAGCCCGTCATCCTCCACCGTGTGCCCAGCGGCGAGCTGCGGGCGGATGACGAAGTTCTCGTCCGGGCCGTAGAGCGTGTCCCAGCACATGTGGCCGTGGTTGCGCACGCCGTAGCTCGTCGTGCTCATGGGATCGATCGAGGTGACGTCCGCCTGCGGCATGTAGCGCAGCGTGGTGGCGGCGCTGCCCTGCGCCAGGGCGGGGGCGGCGCGGGTCGCGAGGGGGGCGGCGGCGAGGCCGGTCAGCAGGGTGCGGCGGCGCATGGGGGTTCCTCGGCTGGGACGGTTGCAGGATGCCGGGCCTTGCCCAGCCCGCGCAATGCCGCGCATGATCCCCCACCAGGTCGAGGTTGGGAGAGACATCATGGCCCTGTTCGTTACGCGCCGCGCCGCGCTGCTGGGTGCCGCTGCCGCGCTAGCATCGCCCTTCATCCGCACGGCGCAGGCCCAGCAGACCTTCGAATTCGTGGCGGGCTCCGTCGGCGGTGGCTGGTACACCATCGCGGCCGGCTTCTCCTCCCTGATCGCGGAGGAGAATCCGGAGATCCGGCTGCGCGTCGTCCCGGGCGGCGGCCTCGCCAATTCCACCCGCGTGAACAACAACCAGAGCCAGGTCGGCTTCGGCATCGATGCCTTCGCCGCCGCCGCCGCGCGGGGCGAGGAGCCCTACACGGCGAAGCATGAGAACATGTCCTCGCTCGGCGTCGGCTACAGCCCGACGGAGCACAACCTGATCCGCCGCGCCGATGCGGGGCCGGAGGGGATGCGGGAGATCCTGACCCAGCGCGGCCTGAAGATCGCCTGCCCGCAGCGGTCCTCCACCGATGAGATGACGCTGCAGCGCATCCTGCGCTTCCTCGGCACCAGCCCGGATGCGATCCGCAGCGGCGGCGGGCGCTACCTCAACGGCTCCTATGCCGACATCGCGGCCGCCTACAATGACGGGCAGGTGGACTACCTGTATTGCGCGCTGGCCAAGCCCGCCGCGATCCTGACGGAAATCGGCCAGGGCCGCCGCGCGACGCGCCTGGTGGCGTGGCCGGAGGATGTGCGCAAGCACCTGCAGGACCAGTTCGCCTACAACCAGGGCCTGCTGCCGGCGAACACCTATCCGAGCCTCGGCCAGACGCAGGACATGATGGTGACGACGATGGACACCGTCATCATGGTCCACAACTCGCTGCCGGAGCCGGTGGCCTATGGCATGACGCGGACGCTGATCAGGAATGCCGGCCCGCGCCTGACGCAGATCCATGCCAGCTGCGCCGCCTTCAACCCGCGGGAGGCCTGGAAGTACAACGGGCTGCCGCTGCACCCCGGCGCGGCGCGCGCCTTCCGCGAAGCGGGCGTGATGCCGGCGGCCTGAACGGCCACCGGTATCCTCGCACGCCGGGATGCGTGATCTTTCGGGCCCACTGAAGTGGGTGTGCTGGGCATGGGCCGCGGCGGCTGCCGCGGTCCATCTCTATTTCGGCGCGGTGGGCTTCCCCGAGCCCATCCAGATGCGCGGCTTTCACTTGTTGGTCTTCGTGCCGATCCTGTTCCTGCTGTACCCGGCACGGCCAGGCAAATCGCCGGCGCGGCGGCCATCGGTCTTCGACTGGGCCTGGGCCATCGCGAGCGCCGCGCCGCATGCCTGGGTGATGTGGAACTGGATGGCGGTCGCCGACCGCATGGAATACGTCGATCCCTTCACGCCCCTGATGATGACGCTCGGCATCACCTGCATCGTCACGCTGCTGGAAGCGACGCGGCGCGCGGTGGAGCCGGGGCTTGCGTGGATGGTGGCGGGCAGCCTCGCCTACATGCAGTGGGGCTACCTGGTGCCGGGCATCTTCAACGCCCGTCCCTTCACGCCGCAGGAGATCGTGGAGGCCGCCTGGCTGGTGCCGACGGCGGGCGGCGTCTATGGCCCGCTGACGGGCATCGTCGCCACCACCATCGCCGTCTTCATCCTGTTCGGCAGCTTCATGCAGGGCAGCGGCACGGGGCGGCTGTTCAGCAACCTCGGCGCCGCGGCCGCCGGCCGCTACACCGGCGGGCCGGCCAAGGTCGCCGTCATCACCTCCGGCCTCTTCGGCACGATGAGCGGTTCCTCCGTCTCCAACGTCATCACCACGGGCGCGATGACGATCCCGCTGATGACGCGCATCGGCTACAAGCCGGCCGTCGCGGGCGGGATCGAGAGTGCCGCTTCCGTCGGCGGCGCGCTGATGCCGCCGGTGATGGGCGCGGCCGCCTTCGTGATGGCGGAGATTACCAACATCCCCTATGGCGACATCGTCGTCGCCGCGGCCATCGGTGCCGTCCTCTACTACTTCGCCATCCTCGCCGCCGTGCATTTCGAGGCGAAGAAGCTCGGCATGACCGGCATGCCGCTGAAGGACATCCCCGCATGGCGGGAGGTGCTGGCCGATGTTCACCTGGTGCTGCCCATCGCGGTGCTGGTCTGGATGATGATGGACCGCTGGTCCGGCAACTACGCCGCCTTCTGCGCGACCGTCGCCATGGTCGTCGTCGCCATGCTGAAGAAGCGCACGCGGATGAGCCTGCGGGACATCGCGGAGAGCTTCGCGCAGGCAGGCCTCACCATGGCGCCGCTCGCGGTCTCCATCGCCGGCGCGGGCATCGTCGTCTCCGCGCTGACGGCGACGGGCATGGTCGTGGCCTTCGGCGGCATCATCAAGGGGCTGGCGGATGGCAATCTCGGCCTGCTGCTGGTGCTGCTGGCGCTGACCGTGCTGGTGCTCGGCCTCGGCATCCCGACGACGCCGTCCTACATCATCGCAGCCGCGATCGGCGTGCCGCAGGTGCTGGAACTCGGGCGCAGCATCGGGGTGGACCCGCTGGCCGCCCACCTCTTCACCTTCTACTTCGCGGTGATCGCGGATGCGACGCCACCGGTGGCGGCGGCGGCCTTCGCGGCGGCGGCGATCGCGAAGGCGAGCCCCACCATCACCAGCGTGCATGCCACGCGCTTCGGCATTGCGGGCTTCACCGTGGGCTTCGCCTTCATCTACGACCCCGGCATCATGTTCCGCGGTTCGGCCTTCGACATCATCCTGGCCACGTCGAACCAGGTGGTGGCGCTGACGCTGATCACCGCCAGCTATGCCGGCTTCCTGCTGGCGCCGGTCGGGTGGCCGCTGCGCATCGGCATGATGCTGGCAGGGCTGTTCGGCGCCTTCGCGCATGTGGTGGAGGACGTGCCCCGCTTCCTGGTCGCGGCCGGGGTGCTGGGCGGGATCGCGGCATACCAATGGGCGGCGGCACGAACCGTCCGCCTCAATCGGGGAGGAACATGATGATCCGCAGGACAGTCACCGCACTGATCGCGCTGGCCGCCGGCGCGCTGCCCGCCGCGGCGCAGACCACGGTCGCCGCCGGGCCGACGCTGACGGCGGTGCGCGCCAAGGGCGTGGTGGATTGCGGCGGCCATCCCGGCGCGCCGGGCTTCGGCGTGATGGACAGCCGCGGCAGCTATGCGGGCCTCGATGCCGATACCTGCCGTGCCGTCGCGGCCGCGGTGCTGGGCGACGGCAACAAGGTGCGCTTCACCACGCTGACGTCATCGACGCGGATGACGGCGCTGCAGGCCGGGCAGATCGATGTCCTGCCGCGCACCACCACCTGGACCCATTCGCGGGACACCGCCAATGGCCTGAACTTCACCGCGGTGAACTTCTATGACGGCCAGGGCTTCCTGATCCGCCGCAGCCTGGGCGTCACCCGCGCGACGCAGCTGGATGGCGCGACCTTCTGCGTCACCGCCGGCACCACCAGCGAACTCAACCTGGCGGACTGGGCGCGCGCCAACCGCCTGACCGTCCGCCCGCTGGTCTTCGAGAACAATGACGAGACGCGCGTCGCCTACCAGTCCGGCCGCTGCGACGTCTTCACCACGGACGCCTCCCAGCTCGCCGGCACGCGCACCGCGCTGCGCAACCCGGCGGAGCACATGGTCCTGCCCGAACTCATCTCGAAGGAACCGCTCGGCGTCGCGGTCCGCCAGGGTGACGACCAGTGGTTCGACATCGTCCGCTGGACCATCTTCGCGCTGATCGAGGCCGAGGAACTCGGCGTCACCCAGGCCAATGTGGACGAGATGCTGCGCAGCGAACGCCCGGATGTGCGCCGCCTGCTCGGCGTCTCCGGCGACCACGGGCCCTTCATGGGGCTGGACCGCCGCTGGGCCTACAACGCCATCAAGGCGGTCGGCAATTACGGCGAGATCTTCGACCGTCACCTTGGCGCAGGGTCGCCTGTCGGCCTGCCGCGCGGCGTGAACGATTTGTGGACGCGCGGCGGCCTGATGTACGCGCCGCCGATCCGCTGACGGCCCCGGCAAGGCTTACCGGCGTGTAAGGCCCGTGTAAGCCGGCCGGCCTAACTCCCGTCGCGAAGCAAGGCTGGGGGGGGGGACGGGTGGGTTTTCTGCGACTGCGCCGCATGATCGAGATCGCGGCGCTCGACCGCCCCTGGATGGCGCCCTTGCTGCGGGCACGCGGCACTGATTCCCCCGCGCCTAGCGCCGAACACTGGGACACCGAATATCGCCGCGGGACCTATGACCGCCTGCTGCGCAGCGACCAGCGCCACCACCACCGCCTGCTGGCCGCGCTGATCGCGGAAGCGCGGCCCGGCGCCAGGCTGCTCGAGGTCGGCTGCGGGGAGGGTGCCTTCTACGAGACGATGCGCCCCTTCGCCCCCGCCCACTATCTGGGCATCGACATCTCCGGGGAGGCGATCGGCCGGGCGGAGACGCGCTTCGCCGAGGACATCGCCGCCGGCACCGCCCACTTCCGCCGGGCCGACGCGCGCGCCTTCGCGACGGGCGACCGCTTCGACGCCGTGCTATTCCCCGAATGCATCGAGTATCTCGGCGACATCGACGAAGTCGTGACCCATTACGCGGGGCTGCTGAACCCCGGCGGCGTCATCGGCCTGACCATGTGGCTGAACGCGCGCCCCGTGCGGCGCTGGTGGCGGCTGAAAGAGATCTTGGCCGTGCAGGACCAGGCGGTGGTGACCGCCGCCTGGGGCGGCGCCTGGGTCGTGGGCGTGCTGGCACCCAGGCCGTAGCGGTGGCGGGGCCGGCTGGTGCCGGTCCCGCCCCCTGCTTGTCAGGCGACGCCGCGGCGGCCCGGCTGCCCGTCATCGAGCGCACCCTTGGCCCGATCGGCGGCGTCGCGGGTGGTGTCGTTCACCGCCTCCTTCACCTGCCGTGCCGCGTCACCGACGGCATCGGCCAGGCGGTCGGCCGACAGCCCGCTCTGGTCCAGGCGCTGCTTCACCTGGTCCACCTGCTCCCCGGCGGTCTGCTTCACCCGCTCATAGCCCTGTTCGGCGGTCGCCTGCGCCTGGCCGACCAGGCGATCCCGCGTCTCGCCCATCAGGCGATCCTCGGCATCGGTGCCAGGCAGCAGCGCGCCGACCGCCGCGCCGACCGCAAGGCCGATCGCGCCGAGGACCAGCGGCTGTTCAGACACGAGCCAGCCCATGCCGTTCCGCACGCCGTCGCGCGCATCGCCGCCGAGATGCGTCGCCCGTTCCCGGGCCTGGCGCATGCCGCCGGAGGCGCTGTCGGCGGCACTGCCCGCCGCATCGGCGACACGGTGATAGGCATCGCCGATCGCCTGGCCCGCGCTGTCCACGGCGCCGGCGATGCTGTCCCGCAGGCTGCCGGCGGCCTCTCCCACCCGGTCCGTCGCGGAGCCCGCGGCATGAGCCGCGCGATCAGTGAGGGAGGCGCCGCCCGCATCCTGCCGCCCATGGCTTGGGGTGCCGCGGGCCTGGGCGTTGTTGCCCATCATCAGCCAGCCGATGCCGGCGCCGATCAGCAGCAGCGGCAGCGGGTTGTCGCGCATCTGCTGGCCGAGGTTGCGGGCCAAATCCGCGCCGCCGGACTGCTTCGCATAGTCCAGCACCTGTTCGAGCAGCTGCCCGGGCTGCGTGCGGTCCCGCAATTCGTCGAGGGTGCCGGACAGCCTGGCGCGGGTGTTCACCACGTCGCGCTCGATCTCCGCGCTGCTGCGGTTGCCGGGGTCGGTTGCGCTGCTGCTCATTGCACCTGCTCCTTCACGACCCGCGCGTCGCGGGAAAGCTGTTCCGTTGTCCGTTCCGGCACCAGGCTGGTCGCCTTGAGCCTGGCAAGGCCGCCCCGCAGCACGAGGTAGCCGACCAGCGCGAAGCCGAGCCCGACGATCAGCTGCGCCCAGCCCGGCCTGATGCCGAGGGAGACGAGCAGCGACACCACCGCGAACATCAGCACGACCAGCGCGGCCAGCATGACCACGCCGCCCGCGGCGATCGGGGTGATGGCACCCGTGACGCTGCCGAGCTTCTCGCCCATCTCCGCGCGGGCCAGCTGGACTTCCTTGCGGAAGAGTGACGACAGCTCCCCCACCACGTCACCGAACAGCTCGGGCACGGAGCGGGGCCCAGGGGCACCGGCGGGGGGGGCGCCGGGACGGTGGATCTGATCGGAAGGCATCAGCCGAACCCTCCCTGCCGCGCCGGCCAGGTTCCCGCATCGATGGATGCCGGCCCGCCCTGGTCGCGGCCGGCGGGGATGCCGTGGTCGTCATTCACGGGATGGTCGATGCCGCCATCCATGCGCTGGCCGGTGCCCATGCCGGCGTGGGCGCCGCTGCTGGCCCCGGCCGGGGCGGAGGCGCGGGCGAAGCGGGCGATGGCGAAGCCCGCCAGGACGGCGGCGCCGAAGAAGGCCACGGGCTGCTGGCGGGCCAGGTCCTGCACGTCATGCAGCAGCTGGCCCGGCCCGCGGTCCCGCAGCGTGCGGGCCATCCGGTCCACGGAGGCAGCGGCCTGGTGAACGTACTCCGCCATCTCCGGGGAGGTCTCCCGCAGCTGGTCGGCGGCACCGTGGACGGCGCGGGCAAGCCCCTCGGCCTGATCGGCGCCGGCGCGCTTCTGCTCCTCCAGGAAGCCGGAGGCCCGCTGCTGGGCGGCATCCAGGACGGCACCGCCTTCCTGCTTCAGCGTGTCGACGACCTCCGCCCCCTGGTCCTTCACCTCATCGGCCTTGTCCCGCAGGCGGGCGCCGGCATCCTGTGCCGGGCTGGCGGTGCGGGACGCGCCCTCGGCTTCCGCCGTCATGGGCGGGGGGTAGTCGGCATGGCCGGAGGGGGGCAGGCCGGCCGGGCGGATGCCGGTGGGGGGCGTGCCGTCCGTGGGCGCGGCATGGGCCGGCAGCCAGGGCTCGGACGGCGCGCCGGGTGCGGCGCCCGTGGTCGATTGGGACATGGGTGAGGGGCCACGGGGCCCCGTCTGGTCGCTCATGGCGTTCTCTCCTCCCTGCGGCTGCGCCGCTTCCGGGGATGAGAACAGCCCTGGCTCCCGACTGTTCCCGCGCCAGCCGCGCAACAGTCGGCGGCGGGGCGCGGCGGCTACGGCGCCGTCAGCGCCGTTCGTAGATCAGCCGGGCGCGGACTGTGCCCGGCAGCTCCCGCAGCTCCGCCAGGATCGCCTCCGCCTCCGCGCGGGCCTCCACGCTCTCGACCACGATGTAACCGAGCTCGGAATCCGTCTGGTAGTACTGGGCGGCGATGTTGAGCCCCCGCCGGCCGAAGCATTCGTTGATGCGGGACAGCATGCCGGGCGCGTCCCGGTGCAGATGCGTCCAGCGGGCGCCGGCGGGGCGGACGGGCAGCTGCACCTGCGGCAGGTTCACCGCGCCCATGGTCGCGCCGGTGTCGCTGTAGTCCACCAGCTTGCGCGCCACTTCCTGGCCGATGCGGTCCTGCGCCTCCGCCGTGCTGCCGCCGATATGCGGCGTCAGCAGCACATTGGGCAGGCCCTGCAGCGGGCTCTCGAAGGGGTCGCCGTTGCGCTTCGGCTCCACCGGGAAGACGTCCACCGCGGCGCCCAGGATGCGCTTCTCGCGCAGTGCCGCCGCCAGTGCCTCGACCTCCACGACCGTGCCGCGGGCGTTGTTGATGAAGATGGCGCTGGGCTTCATCCAGGACAGCTCGCGCGCGCCGATCATGCCGACGGTGTCGGGCGTTTCCGGCACATGGATGGTCACCACGTCGGCCTGCGCCATCAGGTCCTTGAGCGAGGCCGCCGGCGTCGCATTGCCATGCGGCAGCTTGCCGGTGTGGTCGTGGTAGAGCACCCGCATGCCGAAGGCCTCGGCGAGCACCGACAGCTGGCTGCCAATATTGCCGTAGCCGATGATGCCGAGCGTCTTGCCGCGCATCTCCCAGCTATTGGCGGCGGACTTGTCCCAGCCCCCGGCATGGGCGGCGTTCGACTTGTCCACGATGCCGCGCATCAGCATCACGGCCTCCGCCAGCGTCAGTTCCGCCACGCTGCGGGTGTTGCTGAAGGGCGCGTTGAACACCGCGACGCCGCGCCGCGCGGCGGCGGACAGATCCACCTGGTTGGTGCCGATGCAGAAGCAGCCGATGGCGATCAGCCGGTCGGCGGCGGCCAGCACCTCCTCCGTCACCTCGGTGCGGGACCGGATGCCGAGGATATGCACCCCCTTCACCGCATCGATCAGCGCCTGGCCTTCCAGCGCCTTCTTCTCCCGCGTGATGGTCACGTAGTCGGCGGAACCGAACAGGTCCACCGCGCTGTCCGCGATGCCTTCCAGCAGCAGGATGCGGATGCGGTCCTTGGGGAGGGAGATGCGGTCATTCATGGGGCGCGGACATCCGGGGAGGATGGAGGGGGCGCCTCTCTGCCCCCGATGGCCCGCCGGGGCAAGGGCAAGGCGCCGGGGCGGGGGAGGGGGGCTGTCGGCCTCGTGAATTTCTGGTAACCTTATGTCACTCGGCAGCGGCGATTCCCGCGGGTATGCGTGCTGCCAGTCTGACAGGACGTTCATCCGCCGCCGGACGGCGGGGGGCAGGAGGGGTGGTGTGATGGCCGCGTCGCGGCATGGTTGAGGCTCGGAAGCCGGCGCCGGCGGATGCGCTGGATGCGCTGGCGGAGATGGCGGGGGACGATCCCCGCGCGCGGGACGCGCTGGCGCGGGCGGGCAAGGTCGGGCTGCGGATCGGCCTCGCGGGCCCGGCGCTGCTACTCTACGCGTTGTCGGCGGCGGAAGCGGTGCGCCGCGGCGACGACCCCGCGGCGCGGCTGGCGGCCGATCTGGCCCGGGCTGGGATCGAGGAGCCCTTCGGCGCTACCCTGCCCGCCGTATAGCGGCAAGGGCAGGGCGATGGCGGCCTCGGTGGTGGTCTTCGACGTCGGCAACGTGCTGATCGAATGGGACCCGGAACACCTGTACCGCAAGCTGATCCCGGATGCGGCGGAGCGCGCCGACTTCCTCGCCCGCATCTGCACCTCCGACTGGAACCTGGAACAGGATCGCGGCCGGCGATGGGCGGAAGCGGTGGCGGAGCGCACCGCGCTGTTCCCGGACCACGGCCCCCTCATCGCCGCCTATAGCGACCGGTGGCATGAGATGGTGCCCGGGGAGGTGCCGGGCAGTGTCGCGATCCTGGAAGGGCTGCGCGAGGCTGGCGTGCCGCTCTACGCCATCACCAATTTCTCCAGCGAGAAGTTCGCGGAAGCGCAGGCCCGCTTCCCCTTCCTGACGCGCTTCATCGATGTCGTGGTCTCGGCGGAGGAGCGGCTGTTGAAGCCCGACCCCGCCATCTATCGCTGCCTGCTGGACCGCAACGGCCTGACTGCGACGGATTGCCTGTTCATCGACGACAGCGAGAAGAACGTGATCGGCGCGCGGGCGGTCGGCATGAAGGCCCATCATTTCCGCGACGCGGAAGGCCTGCGCGCCGCGCTGCGGGCGGAGGGCCTGCCGGCCTGACGCCTATCCGGCCAGGCCCGGCAGCGTCTCCTCGTCCTGGTTCGGGATGCGGTCGAGCGGCATGGCGAGGTGGCAGGCGAGCCCCGTGGCGCGCCATTCCAGGTTGATGGTGCCGCCGAGCTGGCTGCGCGCCGTGCCGTCCAGCACGCGGGTGCCGAAGCCCGTGCGCAGCGGCGGGCCGATGATGGACGGGCCGCCGGTCTCCACCCAGCTGAGGTGCAGCGCCGATCCCTCCAGCCGCCAGGTGACCAGCAGGCGGCCGCTCTCCACCGACAGCGCCCCATGCTTCATGGCATTGGTCGCGAGTTCATGGATCAGCATGGTCAGCGGCTGCGCCGCCGCGGCGGGCAGCACCACGGCGGGGCCGCGCAGCGTCGCGCGGCTTTCCCGCTGGCCGTGTTCCACCAGGAAGGGGGCGAGTTCCCCCTCCACCATCCGGCGCAGATCGGCGCCCGCCCAGCTGTCCTGCGCCAGCATGGTCTGCGCCCGCGCCAGCGCGGCGACGCGGCCTTCGACGGCGCGGGTGAAGCTCGGCAGGTCGGGCGCGCGGGTCAGGCGCAGCACGGCCTGCACCACGGCCAGCACGTTCTTGGCGCGGTGGTCCACCTCCCGCGCCAGCAGCGTCTGGCGTTCCTCCGCCTCCCGCCGGTCGGTGATGTCGAGCACGGAGCCGACATGGCCGAGGTAGTCGCCATTCGCCGTCAGGCGCGGTTCGGCGACATCGATCGCCCAGCGCCAGGTGCCGTCCGCGCGGCGCAGCCGGTAGTCCAGCCGGAACGGCGCCTGGTCCCGCACCGCCTGGTGGAAATGCGCGGCCGAATGGGCGCGGTCATCCTCATGCACCGCGTCCAGCCACCCATGGCCGAGCGCGGTCGCGGGCGTCTGGCCGGTGAACGTGAACCAGCTGCGGCTGAGATGGGTGCAGTAGCCCGTGCGGTCCGTGACCCACATCATCGCCGGCGCCGCATCCAGCAGCGCGCGGAACCTTCCCTCATTCTCCCGCAGCCGGCGCTCGGCCAGGACCTGGCCGGTGGTCTCGATGCAGGAACAGAACATGCCGGCCACCGCGCCGGTCTCGTCATGCGCGGGGCTGTAGGAGAAGGTCCACCAGGTATCCTCCCGGTAGCCGTGGCGTTCCATGACCAGGTGGAGGTTCTCGCTCCAGGTCGCGGTGCCGGACAGCGCCTGGCGGATCAGCGGCAGGATGTCGTCCCAGATCTCCGGCCAGACGGACTGGAAGGGACGGCCCTGCGCCTCGGGGTGGCGCACGCCGAGGATCGGGGCATAGGCGTCGTTGTAGAAGAAGTTCAGCGATGGGCCCCAGGCCACGAACATCGGCTGCCGGGAATGATGCATGAGGCGAAGGATGGTTTCCAGCGCGCCCGAGGCGTCACCCCGTCCCGGCGGCGAACCGCGGGGGCCGGCACCCCCGCCTGGGGGCGCGGCACTACGGAAATCCTCGAAGCCCATTCACGATGTCTCTCGGCTGCGGCGGCGCTGCGCGGGCTGTCCGGACAGGACCAGGCAGGGCTGCCGCACCTTACGGGCGGGCCAGCCACGCCGCGACTCAACTTAGGCGGAGCAGACCTTGCCGTTATCGCAACCTCAGCGGTTCGCCAGGGAGGCCAGGACCTGCGCCAGCACCCGCGCGCCATTCGCGACCTGGGCGGGCGTGCTGTATTCCGCGGGGTGGTGGCTGACGCCGCCGCGGGACGGGATGAAGATCATCCCCGTCGGGCAGATCGGCACCAGGAACTGCGCGTCGTGGAAGGCGCCCGACGGCAGGCGCCGCGTCTTCAGGCCCTGGGACAGCGCCGCCGCCTCGATCGTGTCCTGCACCATGGCGTCGAAGCGCGCGGGCAGGGCGTGGAAGCGTTCGGTGACGGTGGCGCGGCAGCGCGTCACCGCGCCCTGCACTGTGGCCTCGATCGCGTCGCCCTTGGGCAGCAGCACGGCGGGGTCGGGGTGGCGGAAATCGATGGTGAAGCGCGCGCGGTCGGCGACGGTGTTGGACGAATTGGGCCCGACCTCGATCCGCCCGACGGTGAAGCGCAGCACGTCGGTCGGGTCCGCCATCAGCGCGTTCAGTGCGTTGATGACGCGCACCATGTCCTGCACGGCGTCGCGGCGCAGCGACAGCGGCGCGGTGCCCGCATGGTCCGTCTTGCCCTCGATCTCCACCAGGAACCAGCGGCTGCCCTGGATGCCGGTGACGACGCCGATATCCAGCCCCTCCGCCTCCAGCAGCGGGCCCTGCTCGATATGCGGCTCCACATAGGCGAAGGGGCGCGGGCCCTGGACGATGCCGAGGCCGCGGCGCGGGATGTCCGATTCCGAGGCCAGCAGCGCCGCCAGCTCGTCGCCGAAGCGCAGGCCCTCGCCATCCACCGTGTCGTTCCAGGTATCGGGGGGGCGGTGGCCGGACCAGGCCATGCTGCCCATGCAGCCCGGCGCAAAGCGGCCGCCTTCCTCATTGGTCCAGGCGACGATCTCGATCGGGCGCTTCGTCTGGATACCGGCCTCCCGGATCGCCTGCACCGCCTCCAGCGCCGCCAGCACGCCCCAGATGCCGTCGAAGCGCCCGCCATTGGGCTGGCTGTCCATGTGGCTGCCGGCCATCACCGGCGCCGCGCCGCGTTCCGTGCCCTCATGCCGCAGGAACAGGTTGCCGAGCACGTCGACCGAGGGCTTGAGGCCGAGCGGGATCGCCCAGGAGAGCAGCAGGCGCCGGGCCTCCCGGTCCAGCTTCGTCAGCGCGGCGCGGTTCACGCCGTGGTGGCCATCCGCATCGGTGAAGCCGCCGAGCCGCGCCATCTGCGCCAGCCTGTCCCACTGCCGGGATTCGGAGACGGCGGCGACGAGGTTGGGCGCGGGCGTGACCGTGGTGGTGTGCGATGCGGTCATGCGTGGCGTCTTCCCTGTTTCCCGGTTGGCCCGTGTTTGCCGGTGGAGGGCAGGGAAATCAACGGGGCGGGGCGGCGGATGGCGCCCTCTCCCGCACCGCCTCCACCGGGCCCGCCTGGTCGTGCAGCGCGATCAGCGCCGCCGCCAGCTCCTCCGCCGTCACGGGCTTGCGCAGCACGCGCATCAGCGGGTCCGCGGCCACGCGGTCGGCCAGGCGCCGGTCCAGCCCTTCCTCCAGATTGCCGGTCAGCAGGATGGTGGGCAGGCGGCGCAGCGCGGCGCGGTCGCGGGCGGCATCGATCAGGGCGAGGCCGTTCATCTCCGGCATCTCGTAATCCGTGACCAGCACCGCCGGGCGTTCGCCGGCCGAAAGCAGCGACAGCGCGCCGGGACCGCCGCTGGCCCGCAGCACCGTGAAGCCCTGCTCGCCGAGGCTTTCCGCCAGGAAGTCCCGCACCAGCGCATCATCATCCACCAGCAGGATGCGCAGCCGCCCTTGCGTCGCGTCGCCTGCCACGGGGCCGGGCACGGCCACATCCGGGATCTCCGGCGCGGGCAGCCAGATGGAGACGGCGGTCCCGGCGCCCGGCGCGCTCTCGATCGCCATCGCGCCGGCGGATTGCTCCGCGAAGCCCCGCGCCATGGCGAGCCCGAGCCCGGTGCCGGCGCCCGCGCCCTTGGTGGAGAAGAAGGGCTCCCCGGCCCTTGCCAGGACTTCCGGCGCCATGCCCTGGCCGGTATCGCGCACGGTGAAGCGGATGAAGCGGCCGGCCGCTCGGGCGGGCGCCTCGCTGGCCGGCAGCGTCTCCTCCGTCGCGCTGATGGTCAGGGTGCCGCCGCCCGGCATCGCGTCCCGCGCATTGGTGGCCAGGTTGACCAGCACCGTCTCCAGCTGTCCGCGATCCGTCATCAGCAGGGGCAGGGGGCGGTCGGCGTCGATCTCCACGCGCACCAGGCCGCCCAGCGTGTGCCACAGGATCTCCTGCAGCCCCTGGGCCAGCGCCGTGGGGTCCACCGGTTCCCGCCGCAATTCGCCGCGCCGCGCGAAGGCCAGCAGCCGCCGCGTGACGGAGGCGCCGCGCTGCGTCGCTTCCTCCACCATCTGCGCCAGGTGCCGGACGGCGTCGGGGCTGTCCGCGCGGCGGCGGATCAGGCTCGCGCCGCTCTGCACGGCCTGCATGATGTTGTTGAAGTCATGCGCCACGCCGCCCGCGAGCTGGCCGAGCGCGCGCAGCCGCTGGTCCTGCGCGAGTTTCAGCTGCGCCGCCTCCCGCGCCTCCACCTCCTGCCGCACGCGATCCTCGAGCGAGGCGTTCATGCGCTGCAGCTCCTCCGCCAGCAGGGCGTTGCGCGCCTTCTCCTCCTCCAGCCGGTTCACGGCGGAGTTCATGAGGTGGATGACGCAGACATCGACCAGCAGGATGGCGACGAAGAAGCCGAGCGCGATGGCATCGGCCATGGTGTCCAGGACGAAGGAACCGCCGGGCGGGATGAAGAAGTACCAGGCGGCCGCGATGCTGAGCGCCGCGGTGACAAGGCCCGGGCCCAGCCCGCCGAAGAAGGCTGCCAGCAGCACCGCCGGGAAGAAGGTGAGGAAGGGGAAGCCTGTCGGCGGCAGCACGCCCGCCAGCGCGAAGCGTCCCGCCAGCGCGGCGCCGAACAGCCCGATGCCGAGGAGATGTCCCTGCACGCTGCCCGGACCGACGGCGCGACGCGATTGCAGACCGGAGCGGAAGCGGGTCAGGGACAACGGGGCCTCATCCATCGGGGCAGGGCATGAGGAACCCCGCGGAAGCCGAGACGTCAAGCAAGACGCTGGCTTCCGGCGATTCGTGATGGGGCCGCGGCGTCAGGGAAGGCGAACGGTCAGCCCCAGCTGCCGCGCGCCTTCGGTCGGCCCCGCGCCCATCAGCCCCGCCATCTCCCCGAACGCCATCGGGCGCGGCGGACGAAGGGTGAATTCGATCTCCCGCGGCTGGCGGATGAACTGGGCCAGCGCTTCCCGCACCGCCACCAGCGGGTCCGGGCCGCCAGCGGATGGGGCGGGGCCGGGGGCCGGGGCGGCGCCGGCCTTGCCGCCGGCGGCGGGCGCCGGCGCGCCCTTGCCGCCCGGGGCGGGCGGCGCGGCGCGGCCACGCGGCGCCGGGGAATCCCCGGGCAGGGGCATGGCCATCACCATCTGCGCCCACTGGTCGCGGATGCGCGCTTCCGGCACGCGCTGCTGCCGCGCCTGCCAGGCGATGGCCCGGCCGAGCAGCCCCTGGTCCCGCCAGGACAGCGTCACCTGTTCCACCCGCGCGGCCATCAGCGCCGCCGTCTGCGCATCCGGGTCCAGCGTGGTGCCCGGCAGCGGCGCGGGCATGTCAAGGAAGCGGCCCGCGATGGTCAGCGTCGCGGCATCGTTCCAGACGGTGCGCCACGGGCTGAGGCCGAAGACGCCGCCCTGCCGCGCCAGCGTGCCGCGCATCTCCATGCCGCCCGCGATCTCCGTGTAGCCCAGCTGTTCCAGCGGCGGCACGCTGCCGCGCGGCAGCGTCACGCGCAGCCCGTCCACCACCAGCGCGCCGCCCACGACGCCATCGGCCGCCAGGCTGCCATCGGCCTGGATGCGGCCCAGGCTGAACAGCGGCGCGCCATTCGCCTCCGCCGAGATGCCTTCCAACTGCACCAGCTGCGGCACGCCCGGCGCCGGGTCCGGCGGCTGGACATTGGTGGACCAGGCGGTGGCGATCCCGGCGGCGTCGATCCCCTGCATCACCGCGCGGCCCAGCCGGAAGACGCCGGGGCCCATGGCGCCGAACTCCGCGCCGAGGGTCACGCCCTCCACCGCCAGATCCGTCAGCCGCCCCGGCACCCAGTCCCGCACCGCCATGCGGCCGACGGCCAGGTCCACCTTCTTCTCCGCATCCACCAGCGCCGCCCCTTCCAGGCTGGCGCTGCGCAGGGTGACGTCCTTGATGTCGAAATCCTGGCCGGGCGCGGGCATCGTCACGCCAGCCAGCGCGACACGGCCGATGCGGGCGCTGTTGCCGCTGCTGCTGCCGGTGCCGCGATACTCGAAGCCTTCCGCCGTCGCTTGGCCGAGCACGCCGGGCGCATAGCCCTCCGCCGCCACGCGGCCGAGGCGGATGGTGCCGTCCGTGCTCTGGATGCTCAGCGCTTCCGCCTCCAGCACGCCCACCTCCAGCCGCGCCAGGTCCACGGGCTGGCCGGCGGCGGGGAAGGGGACGCCGCCGAGGACGAGGCGCGCCAGATCCGACCGCTCCCCCTTGCCCTCCGTCATCTGCAGCGCGCGCAGCTCCGCCCGGCCGAGCCGGGTGTCGGAGACATCGGTCAGCAGCACCTCCGCTACCGTCACGCGACGCCCGGCCGTGGTGACGACGACATCGCCAAGCCGCGTGCGGCCGGTGACGGGATCGACCTGCCGCATGCCCCAGGTGATGCGCGCATCGGGGCCGATCGCCTGGCGCAGCAGCTCGATCGCCCGGTCCACGCGACGCTCGGCCTCCGCCTGCGCCAGGGCGCCTGCGACCGGCAGGGCGATGGCGCCGGCGACGGCGATGATGACGAGGCGACGGCGCATCGGCGGGCTCCCGGACTCTGTTCCGGCGCAGCCTAGACCACCCCCCGTGCGCAACGAAGGGCCCGCGTCGCGGCGGCCACGGGAAGGTGAGCCCAGAGACCGTTTGAGAACACCGGCGGGTCGGTTTCGCTGGGCCTTTCCGCGCCGGGTGCGTTGCCGGTCTTGCCGATGCAACCTGCATCGGCCGCGCCCGGCGCCTTCCCGACACGAAAATTCCCTCGCGAACCCTCAGCCGCCGGCATCCTCAAACGGTCTCTTAACCCCTTGTTGGCGCCTCTCCCGCTAAGCCGGGCGGGATCGCCCGGCATGAGGCCGGCAGGGAAGGCCCCGAAGGATGCACCACAGCGCGCCCGATAACCCGCTCTATCGCCGGTTCCTCCAGGGCCGGCAGGACCAGCCGCCGATCCACAAATGGCACCACTATTTCGAGGTCTATGAGCAGGCCTTCGCCCCCTTCCGCGGCAAGGCGGTGACGATGCTGGAGATCGGCGTTCAGCGCGGCGGGTCGCTCCGCATGTGGCAGGACTACCTCGGCCCGCAGGCCCGCATCTTCGGCATGGACATCGACCCGGCGACGGAAGCGCATGGCCTGCCCGGCGCCAAGGTCTTCGTCGGCGACCAGGCGGACCCGGATTTCCTGCGCGCCGCCCTGGCGGAGATGGGGTCGCCCGACATCGTGCTGGATGATGGCGGCCACACCGCGCGCCAGCAGATCGTCACCTTCGACGTTCTCTACCCCGCCATGCGCCTGCCGGGCGCCTACCTGATCGAGGATACCCACACCGCCTTCTGGGGTGGCCCCTTCGCGGATGACCCGCAGGGGCGGTCGATCTACGACGTCGCCTTCGGCGTCTGCCAGCGCCTGCATGAATGGACGGGGCGCGTCGGCTCCATGGACCGCCTCGGCATCCCGCCGGCCGAACGCGGGCCGGGCGACCCGGTCAGCGAGCTTTGCCGGACCACGCAGAGCGTCAGCTTCTACGACAGCATGATCCTGTTCCGGCGGGGCGAACGGCCGGAGCCCTGGCACGAGGTGAGGTAGCCCCTTGCCCCTGGGGGCGGGTTTCGCGATTGTTGCAGCGCAAAACGGCGCTGACCCGCGCCGGGGGCAAAACGGCGCCGCGACGCGCCCCAGGGATGCCGATGGACCTCGCCTATCTCGCCGACTGGGCCAATCTGTTGATCCGGTGGCTGCACCTGATCACGGGCATCGCCTGGATCGGGACCAGCTTCTACTTCATCGGCCTGGACAACCAGCTGGACCCGCCGCGGGACGGCAACCCCCGCATCAAGGGGGAGCAATGGGCGATCCATGGCGGCGGCTTCTACCGCAAGGAGAAGTACATCAACGCCCCGGCGCAGCTGCCGGAGAAGCTCCACTGGTTCAAGTGGGAGGCCTACTGGACCTGGATCAGCGGCTTCTCGCTGTTCATGCTGATCTACTGGGGCCAGGCCAGCACCTACCTGGTCGATCCCGCGGTGATGGACCTGTCGCCCGGCGTCGCGGTCGCGATCTCCGCCGTCATGCTCGTCTCCGGCTGGGTCATCTACGACCTCGTCTGCAAGTCCAAGTTCGGGGAGAATGAGCGGAACCTGTCGATCTTCGGCGTGGTGCTGCTGGTGGTCGCCGCCTTCGTCGCCTGCCACGTCTTCAGCGGCCGCGGCGCCTTCCTGCAGATCGGCGCCATGACGGGCACGATCATGGTGGCCAACGTCGCCATGGTGATCATCCCCGGCCAGCGGAAGATGGTCGCCGCCATGCAGGCGGGGCAGGAGCCCGATCCGAAATACGGCCGCTGGGGCAAACAGCGCAGCGTCCACAACACCTACCTGACCCTGCCCGTGCTGTTCCTGATGATCAGCCCGCACTACCCCATGACCTGGGGCAGCCAGTGGAACTGGGTGGTGCTGCTGGCCATCACGCTGGCCGGCGCGCTGGTGCGGCAGTTCTTCGTGCTGCGCCAGATCGGGAAGAACCAGGTGATGCTGCCCGCCATGGCGACGGCCGTCGTCGTCGTCCTCGCCATCGCACTGATGCCGAAGCGCGGGCCGGACCTGGCCGGCGTCGATGTGCCGAGCTTCGCCGAGGTCCAGGCCATCACCGCGTCCCGCTGCGCTTCCTGCCACGCGGCGCGGCCGACGCAGGAGGGGATCGCGAGCGCGCCGAAGGGCGTGCGCTTCGACGACCCTGCCCAGATCCGCCGCTGGGCGCAGGCCATGCGCCAGCAGGTGGCGACGGAGGCGATGCCGCCCGGCAACATGACGGAGATCACGACCGAGGAACGCCAGAAGCTGCTGGCCTGGGTCGCGGCGGGCGCGAGGGCCGACTGAGATGAAGGCCAGCGCGCTGACGACCCATATCCTCGACACCTCATCCGGCAAGCCGGCGCAGGGCGTGAAGGTCGAGCTGTTCCGGCTGGAGGGTGCGGCCCGCGTGAAGGTGACGGAGGCGCTGACCAACGCCGATGGCCGCACCGACGCGCCGCTGATGAATGCCGCCGACTTCGTCGCCGGGACCTACGAACTCCGCTTCCACATCGGCGCCCATTTCAAGGGCGAGGGCTTCCTCGACGAGGTGCCGATCGTGGTCACGCTGCGCGCGGGGGAGGGGCACTACCACGTGCCGCTGCTCTGCACGCCCTGGAGCTACGCGACCTATCGCGGCAGCTGAGGCGCGCTAGACGCTGACGCGGATCAGCCAGCGCACCGTCCAGCTGGTGAGGCCCACCTTCGGCGCGGCGCTGTTCACGTCCATGAAGATGTCGCCCCAGCTGTAGATCACGCCGTTGCGCCGGTACATGTAGTGCACCAGGCCCTTGTAGGGCATGGTCGGCGCCGGGTTGTCGATGCAGACGCCGATGATGCCGTCGCCACCGCTGTCATTCACCACCTGCTCGACCGTCGCCTTGGCCTTCCACTGCCGCCGGAGGTAGTCCGCGACGGCGTCGGGCGGCACGCCGATCCCGAACTTATCATCAGCCAGGACCGCGGCGCTGGACCTCTCCTGCGCGCTCGACCAGTCGATGCGCGCAATGTAGTCGTCGATGGTGAAGACATGATGCGGCTTGCCGAAGCTGCGGGTGAAGGCGGTGATGGTGGCGAGGTGGGGACTCGCTTCCGCCTTCAGCAGCATCAGGTAGTCGCGGATCTCATACAGCACGCTGTAGGCCTGGGTCGCGTTGCAAAGCCAGGCCTGGGTTTTCCCGCTCTCCTTGTACATCGCGTAGAAGGAGCTGGTGAAACCGCAGACGCCCCACTTCGCGTTGGTGATGCCAAGCGACTTGTACGCGAAGTTCCCCGACATGCCGTGTTCCCTGAACGCAACTCCCGGATGACAGCATTCAACACGCAGGGCGGGGGCGCAACGAGAAATCTGCAACCAGGACGAGTGTGGATGGGGCCGCCTGCCCTGTCTTGCCCCACCCGCCCGGCGCGGGCAGGCTGGCGGCATGGGGGAACGACCGATGATGACCGGTGCCGAAGGGCTGGCCGCGAGCCTCGCCGCATCCGGGCAGAGCCACGTCTTCTTCGTCGATGCCGTGCTGCGGCCGACGCTGATGGCGCTGTCGCGGCTCGGTGTGAAGCCGGTGCTGGCGCACACGGAAAAGGCCGCCGTCTACATGGCCGATGCCTATGGCCGCGTCAGCGGGCGGCCGGGCGTGGTGGCGGCGCAGTCCGTGGGGGCGGCGAACGTCGCCGCGGGCTTGCAGGATGCGTATCTCGCGCGCAGCCCCGTCATCGCGCTGACCGGCCGCAAGCCGCACGCCGCCCAGCACCGCAACGCCTACCAGGAAGTGGCGCATGCGCCGCTGTTCCAGGCGGTGACGAAATTCTCGGCGGAGGTGGCGGAGGCCGCCCATCTGCCGCGGCTGCTGCGCCAGGCCTGGGCGGCCGCCGTCTCCGTCCCCGTGCGGCCCGTCCATCTCGACCTGCACGGGCTGATGGCGGAGGTGGTGGAGGAGGGGCGCGTGGCGGAGCCGGCCGCCGACCTCTCGGGCCTCACGGCACCGCGCTTCCGGGGCGCGCCGGACCCGGACGCCGTCGCCGCCGCTGTCGCCGCGCTGGTCGCCTCGGACCGCGTGGTGATCGTGGCCGGTGACGGCGCCATGCTCTCGGGCTGCGGGCCGGAAGTGCTGGCGCTGGCCGAGGCGCTGGAGGCACCGGTGCTGACGACGCTCGGGGCGCGGGCCCTGGTGCCGACGGCGCATCCCCGCGTGGCGGGCGTCGTCGGCAGCTACTCCGCGCCGCCGGCGAACAAGGTGCTGGAGGGGGCGGGCCTCGTGCTGCTGGTGGGTTGTGACACCGGCGACCAGATGACCCATGGCTGGCGCCTGCCGCGCGCCGGCGTGCCGATCGTGCAGGTGGATGCCGACCCGCTGGAATTCGACCGCAGCCTGCCCACGACGGTCGCCCTGCTCGGCGACCCGCGCGCCGTGCTGTCCGAAGTGCTCGACCAGCTCGGCACCCCGGCGCGCGACGCGGCCTTCGCGCAACAGGCCGCGGCGCTGGTCGCCGAATGGCGTGCCGCTGTCGCGCCGCGCCTGGCCAGCGAGGCCGTGCCCATCGACCCCGCGCGCCTCTGCGCGGAGATCAGCGCGGCATTGCCGCCGGACGGAATCCTCGTCGCCGATACCGGCTATTCCGGCATCTGGACCGGCACGCTCATCGACCTCACCACCCAGGGCTACCAGCGCGCGGCGGGCTCGCTCGGCTGGGCCTTCCCGGCGGCGCTCGGCGCGAAATGCGCGGCGCCCGACCGGCCCGTGCTCTGCTGGTCCGGCGACGGCGCCTTCCACTACCATCTGGCGGAGCTGGAGACGGCGAAGCGCCTCGGCATCGCCGTCGTCTGCGTCGTCAACAACAACCAGGGCTTCGGCCAGGGCTGGCCCAACCTCCGCCGCGCCGCCGGCAACGACCCGCAGGCGGCGGCGGAGCTGCTGCGCTTCGGCGACCACGCCGATTTCGCCGCCATCGCCCGCGGCTTCGGCCTGCGCGGCATCGTGGTCGAGCGGCCGGAGGACATCGCCCCCGCACTGCGCGACGCCTTGGACAGCAACGAGACGGTCGTCCTCGACGTCCGCACCGATATCGAGGCGCGTGCCCCCGAACCCTACACACCGACGGAGTGACTGACAGGATGGCGATCAAGGTCGCGGTGATCGGCGCCGGCACGATGGGCCACGCCCTCGCGCTGGTCTATGCGCTGGGCGGGCATGAGGTGCGGCTGACCGACAACTCCACGGCGACGCTCGACAAGGCGGGCCCGCTGATGGAGACGGCGCTGGCCACGCTGGTCGCGGCCGGGGAGGCGCCGGCCGATCGCGACGCCGCCTGGCTGCACGCGAACGTCACCCGCCTGCCGACGCTGGCGGAGACGGTGGAAGGCGCGGACCTGATCGTCGAGGCGATCATTGAGAAGCCGGACGCCAAGCGCGTGCTGTTCGATCAGCTCGATGCCGTCGCCCCCATGGACGCGATCATCGCGAGCAACACCAGCTACCTCGATCCCTTCCCGCTGATCCCGGCGCGGCGCCAGGCGCGGGCGATCATCATGCACTGGTACACGCCGCCCTACCTGGTGGACCTTGTCGATATCGTTGGCGGCCCCGAATGCGACCCCGCCTGCGTGGCCTTCGCCCGCGAACTCTGCCTCGCCATGGGCAAGGCGCCCGTCGTCATGCGCAAATTCGTCCCCGGCTACATCGCGAACCGCGTGCAGTCGGCCATCGGGCTCGAGATCCAGAAGCTGCTGGATGACGGCGTCGCAACGGCCGAAGAGATCGACACCGCGATCATCGAGGGCATCGCGCTGCGCCTCCCCATCCTCGGCATGCTGGCCAAGGCCGACTTCACCGGCCTGCCCTTCATGCAGGCGAGCCTCGCCAACCGCATGTACGAACCGCCAGCCGTGCGCGGGAAGTGCGAGGCGGTGGATGCGCTGGTGGCGGAGGGCAGAACCGGCGTCATGGCCGGTGCCGGCTTCTATGATTGGGGAGGCCAGGACGCGGCCGCGCTGTTCGAGGCGCGTGACCGAAGGCTGATGGAACTGAAGCGCGCCATCCGGCGCATTGGCACCATGGCGGGGCAGGGACGCAGCGCATGATCACCTACGACCTCAAGGGCAAGGCCGCGCTGGTCACGGGCGGCGCTTCCGGCATCGGCCTCGCCACCGCGACGCTGCTGGCCCGCAGCGGCTGCGCGGTGGCCATCAACCACCTGGCCGATGACCCGCGCGGGCCGGAGGCGGTGGCGAAGCTGGCGGCGGAGACCGGCGCGCGCGTCATCTCCGCCCCCGGCTCCGTCGCTGATCCCGCCGGCGCCGCGGCGATGGTGGAGAAGGCCGTCGCCGATCTCGGCCGGCTCGACTACCTCGCCAACAATGCCGGCACGCCCGGCACGCGCACCACCGTCGCGCCGCATGAACTCGACCGGCTGACGGAGGAACTCTGGCAGGCCGTGATCGAGGTGAACCTGCTCGGCGTCTTCCGCTGCGCCAAGGCGGCGGCGCCGGCGCTCCGGGCCTCCCGCGGTGCCATCGTCAACACGGCCTCCATCGCGGGCATCAACTCGCCGGGCTCCTCCATGGCCTATGGCGCCACCAAGGCCGGCGTGATCAGCCTGACGAAGAACCTGGCCCGCGGCCTGGCGCCGGAGGTGCGCGTCAACGCCGTCGCGCCCGGCGCCGTGGACAGCACCTGGATGATCGAGTGGACGAACGAACAGCGGGCGTCCTCCATCGACAACGCCCTGCTCAAGCGCCGCTGCACGCCGGAGGATCTTGCGGAGGTGATGGTCTTCCTGCTGGCCGGTGCTGCCATGGTCACCGGCCAGACCGTCGTCGTGGATGGCGGGCTGACCGTCTAGGAGGTCTTCCGCCATGGGCCGGCTCGTCGTCCGCATGAACGTCTCCCTCGACGGCTATGTGGACCATGACCGCATGGCGACCGGCCTCGCCCTGTTCCGCCATTGGGTCGCGGCGGTCCGGGACGTGGCCGGCGGCCTCTATGGCCGCCACGTCTACGGCCTCATGCGCTACTGGGACGACGATCGGCCCGAATGGACCAGCGACCAGCGCGACTTCGCCGCTTCCTGGCGCGGCCAGCGCAAATGGGTCGCCTCCCGCACCCTCGCCTCGGTCGGCCCCAACGCGACGCTCGTCGCCGATGACGTCGCTGCGATGGCGAGGCGCCTGAAGGCGGATCTCGACGGCGACATCGCCGTCGCCGGCCCGGCCTTGGCGCACAGCCTGGCGGAGGCCGGGGTGGTCGATGCCTGGCAGCTCTACCTCCAACCCGTCGCACTCGGGCATGGCCGGCCGCTCTTCGCGGGGCCACGGCCGCCGATGCGCCTCCTCGCGCATGAACTGGTGGCGGAGGACGTCATCCGGCTGACCTACGCGCCCGCGTGACAGGGCCGCGCAACGCGCGGTTCCGCGCGGCGCCCCGCTTCGCTAGAAGCCGCGCATGGACAACAGCATGGCCACCCGGCCCCGCAGCACGCTGAAGGGCGATGCCTATCGCGCCTATGAGGAACTGCCGCCGGCGGTGCGCCGCGCGCTGCATGAATCGCTGGTGGATTGGTGCCCGCTGCGCGCCCGCGAATGGCACCAGCGCCTGCTGACGCAGCAACGGATGAAGCCCCAGCAGGCCGCGGAGGCGCTGGTCCAGGCGATCCGCGGGCATGACCAGGCGGAGGTCGCGGCCTTCGCCCGCACCTGGCCCAAGGGCGCCCGCGCCTATCCGCATCTGGCGGCGGAGGCGACGCTGCAGCGCTATGCCGGCCCCGCGGGCATGCCCGCGCCCAGGCCCGTCGCGATCGCCCAGGCCCCCGCGCCGGCGCGCAAGCCCAAGCCCGCGCCGAAGCCGCGTCCCAAGATCAAGCCGAAGCGCGCCGCAAGCCGCCGTTCCCGCCGCTGACCGCTACCGCGCGGCGGTCGATCCCCGCACCACCTGCCGCCCGCTGAGCATCAGCTTCCGCACCGGCGCATCCGGGTCTCGCAGCCGGTCGAAGAGCAGCCGCATGGCGGCGCGCCCGATCTCCTCCAGCGGCTGCTCCACCACCGTCAGGCCTGGCTCCACCAGCTCCGTCCAGGCTTCGTTGTCGAAGCCGCAGAGGGCAAGGTCGGCGGGCACCCGCAGCCCCGCCTGGCGCGTGGCGCGCAGCGCGCCCAGCAGCAGCAGCGAATTGGCGGCGAGCAGCGCGTCGGGCGAACCCTCCCGCAGCACGTCCAGCGCGGCCTCCGTCGGCGGCGTCGTGGCGGGGATGAAGCGGGCGTCGGGCACCAGGCCGTGGCGGGCCATGGCACTCGCGAAACCCTCCGCCCGCGCGCGGCCGGTGTCGCTCGTCTCCCCGAACAGGCCCGTGATGCGCCTGTGGCCGTTGGCGACCAGGTGGTCCACCAGCCCCGCCGCGGCCTCGCCATTGTCCAGCAGCACGCTGTCGAACAGCCCGGGCGGGCCGGCGCGGTCGATCAGCACCGTCGGCACATCCAGCGCCATGGCCGAAAGCCGCTGCGCCGTGGCGCGCGTCGGCGCCATGATGAGGCCCGTGACGCGCTCCTCCTGCATCAGCTGGAGGTAGCTCGCCTCCCGCGCCGGATCGCGGTCGCTGTCGCAGAGGATGACGCGCAGCCCGGCCTCGAAGGCCGCGTGTTCCACGGCGCGGGCGACTCCGGTGAAGAAGGGGTTGGCGATGTCGGCCACCATCAGGCCGATCGTCCCGGTTTCCTGGGACCGCAGGCGGCGCGCGGCCAGGTTGGGCCGGTAGCCCGTGGCGCGCACGGCCTCCATCACCAGTTCGCGAAGCGCCTCGCTGATCGGCCCCTTGCCGAGCGCGCGGGATACGGTGGCCGGCGCCACGCCGGCGGCGCGGGCGACGTCCTTGATGCCAATAACGGGCTGGGAAGGTGCGATCGATTTCATGGTCCTGGACGCAGCATGGCGCCAGGAGCGCTGCGCTTCAATGCATTTCCTGCCCATCGGGCGGGCAGGGCTGAGAAAATCTTTGACAGTTCATGTGAAAACGTTTTCAATCTCCTCAACGCAGGCAGGAACGTCCGACATGGCGAATACAGCGCCCCCGACCGCCTCCCCCGGCACCGCCATGGCCATCGCGCCGGAGCTGGTGCGCCTCGATGCCCGCCCGGCCGGCAAGGCCGACGCCATCCAGCAGCTCGGCCAGCTTCTCGCCGCCGCCGGCTGCGTCGATCCCGGCTATGCCGCCAGCATGGAGGGGCGGGAGAGGGCGGCGAACACCTTCCTCGGCCATGGCGTCGCCATCCCCCACGGCATGGCCGCCGACCGCCACCTGGTCCGCCGCAACGGCCTGGCGATCCTGCAGGTGCGGGACGGCATCGAATGGAACCCCGGCCAGCGCGCGCACCTCATCGTCGGCATCGCGGCCGCGTCGGACGAGCACATCGCCATCCTCCGCCGCCTGACACGGCTGATGCAGGATGAGGCCTCGCTGGCCCGCCTCTTCACCGTCACCGACCCCGCCGCGATCATCGCCGCGCTGGGCGCCGAAGCGCCCGAGGCCCCCGCCGCCGCGCCCGCCACGGACCTGGCCGAGCGCTTCGACTGGGTGCTGGACTACCCGACGGGCCTGCATGCCCGCCCCGCCACGCGCTGGGTGGAAGCGGCGCGCGCCACCGGCGCCCGGATCCAGGTGCGCCACGGGGCGCAGGCCGCCGATGCCAGCGCCCTGATCGCCCTGCTGCAGCTCGGGCTCCGCCCCGGCGACGCCATCACCGTCTCCGCCGAGGGCCGCGACGCCGCCGCGGCGCTGTCCCGCTTCCGCGCCACCATCACGGGGCTCTCGGCGCAGGAGAAGGCGGATGCCGCGCTCGCCGCGCGCCGCGCCGCCACCACCGCGCAGGGGTTCGAACCGACAGGCCGCGTCATCACCCTGGCCGGCATCGGCGCCAGCCCCGGCCTCGCCATCGGGCGCATCCACCTGCTGGCCGCGCATGACGCCGCCATCCCGGACCAGCCTTTGCCGCTGGCGGAGGGTGGCGCCCGGCTGGAACACGCCATCCGCGCGACCCGCGCCCAGCTGAAGGCGCTGGAGGATGACACGGGCCGGCGCCTCGGCGCCGCGGATGCCGCCATCTTCGCCGCCCAGGCCGGGCTGCTGGACGACCCGGACCTGATCACCACGACCTGCCAGCTGATGGTGGAGGGCCATGGCCTGGCCTGGTCCTGGCACCAGGCGGTGGAACGCGTCGCGGCCTCGCTCGCCGCGCTGGGCAACCCCGTGCTTGCGGGCCGCGCGGCCGATCTGCGCGATGTCGGGCGCCGCGTGCTCGGCCATATCGACCCCGCGCTCGCCGGCGGCAGCCTGTCCGACCTGCCGGAGGGGAAGGTGATCCTGGTGGCGGACGATCTTTCGCCCTCCGACACCGCGGGCCTCGATCCCGATCGCGTCGTCGGCCTCGCCACCGCGACGGGCGGCCCCACCTCCCACACCGCCATCCTGGCGCGAACGCTGGGCGTGCCGGCGCTGGTCGCGGGCGGGGCGGGGCTGATGGACCTCAAGCCCGGCACGGAGGCCATCATCGATGGCATCGCCGGCCGCCTGCACCTGGAACCCGGGGAGCAGGACCTGGCCGCCGCCCGCAGCTTCATCGCCCGCCAGGCGGAGAAGCGGACGCGGGAGGAAGCGCAGCGCGCGGAGCCCGCGGCCACCGCCGATGGCAGGCGGATCGAGGTCGCGGCCAACATCAACCTGCCCGACCAGGCCGCCTTCGCCCTCGCCCAGGGCGCGGAGGGCGTGGGCCTGATGCGGACGGAGTTCCTGTTCCTCGAATCCGGCGTCACGCCGGATGAGGACAGCCAGTTCGCCACCTACCGCGCGATGATCGAGGCGCTTGCCGGCAAGCCGCTGATCGTTCGCGCGCTCGACATCGGCGGCGACAAGCAGGTGCCGCATCTCCGCCTGCCGGTGGAGGCGAACCCCTTCCTCGGCGTCCGCGGCGCCCGGTTGCTGCTGCGCCGGCCGGATTTGATGGAGCCGCAGCTACGCGCGCTCTACCGCGCCGCGAAGGAAGGCGGCGCGCTGTCCATCATGTTCCCGATGGTGACCTCGGTCGCGGAGGTGCTGGCGCTGCGCGCGGCCTGCGACCGCATCCGGAGCGCGATCGGCGCGCCGGAAGTGCCTGTCGGCATCATGGTGGAGGTGCCCGCCGCCGCCGTGCAGGCGGATGCGTTGGCCAGGCATGTGGACTTCTTCTCCATCGGCACCAACGATCTGACGCAATACGTCCTCGCCATGGATCGCCAGAACCCCGATTTGGCGCCGGAGGCCGACAGCCTGCACCCCGCCGTGCTGCGCATGATCGCGATGACGGTGCAGGCGGCGGAACGCGCGGGGAAATGGACCGGCGTCTGCGGCGGCCTGGCCGGGGAGCCCTTCGGCGCCGCGCTGCTGGCCGGCATGGGCGTGCGCGAACTGTCCATGACGCCGCGCGACATCCCGGCGGTGAAGTCCATGCTGCGCGGTGCCACGCTGGCGCAGCTGAAGGCGCTGGCGGCGCAGGCGCTGGATTGCGCGACCGCCGACGATGTCCGCGCGCTGGAAGCCAACCTCGCGCCGGCCGAGCAGGCGGCGGCGTGATGCTGACGCTGACGCTCAACCCCGCCATCGACGTCACGGTCACGCTGCCGGCGCTCGTCCCCGGCGCGGTGAATGCCGCGATGGGGCAGGAACGCCACGCCGCGGGGAAGGGGATCAACGTCGCCGCCTGCCTGGCCGATTGGGGCGCGCCGGTGGCCGCCGCCGGGGTGATCGGCGCGGACAATGACGCGATCTTCCGCAACCTTTTCGCCGCCAAGGGCATCGAGGATCGCTGCACCCGCATCCCCGGGGAGACGCGGAGCAACATCAAGCTGCTCGACCGCTCCAGCCGGGAGACGACGGACATCAACCTGCCGGGGCTGCGCCCCGATGCCGCCGCGCTGCGCGACTGCCTCGCGGTGGTGGAGCAGGCGCGGGGCATCGCCGTGCTGTCCGGCAGCCTGCCACTCGGCGTGCCGGCGGATGTCTATGCGCGCCTCACCGCGACGCTGTCCGCGCGCGGCGTGCGCGTGGTGGCGGATGCCAGCGGGGCGCCGCTGCAGGCGCTGCTCGCCGGGCCCGTCATGCCCCACGCCATCAAGCCGAACCGGCATGAGCTGGAAGGCTTCGTCGGCCATGCGCTGCCGGACCTGCCCGCGCTGCTCGGCGCCGCGCGCCGGCTGGTTGCGCAGGGTGTGCGGCTGGTCGTGGTGTCCATGGGCGGGGAGGGCGCGCTGTTCGTCACCGCCGAGGCCGCGCTGCTCCTCCGCCCGCCGCCCGTCCCCGTGACCAGCAGCGTCGGCGCGGGGGATGCGATGGTGGCGGGCATCGTCGCCGGGCTGGCGGAGGATCTGCCGCTGCCCGCGCTCGCCTGCCGCGCCACCGCCTTCGCCGCCGGCAAGCTCCAGAAGACCGGCGCCCAAATTCCCGGCCGCGCGGCGGTGGAGGCGATCGCCGCCACGCTCCGCCCCGAACCCATCGCCTGAGGGAGGCAACGACATGTCCGGCGTGATCGCGGTGGTGGAGGGGGGCGACAACCCCGTCCAGGCCATGCTGGCAGCGGAAGCGCTGCGCCAGGCCGCCCGCAAGGGGGGGCGTGAGTTGACCTTGGAGGTCCGCACCCCCCGCGGCGTCCTGCATCCCCTGCCGGCGCAGCCGGAGGCCGATGCCCTGCTGCTGGTCGGCGGCGCCGAGCCGCCCGGGGCGCTGTCCGCGCTGACGCCGATCCGTGCGAAGGTCGAGGATGTGCTGGCCGACGCCATGGCCGTGCTCGACCGCACCCTGGCGCCGACGACGGCGGCGCCCGCCGCGACGGGTGCGAAGCGCATCGTCGCCATCACCTCCTGCCCCACCGGCATCGCCCACACCTTCATGGCGGCGGAGGGGCTGGAAGGGGCGGCCAAGGCGCTCGGCCATGCCATCAAGGTGGAGACGCAGGGTTCCGTCGGCGCGCAGAACACGCTGACGGCCGAGGATATCGCCGCCGCCGATCTGGTGCTGATCGCGGCCGACACGCAGGTCGATCTCTCCCGCTTCGGGGCCAAGCCGGTGTTCCTGTCCGGCACCAAGCCCGCGATCAATGACGGCAAGGCGCTGGTGCAGCGCGCCTTCGCGGAGGCGAGCGTGCAGGGCGGCAGCGCCGCGGCGGCGCCGGCCGCCGGCAGGAAGCAGCTGACCGGCCCCTACAAGCACCTGATGACGGGCGTGTCCTTCATGCTGCCCTTCGTGGTGGCGGGCGGGCTGCTGGTGGCCTTGGCGTTCGCCTTCGGCGGCATCTACGCCTTCGACGACGCCCACAAGGGCACCTTTGCCGGTGCGCTGTTCCAGATCGGCGGCCGCGCGGCGCTCGCCCTGATGGTGCCGGCGCTCGCGGGCTACATCGCCTATTCCATCGCGGACCGGCCCGGCATCGCGCCCGGCATGATCGGCGGCATGATCGCGGGGCAGCTCAATGCCGGCTTCCTCGGCGGCATCGTGGCGGGCTTCGTGGCCGGCTACTTCGTCGCCTGGCTCAACAACAATCTGAAACTGCCGCGGACGCTGGAGGGTCTGAAGCCCGTCCTCATCCTGCCCGTGATCGGCGCGCTGGTGACGGGGTTGTTCATGATCTACGTGGCTGGCGGGCCCGTCGCGACGGCGCTGGCCGCGCTGACGGAATTCCTCCGCGGCATGCAGGGCAGCGGCGCCATCGTGCTCGGCCTCATCCTCGGCGCCATGATGGCCTTCGACATGGGCGGGCCGGTGAACAAGGCCGCCTATGCCTTCTCGACGGGCCTCATCGCCAGCGAGGTCTATGCGCCGATGGCCGCGGCCATGGCGGCCGGCATGACGCCGCCGCTCGGCCTGGCCCTCGCGGCGTATCTCTTCCGCGACCGCTTCACGGCGGAGGAGCGGGAGGCCGCGCCGGCGGCCGGCGTGCTGGGCCTGGCCTTCATCAGCGAGGGCGCGATCCCCTTCGCCGCCAAGGACCCGCTGCGGGTGATCCCCTCCCTCGTCGTCGGCTCCGCCATCGCCGGCGCGCTGTCGATGATGGTGGGCGCGGAGCTTCGCGTGCCGCATGGCGGCATCTTCGTCCTGCCCATCCCGAACGCGGTGTCCCACCTGCTGGGCTACGTCGTGGCGCTGGTGGCGGGCACGGTGGTGACGGCGCTGATGCTCCGCATTCTGAAGAAGCCAGCGATCGCATAATCGCTCGCTTCGCGGCGCGTCCTCCCTGGCCTAGGCTTCCCTCCAAGAACATCGGAGGAAGCGAAGCATGGTCCAGATCGGACGGCGCGCCGCCATCGGCGCAGCCTTCACCCTGGCGGCGCCACGCCTGGCGATGGCCGCCTGGCCCGAGAGGCCCATCCGCCTGGTCATCCCCTATGGCGGCGGAGGGCAGACCGACGTCGTCTCCCGCCTGATCGGGGAGGCCATCGCCCAGCGCCTCGGCACCCCCGTCCTCGCCGACAACCGACCGGGCGCCGCCGGCAATTTCGCGGCAGAGATCGTCAGCCGCGCCCCCGCCGATGGCTACACGATGATGGTGGGCTCGACCGGGCCCTTGGGCGGCGTCAACGCCGTGCTCTACCGCACGCTGAGCTACGACTGGCAGCGGGATTTCGCGCCCATCGGCCTGTTCACCACGGCCCAGAACGTGATCCTGGTGCACAACAGCCTGCCGGTGCGCACGCTGGCGGAGTTCATCGCCTACGCCAAGGCGAATCCGGGGCGGATCAACTACGCCTCCTCCGGCGTCGGCGCGACCACCCACCTCTCCATGGAATTGCTGTCGGAGAAGGCGGGGATCGAGATGGTGCACGTCCCCTATCGCCAATCGACGCAGGGCATGACGGATCTGCTGGCCGGCCGCGTGCAGGCGCGCAGCCTCGGCCTGCCGGAAGCCGAGCCCGTCAAGGGCAACCCCGCCATCCGCGCGCTGGCCGTCACCGGCACGCAGCGCAACCCGCAATGGCCCGATGTGCCCACGGTGGCGGAAACACTCCCGGGCTATGAGGCGGTGAACGCCTTCGGCCTGGCCGTCCCCGCCCGCACGCCCACCGAGATCATCACCCGCATGAACGAGGCGCTGAACGACGCGCTCCGCACCGAGAGCGTGCGGGAGAGCTTCCTCCGCGTCGGCGCCGACCCCGCCGCGCCCAACACGCCGGAGGAATTCGGCGCCTTCCTGCGCCAGCGGGGCGAGATCTGGTCCGCGCTGGTCCGCCGCCTGAGGCTCGTCGCGGAATGAGCGCCGCGGAGGACGTCGCCGCCGCCATGCCGGCACTGACCGGCTGGATCGGCCGGAAGCGCGTGGTGGAGGAGCGCATCGCGCTGGCCGCCGTGCGCCGCATCGCCGGCACCTTCGACCTGGACCCGGACGCGTTCCAGGAAGGATCGGAAATCCCCTCCCACTGGTTCAACCTCTTCTTCAGCGACGTGGCGCGGCAGTCGGCGATCGGCCCCGATGGCCATCCGCGGAAGGGCGAATTCCTGCCGCCCATCCCGCTGCCCCGCCGCATGGGCGCCGGCCGACGCGTGCAGGTGCATGGCGCGCTCCGCGTGGGCGACGACGCCGCCAAGACGGTGGAGGTCGCGGGCATCGCGCCCAAGGCGGCGCGCAGCGGCACCATCGTCGTGCTGACGATGCGCCACACCATCACCGCCCGCGGGCAGGTCCTCGCCGTGGACGAGTTCGACGCGATCTACCGGGAGGCCGTGCCGCCCGGTGCCGCCAGCACCACCACCGCGCCGATCCCCGCGCCCGCCGGCGCCGCGTGGTCGGACGCGACGCTGCTCGATCCCGTCCAGGTCTTCCGCTACGGCGCCATCACCTGGAACGCCCACCGCATCCACTACGACGCCGACTACACCCGCGGCACGGAAGGCTATCCGGGCGTCGTGATGAATGGCGGGTTGACCATGCACCTCCTGCTGGATTCCGCCCTGAAGCGCGCGCCCGGCAAGCTCCGCGGCTTCTCCGCCCGCCTCATGCGGCCGCTCTTCGTCGGCGACACGGCGCGCTTCGAAGGCTTGGTCGAAGGCAGCACCATCCGCGCCTGGGTCGCCGACAAGGATGGCCACCAGGCCGCCGAGATGACCGTGGAGTTCGGCGCATGAGCGGCGGGCCGCTGGAGGGCATCCGCGTCATCGACCTCACCTCCGTCGTCGTCGGGCCGATCTGCACGCGCATGCTGGCCGACCAGGGCGCCGACGTCATCAAGGTGGAACCGCCGGAGGGCGACATCCTCCGCCGCCTGGCGCAGGGCAGCCGCAACCCCGGCATGTCCGGCAAGTTCATCCAGTTCAATCGCAACAAGCGCTCCATCTGCCTCGACCTCAAGCAGGCCGAGGGGATGGCCGCGATGCGGAAGTTGCTGGCGGGCGCCGACGTCTTCGTCAGCAATGTCCGCCCCAACGCGCTGGAACGCCTCGGCCTCGATCCCGCGACGCTCGCCACGCTGAACCCGCGCCTCATCCATGTCGGCATCCTCGCCTTCGGCAGCGAGGGTCGCTACGCGAACCGCCCGGCCTATGACCCGGTCATCCAGTCGCTGTCCGGCGTCGCCGCCACCTTCCACCGCGCGACGGGCGAGCCGCGATTCGTGCCGATGGTGATGACGGACCACGTCACCGGCCTGATCGCCGCGCAATGCATCGGCTTCGCCCTGTTCCGCCGCGAACGCACCGGCAAGGGCGAGGCGATCGAGGTGCCGATGTTCGAGAACATGGCGAGCTTCGTCATGAGCGAGCACATGGGCGCCGCCACCTTCGACCCGCCCGCCGGCCCCTCCGGCGACAACCGCCTGCTGAGCCCGGACTACCGCCCGCTGCCGACGAAGGACGGCTTCATCACCATCGGCCCCAACACCGACGCCCAGGCCTTCGCCTTCTTCGACGCCATCGGCCAGCCCGAGCTTCGCCACGACCCGCGCCTCAGCAGCGCCGCCGCCCGCACCGCCAACGCCGCGCACTACTTCTCCATCCGGAAGGCCGCGATGGCGCAGCGTACCACGGAGGAATGGCTCGCCATCCTCGGCCCGCGCGACATTCCCTGCGCCCGCTACAACACCTTCGAGGATCTGATGGCCGATCCCCACCTGGCCGACGTGAATTTCTTCGAGCCCGAGGACCACCCGACCGAGGGCGCGCTCCGCCGCACGCGCATCCCGAACCGCTTCAGCGGCGGCATGCGCGACGACAAGCTGCCCGCGCCGCGCCTCGGCGCACAGACGCGCGAACTCCTCGCCCAGCTCGGCTACGACACGACCCAGATCGCCGCGATGATGGAAGCCGGCGCCGCGAAAGCACCCTCCGCATGACCCCCAACTGGCGATCCCTCCTCTTCGTCCCCGCCACCGCCGAACGCTTCATCGCCAAGGCCCATACGCGCGGCGCCGACGCCATCATTCTCGACCTCGAGGACAGCATCCCGCCCGACGCCAAGGACGCCGCCCGCGCGGCCCTCGCCGCCGCCGCTCCCCGCGTCTCCCAGTCCGGGGCCGACGCCATCGTCCGCATCAACCGCCCGCTCGACCTGGCGCTGCCCGACATCGCCGCCGCCGTCGCCGCCGGCGCCACCGGCCTGATCCTGCCCAAGGTGATGGGCCCCGAGCACATCCGCCTGCTCTCCGAAGTCGTCGCCACCCGCGAAGCCGCGCACGGCATCCCGATCGGCCGCACGCGCTTCCTGGCCCTCGCCGAAACCGCCGCCTCGCTCCCCCATCTCTACGCCATCGCCGCTGCCGATCCGCGCATGGCGGCCCTCGCCGTCGGCGCGGAGGACCTGGCCACGGAATTCGGCGGCATTCCCTCCGCCGACAGCATGTATGTCTGGGCCATGCACTGCATCGCCGCCGCCCGCAGCGCCAACATCCTGCCCATGGGCTCCCTCGGCGCACTCGCCCAGATCGACGACCTCGACGCCTACCGCGCCGCACTCACCCGCGCGAAAAACCTCGGCTTCGCCACCGCCTCCTGCATCCACCCCGCCCACGTCCCCATCATCAACGAGATCTACGGCGCCACCCCGGCCGAACTCGACCGCGCCCGCCGCCTCATCGCCGCCTTCGAGGACGCGCTCGCGAAAGGCCTCGGCGCCGTCGCCTTCGAAGGCGCGATGATCGACCTGCCCATCGTCGAACGCGCCCGCCGCACACTGGCCCGGGGGGCGCGGGGGTGATGGTGTTGCGCTGGTGACGTCGGGGAAAGGGCTCCGCCCCTTCCCCAAACCCCTTCCCCGCCAAGGGCCCGGCGGCCCTTGGAACCCATGAGATTGGTCGGTGATGGGAGGGGCACCGCGCACCCGCGTGTTCGGAACGCGTTCCGTGCCCCTCCCATCACCGACCAATAACCTCGCGGTCCAGGGTCCCGTAGGACCCTGGCGGGGAGAGGTCTGGAGAGGGGCGAGAAGCCCCTCTCCAGAAGCCACTCGCGCGACAGCCTCACCCCGGCGCCACCCGGTCCGCCATGCGGGCGTCGCGTGTGCCGAGGGGCAGTTCCGGTCCTGTCGTCGTGTCGCGGGCGGTCTGGTGTTCGGCTTCGGCGTTGAGTTCGCCGCCGAAGAGGATGACGGCCGCGGAGAGCCAGATCCAGGTCATGAAGCCGATGACGGCGCCGAGGGATCCGTAGGTTTCGTTGTAGGTGCCGAAGTTCTCCACGTAGAAGGAGTAGCCGAGTGACATGGCGAGCCAGGCGATGGCGGCGAAGGCGCTGCCCCAGGTGACCCAGCGCCAGCGGGCTTCTGCGCGGCTCGGCCCCCAGCGGTAGAGGCAGGCGAGGACGAGGGCGATGCCCAGCAGCAACACGGGCCAGCGCGCGATCCGCAGCAGGGTGTCCGTGGTGCTGCCGAAGCCGATGGCGTTCAGCACGACCGGCAGGGCGATGACGGCGCCCATGGCGAGCACGGCGAAGAGGATGCCGCACAGCGTGAAGGTCAGGCTGACCAGGTTGAGGCGGATGAAGGAGCGTTTCTCCTTCTCCTCATAGACGACGTTGAGGGCGTCGAAGAGGCCCTTGGCCGCCTGGTTTGCGCTCCAGAGGGAGAGGGCCAGGCCGATGAGGGCGGAGAGGCCGAGGGTGGTTTCCTCCTTGGAGGTGATGCGCGTCACCTGTTCCTTGATGATGTCCATGCCGCCGCCGGGGACGAAGCCGGAGAGCGCGCCGAGGTGGTCGGCGACGGTCGCGGGATCGGCGATGAGGCCGTAGAGCGAGACGATGGCGGCGATGCCGGGGAAGAGGGCGAGGAGGGTGTAGAAGGTCACGCCCGCGGCTTCCGTCAGCAGGCGATCGCTGCCGGCTTCCATCACAGCGCGCTTGGCGATGTCCCACCAGCCGCGGGCGGGGATGTCGGAGGGGGTGGCGGCGTTGCTGCCGGCGCCGGAGCTTTCCTGCGGCGGCGTGTCCGTGGTGCCGCGCCCGGCCGGGCTGTGCGCCGCCGGGATGCGCCGTGGCGGCGGTGGCCGGTCGGCCGCCTGCAGCGCGAGGGCGCCGGCCAGCGCCGCGGCCGCGATCATCCAGCTTGTCTTCTCCACCTGCGCGCGCATCGTTGTGTCCTTTTTCCGGTCGCGCGTATCACGCGACTTGTGGTGCGCGCGTATCGCGCGACGCCGTTCGCGCGTGTAACGCGGCCCGTACGCGCTGGTGCCGCGGCATCGTGCCGCTGGCGTTGCCGGCATCACGCTGATGCCGGATGCGGTGATTGTCGGTGGTGGCGACGCGGGACTAGGCTTTCGCGAGACGGGACGGGGGGCGCGCATGCGGGTGCTTCTGACACGGCGCGGGGCGTTGCTGGCGGGGCTTGGCGTGGCGCTGCCGGGTCTGGCCCGCGCGCAGCAATCCTGGCCCACGCGCCCCGTGCGCATGATCGTGCCGGCCGCGGCGGGGGCGGGGATGGACATCCTCGGCCGCGCCGTGGCGCAGGGGCTGTCGGAGGCCTGGGGCCAGCCCGTGGTGGTGGAGAACCGCTTCGGCGCGGGCGGCACCATCGGGACGGAGGCGCTCGCGAAGGCGCCGCGCGATGGCTACACGATGGGGGTGGTGAATTCCTCCTCGCTCGCCATCGCGCCGGCGATCATCCCGGATGTGCAGTACAATCCGCTGACGAGCTTCGCGCCGCTTGGCCTGGGCGCCAGCAATGATTGCGCGCTGGCGGTGCGGGCCGATAGTCGGTTCCGGTCGGTGGCGGACATGGTGGCGGCGGCGCGTGCCAGGCCGGGGACGCTGAACTGGGCCTCGGCCGGCAGCGGGTCCTCCACGCATATGGCGGGGGAGCTGTTCCGGCTGGTTTCCGGCGTGGACATCACGCATGTCCCCTATCGCGGCAGCCCGCAGGCCATCACGGATCTGCTCGGCGGCCAGGTGGACATGACCTTCAACACCATCAACGCGCTGCTGCCCGGGATCCGCGGCGGCACCATCCGCGCGCTGGCGACGACGGGGCAGGGCAGGGACCCGCTGCTGCCGGAGGTGCCGACCTTCGCGGAGGTCGGCTACCCAGCCTATGAGGCGAGCGGCTGGCTCGGCTTCGCGATGCCCGCCGGCACGCCGCCGGAGGTGCTGGCGACGGCGGCGGATGCGATCCGCCGCATCACCGAAAGCCCGCGTTTCCGCGACCAGATGACCAGCGCGGGCATGCGCCCGCGATCGCTCTCCGCCGCCGATTTCGCCGCCTTCCTGCCGGTGGAGATCGCGCGCTGGACGGACGTGGTGAAGCGTTCCGGCGCGCGCGCTGATTGAAGGAAGAACCCGAATGCCGTTGACCAGGCCGACGATTACCGGCACGCGCCATGCCGTCTCCGCGGGCCACTACCTCGCCACTGCCGCCGCCTTCTCGGTGCTGGAGGGCGGGGGCAATGCCGTCGATGCCGCCTGCGCGGCGGGCTTCGCGCTCGGCGTGCTGCAGCCGGATATCGTGAGCGTCGCGGGCGTGGCGCCGATCATGATCCGCATGGCGGATGGACGGGTGGAGACGATCGTCGGCCTCGGCCCCTGGCCGGCCTCCATTCCGCCGGACCTGTTCCGGGAGAAGCATGGCGGGAAGATGCCGCCGGGCGTGCTGCGGACGGTGGTGCCGGCGGCACCGGATGCGTGGATCACGGCGCTGCGGCGGCATGGCACGATGTCCTTCTCCGACATCGCGGGCTTCGCCTGGCGTTTCGCGGCGGAGGGCTTCGCGGTCTATGAGCTGCTCCACAACAGCCTGTCGAAGCGCCAGGCCGATTATGCGCGCTGGGACTACAACGCCGCGATCTTCCACCCCGGCGGCCGCGCGCCCCGCGTCGGCGAGAAATTCGTCCAGACCGACCTCGCGCGCTCCATCGCCTACATGATGGAGCAGGAGAAGGCCGCGGCGGGGCGGGGGCGGGAAGCCGGGCTGGAGGCCGCCCGCGCCGCCTTCTACGAGGGCGATTTGGCGCGGGAGATCACAGCCTTCCAGGCGCGGGAGGGCGGCTACCTCACCATGGCCGACATGGCCGCCTATCGCAGCCCGATCGAGCCCGCCTTGGCCGTTCAGTGGCGCGGCAACCGCGTGCTGGGCTGCGGCCCCTGGTGCCAGGGACCGGCGCTGCTGGAGGCCCTGCTGATCGCGGAGCGTCACGGCCTGGATGGCCTGGCCCACAACTCGCCGGAGTACCTGCACGTGATCGCGGAGGCGCTGAAAGGCGCCTTCGCGGATCGCGAATACCATGTGGGCGACCCGAATTTCGTGGCTGTGCCCATCGCGCAGATGCTCTCGGCGGCGCACGTCGCCCGCCGCGCCGCCGCCATCGATCCCGCGCGTGCGCATCCGGGGATGCCGGAACGCCTGATCGGTATCGGCGCCAACGCCAACCCGCCGGTGTCGGAGGAGGAGGAGCCGCCGGTGGAGGCCGGCACCTCCTATGTCTGCGTCGTGGATCGCTGGGGCAACGCGGTCTCCGCCACCCCCTCCGACGGGTCCTGGACCGGGCCGCTGGTGCCGGGGACGGGGCTGATGGTCTCCGGCCGAGGGTCCCAGAACCGGCCCGATCCGACGCATCCCGCGGGCTATGCGCCGGGCAAGCGCCCGCGCCTGACGCCGAACCCCGCGATGGTCGAGCTGGCCGATGGCGGGATCATGCCCTTCGGGTCCCCGGGCAACGACGTGCAGCCACAGGCGATGCTCCAGGTGCTGCTGAACATCCTGCATTTCGGCATGGAGCCGCAGGCCGCGGTGGAGGCGCCCCGCATCGCGACCTACGCCTTCCCGTCCTCCTCCTCCCCGCACGACTACTTCCCGGGCCGTCTCTCCCTGGAAGCCCGCATCCCGGCGGAGACGCGGGAGGCGCTGGCCGCGCGCGGCCATGTCATCGCCGACTGGCCGGAATGGACGGCGCTGGCCGGCTGCGTGGAGGTGATCCGCACCGACCCCGCCACCGGCCTGATCGCCGCCGCCGCCGATCCGCGCCGCCCCGCCTACGCCATGGCAATATAGGATAGGGGCTCCCGACTCGCCGGAGCCCCTGCCTTGACGACCGACACCCGCGACTTCCTCGGCTATGGCGCCAACCCCCCGGACCCGCGCTGGCCCGGCGGGGCGCGCGTCGCCGTCTCCTTCGTCGTCAATGTCGAGGAAGGGGCGGAGCTCTCCATCATCGATGGCGATGAGCGGAACGAGGCGGTGTATGAGGTGACGGACGAGGTGAAGGGCGGCCCCGATCCCTGCCGCGACACCCATTTCGAATACGGCACCCGCGTCGGCTACCACCGCATCATGCGGGTGCTGGACGCGCATGGTGCACCCTCCACCCTGAATGCCTGCGGCCGCGCCATCCAGCGGTCGCCCTGGCTGGCGCAGGATGCCGTGGCGCGGGGGCATGAGGTCGCCTGCCATGGCTGGCGCTGGGAACGCCATGCGGGGATGGAGGAGGCGCATGAGCGCGCCACCATCGCCCGCGCCGTCGCCGCCATCCGCGACGCCTGCGGGGCGGCACCGCTGGGCTGGCACACGCGCTCCGCGCCCTCCGCCAACACGCGCCGCCTGCTGCTGGAACATGGCGGCTTCCTCTACGACAGCGATGCCTACAGCGACGACCTGCCCTTCTTCACCCGGGTCGGCGCCACGCGGCACCTCGTGCTGCCCTACAGCTTCGACACCAACGACATGCACTTCCACCAGGGCAGCCAGCGCTTCACCACCGCCGCGCATTTCACGGAGTATTGCGTCGATGCCTATGACGCCCTGTGGGCGGAAGGCGCGGACCATCCCCGGATGCTCTCCATTGGCCTGCATCTGCGCATGATCGGCCGCGCCGGCCGCATCGCGGGCCTCGACCGGCTGCTGCGCCACATGCGCGACAAGGGCGGCGCCTGGTTCGCGCGGCGCGACAGCATCGCCCGCCACTGGATCGCCCGCTTCCCCGAGGCCTGACGGGACCCCATATGACGGGCATGGCAAAGCTCTCCGTCCTCGACCTCTCCCCCATCCCCCAAGGCAGCAGCGCGGGCGACGCGCTGCGCAATTCCCGCAGCCTCGCCCAGCACGCGGAACGGCACGGCTACACCCGCTACTGGATGGCGGAGCACCACAACATGGTCGGCATCGCCAGCGCGGCGACCGCCGTGGCGCTGGCGCATGTCGGCGCCGGCACCTCCACCATCCGCATCGGCGCCGGCGGCATCATGCTGCCGAACCACGCGCCGCTGATGGTGGCGGAACAGTTCGGCACGCTGGCCGCGCTGCACCCCGGCCGCATCGATCTCGGCCTCGGCCGCGCGCCCGGTTCCGACCAGCTCGCCGCCCGGGCGCTGCGCCGCAACCTCGATGGCGATGTGGAGGACTTTCCCCGCGACGTCATCGAGCTGCTGAACTATTTCAAGCACGCCGAGCCCGGCCAGCGCCTGGTCGCTGTGCCGGGCGCCGGTGAATCCGTGGAGGCCTGGATCCTCGGCTCCTCCACCTATGGCGCGCAGCTCGCCGCCATGCTCGGCCTGCCCTATGCCTTCGCCTCCCACTTCGCGCCGGCGCAGATGATGGAGGCCGTCGCGATCTACCGGGAGCGCTTCCGCCCCTCGGAGCGCCTCGCCAAGCCGCATGTCATGCTCGGCGTGAACGTCTTCGCCGCCGACACCGATGCGGAGGCACGGCTGGTCTTCACCTCGCTCCAGCAGGCCTTCCTCAACCTCCGCCGCGGCACGCCGGGCAAGCTGCCGCCGCCGCGCGCGGACATGATCCTGGACCCGCAGGCGCAGGCCATGCTGTCGCATTCGCTCTCCTGCTCCATCGTCGGTGGGCCGGAGACGGTGAAGCGCGGCCTGGCCGACTTCATCGCCCGGACCGGCGCGGATGAGCTGATGGTGACGGCGCAGATCCACGACCACCAGGCGCGGCTGCGTTCCTTCGGCATCCTCGCGGAGGTGGCTCGCGACGTGCCGCATTCCCTGGCGGCGTGATGCGTGCCAGCCTTCCCCCCGTCGCCGGGGCCAACCCGGCGGCGATGGAGGAAGCACCATGTCCGAGTTCCGCATGCCGCGCCGCGCGGTGGGCGCCCTGATGGCCGCTGCCGCGGCGACCCCCGCTCTCGCCCAGACCGCCGCCCCCGGCCGCTGGGCCACCAGCTGGGCGGCCTCCGTCCAGGGCCCCTATCCCGTGGGCAACCCCTCCGCCCAGCCCAACCAGTCCTTCGCCTTCCCGACACCGGCGGAGGGCGCGCGCGACCAGTCGCTGCGCATGATCGTGCGCCCCACGGTCTGGGGCCCGCAGGCGCGCTTCCGCTTCTCCAACGCGCTCGGCACCAGGCCGCTGACACTGGATGGCGTCTTCGTCGGATTGCAACTGGGCGGCGCCACCGTCATGCCCGGCACCAGCCAGCCCGTGCGCTTCGGCGGCCAGGGCAGCGTCACCATCCCGCCAGGCCGAGACGCCTGGTCCGACGCCGTCGAGCTGCCCTTCGCCGCGGACCCGGCCTCGCCGCTTCTCGCGGGCCGCAAGCTGGCCGTCTCCTTCCACGTCGCGGGTTCCAGCGGGCCGATGACCTGGCACGCCAAGGCCATCCAGACCTCCTACGCCACCGCGCCCGGCGCCGGTGCCAAGGGCGCCGACGAGACGGACGCCGCCTTCCCGCATCCGACCGCGTCCTGGTTCTTCCTCGACGCCGTTGACGTGATGATGCCGGCGGCGACGCCCGTGGTGGTCTGCTTCGGCGACAGCATCACGGATGGCACCGCCAGCACGATGAATGGCGACGACCGCTGGCCGGATGTGCTGCAGCGCCGCCTGCACGCCGCCCAGCCCAACCGCGTCGCCGTCGTCAATGCCGGCATCGGCGGCAACCAGGTGGTCGGCCCCGCGGAGTACACGCCCGCGACACCCTTCCCGGGCGGGCCGTCGGCGCTCATGCGGCTCGACCGCGATGTCATCACCCTCTCCGGCGTCACGCATTTGATCTGGCTGGAGGGCACGAACGACTTCTCCCGCAACGGCAATGCCTCCGCCCAGGCGGTGATGGATGGCATGCGCCGCGGCGTCGCCACGCTGCGGGAGAAACTGCCCGGCATCCGCGTGATCGGCGCCACCCTGACCTCCGCCCTCGGCAGCACCAGCGCGGCGCATGGCTTCGCGGAGCAGGACGAGAAGCGGAAGACGCTGAACGACTTCATCCGCACGTCAGGCGTCTTCGACGGCTTCGTCGATTTCGATGGCCCGACGCTCGATGCCGCCACCGGCCAGATGAAGGCGGAATTCGTGCCGGAGAGCACGACGGGCGGCCCCGGCGACAAGCTGCACCCCAACCGCGCCGGCTATGTCGCGATGGCGGGGAACATCGACCTGGCGGTGCTGCGCTTGTAGCCCGCGCCCGCCGCCGCCACGATGGCGTGGCGGCGGAGGTTTTCGCGATGGACCAGATCGACGAGGTGCGGATCGAGGACGAGCCCCTGCTGCTCACCCCCGGTCCCGTCACGCTCTCCCTACGCGTGAAGCGCGCCATGCTGCGGGACCTCGCCTCCGGCGAGGCGGAGATGCAGCAGACCATCGCCTGGTCCCGCCGCTACCTGCTGGACCTCTGCAACGCGCAGGGAACGCACACCGCTGTCCCGCTGGTGGGCAGCGGCACCTCGGGGACGGAGGCCGTGATCGGCACCTTCGTCCCCGCCAATGGCAAGCTGCTGATCCACACCAACGGCGTCTATGGCGACCGCCTGGTGGAGATCGCGCGCCGCATCCGCACCCCCTACACCAGCTTCCGCACCGCCCCCTACACGCCGCCCACGCCCGAGCAGTTCGAGGCCGCGATCGCCGCCGACCCCGGCATCACCCATGTGATGCTGGTGCATTGCGAGACCTCCACCGGCATCCTGAACCCCATCGAGTCCATCGCCGCGGTCTGCCGCCGCCTGGGCAAGGGCCTGCTGATCGACGCGGTGGCGAGCTTCGGCGCCTTCCCGCTGGATGCGCGGAGGCTGTCCTTCGACGCCGTCGTCTGCTCCGCCAACAAGGGATTGCAGGCGCCGCCGGGCCTGGCCTGGGTGGTGGCGAAGAAATCCGCGCTGGAGGAGGCGAAGGGCAACGCCCACAGCCTGACGCTCGACCTCTGGGACCAGAACCAGCACCTCGACCGCACGGGCATGTTCCGCTTCACCCCGGCGACGCACCTGCTGCTGGGCTTCGCGGAGGCGCTGCGCGAGCACGCCGACGAAGGCGGCATCGAGGGCCGCCACGCCCGCTACCACCGCAGCTGGCGCCGCCTGGTCGATGGAATGCGCCAGATGGGTTTTCGCACGCTGCTGGAGGACGCGGTCGCCTCCCCCATCGTCGCGACCTTCCACGAGCCGTTGGACGCGAGTTACTCGTTCAAGGCGCTGTACGAGGGGATGAAGCGGCGCGGCTTCATCATCTTCCCGGGGCGGCTGGCGGCGGCGAACACGTTTCGCATCGCGTGCATCGGGGTGGTGACGGAGCACGACATCGGGCGGGCGCTGGAGGCGCTGGCGGAGACGGTGGGGGAGATGGGGATGGTGGGGATGGGGAGGGGGTAGTCAGCCCTCCCGTGCAATAGCGCCATGCCGTAAAGGGCCGGGCCGAGGATGATGACGATGCCGTCCAGTGCGGCCGGCATGTCAGCCGCTTTACGGTTCAACGGCCATGGGACAGGCCGGCTCGCACCCTCGCCATGAGGTCGTCGATCAAGCGCTGCTCGTCTTCGGGCCCGGCGATGGAGCGACAGCGACCCGCTGCCTCATCGGCATCACCAGCGACGACGGCCGCGCGGATGTCGGCTTCCTGGGCGGCTTTCTTGCCGAGGCGCATGACGGCTCCCTTCAGCAAAGGTGGTTGCACCTGGTCATCCTGCACCACTTTGGCGGAGATGACTTGCGGCTTGCACGGCGACGCGTGTGGCGGTGGCGAAGGCTTCCTCGATCCACCCCTCATCCTGACAGCCGGCGGGGTCATGCCAGCAACCCCTCCAGAACCTCCCGCAACGGCCCTTCATTCCCCGCGAAGCTGCGTATCATCGCATCCAGCATCGCGTCCGGCTGCAAGCGCCGTAGATCTAGGGGATGCCCCGCCGCTTCCGCCAGCATCGCGAAGAACAGCGTCTGCGTCCGGCCATTGCCCTCCCGGAAGGCATGGATGGCGTTGAGTTCCGCCAGAAAAGCCGCACCGGCGCGCGCGAAATCGGCCGCCGGAAGCCCGCGCAGGAAGCGCCTCGCCTTCAGCGATCCGAACGTGGCGGCGAGCTGCGCGGGGATATGCTCGGGGTAGCAGAACCAGACGCCGTCCTTCCCGGTGCGGATGCGGCGGGGCCTGCCGGCCCAGGCATAGACATCCTGGAACAGGTGGCGATGGACGGCGTAGTAGTGCCGTACGCCAAAGCGGCCACGGGGCAACCCCTGTTCCGCGCGGAAGCTTGTCGCCTCGGTCTCGAAGGCCTGGAGCAGGTCGGGGTCGGTCAGGCCCAGGCGGTTTCGAAGGACCGCGGTGCCGGGGTAGCAGTAGAGGGCGTCTTCCCCCGCATACATCGGCGGGACGGCGCCTATGCGCCCGCGCCGAAGACCACCCGTCGCAGCAGCCGTCCGTCGCGACCATGCACCAGCAACTCGCCCCGCTGCGCCTCGGCGGCGTGGCGGCCAAGGGTTATCGCCTCCGCCTGCGTGGCGAAGGTGCCGATGGTCTTCCCGTTCCCGGCCGGCCGAACCGCCCAGCCGCCGGCATGCGGCACCACCTGCACCGCGCCCGGCGCGCTATGCGCGGCGATGATCGTCACCAGGCGCTCGGCCGAGGAGGCACCCTTGGCATCGAGCGCCGCGCGCCTGGCGCGCGCCTTCTGGCCGAGGCTCAGCCCCTCGACCGCCGCGACCTGCGCATAGGCGGCGCGGTCCACCACGAAGCCGCGCCGCGCGCTGTCCCTGTCGCTATCCGCCATGACCATCATCCATCCCGATGCGCGAAGCGCGCGCATTCAATCCGAAAATCCGTCGCGGCGCCCCTCAAAACCTCTCCGCCGCATACCCCCCCATATCCGCATTCCCCGGCCTCCCCATGATCGCCGGCGCCAGCATTTCCGCCGTCGGCGCCGACCCGGTCAGCCCCAGATGCCCGTGGCCGAAGGCGAACCACAGCCCCTTCACCCGCTCCGCCGGCCCGATCACCGGCACGCTGTCGGGCAGGCAGGGCCGGTGGCCCATCCAGAAGCCCTCGGCGCCCTCCGTCCGCGCCTGCGGGAACACCGCCGTCAGGTCTCCATACAGAAGCCGCGCCCGTTCCTCGTTCGGCGCACGTTCCAGCCCGCCGAACTCCACCGTGCCGGCGACGCGCAGCGCGCCCTCCATCGGCGTGATGAACACCTTCCGGTCCGCCGGGATCACCGGGCGTTGCAGCGACAGCCCCGAATCAGGAAGGTTCACGTGGTAGCCGCGCTGCGTCTCCAGCGGGATGCGGTAGCCGAGCGGCGCCACCAGCCGGGCGGACCAGGCGCCGGCGGCCACCACGACCTCATCGGCCGTGTGATGCATGACTTTGCCCTGCGCGCCGGTCACGCGGCCATCCGTCACGGTCAGTGCCAGCACCCGGTCCTGCCGGATCTCGCCGCCCGCATCACGGAAGGCCGTCGCCACCGCCCGCGCGTAGCGGGCCGGGGAGGCGCAATGGGTGTGGTCCGGCATGAACATGCCGATCTGGTAGGCAGGGCCGATCTCGGGCTCCAGCGCCTCGATCGCCTGGCGGTCGATCTGGCGGACCTCCGCCCCATGCGCCCGGCGCATCGCCCAGCTGCCCGCATCCTTGGCCAGCTGCTTCTCGTCCCGATAGAGGTAGAGCTGCCCCTTCGCGACCAGCACCTCCGGCACGCCGACCTCTCGCGCCAGGGCCTGGTGCTGTTCGGTGGCGAGGTGCAGCAGCTGGTCCAGCGCCTTGGCCACGCGGGTCACGGTGGCGGGGGTGGCGCTGGCGACGAAGCGGGCCAGCCAGGGCGCGGCCTGCAGCCAGTAGCCGGCCGGGATGTGCAGCGGCGCCGCGGGGTCCAGCAGCATCCGCGGCACGGTCTTCAGCACCCCCGGAGTCGCCAGCGGCACGACGGAGCTGGCGGAGATGGCGCCCGCATTGCCGAAGCTGGCCCCGCCCTCGCCGGGGGGCTCCGGGTCCACGATCGCGACTTCGGCGCCCAGCCGCTGCAGCCGCCAGGCCAGCGCCAGCCCCACGATCCCCGCGCCCACCACCAGCACCCGCTTGCCCGCCATCACCCGCCCCCATTCGATGGGCGCGACGGTAGGGCCGGGCAGGGCAGGGGCAAAGCCCCCGAAAGCGCTGGCGATGCGCGCATCGTTGCTGCTATGTTCCTCCGGTCACCGCCCCACCGCGCCCGGCCGGGAACACCCCCGAAAAACGGTGCTAAAGGTGCTAAAAGGGGTAAAGACGGCTAAATCCTGAGGGCGTGTTGCCAGCAGGATCAGCCACTTAGGGCCGAAAAGGGCCGCCTCTTCTCAAATCTCAACTCGCTCAAGCCGCCTTACGCCCGCGGCCGGGCACGCTCCGCCGCCATCGCCAGGCCCACGCCCAGCAGCATCATCAGCGCCATGGGCAGTGGCGTGCCGTTGCTCAGCGCGCCGACCAGCGCGGCCCCCAGCGCGGCCAGCGCGAATTGCAGCGTGCCGAGCAGGGCGGAGGCACTGCCCGCCCGCGTCGCATGCCGCGCCAGCGCGCCAACGGCGGAGTTGGGGAAGACGAGGCCCGTGCTCGCCAGCGCCACCACCGCGGGGATGAAGATGCCGAGGAAGCCGCCGAAGCCCGTCGCCGCCATCACCACCATCGCCGCCACCGCCACGAAGCTGGTCCGCAGCGCCAGCATCGGCACCCGGGCCGTGCCGAGCCGCCTCAGCAGCCAGGGATTGACCTGGGATGCCGCGATGAAGCCCGTGGCGCTGATGCCGAACAACAGGCCGAACTGCGCGGGCGCGATGCCGTATTGCTGGATGTAGACGTCGGGCGCGCCGCTGATGAAGGCGAAGACCGCGAACATCGCCGTGCCGCCCATCACCGCATTGCTGAGGAAGCCGCGCTCCGTCGCGATGCGCGCAAAATCCGCCAGCATGCCGAGCGGCGGACGGCGGCTGCGCATGGCCGGCGGCAGCGTCTCCGGCAGCAGGGACCAGGCGAGCGCGCAGGACGCCGCGCCATAGACGGCGCCGGCCCAGAAGATGCTCCGCCAGCCCCCGCCCACCAGCAGCAGCCCGCCCAGCGTCGGCGCCAGGATGGGGGCGGCGCCCATCACCAGCATCAGGCGGGACATCAGCTTCGCGGCCTCATGCCCCGTGGCCAGGTCGCGCACCATGGCGCGGGGGATCACGGCGCTGGCCGCGCCGCCGAAGGCCGCGACGCAGCGCCAGAAGGACAGGGTCAGCATGTCCGGCGCCAGGGCGCAGCCGATGGAGGCGAGCGTGTAGATCGCCGTGCCGATGACCAGCGGCCGCCGGCGCCCCAGCCGGTCCGCCAGCGTCCCCTGCACCAGCTGCCCGACCGCGAGCCCCACGAACCAGGCCGCCAGCGTGATCTGCACGCCACCCCAGCCCGTGCCCAACTCCGCCTCGATGGCGGGGAAGGCCGGCAGGTACATGTCGGTGGAAAGCGGGCCGACGGCGGTCAGGAAGCCGAGGAGGAGCGGAAGCCAACGAGGCATGGGGTATCCGGGGAGGGTTGTCGGCGGACTTAGCACGCCAGGCAGGCCGCGGGCGGCCGATCACGGGGCGATGAACGGCACCCCCCATCTTTGCGGGGCGCGCCGGCGGTCCCTATCCTGGGCGCCGACAGGGGTGGGACAGGCCGGCATGGCAAGTGACGACAGTTTTGACTACGTGATCGTGGGCTCGGGCGCCGCCGGCTCCGTCCTCGCCAACCGCCTGACCAGCGACCCCGGCGTCACGGTCTGCGTGCTGGAAGCCGGGCCGCCGGACCGCAACCCCTTCATCCACCTGCCCGCCGGCTTCGTGAAGACGCTGGCCGATCCCGGCGTCACCTGGCAGTTCAAGACAGAGGGCATCCCGATGACGGGCGGCCGCCGGATCAGCACGACCCAGGGGCGGACGCTGGGCGGCGGGTCCTCCGTCAACGGCATGATCTACAACCGCGGCCAGCCCGCGGACCTCGACAGCTGGGCGCAGCGCGGCAATCGCGGCTGGGGCTACGCCGATTGCCTGCCCTATTACCGCCGCAGCGAGAACCGCATCGGCGTGTCGGGGGAGACCCGCGGCAAGACGGAGGACGGCATCCCCGTCACCGACATGGACTGGATCCACCCGGTGTCGGAGGCCTTCATCGAGGGCTGCGTGGGCCTCGGGATTCCCCGCGCGAAGGACTACAATTCCGGCCACCAGGCCGGCGTCGGCTACTACCAGCGCACCATCCGCAACGGCCGCCGCATCTCCGCCGCGCGTGCCTTCCTGCACCCGGCGATGGCGCGCAAGACGCTGGAGGTCCGCACCAACGCGCGGGCCAGCCGCATCCTGTTCGAGGGCAAGCGCGCCATCGGCATCGAATACCTGCACGGGCCTGGCGAGGCGCCGAAGCGCGTCATGGCGCGGCGGGAGGTCATCATCTCCGCCGGCACCTGCAACACCGCGCGGCTGCTGCAGGTTTCGGGCGTCGGGCCCTCAGACCTTCTGGGCAAGCTCGGCGTGCCGGTGGTGCACGAACTGCGCGGCGTGGGATCGAACTTCCGCGACCACTACGCCTCCCGCCTCGTGATGCGTGCGAAGCCGGGGGTGGAGACGCTGAACCAGCTGGGGCGCGGCCTGAAGCTCGGCGCGCAGCTGGCGCGATGGGCGATGGGCAGGCCCAACATCCTGGCCACCGCGCCGTCCCACGTCCACGTCTTCTGGAAGAGCTTCGAAGGCCTGGACCAGCCCGACCTGCAATGCGTCTTCACCCCCGGCAGCTACGCCGAGGGCAAGGTCTACATCCTGGACGACTACCCCGGCGTCACCGCCGGATCCTGGCAGCACCGCCCCGAAAGCACGGGCTGGGTCCGCGCCCGCAGCACCAACGTCTTCGAGGATCCAGAGATCAACCCCAACTACCTCTCCGACCCCATCGACATCCGCGTCCACCTGGCCGGCATGCGCCTGGTGCGCCGCATGCTCAACACGCCCCAGCTCGCCCGATTCCTGGAACGGGAGACCCTGCCCGGTCCCTCCGCCCAGTCCGACGACGAACTGCTCGACTTCGCCAAGAAGAACGGCAGCACCACCTACCACCTCATCGGCACCGCCCGCATGGGACCGGAGACGGACCCGACCGCGGTGGTCAACGACCGCCTCCTGATCCACGGGATGCAGTCGCTGCGCATCGTGGACGCCTCCATCATGCCCTCCATGCCGTCGGCCAACACCTACGCCACGACCCTGATGATCGCCGAACGCGCGGCCGACTTTATCCGGGGGCGGGAGAGCGCGGCGGAGGCGGCGTGACGCGGTCGGGCGTGGCGCTGGCTGTCCCTGGAGAGGGGCTGCTCGCCCCTCTCCAGACCTCTCCCCAGCCAGGGTCCAGCGGGACCCTGGACCGCGAGGTTATTGGTCGGTGAAGGGAGGGGCGTGGCGGGCGCGACGAACAAGCGGTCGCGCCGTGCCCCTCCCTTCCGCGACCAATCTCATGGGTTCCGAGCAACCGTCTTGCGGAGAGCGTGGCGGGGTCAGGCGGTCTGGTGTTTGCAGGCGGACCAGGGCTGTCGGTTGCGCATCATGGCGTTCAGCGTGACGACGAGTTT
>JAIXWG010000026.1 GCA_027482245.1 Acetobacteraceae bacterium | reverse complement strand
GGCTGCCCGGCCCGGGGGTGGTGCTGGGGCTGGCGGCGCTGGGCGCCGCGGCCGGCGGCAGCCTGGGCGGCGCGGCGGCGGGCCGGGCCTGGCTGGCCACGGCCATGCCCCTGGCCGGTGGGCTGGCGGCGCTCGCCGCGCTGCCGGTGCTCGCGCGCGGGGCGCCGGCGGATTGGGCGGCGGCGGCGGCGCCGGTCGCGATGCTCTGGGCCGGGCTGCTTCCCGGGGGCCGGCGCGTCGCCGCGGCCTGGCCGCTACTGGCCGCGGGCGGGTGCCTCGGGGCAGTGTGGCTTTTGCGTTGACAACTTGCAGCGAAATGATGGTTGCGGCTCGCAGGCCCTTGTGCCGACGCGACTTCACGCCGTAGTTACGAAGGCATGAAGCCCAGCGGGCGCGTCCTGTTGATCGTGGCCATGGCCGCTGGCGGCCTGGCTGCTTATGTCGCCAGCCAGTTCGCATCGCAGGAGCCGATGCGGGTGGCGACCCCACGCGCCCCTGGCGGGACGGAGACGCGGCCGGTGCTCGTGCCGCCGCCCGCCACCCCGGCCCCGCCCGCCGCGGCGCCTGCCATCGCCCCGCCTGCCGCCCCCGCCGCCACGCTGGAGCCACCCCGATTCGATGTCGCGCGCGTCGGCGCCCGCGGCAATGTCGTGGTGGCCGGCCGCGCCGCGCCGGGGTCCGAGGTGCTGCTGATGGAGGATGAGCGGGAGATCGGCCGCACCCGCGCCGATGCCCGCGGCGAATGGGTGATCCTGCCCGCCGACCCGCTGCGCCCGGGCACCCGCCAGTTCAGCCTGCGCGGCCGCCAGGGCGGCGCGGAGATCGCGGGCCCCGACGTGGTCGTCGTCGTCGTGCCCGACCCCGCTGTGGTGGCGGAGCGGGAGGCACGGGAAGCCGCCGAACGCGCCGAGGCCCTCGCCCGCGCCGAAGCCGCGGCCCGGCAGGAAGCGGAAGCCCGCGCCGCCAGCCTGGCGCGCGTCGAGGAACTGGCCCGGCAGGCGGAGCGCGAAGCGCGCGAAGCCGCCGAACGCGCGGAGGCCACCGCCCGTGCCGAGGCCGCCGCCCGCGCCGAGGCGCAGGCCCGGCGCGAGGCCGAGGAGCGCGCCGCCGCCCAGGCCCGCGCCGCCGAGGAACGCGCCCGCGCCGAGGCCCAGGCCCGGCGCGAGGCCGAGGAACGCGCCGCCGCCGAAGCCCGTGCCGCCGAGCAGGCCGCCCGCCTGGCCGCGCAGGCCCGCGCGGCCGAGGAGGCCGCCCGCGCCGAGGCCCAGGCACGCCAGGAAGCCGAGGCCCAGGCCCGCGCCGCCGAGGCCGCCGCCCGTGCCGAGGCCGCCGCCCGCGCCGAACAGGCCGCCCGCGCCGAGGCCAATGCCCGCGTCGATGCCGCCATGCGCGTGGCCGAGAGCGCGTCCCGCGCCGCGGAAGCCAGCGCCCGCGCTGCCGAGGTCGCCGCCCGCGCCGCCGAGGCTTCCGCCCGCGCCGTCGAAGCCGCGATCCGCCAGCAGGGCCTGGCCCGCGCGGATGCCGAGGCCGCGACCCGCGCGGAAGCGGCGAACCGCACCGAACAGGCCCGCCGGGCGGAGGCCGCCCGCCAGGCGGAGGAAGCCCGCGCCGCCGCTTCCCGCCAGGCCGAAGCCGCGCGTCAGGCGGAAGCCGCGCGCCAGCAGGCCGCCCGCGCCGCCCCCCCGCCGCCGGCGGCGCCGACCGTGGTGCTGGTGCCGGGCGCGCCCAACGCCGTCCCGCGCATCCTGCAGACGCCGACCGGGCCGGCGCGCCGGGGCCTCGGCCTCGACATCGTGGATTACGACGATGCCGGCGGCATCCGCTTCTCCGGCAGCGCGGCGCCCGGGGCGCCGGTGCGGATCTACGTGAACGGCGTGCATGCCGGCGATTCGCGCGCGGATGAGCAGGGGCGCTGGGAGCTGACGCCGCCTTCCGCCCCGGCCATCGGGCGGCACCGCGTGCGCGTGGACCAACTGGCCGCCAATGGCGCCGTGGCCGCGCGGGTGGAACTGCCCTTCCAGCGGGAAAGCGTGCCGCAGGGCGAGATCCCGGAGGGCCGGGTGATCGTGCAGCCCGGCAACAGCCTGTGGCGCCTGGCGCGCGCGGCCTATGGGCGCGGCGTGCTCTACACCATCATCTACGAAGCCAATCGCGACCAGATCCGCAACCCGAACCTGATCTGGCCGGGTCAGGTCTTCACGCTGCCCGCGCCCCCGCCGCCGCCCGCACCCCGGCCGGCATCCAGGCCCGCGGATTCCAGCCGGTCCAGGTAGGGATCGAGCGCCAGGGCGAAGGCGACCATGGCGCGGACCAGCGCCGTCGCCGTCACCTGCCCGGCCCGCGGCATCGCCGCTTCCAGCCGCACGCGATGGTCCGGCAGCAGCTTCAGCCGCCAGCCCTCCGGCAGTTCCGGCGCCATCTCCCCCAGCGCGGCGAAGGCGCCGGGACGGACTTCCGGCCGTTCCGCCGTGTAGGGAACGGCGCCGGCCTGGACCGTCAGGCTGACCTGGCCGTCATCGAAGGTGGCCTCGCAATCGCGGCCGCGCCATTCGAAGCGCATCGCGGGCTGGCGCTGGGGGGTGAGCGACCCGTCCTCGGCGACAAGGAAAGGCCCGTGCGTGAGATGTGCCATGCCTCCGATGTTGTCCGAATAGAGTGAACGGACCATAAGCGCCCGCATGAGCCTGATCGACAGCTTCCGCCTCGTCCTCGCCAAGCCGCATCCGGCCGGGCGCCCCTTCATCTACGCCGGCGTGGCCGTGGCGGTGGTCGGGGGGCTGCTGCTGGGCAAGTGGCTGTTCTGGCCGGGCGTCGCCTTCACGCTGTTCTGCCTCTACTTCTTCCGCGACCCGGAACGGGTCGTGCCGCCCCGGCCCGGGGTGGTGATCGCGCCTGCGGATGGGCGGGTGGTGATGGTGGGGCCTGCCGTGCCGCCGCTGGAACTCGGCCTGGGCGACGTGCCGCGCTGGCGCGTCTGCATCTTCCTCTCCGTGCTCGACGTGCATGTGAACCGCGTGCCGGTGGATGGCGTGGTGACGCGCATCGCCTATCGCCACGGCGCCTTCCTCAACGCCAGCCTCGACAAGGCCAGCGACGACAATGAACGCAACGCGCTGGCCATCCGCATGCCGGACGGGCGCGATGTCGCGGTCGTGCAGATCGCGGGGCTGATCGCGCGGCGCATCCTGTGCCATGTGCGGGAACAGGATCAGGTGACGGCCGGCGACCGCTTCGGGATCATCCGCTTCGGCAGCCGCACCGATGTCTACCTGCCGGAAGGCGTCAGGCCGCTGGTCGCCGTCGGCCAGCTCATGATCGGGGGCGAGACGGTGGTGGCCGACCTCAACGCCGCGGGACCGCGCGCATGAGCGAAACGGGGCGCAAGGCGCAACCGCTGCACCGGTTCCGCCGGCGCTTCCGGCCGCGCACGCGGCCGCGCTTCGATGGCCAGTCCTTCAACCGGCTCATCCCGAACATCCTGACCATGCTGGGCCTCTGCGCCGGGCTGGTCGCGATCCGCTTCGCAATCGACGGGCGCTGGGCGCCGGCGGCGGGGATGATCGTCGTCGCCGCGGTGATCGATGGCCTCGACGGGCGCCTCGCGCGCCTGCTGAAGGCGACGTCGCGCTTCGGCGCGGAATTCGACAGCCTGGCGGACTTCCTGAGCTTCGGCGTGGCGCCGGCGCTGGTGCTCTACCTCTGGTCCATGCAGGCGGTGGGGCCCATCGGCTTCGTGCCCTGCCTGATGTTCGCGGTCTGCTCCTCCCTCCGTCTGGCCCGCTTCAACGCCTCGCTCGACATCGGGCCGGCACCGAAGCCGGCCTATGCCTACAACTTCTTCACCGGCGTGCCGGCGCCGGCGGGCGCGGGCTGCGCGCTGTTCCCGCTCTTCGCCGGCCTCGCGCTCGGCGAATGGGGGTGGGAGGGCACGGCCACCGTCATCCGCCACCCCGTGCTGGTCGGCATCGTGCTGGTGGCGGTGGGCGGGCTGATGGTCTCCACCCTGCCGACCTGGTCCTTCAAGAACTTCCGCGTGCCCCGCGCGGCCATCCTGCCGCTGCTGCTGGGGGTGGGGTTCTACGTCGCGATGCTGGTGGCGGAGCCCTGGGCGGCATTGGCCGCGGGCGGGATCATCTATCTCGGCATGCTGCCCTTCTCCCTGAAGTCCTACCTGACGCTGAAGCAGGAAGCCGAGGCGCTGATCGAACAGGTGCCGGAACCCGCCAACGGCCGGCCTTGATGCCCGCCGCCGCCGCGCCACCTGCCCGATGAAGGCAGGAGGCAGGCGGATGGCACGGGCGATCTGGAACGGCGCGGTGATCGCGGAAAGCGCGGCGGTGGAGCGGGTGGAGGGCAACCTCTACTTCCCCCGCGCGGCGGTGAAGCCGGAATTCCTGCGGGACAGCGCGCAGACCACGGTCTGCGGCTGGAAGGGCACGGCGCGCTACCACGACGTTGTCGTGGACGGGCAGGTGAATGCGGGCGCCGCCTGGTACTACCCGGACCCCAAGCCCGCGGCCGCAAACATCCGTGACCACGTGGCCTTCTGGCGCGGCGTGACCGTCGAAGGCTGATCGCCGGCCGAACCGTTGCATTGTCCCCGTCCCGTCGTTGCGGCAGGCTGCCGATGCCGGGAAGGAACGGGGAGAATTCCACCATGATGCGACTGATGGGCGCGGCCATCGCCGCGCTGTGCCTCGCCTTGCCCGCTGCTGCCCAGACGGGCACGCCGGATGCCGCGCTGCTGGCGCGCGGCAGGCACCTGGTCGAGGTGACCGGCGCCTGCGGCAACTGCCACACGCCGATGGGCCCGCAGGGGCCGGACATGACGCGCGCGCTGGCGGGCGGCAATGTCTTCGACGAACCGCCCTTCCGGGCCGTCGCCTCCAACATCACGCCGGATCCGGAGACGGGGATCGGCCGCTGGACCGACGCGCAGATCGCACGCGCGATCCGGGAAGGCATCCGGCCCGATGGCCGGATCATCGGACCGCCCATGCCGCTCGGGCTGTACCGGGGCCTGTCGGACCGCGATGTCGCGGCGATGGTCGCCTACCTCCGGACGGTGCCGCCGGTGCGCAACGCGGTGGAGGCGAGCGTCTATCGCATCCCCCTGCCGCCGGCCTATGGCCCGCCCGTGGCCAGCGTGCCGGACCCCGCGGACAACCCGGTGGCGCGCGGCGCCTACCTGGCCAATGCGGTCGCGCATTGCATGGAATGCCATACGCCGATGGTGGATGGCCGGAACGACTTCAGCCGCACCGGCGCGGGCGGCATGGAATTCCGCGGCCCCTGGGGCGTCTCCGTCGCACGCAACCTGACGCCGCACGCGAATGGCATCGGCGGCTGGACGGATGCGGAGATCATCCGCGCCATCACCACCGGCGTGTCCCAGACCGGCCGCCCCCTGGCGCCGCCCATGGCCTTCTGGGCCTACCGCAACATGACGCCGGAGGAGCTGTCGGACGTGGTCAGCTACCTCCGCAGCCTGCCCCCCCAGCCCTGAGGATGCGGGCGTGAGGATACGCGGCACGCTGCCGCTGGTGGTCGCGGGGCATCCCGTGACCATCACCGGCGGCCCCTTCGACGCCATCCCGGACGGCGCCTTCGGCATCTGCCTGGAGATGCAGGCGGAGAAGGCCTGGCTGGCCGATGTGGCCGTGCCGACGCCGGATTTCGGCCTGCCGGACCCGGCCGTGCTGCGAGAGGCCGTCGGCCGCGTGCTGGCGCAGCTGGAAGCGGAACCGGCGCGCCCCGTGCATGTCGGCTGCCGCGCGGGCATCGGGCGGACCGGGCTGTTCATGGCGTGCCTGGCCAAGGCGGCCGGGGTGCCCGGCGATCCGCTGGACTATGTCCGCGCCCATTACCTGGCTCATGCGGCGGAGACGCCGGAGCAGCAGGCCATGGCGCGCGGCTTCAAATGGCCCTGACGCGGCGGCCGCCGTGGCAGGCGGCGCTGGGCTCCGCCCTGGCGGGGGCGGCGCTGTCCTATCTCGGCACCATGATCGCCTTCGGGCTGCCCGGCATCGGCTTCGCCATGGTGACGCTGCCGCTGATCGGCCTGATCTGGCCGGCGGAGGAACTGCTGCCGGGCGACAGCTTCTGGACCTTCTTCCTGCTGATCTCGGCCTGGTGGGGGCTTTCCGTGCCCGTGGCCTGGCTCGGCACGCGGCGCTGGGCGGGGTGGCGACGGGGCCTGGCCTTCTTGGCGGGGATGGCGCTGGGGGGCGTGGTGACGGCCTTCGCCGTCTACGCCGTGGTCATCCTGCCGCTGAAGCCCGCCTGAACAGCCTTCCATCGATCAGCACCAGGCCCGTGCCGATCACTGCCATGCCCAGCAGGTGGCGCGCGGCCAGCGCCTCATCCAGCAGGAGCCATCCCAGCAGCAGGGCGGAGACCGGGACCAGCAGCGTGACCAGCATGGTGTTGGTGGCGCCCGCGCCGGCCAGGATGGCGTAGTAGAGCGCATAGGCCAGCGCCGTCGCCACCAGGCCGAGGACGACCAGCGCCACCACCGCCTCCGCCGGCGGCATCGGCAGCGCCCAGGGATGCTCGAAGGCCAGCGCCAGGGGCAGCATGATCAGCGCGGCCATGGCGCATTGCCCGGTCGCAGCCGGCAGCGGCGCCAGGCCCGCGCGCTTCACGCGGCGGGACCAGACGCCCGACAGCCCATAGGACAGGCAGGCGCCGAGGCACAGCGCGATGCCCAGCGCCTCCGCCCCCCCACCCTCTTTGCCGGGGCCGAGATCGAAGGTCGCCGGGCCGATCAGGATGGCGACGCCCGCCACACCGGTGATGGCGCCGGCCAGGCGGTTCGGCGTCAGCCGCTCATCATCCGCCAGCCAATGGGCGCAGAGCACGGCGCAGACCGGCGTCGCGGCATTCACCACGGCGGCGAGGCCGGAGGGGATGAACTGCAGCCCGAGGACGATGAGGGTGAAGGGGACGGCACTGTTCAGCAGCCCCATCCCCGCGCAGGCGAGCCAGGCCCGGCGGCCGCGCGGCAGCCCCAGGCCGAGCGCGATGCAGGCCGCGCCCAGCACCAGCGCGGCCATGGCGGTGCGGGCGAAGACGATGGTGAAGGGCGGGAAGCCGCGCAGCGCCACGGCCATGGTGAGGAAGGAGGTCCCCCAGGCCAGCGAGAGCGCGACGAGAAGCCCCCAGAGGCGGGCGGTCATGGGGCCGGGCATGGGGTGCGGTTTGACGGATGGCGAAGGGTCGCGCCATCCGGCCGTTGCGCGGGTCTGACCCGTCAGGCGTAGAGGTCGAGCAGGCGCTCCGGCACCCCCGCGGCACGGGCGCCGGCGACCCAGCCGGGTTCCTGCCCTGCCGGCTTCGGCGCCATGGTCTGCGGCGCCGGCCCCTGGTCAGGCCGTGCCGGATCGATGCCGCGCTTCGCCCGCGCGACATCGGTGCAGTCACGGCAGGGATAGCCGTTGACGATTTCCATGACACGGCAGTGTGCGAGGCCGGGGATGAAGGCGGCGTAAAGACCCGCCGGCCGCGGCCGAAACCCGGCGGTCCAGGGTCGCCTTCGACCCTGGCGAGGGGGTCAAAGGGGGAGCAGCGCTCCCCCTTGCGCCCTCAGAAGCCGAACTTCTCCAGCGCCGCCGCGTGGCGGGCGATGGCGGCGGCGGTCTGTTCGCGGATGGCGGCGGCATCGGCCTCCGGCATTGCGACGATCTGGTAGAGCCGCCGTTCCGTCGGCGTGCCGCGATGGACGCCGGGGGTGACGTAGAAGGGCGGCTCCTCCGACACCTGGGCGATCTCCGCCGCGGTGAGGGACGCGTCCGTCGGCGCGCGCTTCACGTACCATTGCCGCAGCAGCACCGGCTGGCCGTCCAGCATCGCGAGCGCGCCCTGGTTGCCGTGGTCGATGCGCCAGCGATTGGCGGTCACCTCCTCGAGCGAGATGTTCATCTCCATGCCGCCGACCTTCGCCCCCCATTGGGTGAAGCCGTCGCGCCGGCCCGGGCCCATGGGCTTCAGGCGCGGCCGCTGGCGGGCGGGGATGGACTTGTCGTCGAAGGCTTTGCCCCAGAGCGCCAGCAGGCGGTCGATCTCCGCCGGGTTCTCGATCGCGCGGAGGCTGCGCGGTGGTTCCTTGCTCATGTACGCCGCGTGCCCACCACAATTCCCTTCGCTTTCAACTCACTCACCTCATCCGCCGTGAAGCCGTGGCGGGCCAGGATGTCATCGCCATGCTCGTTGAACCGTGGCGGGGCGGCACGGGTGCCGCCGGGCGTGCGGCTCATCTTGATGGGGGTGCCGAGGCCTTTGTAGGCGCCGAGCTCCGTCACCATCTCGCGATGCGCGGTATGGGCCGCATTCACCGCCTCGTCCACATGCAGGACGGGGCCGGCCGGCACGCCGGCCTTGAGAAGACGGTCGCAGAGGTCGTGGCCATCCTCCGCCGCGAGCCGCGCCTCGATGATTTCCATCAGCTGGTCGCGGTTGGTCAGGCGGTCGCCATTGCTGCGGAAGCGCGCATCGTCGGGCAGCGACTTCAGTGACAGGAACTCGCAGAACTTGCGGAAGGCGGGGTCGTTGCCGACGGCCAGGAAGACCTCGCAGGTCGCGGTCCGGTACTTGGAATAGGGGCTGATGTTCGGGTGCGGGTTGCCCGTCGCCTTGGGGCGGCGGTCATTGAGGAAATAATTCGCGGCCTGGGGGTGCAGCAGCGCCATGCCGCAATCATGCAGCGACATGTCGAGGAACTGGCCCTGCCCGCTGCGGTTGCGTTCCTGCAGCGCCATCAGGATGCCGATGGCGGAATAGAGGCCGGTCGCGAGGTCGACGATCGGCGTGCCCATGCGCAGCGGCCCGGTATCGGCGTTGCCGTTGATGGACATGAGGCCGACCATAGCCTGGATGACGGCGTCATAGCCCGGCAGCGCGCCGAGCGGTCCGTCCGGCCCGAAGCCCGAGACGCGGCAATGCACGAGCTTCGGGAAGCGCTTCGACAGCACCTCCTGGTAGCCCATGCCCCATTTCTCCATGGCGCCGGGCTTGTAGTTCTCGATCAGCACGTCGGCGCCTTCCAGCAGGCGCATCAGCACCTGGCGGCCTTCGGGCTTGCCGAGGTCGAGGGCCAGCGACCGCTTGTTGCGGTTCACGCCGATGAAGTAGCTGGCCGAACCCTCCACGAAGGGGGGGCCCCAGTCGCGGACCTCGTCGCCCTGCGGCGGCTCGATCTTCACCACCTCGGCCCCGTGGTCGGAGAGGATCATGGTGCAGTAGGGGCCGCCGAGGACGCGGGTGAGGTCGATGACCTTGAGGCCCGCGAGGGCGCCGGCGGATTTCGCCAGGCCCTTTCCTTCGGGGGTGGGGACGGCATCCGTCATGCGGCAAGCTTCCTCGAGAAAACGCGGGCACAGAAATCGGGGTAGGTTTCGAGCATCTCGTCGCAGACGGGGCCGCGGAGCAGCGCGAGTTCATCGGGCGTCGGGTCGGGCGTGGCCGGAACCTCGGCGGGCACATCGAAGTCGAAGCCGGTGGCGGCGCGGATGCTGTCCACGCTCTCGCCGGGATGGAGGCTGGCGAGGGTGAAGCGGGCAGCGGTGGCGTCGAAGGTGAAGACGCATTTCCCGGTGACCAGCGCCTGGGCGGTGCCGCGGCGGAACACGCCGGGCTCCGAGACGCCGGGGGCAGAGATGTTGTCCACGCGCGGCACCAGGACCCGGGGCGAATGCTCCTCCCGGAACAGGATCGTCCGCGGCGTCATGAAGTACATGAAGGCGGAGCCGAAGCTGCCGGGGAAGCGGACACCGCCCTGGGGAGAACCGCCGGGCCATTCGCCGGTGCCGACCAGGTTGAGGTTGGCCTGGCCGTCGATCTGCCCGCCGCCGAGGAAGAACAGGTCGATCCGCCCCTGCCCCGTCAGGTCGAAGAGCTCCCGCGATCCCTCCGTGAAGGGATTGCCCGAGCGCTTGTGCAGCAGGGACAGGCGGACGGGATGCCCCGATTTGCGCACCAGCCAGCAGGCGGCGGCGGGGATGGGGGAGGCCGCGCCGACGGCGATGTGGCGGGCGGGCGGCGCGGCGGGGTCCAGGATCAGGCGCGCCAGCGCGGCGGCGAGCCGTTCCTCCGGCTGGATGCTCATTCGGCAGCCCTCGCGACGCTGGCGTTGAACACATAGCGGTCGAGGTATTCGCGGAAGCCGGAATCGGTCTTGGCCATCCGCGCGTATTCCGCGACATGGCCGGCGTCGAAGCCGTATTCGTCGAGCAGCGCGACCGGCCAGGCGCCGCGCTCCGCCACCGCCGCGGCCTCGACATAGGTGCCGCTGATGCAGCCGGGCGCCAGGCGCTCATCCTCCAGCATGTCGCCGGGGACCAGGCGCTCCACGGTGGCGAGCACGCGCTTCGAGGCATGGGCGAGCGTCGCGAGTTCGCGGCGGCGGCCGGTCCAGACATTGCCGGCCTCATCCGCCATGACGCCATGGATGAGGGCGATGTCGGGCTGGCGGGCGGGCAGCAGGACGATGGGATCGCCGCCACCGGCGAAGGGGTTGTCGATGACCATCCAGTCTGGGCGGTGGGCCAGGATATCGGACCCGATGATCCCCCGCAGCGGCATGAAGGGCACGCCCTTCTCCGCGGCCTGGAGCATGGTGTGGATGGCGGGGCAGGTCGCGTCCCGCACGGTGATGGCGCCGGCCTTCAGCGCCTGGGTGAAGCGCGGCGCGAAGCCGGCCTCCCCGAGCGAGACCGCGCTGGTCTCGATCTCCACCACGCAGCCGGCGCCCACCAGCAGATCCGTCGCGAAGCCGGAGACGGGGACGCCCAGCAGCCTCAGGCCGCGGGCGCCGCGGCGGATCAGCGCGCGGGCCAGGGCGACGGAGGGCAGCGAATTGTCGGGCGGCAGGGCGATCAGCGCGCCATCCGGCACGCTGGCGGCCAGGCTATCCACGGTTGCACCCAGGGGCGGCGAGGTCATGAGGCGGCTCCTTCCCGGGCCGGAACCTAGCCCGGACTCGGCGCGAGGGCGAGGTAGGCCCGGCCGGTGCCGCCACCGTGCCGGCGCCACCCAACGACCGGCGCCGATCATGCGTATTCCAGAACGATGCCGGAGCGGCTTAGTCTTCGTGGCGGACGCGCAAGGATCGCCCCGATGACGGCACCGATGCCACCTGACCCGCATGAGGAGATTGCAGCGCTGCGCGCAGACATCGCCGCGCTGCGCGAACGGGTGGCGGCGCTGGAACGGCGGCTTGGCGATGCGGCGGAGGATGGCTCCGCCGCCGAGGAAGCGCCGCCGGGCGGGGCGATGGCAGCGATCGAGCCGGATGAGCCCTGGGGCCTGAACCCCCCGGCCGGGCCGGCGGCGCCATGAGCGGCATCGCGCGGATGCGGGCGGCGCGCGCCATCGCCGCGGCGGTCTTGCTGGCGCTGCCACTCGCCGCCTGCCGCAGCGCCCCGCCGATGGCGGCGCCGGCCCCGGGGCCCAGCATCGAATCGCCCACGCCCTGGATCATCGATCCCCCTGGCCGCGGAATTCCCCGATGAGCACGACCACCACCCCGCCGGCGCCGGCCGCCTGGCCCGATGCCGATATCGGCCTGCTGACCGCGATCTATGAGCTGCAATGCACCTCCCGGATGAACGCCATCTATTACGGTGGCCGCCTCCGGGCCTTGCAGAAGGAAGCTTTCCTACTGGAGCTGACGACCGCCATCACCGCCAGCGGATCGGGCGTGGGCGCGCTGGCGCTGTGGAACCAGGGCGGCGGCAAGCTGCTGTGGCAGGGCCTGGCGCTGTGCGCGGCGCTCGCCGCGGTGGTGAAGCCGCTGCGCGCGCCGGGCAAGCGGATCGAGGTCTTCACGCGGCAGCAGCAGGGCTACCATGCGAATTTCTTCGCACTGAAGAAGCTCGCCTTCGCGATCCGCCAGTCGGGCAGCATCAATGACGAGCATCGCAAGCGCTACGACACCTTCTACGACCGCCATGTCCAGCTGAACGGGGAGGATGAGACGAGCCCGGACGAGGCGCTGCGGCGGGAGGCGCAGGAAGCGGTTCGCAAGGAATTGCCCGCCACCGCCTTCTGGTGGCCGCCCACGCCGCAGACCCCCCCTCCCCCGGCGCTGACGGATGGGCGAACATCGCCACCACCATGACCGCCCCCGCCACCCTGCACGGCCCGCGCATCCTGCTCCGCCCCTGGCGGCTGCCCGACGACCTCGACCCGCTCTTCGCCATCAATGGCGACCCGGACGCGATGCGCTTCTTCGCCAACGTGCATGACCGGGCGGAGAGCGATGCCTGGGGCACGCGCATCGCGGGGCTGTTCGGGAACCGGGGCTACGGCTTCTGGGTGCTGGAGCTGAAGGGGGAGGGCATGGTCGGCGTGGTCGGCCTGCAACCCGTGATGTTCGACGCCCCGTTCAGCCGGGCGGAGGCCCCCGCCACCGAGATCGGCTGGCGCATCGCGACGCGCTTCCAGCGCCGCGGCCTGGCGGAGGAGGCGGCGCGGGTGGCGCTGGCCTATGGCTTCGGGCCGGCGGGGCTCGACCGCATCGTGGCCTTCACGCCGCCGGCCAATGTCCCTTCCTGGTCCCTGATGGAGAAGCTCGGCATGCGGCGGGAGGGCAGCTTCGACCATCCGCGCCTGGCGGAGGGGCATCCGCTGCGCCACCACCTGCTCTACGCCGCGACGCGGCGGGACTGGATCGACAGCCGCATCGGGGGGTAAGGGGTCAAGGACGGGGTTGGGGGAATCGGGCATGGGCTTCGCCGGGGGGATCACGCGGCGGGGCCTGCTGGGGGCGCCCGTCCTGCTGGCTGCCCCGGCGCGGGCGCAGCCGCAGGCGACCAGCCGCTACTTCGTCGCCTCCGACCAGACGCGGCTGCACTTCCTGGAAGCGGGCGCCGGCCCGACCGTGGTCTTCGTGCCGGGCTGGTGCATGCCGGCCTGGATCTTCACGCCGCAGATCGAACAGCTGGCGCAGCGCTACCGCGTGGTGGTGCTGGACCCCCGCGGGCAGGGGCAGTCCCAGGTCGCGCCTTCGGGCTATGAGCCCACGCGACGCGGGCGGGACATCGCGGAGCTGCTGCCGCATCTCGGCCCCGGGCGCGTGGTGCTGGCGGGGTGGTCGCTTGGCGTGCTGGATGCGCTGTCCTGGCTGGACCAGGCCGGTGATGCGCGGCTGGCGGGGCTGGTGCTGATCGACAATTCAGTCGGCGAAGGTGATCCGCCGGCGGCGGGGAATGGGCGCTTCCTGCAGAACCTCCGGACCAACCGGGATGTGGCGGTGCGCGGCTTCGTGGCATCGATGTTCCGCACGCCGCGCGATGCCGCCTATCTCGACCGCCTGGCGCGCGACGCGCAGCGCATGCGGGTGGAGGACAGCATCCGCCTGTTGTCCTACTCCAGGCCGCGGGAGTTCTGGCGCAACACGCTCTATTCGACGCGCAAGCCCGTGCTCTACGCCGTCACGCCGCGCTTCCGCGGCCAGGCGCAGCTCGTCGCGCAGAAGCACGCATCCGCCAGCATCGACATCTACGAGGATGCGGGCCACGCGCTGTTCGTCGATGCCGCCGCGCGCTTCAACACTAGGGTCGAAACCTTCATGGCGCGCGAGGCCGCCTTCGCATGATGCTGGCCCTGCTGCCGCTCTTCCTCCTCTCCGCCGCGGCGGTCGGGGTGGAGATCGCGCTGACGCGCTTCTTCGCCGTCGCGAGCTTTTCCGAATACGGCTACTGGGTGATCTCCATCGCCATGACAGGCTTTGCCGTCTCCGGCGTCGTGATGGTGCTGGGGCGAGACGCCTTCCTGCGGCGCGCGGCGACGCTGCTGCCGGCCTTGCCGCTGGCGATGCTGGTGGCGGGCGCGGCGGGCTGGATCGGCGCCACGGCCAACCCCTTCAACCCGCTGGAACTGCAGAACCCCGCCACGGCCTGGCCGCAGCTGGAGAACATCCTCGGATACTACGCGGCGCTGTTCCCCTTCTTCTTCCTGGCGGGGCTGGCGGTGTCGCTGAACTTCGTGGCACGGTCGGACCGGATCGGGCTGGTCTACGGCTATGATTTGCTCGGCGCCGGCGCGGGGGCGGTCGCCGCGCTGCTGCTGATGCTGGCACTCCACCCCTTCCTGCTGGTGCCCGCCCTGCTGCCGCTTCTGGCGCTGGCCACCGCGCTCGCGGGGGGCCTGCGCTGGCGCGTGGCGGCGGGGGTGGTGCTGGTGGCGGCGGAGGCTGCGGTCTTCGCCTTCGCCGCGCCTGCGGTCAGCCAGTACAAGCCGATCTACGCGCTGATGAACGTGCAGGGCGGCCAGGTGCTGGGGGAATGGACCAGCCCGCGCGGGCTGTACCAGCTGCTCGACAACTTCACCGAACGGCTCGACACGGACGTCACCAACAATGCGGGCTCGATGGGCCTGCCCGCCCCGCCCCGCGCCTACGGGTTGTACCGCGACGGCAGCCGCATCGGGGCGCTGCCGATGCAGGTGCCGCCCGAAGCGGGCCACGCGCCCGGCGCGCTGGATGCCGCGCCCTATGCGCTGCTCGAGGCGCCGCGCGTGCTGCTGCTGGGCGCTGCCGGCGGCTTCCGCCCGGCGGAGGCGCTGGCGCTGGGCGCTGCCCATGTCACGGTGATCGAGCCCGAGCCCGTGCTGCGCGACGCGCTGCGCCACGGCCTGGGGCCGGTGCCGCCGATGGCACCCGACCCACGCGTCACGCTGTCGGACGCGCATCCGCTGCGCGCCGAGGGGCGCTTCGATCTGGTCGACATCAGCGGCGATTTCCTCGGCGCCGATGACCAGAACCGCCACGCCTATACGCGGGAGGCGATGGCAGCGCGCATCGCGCAGCTGGAACCCGGCGGCCTTCTCTCCATCCCCGTCTCCATCCGCGAATTGCCGGCCTATGCGGTGCGGGTCATCGCGACGGCGCAGGCGGCGCTTCAAATGTCGGGTGTCGCCGATCCCGGCGCGCATCTCGCCGTCATCCGCTCCGCCTGGAACCTCCGCGTGCTGGTGGCGCGGGAGAAGCTGGACGAGGCGCGCGTCGCGACGCTGCTCGCCTTCGCGGAGGCGCGGAGCTTCGACCTCTCCTGGGCGCCGGGCCTGCCGCCGGATCGCGACGTCTGGAACGAACTTTCTCCAGTTTCCCTCGACAGCGGCGGCGTGGACAGCGAGGCCGGGTCGAGCGCGGATGCGGTGGCGGAGGAAGCCGCCGCGCTGCTGGCCGGCACGCCGCGGCAGGATGCCTTCGATCGTTCGCCGCTCACCGCCGACCGGCCCTGGCTCAGCCCGCTGGTGCGCCTGCCCGCCGTGGGTGCGGCGATCGAGCGGATGGAGGTGCTGCCCCAGCCCGAGATCGGGCTGCTGGTGAACGTCGCCGTGCTGGCGCAGGCGGCGGTGCTGGCGCTGCTGGTGGCCGGCCTGCCGCTGCTGGCGCGGGGTGCGCTGCGGGTTCGGCCGGCGATGATGGGGCGCGCGCTGGTGTTCTTCCCGGCGCTCGGCCTCGGCTTCCTGATGGTGGAGATCGCGCTGATCGAGCAGGCGGCGCTGCTGCTCGGCGACCGCACCGCAGGCTTCGCGCTGGTGCTGACCGCGATGCTGGTCTTTTCCGGTGCTGGCGCGATGTGGGCAGGGCGCGTCGCGCATCCCGGCCGGGCGCTGCGCCTGGCGGCGCTGGTAGCGCTGGCGCTGGGCGCCACCGCCGCCTTCGTGCTGCCGACCGCCGTGGGCGCGGCGCTCGACCTGCCCTTCGCGCTGCGGGCGTCGCTGCTGGTGCTGGCGGTGGCGCCGCTGTCGCTCGCGATGGGCATGCCCTTCCCCCTCGGCCTCGACCGGTTCCGGCAGGAGGGGGCGGCACTGCTGCCCTGGGCCTGGGCGCTGAATGGCGCCTTTTCCGTGGTCGCCACGCCACTCGCCAACCTGATGGCTCACGGAATCGGGATCGCGCCATTGTTGCTCGCGGGTGCGGCTTGTTACCTTGCAGTCGCCCTCGCCTGGCCACGGAGCGCCGCCTGATGACCGCCTTCACGATCAACCGCCGCCTGCTCATGGCCTCGGGGCTGGCCGCAGGGCTTGGCCTGCCCGCCGTGGCACGGGCGCAGACGACCCCCTGGACGCGGGAGGCGCTGAACGCCGCGATCCGCGCATCGGGGCGCAACGGCGATATCTCCGCCGCGACCTTCCAGGCGATCCAGCAGCGGAAGGCCCGCGCGCTGGCCGGCATCGAGAGCTACCTGAAGGCGCGCTTCCAGGGTGAGGCCGACCCGGCCGTGCTGCGCGCCTTCGCCGAGGTGCCGCGGGAGTACTTCCACTACAACTACGATGGCGGCCGGCCTTCCTTCGGCGATGCCTATGAAGGCGAGGCCAAGCCCTGGTCCATCGGCTTCGGCTCCGCGCTCTCCGACTATCTCGGCCAAGCCTACATGACGCAGGTCTGCGCGCCGAAGCCCGACCATGTGGTGCTGGAGATCGGCACGGGTTCCGGCTTCCAGTCCGCGCTGCTGTCGCGGATCGTGGCGAAGCAGTACTCGATCGAGATCATCGAGCCGCTGGGCCGCGGTGTCTCGAAGATCTTCGAGCCGCTGGGCTACACCAATGTCCAGACCCGCGTCGGCGACGGCTTCTTCGGCTGGCCAGAGGTCGAGGGCGGCTTCGACACCATCATCGTGACCTGCGCCGCGCAGTATGTGCCGCCGGCGATCATCCAGCAGCTGAAGCCGGGCGGGCGGCTCGTGATCCCCATCGGCCAGCCCTTCCGGCGCGGCCAGTTCCTCTACATCTACACGAAGGAGGAGGATGGGCGCGTCCGCAGCCGCAAGGATGTGGGCGTGTATTTCATCCCCATGACCGGCGCGATGATGAACCGCCCGCCGCCGCCGGGCACGCCCGTCGCGCCGGCCGGGGATCCGGTGCCGCCCTCCCCCGGTCACGCCCCCATCCCCCGCCGCCCGGCGGGCTGACGACGGTCCAGGGGCGTCACGCCCCTGGCGGATGGGGTCCGGGGAAGGCAGCGCCTTCCCCGTCTTTCCCGTTGCATCGTTCGGCGTGCCGCGCGAGCCTTCCCTCAATCCAGGGGAAGGAAACCGACCATGAAGCACGTCCTGCTGGGCGCCGTGGCGCTTGCCGCGCTGTCACCCGCCGCGATGGCGGAGGTGGTGCGGTTCGAGATGACGGGCCCGCCGCGCCCTGCCCTTGAAGGCCGCAGCTTCGGCAGCGTCGGCCCCTATGTGGAGATCCGCGCGCGGGCGACCATCGCGCTCGATCCCGCCGACCCGCGCAATGCCGTCATCGCCGATATCGACCGCGCGCCGCGCAATGCGCAGGGCCGCGTGGAGGCGACGGCGGATGTGATCATCCTGCGCCCCGCCGATCTTTCCCGCGGCAATGGGACGCTGCTGGTGGAGCCGCCGAACAGGGGCCGTCGCATCGTGACGCAGGTGCTGAACGACAGCTCCGCCGCCGGCACGCCGCGGCTGGAGCAGGCGGGGGATGCCGGGAATGCCTGGACCTTCCGCCAGGGCATGACCTTGGCCTGGGTGGGCTGGCAGGGGGATTGGACGCCGGGGCCGCAGGGCATGAAGGTCCAGGTGCCGCGCATCACCGGCATCACCGGCCCCTCGCGGGAGGAATTCGTCTTCGACAACACCACGAACCCCGCCATCGGCACCCTCACCTATCCCGTGGCCGATCCCGCCAGCATCGTGCTGACCGTGCGCGCGCGGCAGGAGGATGCGCGGCAGACGCCGGCGGGGCTGACGTACCGCCTGCTGGATGGCGACCGGATCGAGATCACGCGCCCCGCCGGCTTCGATGCCGGCGCGATCTATGAGATGACCTACACCGCGCGCGACCCGCTGGTGCTCGGCATGGGCTTCGCCGGGTACCGCGACGTCACGGCCTTCCTGCGGCGCGAAGGGTCGGATGCCAATCCGCTGGCGGTGAACGGGCGCAGCACCGTGACGGCCACGATGGGCATGGGCATCTCCCAGTCCGGGCGCTTCCTGCGGGACTACCTGCATCTCGGCTTCAACGAGGATACGCGCGGCCGCCCGGTCTTCGACGGGCTGGTGGCGCATATCCCGGGCAGCCGGCGCACCTTCATGAATGCACGCTGGGCGCAGCCGGGGCGGAACCCGTCCGACCACACGGATCGCCTCTACGCCGCCGACCAGTTCCCCTTCACCTATGCGACGACGACCGATCCGCTGACCGGCGCGCGGGACGGGCTGCTGCGGCGCTGCCGCATCTCCAACACCTGCCCCCGCGTGTTCCAGACCGACAGCGAGTTCGAGTTCTGGGGCGCGCGCGGGTCCCTCACCTATACCGATCCCGCTGGCCGCCATGTGGACCTGCCGCCGGAGGTCCGCGGCTTCATGATGACGGGCCATCCGCACTACGCGGTGGCGGAGGCCGTGGCCGGGCCGAATGCGATGTGCCAGATGCCGATGAACCCCTTGCAGGCCGGGGCGCCGGTGCGCGCGCTGGTCACGGCGATGGAGGCCTGGGTGCGGGAGGGCGCGGAGCCGCCGGCATCCCGCGTGCCCATGGTGGCGCATGGCACGCTGGTCGCGACCCCGAACAACCCCGCCATCCCCGGCATGCCCCGGCTGACGAGTTGGACGCCCGCGCCGCTGCTCGACACCTCGAAGAATCCGCCCGCCGTGGTGGGCAGCTACCCGATCCTGTTCCCCCGCGTGGATGCCGACGGCAACGCGATCGGCGGACTCCGCACCCCCGTGATCGAGGCGCCGCGCGCCACCTATACCGGCTGGAACCCCCGCGCCGCGGGCTTCGGGGAAGGCGCGCTCTGCACCAACCAGGGCGGCGTGATGCCCTTCGCGGCCACGCGGGCGGAACGCCAGGCCTCGGGCGACCCGCGCCCCTCCATCGAGGAACGCTGGCCGAGCCAGGCCGCCTATGTCGCCGCCGTGCGGGCGAGTGCGGAGCGGCTGCAGGGCGAGCGCCTGCTGCTGGCGGAGGACGTGCAGGCCATTGTGGCGGCGGCGGAGGCCGGCACGCTGGCGCGCCTCGCCGCGCGGTAGAAAGGATTACGATCTGTTCACTCTTGTTTGCCGATCTGGGATCGCGCAGATGAGAGGGGATGGATCGCCGCCTCGCCGCCCTCGCCCTGCTGCTGGCCGCGCCCCTGCTGGGGGCCGCGGTCTCCCCGGGCCGCACGCAGGCGGAGGTCGAGGCGCTGGGCTGGCGGAAGATGGAATGGCACGGCATCCGCCCGGCCGATTTCAGCGCCACGCCCTCCGGCGGCATCCGCGTGCGGGGCCGCGGCGAGGGCGCCTTCATCTTCCGCCCCCTTTCCGGCGCCGCCACCTGCCTCGCCTGGCGCTGGCGCGTGGATGCGGGACCGCCGGTCACGGACCTGACGCGCCGCGGCGGCGATGACCGGGCGCTGGCGGTCTCCATCGGGTTCTCCGAATTCGGCCCCGCCGTCAGCTTCGTCACCCGCACGCAACACGCGGTCGCCCAGGCCAGCGCCGGCGACCACCGCCTGCCGCGCTCCGTGCTCAGCTATGTCTGGGGCGGCACAGGGCGGGAGGTTGCGGCCGGCACCTTCTTCGCCAGCCCCTGGACCGGCGCCATCACCCGCATCCGCGTCCTCCGCCCGGCCGAGGCGCCGCGCGGGCAATGGGTGGAGGAACGGGTGGACCTGGCCGCCGACTGGCGGATCGCCTTCGGGGGTGGGGAGGTGCCGCCGCTGCAGGAGGTCGTCATCTCCACCGATGTCGAGGACAGCGGCGCCGCGGTGGATGCGCAGGTGGAGAACATCCGGCTGGTGCCCTGCCGGTAGCCCCCAAGGGAACGTCCTTCCGCCAGGGCGGTTGATGCGACCGGGTCAGGGAGGCCCGGCGCATGCAGCAGAGTTCCGCCCGGGCGGCCGATGGCAGCTTCGAGACGACGGTCCCCGCCAGGCTGGACCGCCTGCCCTGGGACCGGTTCCACACCCTGGTCTGCGTCGCTCTCGGCGTCACCTGGATCCTGGACGGGCTGGAGGTCACGCTGGTCGGCAGCCTGGCCCCCGCCATCGCCGCCAGCCCGAGCCTGCGGCTGACCGAAAGTGAGGTGGGGCTGATGGCCTCCGCCTATCTGCTCGGCGCCGTGCTGGGGGCGCTGGGCTTCGGCTGGGCGACGGACCGCCTCGGCCGGAAGAAGCTCTTCACCGCGACCGTCGCCGTCTACCTGCTGGCCACCATCGCGACCGGCTTCGCCTGGGATTTCTGGTCGCTGGCCTTCTTCCGCTTCCTGACCGGCGCGGGGATCGGCGGCGAATACGCCGCGGTGAACAGCGCCATCCAGGAACTGATCCCGGCGCGGCGGCGCGGGCAGACCGACATCGTCATCAACGGCACCTTCTGGGCGGGTGGCGCGCTGGGCGCGGTGATCGGCCTGGTCGTGCTGAACCCCGCGGTGGTGGACCCGGAGGTCGGCTGGCGCGCGGCCTTCATCGTCGGTGGCGTGCTGTCCTTCGGCATCCTGCTGCTGCGCCGCTTCATCCCGGAAAGCCCGCGCTGGCTGATGACGCATGGAAGGCCGGAGGAGGCCGAGCGGATCGTGACGGAGATCGAGCGCGGCGCCGAAAGCCGCCACGGCCCCCTGCCCCCCCTGCAGCATGGCCCGATCCGCCTGCATCCGCGTGACCATATCGGCATCGCGGAGGTCGTCGGAATCATGTTCCGCCGGCACCGTGACCGCAGCCTGCTGGCCCTGACGCTGATGGCCTGCCAGGCCTTCTGCTACAACGCGATCTTCTTCACCTACGCCCTGGTGCTGACGCGCTTCTACGGCGTGCCGAACGAGCATGTGGGCTGGTACATCCTGCCCTTCGCCATCGGCAACCTGATGGGCCCGCTGCTGCTGGGGCGGCTGTTCGACACGGTCGGGCGCCGGCCGATGATCACGGCAACCTACGGCCTGGCCGGCGTGCTGATGGCGATCACCGGCTTCGCCTTCGCGCAGGGGTGGCTGTCCGCCACCAGCCAGACCGCCGCCTGGACGGTGATCTTCTTCTTCGCCTCCGCCGCGGCCTCGGCCGCCTATCTCACGGTCGGCGAGAGCTTCCCGCTGGAGATGCGCGCCATGGGCATCGCGGTCTTCTACGCCTTCGGCACCGGCATCGGCGGCGTCGTCGGGCCCGCGCTGTTCGGCTGGCTAATCGAGGGCGGGCAGCGCGTGGACATCATGTGGGGCTACCTGTTCGGCGCAGCCCTGATGATCTTCGCCGCCTTCACCGAATGGCGCCTCGGCTTCGCGGCGGAGGGGCGGCCGCTGGAGGAGGTGAGCGCGCCGGTGTCGTCGGCGGCGCGAGGGTGAGCAGGATCCGGAGACCCCCACCCTACCCTCCCCCGCAAGCGCGGGGGAGGGTAGGGTGGGGGTTTGCGCGACCTGCGCTCAATCCACCTTCACATCCGCCGCCCGCACCACCTGCGCCCATTTCGTGATCTCGCTGCGGATGAAGGCCGCGAAATCCGTCCGGTTGAGGAAGGTGGCGGTGAAGGCCTGGTCGGCGAGCCGCGCCTGGAAATCGGGCTGGCGGAGCACGCCCTCCACCGCCTGCTCGATCCGCGCGGCCTGCGCATCCGGCAGCCCGCGGGGCCCGAGCAGGCTGATCCAGCCCACGGATTCGTAGCCCGCGACGCCCTGCTCCGCGATGGTCGGGACCTCCGGGAAGAAGGGCGAGCGTTCCTTCGACGTCACGCCGATGGCGCGGACGCGGCCCGTCCGCACCAGATCCGTCACCGCCGCCAGCGTGTCCGACATGAAGGGCACCTGGCCTGCCACCAGATCCGCCATCGCGGGGCCCGATCCGCGATAGGGGACATGCGTCATCTCCGTCCCTGTCAGCGTCTTGAACAACTCCACATTCAGGTGCTGCGTCGTGCCGTTGCCGGAGGAGGCGTAGAAGATCCCGCCGGGATTCGCCTTCGCCCGCGCGATCAATCCCTGGATGTCGCGCACGGGGAAGTCGTTGTTGACGATGAAGAGCTGGGGGACGCTGGCGATCAGGGCGATCGGCGTCAGGTCGCGCAGCGTGTCGTAGCCGAGGCGCGGAAAGAGGCTGCCCGCGATGGTGGTCGGCCCGCTGCCGCCCATCACGATGGTGTTGCCGTCCGGCGCGGCGTTCGCCGCGTATTCCATGCCGACCGTGCCGCCGGCGCCCGGCCGGTTCTCCACGATCACCGGCTGGCCGAGCGGGCCCTGCAGCCGCTCCGCCAGCAGGCGCATCAGGATGTCGCTGCCCTGGCCCGGCGGGAAGGGCATGATGATGCGCAGCGCGCCGCGGCCCTGCGCCATGGCGGTCCCGGCGGCAAGGCCCGGCATGGCAAGGGTCGTGGCGGCGATCAGCAGGCGGCGGGAGAGCATCGGCGTCGGCGTCCTTGCAGGCGGGTGCGACGCAGCATGGACCCAAGCTGCGCGGTCGCAAAACCGGGAAAGCGCCTGTCTTCCGCGCGGCCCACGGCGCGACTAGCTTGCATCCCAGTCTTTCCGGAGAGAACGCCATGCCCGACGACGCCCCCCTGCCCGCCGGCCCCACCTTCCCCATCGGCCTGGCGGAGGCCACCGGCCGCAACCGGCGGCTCCGCGAACTCCTGGCCGGCCCGAACCTCTTCCTCGCCCCCGGCGCCTTCGACTGCGTCGGCGCGCGGCTGGTCGAGGCCTCCGGCCATGCCTGCCTCTACATCACCGGCGCCGGCATCTCGATGAGCGCGCTCGGCGCGCCCGATGTCTCCGCCTTGAGCTTCGGGGAGATCCTGGACCGCATCCGGCGCATCTGCGACGTCGTCTCCATCCCCGTCATCGCCGATGGCGACACGGGCTACGGCGGGCCGCTCAACGTCATCCGCACCGTGCGGGAATACGAGCGCGCCGGCGTCAGCGGCATCCAGATCGAGGACCAGGAATGGCCGAAGAAGTGCGGCCACGAACCGGGCCGCAAGCTGGTCTCCACGCATGAGATGTCGATGCGCATCAAGGCGGCGGTGGAGGCGCGGCGCGATCCCGACTTCGTCGTCATCGCCCGCACCGATGCCCGCGCGGGAGAGGGGCTGGAGGCCGCGATCGAGCGTGCCCGCGCCTATCGCAATGCCGGCGCCGACGTGATCTTCGTCGAAAGCCCGCAGAGCGAGGCGGAACTGGCCGCGGTCGGCCGCGCCTTCCCGGACGTGCCGCTGCTGGCCAACATGGTGGAAGGCGGCAAGACGCCGATCCTGCCCGCCGCGCGGCTGCAGGAACTGGGCTTCCGCCTCGCGATCTACCCGAACGCCTTGACGCGGCTCTTCGCCAAGGCGGGGCTGGAGGTCCTGGCCTCCCTGAAGGAGACCGGGTCTTCGAACGCCACGGCCGGGCGGATGCTCAGCCATGGGGAGTTGTGGACGCTGTTCGACAACGCCACCTGGCGGGGGCTGGAGGACCGCTACATGGGAACCAATACGAAGGTCTGATCCCCGGCGGCGGGGGGCGTCAGGCCCCCTGCCTCTCCCGCGCGATCTCCCCGTGTTGGCGCACCACCTCCGCCATCACGCCGCGGATGAACTGCTCCGCGAAATCGGCGTCGAGGCCGGCTCGCTCCGCCATGCCGCGCAGCTTCGCGACCTGCGCTTCCTCCCGCGACGAATCGACAGGCGGCAGGCGGTGGACGGCCTTCAGCACCCCCACCTCCCGCGTCACGCGGAAGCGCTCGGCCAGCATGTGCACCAGGGCGGCGTCGATGTTGTCGATGCTGCGGCGGAGTCGCCAGAGGTCCTCCGGGACGGCTTCCCCCGCGGGCGCGGCGGCAGCGGGGACGGAATCATGGGGCATGGGCGCTCGGCCGTCTTTCCTGGCATTCGTCGGGCCCGCAAAGAACGCCGCCGGCGCCCGGAAGGCAAGGGTGGCCCCGCCCGGCCGGCGCGTTTCGCCGCGGCTAACGGACGAGTCACAACATAGACTTTATTGCAGGCGCCTTCATGCGCCCGACAGGCCACCTGCCCCGAAGACGGCAATGGCCGGCATTCCTTGCCGGCTGCGCGGGGCTGTTCGCCCTGCTGCTGCTATGGGCCGGCGCCGAGGCGATCGGCGAGCATGTGGAGCAGGATGCGCTGACGGCGGCGGAGGAACGCGCCGGCACCATCGCGGCGGTCGCCAGCCAATTCGCGGAACGCGCGCAATCCATGGCGCGGGAAGCGCAGGCGCTGGGCAGCCACTGGGCCGCCCATGCGGCCATCCCCGGCGCGCCCGGCCAGGCCACGATGCGGGCGGAGGTCGCGGCCCTGCTGGCCGACCATATCGGCCAGTCCGGCGGTGCCATCGCCCGCATCATCGTGGCCGATGCGGCGGGTGACATCCTCTGGTCCTCCGCCCATCCCTCGGCCATCGAGGCGCCGGGCGGATCGCTGGCGGACCAGCCCTGGTTCGCCGCGCATGCGGCATCCCCCCTGGCGCCGCAGGTGGCACCCGCCATTGGCGCCGCGCCGGCGGGATCGCCCCTGCCGGCCTGGACCATCCCGGTCTCGGCCCGGATCGCGGCCCCCGGCGGCGGCTTCGGCGGCGTGGTGGTGGTGGCGCTGGACATGGCGGGCCTGGCCGAATCCCTGGCCCGCGTCGCCGAACGGCCCGGCAACATCGCCGCCATCCTGCGGCGGGACGGTGACCTGCTGGTCCGCAGCAAGGAGACGGAGCGCTTCGTCGGCCGGCAGATCCTCTCCGACCATGGGCACGGCCTGGTGATGGCGGGCGCCGGCCACAGCTTCCGCAGCCGCAGCCCACTGACCGGGGCGGCGGTGATGGTCAGCCTGCGCGTCGTGCCGGGCGGGTCCATGGTGGCCCTGGGGTCGGAGGAGCTGGGCCCGGCGCTGGCGCAGGCGCGCAGCGTGCGGGCCTGGGCCCGTGTCGCGGCGCTGGTGGCCTGGGTCGCCTTCATGCTGCTGATGCTGGCGGGCTTCGCCATGCTGCGCGCCCGTGCCGAACGCCTGGAATTCGCCGCCCAGCAGGCGGGGCGGGCGGAGATCGACCGCCTGCTGGCCGGGCTGCCCGCCATCGTCTTCCTGCGGGATGTCGGGCCGGATGGCGCGGCGCGGCACCTCTACCGCAACGGCGACAGCGCGGCGGTGTCCGGCTGGCCCGAAAGCAGCCTGCCCCGCGGCCAAGCCTGGGCACACCTGGCCGATCCCGACACGGATTTCGAGACACCCTACCAGCGCGCCCTGGCGGAGGGGCAGACCACCGTGGATTGGCGCATGCGGCAGCCCGATGGGGGCTGGGCCTGGATGCGGACGACGTTGCGGCTGCTGGAACCGCTGCCGGGCGGGCGCGGGCTGGTGGTGGGCTACATCGTCAACATCACGGCCGAACGCGCCGCGGAGGCACGCGCCCTGGCCGCCAGCCGCCTCGCCTCCCTGGGCGAGATGGGCGAGGGACTGGCGCATGAGTTGCGCCAGCCGCTGACCGCCATCTCGCTCGCCGTCGGTGTCGCGGTGCTGGCGGCCAAGCGCGGCGACGTGGACCGCGTGCTGCTGCGCCTGGACCGCATCCTGGACCAGGTGCGGCGCGGATCGGCCATCATCGACACGCTCCGCCGCTTCGCGCGCGGGCGGGAGGAGACGGAGGTCATCGCCCCGGTGCGGCTGGTGCGCCCCGTCGAGGGCGCGCTCGCGCTCTGCGGCGGCGCGCTGGAGGAGGCGGGGGTGGAGGTGCTGGTGACGCTCGGCCCCGCGCCGCCGGTGGTGCTGGGCCATGCGGTGTCGATCGAGCAGGTGCTGGTCAACCTGCTGTTCAACGCGCGGGACGCCCTGGCCGCCCTGCCGGCCGGCCCGCCGCGGCGGATCGAGATCACCGCGCGGGCGGAGGACGGGATCGCGCAGCTCTCCATCGCCGACAATGGCGGCGGCATCGCGCCGTCCGTCATGGACCGGATCTTCGAGCCCTTCGTCACCACCAAGGGGCCTGACCGCGGCGCGGGTCTCGGCCTGTCCGTCTGCCACGGGCTGATGCGGTCGATGGGCGGCAGCATCGCGGCGGCCAATGCGGGCGCGGGGGCGCGCTTCACCCTGTTCCTGCCGGTGGCGCCGGACGGCGGGGCGGAGGCCGAGGGGCTGGAGGCAGCCGGGGCGGGCGGGTAGCCGGGCGCTGCCTCACCCCGCGAAGGGGCCGACCGGCCGGCTGGAGCAATATGTGTTCAGATGGAATCATCTGAACGCATTTCTCGCTCCAGGTTCAAATGCTACCGGCCTCGGTAGGCCCGGCGATCAGTCCCGGTTCTCGATGGTCACGGTGGGGTCGCCCGGGGCGGCCGCGCCTTCGCGCCGGCGCCGCCGGACGAAGAGCGGCACCAGCAGCACCACCACGGCCAGCAGGCCGATGACCCAGATCGGATAGGTCTGGTCCGGCCGCGACGACCACATGGGCATCATCGTCAGCAGGAACAGGCAGGCGCCGGCCGTGACGTAGTAGCTGACCACCGGCGTCAGCCCAGGTGCTTCGCGAAGAAGTCGAGCGTCCGCTTCTCCGCCACCGCCGCGTCATCCGCCTTGTAGGAAGCGCGGTCCTCGCAGCCGAAGCCGTGGCCGGCACCCTCATAGACGAAGATCGCGATGCCGGGCTGCGCGGCGCGGATCGCTTCCACGTCGCTCATCGGGATGGAGGCGTCGAGGCTGCCGAAATGCAGCTCGACGGGGCAGTTCGGCACCTCGTCCTTCGTGCCGGCGATGCCACCGCCATACCAGCCGCAGGCGGCCTTGAAGCTGGTGCTGCGCGTCGCCCCCCACCAGGCGACGGTGCCGCCCCAGCAATAGCCGACGATGCCCTTCGCGGCGCCCTGCGGCAGGGCGGCGGCGCAGGCCTCCACATCCAGCATCGGGCCATCGGCCGGCACCTTCGCGCGCAGGTCGCGACCGCGGGCCACGTCATCGCCGGTGTAGCCGAGCTCCACGCCACGCTCGACGCGGTCGAACAGCGCGGGGGCGATGACGGCGTAGCCATCCCTCGCGAAATCGTCGCAGATGCGTCGCATGTGGCGGTTCACGCCGAAGATCTCCTGCACCACCACCAGCGCCTTCGTCGCGTTCTCGGGGCCCGCCTTGTAGGCGGCGAAGCGGTGGCCATCGGCGGCGGTCAGCTCGATCATCATGGCGTTTCTTCCGATCCTGGGGCGCGTTATCCTGCCCCCATGGCCGATATCGTCAACCTCAACAAGGCCCGGAAGGCCGCGCGGAAGCGGGAGGAGCAGGCGGAAGCCGCTGCCAACCGCGTGAAGCATGGCCGGACCGGGGCGGAGAAGCTGAACGACCGGCGGGAGGAAGCGCGGCGGCGCGCCCTGCTGGATGGCGCGAAGCGGGACGAGAATCCTTCCTAGCCCCTGTCGAAACGACGGCATGCTCCGCGTCATCATGGCGGCGCCGATCGGGCGCCGCGACGAAGACAGGAAACCCACCATGCAGGTGATGCTGCTGATCCATGCCGATGAGAGCGCCTGGCCCCGGATGCCGGAGGCCGAGCGCAATGCTGCCATGGCGGCCTATGGCGCCTACACCGAAGCGCTGCGCGCGGCCGGCGCGCTGGTGAACAGCAACCGGCTGATGCCGGCCAGCGCGTCCCACACCGTGCGGCTGGTGGACGGCGCGCCGCAGGTACTGGACGGGCCCTATGCGGAGACGAGGGAGCAGCTGGGCGGCTACTACCTGATCGAGGTGCCGGACATGGGCACGGCGCTCCACTGGGCCGCGCGCTGCCCCGGCGCCAGCCACGGGGTGGTGGAGGCAAGGCCCGTGATGGCGTGACCAGCGCCGCCGGCGTCGCGGAACGCGCCGCGCGGGAGGGCTACGGCAGGCTGCTGGCCTTCCTCGCGGCGCGGGGGCGGGACATCGCGCAGGCGGAGGACGCGCTGGCCGATGCCTTCGCCGCCGCGCTCACCACCTGGCCGCGGGACGGGGTGCCCGACCGGCCGGAGGCCTGGCTGCTGACCGCGGCGCGGCGCCGGCTGCTGGACGGCCATCGCCGCCGCGCCACCGCGACCGCCGCCGAGCCCACGCTGCGCCACACCGCCCTGCTGACGGAGGAGGCGGAGGCCGACGCCATCCCCGACCACCGCCTTTCCCTGCTGCTGGCCTGCGCGGCCCCGGCGGTGGAACGCGCCGCGCAGGCCCCGCTGATGCTGCAGGTGGTGCTGGGGCTGGACGCGGCGCGCATCGCCTCCGCCTTCCTGCTCTCCCCGGCCGCGATGGGGCAGCGCCTGGTGCGCGCCAAGCGCCGTATCGCGGCCAGCGGCGCGCGCTTCGCCCTGCCGGGGCGGGAGGAGGTGGTGGCGCGGCTGCCGGCGGTGCTGGACGCCATCTACGCTGCCTATGCCGCCGGCGCGCAGGACCCCGCCGATGGCGGGACCCTGGCCGGGGAGGCGCTGTGGCTGGCCCGCATCGCCGCCGCGCTGGCGCCGGAGGAGGCGGAGGCGGCCGGGCTGCTCGCGCTGCTGCTGCACCTGGAGGCGCGGCGCCCCGCATCCCGCGACGGCGCCGGGCGCTACGTGGCGCTGTCGGACCAGGATCCCGCCGGCTGGGACGGCGCGATGCAGGCGGAGGCGGAGGCCGCGCTGCGCCGCGCCTTCACGCTCGGCACGCCCGGGCGCTTCCAGTGGGAGGCGGCGGTGCAATCCGTGCACGCCGCACGGCGCTTCACCGGCCGCACCGACTGGCCAGCCATCCTGCTGCTCTACGACGCGCTGCTGGATGCCACGGGCAGCCCCGTGGTCGCGGTGAACCGCGCGGTGGCGCTGGCGAAGGTGCAGGGCGCGGCGGCCGGGCTGGCGGCGCTGCGGGACGCCGCGGCGGATGGGCGGCTGGCGGGCTACCAGCCCTTCTGGGCCGCACTGGCCGCCCTGGCGCAGGGCGAGGAGGCCGAGGCCGCCCGGCTGCGCGCCGCGGGGCTGGCGACCGACCCCGCGGTGCGCGCCTTCCTGCTCTGCCCATCATCGCGAGGTGGGGCCTGAGTTCGGTGGTGCCGAGCGCGGCGGCCGGGCAGCGCGCGGCCCAGGCCTTCCCCGTCTCCAGGTCCGGCACTTCCAGCGTGAAATAGCTGCCGAGTTGCTCCCGGGTCTGGCTGCAGGGGCCGTCGAGGACGCGGTCGCCGCGGATCAGCCTGGCGTCGGCGGGGCCCGGGGGGCGCCACGCCCCCCGGCCGGGGTGCGGGGGGCGGCGCCCCCGTCACTTGTACCGCGTTGCTTTCCAGAAGCTCTCCGGCGTGACGGCCGTGTGCCGCATGTTGCTGCGGTCCAGCGCCAGCCCGATCTCCCGCGTCGCATCGTCCAGCACGGTATCTTCATCAACGGAGAGCACGGTGCGTCCCGCCATCACGATGCGCCCGCCGACGATGACGGTGTCCACGTCCGATCCCACCGCGAAGCAGACGAGGCGGTAGAGCGGCATGTCGCCCGGCCAGAGGTGCGGCTTGCGCAGGTCGATGATCGCGAGGTCCGCGCGCTTGCCGACCTCGAGGCTGCCGACCTCGTCGGCCATGCCGAGTGCCGCGGCGGCGTCGCAGGTGATCATCTCCAGCGCCTTGCCGGGCGGCAGCACCTTCGCGTCGCGGAAGTGGCGGCGGTGGTAGTGCATGGCCTGGAACATGTGGCGGAACATGTCGAAGCTGCGGTCGGGCGCGGTGCCGTCGGAGCAGATGGCGACGGTGGCGCCGGCGTCCATCAGCTCGATGGCGGGGCAGCGGCCGATGATGGAGAAGTTGGCGGAGGGGTTGTGCGCGACCTTGGTGCCGCTCTCCGCGATCAGCGCGATCTCGTCCTCATGCAGGTCGATGCAGTGGGAGAGCAGCGCGTCAGGCCCGAGCAGCCCGGCCTCCGCCGCGGCGCGCACCGTGCCGCCCTTGTGGCCATCCTGCGTGAAGCCGACGCCAAGGCGGCGCGAGAGCGCGCGCACCTGCTTCGCCGTGTCGTCATATTGCTGCGCCACCTCAGGCGTCACGCCGGGGCGGCCGGAGAAGGCGACGGGGGCGCAGAGCATGACGCGGCTCATCGCGTTGGCGCGGTCATGCAGCGCGGCGGTGAGTTCCTCGCAGACCTGCAACTGGCGATCGAGCGTGACGGCGATGCTCTCATGGCTGTCGCCGTTCCAGCGGTAGAAGGTGTTGGGATAGGGCGGCGGGGAGGCGCCGGGGCAGATCACGTGCCGCACGCCGACGCGGCGATAGCCGGCCGCATGCGCCATGGCATGCGCGGGATCGTCGGTGCGCGATCCATAGGCGCCGAAGATGGAGAGGCTGGTGGTGACGCCGGCCTTGAGGCGCTCCAGCGCCGCGAGCGACCCGTCCGCGCCCCAGAAATCCGGCGTGGCGCCACGGGGATAGATGGCTTCCACCGCCTCCGTCCATCTCGCGCTGTCGCCGCCGCCCAATGTCTTCACGAGCGTGTGACCGGCATGGGCATGCGCGTCGATCAGGCCCGGCAGCACCGCCTTGCCGCGCGCGCTGAGTTCCGGCGCGCCGGGAAAGCGCGCGCGCAGCGCATCCGTGTCGCCGACAGCGGCGATGCGCCCGGCCTCGATCAGCACGGCGCCGCCCTCGATCACGCGGCGATCGGGATCCATCGTCACGACCAGCCCATCCACCACCAGCAGCCGATCCGTCATTGTCCGCCCTTCCGTTTTTCCCTCGGCGCAGCCTAGCATCGGATGACATCGGGGGAAGGATCAGCGGCGATGAGACTGCGGCGAGCGTGGGTTGCTTCTTTGGCATCGGCGATGCTCGCCATGCCCGTTGCGGCGCAGGAGGTGCGGATCGGCTATGGCGCGGCCGTCACCTCCGTCGATCCGCATTTCCACGCGCTGACCAGCAACGTCGCGATCCACCAGCACATCTACCAGGCGCTGGTCGGGCAGGATGAGAAGCTCGGCCTGAAGCCGGAACTGGCGACGGCGTGGCGGGCGATCGACCAGACGACGTGGGAGTTCACGCTGCGCCGGACCGCGCGCTGGCATGACGGCACGCCCTTCACCGCCGCCGACTTCGCGCCCAACATCGACCGCGTCGCCAACGTGCCCAACAGCCCGGGGCGCTTCACCATCTACACGCGGCGCATCAACCGCGTGGAGATCGTGGACCCGCACACGCTGCGCCTGCACACGGATGGCCCGCATCCGCTGCTGCCCAACCAGATGGCGGGGCTGATGCTGGTGCGCGGCGGGGATCGCGAGACCTCCACCGCCGACTTCAACAATGGCCGCGCTGCCATCGGCACCGGTCCCTACCGCTTCCGGTCCTGGACGCCGGGCAGCCGGTTCGAGCTGGCGCGCAACGACGAGTATGACGGCGCGAAGGAACCGTGGGAGCGCGTGAATTTTCTCCTGATTACCAACACCGCATCGCGCGTCGCGGCACTACGGGCTGGCGATGTGCATCTGATCGACCAGGTCCCGACGGATGAGGTCGCGGGCCTGTCGCGCGACGCCAATCTCGGCGTCTTCTCCATCGCGGGCGTGCGCAACATCTACCTCTATGTGGACCAGGCGCGGGACCGCACGCCGGGGGTCACGGACCTCGCGGGCAATGCCATCGACAACCCGCTGCGGGACGTGCGGGTGCGGCGCGCGCTTTCGCTCGCCATCAACCGCGACGGCATCGTGCGCGCGGTGATGAACGGGCAGGCGGTGGCGTCGGGGCAGCTGCTGCCGGCGGGGGTGATGGGGCATGATCCGTCGCTCCGCCCCGATCCCTTCGACCCGGAACGCGCGCGGCGCCTGCTGGCGGAAGCGGGCTATCCGCAGGGCTTCCAGATCGTCCTCGGCGGGCCGAACGACCGCTACATCAATGACGACCGCGTGCTGCAGGCGATCGCGCAGGGCTGGACGCGGGCGGGGCTCCGCGTGCGGGTGGAGGCGCAGCCCTCCGCCACCTTCTTCGGCCGTGCCGCGCGCAACGAGTTCAGCGTCGGCCTGCTGGGCTGGGGCACCGGCACCGGGGAGCCCGACAGCCCGCTGCAATCGCTCATCGCTACCAACGAACCGAGCCGCGGCTGGGGTGCGGTCAATCGCAGCGGCTATTCCAGCCCGCGGCTCGACCAGGTGCTGGCGCAGGCGCTGCAGACGCTGGATCCGGCACAGCGCGAGCCGCTGTACCAGCAGGCCACGCGCATCGCGATGGAGGACCTCGCCATCATCCCGCTGCACCACCAGGTGAACATCTGGGCCGCGCGGCGGGGCTACACCTACAATGCGCGGAACGACGAGCGGACGATGGCGACGGAGCTGCGGCCGGCGCGGTAGCACCGACCCCCACCCCAACCCTCCCCCGGAAGTCCGGGGGAGGGAGAAACGATCAGTCAGCCGTGGCGCCGCTCGCGCGCACGATGGGCGCCCAGCGCGTGATCTCGGCGCGGATGAAGGCGCCGAATTCGGCGGGGCCGCCATCGAGCACCTGCATCCCCTGCCCCGCCAGCCTGTCGCGCACCGCCGGCAGGTCGAGCGCCGCGCGCGTTGCGGCGTTGATCTGCTCCACGATGGCGGCCGGCGTGCGCGCCGGCGCCACCAGCCCGAACCAGGCCGTGACGTCGAAGCCCGGCAGGCCGAGTTCCGCCAGTGGCTTCACCTCCGGCCAGGTCGCCATCGGCCGCAGGCCCGACAGCCCGATCGGCCGCAGCCGCCCGCCCTGCGCCATGCCAAGTGCCGCGGGCACGGAGGCGAAGGTCATCGTGGTCTGCTGGCCGAGCACCGCGTTGATGCTCTCCGGCGCCGAGCGGAAGGGCACATGCGTCAGCCGCGTGCCCGTCATCTGTTCCAGCACCGCGCCGCCGAGGTGCTGCGACGTGCCCGATCCGCCGGAGGAATAGGTCAGCTCGCCGGGCTTCGCGCGCGCCGCGGCGACGATGTCCTCCACGCTGCGATAGGGGCTGTCGGGGTGCACCACCAGCACGTTGGGGCTCGTCGCCGCCAGCGTGATCGGCGCGAAATCCGCCACCGGGTCGAAGGGCATCGTGCGGTAGAGCGCGGGGTTGATGCCATGGGTGGAGACCGTCGCCACCAGCAGCGTGTGGCCATCGGGGTCGGCGCGCTTCACGACCTCGCCGGCGATGTTGCCGCCGGCGCCGGGCCGGTTCTCCACCACCACGGATTGCCCGAGCCGCCGCCCGAGCTCATCCGCCAGGGCGCGGGCCAGGATGTCGGCCGCCGATCCCGCGCCGATGGTGACGATCAGGCGGATCGGCCGCGCCGGGAAGGACTGCGCCCGCGCGCCGCCCGCCAGGACGAGGGCCGGTGCCGCCAGCAGGATCGCGCGGCGGTTCATGGGACGACCCCGATACCCTGGATCTCCACCACGATGCCGGGGCGGGCGAAGGCGCTCACCGTCAGCAGTGCTGAACAGGGAAACTTCCCGCCCGGGAAATGCTCCGCCCGCAGCTTCACCAGCTGGTCGCCGTGGCGGGGATCGAGGATGTAGACGGTCGTCCAGACGAGGCTCGACAGGTCGCCGCCCGCGCGCCGCAGCGTGCGGTCGATCAGCGCATAGCAGGTCCGTACCTGCTTCTCGAAATCCCAGTTGATGTCGTTCCCCTCCAGGTCCTGCGTCGCGGTCTGGCCGGAGAGCCAGACGGTGCGGCCGCCGGAGGTGATGACGGCAGGCGAGAAGGCGCGGGATTTCTGGAAATCCGTGCCTTCCAGATGTTCGACAACGAGGCTCATGACGCTCCCTCTCGGATTGGTGAGGGGAGCGTGCAACCGATTGCGTGCGGCTGTGAAGCCCTATCTCTTCACGATCTCCACGCGGCGGTTCTGCTGGCGGCCCGCGTCGTTGTCGTTGCTGGCCACGGGCGCCGCCATGCCGGCGCCGAAGGGCGTGAGGCGCTGCCCCGCTATGCCCCATTCCCGCGTCAGCGCCGCCACCACGGCCTGGGCGCGACGCGTCGAGAGCTGGACGTTGTAGTCGAAGGCCCCCTGCCCGTCCGTGTGCCCCGCGACGACGACGTTCATGGTCGGGTTGGCGCGCAGGAACTTCGCGATCTCCTCCAGCGTCGGGCGCGACGCGGGCAGGATCTCCGCGCTGTCGAAGCCGAACTGGATGCCGTAGAGCGCGACGCGCCCCGTCCGCTCCACCGCCTGCTGCATGGCGGAAGCATCGACGAAGGTGATCCGCCCGCCCTGCATCGGCCGGCTTTCCACCACATCCACCAGCACCTGCGTCCGCTGCCCCTGGACCACCGCCAGGATCGCGACATGCACATCGCCTTCGGGGCGCGACAGCTTCGCCAGCGTGTAGAGCTGGTTCTCCCACCCCGCGGCCAGGCTCGGGCTGGGGCCGGGCACGCCCTCCACCACCGCGAACCAGAGGTCGGAGCGGTCCCCGCATTCCTGGGCCCGGCAGGCGAAGAGAGTCTCGAACCCGTTAGCCGCCAGCTTCTCCTGGTGGTTGCGCATGACCTCCAGCGGCGAACGGCCCTCCGGCCCCTCATAGCGCAGCCGCCAGGCGCGGCCGGAGACGGGGATGGAGTTGCGGTCGTTGATGCGCGACCCCGTCTCCCGCGTGTCGCGACCGAAGACGGGGCGATTGACCATGCGGAATTCGTCGAAATCCCGCGGGCGGTAGTGACGGAGCGAGGAGCCTTCGTACCGCCCGACCAGCGGGTGGTCCCGCCCGCCGGCGACATCGGGCGCGGGTCGAGGCTGCGCCGCGGCCGGCAGGGCGAGCAGGAGGACGACAAGGCCGAGGATGATTCGCATGCGGCATCATCGCGGCGCCGCGCGAAACCCGACAACCGCGCCCTTGTTTCATCCGCTTCGCGGCCGCCCTTCCCGGCCCGCGGCGAAGGGGGCAGAACACCGCCATGACCGAAGCCGACGACGCCACCATCCAGGCCCTGCTGCTCGCGACCGGGCGCATCGCCGTGGTCGGCACCTCCGACCGGCCGGACCGGCCGAGCCATGGGGTCTTCGGCTTCCTCCTCGCCCGCGGCTATGACGCGACCCCGGTAAACCCGACCCTGCCCGGCAAGGCCATCCAGGGCCGCGCCGTGGTGGCGAGCCTGGCGGAGGCGCAGCCGCTCGACATGGTGGATGTCTTCCGCCGCAGCGCGGAGGCCGGCGCGGTGGTGGATGAGGCGATCGCGCTTGGCGCGAAATCCGTCTGGCTGCAGCTTGGCGTCATCGACCAGGCGGCGGCGGTGCGGGCACGGGCGGCGGGGCTGATCGTCGTGATGGACCGCTGCCCGGTGATCGAATGGCGGCGGCTCGGCCTGCCCGCGCGGATCGGGACATGAAACGTAACGCTCGCCCGGCTTGAAAAGGCCCGGTCGCTGGGCCACCTTCGGCGTCAGGTTACATGCCGGTAAGGTGAAGCGGGCAACCCGCCGGCCCCACCCCGCCCGCCCGGACCGCCCCGCGGCCGGACTTCCTGACAAGGGAACGAGAAAGACATGACGGACGAGGAACGCCGGATCATCACCGGCTATGTGGAGCGGGTGAGCGGCGCGGCGAACGCGGCGCCGGCGCGCCCGGCCTCGCCCTGGGGCGCGCTCGGCGGCCAGCAGCAGCAGGCCACGCCGCCGCTTCCCCCGGTGGACCGGGAAGCCGATGCGCTGATCGCGGACCTGTTCAACCGCTACCCGGAAGTGCGCTACCGCATCACCCAGACCGCCTTCGTGCAGGAACACGCGCTCGTGGAGATGCAGAACCGCATCCAGCAGCTGGAGTGGGAGCTGGAGAACGCCCAGCGCCAGGGCCAGGCGGCGCAGAGCCGCGGCGGGATGTTCGGCGGCATGTTCGGCGGCGGCGCGCGCCCCGCGCCCATGCCGCCCCGCCCGCAGCCGCAGTATCCGCCGGGCTACAACCCGGCCGCCATGCAGCAGGGCGGCGGCCGCGGCTTCCTCGGCACCGCCATGATGACGGCGGTCGGCGTGGCCGGCGGCCTGGTGATGGGCAACATGCTGATGTCCGCACTCGGCGGCGGCGCGGCGCATGCGGCGGCCCCCACGGCGGATGCGGCGGGTGCCGGGGCCTCCCCCTGGACGGACCCGGGCGCCGCGGCGAGCGACGCGCCGGCCTATGGCGACGATGCCCAGGCCTATGACAGCGGCGCGGGCTACGACGATGCCGGCGGCGGTGGCTACGACGAGGAGATCTGAACCCGCCATCGGGTGACGGATCACGGCGCGGCGGGGAAACCTGCCGCGCCTTTTTCATGCGCGCCGCTCATTGATCGCCGGGGATCCATTGTGGAACATCCGGGGATGCGCATTCCCGACCTCGACCTCGACCTGCTGCGCTGCTTCGTGACGGTGGCGGAGCAAGGCGGCTTCACCGCGGCGGGCACCGCGCTGGGCCTGACGCAATCCGCCGTCTCCCTCAAGGTGAAGCGGCTGGAGGATCTGGTCCGCCGCCCCGTCCTGCAGCGCACCAGCCGCCGCGTCGGCCTGACGCGGGAAGGCGAGACGCTGCTGGCCTATGCCCGCCGCATGCTGGCCCTGAACGACGAGGCCGTGCGCCGCCTGGTGGCGCCTCCCGTCGCAGGCCGGCTTCGCCTCGGTGTGGCGGACCATTTCGTCCCCCGCAGCCTGGCCCCCATGCTGGCCCGCTTCGCCACCACCTATCCGGAGGTGCGGCTGGAGGTGGAGGTGGGGCGCAGCCACGAACTCCGCGCCAAGCAGGCCCGGGGCGGGCTCGACCTCGTCCTCGGCAAGCGGCGGGACGGGGAGACAGCGGGCGTGCCGATCTGGACGGAGACGGTGGTCTGGGCCGCGACGCCGGATTGGCAGGCGCCGGAGGATCGCCCCCTGCCCCTCGCTTTGCTGCCGGAGGGCTGCATGTTCCGCGAGCGCGCGCTGGCGGCCCTCGCCCGGGCGGGCCTGGCATCGGAGACGGTCTTCACCTGCGACAGCCTGCTCGGCCTGGCCGCGGCCGCGCAAGCTGGCTTCGCGCTGACCGTGCTGGGGCGGAGCGGCTTCCCGCCGGGGCTGCGGGAAGTGCCGGGCCTGCCGCCGCTCGGCGTGGTGGAGATGGCGATCTTCGGCGACGAGACCGGCCGCAGCCCGGTGGTGGCGCCCCTGGTCGGGCTGATCCGGGAGAGCCTGGCCGAGTAGGGGCTGGGATGCGATCCGCGCGATTGACCGCGGGCGGGGGCGGGGCGCAGCCTCCGCGCCAGGACCCCCACCCCAACCCTCCCCCGCAAGCGCGGGGGAGGGAGCAGGTTGCGCCGCCCGCACTCCCTCCCCCGCGCTTGCGGGGGAGGGTCGGGGTGGGGGACAAGCGTGCGCGCGAGACCCGGAGCCCGAGCCGCATGGCCGCAGACGCCGCCGACCAGCCCCATCACGACGCCCCCAATCACGACGCCCGGGTCCTGGCGCTGATCGGGACGGGCCATTTCCTCAGCCATTTCTACATGCTCTGCCTGCCGCCGCTCTTACTGCTGTGGCAGGCGGAATTCGACGTCTCCTTCGCCACGCTCGGGCTCGCGGTCGCGCTGATGGCGGGGGTGACGGCGGCGCTGCAGACGCCGGTGGGGTTCCTGGTCGACAAGCATGGCGCCATGCCCTTCCTGCTGGGCGGCGTGCTGCTGATGGCGCTGTCCATCGCCGCCATGGCCTTTGCGCCGGGCTACTGGGCGATCGTGCTGCTGGCCATCCTGTCGGGCGTCGGCAATTCGGTGATCCACCCCGCGGATTACGCGATCCTCGGCGCCTCCATCCACCCGTCCCGCATCGGCCGGGCCTTTGCCATGCACACCTTCACCGGCAATCTCGGCTTCGCCGCCGGGCCGCCGGTGGTGGCGGCGATGCTGCTGGTCATGGATTGGCGCCATGTGCTGCTGGTGCTGGGGCTGGCGGGCGTACCGGTGGTGCTGGCCATCCTGTGGCAGGGGCGCATCCTGAAGGACCAGGCGAAGCCCAGGGACCGCAAGGCGGGGCCCGGCGGGCGGGAATTGCTGCTCTCCCGCCCCATCCTCCTGTTCTTCGCCTTCTTCCTGCTCTCCTCCATGGCGGGCAGCGCCATCCAGGCCTGGTCCATCACCGTGCTCGGCAAGCTCTGGGGCACGCCGGTGGCCGTCGCCTCCCTGGCGCTCACGGCCTACATGGTCGGCGCTACGGGCGGCACGCTGGTGGGGGGCTGGTACGCGGACAAGTCCACGCGGCACCTGGTCTTCGTGGTTTCCACCACCATGGCCTCCGCCGCGCTGCTGCTCTCGCTCGGCCTGGTGCCGATGCCGGAATGGCTGCTGCCGGCCGTCGCCGCGGCATCCGGCCTGCTGATGGGGTCGTCCCGCACGCCGCGCGACGTTATGCTGAAGAACGCCATCCCGCCGGGGCAGATGGGCAAGGTCTTCGGCTTCGTCTCCTCCGGCCTGCCACTCGGCGGTGCCATCACGCCCGTGCCCTTCGGCTGGCTGATCGACCTCGGCCTCGCCTGGATGGTCTTCCCGCTGGCGGCCGCGCTGCTGGTGGCGTCGCTGTTCTGCATGGGCAGCGCGCAGGGCGCGGCCTTGCGGGCAAGGGTGGCGCCGGTGGCGGCGGAATAGGGGCTTGGGCAGCTTCGATACCGGGCTGCGCATCCTCGACCTGCTGGGGATCGCGGTCTTCGCGGCGTCCGGCGCGCTGGTCGCCAGCCGCAAGCAGATGGACATCGTGGGCTTCGTGCTGATCGGCGTGATCACCGGCTTCGGCGGCGGCACGGTGCGCGACCTGCTGCTGGGGCGCACGCCGATCTTCTGGCTGAAATCGCCGGAACTGCCGGCCATCGCGGCCGCCACCGCCATCCTCGTCTTCTTCTTTGCCCACCGCGTGGAAAGCCGCTTCAAGGCGCTGCTCTGGGCGGATGCCGTGGGGCTCGCGCTCTATGCCGTGCTGGGGGCGGAGATCGCGCTGATCGCCGGCGCCAACCCCTGGGCCGCCGTGCTGCTCGGCGCCGTGACGGCGACGGCCGGCGGCATCATCCGCGATGTGGTCTGCAACGAGTTGCCGCTGATCCTGCGCAAGGAGATCTACATCACCGCCGCCATGGCAGCCGCCGCGGCTTATGTGGTGCTGCGGCTGGCGCCGCTGCCGCGCGACGTGGCGCTGACGGCCGGCATCGCGATCGGCTTCGGGCTGCGCGGCGTCTCGCTGTGGCGCGGCTGGTCCCTGCCGCCCTTCCGGCCGCGGCCGGCGCGGGACTATCCGGACGCACGCTGAGCGTGCCCTCAATCGCCGGGCGCCACCGAAGGGTCACCCCGCCTCGATCACCCCCGCCTCCACCAGCGCGGCGAAGGTGCCGGCATGGGCCACGCGCCCATCCTCGATCACCACGATGCGGTCGGCGCCGCGGATCGTCTCCAGCCGGTGCGCGACGACGATGCGCGTGCAGGTCATGGACGCGACGGTGCGCGTGGTCACCGCCTGCGTCGTCGGATCCAGCGCGCTCGTTGCCTCGTCCAGGATCAGCACGTCCGGCCGGTTCACCAGCGCGCGCGCCAGCAGCAGCCGCTGCACCTGGCCGCCCGAGAGCACCTGCGACGCATCGGCAATGGGCGTGCGCAGGCCGAGCGGCATGGCCCGCACGTCGTCGGCGATCGCGGCACCCTCCAGCGCCTGCCAGATCTGCGCCTCCGTCGCCTCGCTGAAGCCCCGCAGCGTGTCGATCAGCGCGCCGGGCGGCAGCGTCGCCCCCTGCAGCACCGTCCCCACGCGCCGCCGCAGCAGGCCGAGGTCGAGCGAGGCAAGGTCCTGCCCGTCATAGGCCACGCTGCCGAAATGCGGACGCTCCAGCCCCAGCAGCAGCCGCACCAGCGTGGACTTGCCGCAGCCCGACCGGCCGATGATGGCGACGAACTCGCCCGGCTCCACCTCCAGCTCCAGCCCGCGGAACACTGGCTGCTCCGCGCCCTCATAGGCGAAGGCGAGGTTGGAGAGCGTGATGCGGCCGGACAGCCGGCCAGGATCGATCCGCCCCGCCGTCGCTTCCGGCAAGGACTGCATCAGCGGCGCCGCGAAATCCCGCATGGCGTTCAGCGGGTGGAAGCCCATGAAGGCCGCGCCGACGCTGGACGCCGCGCCATTGGCGATCATGAAGGCCATCAGGAAGCCGACCACCGCCGGCTTGGTGCTGGCGTCGCCCGAGGCGAAGACGAGGAACAGCAGGCCGAGTGCGATGAAGGTCAGGCTGGCGGAGGCCGCGGCGTACCAGGTCTCGACATGCTCCTCCGCCAGCTTGCTGCCGCGCAGCGCCATGAAGCGTTCCGCCCAGCGCGCCAGCAGCCGCTGCTCCACGCCCGCGAGCCGCAGCTTGGTGATGCCGCTCACCGCCTCGATCGCCAGCGCATCCGCGGCCCCGGTCTGCGCCAGGCTGGCCGCATGGGCGCGCGTCTTGAGGATGCCGGCGCCGATCGACAGGCCGAGCTGCAGCAGGATCAGCGGCAGCGCCACCACCGCCGCCAGCGGGATATAGGCGAAGAGCGCCGCCATGGCGGTGGCGAAGGTCGCCACGCCGCCGATCATCGCCAGCCGGTAGTTCTTGCGCCCCAGCGGCACGGCGAGCGCGACGCCGAGGCGGGAGGCGAGTTCGGACGGCGTGTGCCGCCGCAGCACCGGGATCGGCAGGCGCAGCAGCCGGTCCCACAGCGCGGCGTGCAGCGGCGCCTCCATCGCGGCCGTCATGCGGTGCTTGGCGATGTCGCCCGCCATCTGCACGACGAAATTCGCAAGCCCCACGCAGGCCAGCACGATGCCGAGCTCGACCAGGCCGAAGCGGTTCCCACCCGGGATCAGCGACCCGGTGGCGAAGGACATCGCGACCGGCATGCCGAGGCCGAGGAAGGCGCCGATGACGGCCGCGCCGATCGCCAGCGCCCTGTCGGTGGACTGGGGATGCGCGAAGTGCTGCAGCTGCGGCCAGGACAGCGGCTGGTCGGGCAGCGGCTCCATCAGCGTCCAGCCATGCGGCAGCAGGGATTCCGCCACCGCCTCCGTCACCACCGCCGGGGTGGCGCCGGGCTTCTGAACGACGTAGCGGCCGCCATCGCGCAGCAGCGCCACCGCATCGCCCCCGCGTTCCCGGCCCAGCAGCGGGCCAAGGTCGCGCGCCCACCACCCCGCGGGCAGCGCCACCTGCCGCAGCCGCAGGCCGGAGGCGCGGGCAATCTCCTCCATCGTCGGCGGCGTGTCGATGTCCTGTTCGCGCAACCGCGTCGGCCGCGTGATGCGCGGGCGCAGCCTGGCGGCCCTGGCGACGGCGACCATGGCGAGGAAGAGCGGCTCGGCAGCCGCATCCTCCGCCGGGTCGGCCGTGGCGGGCGCGGGGGCGTGCAGCAGCGCGGCGGCGATGCCGGCGGTGCGGCCCTCCGCCTCCCGGTCCTGGCGGGCGCGCTGTTCCAGCCGCCCGCTCTCGTCGATCTCCGCCAGGCTGCGCAGCCCGGGCAGCATGGCGACGCAGGCATCGGTATAGGCGGCGAGGCCCGCGGCCGCTTCCTCCAGCGCCTCCGGCGCCACGCCGGCGAAGACCGGCGCCTCGAAGGCCGAACCGGCGACGATCCAGGCCTGGGGCGGCAGCGGCAGAAGGCCGGAGACGGGCTCCAGCCCCAGCAGCATGGCGCCCCGGGCCGGCAGGCGCAGCCAGGCGCCGGCGCCGCGGGCCGTGGCGGATTGCCGCTCCGCCAGCGCCAGCATGCGCCCGGGCCGCGCCACCTGGTCGATGTTGGAGGGGCGCCAGAGCCGCGCGCCGAGCCCCTGGGCGAGCACCCCGGCCCAGCGCTGCATCGCCTCCAGCAACGCTTCAGACCCGCCCAGCGCGCCGAGATGCGGCAGGCGGCGCAGCACCGCGCCGGCGGCGGGGCGGATGACCAGGCATTCGATGTCGGAGCCGTGCCCGACGACCAGGCTGCCGGGCTCCAGCCGGCCGACGAAGAGGTAGGGCCCGGGCGGCGCCACGCCCTCCTCCAGCCCCTCCACCGCGGCGAAGAGGTCGGCCTCGCCACCCTCCAGCAGCCAGAAGGCGCCGGGCTCCGCCAGGCTGCGGGGCGGCTGCTGGAAGCGGCGGTCGATCGGGTCCAGCGTCAGCGTGGAGGTCAGCGTATCCATGGCGTCAGGCCTCCTGCAGCATCAGCCGCGCGAAGGCGCCGCGGCGGGCCGCGAGCTCCCCGGGCGGGCCCATCTCCACGATCCGGCCGCGCTCCATCACCACCACGCGGTCGCAGTCGCGGAGCGGCGCCAGGCGATGCGCGATGACCAGCATCGTCGCGCCACGGCGACGGATGTTGGAGAGCAGTTCGGCCTCCGTCTCGTCATCCAGCGCGGCGGTCGCTTCGTCGAAGACCAGGATGCGCGGATCCTGCACCAGGGCGCGGGCGATCTCGATCCGCGCGCGCTGGCCACCGGACAGGTTCAGCCCGCCGCCGGTCACGGGAAAGGCGTAGCCCTCGCGCCGGTCGAGGATGAAGTCGTGGATGACGGCGTCGCGCGCCGCGGCGTGCAGCCGTTCCTCCGACACGGTCTGGTCCCACATCGCGATGTTGTCGCGGACCGTGCCGGTGAACAGGAAGCCGTTCTGGTCCACCACCTGCACGCTCTGCCGCAGCACGGCGCGGGGGATGTCGCGGATCGGCCTGTCGTCCAGCAGCACCTGGCCCGACCAGGGCTCATGCAGCCCCGCCGCCAGCAGGGCGAGCGTGGATTTTCCCGAACCGGAGGCGCCGACGATGCCGACGCGCTCCCCCGGCTCGATGGTCAGCGAGACGTCGGTGATCAGCGGCACCGCGCGGCGCGAATGCCCGAAGCTGACGTCGCGCAGCTCCACCTTGCCGGCCAGGCGCCGGATCAGCCGCGGCGCGGGCAGCGCGTTGGAAAATTCCTCGGACAGCGGGTGGCGCAGCGTGTCGTCCAGCAGGCGGAGATTGGCGCCCGCTTCCTGCATGCGCGGGCCGAGCTGCACCAGCCGCCCGACCGGCGCCAGGAAGGCGGATTGCAGGAAGAGGAAGGCGACCAGCGCGCCGATCGACATCTGCCCATCGATGATCAGCCCGCCGCCGACCGCGACCGCCGCCGCCGCGGCGATGGTGGTGACCAGCCCCGGCAGGTGCTTCAGCGCCGCGCGCCCCAGCATCAGCGATTGCCGCAAATTCAGCGCCCGTGCGCGCCGCGCCGTCAGCCGGTCGAAGAGCAGCGCCTCCGTCCCGCTGGCGCGGTAGCTGTCGATCATGCGGAGCCCCTGCTTCGCCTCCGCATCCTCCAGCCCCTGCTCGTTCAGCAGCCGCTGCTGATCCTCCCGCAGCCGGGCCGAGAGCGCGAGCAGCGCGAGGCCGAGCGTCGCGGCGCCGAGCGCGGAGACCAGGCCGAGCCGCCAATCGAACAGCACCAGCACCGCGAAATAGGTGACCGCCATGACGAGGGCGAGCATGGTGCCGCCGATCTCCCGCGCCACCGTGCCGGCGACGCGGTCGTTCAGCATGACGCGGTCCGCGATCCCCGCCGCGCCGCGCTGCCCGTAGAAGGACAGCGGCAGGCGCAGCACGCGCTCCATGAACTCGATGCCGCCGCGCACGGCGACGCGCGTTTCCAGGTTGTGCTGCAGTGTCTTCTGCATCCAGGTGCCGATCGCGGCGAAGAGCCCGACGCCGAAGATGGCCAACACGATGGGCCAGAGCCAGGCGATGACGCCGGCCGACATGATGCGATCCAGGAAGACCTGCCGGAAGCTCGGCTGCAGCACGCCGGGCACCGCCAGCATCAGGCTGATCCCGATGGCGAGCCAGACCGCCGCGCTGCCGCCCTTCAGGCGATCCGCCAGCCCGCGCAGCGCACTCGGCGCGCTGCCGCCGCGCTGGAAGGCCGGGCCCGGCTTCAGCATGATGAGGATGCCGCTGAACTGGCGCCGCAATTCCCGGTCATCGACGCGGCGCCGGCCCCGCGCGGGATCGTTCAGGCACCATTGCCCGCCGCGCCTTCCCTCCAGCACCAGGAAATGGTCCATGCCCCAATGCAGGATGGCGGGGCATTCGGCCTCGCCCAGCGCCTCCGGCTCCGCGCGCACGGCGCGCACCTCGAACCCCAGTTCCCGCGCCGCGGCCACGACATGCTGCGCCTTGCTGCCGTCGCGGGAGACGCCGCAGCGCGCGCGCAGATCCTCCAGCGTCAGCCACAGCCCGTGATGCGCGGCGATGATGCCGAGCGCGGCGGCGCCGCACTCCGCGGCCTCCACCTGCAGGATGGTCGGCGTGCGCATGGGCGTCACCGCTGCGCGACGGTGGTGGCGGGGGCCGCGGCCGCCTCATGCGGGCTGCGCACATCCTCCCCCAGCCAGCGCTGCAGGGCGGGCAGGCCGAGCGCGATCATGCGCACCTGGCGCACCGTCGCCTGCATGGTGGCGGGCGTGCCACCCTCGATCGTGAAGGCCGGGCCATTGCCGCCGGACCAGACATGGCGGCCGCGCGCATCATGGTCGAGCGCGATGTTCACCTCGAACAGCGTGCGCTGGTTGCGCTGGAATTCGGAAACCAGCGCATCGTTCTGCAGCGTGCGCAGCATGCCCGCGCTGCTGGCCGGCGTATCCGCCACGCGCAGCACGCGGCCGCGCAGGAAGCCGTATTCCTGCGACGGCGCCGTGGCGGGGGACAGTTCCACCACCATGCCCGGCTGCAGCTTCTTGCCGTCCTGCGCGCCGACATAGACCAGGCCCATCAGCGGGCCCGATCCCGCATCGGTATCGCTGCGCACCAGCGTCAGCAGCGGGCCGCCGCGGTTCACCACCTGGCCGACATTGGCCTTCGTCTCCACCACGCGGCCATCGAAGGGCGACCGCACGGCGCCCATGCGCTGGATGCGCTCGCCCAGCGTCGTCACCTGGCGGTCGGCCGTCGCCACGCGCTGGTCCGCCGTCAGCAGGTCACGCTCCCGCTGGGTCTGGCGCATCATCGCGTCCATCTCCAGCACGCGGCGTTCGTTCTGCAGCGATTCGATCTGGTCGCGCACGCCGAACAGCTCGATCTGCGCACCGATCGCGCGGTCGCGCGTGGCCAGCGACCGGTCCGCCAGGTCCCGCACCACGCCTTCGCGTTCCGTCAGCAGGCGCAGGCGATCCTGCGCGGCGCGCAGGCTGCGGGACAGGCCCTCATCCCGCGCCGCGCGCCAGGCACGATCCGCCGCGGCTTCCCGGTCCTGGAAGCGGCGCATCTCGCTGCGCGCCGTCTCCGCATCCCGCAACTCGCCCTCCGCGGCGGCGAGCTGCAGGCGCAGCTCCGCCTGGTCCACCACGGCGACGACACTGCCGGCGGTGACGAGGTCCCCGGGCCGCGCGGCGAATTCGACGACGCGCCCCTCGGTGTCGGAGACGATGTCGGTGAGCCCACCGGCCGAGAGCAGGATGCCCTGGCCATTGACCTTCACCGGCACGTTGGTGATGGCCGACCAGCCGATCAGCCCAATGGTCAGCGCGCCCAGCACGCCCCACAGGATCTTCAGCGGCGGCGGCACCACTTCCAGCGCATCGTCCACGGTGGTGACGGAAGTGGCCGCGGCAACGGCCTCGGCCCGGAACAGCGGGGTCTTGCCGGGGTTTTCCATGGGCGTGGTTCCGCGCGGGGGGTGCAGCGATGAGGCAGTGGCAGGCGGGGCGATGACGGACAGGGCGCGGCCGCGAAGGCCACGCCCCGCCCGGGATCAGCGGAAGAGGCGCCGGATCTTCTTGCCCACGCTCTTGGCCGTGCTCTTGGCCTTGTTCGCCACATCCTGCGCGGCCTTGGCGGCATCTGCCGCCGCCTTCTCCGCCGCCGCGCGGGCTTCCGCCGCGGCCTTCTCGGCCTGCGCCCGCGCCTCGGCCGCCGCCTTCTCGGCGGCTGCCTTGGCATCCGCGGCCGCCTTGTCGGCGGCGACCTTGTCGGCCAGCGCCTTCGCATCCGCCGCGGCCTTGATGGCGGCGTCGCCGGTGGCCAGGCCGACCTTCTCACCGGTGGCGGCCACGGCCTTGGTGTCCACGCTCACGCTCATGCCCGCGTTCAGGCCGCCGATGCCGACCGCGGCCTCGCCCCCGATGCCGAGCGTGATCTTGCCCTTGTCCAGCGCCGCGGTGCCGTTGAGGCCGACGCCGGCCGAGCCCGGATCGACATAGCCGGCGGAACCGGTGCCGGAGACTTCCTTGGTGCCGATGGTGCCCTGCGCGGTGACGGAGTAGTAGGCGCCGGCCATGACGCCCGCATCCGCCTTCACGCCGGTGATGCCGACGCTCATCTGCCCCTCGACGCCCGCCTTCACGCCGGCCTCGACCGTGGTGCCGGTGGTGGCGGTGACGCCGCTGCCCAGCTTGTGCTCCGTCTCCACCGTCACGCTGACCGTGCCGCCGATGCCCGCGACGCCGGAAACCGAGCTGCCGGTCGCGCCGACCTGCGCGCCCACCATGACGCCAGAGGCGACTTCGGCCGTGACGGTGGTGGTGACGTTGCCCTCCGTCTTGCTGCCGCTGATGGTGGCGAAGGCGCCCGCGCCGGCGGAGGCGCCGACGCCCGTCATCGTCACCTCGTAGCTGCCGCCCGCGAAGGCGCCGGCCGCGCCATTCACCTTCACGCCGCCGATTGCCGTGGACACCGACGTCATGGCGCCGACGCCCGCGCTGCCGGACTTCACCACCGGCCCGGTGATGGAGACGCCGTATTCGACATCATCCTCCTGCCCGTCGCCGGCCTGCGTGCTGGACTGCACGGCACCGCTGCCGCCGACGACCGCGGCGAGCATGTTGTCGTCCAGCTCCACGAAGGCAGGCTTGGTGACGGCGTTCATCGATGCGGATTCCCTGTCAGGATGGAAGCGATGGAGGGCGCCATGGCCGTCATGACCTCGGCGCCCCGGCATAGACCGCATCCTGCGGACATCCGGACGATAGACGATTGTGGGTTGCGCGACGGTTAAGTGGCGGCCATCTCCGCGACCGCGCGCCCGATCACGCGCAGGCGAGTGCCTCCGCCGGCGGCGGCGCCGGCAGCAGGGCCGCATGGCCGCGCCAGTGCAGCGCCAGCATGGTGATGTCGTCGGCCTGCGGTTCCGTATCCGCGAAGGCCTCCACCCCCCGCGCCACCGCTTCGACGAGCTGCGCGGGGGCTTCGAGCGCCGTGTCGGCCATGATGGCGGCCAGGCGGTCATCGCCGAACAGGATGTCGCCCGGCGCCACGGCTTCCGTGACGCCATCGGTGAACATCAGCACCATGTCGCCGGCATCCAGCACCGCCTGCTGGTCGGTGAACTCCATCCCGTCCATGACGCCCAGCGCGATGCCGCGATCCACCGGCAGCTCCGCCTCTCCCGTCACGCCGCGGCGGCGGGGCGGGTTGTGGCCGGCATTGGCGTAGGTCAGCAGGCCCGTGCGGCAATCCAGCACGGCGGCGAAGACGGTGGCGAACATCATCGTCGGGTTGTCGGTGGACAGCACGTCATTGGCCTGGGCCAGCGCCTCCGCGGGGCTCGCGCCGCGGCCGATGGCCGCGCGCAGCAGGCTGCGCGCCATGGCGATGAAGATGGCGGCATGCACGCCCTTGCCGGAGGCATCGCCGATCAGCAGCGCCAGGCGATGATCATCCAGCATGACGAAGTCGCAGAAATCGCCGCCCACTTCCTTCGCCGGCACCATCGCCGCATGCAGGCGGAAGGTCGGCCGGTTCGGGAAGACCGTCGGCACGGAGGAAAGCTGCAGGCGCCGCGCGACGTCCAGCTCCTCCCGCATCCGGTTCAGCTGGGTGCGTTCCTCCAGCGCCTGGCGCACCAAGGCGAGGTCGCGCGTGCGTTCCTCCAGCAGCGTCGCCATCGCCTGGTGCTGCTGCACGACATGGCCCGACAGCCGCGCGAAGGCGGGGCCGAGCGCCGCGCCCTCCCCCTTCAGCAGCCCCAGGATCTCCTCCCGCTCCGGCCCGTCCAGCACGGCGGTCAGGCGCGCGATCTCCTGCCCGATCAGCGCGCGTTCCCGCAGGGCGGAGAGGCGGTTGCTGGTCTGCAGGCGATCGAGCGCCAGGGTGTTGCTGCGCAGCGCCTCCAGCGCCGCCTGGATGGCGCCGACCTCGTCGCGCCGCTCCGCGATGGCGGCGGAGGCGAAGATGTCGCCCCCCGCCACCGCCTGCAGCGCGCGCGCGAGTTCGCTGAGCGGATCGATCGCGTCGCGGATGACGCGGTAGAGCAGCCCGCAGGTGACGGCGCCCGCCACCACCAGCAGCGCGCCGGCCAGCAGCAGCAGCAGCTGGCGCGACTGCGTCTCCGCCGTCGCATCCACCAGCACCAGCACCTGGCCCACGCGCGCGCCCGCGGAATTGTCGAGGGGCGTTGCCTCCACACGGAAGATGCGACCGCCGAGCGTGACGGACTGACCTTCCCGCAGCCGCGTCGCATCGTCGCGCAGCACCGCATCGGTGGCGAAGACCGCGCGGCCCTGCCGGTCCCGCAGCATCAATTCCGCACCCATCTGCCGCGCCACGCGATCCAGCGCCGCCTCCGCCGGCATGCTGGCGGAGATCAGGTCCGACGTGCCCATGCGCAGGCTGACGACCAGCAGCATCGCGCCTTCCGCCGTCGCCTCGAACCGCGCGGAAAGGCCATCGCGGCCGAGGTCGCGCTGCAGGGCGGAAGCGCCGCTCGCCAGCGGCTCCGCCACCGCCGGCGCCGCCGCCAGCAGCTGCCCCTGTGCGCCGACCAGGTCGATGCGCGCGGCCGGGCCTTCCAGCCCCAGCTCCGCCCGCAGCGCCGCGAGCCGCTGGCGCAGGGCGGATTCGTCATTGGTGCCGCGCGCCACCAGCAGCGCGTCATCCGCCACGGCGGCGCGGAGCGAGGCGACGAGCGGCGCCGCGGCACGCTCCACGGCCTCGTTCAGCGTGGCCGATTGCAGCGCGGCGCGCAGGCCCGCGGCGCGGTCCTGGCCATCGCGCAGCACGAGCCAGGCGGGCACGGCGACGGAGGCCGCGACGAGCGCCATGGCGAGGGCGAAGAGCAGCAGGATGCGGGATCGCAGCAGCATGGGATCACACCGTCTCCGCCACGCGCAGCAGGCCGACCGGCGGGAAGACCCGCAGCCGCCGCGCGCTGTCCATGCGGACGAGGAAGGACATGCGGGTCAGCGTCTCCACCGGGATCGTCTCCGGCGCGCGGCGCTGCCGCAGGATCTGCTCCGCCTTGTAGGCCGTGAAGGCGCCGACGCTGTAGTAGCGGCTGACCAGGCCCGCGAGCCCCTCGGCGAACTGAACGAAGCGCTCCGTCGCCGCGAAGGTCGGCAGCCCCGCCGCCAGCGCCGCGCCGGTCAGCGCCGCGCGGTGGTCGTTGAGGAAAGTGTCGGGCGGGATGTAGAGCCAATCCACCCCCGCCTCCCGCGCCGCCGCCACGCGGCCGGGGATGGAGGCGGGATCGGGCCGCCGCGCGGCATCGAGCGCCACGGGCAGCTCCACCAGCCCCTCCCCCAGCATGGCGCGCATCTGCGCGATGACGGACAGCGAGTTGCGCTCATTCGGATTGAAGATCGCGCCGACGCGGCTGAAGGGGCGGTAGCGCGCCATGGCGCGCATCTGCACCTCGACCGAGGCGATGTATTCCGTGCCCGTCACCGCGCGGCCCGGCGCCTCCGCGCTCTGCACCAGGCGGTTGCCGACGGGGTCGGTGACGATGTTGAACACCGCCGGCACGCCGGTGATGTGGCGCGCCGGATCGGCGCCATCCCAGGGCCCGAGCGCCGCGATGGCGAGGGACGTGCCCCAGACATAGACGAGGTCGGGCTTCGTCTCCCGGATCTCCGCCACGAAGGCCGGCAGGCGGCGGAGGTCCTGCGCCACGTCGCGCACCGTGAGTTCCACCGGGATGCGCCGCGCCGCGAAATGGTCCCGGAAGCCGTCGCAGGCTTCCTCCCAGCCGCGGAACAGCAGCATGGTGATGCGATGCGGCCGCAGTTGCGCCACGGCGGGCGTTGCCAGGAGCAGGGGGGCGGCCAGCAGGCCGCGCCGGTCGAGGATCATGCCAAGGCCTCCCGTCGCGCGCGGCCCATCAGCAGGGCGAGCCCATAGCCGAGCGCGGTGGCGGCGGAGATGGCGCCCAGCACCAGCATCGCGTGCTGCCCGCCACCCAGCGCCAGCAGCGCCGCCGCGGCGGGCGGGCCGACCACGCTGCCCAGCCGCTCCGCCAGGCGCAGCAGGCTCATCATCGCGGCAGAGCTCGGCGCGCCGGGGCGCAGGCTGAGGCCCGGGATCATCGCCAGCATCGGCGCCGCCGCCAGGCCCTGCGCCACGCCGGTCGCGATGACGGCCAGCGGCAGGGCGGTTTCCGCCGGCAGCCAGAGCGGCGCGAGCAGCCCCGCCCCGTTCAGCAGGCCGGCCATGACGATGATGGTCCCGCCGCGGCCCGACCGGTCCGCGATCCAGGCACCGATCATGATGGCCGGCAGCATGCAGAGGCCATAGAGCATCACGTTGCGGCCGATCGCGGCCTGGCTCAGCCCCATCTCCCGCAGTTCCAGCGGCGCCAGGAAGAAGACGAAGCCGCCGAGCAGCACCTTGGCCGGGATCGCGGCCAGCACGACCAGCATCAGGAAATGCGGCTCCGCGAAAGCGGCGCGGGCGGAATGCCAGATGCCGCCGCGCTTCCCCTCACCCGCGCCACCCGCCGGCATGCAGCGCCAGGCCATCGCCGCAACGCCGAGGACGAGGATGGCGGAGGCGATGAAGGTCAGCCGGAAGCCGAGCCGGTCCGCCAGCACCGCGCCGATCGCCGTGCCGCAGACCGCGCCCGTCATCACCGCCGCGGTGAAGCCGCCGAGGCTGCGCGCCATGCGCCCGCTGGCCGCTTCCCGCGCCAGTTGCACCTGGCAGGCGATGGTGACGATGGCGTAGCCCGCGCCGCTGACGGCACGTGCCACGGCCAGCGTCACGAGGTCCGGCGCCAGCGCCGCGCCGACATGGCCGAGCGCCGCCGGCACCAGCCCCAGCACCAGCGCCTGGCGGGGTCCGTGGCGGGCCACCAACTCGCCGCCCCAGGGCGTCAGCAGCGCGACGGCGGCGACGAAGGTCACCAGCGGCAGCGCGGCACCCAGCATGCCGCCCTGCCCGCCCGCCAGCTCCATCGCGAAGATCGGGTTGAAGGAGGTCGAGAGCTGTTCGGCGAAGACGAAGAGGAACAGCGGCAGCCGCGCGGAAGCCGCGCCCCCGCCGAGCCCTTCCTGCAGCGCCGTCGCGCCGAAGCGCAGCCGGTGCTTGACGCCATCCAGCACGGCGGCCGCACGGCGCGGCGCGGTGCCCTGGGTGGCGAGCCAGCAGAGCCTTTCCCAGCGGTCGTTCATGCGGCGCACCAGCACGTTGAAGTGCCGCGCGACGCTGCCGGCCTCCGCCCCGATGTCGCCCGGCGCGCGCACCGTCCATTCGCCGGCAGCCAGCCGCGACTGCAGCCGCATCACCATGCCGATCGGCGCGGCGACGAGGCGGGAGAGGATGAAGCGCAGGAATTCCGCCGTGGCCAGCAGCACCACCAGCAGCACGATCAGCACGTCCCACCGCATGTCGTCGAGCGCGGTGTCGAGCCGCGCGCGCGCGATGCCGACATGCAGCCAACCCGCGACGCGCCCTTCCTCCAGCAGCGGCTGGGCGGCGTCGTAGCTGCTGCCCTGCACGCGCATCAGCGCGCCACGCCCGGGCGGCGCGGTGCCGGCGAGCAGACCCGCGAAGGATCCCGGCGCCTGCCCCGCCGTCGCCACCACGCGGCCATTGCCATCGGTCAGCAGCAGATAGGCCAGGCCCTGCCGCGTCGCGAGCAGGCCGCCCAGATACTCCTCCACCCCCGACAGGCCCGCGAAAGGCACGCCGAGGTCGAGCGCGCGCTGCAGTGCCTGCGCGCCGATGCTGCCGACCACCGTCGCCTCCCGCTCCAGCTCCGGCCTCAGCTCCGTCTCGAAGCTGCGGAGCGCGGCGGAGGAGACGAAGCCGACGGCGAGCGTCAGCAGCAGCACGGCGACGGCGACGACGCTGCCGACCAGGCGCCGGTCAGGGGCGACGGCCGGGGTCGGGGCCGGGGTCGTGGCCGGAGTCGGGCCCGGATTCATGGCGTGGCGGGCTCCGGCTGGGGGGCGGGTTCGGGCAGGCTGGCGGCGATCGCCTCCAGCCGGCGCTCGGCATCGGACAGCACGGCATCGGCTTCCGCGATGGCCTGCTGCAGCCCGGCGGCAAGCGGTTCCGGCGCGGCGCCGGGCTGCATCGCGCCCTCCACCGCCGCGAACCAGCGCCGCGCCTGGCGCGTGACGAGATGGATGCCGAGCAGGCCGAGCGGCACGGCCAGCGCCAGCGCCAGCAGCCCCGCCTTGACCATGCCGAGCAGCGCGGAGGTCAGGCGTTCATTGACGGCCTCCCGCCCGTAGCGCAGCAGCACCGCGCCTTCCAGCTGGCCGAAGCCGTTGATGATGGGGGCGCCGATGCCCTGACGCGCGCCGTCGCGGAAGCGCCAGGCATGGGCCGCCGCGCGCGGGTCGAAGAGGCCCCGTGGCACGGTGGTGCCGAGGTTCTGGCGATCCGTGTCGAACAGCACGACCCCATCGGAATCCGCGATGGCGAGGCCGCCGATCAGCGGTTCCGCCGCGCGGGACCGTTCCAGCAGCGCCTGCGCGCCCGGCACGCCCGCCAGCCGCACGCCGAGCGCCAGGCTGTTCTCCACCGTCCCGCCGAGCTCGACGGCCAGGATCTCCAGCACCTTCGCCTGCTGTTCCAGCAGCATGCGTTCGAACTTCAGGTAGTTCAGGCCTGCGGTCAGGCCGCAGCCCAGCAGCAGCATCACGGCCAGCACGCCGCCGAGCCGCGTCGCGAAGGACGCGCCGCCCGTCATGCCGCGGCGCTCCATCGCACGGGCTGCGTGCCGGCGCGGGGCGGGAAGGCGGCGGAGAGCGTCTCCGCGAAATCCTGCGCGGTGACGATGGGGACGGGCAGCGCGGCGAAATCGGCGGGGGCCGGGAAGCGGTAGTAGTTCCCGCCTTCGGGCTGCGGCGTGCCCGCCGGCGTGTTGCCCGCCGCGATGCTCGCCGCCGCTTCCGCCGCAATCGCGACGCCGCCGTGATACAGCGCCGCGGTATGCGCCATGAGGGAGCGGGAGGTGTCGAGCGGCACGCGCGCGATGCCGAGGATCGGGCCCGTGTCGATGCCGCGATCCACCATGTGCACGGTGCAGCCCAGAACCGGCTCCCGCTTCAGGATCTGCCAGAAGGGCGCGAAGAGGCCGCGATAGCCCGGCAGCGCGCCGGGATGGACGTTGATGATGCCGCGCGGCACCGCATCGATCACGCGCTGCGGGAAGATCAGGGAGAAGCGCGCGGAGATGACGAGGTCCGGCCGGAAGTCCAGCAGCGCGCGCGCGCCGCCATCCGCCTTCAAATCCAGCAGCGGCGTCCATTCATCGGGATGCGGCAGCCTGCCGAAGCGGCTTTCCAGCGCGGCGAAGGTGTCCATCGCCACGTCGCGTTCCAGCAGTTTCATGATCTTCAGCGCGGGGACGGCATTCTCCGCGTCCCGCGTCTTCACGCTGCAGAAGAAGCGCAGCGTCGCGAAGCCCAGCCTCTCGGCAAGGATCCTCGCCGCCAGCAGGCCGTGGATATCCTTCTTGACGCAAAGCGCGATCCGCATGCCCGTTCCATGCCCGACGGCATGTCCCCGTGGCGCACGGGTTTCTTCCCGCCCGCGCCACGCCAGGTGTCCGGGCCTTTTGCCCCGAACCTAGGTAGCGCAAGGCGGGTTGATTCCCGGTGAACGCGGCGCGGTAGGCTTCAACCGCAGACGCGGACGGCTTCCGGACCTTCGAAGCCCTCGAACTCCGCCAGGTGGTCGGCGGCCTCGATCCATTGGAGCATGCCGGGTTCGGCGGTGATGCGCGCGGCGCCCTGGATGATGCGGGTGGTGGAAATCGCGCTCTGCCGGCGATAGGTCAGGGTCAGGCCGTCATCGGCGATGGTCCAGTCCAGCACCGGCAGCGGCTTGCAGAAGAACAGCAGCCGCACGCTGATCAGCCCGGTGCGATCGCCCTGCAGCAGCAGCCGGGCCTGGCCGTTATCCCCGTTCAGCTTCGCCGTGCGGCCCACCCATTCCGGGAAGGGCGGCACCCGGAAGCGCGCCCGCGCCGGCAGGGCCAGCAGCAGGAGCGGGGTCGCGATGACGGAGCGGCGGGCAAGGGCAGGCATGGCGGTATCGTGCGGCACTCATCCTGACGGCATCGTATCCATGCCGGGGAAGCGGGTGCCGCACAAGAAGTGTCACACTTTGAAAAAGTCGAACGCCGCCAGCGGGTTACCAGCCGTTAATCCGTGACCAGATGGCGACCACCCGCCCGCCCTCCATCACGTGGTAGCGGTCATGCGCCGCCGCCGTCAGGCAGACATGGTTCGGCACCACGCGCACCCGCGCGCCGACTGGCAGGCGGTCGATCGGCAGCGCGCTGCCCTCCGCCGCGCGGACCTCGCCATGTTCCTGGTGCACGCGCGTGACCAGCGCATCCCCCAGCGTGGCGTTGCCGTCGCGGTCCAGCACGCGGCCGAACTTCCAGTCCCGCGGCGCCCCTTCCGTGCTGCGGTCCTTGGACAGCGCCAGCGCGCCGGCATCCAGCAGCACGGCCTGGCGCTGCGGGTAGCGGCCGATGACGGAACCCAGCACCGTCACCGCGATGTCCTCCAGCGGATGGGTGCCGATCTGGCCCTGCAGCAGGTCACCCATCATGTAGACGCCGGCCCGCATCTCCGTCACGCCATCGAGGTGCCGCGCATGCATGGCGGTCGGCGATGCGCCGGCGGAGACGATGGCCACCTTGTGCCCGGCGTCGCGCAGCCGCGTCGCGGCGGCGACGATGCCGGCGCGCTCCACCTCCGCGATGTCGGCCATCTGCGCGTCGCTGCGGCCGGCATAGGAGTGGCCGGAATGGGACAGCACGCCGACCAGCTTCGGGCCGAGTGCCGCGGCGATGGCCAGCAGCGCCGTGCCGTCCACGGAGATACCGGCGCGGCCCTCCCCCACATCCACCTCGATCAACGTCGGCAGCGTGCCGGGATGGGCGGCGATGGCGCGCGCCGTCTCCAGGTCATCGGTGATGATCTTCACCGAGGCACCCTGCGCGTTCAGCGCCGCCACCTGGTCCAGCTTCGCGGGCACGATGCCCACGGCATAGACCTGGTCGAGGAAGCCGTGTTCCGCGAAGTAGCGGGCCTCCGCCAGCGTGGAGACGGTGATGGCGCCCTTGCCCGGCGCGGCGAGGTCCGCGACCGCCGCCGATTTCGCCGTCTTGAGGTGCGGGCGCAGCATCACGCCGGGGTGCCGCGCCATCGCGGCCTCCATGCGCGCCAGGTTGCGCTTCAGCACATCGAGGTCGAGCAGCAGGCAGGGCGTCGGCAATTCGTCGAGCGTCATCAGATCGCGACCCCCATCAGTTCCGCATAGCGCGGCGTGGCCTTGAGGCCCGTGCCCGTCAGCACCACGACCGTCGTCTCCCGTTCCGCGATGGTGCCGGCGGCGATGAGGCGCGAATAGGCCGCCGCCGCCTGGGCGCAGGTGGGCTCCACATAGACACCGGTGCGCGCTAGGCTGAGCGACGCGGCGGCGATCTCCGCCTCCTCCAGCAGCACGGCGCCACCGCCGGATTCGCGCATGGCGGTCAGGCATTCCGGCAGGCGGATGGGCTGGGCGATGGCCGTGCCCTCCGCGATGGTCGGCTGCGCCGCCTGTTCCGGCAGGCCCAGCGCCGCGCGGGCGATCGGGCCGCAATTCGCGGGCTGCGCGGCAAAGATGCGCGGCAGCTTCGCGATCTGTCCGGCGCGCAGCAACTCGGAAAAGCCGAGCCAGCAGCCGAGCACGTTCGACCCAGCGCCGCAGGGGACGATGACGTTATCGGGCGCCTTGAAGCCGAGGTCCTCCCACAGCTCATAGGCCAGCGTCTTCGTGCCCTCCAGGAAGTAGGGCTGCCAGTTGTGGCTGGCGTAGAACAGCTCCGCGGACTTCGCGAGCGCCGCATCCGCGCAATCCTGGCGGCTTCCGGGGATGAGTTCGATCGTCGCGCCCGCCGCGCGGGACTGCACGGTCTTGGCGGGGCTGGTGCTGGCGGGGACGAAGATGGTCGCCGCGATGCCACCGGCGGCGGCATAGGCGGAGACGGCGGCGCCGCCATTGCCGGACGAATCCTCCAGCACCGCCCCCACGCCCTGATCCTTGAGGAGGGAAAGCATCACGGAGGCGCCGCGATCCTTGAAGGACCCCGTCGGCATGAACCATTCGCATTTCAGCAGCGCCGTGCCGCCGGGAAGCTTGCGCTCCACCAGCGGCGTGCAGCCCTCCCCCATGGAGATGCGCGCCTTCGGCGCCCAGGGGAGTGCGGCGGCGTAGCGCCAGATGCTGCGCGTGCGCGTCTCGATCTCGTCGCGCGCCAGGCCGGGGCGCTGGGTCAGCAGCAGCGGCGCTTGGCCATCGCCGCACCAGCGGGGGGTGTCGAGGGGCCAGGTCCGGCCGCTCCGGGGGTCGAGGTAGCTCTGCATGAGTGCACTCTCCCTTGCCGGAACCGCGGCGGCAAGCGAGGCTCCCGGCATGATCACGACCGACCCCGTCCTCCGCCTGGCTGCCGACCTCATCGCGATCGACAGCCGTTCCTCCCTCTCCAACCTGCCAGTCGCCGAACGGGTGGAGCAGGAACTGGCCGGCTTCGAGGTGGAGCGGCTGGACTACACGGACGGCAACGGCGTTGCGAAGCGTGCATTGGTCGCCCACAAGGGACCGAAGGGCGGCTATGCGCTGTCCGGCCACATGGACACGGTGCCCGCCACGGGGTGGGAAAGCGCGCCCTGGACGCCGCGGATCGACGAGGCGGGGTTCCTGCACGGCCTCGGCAGCGTGGACATGAAGGGCCAGGTCGCCGCCGCGATCGTCGCCGCGCAGAGGGCGCCCGCCGGCGTCGGCGCCACCCTCCTCATCACGGCGGATGAGGAGACGACGAAGCAGGGCGCGGCCATCATCGCCAAGCAGTCGGCGCTCGCGAAGTCGATCGGCCTGAAGGGGATCGTGGTGGCGGAACCGACGGGGCTGGTGCCGGTGCGCGGACACCGAAGCCACATCGCCTTCACCGCCACCGCGCGCGGGCTGCAGGCGCATTCCTCCACCGGCAAGGGGGTGAACGCCAACTGGAAGCTGCTGCCCTTCCTGGCCGCGATGCGCAGCGTCCATGACGAACTCCGCACCAACCCCGCGCTGCAGGACCAGGACTACGAACCGCCCTTCAGTGACTTCAACCTGGTGCTCGACAACCACGGCACCGCCATGAACGTGACGGTCGCCAAGGCCAGCGCGTTCATCAAATTCCGCTACAGCGCGAAGGTCGATCCCAAGCCCATCCTGCACGCCGTCCGCCAGGCCGCGCGCGATGCCGGGATCGAGCTGGCGGAGCAGCATGAGGGCTTCCCGCCGGAACTGCCGCGCGACCATCCGCTGATCACCCTGGCCGTGTCGCTGACCAACCAGCCCGCCCGCACCGCGCCCTACGGCACCGATGCCAGTGAGTTGCAGGCGCTGGCCCCCTGCGTCGTGCTCGGCCCCGGGGACATCAGCACCGCCCACACGCCGCGCGAATGCGCCCGCGCGCAGGACCTGGTCGATGCGGTGCCGGTCTTCGAACGATTCCTGGCTTCAGCGTAGGTTTTTTATGCCCTCGGTCGCCGGGCGGCCCCTCCGGGGCCTTGGCTTCGCGGCATAGGCGGCGGCGCGCCTTCGCGCGCTCGCCCGCCATGGGCGGGCGCAAATCATCCCGTCGCCCCCCCGCTATCACTCACGATCCGCCCATCCACCAGTTGGATGCGCCGCGTGGCGCGGCGGGCCAGGTCGGGGTCATGGGTGATCACGATGATGGTGCGCCCCTCCTCCCGCGCCAGCCGCTCGAAGATGTCGAAGACGCCGGCGGCATTGGCGGTATCCAGGTTGCCGGTCGGCTCATCGGCCAGGATCAGCGCGGGGTCGTTCGCCAGGGCGCGGGCGATCGCGGCGCGCTGGCGCATGCCGCCGGAGAGCTGTTCCGGCAGCTTGCGCGCCGCATCACCCAGGCCGAGCGCGCCGAGCAGCGCCATGGCGCGCGCCCGAACCGCATCCCCCTTCAACCGGCCGAGCCGGCGAATGGGGATCTGCACATTGTCCAGCGCGGTGAATTCCGGCAGCAGGAAGTGGAACTGGAACACGAAGCCCAGCTTCGCCAGGCGCAGCGCCGCCAATTCGTTGGAAGAAAGCCTGGCAGTGTCCCGCCCTTCCAGCGCCACATGCCCCGCACTCGGCCGGTCCAGCAGGCCGAGCAGGTAGAGCAGCGAGGATTTGCCGGACCCGGACGGCCCGGTGACCGCGACGAATTCGCCGCGCCGGAACACCAGGTCCACGTCCCGAACCAGCACCGCGCCTTCCGGCAATCGCCGCGTGGCGCCGACGGCTTCCAGCAGGGGCGCATCAGGCGGCGCCACGCACCACCTGCACGGGATCGAGCTTGCTGGCACGCCGCGCCGGAATCACTGAGGCGATGCCCGCCGCCACCAGGGCGAAGAAGGTCGCGGCGGCATAGACCCGCCAGTCCCGGTACAGGATGAAGCCGGTGCTGCCGGAGGGCGTCGAGGTGGAGAAGCGGACCTGGGCCAGCGCCTCGATCATCAGCGCGCCCAGCACGCAGCCCAGCGCCGCGCCGAGCAGCCCCGCCACCAGCCCCTGGATCAGGAACAGGAACTGGATGTCCCCCTCCGTGAAGCCCAGCGACTTCAGGATGGCGATGTCGCGCGTCTTCTCGAACACCACGGTGGAGATGATGTTGTAGATGCCGAAGGCGGCGACCAGCAGGATGGCGCCGGTGATGGAATAGGTAATGGCGTTCTGGATGACGAAGACCGTCAGGACGTTGGCGCTCTGCTCCTCCCAGCTTTCCGCCCGATCGCCGAAACGGGCCTCGATCAGCCGCGCCATCGGCTCCGCCTGGGTCACGTCGGCCAGGCGGACCAGGATCTGGTTCACGACGTTCGGCCGGTCCTGCAGCACCTGGTTCACCTTCAGCAGCGCGAAGGCGTTGCCCTGGTCCACCGTCTGGATGCCGGTGCGGAACAGCCCCGCCACCTGCATCGACAGCACCACGCCCTGGGCCGAGATCACCGTCAGCGTGTCGCCCATCCCGATACCGAGGCGCTGGCCCAGCCCCTCCCCGATGATGATGCCGTTGGCGGTGCGGCGCAGATCCTCGAGCCGCCCCGCCGTCATGTCCTTCTCGATGTTGGAGACGCGGACATGCCGCGCGGGGTCGATGCCCGTCACCGCGGCGGAGACGTCGCGCGACCCGTAGCGCATCAGCGCCTGGCCCTGCAGCACCGGGGCGGCGGAGACGCCCTCCATCGCCTCCAGCATCGCCACCTTGTCGCCGGCGGCGCGGATGCCGCGGATGCGGTCGCGGGGCTTCACGCCGCTGATCGCCACAGCCGCGCGGGGGTACAGCAGTTCCGCCGCCTGGGGCGCCGGGATGCGGGTCTCGTCCTTGATGGTGATATGCGGCGCGACGTCGATGATCTGGTCGACGAAATAGGTCTGGAAGCCTCGCATCACCGCGACGATCGCGATGAAGAAGGCGACGCCGAGCGCGACCCCGCTGACCGAGACCAGCGTCTGCCGCCGCCTTCGCGCCAGCATGCCCCGCGCGATGTCGAGCATGAGGAACATCAGGGCGGCGCCAGCCGGACCGCCTGGCCGTCCGCCAGCCCCTCCGGCGGGGCGAGCACCACCGCCTCCCCCACCGCCAGGCCGCGGCGGATCTCGATGCTGCGGGGGGCCTGGACACCGATCTCCACCTCCCGCCGCCGCACGCGCTCCTTCTCCACCACCCAGACGAAGGCGGGGCCGCGGGCGGTACTGGTGGGATTGCGGGGCGCCGGCGGCAGGACCACGGCGGAGGGCGGCAGCAGCACCGCGTCCGGCGTTTCCCGCAGCACGATGTTCGCCTCCACCGTCATGCCGATCAGCAGGGGCGTATCCTCCGGCAGGGAGAGGCGCACGCGATAGGCCTTGCGGGAGGTGTCGCCCTTCGGCGTGATCTGCGCGACCTCGGCCGTCAGCACCTGGCGGGCGAAGGCATCGGCGCGCAGCAGCACCCGCTGGCCGGTGGCGATGCGGGCGATGTCGTCCTCATCCACCTCCGCCGTCACGCGCAGCGGCCGGGGCTGGCCGATCCAGAACAGGCTGGCGGGGGTGTCCACCACCTCCCCCACCTCCACGTCGCGCCGCAGCACCACGCCATCGGTGGGCGCGCGGACCAGGTAGTCGTCCAGCCGCTGCACGGCGGCATCGGCCACGGACCGCGCGGCGCGGGCGTCCCGCTCCGCCCGCTCCAGCGTCGCGCGGGCGGCGATGTCGCGGGCGACCAGGGTGCGGGTGCGGGCCAGGTCCTCCTGCGCGAAGCGGGCGCGGGCCTCGGCCTCATCCGCCATGGAGCGGGTCTGGCGGTCATCGATCCGGGCGAGCACCTGGCCTTCCGTGACCCGGGCCCCTTCCTCCGCCATCACGGCGCTGACGCGGCCGCGCACGGCGGGGCCGACCCGGGCCCAATGCACCGGCTCCACCGCCCCGGTGGCATAGACCGCTTCCAGCGCGGCGCCGCTGGTGGCTGTCGCGATCCGGACGCGGGGCGGCATCCCGACCAGGGCCCAGAGGGCGGCGCCACCGATGACCAGCAGGGCGAGGAGGAGCAGGAGGCGGCGCATCTGCGGGAAGCGTAGCAGTTTTGCGCGAGAGCGGCAGGGTAGGGGCGCGAAGCGGGTTGTCCGCCGCCGCGCCGGGCGCTATAGGCCCCGCCGCAGCGTGCCGGCATAGCTCAGTGGTAGAGCAACTGATTCGTAATCAGTAGGTCCGCGGTTCAAATCCGCGTGCCGGCACCATTTTCCCGCAGAAAACCGCCATTCCCCGGCGGTGCGGCATTTGCGCTATGTTCACGTTTTGAATTTGTTTTGAGTTTCCCTGAGGGTCCGGGGGCGCCGCCCTTGCTGCTGTCCGACTTCGATGGCTGGTGGCTGGACACCCGATGCGGCTGCGGCCGCTCCACACAGATACCGATTCGCATGCTGCTGCGGGAATGGCGGCGCGAAACCGACATCGGCCAGATCGCTAGGCGCCTGCGGTGCCGCGGCTGCGGCGCCCGGCCTGCCTCGACGGAGCTGGTGGACGACATTCAGGCGGGGGCGAAGGGCTACGCCGGCGGCGGCCCGGTCCAGCGCATCAAGGTGTGAACGGACCGAATTGGACGAAATCGGACCGAATTCGGGAAGCTCTGATCATCTGCCTTGACGGAGGCGTCAGCCCTCCGGCCTTGCCGCAATGATGGCCCGGGCGGCGATACCTGCGGGCGTGAGGCGATGAGGCGTCGGGCGTCCTGGCAAGAAACTGGTCAGGCCGATGCGGTGGGTGGTTCGTCGCGTGCGAAGGCTTGGCGCGCCCTTTTGGATCACGCGGACGCTGCCATCGGCCGGCAGCCATAACAGCCACCTCTTCTGCGCCGCTGTCAGTCGCGCCGCAATCACGGCTATGTCATCACTCACCGCCCGCCTCCTTCCACGCCCACCACCATAGCCACCACCCCGGCCACCAGCAGATGGCCGCCACCCCCAGGATGGCCCAGGCCTGCGCCCGGGCATCTTCCCCCGCCATCCGGGCGGCGCGGGCCCGCAGCAGGCAGACCAGCACCAGCGCCGCCCCGCGCGCCTCCGGCGACAGGTCACGCCGCATCGCAGAACAGATCCCGACCGCCGAACTTCATCCGCCGGTTCGCCGCCTGGACCGCCAAGTGGTGCCGGCGGTCGTGGTTCAGGTGGCAGCGCTGGCAGAGCGCGGCCAGGTTGCGCGGGTCCACATTCTCCGGCGCCGGGTCATGGATGTGGGCCACGGTCAGCACAACCCGCGACCGGGTGATCGGGTGAGGCTCCCCCTGCCGGGCCGGGCACCATTCGCAGGTCCAGCCGGCCGAGACGCGGACCCAGAGGGAGATCAGCGGCCACTCGGCCGGGTAGCGGGCGCGGTTTTCAGGCCGGATCGGCATGGCGGGCGCCTCTCACTGCATGCGCCACAGGACAGTCCCGGACACGTCTTCGACCCGGAGCGTCCCGGGGTTGAGCTCCGCATGCTGGCGCGCCTGCTCCGGCAGCGGCACGCCGACCACGCCCTGCACCGGGTAAATGAAGCCCTCGCGCACGAAGACCATCATCTCTGAAGGGCCGCCCAGCACGTGGTCCGGATGGCGTTCCTTGTCGGCTGTCATCCGGCCACCCCTTCCAGCAGGGTCCGGAAGCGGTCTTCCACATCGGCCACGGCCGCCTGCAACACGCCGTCCGATCCGTCATCCGCCGCCGGCGCCAGCTGCCAGCCGCACTCGCGCATGCAGGCATGCGCCTCCCGCAGCAGCTTGACCGGGACCGAGATCGTCGCGCTGGGATCACCAGCCCGCCGCCGGGCGGCTTCGTCCGCCATTCGGGCGATCAGCGCGGCAAGGCAGAAGGCCCGGGCCAGCGCGCCCGGTCGGCCGCCATCAGTCGCGCCCTGGACCTCACTCGTCAGCGGGTCGGAACCTCCCCGGCGACGCAACCGCACAGTGGCGCGGCCGCCCGGCAGATCGGATGCGTGGGTCAGGACCCAGTCGGACAGGCGTCGCGCCGCGTCGAACCTTTCCGTCACCGGCGGTGCGCCGCCGATGGTTCGGGCCAGCGCTTCGTCCGGCAGGCCTGCCGCATGACCAAGCAGGTTGCGATCCGGCAGTGCCCGACAGATCGCCACATCCAGCGCACGGTCCGGCGCGTTCGCCGCCTCAAGCCGCGCGATCAGGTCCTTGAGCATCACCTACCCTTCCTTCGTCGCGAGAAGCTTCTTCACCAGGGCCTTCGTCCCCTTCCGGCTGGGCGACAGGCCGCATGCATCGCCGGCCGCAACGAGCAGCGCATCGATGCGCGCGGCGGCCAATTTCGCGCCGGCAGCCCGGGCGTTGCCCTCTCGACGGCCGTCGGCGTCGCGCTGGTCGGCCTCCAGGTAGATGTCTTCCGCCGCGGTCACGGCCGCGGCGTGGGACATCTGGATGCCGCGGAGGAAGGCGCGCGCCTCCGCGCTGGTGGCGCGACGATGGAAAGCCGCGCGCTCCGCCGCCATGGACAGGGCAGCAGGGGACGGCTTGGCGCTGGGCCAGGGGCGGCGGTCAGCCATCGGCGCCATCGAGCATGGTCAGCGCACCGGGGTTGATCGCGGCCATCGCCCGCACCAACCGGCGCAGCCTGGCCGGATCACACCGCAGGAAGTGCCGGACGTCCTGCCCGCCCTTCATGAGGTTGCAGGTCTCGCACGCCGGCATCAGGTTCTCCGGTGCGTTGATGCGGGGCAGCCAATCGGGACGCTTCTTCCGAAGGCGGCGCGGGATGACATGATCGACGGTGCTTGCCGTGCCGTCGCAGTAGACGCAGCGCCATCCGTGGCGCGCGGCGACGGCGTCGAAGGTGGCCAGCGATCGCGCGCGCCCGTCGTGGACGGTGGCGCTGGGCGAGGGGGAAAGGTCAGGCATCGGCGGCACCGTGGCGCGCCGCGGCGGTCACGACGGTTAGGGCCGCTTCGCACTCCGCCTGCTTGGCCTCCGCGCGCTCCGCCCAGTCGCGGGCGTTCCGCTGGCGGAAGCGCTCCGCCATGTCGATGAAGGCGGCGCAGGCGCTGGTCAGGGCGCCGGCCGCCTGCGCCAGCGCCGCAGCGCGCGGATCAGCGGCACCAATGTTCCTGCGCTCCACGGTGAAGCTGACGGCCACGACCTCCGGGTTCGCATCCCAGCCGCCGGCGCCGTGCAGCTGGTTCCACAGGTCGCGGTACCAGTCGCAGGGGTCTGGCCCGGCGGCCATGTTCGGAAACGGGCAGCCTTCATCCAGCGCATCGCCACGGCTGATCTCCTGCAACCGCTGCACCCGCACATCGGTGACGGTCAGGGTCAGGCGCGACGCCCAGCGCGGCATGTGGATTGAGGGCACCCACGGCGTGTTACTTGGGGCATAGGCGTTGTCGGCCGCATAGAAGACATGGGCTTGCGGCATGTCGCACGGCTTCATGTGAGCGTAGAGCGAATGTGGCTTCCAGTTCTCACGCACCCACAGCCGCATGCCAGGCCGGTACCGGACCTCCTGCCGTGTAATGACGCGCCCCAGCGTGATACGCGGCCAAGGTTCGCCCTCCCCGTAGTGGAGCGTCAGGTCGCACAGTTCGCCCGGCGCCACCTCGAAGCGCTGGGGCTGCGGGTTCAGCAGCCGGCGCGTCTGCGTCTTCGTGCCGGCCAGCAGCGCGCGCACCATCGGCGCGCTGAAGATGATGGGGCGGTCAACGGCCATCGGCGGCCTCCAAGGTCACGGTTGCGGCCGGCGGCCAAAGCACGCGCGTCTCCTCTCGTTCTTGCTCGGCGCCGCAGGCCTCGCAGCACCACACGACGAAGCTGCACCGCCAGCCCCGAACATCCTTGAACCCGGCCCGTGTGACGAACATGAAGCGGTGGTCGCAGTGCGGGCGCTGCGCGCTATCGGCCATGGACCGCCTCCCGCAGCTTGAACTTGAAGTCCCCGAGGGCGCGGCGCGTGGCGCGGCGGCTTTCGGCCTGCTGCTGCGGCGTCTGCCGCCCTTCTCCGAACCAGAAGCGCACGGGGAAGGCGCCTTCCGCATCCGCCCGCATGAAGTCGGCGCCGATCCGGCACACGCGCCCCTTCGCGTCGGCGCAGAGCGCGTTGGTGCCGCCGATCCAGGACGTCGCCTTGTTCACCCAGGTCTGGAAGCACGCGAATTCGCCATCGAGCTCCCGATCGGGCAGCGGGCGCATGCCGCGCTCCAGCGCCGCCCGCGCCGCCTCCTCCGCCTTCACGGCGGTGGGGTGCGCGCTGCTGGCGACGAAGCCGTCCGGCAGGATCGCCGCGCCCCACCAGCGCGCGTTGCGCTTCGCGCCGGGCCCGGCCGGATAGACGAACCAGCCCACCACCTTCTCCCCGGCCCGCAGCTTGGCGCCGGCCCGCAGCTTAGCGCCGGCCTCCATCGCCTGCTCGCGCGTCACCACGCGCTGACGTCGCTCATGCAGCTTTCCCTCTCGGTCATCGCGTCACGCATCACGGATCGCGCCTTCGATCAGCCCAGGCCAGATTGCCGCCTGGCGCTCGGCCGCCAGCTGCGCGGCCTCGCGCGTCTCTGCCCAGCCGCGGATCACCGGCTCGCTGTCGTAGGGCAGCATGTCCAGCGACCATCCCCAGCCGCCAAGGCGCGGCGACACGCGGGCCTCGCCCTGCTGTTCCTCGCCGCAGTGCGCGACGAAGATGGTGTCGAGGGGCTGGCGCCATTCCAGGGCGACGCGGTCAGCCATGGGCGGCCTCCGCGACCGGATGCAGCACCACTTCGCTCGGGTGCGCGACGACGCCGAACCTGTCGCCGTCCATCACCAGATGAACATAGTTGGTGGTGCCCCTGTTCGGGTGCAGCACGGTGCCGAGGCGATCCGGGTTCGCCGCGTCGCCGCGTAAGGTCAGGCGCTGACCCACCTTCGGGTCGATGCCATAGGCCTTCCGAATGTAGTCGTAGCCGTCATCAGCCGGCGCGCGGCCCGGGCGGACCTTCGCGATCTCCAGGAACTCGCGGAAGCTGACGTTCCGGCATTCGCTGTAGCTGCGGAAGGCGTCCGCGAAGGCGGCGCCACGCGACGGCGCCTGCTTGGTGTGAGGTGGGAAGCCGGCGACCTCGACTTCCCAGAACGGCCACGACTTCATGCCACGGCCTCCGGGACCCGCGCCTGATAGGTGATGCGATGGTCCTGGCCGATGTATTCCCGGAACTTCGCCACCGCCTGGTCGATGTCGGGGTGGCCTTCCAAGAAGCTGTCGCTGGCGTCGCGCTGGCTGAAGTAGAGCTTCAGGCCGCGCGTCCCATTGGAACAGACCGCAAGCCGGATGCGCGCCTCATGGCACCCCAGGACCAGCAGCGTCAGTCGGTTGCTGTCCCAGGTGCAGAGGTCGGTGCTGTAAAGCGGCACGGCCATGCGCTGGTACCGTGATGCCGGGTTGCCCCACAGAACCGCATCCCAGGTGATCGGCGCGTTGTAGATCCCGCCGAGGGACATGCCGCAGATGTCCATCACCTTGGCCTGGAAGGGCGACAGCTTCACCGGCATGGCGGTCCATCCCAGGACATTGCCGTCGCTGTCCTTTCGGGCCTTCGCGCCCATGCTCTTTGCGGCGGCGCCGTTCATCTCCACCCAGCCGGCGTGATCCATCGTGCCGTAGCTCACGGTCACTTCCCCCTCTTCGCTTGCGGCAGCAGGGCGATGGCCCGCACCTGGTTCTCTTCCCACGCCTCCATGCCCGCGAGCGCGACATCGCTGCGGCGCGGGATGTAGGTCTCGATGATCTTCTGCGTGGTATCGATCGAATGGCCGGAGACGGCCGCGATCTGCACCGTCGTCGCGCCGGCCAGCGCCATCATCACCATGCCGGTGCGGCGCAAGTCGCGGCGCTGCAGGCCATCCAGCATCCGCGCGCGGATCGCCTTCTTCGCCTCGTCCCGCAGCGCCGCCTGGCGCCGCGGCGGCAGGCCGCCCCATTCGCGGATGGCGGCGCGGGCAATGGCGATGTTGGCTCGCGCCCGGGTGCGGTCCCAGGCGGTGGCGAAGGCGCGGAACTTCCATTCCCGCCCGGTCGCCGCCGGCACCAGCAGCGTGGACGCGACGCGGGGCGCCACCGCCTCTCCCGCCTTCGCCTTCTCGTGCGCCTCCTGCATCGCCACGAGGCGCGGCCGCAGCAGGCCCTCCAGCACGCGGTGCGCCGGCACCGCCACCAGCTCCTGCGTCTTCTCCTGCCGCAGCAGCACCCAAAGCCGGCCGTCGCGCTCCATGACGCGCGCCTCGTCCATCGCCAGCATGTCGCTGGGGCGCTGCACCGTGTAGAGCAGCAGGGCGAACCCCAGACGGATCTCCGCCGGCGCCGCGACGATGAAGGCGCGGGCGCGATCCTCGTCCCAGATGGCGGTGCGCGGCTTCGTCGGGTGCAGTTCCGGGTCGAGGCCCGGATTGTCGCCCTGCAGCTTCAGTTCCTTGCGGCCCCAGCTGTAGAGCAGCCGCACCACGCGGGCGTGGGCGTTCGCCTGCCAGGGCGTGGCCTTCATGTCGGACAGCAGGGTGGTGACGTCGGCGCGAGTGATGCCCTCCGCCTCCCGATGCTCCCACCGCTCACGCAGCCGGCCGATCAGCAGGGCGTAGTCGTAGCGCGTCTTCTCCTTCTTCTTCGCCAGGCGGGCGGAGGCGAGGTAGGACGCGGCCAGCCATCCGAAGCTGCCGACGCGCGGGCCAGCCATCGGGGCCTCGCCCTCGATCTCCCGCACGATCTTCAGCGCGCGGTCGCGCGTCATGCCTTCCAGGCTGCTGCCGATCAGGGCGCCGGTCTTGATGTAGTACCAGCGGGTTTCCTTCGTGCCATCACGCAGCACGCGGGTGACGGTGTTGAGCCCGGTCTTTGCTCTGGGCACGGATGCGCTCCACGATCTTCTGGTCGGCTTCGGTGGTGGCGTTGGCCGGCGGCGGCGGCGGTTCGGGCGCGGGCGGCGTCACGGGCTGGTGACGCGCCAGCCGGTGCGCGGCTTCCACCAGCGCCGGCCGGAACCAGGTCAGCTTCCCGCCCTTGGCGCCGCGGCGGACGGGTTCGGGCCAGAGGCCGGCGGAGACCTCGTCCGCGAATACATCCGCGCCGACGCCGACGAAGGCCGCGGCTTCGTCGCGGGAGAGGAAGAGAGGTGGTTCCGTCATGCGGCCACCTGCCCCTGCCAGGGCTGCATCGGGATGTCGTAGCCGGCGCGGCTGGGGTGGCGGGGTTGGCCGTCGGCGGTGGTGCCGAGGCACATCAGCCGCGCGCCCAGCTGCCGCAGCGTGCTTTCCACCAGCGCCGCACGGGCGCGGTGGCGCGGGTGGCGGTGGCCGCCCGGGGCGAAGAGCACCGGCGCCGCTGACCACAGCTGCACTGCCGTGATGATCAGGCGGAGGCAGATGTCCTCCTCATCCGGCATCGGGCCCGCGGCGAAGAGGTCTTCCGGATCCGTCGCCACCAGCGGGAACATGTTCATCATGACCAGCCCCGCCAGGCCGGCGCCGTGCGCGCGCCTGGCGCAGCGCGTCACAGTGGGGTCGGTGGTCGTACGGCTGGCCCTGCTGGGGTTCTGCCCCACCACGATCAGCGGCAGGCCCTCGCCCCACCAGTAGGACAGGCTGAAGCGGAAGCGCCGGTCGGCTGAGAAATGGTCCTCCGCCGATCGCACATCAGGCTTGCCGGGCCCGAGCAGCCCGCGCACGCGGGGGACGACGCCGAAGAGGTCGCTCATGCGTCCCTCCGCATCGCCATCACCACGCCGGTGACCCGGCCCGCCTGCATCAGGGCGGGAGACAGCTCCGCCAAGCCGGGCTGGAACGTGAAGCGCCGGCCACCGGCCACGCACAGGTCGCGCAGGTAGCGGAGCTGGTAGAAGGAATGGAAGAAGGGCGGCCGGCCGTCCCACGTCGCCACGCCAGACGGAATGCGCATGGTGGCGACGGTGACGGGATCTCTCGCCTGCATCCGCAGCAGCAGGCCCTGATCATCCATCTCGATCGCCGCCGGACTGGCGCGTTCCGAACTGCCGGCAATCATCGCATCGATGATCTCCAGCAGCACCGCGCCGTCGTGCACCATCATGTGGCCGGCCATGTCTGCCGGTGCCGGCGCGGGCATCACCGCTTGGTACGACGGATAGGTGCCGTCGATCATCTTGCCGGTCAGCACCAAGTCCGGGCGCGCATCCGGCAGCGTGAAGCGGATGTAGTTGCCGATGCGCCAGATGATGACGGTCGCCGTCGGCGGCACCTGCGGCAGCACGCTCCGCAGGTAGGTCACCATGCTGCGGTGGACGATCGCGCCATCCAGGCCTTCGGCGCCGTCCGGCAGCGGCAGGTCGATGAAGGCAAGGCGATGGCCATCGGTGGAGACGGCGCGCAGGCTGTCCCCGACGTGCTGCAGCAGGACGCCCTGCAGGTAGTAGCGCGTCCCCTCGGTGCTCATGGACAGGTGGACCGCATCGAACATTTCACGCAGCTGGCTGGCGTCCATGACGAAGGTGTGGCCCGCATTGTCCGCGTCGTCCGGCTTCTCCTTGACGTGCCGCGGGATCATGACCGGGAAGTCCACCGCCTCATGCGCGGCCACGCGGCTGGACCATGGGCCACGCTCCAGCGACGTCACCCAGCCGTCCGCCTCCTCCGCGCTGGCGATGATGACGGGCCCGTCTGGCAGGCGGTCGATGACAGGCGCGACCGGCGCAAACGGGACAAGGCATTGCCCGGCTTCCAGGATGGTGCCGGCAACCGCGACCTCCACCATGTTCTCCATGTCGGTCGCCGCGACAGTAATCTGGCCGTCACGGGCCCGCACCAGGACGCTGGCGAGAACGGGCATGGTGTTGCGCTTGATGACGAAGGGCGCGCAGCGGCGCAGCGCAGCGCCCAGCGCCAAACATGGAACCTGCACCTTCATCACGCAGCTTCCTTCAGCGGGCGCGCCTTGCGCGGCTTCACGGGCGGGTTGATGCGGTCCGCGGCGGCCAGCAGGCGCGCGGCGGGCGGCCAGGTGGGGTGCTCGATTGGCAGGTGGCCGACGGCCTCCGCCAGCACCAGCAGGCGCCCGAAGTCCTCGAGCTTCGCCTGGCCCTTCGGCTTCAGCCGGGCGTGCGCTTCCTCGACCTCATGCCGCGTCAGCACGGCATGCCGCTTCATCCCGCTGGCCATGGGCGCGGTGCGAGCGAAGACGTGCGTCCATTCCCGCGTCCCCTCCTCCGGCACCGCGACGTGGATGATCTGGTCGATGCCGCCATGGCCGGTGCCGGCCCGCGTCCGGAAAACGTCGAACCGATCGCCATCCCGCACCACCGAAGCGGTCGCCATCATCTGGCCGGTCACGCGGTTCACCATGGTGGCCAGGCCGCCCCAGCGCAGCACCCAGTGCGGCACGCCGGTCCGGCTGAGATGGATCAGGCCAGCCTGCATCATCGGCGTCATCGCCACGCCGTCCCGCGCGGCCGCCATGGCCACGCGGATCAGCGCCGGCACCTTGCAGCCCGCAAACTGCGGCAGGATGAGCGCGGCGCGGGCCGGCGGCAGCCATTCATCCGGGTCCACCGTATCCGGCAGCGCGGCCGCCAGCTTCGGCGCGGCCGCCTTCCAGGCTCGGTCGAATTCCCGCGCGCGGTCGATCGGCGCCGTCATGACCGCCCCCGCCGACCGACCTGGCCCGCGCTGCTCATGCTGCCGATGCGGGACGCGACCGGCGTGCCGAAGCCCGGATCGGGCGGCGGCATAATGCGCGTGACGCCGTGGCGGGCGATGTAGGCATCCACGGCCGCCTTCATCTCCGCCTCGGTCTGCGGCTTGGCCCGGGCCATCCGCGCCTTGTGCTTCATCACCGCGAAGGCGACGTCGCGCTGGGTGCGCATGCCATCGCCATGCGCCATCTTCGGCAGCGGTGCATCGGCGCGCTTCGGCGCGACCGGCAGCATCGTCCATGGCGTGCGCTGGCCGGAGGCGACGGCGACGATGCTGACCTGCTGGTGCCCCTCCGGCGTCACGCGCGTCTCACGCCGGATCAGGCCGATTTCCTGCGCCCTGCCGCAGCGGTTGATCCCGGTATCGCCACGCAGCTTCGCGAGCTTCGACAGCGCAGCGTAGTCCCGCACCTCCCGCCCCATCTCGGCCGCGCGCTCCACCGCCGCGACCACCGCCTGCATCTCCGCCGCGGCGCTGGTGGCCGGCAGGGGCGTGGTGGTCCCATCGGGAAGGCCGAACTGGTAGATGTTGCCGGTGCGGTGCCGGATCAGGGCGCCGGCGCGCATCATGCGCTCCACCACCTGGACGCTAGGGATGTCGGCATTGCTGATGCCCGACGCATGCACCAGGGCGCGGGCGCTGTTGATCGGCGTGCCGGTCTGCGCGGCCAGGCGGATGGCATCTGCGATGTCGCGCCAGTCCTGCGGCCATGTCTCGGGGGCGGGAGGGGTCATGCGCTGGGTTCCTCCTTCGTGTTGAGGTCGAGCATCGCGGCGATCTCCAGCGCGCGCCGGCGGCCGCGTTCGGTGGCGTTGGCGTGCTTGCTGCGCAGGTCGTTGCGGTCTGCGCGGCGGCGAACCAGGCCGAGCACCTCCAGCCGGTCGATGGCGCGGCTGACAGCGGGACGGCCCACGCCCATCGCATCGGCCATGCCGCGGATGGTGCGGAGCGCGTCCTGGGGGTGGCAGGACAGGGCGAGCACGGCCATCTGGCGCGGGCTCAGCGCATCGTCATCGGCCAGCAGGTCGGCGGCGGACAGGCGGGCGACGATGGCGTCGGGCCAGGCCGGGGCGGTCATGCGGCCACCTTCTGCGGCAGAGTGCGGTACATGAAGCGGCGCCAGACGAAGCCGCCTTCCGGCTGCGGCGCGGGCGGCGCCGACGGGGCCTCCGCCACGCCGCAGAGCGCCACGGCGCTGTTCAGGATCTCGATCGCCAGCCGATCCATCGCCTGGCGCGCCCGCGGGTCCGCTCCATCCAGCGCCTGGGCTTCCTGATCCGCCAGGCGGTAGAGGCGCATCAGCGTGCCGTAAGCGCTGCCCTCGGCCGCCGGGGCCGGGTTGCGGTCCAGCAGCGCCGCCGCTTCCTGCGGCGCGACGAAGACGCTGGGCCGATCGTCCAGCATGCAGCGGTACAGCCGGGACAGGACCGGATGCGCCTTGGCGAATTCGTCGCCGCCCATGGCGTGGGAGACGGTGGCGCGCGGCAGGATTTCCCCGCGGCCGCCATGCGCCACCAGCACCAGCTGCGCTCGTTCGAAGGGGGACAGGCCGGTCATGCGACGTCTCCCGCGCCTTCCAGCGCCGCCAGCATCTGCTTCGCCATCTGCCGGTTGGTTTCGGCCTTCGCCTCGCCCTCCGGCGTGCCCTTGGCGGCGTGCTGCTCGGCGTAGGCCATGAACTGCTGGGCGGCGACGCGCAGCGCCGCCACCATGCCGGGCGCGCCCTTCACCAGGCGCAGCAGCGCGCCGCTGTGGCCGCCCTCGTCGGTGGCGTGGCCCACCACGGCGACCTCTTCCAGGCCGACCATGATGGCGTCCGTGTTGATCTCCCACTTCTCCGCCGGAAAGGCGGAGAGCAGGGCGTTGAGGGCCGGGCGGCTCATGCGGCGCCTCCTGCCCGGAGGGCGAGGCAGCGCGCCTTCTTGGCGTAGAGGCGCCGGACGGCGCGCGGCTGCTTGGCGAGCAGCCCCTGGCCGTGCGCCACCATGTAGGCGCCGACGGTGGGTGTGCCCTTGCCGCCGGGGCCCTTGGCGCGCGACACGGGCGCATAGATGCGCGGCGCATGCGTGCCGGCGGCCTGGGGGGCCGGCGGAACGTGCAGCAGCGTCATCCCGACGCCCGGGGCCGGCACGGCGCGCCAGCCCTTGGTGTAGTGGTAGCCGCCGTCCTTGGTGAGGCGCCGGCCGATCTCGCCGGCATTCTTGCGGCCATGGGCCTTGCGGCTGATGGTGCCCCGGTATTCCAGGCGACCGCCGCTGACGATGTAGGGCATGGTCAGTGCGCCTCCATCGCGATGGCGGTCTTGGCCGCATCGGCCAGCACGGTGGCGCGCTGGGCGTAGGCGGCGCCGTCATCGGTGCCGAGGCCGCCGGCCCAGGCGGCGATGGCGCGCATCTCGGCGGCCGACGCCAGCAGCACGCCGCGCATGCACCGCGCCTGGCGCGGGGCATCCGATGCCGGCTCTCCGGCGGCCACCGGCAGGCCGGACGCCACCAGGGCACCGCGCGCCATCTGGCGCACCTCCGCGACGATCTCCACCCAGGTGAGCTGGTCGCCGGAGAAGGCCGCGAGGCGCTGCAGGGCGGCCATCATCTGCGGCGCGCCGCCCAGCAGCATCATCGCCGCCTGTTCGTGACCCTCGGCCACCACGGACGCGCCCATCAGCGCGACATCGCGCGGAGCATGGGTGGGATAGAAGACGGACAGCGCGATGCCGTCGAACACCCAGGCGTTCGGCGGAAAGGCTTCCAGGAAGCGCGCCACCGGATGGGGCGCGGCGGCGCTGCGCGGCGCCTCGAGCGTCGTGGACATGCGCATCACCGCACCGGCGCCGGCTTGTCGCAGCCGGGCGTCGCGCCGTTGTCCAGCGCGACCTTCCGTCCCTCCGTGATCTCCACGCGCTGGAGGTCAAACCAGTGGCTGTCCGGCAGCTTGCCGTCCGCGCCCATGGGCGGAACCAGCAGAACCTGCGTGCAGCCGCTGATGTAGGTGGACAGCCCCGTGGCGACGCCGACGAAGCCGGTGATCCGGTCCTTCGCGGAGTGGCCCAGGATGGAGGTGTCGAGCATGTGCCCCTCGCTTTCGTTGCGGGGACATGTAGCCATAATGGCGATCATCGCACAAGCACAATTCGCCATAATGGCGATATTCATTGCGCGACGAATTAGCCGCTGACGGCTATGCCGGCTCTGGCCGGCAACCTGGCGAAGCTAGCGGCGGTACTCGACGGTGACGGGGCGGACGCCGCGCGCTGGCGCGCCGGCCGCCTGGGCGGTGGAGATCATGCCGGAGCAGTCGCCGGTGGCGTTCCCGACGCCGCAGTCGCTGACCTCCCGCACAATGATGCGGATCGGCAGCGCGCAGAGGTTCATCGGGATGAAGGCGAAGTCCATCTGCCGCAGGCCGTTGCCCAGCGTGGGAAAGGCGAAGATCCATGGGTGGGACAGACGGTCCGCCACGACCTCGGCCTTGAGCATCAGATCGGACAGCGTGCTGCCTGTTTCGTTGTCCGCGATCAGGGCAACGCGGCACGCTCCATTCGCCATGTAGGCGGTGGCGGTCAGGATCACGGTGGGGTCGCGGCGGTTAGCTCCGGGAAGGCGCTGCGCGTCAGCAGGCGATAACAGGATCGTGATTGCGCCCGCGGCCAGCGCAGCCAGCCGCCACTTTCTAGACCTTATCCACAGTTGCGTGGGATTATATACCGTTCTCATCTCGCACCGGACACGGTATAGTGTTCACGGTAAGTTCTGGTCCGGGAGACGTCATGAGGTTTCGCGTTCCGCCACCGACTTCCGGCCGGCCAGAGGAGCCTCCGCCACCAGTTCTGGTGCCGAAGCCCCAATCCGCGCCGCCATCGCCGCCGGCATCTCCGCGGTGATGCGGCCCAGCAATATCCAGTCGGTGGGGCAGCCCGTCAGCCTGGCGAACTTCACCAGGAACATCTCGTCCGGAAAGCGCCCGTTGGGCCCGTCGCTCTCGTACTTGTTCAGCGTCTGCGGGGTGATGCCGAGTTCCTCAGCCACGCGCGCCGCCACGGGGTCATAGGCCGCGCGGGCCGCCTTCAGGCGACGCGCCATCAGCTTCTGCAGATCGGAGGATTTCGGCGGCTTTCCCATGATTGCCAGTTTGGCAATCACGGGTAGTCCGGGCGATGGCCGTTTATCGCTTGCATGGATCGCCATTATGGCTATCATTCCGGCCCATGAACGCCCGAGACATCATCCAGGGGTTCGGCGGCCCCGGCAGGTTGGCCGCCGCCCTCAACCGCCCCAGCCAGCTTGTCTGGCGGTGGCAGAAGCGCGGCATCCCAGCCAGCCAGGTGGGCTTCGTCTCCGCCGTCACTGGACGCGCGCCGCATGAGATCCGCCCGGACCTTTACCCGGCGCCGGCGCAGCTTCGGCGCCCGGCCGACGCGATTGAGCGGGCGAACGACGATGCGGAGCAGCGCGGCGCGACGATGACGCGCGCCCCATCCCGCCATCGCCGCGATCGGCGGGCGGCGTAGATGCGCCCGGCCGGCTTCATTTCGCGATGCGGTGCGATGATGCGTCATTTCGCGAGCGACAGGACGGGGGTTGCCGCCCCCGCCCTGTCCGATGCGCCTCTGAAGGTATCCGTGGGTGCCGTTCTGCATGTCGGCATCATGGAGGATCGATGATGGGCGTGACCACGGAACGGTTGTCCGGAAACACGGATCACGTTGTCCGTGATCTGATCACGGACTTCGTCGCGGAGATGGGGCCGAAGCGCGGCCTGTATCGCGCGGCGCAGATGCTCGGTGTGTCGGAGCGCTGGCTTCGCGCGCTGCGCTACGGCGAACCAACCCGGATCGACGTGGAGGTGTTCCTCCGCGCCGCCGAAGCACGGCGCGTGCTGCGCGCCGAACGACGTGCCCGCCTGCTGCGAGAGCTGGCTGAGCTTGGGGAAGAAGGCGATGCGCAAGCTGGCGACGATGGCATGGATCACCTTCTGCGCGTGGCGCGTGCGCATCTGGTCGGGCCGTGAGGACGCGGCCGTGGAGCGCCTGACCGCCATGCACGCGAATTCCACCGCCGTCCCCGGGCGCCCTTCGGGCTGGGCGGCGGCGGAGGGCGCCTGGGCGCATCGTACCCAGTCTCCGGTCCCGGATGGTTCAACTGCGGGTGGCGCCCGGCCGCCTCGCGCCTTTTCCGGGGAGGATCGCTGATGGCCAGGAACGAGGGCGGGCATGAGCCGCCGCAGCCGGCCGAAGCGGAGCCCGAGGTCGGCGGCATCGCCGTCGATCGCCTGCGGTCGATCATCGAGCGCGTGGAGCGGCTGGAGGAAGAGCGCAAGAACATCGCCGGCGACATCAAGGACATCATGGCCGAAGCGAAGAGCGCGGGTTTCGAGGTCAAGGTGATCCGCCAGATCCTGTCCATCCGGAAGCGCGAGCCGGCGGAGGTCGAGGAGATGGAGACGACGCTGGACCTCTACCGACGCGCGCTTGGGATGTGACGATGGCAGAGCAGCCCAAGCCCTTCTGGATCGTCTACGCGCCGCACGCGCGCCTTCTGGACCAGTTCCACCACGAGGAAGCGCACGCCTATCGCGGAGCGCGGCAGTTGGCCGCCGATCATCCCGGCCTGCAGTTCTTCGTGCTGCGCACCATCGCGGTCGCCCAGTCGCAGGCCGTGACGGTGACCGAGATCAACCCGCCCGTTCCCAGCTGACCGCGCGCGCCTGACCCGCGCGCCACCAACGACATTCCCGATCCGGAGACGAGCATGGACACGCAGGTGCCTTCCGTGAATGAGAGCGGCTTGCTGGATCGCGCGGACTACCTGCGCTTCCTGCAGAGCAAGGTGCGCTTCGACACCGACGCCGGCTTCGTGGTGGATCGCGCGGCGATCAACCCGATGCTGAAGCCGCACCAGCAGGCCCTGGTGCAGTGGATGGTGCGCAAGGGCCGCGCCGCCTGCTTCGCCAATTTCGGCCTGGGGAAGTCGTTCATCCAGCTGGAGGCGCTGCGCCTGGTGCTTGACCATGCCGGCGGCCGCGGGCTGATCGTGCTGCCGCTGGGCGTGCGCCAGGAATTCAAGGTGGATGCCGCCAAGCTCGGCATCACCGTCACCTTCGTGAAGCGATCGGACGAGGTGGCCGGGCCCGGCATCTACCTGACCAACTACGAGAGCGTCCGCGACGGCAAGATCGACCTGGCGCTGTTCAATGTCGCCAGCCTGGATGAGGCGTCCATCCTCCGCGGCTACGGCACCAAGACCTACCAGGAGTTCCTGACCCTCTTCGCCGCGGTTCCCTGCCGCTTCGTGGCGACGGCCACGCCGTCCCCGAATGAGCACAAGGAGCTGATCCACTACGCCGGCTTCCTCGGCATCATGGACACCGGCCAAGCGCTGACGCGCTTCTTCAAGCGGGACACCGAGAAGGCCGGCAACCTGACCCTGATGCCGCACATGGAGCGGCAGTTCTGGCTGTGGCTGCATAGCTGGGCCGCCTTCGTCCAGAAGCCGTCCGACCTCGGCCATGACGACACCGGCTATGAGATGCCGCCGCTGGTGGTGCGGGTGCATGAGGTGCCGGCCGACGATATCACCGGCGGCGTGGACCGGGACGGCCAGACGCTGCTGATCCGCGACGCCGCGATGGGGCTGAAGGAGGCCGCAGCCGAGAAGCGCGACAGCATCGCGGCCCGCGTCGCGAAGATGAAGGAGATCGTGGAAGCCGATCCGGCGGACCACTTCATCCTGTGGCACGACCTCGAGGCCGAGCGGCATGCCATCAAGCGGGCGCTGCCGGAGGCGATGGAGGTCTTCGGCAGCCTGGACCTGGACACGCGGGAGGAGCGCATCCTGGGGTTCAGCGATGGCCAGTTCCGCCTGCTGGCCACGAAGCCGGAGATCAGCGGCAGCGGCTGCAACTTCCAGCGCCACTGCCACCGCGCGATCTTCCTGGGCATCGGCTTCAAGTTCAACGACTTCATCCAGGCCATCCACCGCATCCAGCGCTTCCTGCAGCCGCACGAATGCCGGATCGACATCATCATCTGCGAGACGGAACGCGAGGTCTGGCGGACGCTGGAGCGCAAGTGGCGCGAGCACGAAGCGCTGACCAGGCGCATGAGCGAGATCATCGCGGAGCACGGCCTGTCCACGCTGGGCCTGGAGCGGGAACTGACCCGGACCATCGGCGTGATCCGGCGGGAGGAGAAGGGCGAGCGCTTCACCGTCGCGCACAACGACACCGTGCTGGAGTGCGACCGCCTGCCGTCCAACAGCATGGACATGATCGTCACCAGCATCCCCTTCGGGAACCACTACGAATACAGTGCGACGATCGAGGATTTCGGCCACAACGACGATCACGCCCGCTTCTTCGACCAGATGGGCTACCTGGCGCCGAACCTGCTGCGGATCCTGAAGCCGGGCCGCGTCTTCGCCTGCCACGTCAAGGACCGCATCCGCTTCGGCAACGTCACCGGAATGGGCATGCCGACGGTGGAGCCGTTCCACTGCGACACCATCATGCACTACCGGGCGGCCGGCTTCGCCTACATGGGCATGATCACGATCATCACGGACGTGGTGCGGGAGAACAACCAGACCTACCGCCTGGGCTGGTCGGAGCAGTGCAAGGATGGCACGAAGATGGGCGTGGGCTCGCCGGAATACGTCCTGCTGTTCCGCAAGCTGCCGTCCGACCTTTCCACCGCCTATGCCGATGTGCCGGTCGCGAAGTCCAAGGACGACTACACCCGCGGCCGCTGGCAGATCGACGCGCACGCCTTCTGGCGCAGTTCCGGCAACCGCTTCCTGACCGCGGAGGAGTTCGCGGGCTTCGGCCCCGACGTGCTGGCAAAGGCCTTCCCCGCGGCGACGCTGCGCGCCGTCTATGACCACCAGCAGCATGTGGAGGTGGCGGAGGTGCTGGACCGCCAGAACCGCCTGCCGAGCACCTTCATGGCGGTGGCGCCGGCCAGCTGGCACCCGGATGTCTGGCACGACGTGAACCGGATGCGGACGCTGAACGGCAACCAGGCGAACCGCAACCTGGTGCAGCACATCTGCCCGCTGCAGTTCGACATCGTGGAGCGGCTGATCGAGCGCTACACCAACCCGGGCGAGGTCGTCTTCGACCCCTTCGGCGGCCTGATGACGGTCCCCTACTGCGCCATCAAGCTCGGCCGCCGGGGCGCAGCGGCGGAGCTCAACCCCGACTACTTCCGCGACGGCGTGGCCTACCTGCGGGAGATCGAGCGGGAGGTCGGCGCGCCGACATTGTTCGACGCGCTGTCCGTGCCGCCGGCGGCGGCCGGCGCGGCCGTGGCGGAGGCGGCATGAGCGGCCAGAACACGGCGGCGGCGGAGCGCAGCGCCCATGCGCGCCCGCCATCCCGCGCCGGCGAAGCAGAGCGCGCCGCCGGCCTGGGCGAGGTCGCTCCCGGCGTCTGGCGCCTGCGCGCCTTTATCGAGAGGGATGAATTGCGGGTAGCGCTGGCACAACGCGCGCCGAGCACCGTCGGCGGCATCGCCAGCGGGCACATCACCGTGAAGGTGCTGGAAGGCGCGACGGCCGCGGAGCTGCTGTCGATGGCTGCGCTCTACGCCGCCGAGAACATGCGCGCCACGCCGGCCGTGCTGCGCGCGGGCGCCGCCGCGCTGGTGGAGACCGCCAACCGGATTGAGGCGGAGGGGCGCCGATGAAGGCCATCGACCTCTTTGCCGGTGCCGGCGGCTTCACGGAAGGCGCGCGGCAGGCCGGGGTGCATGTCGTATGGGCAGCCAACCATTGGCCGGCGGCGGTGGCGACCCACGCCGCCAACCACCCGGAGACGGCGCACGCCTGCCAGGACCTGCATCAGGCCGATTGGCGCAAGGTGCCGCGCCACGACTTGATGATGGCCTCGCCTTGCTGCCAGGGGCACACGCGGGCCCGCGGCAAGGACGCGCCGCACCACGACGCCAGCCGCAGCACCGCCTGGGCAGTCGTGTCCGCTGCCGAATACCACCGGCCGTCGGTGGTGCTGGTGGAGAACGTGCCAGAGTTCCAGCAGTGGACGCTCTATCCGGCATGGGCGGTTGCCATGGCGGCCCTCGGCTACACGCTGGCGCCCCACATCATCGACGCTGCCGATCTGGGCGTGCCCCAGCACCGGGAGAGGCTGGTGATCGTCTGCACCCGCAGCGCGACGCCGCTTCGCCTCGCTCTGCCAAAGCTGCCGCATCGCCCGGCGTCTGAGATCATCGATTTCAACGCCGGCAGGTGGCGCCCCGTCGCCGCGCCGGGACGGGCGGAGGCGACGCTGGCGCGCGTCGCGCGCGGCCGCGCGCGGTACGGCGAGCGGTTCGTCATTCCGTACTACGGCAGCGGATCAGGCCTGACCGGCCGCAGCCTGGAGCGGCCCATCGGCACCATCACCACGCTGGCCCGCTGGGCCGTGGTGGATGGCGACCGCATGCGCATGCTGACGGTGGAGGAGACGCGCGCCGCGATGTCCTTCCCCGCCGGCTACCGCCTGCCCGCGCAGCAGCGCCAGGCGACGATGATGCTGGGCAATGCCGTGCCGCCCCTGATGGCGCGCGCCGTGATTGAAGCAGTGAGGATCGCAGCATGAGCACCGAACGCCTCCGCGCCGCGCTGGCGCAGGCCGATGCGCCGTCCGTGGACCTGATGATCCAGGCTTTCGACGCGCTGCGCGGGACGCCCAGCGACCGCGAGCGCTTCATGACGCTGCTGGCCGTCGAAGCCTGGTACGATGCGGGGCGCATGCTGGTGCCGGATCCCTGGCGCCCCTGCATCTCCGAACAGGTGCCGATCGGCGCCTGGGCGGCGCTGGGCCTGCGGCCGAACGGCTACGTGCGCCACTGGCAGCACCACGGCCACGCGAAGGTCGTGCCGCACGCCATCGCCATCGCGGCGCTGGTAGCGGCGGAGGCCGCAGCATGACCTACGGCCCGTTCGACGTCTTCATCCAGGCGGCGCTGCCGACGCCGGATGTGGCGATCCAGCTGCCGCTGCCGCCCTCCGCCAACCGCATGTATCGGCACAACGCCGGCCGGGTCCACAAGGCCGCGGACTACCGGGCCTGGGTCAAGACCATCGGCTGGCAGTGCCTGGCCGGCGGCGCCTGCGGCAAGGTGCCCTACCGCTACACCATCGCGCTGACCTTCCCGCAGCAGCTGAAGGATCCGGACAACCTCATCAAGCCGACGCAGGACGCGCTGCAGAAGGCGGGCGTCCTGGCGAATGACCGGCACGCGCGCGGCCTGCTGTTCCTGGTGGAGGCGGCCCAGCCCGCCGACACGATGCTGGTCCGCATCTGGGCGCTGCCGGACGCCGCGCCGAAGCGCCGGAGGGCAGCATGAATATCCGTCGCACCGCGCGGTCCAAGACCTCCAACGCGCGCTACCGCATCCTCCAGCGGCTCATGGCGTCCCCGGGCCTGCTGGTGACGCACCAGGCGCTGGAATTCGCCGTCTATGGCGGCCAGATCGATGGCGGGCCGGACGCCGCGAAGTCGAGCATCCGCGTCATGATCTGCCACCTCCGGCGGTCCCTCCCGCCCGGCACGATCACCAACGTCTTCGGCCTGGGCTATCGCCTCGCGCCCGGCGTCCTGCCGCCCCTGCCGGCGATGGACGACGCCCATGTCGTGCTGGCGATGACGCCGGCGGATGAGCGCGCGATCCGCGCCTCCATCCGCCAGGCGCGGCAGGCCGCGGGGCTGGCCGCATGAGCGACCGCCGGCAACCCTGGATGAAGTGGTACCCGGCGGACTGGCGCGCCGATCCATGCCTGCGGATGTGCAGCCTTGCCGCCCGGGGCCTGTGGATGGAGCTTCTGGGCTTCATGCATGAGGCGGAGCCCTACGGTCACCTGGTCATCGGTGGCCGCGCGCCGACGGTGCCGCAGATCGCCGCGCTGGTGGGCGTGGACGCGAAGACGGTGGCGGCCGCGCTGGCGGAGCTGGAAGGCTCCGGCGTGTGCAGCCGGGACGAGGATGGACGCCTGCTGTCGCGGCGCATGGTGCGGGACAAGGCGAGGGCGGACGCCGCCGTGGTCAACGGCCGCGCCGGCGGCAACCCCAATCTCATGGCGCCAGACCTGACGCCCAGGCAGGCGCGGCAATCGCGGTTCAAGCATCGCGACAACCCGACGAAGGTCGCGGCGGTGTGGGAAGCATGCGGCGGCATCTGCTGCGACTGCGGCGTACCGATGCAGCGTGATCGGTCGAACGCGCCCGACGCCTTCACCATCGACCACATCACCCCGATCGCACGCGGCGGCACGAACGAGGTGGATAACCTCCGCGGCGTTTGCCGGGCCTGCAATTTCGCAAAGGGGGTTAACCCCACCCGGTCATCTGCGGATAACCTCCACCAGACGGACGCGGATAAAGCCCAGAAGCCAGAGGCCAGAGATACATCTTCGCTTCGCTCAGATGGCCCGTCGGCTGCGCCGCCGGCCCCGGATGTGCGGACCGCTTTGTTCACCGAAGGCCTGGCCCGCCTGATGCGGATCACCGGCAAGCCGGACAGGCCTGCGCGGTCGCTGCTGGGCCGGTTCCTGAGCGACGCGGCGGACGACGCCGCACTGGTCGGGCGCCTGCTGTTCGAAGCCGAGCAGCATCGCAAGGCCTCCCCGGTCGCCTGGATCGAGGGGCAGATCGGGCTGGCCACCGGCCGCGCGCCGGGCCGCGGCCGCGCGGGCCCCACGGACGGCATCGGGGATGCCCTGCGCCGCATGGCCAGCCCGCCGCGCTTCCATGGCGCCACGGTGGACGGCAGGGCCGAAGAGGTGGTGCTGTGAACGCCCTCGCCACCCTGCCCGACGGCGTGCCCACTGTGCGCCCGCCCAGCGCCGCCCTGACCGCCGCCATGGGCCAAGCCATGAAGGCCTATCCGGCCGGCGAGTGCCCGCTGACGGTGCCCCAGGCGCAGGCCTTGGCCGGCGAGGCGCGCGCCCGTCTGGCGATGGTGGAGACCGCCCTAGGCCGCACCGCGGAGCCCGATGCCATCCGCGCCTGGGTGCTGATGGTGGTGGTCGCGATCGGCCATCCCCGGGACGCGGACACCATCGCCGCGAAGCAGGCGGTCCTGGCGGAAGCGCTGGCGACGGTGCCGCGCCGATGCCTCACCAAGGCCTCGGCCGCCAAGGTGGCCATGGACGCGGGCGACTTCTTCCCATCCTTGGCCCGGCTAATGGAGAGCATCGGCGGCGAATGCGCGGAGCTGCTGCGGGAGCGCGACGCGCTGCAGCGCGTGCTCCGGATCGCCAACCCGCCCACGCCGAAGGCCCCGGTCACCGATGACGACCGCGCCGCGGCCCGGCGGGCGGCCGAGGCGGTGGCAGCGCAGGCCACCGCGAGCGAAGCCGCCTTCCGGGCGGCCGAGGGCCGGCTGCGGGAGGTGGGGCGTCTGGCGAGCGAAGCCGTGAGCCGCATGGCGCCCGGGCTTCAGCGCATTGGCGCTGTCGCCGCGCGGGCGGCGGTATCCCAGGAGCAGGCGCTGCTGGTCAGCCTGCAGCAGATCATCGCGAAGGGCGGGCCTGGCGCGGCCGCCGCCAAGACGCGGGCGGAAGCACTGCGGCGGCAGATGGGGGGCGGCACATGATGAGCATCACGCGAAACGAGCGAACTGTCTTTGCGCTGACCGTTCCATGCGAACTTACCAGCGAACAGCTCCGCCGGCTTCGCGCGGAGTGGGACGCCAACATCGGCGGTCCCATGGTGATCCTGCAGCCGGGTTTTGACCTGAAGGCGTTCAATGCCGAGGTTCGGCATGAGCCGCCCGCGCCGGCTGGCTGGGACACGCTGGAGAACGTCCGGTGATCGGCGCGCAGAACGGGCTTGACCCAGCACCGGCAGTTGAGGGAAACGGGATGCAAGCACTCGATGGGGCTCGCCCCTCCGAGTGCGGTAGCCATTACGCACCGCGCTGGTATGTTGTGCAGACGCGCCGCGGCACGATCGAGGCCATGCAGGCGGTCCAGTCCGAGCTGCTGGCGCAGGGTTTCCAGAGCTTCCTCCCGAAGATCCGTCGCCCGGCGCCGCCGCCCAGCGCGCCACGCCGCCACCGCAAGGCGGAGGACAAGCCGCATCCGCTGATGCCGGCCTATCCGCGATACCTCTTCGTCCTGTTCGACGCCGCGCGCGACCAGTGGCGGCCGATCTGCCACACCCGCGGCGTCTCCCGCATGTTCGGCGCCACACCCGAACGCCCCACGCCGATGCCGCATGACGCCATGGCGCGGCTGCTGATCCGGGCATCGAAGTGGGCGCAGATCGCGGCCGAGCAGGACAAGGCCGCTACCGACCCGATCGAGGCCGGCACCATCGTCACCCTGGCCTCCGGGCCCATGGCCGGCATGCAGGGCATGGTGGTGTCCTGCACCGGCAAGCGCACCCGGGTGCATCTGCTCAGCTGGGACCGGGAGGTCGAGACCGACCGCGCCACCCTGGCCGTCGTGGGCGGCGACCGCCTGGCCGACGAACAGGATGTCGCCTGATGGCCCGCCTCCCCGCCCTGAAGTCCCGCCTGGCCTGCGTCGCCCCGATCGTGGCCACGCCGTCCCCAACCGCCCGCAGCGGCTTCGTGCGCGAGGGCAACCAGTCCAGCACCCAGCGCGGCTATGGCGCCGACTGGCGCAAGGTCCGCGCCGCCGTGCTGGCAGTGCATCCCCTTTGCGCCGAGTGCGACCGCAAGGGCCGCGTGACCGTGGCCACCGATGTCCATCACAAGGAGCGCTTTCGCGGCACGGATGACCCGCGCCGCCTGGACCCGTCGAACCTGGAACCCCTCTGCCGCCCCTGCCACATGGCCCACACGGGCCGCGACGGCGCGGGGGTAGCTGGGTGACCGGCCCTCCTCCCGTGCCGGCCCTGCCCCTCCCCGGGCGGGCCGGCAGAGGGGTAGGGGGGGTGCGATAGCTGGGGCGGCTTGGGTCGGGGACCGCCCCCCCTTGCATGCGCAGAATTTTCCGCCGCGTTTGAATTCGCGGGGCTTTGAATAATCAAAGGAGCATTTTCCCATGCCTCGCGGTGGAGCGCGTCCCGGAGCCGGACGCCCGCGCAGCGGTAAGCCAGCATCGCAGCCGCCAGCCGCGCCGACGCGGCGCGCGCTGAAGACCCCCGCGCCGCCTCCGCCGCCGCCTGCTGCCGAGCCGCCGAAGCCGCGCACGTCGCGCCTCGCGCCGCCCGCCCCGCCGCCTGGCGCTGCCTCTGCGCCAGTGCCGCCTCCCCCGGCGGCGCCTCCTCCTCCGCCCGCGCGATCCGCCTCCCCGTCAGAGGTCGCGCAGGCGCTGGCGCTGCTGGGGGAGGTCCCCGCCGTGCTGCCCGGCGCCGTGCCGCCGGCCGTGCCGATCCCCTCCGGGCTGCTGTCCCCGCTGGACTACATGCTGCAGGTCCTAAACGACCCAAAGGTCGAGCCCGAGCGCCGGGACCGCATGGCGCAGGCCGCCGCCCCCTTCTTCCACGCTCGCCCGGCCGCCGGCGCCGAGCTGGGCAAGAAGGACCGGCAGAAGCAGGCGGCCCACGATCGCGCCGTCGGCAAGCTGGCACCGCCCGCGCCGCCCGGCACCGCCACCAAGCTGAACTAATCCGCCGGCACCCTCGTGGCGCCGGTGCGCAGCGGGGCCCGCATGCCTCTCGACTGGACGACCGCCTGCCCCGACTGGGAAGACCGCATCGTCAACCGGCGGTCCCTCGTCCCCTTCCCGCCCCTCTTCCCGGCGGAGGCGGAGGCGGCGCTGGATGTCTTCCGCGACCTCATCATCGTGGACGCGCCCGGCTCCCCCACCATGGGGCAGACCTGCCGGCCCTGGGTCTTCGACATCGTCTCCGCGGTCTTCGGCGCCTACGACCACTCCGACGGCCGCCGGCTGATCAGCGAGTTCATGCTGCTGGTCAGCAAGAAGAACACGAAGAGCACCTTCGCGGCCGGCATCATGCTGACCGCCCTGATCCGCAACTGGCGCGCCGGGGCCGAATTCCTGATCCTGGCGCCCACGGTCGAGGTCGCGAACAACAGCTTCATCCCCGCCGCCGGGATGATCCGCAACGACCCGGAACTGAACGACCTGCTGAAGGTCCAGGACCACATCCGGACCATCACGCACCTGACCACCGGCGCCACGCTGAAGGTGGTGGCGGCGGAGAACGACACGGTCAGCGGCAAGAAGGCGACCGGGATCCTGGTCGATGAGCTCTGGCTGTTCGGCAAGCGCCCGAACGCGGAGAGCATGCTGCGGGAAGCCACTGGCGGCCTGGCGTCCCGGCCCGAGGGCTTCACCATCTACGCCACCACACAGTCGGACGAAGCACCGGCCGGCGTGTTCAAGCAGAAGCTGGACTACTTCCGCGGCGTCCGCGACGGCCGCGTCAGCGACCGGCACAGCCTGGGCGTGCTGTACGAATTCCCGAAGGCGATGGTGGAAGCCGAGGCCTACCGGGACAAGCGCAACTTCTACGTCACGAACCCGAACCTCGGCCTGTCCGTGGATGAGCAGTTTCTCACCCGCGAATACGACAAGGCCGCGGTGGCCGGCGAAGCCAGCCTCCAGAACTTCTTCGCCAAGCACCTGAACGTCGAGATCGGCCTGGCCCTCGCCTCCACCGGCTGGGCCGGCGCGGAGTTCTGGGCCAAGCGCGGCGACCCCGCCATCGACCTCGCGACCATCCTGCGGGACTGCGACGTCGCCTGCGTCGGCATCGACGGCGGCGGCCTGGACGACCTGCTGGGCCTGGCCGTCATCGGCCGCCACCGCGACACCAAGCACTGGCTGCACTGGGGCCGCGCCTGGGCGCACCCCATCGTGCTCGAGCGGCGGAAGAGCGAGGCGCCACGGCTGCGGGACCTGGCGGACGCCGGCGACCTGCAACTGGTCAGCGACATCGGCCAGGACGTCACCGAGGTGGCGGACATAGTGGATGAGATCCGGCAGGCCGGCATCCTGGGCGGCGTCGGCCTCGACCCGCACGGCATTGCCTCGATCGTGGATGCGCTGCGGGAACGCGAGGTCACCGGCGACCTGCTGGTGGGCGTCACCCAGGGCTTCCGGCTGAACGGCGCCATCAAGACGGCGGAGCGCAAGCTGGCCGACGGCACCTTCCGCCATGGCGACCAGCCGCTGATGGCCTGGTGCGTCGGCAACGCCAAGGTGGAGCCCAAGGGCAACGCCATCCTGATCACCAAGCAGGCCAGCGGGCGCGCGAAGATCGATCCGGTCATGGCGATGCTCAACGCGGTCGAACTGATGTCGCGCGATCCGGCGCCGAAGGGAGTGTCGGTCTATGAGACACGCGGCCTGGTGACGCTCTGATGCCCAACCTGATCCAGCGGATGGCCGTCGGCGCGCTCACGCGCATGGCCGGCGTCCAGGCCTCCGCGCCCCGCACGGAACCCACCTTCGAAGCCCCGGTCCAGCGCGCCGCGGACAGCTCCGTCGCCTGGCCGCAGTCGTTCCTGCTGGGCATGCTCGGCGCCGCGCCGTCCGCCACCGGCATCCCCGTCACGCCGCTGACCGCGCTGCAGGCTGCCGCGGTCTATGGCTGCGTGAAGTGCCGCAGCGAGGATATCGGCAAGCTGCCCATGCTGGTGCGCCGCCGGCTGCGCAGCGGCAAGGGCTGGGAAATCCTCTGGGACCACCCGCTGAACCGGCTCTTCCGCCGGCCGAACAGCTGGATGACCAGCATCGACTTCTTCGCCTACATCGTCCGGTCCCTGGACCTGCGCGGGAACGCCTATGTCGCCGTGGCCCGCGGGCCGGATGGCGCGCCGCGCAGCCTGATCCCGCTGTCGCCGGACCGCGTCTCCGTCCTGCTCAGCCCGAAGGGCGTGCTGTTCTACAACGTGCACCACCCGAAGCTCGGCACCGGCCTGACGCTGCATCAGGACGACATCATCCATGTCCGCGGCCTGTCGCTGGACGGGTATGTCGGCATCTCCCCGATCGCCGCCGGCCAGGACGCCATCGGCCTGGCGCTGGCCACCCAGCAGCACGGCGCCGCCATGTTCCGCCAGGGCGCGCAGGTGCCGGGCGTGCTGTCCGTTGCCGGCTCCCTCTCCCCGGAAGCCGCCAAGCGCCTCGCCCATTCGTGGAACGAGACCTACGGCGGCGTGTCCAACGCCGGGAAGACCGCGGTGCTGGAGCAGGGCGCGAAGTACGAGAAGATCGCCCTGACCAATGAGGAAGCCCAGTACCTGCTGACCCGCGGCTTCCAGGTGCTGGACATCTGCCGCATCTACCGCGTGCCGCCGCACAAGGTCATGGACCTGTCCCGGGCCACCTTCTCCAACATCGAAGAGCAGAACCAGAGCTACATCGATGAAGCCCTGCAGCCGACGGCCGAGGCCATCGAGCAGGCGATGGAGCACAAGCTGCTGTTCGATGGCGAGATGGATGACGTCGAACTCGAGTTCGACTTCGGCCGCCTGCTGCGCGGCAACCGCAAGGCCCGATACGAGGTCTACCAGATCGCCACGCTGAACGGCCTGATGAGCCGGAACGAAGCCCGGGCGGAGGAACGCCTGCCGCCGGTCCCTGGGGGGGACGAATATCGCGTGCCCCTCAACACCACCAGCGGCAACCCCGCAACGCCGCCGTCCAGCGATGCCCCGTCCACCCCGAAGCCGGATGCCGATGCGCCGCCTGCGCCGGATGTCGAGGAGCCTGCGCCATGAAGATGACGCGCAAGATGTTCGCCGCGAAGGCGCAGGAGACGGAGGACGAGGGCACGATCCGCGTCATCTGTTCGACCGAGGACATGGACCGCGGCGGGGAGGTGATCGTCCAGCGCGGCATCGACCTGCAGCCCTACAGCGCGAACCCGGTGGTGCTCTGGCAGCACGACCCCATGCATCCGGTCGGAGAGGCCACCAGCATCGCCATGGAGGATGACCGCCTGGTCGCCACCGTGCGCTTTGCCCCACCCGGCATCTCCGCCACGGCCGACATGGTGCGCGGGCTGGTGAAGGCCGGGATCCTGAAGGGCGTCTCCGTCGGCATCAACCCGGTGGAGACGGAGCCGATGGACCCGGCGGACGGCCGGAAGAACGCGCCGGTCCGCTACATCAAGTCCGAGCTGCTGGAATTCTCCTTCGTCTCGATCCCCGCCAACCCGAACGCGCTGGTGGTGTCCCGCAGCGCCGCCGCGGCGAAGCCCGGGCCGGTGGTGAAGGGCCTCTACGACCTCGGCTGCCTCGCCCGCGTGCTGGGGGAAGTCGGCTACCTTCGCGACAGCGCAGCGTGGGAACGGGACATGGAGGGCGACGCCTCCACCCTGCCGGAGCGGCTGGGCGAGATCATGCGCGAGATGGGCCAGGCCCTGATCGACATGACGGCGGAGGAAGTGGCGGAACTGCTGGCGCAGCCCATGCCGGGTGAGCCGAAGACCGCCAGCATCGTCCCCGCCGTGCGTTTCATGGCCGGCTACCGCCCAGATGATGACACGAAGCGCGCCAGCACCCTCGCCGCATCCCGCCGCGCGGTGATGCTGATGGAACTCGGCGGCCGCTGAGCCCCACCGATCGGCGCCGGCTTCCGCTGGCGCCGGGCCCTTGAGCCCTTGGGCAAGGCACCTACGGCACCGCCATCGGCGCGCGCCTAACCCGCACATGAGGCTGAGAATGAGCAAGCTGCATGAACTGCGGCGCGAACGCGCGTCGCTGGTGACCAAGGCCAAGGCCATCGTGGAGAAGGAACTGCCGGAAGGCGCCGACCTCCCCGAGGGGGACGCGGCCGAACTGGAGAAGATCAAGACGCAGGTCGCCGGACTCGATGCCCGCATCAAGCGCATCGAGGATGTGATGGAGATGGAGGCCGATGGCGCCAAGGAGATCGAGGACGACGAGCAGAAGTCCGAGGACGGCGACGAGGACGACGAGGGCAAGAAGGACGGCAAGGTGCGCGTCGTGAAGCGGCACCTCGGCCACCGCACCTTCGCCGCGCCGAAGGAGCGCTACAAGGGCTCCCTGGTGGTGGCGGGCGCCATGCGCATGATCGGCGCCGGCGGCGGTTCCATCTACAACGCCCGCCAGGTGGCGAAGGAAGTGCTGGGCGAGAGCCATCCGGTCACGAAGGCCCTGAACGCCAGCAGCGGTCCGACCGGCGGCTTCATCGTCCCGCCCGACTATGTGTCCGAGATCATCGAAATCCTGCGCGCCCGCACCGTGGTCCGCGCGGCCGGCCCGCGCACGCTGGCCATGCCCCGCGGCACCATGACGCTGCCGCGCCAGACGCAGGCGGCGACGGCGAACTACGGCAATGAGCTGTCGGCCATCCCCGTGTCCGAACAGCGCGTCGGCCAGATCGTCGCGACCTACAAGAAGCTGACGGCGCTGGTGCCGGTCAGCAACGACCTGCTGCGCTACTCCGACCCCAGCGCGGATGCGTTCGTGCGCGACGACCTGGTGAAGGTGCTGGCCCTGCGGGAGGACCTCGCCTTCATCCGCGGCGACGGCACGGCCGACAGCCCGAAGGGCCTTCGCACCTTTGTCCAGTCCGGCCAGATCATCTCCTCCACCTCCGCCTACACGCTCTCCACGGTGTCGGCGGAGCTCGGCGGTGCGATCAACCGGCTGGAGAGCGCGAACGTCGGCATGGTCAACCCCGTGTGGATCATGCATCCGCGCAGCAAGAACTACCTGCTGAACGTCCTGAACTCCAACGGCTTCTACGTCTACAAGGACGAGATGGAGGGCGGCACGCTGCTCGGCATCCCGTTCTACACCACGACGCAGATCCCCACGAACCTGGTGAACAGCGGCGACAGCGACTGCTCCGAGGTCTACCTGGTGGACATGGATAGCGCGGTGATCTTCGACAGCATGTCGATGCAGATCGACGTGTCGCGCGAAGCCACCTACGTGGACGCCGCCACCAACACGGTCAGCGCCTTCCAGTCCGACCAGACCCTGATGCGCGCGATCACGGAACACGATTTCCAGATGCGGCAGGACGCCGCCATCGTCGTGATCCAGAACGTCCGCTGGGCGCCGACCATCAGCTGACCCCGGCGGGGCGCCTGGCGCGCCCCGCTCCCTGATCCCTGGGGCGCAAGCCCCGCCACGCCCCTCCACATCCTGATCGGGAACCATACCCATGACCCCCATCGTCATGGCGAAGGACCTGCTGTCGCTGACGCGGGCTGCCATCGCCTCCGCCTTCACCTCCGTCACCGCCGGCGGGTCCGGCGACAACACGGCCGTCACCGGCTTGACCATCGACCGGCAGGCCCTGGGCATGCCGCAATCGCTGGTGCTGCACTACATCTGGTCCGCCGTGCTGGCGCAGGCCGCCACGCTGGAACTGAAGACGCAGGTCATCCAGGACAGCGCGGATGGCAGCACCTGGGTGACCTATGTGCCCCCGGCGCCCATCGCCGCGCCGACGGCGCCCGGCATCGTCGCCACCGGCCCGACCGGCGGCGGTACGGTGCGCGGCGTCTCCCGCGTCAACATCAATCTGACCGCGGCGCGGCGCTACGTCCGGTTCGGCTTCACGCCCGACATGTCGGCGGCGAACACCGACACGGCCAACGTGGTCACCATGGCCGTCCTGGCCGGCAACGACCGCCTGCCCACCCCGTGATCGGCGCGCCGCCGCGCGCGCCGCGGCGGCCGCCTCCCCTGCCGGAGACGCCCATGCCGATCATGACCTTCACCGCCGGGCACCCGCCCTACAACGCCGGCGAACGCGCGTCCTTCACCGACGATGAAGCCGCCGCGCTGATGGCGGCCGGCGTGGTGGTGGCGGACAACGACAACACCCCGGCCGACGCGCCGCAGAAAGCCGCGGCCGACGCCGAACAGCCCGCGCCCCCGGCCCCGGCCCCGCCCGCCGCGCCGGCCGGTGACACGCCGCCGGCCGATCCCGGCACCGATCCCGCCGAACAGCCCGAGGAACCGCAGGCATGAACACGCCGAAGATGGTCGCAATCCGCTTCGAACGCAGCTGCGCCCCCTACCACGCCGGGGAGACCGCTGCCTTCCCGGAGGCGATCGCCGAGAAGTACGTCGCCAAGGGCCTGGCCAAGGTCGTGGAACTGCCGAAGGCGGACGCGAAGGCCAAGGCCTGACGCCATGCTCTCCACCCTGCGCATCGTCACGCCGGCGACCTATGAACTGATCGACGTGCCGACGGCGATGGATCACTGCCGGGTGGACGGCAACGACGACGGCCGGCTGATGGAGCTCTACATCGGCTCCGCCCGCGAGTGGGCAGAAGGCTGGCTTGGCCGCGCCCTGGTGCGCCAGACCTATGCCTGGACCGTGTCGGACGTCACCGCCGCGCCGGTGCCCGCCACGCGCTTCGCCCCCACGCCATCCCCTGGCACCCTGCTGGTGCCCAGCCTCGCGCAGCCCTGGCCACCGCGGCGCCCCCTGGAAATCCCACGCGCCCCGGTGGTGGAGGTCACCTCCGTCACGCTCGGCGGCTTCGGGCTGGAAACCACCACGGCAGCCGAAACCGACTATGAGCTGGACCTGGATAGCGAGCCCGGCCGGATCCTGGTGAACACCAGCTTCGCCACCGCGAAGGCGGACCGGCTGACCGTGAACTTCGTGGCCGGCTACGAAGCGCCTGCCGATGTGCCGAAGCCCATCCGCCACGCGGTGCTGCTGCTGGTCGCCCATCTCTGGGAAAACCGCGGCGACGCCTCCGGCGAGATGCCGACGGCCGCGCAGGCCCTGATGGGCCACTACCGCCTGTGGACCTTCGGGTGATGCAGGACGAGCCGACGATCGGCAGCCTGCGCTGGCGCGTCACGCTGCTGCGACGCCCGCAGGCGCCGGAGGTCGATGGCCCCGGCATCACCGAAACCGAGGTGCCGATCACCGACTGCTGGGCGGACATCCAGCCCACCGGCGCGCTGACCTTCTACGGCTCCACGCAGGTGGACACGCCGGTCACGCACCGCATCACCATCCGCTGGCGCGCGGGCCTCGACTTCACCAGCGCGGTGAAGCGCCTGACCCGCGGACCGGACGGCGTGGAGCGCACCGAGGTCTTCCGGGTGCGCCGCCAGATGGACCGCCAGGGGCGGAAGCGCTGGCTGATCCTGGAAGCGGAGCTGGAGCGCCAGGCATGATCCCCATCGACGTCCGCATCCCGATGGGCGCCGAACTGGTGATCGAGAAGAAGGCCAAGAAGCGCGTCCTGCGCCGCTTCGGCAACAAGATCGCCCGCGCCACGCGGAAGAAGCTGGCGCAGCCCGGCGCCGGCCGGCGCTACGGCAAGCACACCGCCTCCGCCCCTGGCGCCCCGCCGGCCAGGATCACCGGCCAGCTGGCGCAGTCCATCGGCGTGCGCGTCTTCAAGTCCGGCGACGGCGTCGCCATCCGCGCCCGGCGCTTCACCGCGAAGTTCCTCGAGGTCGGCGCGCAGGGGGGGATCGGTTCCGGCAAGGCTGGCGTGAAGGGGCAGCGCAACAAGCGCGCCAGCATCGCCGGCAGCCGCGTCCTGGAACCCCGCCCCTTCCTCTCCGCCGCGGCGGAGGAGCAGGTGAAGGGTGGCCTGGCGGCGGAACTGCGCGACGCGCTGGTGAACGACATCAACCTGAAGACCAAGGGCCCGGCCGTGCCGCGGCTGCGTGACCGCCGATGAACCTCGCCGCCGTCATCCAGCAGCTGCGCGACCACGCGCCGGTCTTCGGCGGCCGCGTCGCCGGTGCCGCGGACTATGCGAAGGGCGTGGCGGAACAGGTCTGGATGGCGCTGCCCGCCGCCTATGTGGTGCCGGAAGATGAAGATCCCGGTCAGCAGACGGCCACGGGCGGCGGCTTCAACCAGGATGTCACGGAAGCCTTCGGCCTGATCGTCGTCTTCGACAACAGCACCGCCACAGCCGCGGGCGACCGTCGCGGCCAGACGGTCACGCATGGCTATGACGCGATGCGCCGCGCCGTCTTCCGCGCCCTGCTGAACTGGCGCCCGCCGCCCAGCGATGGCGACGTGCTGCGCGCCGCGCAGGGCCTCTACTACACGGGCGGGGAACTGGTCGGGTACGACCGCGCCCGCCTCTTCTACCAGTGGAACTTCGCCCTCGACACGCTCATCAGCGACGCCGACGGCTGGCAGGACACGCTGCCGGACCTGGATGGCGTGGACATCACCGTGGATGGCCCGGCCGACGCGCCGGAAGTCGTCGCCTCCATCGACACCACCCTCTGAGGACATCCGCATGTACGTCACGCCGCGCGCGGGCCTCCGCGTGGTCGATCCCGATCTGCGCGACTTCCTGCCCGCCGAGGGCCGGGAAGTGCCGGAAAGCGAATACTGGCACCGCCGCGATCGCGACGGTGACGTCACGGTGGGCGCCCCGCCCGCCACCACCCCGGCCGTGGCCGTTGAGGAGGAGGTCTGACCATGGCCATCTCGTTCACCCAGATCCCGCAGTCCCTGCGCCTGCCCTTCGTCTTCGCGGAGGTCGATCCCAGCCGCGCGAACACCGGCACGCAGGCGGAGCGCACGCTGATCATCGGCCAGATCACCAGCAGCGGCACGGCCACGCCGAACGTGCCGGTGCTGGTGCAGGGCGTCGCATGGGCCAAGGCCGCCTGCGGCGTCGGCTCCATGCTGGCCCTGATGATCGAGAAGTACCGGGAGCGCGATCCCTTCGGGGAGCTCTGGATGTTGCCGGTCGCGGACAACGGCAGCGGCGTGGCCGCCACCGGCACCATCCAGTTCACCGCGGCCGCCACGGCCGCCGGCACCTACCCGCTCTATGTCGCGGGGCAGCGCGTCTTCATGGCGGTCACCGCCAGCCAGACGACCGCGCAGCTCGCCACCGCGCTGGCCGCGGCGATCAACGCGAACACCAACCTGCCCGTGACGGCCACGGCCAGCACCTCCACCGTGACGCTGACTGCGAAGAACAAGGGGCCGGAAGGCAACGGCATCGACCTGCGCGTGGCCTATGGCGGCGCCGCGGCCGGCGAGGCCATGCCGGCCGGCCTCGCCAACACCATCACCGCGATGGCCAGCGGCGCGACGGCGCCGGTGCTGACGACGGCCTTGGCGAACCTGGGCGACAGCCCCTTCCGCTACATCTGCTGCCCCTACACGGACAGCACCAGCCTGAACGCGCTGCGGGATGCCATGGCCCTGCGGTGGTCCTGGCAGCGCCAGCAGTACGGCGCTGTCTTCGGCGCGTTCCGCGGCACGGTGGGGGACCGCCAGACCTTCGGCGCTGCGCGCAACGACCCCTACGCCAGCATCCTCGGCTTTTCCAACAGCCCGGACCCGTCGTGGATCTGGGCGGCGGACTACTGCGCCGCCTGCGCCGAAAGCCTCCGCGCCGACCCGGCGCTGCCGCTGCAGACGGTTCGCCTGTCCGTGAAGGCGCCCCCGGCCAACCTGCGCGACGCGCCGGAGGATCGGAACACGCTGCTCTTCACCGGCGTCTCCACCCACACGGTGGACGCCGACGGCACGGTGCGGATCGAGCGCGCGATCACGACCTACCAGACAAATGCGGCCGGCCAGGCCGATGACAGCTTCCTGAATGTGGAGCGCGTCTTCACCCTGGCTTTCGCGCTGGACGACATCCGCAACTACATCGCCAGCACCTACAGCCGCGCGAAGCTGGCCAATGTCGGCCAGCGCATCCTGCCGGGCTCCCGCGTCGTCACCACGGACATCATCCGCGCCGACATCGTGGCCCGCTACCGGCTGCTGGAACGCCGCGGCTTCGTGCAGGACGCGGAGAACTTCCGCGCCAACCTGGTGGTGGAGCGCAACGCGCAGAACACAAGCCGCGTCGATGTGCTCTGGCCCATCGTCCCGATCGACCAGCTGCGCCAGGTCGCGCTGCTGGCCCAGTTCCGCAACGCCACGATCTGAGGGCCTGACCGATGAGCGGCACCTATGGCACCGACCGGCGCATCGCCGGTACCGCCTCCGTCACCGTGGACGGGCGGACCCACCTGCTGGTGGGCGAGCTCACCTACGGCGTCTCCTCCGTCACGCGCACCACGCTGACCGGCCAGGACGGCGTGCACGGATATTCGGAGATGCCCAGCCCCGGCTTCATCGCCGGCACCTTCCGCGATGTGGCGGACCTGCGGGTGGAGGACTTCAACGCCATGCGCGACGTCTCCGTCGTCATCACGCTGGTGAACGGCAAGACCATCTCCGGCACCGGCATGTGGACCGTCGGCGCGCAGGAAGTGGCGACCACGGAGGGCACCTTCGCCGTCCGCTGGGAAGGTGATCGGGTGGAGACGGTCTGATGAGCGACGAACGCCCCACCACCCTGACCATCGACCTGGCCGAACCCATCCAGGTCGGCGGCGGCGCAAAGATCACCGAGATCACGATCCGCGAGCCGACGCTGGGTCAGTTCGAAAAGGCGTCTCAGGCGCGCGGCCAGGTCGCGCAGGTGATCGCGCTGATCGCCCAGACCGGTGGCATCAGCGAACAGGCCGCGCGGAACATCCCGCTGTCCAAGCTGGCGGAGGTGGCCGACTTCTTCGCGGGTTTTCTGCCCGGCGGCCAGGAAATTGGCGGAGCCTGATCGCTGACCTGACGCGCTTCTACGGCTGGGGCCCGCAGGACTGGAAAGGCCTGACCGCGGCCGAGCTGCTGTGGTGGAACGAAGAGGCGCACCGGATGAACCGTGAGGCACAGCGCTGATGGCCGCCGGCTATGGCATCTCCATCACCGCGACCGACAACGCGACGGCAGCGATCAACCGCATCAACGCGGCGCTGACGCGCATGCAGGCGCCGGTGGCGCGGCTGGGCGCGGCGACGCGCCAGCTGGCGGACCGCACCGGCCTGTCACGCCTGGCGGTGGGCTTCCAGCACGCAGCCGACGGCGCGCGGATGCTGGGCGATCGCCTCTCCGCCGTGCTGCCCATGTTCGGCGTGCTGACCGGCGCCGCCACGGCCGCCGGCATGGCGCGCCTGATCACGCAGTGGGCGGACTTCGGCCAGAACATCGGCCGCGCCTCGGACCGCCTGGCCATCTCCGCCCGGTCCCTTGGGCAGTGGCAGGTCGGCGCGCGCTTGGCCGGCGCCTCCGCCCAGTCCATGACCTCCGGTCTCACCAGCCTGCGGGACACGCTGACGGATGCCGTCGGCGGCCGGAACAACGAGGCGGTGAACTACCTGAACCTGCTCGGCGTGCGATTCCGCGATGCCGGCGGCCGCGCCCGGGATTTCGAGGAGGTGCTGCCGGATCTCGCGGACCGCATCCAGCGGCTGCGCGATCCCACGCTGCAGGCCCGAGTGGCCACGGTGTTTTTCGGCTCCGCGGCGGAAGACCTGCTGCCGATCCTGCGCCAGGGCGCGGAAGGCATCCGCCGGATGCGGGAAGAAGGCGCGGCGAACAGCCGCACCACGGACGAACAGGTGGCGCGCGCGCGCGAACTGGGCCGCGCCTGGCGGGGCCTGGAGGTCGGCGCCAACCAGGCGGGCAACGCCATCGCCGCGGCGCTGGCCCCGGCCCTGACCCCGCTGCTAGAACGCCTGACGCGGTGGCTGACTGCCAGCGACGGTTTCTCCGGCTGGATCGAACGCATGGCCACCGGCATCGATCGCTGGGTGCAAGGCGGCGGCGTCACCCGGCTGGGCGACCAGATCGCGCATGTCGCGGAAGTCGCGGACCGGGTCGCGCAGGCCTTCGGCGGCTGGGAAGTCGCCATCGGCGCGCTGGCGGTGGCGCTCACCGCGCGGCTGCTGCTGCCGCTGGGGCGCGTTGCCCTGACGCTGACCAGCATCGCCGGCGTGCAGCTGCCGGGTTGGCTGCTGGGCGTGCTGGGGACAACGGCGGGCGGCGTCGCGGCCTTCGGCGGCGCGGCCGCCTACGGCATCACGCGCATGGGAGAGGCCTACCGCGAGAGCGGGGCCGGCACGCCGGAGGCGCAGGCCGAACGGCGCCGCCTGTGGCGCGAGCGCGGGACGATGGGCGGCATGCCCGGCGCCGAAGCCGGCGCGGGCGGCCCCACCACCTCCGACATCGCCGGCCAGGTCGCGAACCGCCTGTCGGGCCTCTTCCGCCAGCGCATGGGCGGCGGTGGCGCGGCGCCGGCATCGGCCACCGTGCCGCTGGCGGTCCCGGGCGATCCCAGCCTTCCTCGCGGCCTGCGGAACAACAACCCGCTGAACCTGTCCTTCCACAACGCGCAGCTGGCGAACAACCCGGGGCTGCGCTCCGACGGCCGCTTCGGCATCTACCCGACGATGGAAGCCGGCATCGCGCAGTCGGTGCGCCAGATGCAGCTTCACGGCAGCCGCGGTGACAACACCCTCGCGCGCCTCGTCTCCCGCTGGGCGCCGCCGAACGAGAATGACACGGCCGGCTACATCGCGCGCGTCAGCCGGGAAACTGGCCTCGGGCCCAACGACACGCTGGACCTGACCAACTCCGACGTGCTGCGCCGGCTGGTGGGGTCCATGACGGCGGTCGAGAACGGCCGCCGCCTGGCCCCGGACGTCATCGAGCGTGGCGTGGGCATGGCCCTCGGCCAGCCGGTCGCGGGCCCGTCCAGCGCCGCCGCAGCGCCGGGCGGCACCGTCTCCGTCGATGTGAACATTCGCGGCGCCGGCCCTCAGACCACGGCCGATGTCCGCACCGCCGGCAACGTCGATGCGCGCCCGCCGCGCGTGGAGCGCGCCATGCCCGGGATCGACACGCCATGAGCGGCACGACCTACTGGAAGGACACGCTCCGCCCCGCCTCCTGGCGCGGCGTCCCGTTCCAGGTGCGGGCGGAGGAGAAGACCGTCGCCCGGCAGATCGTGGTCCACCAGTACCCCTATCGGGACGAGGTATGGCCCGAAGACCTGGGCGCCGGCACATCCCCCAGCAGCGTCACCGGCTACCTGATCGGGGACGATGCGGTGGCGCAGCGCGCCGCCATGGAGAAGGCGGTAAACCAGCCCGGGCCGGGCGACCTCGTCCACCCCACCCTCGGCACGCTGAACGTCGTGTGCCTGTCCTTCTCCTCCTCCACCCGCTGGGATGCCGGCCGGGTGATCGAGATCGCGTTCCGCTTCGTCGCCTATGGCGCCCGCATCTTCCCGGCCGTGAAGGCGGACACGCCGCAGGAGACGGAGGACGCGGCGGCGGAAGCCGACACGGCGTCGGAGCAGAGCTTCCTCGGCCAGATGGGCGACGCCCTGCGCTACGGCGCCGGCGTGGCGCGCCAGGCGCAGGAAGTGGCGCGGTCCGTCCAGGCGCGGGCGAATGCGCTGGTGGGGGACGCTGCGGCGGCCGTCCATGCCGTCGGCAGCCTGACCGGCCAGAACTACATGACGGGGCGGCTCGGGCGGTACTTCCGCGGGGCGCGGGCCGTCCTGCAGCGCACCAATGCCGCCACCAACACCGTGGCCGGGTCCATCGCCCGGCTGAATTCGGCGCGCGAAGGCGTCACCAATGCGGGGGCGCGGCTGGTTTCCACCGCGCAGTTGCTGTCATGACGCGCAATGAAGCACTGACCGCCGTCGCCGCGGCCGCGCAGGACCTGGCGGCCGCGCTGGCCGCCATGGCGGATGATCCGGCGGACCGCGTGCGGCTGCTGGGCGACCTCGCCGGTCTGGTCATCACCGGCGCGGCCGGCGCCGGCACCGTCGGGCAGGCCCTGGCCCGGGGCCGGGACGCCATGGCATCGCTCTGCCGGCGCGCCGCGCTGACGCAGCTGGCCCGCGCGACGGCCGTCTATGCCCCCGGCAACGCCGATGAGGCGGAGGCGCTGCGCGATGCCGTCTGCGCCGCCCTGCAGGCGGAGGAGATCGCCGCCGCCGATGGCGGTGAAGCCGCGGTGCATGCCGCCTTCCGCAAGCTGCGCCTGGCGGTGGCGCGCGACCTGACGGCGCGCGGCGCGGACCTGTCCCGCCTTCGGACCATCGCCACCCCGGCGCCCCTGCCCGCGTTGGCCGCGGCGCAGCTGGCCTATGGCGACGGCGCGCGGGCGGATGACCTGCTGGCCGCGTCCGCCGCCCCGCATCCGCTGTTCCTGCCCACCAGCTACCGGGCGCCGTCGGCCTGATGGAGGATCCCGGCCTTCCCACCGTCGCGGCCGCCACCGGCCCGAACGACAAGCCGCCGCCGTCTCAGCCCGCGCCGGAGGATCCGGACCGCGTCACGCTGACCATCGGCGGCCGCGCCTGGCAGGGCTGGCAGGACATCCGCATCGCGCGCGGCTGCGAGCGGGTGCCCAACGACTTCGACCTGGTGGTGACGGAATACTTCCCGGGCGCCGGCCAGATCGTCATTGAACCGGGCCAGGAATGCCAGCTGAAGATCGGCCAGGACCTGGTGATCACGGGCTATGTCGATCGGTACTCCGCCGGCATCGCCTACAACCAGCACGGCGTGAAGATCAGCGGCCGCGGCCGGTGCCAGGACCTGGTGGATTGCTCCGTCATCACCGACGGCATCGGCAGCCAGATCGGCAACGCCGCGCTGCTGGCCACCGCGCAGCGCTTGGCGGAACCCTACGGCATCCAGGTCACCAGCCGCGCCGGGGACGCCTTCATCGCGGAGACGCTGGGCCTTTTCCAGACGGAAACGCCCTTCGACGTGATCGAGCGCCTGGCCCGCTCCACCGGCTACCTGGCCTATGAGGGGCCGGACGGGAACCTGATCCTGAACCGCGTCAGCGCGGAGCGGCACGCCACGGGCTTCGTGGAGGGCGCGAATGTGGAGCGCGCGAACGTCGCCTTCAGCATGGATGCGCGCTTCAGCGAATACCGGGTGATCCGCACGGCGCTGGAGAACCTGGACGACATCGCCAGCGCGGTCGGCAACGCCGACTGGAACCGCATCGACATCAGCCGGGACTATGGCGTGCCGCGCCGCCGCCGCCGGAACATCGTGGTGGAGCAGCAGTTCGCCGGCGACGACTTCGCCATCCGCCGTGGGCGGTGGGAGATGTCCCGTCGCTACGGCCGGTCCCAGGCGGTGACGCTCGTGGTGGACAGCTGGCGGGACGGCGCCGGGATGCTGTGGGAACCGAACCGGCTGGTGCGGGTCCACCTGCCATCCCTGAAGCTGTCGGAGAAGCTCTGGTGCATCGGGGACGTCACCTACCTGCGCGGCCCCCAGGGCCAGCGGGCGGAGGTGGTGCTGATGCCGCCGGAAGCCTTCGAACCCCAGCCCACCATCCTGCAGCCCTTCGACAACCAGGTGGCGACCGAACTGCGCGCCGCGCAGCCGGCCAATCCGCGCGCCAGCGAAACCTTCGGCGGCGTCTGACATGGAAACCGCGATCGCCCGCCTGTGGCAGCGCATGCAGAGCATGTTCGCCATGGGCCGCATCACTGCCTCCTCCGATGATGGCCCGACGCAGCGCCACCAGGTGGCGCTGGGGCCGGACGATACCCGGGACGGGCTGCGCCTGCTGTCCGGCTACGGCTTCACGGCCGTGCCGCAACCGGGCGCGGAAGCGCTGGTCGTGTTTCTCGGCGGCAACCGCACCGACGGCATCATCATCGCCACCGGGGACCGCCGGTACCGCCTGCGGTCGCTCGCGCCCGGCGAGGTCGCGATGCACACGGACGAGGGCGACAGCATCGTCATGAAGCGCGGCGGCACCATCGAGGTGAACGCCAGCACGAAGGTGCAGGTCAATTCGCCGCTGGTGGAGACGACCGGCGACGTGATCGCGGACGGCATCAGCCTCCGCAATCACGTCCACACCGGCGTCAGCCCCGGCAGCGGCACCAGCGGCCCACCCGCGACCTAGCGGAGTATCCCATGAGCTTCATCGATGTCGGTTGGCGGTCCCTGACCGCCGAGGCCGACTGGCTGCGCGCTGCGGATGGCAGCCTGCGGCCCGGCGATCCGCTGGCCTCCGCCGTCATGGTGTCGCTCTTCACCGATCGGCGTGCCGGGCCGGATGACGTGCTGACCGACGGCAGCACCAACCGGCGCGGCTGGTGGGGGGATGCCTTTGCGGACCAGCCGATCGGGTCGCGGCTCTGGCTGCTGAAGCGCCGGAAGCGGACCGCGGAGACGCTGCGCTTGGCGCAGGACTATGCCCGCGAAGCCCTGGCCTGGCTGATCTCAGATGGCATCGCCGCCCGCGTCGATGTCGCTGCCGAATGGGCGACGACGTCCCGCATGCACATCGCGGTCACGATCTACCGCAGCGACGGCGCCCGCGTGGCCGTCGGCGCGGACTGGGCATGGAGCAACTGATGCCATTCCTTCGCCCCACCCTGTCCGAGATGATCCAGCAGGCGCAGACGGACGTCGCGTCGCAGCTCGGCGTGCTGTCGCTGCTCCGCTACTCGCCCGAAAGCGCCTTCGCCTTCTCCTTCGCCGGCCTGGCGCATGGGCTCTACGGCTACCTCGACTGGATCGCGCAGCAGGCGGTGCCGTTCACCGCAACGGACGAATACCTGGAAGCCTGGGCGTCCCTGGCCGCGGTCACGCGCAAGCCGGCCACGGCCGCGGCGGGGCGCGCCACCTGGCCCGGCACCAACGGCGCCCCCCTGCCGACGGACACGGTCGCGGTCGCCGCCGATGGGCGCCGTTACACCATCACGGCTGGCGCCGCGGTGTCCGGCGGCGCGGCGGTAGTGGACATCCAGGCGGAGACGCCAGGCGCGGCCGGCAACATCGAGGTCGGCGCGGCGCTGACGCTGGCCAGCGCGGTGACAGGCGTTCTCGCCACCGGATCGGTCACCACGGCGGCCGTCGGCGGCGCGGACCTCGAGACGGACGCCGCGCTGCGCACCCGCATGCTGCAGGCCTATGCCGCCACGCCCCAGGGCGGCGCCGCGGCGGACTACGTCACCTGGGCGCTGGCGGTGCCGGGCGTTACGCGCGCCTGGGCGGCGCCGAACGCCGCCGGCGCCGGGACCGTCGTCGTCTACGTCATGCTGGACGACGTCCGATCGGGCAGCGGAGGCTTCCCCTCCGGCACCAACGGCACCGCGGCGGCGGAAGAGCGCGGCACCGGGCCCGCCACCGGCGACCAGCTGCTGGTGGCGGATGCCATCTACCCGCTGCGGCCGGCCACGGCGCTGGTCTATGTCGCCGCACCCACGGCGCTGCCGATCAACGTCACCATCAACGACCTGAACGACAGCAGCCTGCGGCCGGCGGTGCTGACCGCCATCGCGGACATGCTGCTGGAACGCGCCTCCACCGGCGGCACGATCTACCCCAGCGAGATCTCCGCCGCGATCGATGCGGTGCCCGGCGTCACGCGCTTCACCCTGGCAGCGCCGTCGGCGCCGGTCACGGCCGCGGCGAATGAACTTCACGTCGTCGGCACGCCGACCTGGGGCTGATCATGCGCGCCCCGGACCTCACCGCCGCCGACTACGCCGAAGCGCTGTCCCAGCTGCTGCCGCCCGGCATCGTCTGGCCGGCGCGCGATAGCGGGCTGCGCCGCGTGATCGATGGCCTGGCGCCGACCGTGATGGCCGTCCACGCCCGCGCCGCCGCGCTGCTGGACGAAGCCTTCCCGCCGACGACGCTGGAACTGCTGCCCGAATGGGAAGCCAGCTTCGGCCTGCCGGATGGCTGCACCGACGTCGCCACCTCCACCACCGAACGCCGCAACGCGGTGGTGGCGCGGGGCGGCCAGTCCGTCCCCTACATAATCCAGGTCGCCGCGGCGCTGGGCTTCACCGTGACGGTGGAAGAGTTCACGCCCTTCACCGCTGGCGGCCGCGCCGGCACGCCGCTCTACGGCGAAGCCTGGGCGCACACCTGGCGCATCCGCGCGCCGGCCGTGACCGTCACGACCTTCCGCGCGGGCCAGTCCTGCGCCGGCGATCCGCTGCGCGCCTGGGGCAACGAAGTCCTGGAATGCGTGATCGGCAGCATCCGCCCCGCCCACACCCTCGTCCTGTTTGCCTACGGAGAAGAGTGACATGCGCCGCATCGATGTTGCCACTGCCGTGGCGACCGCGCCTTCCGTCCCTACCCCCGCGACCCGAGGCTATTTCACCAACGGCAACCCTGGCGGCGGCATTCCCGCGACCGAGGTGCCGGACTGGTGGCTGAACATGGTCGACAACGAGCTTGAGGCGGTGGTTGTCGCCGCCGGCCTCACCCCGGACAAGGCCACCTGGACGCAGTTGCGGGACAGCATCTACCTGCTGTCCCGCGAGCAGGCGACGCGCGGCGCGCTGCTGTCGCTGACGGGCGGCCAGTCCATCCCGAACAACACCGAGACCGCCGTCAGCTGGCCTGATCCTGTGCGGGAGACGGATGACGTCTGGGGCTCCGGCGCGCCGACGCGCTTCATCATCCCGACGGGCGTGTCCCTGGTGCGCTTCGTTGGCCAGTTGACCTTCGCAAGCAACGGCACCGGATCACGCAAGGCGCGCGTGCTGAAGAACGGCACCAATGAAGGCATCGGGCTTCCCGCGGTTCGCACGCTCGCGGCCGGCGGCACCGACGTCACGGTGATCCAGCTTGCCGGCGCGATCGTGCCGGTCGCGGCTGGCGATTACTTCGATGTCCGGGTCACGCAGGATAGCGGCGGCGCGCTGAACATCCTCGCGACGAACACCTGGTGGTCCATCGAGCTGCTGAAGTAGCCCCGCCATGGCCGTCACCGATATCCGGCTGCGCGTCCGCGTGGCCAGCAGCGACAGCCTGCGTCCCCGCACCACCCTGGGCTCGGCCGTGGCGGTGGAATGCTTCGTCACGGATCAGGACGGCGCGCCGGTCCCGGGTGCGGTGGTGGACCTGTCCGTTGTCGGCCTGCTGGTCATCCCCGGCATGGTCGCGGATGCCGCCGGGCGTGTCACGGCCAGCTTCACCCCTCAGCAGCCTGGCGCCTTCGTCGCGCAAGCCGATTGCACGGCGCCGCTGGCGGAAGTAGCGCAGCGCCGGTTCGACGTCGTCGCGGCTGAAGGCGATCCGCAACTGTCTCCGCCGTGGGTCGATGCCGGGACGGGCGGGCTGATCTTCCCGCCGGGCGACCCGGTGACCGCGCAGCGCATCGACGCCCTGCCGGATGGCGGCCTGCTGCTGGCGGGTGATTCGCTCCCTAGCGTGCGCGACGGCGCCGGCGTGCGCGTGACCGGCGCCAGCGTCCTCGCTGCCGCCGCCGATGCCGGCGCCGCCGCCGGGCTGGATGCGGTGGAGCCGGAAGTGGCCGCGGCCGCACAGGCGCGCAGCGATGCCGTGGCCGCGCGTGACGCGGCCGTCACCGCGGCCCTCGCCTCCGCCGCCGCAGCGCGGGCGGAGGTCGTGGCCGGCGTCGAGTTGATGAAGTTCCGGCAGGCGGACACCGATGCCGTTGACCTGACCGTCTTCGCCAAGCTGGGCGATGCGCTCACCGCTATGGACTTCGGCGCCAAGGGCGATGGCAGCACGGATGACCAGGTCGCCTTCGGCCGTGCCTTCACCGCCATGGCGCTGCGGAATGGCGGAACGCTCGACCTGATGGGCCGGACCTACGTTCTGAACGGCCCCGCCATCAACCTGCCGTCCAACGTGACGATCCGCAACGGATGGCTGCGGAAGACGGCGGCCGACACCGTCAACAATCTGTTTTTCAACCCCATCAGCCGGACCAACATCCGCATTGATGGCGTGGTGTTCGAGCGGACCGGCAACGGCCAGGTCACGGGTGGCGTCATCTTCTCGGGGACGGCAGACGCCTTCACCACCAATGTGCGCGTCCAAAACTGCACCTTCATCGGCTGCTTCGGCGCGGCGGCGGAACGCTTCTGTTCCAAGGTCTGGATGGAGCGCAACGCGGTGCTCGGCGGGGGGCGGGCCTTCTACGGCTTCGCAGCCGGCGGCAACGCTACGGCATCGCCAGGTGCGGGCGTGTGCCAAGACATCTATATCAATCACAACTATATTGAGAACGTCCGGACTGAAGCGCTCGACATCAACTGGCAGGTACAGCGCAGTACCATCATCGGCAACATCTGCCTTAACTGCGGCGCAGGCAGCAGCGGAGAGTCGATCGACATCGGTGGCGGGTCGGAAAGCCTGAGCTACGGCTACACCGTCATCGGCAACATTGTGATCTTTGACCGGCCGAACAACGTCATCGGCGGCATCACGATCAAGGTCAACCCGACCCTGGACCTGACGCAGTATTCCGTCGTGGACAGCAACATCGTCGTGTCGCTTCAGGGGGGCGGTAGCGCCGGCATCACCCTGTCGAACGCGCTGCGCGTCAAGGTGTCGAACAACATCGTCCGGGGGTGCAGCAACGGCATCCTCTGCACCTCCTCTCAGCGGGAGGTCGAGATCACCGGAAACCATATCTATGAATGCACCCGCCGGCATATCAGCTTCGCCGCGACGCAGAGCGACCTTGCCGCCATCCCTCGTCGTTGCCGCATCGCCGGAAATTTCCTGGGGGATGAAAGTACAGCGACCACATTCTTTGAGGGCAGCATCTACGTCACAAATTGCTACGACGTGGAGGTGGTGGACAACTTCATAGTCCTTCCCGCCACCACCGGCACGCTGTGGGTGGGCATTCGCGCCGCGACTGGCGCAAACTTCGCGCGGATCAGCCGAAACACCGTCATCGGCGGGTCCAGCGCCATCGTCTCCACCAACGCCAACCCCGGCATGGTGATCCGGGACAACAAGCTGATCCGACAGCAGATCCGAGCCATCTGGACGGCCTCTGGCTGCGACGACTGCATCGTGACGGACAATTTCATCCGCGACTGGAGCTGCGAGGGGCCGACGACCTACGAAGCCCTGCGCATCGCGGGCGCGCGCCCGACCGTCGCCAACAACCACATGCGGGACACCGAGAGCACCCGGACGAAAAACGTCCTGTTCGATGTAGCCAGCAGCATTCGGCTGGGCCGCAACTACTGGACCAATGACGGGGTCTCGGGGGTGGTGCCCTACAATTTCGGCAGCAGTTCCGTGGCGTCCGTCGATCTGCCGCCGGCGGAGGTGGCGACGATCGCCACCGACGAAAGCTACACGCACCTGCCCTGGACCATGGGGCACAACGTGCTGCACACCGGCACGCTGACAGTCGATCGCACCATCGCCCTGCCGACCAGCGGCACCACGCAGGGCGTCCACAACGGCCAGACGCTGAACTTCACGCGCTCCGGCGGCGGCACTGGCAGGCTCTCCATCGGCGGGCTGCGCAGCCTCGCCACGGGCGACTGGTGCCAGGTCAAGCGCATCGGGTCGTCCTGGGTCGTGATCGCCTATGGCGGCGTCACCACCGGCATTGCCGTCGGCCTCGATCCCTTGGACCTGCCGCGCAATGCGGAACTCGGCAGCGCCGCCTATTGGGACGCGGAGGCCTTGCGCGGCGTCTGGATGGCCGCGCAGGGCGCCGCCTACGCCATCACCACCACGGACTATGGCCGCACGCTGGTTGCGGAGACGGGAGGCGTGACCTGGTCGCTTCCCCTGCTTGCCGATCTGCCGCCGGGCTGGTGGGTGCGGCTGCGCAACCGATCCACGCTGAACATCACCGTCACACGCACGGGCAGCGATGTGATTGGTGCGTCGGACACCAGCCTGACCATCGCGCCGGGCGGCGCCGCCATCCTCGCCTACCGCGACGGCACGCGCTTCGAGGTGATCAGCGCTCTGGGGGAAGCCGCGCCCGCCCTGCTGCCTGGCATGGCGCCGCTGCGCGTGCCGCGCGTGGCGGATCTTGGCGACGCCGCCTTCTGGCCGGCCGACGGCCTGCGGGGGCAGTTCCCGGAAGCGCGCGGCGCGGCCTACCAGATCGGGCCCGCTGACTTCGGCCGTGCGCTGGTCGCGGAGACCGGCACGCTGACATGGACGCTGCCGCTGCTGTCCGACCTTGTGGCCGGCTGGTGGGTCCGCGTGGTCAACCGCAGCGGCAACACGCTGACCATCGCGCGCGCCGGCACCGACGTGATCGGGGCGGCGGCTACCTCCATCACCGTGGCGGACGGCGCCAGCGCGATGATCGCCTACCGCGACACCACCCGCTTTGAGAGGATTGCCTGATGCGCCCGCAGATCAACATCGACATGCGGGCGGCGCGGGGGCTCGATCCCCGCGTGGCCTTCACCCGGGCCAGCGGTGCGGCGCGGCTGCTGGCCTCGGGCGTCTGGCGATACCTGCCGGCCGGCGCGCCGCGCTTCCAGCACGATGCGCTGGGCAACGCCCTGGGCGTGGCGTTCGAGGCTGCCGGCAGCAACGGCGTCCGCAACCCCTCGGCCGAGGGCGCCGTGGCGGGGACGCCGGGAACCGCGGCGACAAATTGGTCGATAACCGTCCCCGCGGGCATCGCCGTCGAAAGCCTCGGCCGCGCAACGCTGGGCGGCATCAACGGTATTCTGCTGCGCTACACGGGGACGGTCAGCGTCGATAACGCAGCCGCAGGCATCGACACAGACACCACGACGGGCATCGCGGCCTCGCCGTCGGATCAGGTGGCGGCATCCGTCTATGTTGCCGTCGTCAACGGCACCTTGGCGAATGTGGGCCTGTTCTCCAATGGCGTGACTTCCCGCAATTCCGGCGGCGGGTCGGTTTCCAGCAACAGCGCTGTGTCTGTCACGCTTTCCACCGCCTTGCAGCGCGTGGTGCGGACGGGCGCCATCGCCAGTGATGTCACCACCGCGCGGGTCCAGCAGCGGTGCTCGCTGGCCTTCCGCTCGGCAGGCGCGGCCGACGTGACGATCTTCGTCGGCTGGCCGCAGGTGGAGGTCGGCGCGACCGCGCCCTCGACGCCCATCATCCCGGCATCTGGCGCGGTCGCTGCCAGCACGCGGTCGGCGGAAAGCTTCACGGCGCTTCTTTCGTCCTGGGGTGCCACGACCGGCCTCACAACCGGAACGCTGCTGGTCGCCGGCCGCGCGCCGCCGGTCAATGCGCTGACCGAGGCGCTGCGCTACAGCGACGGCACGTCGAACAACCGCATCTCGATCACGCGCCAGGCGGGGCGCGCCGTCCAGGCCGAGGTGGTTTCGGGCGGATCGTCCATCGCCACCCTGGCCGGCGCCACGGTCGGCGACGACGGTGACTTCGTCCTCGCACTCGGCTTTGAGCCTGGCGCGATGGACCTGTGCCTGAACGGCGGCGCCGTGGTGTCTGCTGCGCCGGCCTCGATCCCCGCTGGGCTCGCGCAGCTCTCGGCCTCCGCCTGGGGCGGCACGCTCTCCCGCGTCGCTTGGTGGCCGCGACGGCTGGATGCGGCGACGCTGCAGGCCCTGACCGTCTGATGCCGCTCCTCCCGGAACCACTGCCGTCCGGCGCCGAGGCGGCGGCATCCCTCATCGCAGCGGCGGCTGGCCGCGCATTGCTGCTGGCCCGCGTGGCGCGGGAGAACCTGACCTGGCGGAAGGTGCTCACCGTGCTGGTTTATGAAGTGCCGCTGATCGGTGCCTGCGCCGCGATGGGGGCAATCGGCTGCGCCGCCGCCGGCATCGACGGCAGCCCCGCACTGGTCATCATCGGCGTGCTCGCGAACAAGGGGCCGGCAGTGCTGGACCCGATCATCGAGGCGCTGCTGGCCGGCTTCCGGCGGCGCTGATCCCCGGCCGGGCTGCCCGCCCGGCAATCCCCCTCATCGAAGGAAGCTCCGCATGAACGCGGCAGAGCAGTCGCGCGGGTTCCGCAACCGGAACCCGGGCAACATCGACTATGTCCCGGCGAACAAGTGGCAGGGGCAGACGGGCCTGGGTGACCTATGGCTCCCCGCCTCGCAGCGGCGCTTTGCCGCCTTCGAAAGCCACGAATTCGGCATCCGCGCCCTGGCCGCGCTGCTGACGACCTACCAGGACCGGCACCAGCTGCGAAGCATCACGCAGATCATCAGCCGCTGGGCGCCGGCGGCGGACCGGAACAACACCGCCGCCTACATCACCTTCGTGGCGCGGCGGATGGGCCGCGGCGTGAATGATGTCCTCGACCTCCACGCCTACGCCGACGCGCGGCCGCTGGTGGAGGCGATCATCGCCAAGGAGCTGGGCGGCCAGCCCTATCCCGATGCTGTGCTGGACGAGGGCCTGCGCCGCGCCGGCATCGTGAAGCCGGTGGCGACGGTGCGGGAAGCCGCGGCCACCGGCACCGGCCGCGGCGCCACCACCATCGCCACCGTCGCGGCAGTCGCTACCCCGGCGGCCACCGTCGTCACCAGCCTCGGCGCGCTGCCCCAGTGGACCGGCGTGGCGCTGGTGCTCGGCGTGCTGGTGGTCGCGCTCGCCTGGGTGCTGACCCAGCGGCGCGGGAGGGCGGCGTGATCCTGCTGGCCGGCCTCTGGGCCCGGCTGCAGGGCTGGATGGTCGCGCTGGCGGCCGGCGTCGCGATCGTCGCCGGCGCCTACCTCGCCGGCCAGCGCGCGGCGAAGGACGGCGCGAAGGCAGATGGCATGGATGCCGCGCTACGGCGGCGGGAGGTGCGCGATGCGGTGGATCGCGATGTGTCTCGGGATCCTGGCGCTGCTGACCGGCTGCGCCGCGGATGGTCGCGCGACTGACCCCTGCGGCGCCTGGCGCCCGATCCTGATCAGCCGGGCGGACGTGCTGACCGACGGCACGGCCCGCCAGCTGCTGGTTCACAACGAGACGGGGAGGCGCCTATGCGGGTGGTGACGCGAATGGTGGAGCAACCCGGCGCCGATTTGGCGGAGGTCTGTACCGGCGCCGCGTCATCGCCCGGACCGCCCGAAATCAACGACGCCGACTTCGCAGAGTGGGACCGCGCGATGCGCGTGCTCGCCAACCTGCCGCCGGCCCGGCCGGAGCAACAGAAAGCCCCGCGGGAGTGATCCCGCGGGGCTTTCTGCGTTCGGGGGGTGTCGGCACCGCGCCCATCTCTGCCGGCTAAGGTCTGGACGATCGGCCATGGCGCGATGCGCTGGGCCAAGGCCGGCGGCGGGCGGAGCAGGCGCGCTCTTCTCCGGGTTAGCGCCTGCCGCAGCCTGACGAAGTCGCCCCATCAAGAATTGTTTACAGGTTGAACCTATGGATCGCCGCGCCGGCGCCCTCTGCATCATGGACCGGCTGCCGCTTGATAAATAAAACGTGGCGTCACTCCCTAACCCTGGAGGCTTTGTGTCCAGCGTCACCAATCCGTATGCGGGGCTACCTGACCAGGCGTTTTGGTCGCGTTCGGTAGCTCGCCCAGAGCCTGAGGCGGTCGATCCGGTGATGCCGCCACCCTTCAAGCTTTCGCCCTCAGACCGCATCGCCACGGGCGGAAGCTGCTTTGCGCAGCACATTTCACGCACGCTCATGGCGAAAGGGTTTCGATACCTGGTCACCGAGCCAGGCGATTCGGCGCACAACTACGGCGTGTTCCCGGCGCGGTTTGGGAACCTCTACACAGTCCGGCAACTGCTGCAGCTTTTCGAGCGCGCCTACGGGCTATTTGTGCCTTCAGACGATGTGTGGGCGGGAAAGGAGGGCCGCTTCGTCGACCCATTCCGACCTCAGATTGAGGCGGGCGGCTTCGTCAGCCCGGAAGCGGTCCGGGAGGATCGACGCAAGCACTTGGCGGCGGTTCGGGAGATGTTCGAGACCTGCGACGTCTTCGTGTTCACGCTCGGTCTGACCGAGGGGTGGCAAGCCAAGAAGGATGGCGCCGTCTTCCCCCTGGCCCCTGGCGTCGCGGGCAGTCCGGAGAGTTTCGACGACTACGAGTTCATCAACTTCGATGTGGCGTCCATGGTCGAAGACCTGAAGCGCTTCATCGAGCACGCGCGACTGATCAATCCCGCGATGCGCGTAATCCTGACGGTCTCGCCGGTTCCGCTGATCGCGACCTATGAGAAAACGCACGTCCTGCAGGCGACCATCTACTCGAAGTCCGCGCTGCGCGTCGTGGTCGACATGGTCGCCAAGGCCATGCCTGGCGTCGCCTACTTCCCGTCCTACGAGATCATCACAGGCCACAACGCCGGCTACAAATGGTTCGAGCCTGACCTCCGCAGTGTTCGGCCGGCCGGCGTGGATCATGTGATGGGGCTGTTCTCAAAGCACTATCTTTCCCAACAGGTAGTGGCGCCTGCTGCGCCAACCGTCAGGCGGTCTGCAGCGACCCAGACTGAGGCAGAGCTGCAAGATCTTTACCGGGTCGTCTGCGACGAGGAGCTGCTGGAGCCATGACGCTCAGCATTGGCGTTGTTGGAAACTGCCAGGCGCGCGGCCTGCAAAGCATCCTTGAAAAAGCGGTGCCTGGATGCCGCACCGTGTTGGTTGGTGACGGTTGGATTTTCAGGGTCGATGAAGCGAAGAGACACCAATTCGCTGCCGATCTCGCTGCCTGCGATGTCGTCTTCATGCAGCCGTGGGGGCAGCAATTCGGTCCCTTGTCTCTGGAAGCCATAAAGGCAAAGACCGATAAGGTGGTGGCGTGCCCATACCTTGGGTTTTCTGGCTTCTTTCCAGACTGCACTCACGTGCGCCTGGATGGAAAGCAGGTCATGAGCAGCGGTATCGGCCCATACCATAGCGCGATTGTTGCTGCCGCTTACCTGGAAGGCTTGCCTGAATGGCGGGCTGAGATGTTGTTCAACGCTTACACTTATGCGTCGCTCGGGTATTTCGATCAGTATGAAGCCAGCGCTCAGTTCCTGCTGCGCGACTCTAGTCGGCTTGGCTTCGACCTGACCGATTTTACTTCGCTTCGTCGCGGTGTGTTCATGCACACGATCAATCACCCTGTCATTGGCATCCTTGCTGAAATCGCGCGCCAGGGGCTAGCCCGCCACGGCATTGCTTTTCAAGATCCTGGCGATTCCCTTCATGATCAGCTTGGCGAGGGCGCTGTGTGGCCTGTCTACCCGGAGATCGCTCGGAAGCTTAACGTTCCCGGCAGCCAGGAATTCGTTGTCGCCAGGAACCAGGTCCAGTCATATCGCGAGTTCATTGATAGCTGCTACGAAACGTACCGCAGGTTGAAACGTGAATTCTCAGCCCCTGCCATTGACCGGGCGCGTGCATTCATTCGCGCAAGGGTTCGTGCTGCCGCTGCCTAAGCCTAGCGCCATGCGCGCACTGGCAAACCTGCCGCCGCCCCAGACCTGACCCAGGAGCGGAGGATCCCGAGAGGCCCCGGCGGATTGCTCCGCCGGGGCCTTCTGCGTTCGGGGGTTTAGCGGACGAACTTGGCGACGTGGGCGTGGGCCCGGCTGGCGATGTCCTTCACCGCCTCCCGCGCTGCGTCGATTGGGCATGGGTCGGAGTGATGCCGGTAATGCCGAAACTCGACGCCCTGGGGTAACTCGGTGGGATCGGCAGCGCGCATGTAAGCCATGAGGGCGAGGCCTAGCCGCAACGCGCCCGCTTCGTCGTGCGGGCAGTGATCGTGGTTCAACTCGACCAGGGTGCGGTTGCTCATGCGGCGGGCCTCCGGGGGTTTGGTGCTCGTCTCTCCGAGCCGTCACGCCTGCGGTTCCGGGGCGTCCCGTAGCGGGCTGATCGGCGCCCGCGCCGTCCTGCATTCTCGGCACCGCCGCGTGGCGGGCTCCGTC
>JAIXWG010000014.1 GCA_027482245.1 Acetobacteraceae bacterium | reverse complement strand
TGCGGATTCCGAGGGAAGTCGGCCACTGATTCCGATTTGATGTCGGCCGGTGATTCCGGGATGAAGTCGGCCATTCCGATTTGAAGTCGGCCACCCCCATGGGGTGGTGGTTGCTCGACGGCTGGGCGGGGTCCGGGCCCCCTTCGCGATGGACGCGAGGGGGGACCTGGATGCCGGCCGAGAGAGTGTCGATGCGACGCGTGCGAGAGATCCTGCGGCTGAAATACGAGGTTGGCGCGACTGACCGGGCGATAGCCCGCTCGGTGGGCGTTGCGCGCAGCACGGCGCGGCTGTGCCTGGATCGGGCGGCGGCGGCGGGGTTGAGCTGGCCGCTTCCGGCGACGGTGACGGATGGCGCGCTGGAGGCGCTGCTCTTCGCCGGCGGCGGGGCGCAGATCGGGCTGAGGCGAAAGGCCGAGCCGGACTGGGTGGCCGTTCACCGCGAACTGCGCCGGCCGGGCGTGACGCTGATGCTGCTGTGGGACGAATACCGGCGCGAGCAGCCTGACGGCTACGGCTACAGCCGTTGGTGTGACCTCTATCGGGGCTGGGAGGGCCGGCTGTCGCCGACGATGCGGCAGGCGCATCCGGCGGGGGAGCGGCTGTTCGTCGACTTCGCCGGGCAGACGGTGGAGGTGATCGACGCCGCCACCGGCGAGGTGCGGACCGCGCAGGTGTTCGTCGCGGTGCTGGGGGCGTCGAGCTACACCTATGCGGAGGCGGTGTGGACACAGACGCTGCCGGATTGGGTTGGCGCCCATGTCCGGGCGCTGGAATTCATCGGCGGGGTGCCGCGGCAGATCGTGCCGGACAACCTGCGGAGCGGCGTGCTGCGGGCCAACTGGTATGAGCCCGGCCTCAACCCGACCTACCGCGACCTCGCGGCCCATTACCGCACGGCGATCCTGCCGGCGCGCATCCGGCGTCCGCGCGACAAGGCCAAGGTCGAGGCCGGCGTGCTGGTGGTGGAGCGCTGGATACTGGCGCGGCTCCGGCATCAGCGGTTCGGCTCGCTGGCGGCGCTGAACGAGGCCATTGCCGCGCTGCTGGCGGACCTGAATGCGCGACCGATGCGCCGGCTCGGGGTCAGCCGGCGGCAGTTGTTCGAGGAACTGGATCGTTCGGCGCTGGCCGATCTGCCGGCCGAGCCGTTCGTCTACGCGGAATGGCGCATCCGCCGCGTCGCGCTCGACTACCATGTCGATGTCGACGGCCACTACTACTCGGTGCCGCACCGGCTGCTGCGCCAGCAGGTGGAGGCCCGCGTCACCGCCCGGACGGTGGAGCTGTTCCACAAGGGCGAGCGCGTGGCCGTGCACGTCCGCGGCGGGCTGCGCGGCCGGCACACCACGCTCGCCGAGCACATGCCGCAGGCGCACCGGCGCCATGCCGAATGGACGATCGAGCGGATCGGGCGGGAGGCGGCCGCCATCGGCGCGTCCACCGCGGCGCTGACGGCGATCATTCTCGAGAGCCGTCCTCATCCCGAGCAGGGGTTCCGCGCCTGCCTCGGCATCCTGCGGCTGCTGCGGACCTATGGGCGGGACCGGGTCGAGGCCGCCTGCACACGGGGCCTCGAGATCGGGGCCCGGTCCTACGGCTCCATCCAATCGATCCTCCAGAACGGCCTCGACCGCCAGCCGGCGCCGCGCCGGCCGCGGGAGGAGGAGGAGTTGCCCCTGCTGCACCCGAACATCCGGGGCTCCGGCTACTACCATTGAGGAGACAGACCATGCTCACCCACCCCACCCTCGACCAGCTGCGCCAGCTCGGCCTAGCCGGCATGGCGCGGGCATTCGAGGATTTGCAGAGCCGCAACGGGGGCGAGCTTGCGCCTGCCGAGTGGCTCGGCCTGCTGCTCGACCGCGAGATCGCCGATCGGCAGGACCGGCGGCTGAAAGCGCGGCTGCGGTTCGCCAAGCTGCGGCACCAGGCCAGCGTCGAGGACATCGACTGGCGCTCCAGCCGCGGCCTCGACCGGGCGCTGTTCCAGAAGCTGGCGCTGGGCGGCTGGATCGAGGCGCGGGAGAACCTGATCATCGAGGGCCCGACCGGGGTCGGCAAATCCTGGCTGGCCTGCGCTCTCGGCCAGAAGGCCTGCCGCGACAACCACTCCGTGCTCTACCAGCGGGTGCCACGGCTGTTCGCCGACCTCGGCCTGGCGCGCGGCGACGGGCGGCATGCCCGCCTCATGCGCACGCTGGGCGCGGTGAAGGTCCTGATCCTGGACGACTGGGGTCTCGAGCCGCTGGGGCCGGAACAGCGGCGCGACCTGCTGGAGCTCATGGAAGACCGCTACGGCCGCGGCGCCACGCTGATCACCAGCCAGGTGCCGGTGGACCGCTGGCACGACCTGATCGGCGACCCGACGCTGGCCGACGCCATCCTCGATCGCCTGGTCCACAACGCGCACCGCATCCAGCTCCGCGGCGACAGCCTGCGACGGAAGCGAACGGCCGCGACAGCGCCAGACGCTTGACCTGAACCGCCTACCCGATGGAGACAACAACCTGCCCGCTGACGAGCAGCCACCCGGCCGACACCAATCGGAATGGCCGGCCGACATGAGTTCGGAATACGTGGCCGACTTCGCCTCGGAACAGGCGGCCGACATCGTCGGAATCCACAGCGTCACCGTCTTGATGCTCTCTTCCCACGCGGAGAGGCATCTGCCGCCCCCCTGTGGACCATCGGTCCCTTGTGAGTGGGCACCTCATCCCAACGCAGTCCGTGCCCCAAGCGCGGTCGCCTTGTCCAAGGTGTTCCATGTCCAAAACCCCGTCCGAGCGGCTGCTTACAACAGCCGAAGTCGCCGACCGCCTGCAGGTCTCTTTGCGAACAGTCAGACGCCTGGCTGCTGTCGGCACACTGCGGCCCGTTCGAATTGGCCGTTCGGTTCGGTTCCACCCGCGCGATGTGCGCGACGTCGAGCGCCCAGACTGAGCGCCCCTCGTGCCTCGTCCAGTCCTTGTCAGTCCGCTGCTGTGGAGTGCTCGGGACGAGGGCTGTGACGAACACGATTGGTCTCCTCGTGTACCGTTTTCCCATCGCGCCGGTCAGGTCATCCCACGACCGCAGGTGTCCATCCTTGGCCGAAAGACCCCCTTCCCATGACCCTCCACCTCAGCCGTTCCGAGCTGCTCAGCAGCAGTGCCCTCTCGTCTCCGCCGCCGACGATGAGGGCTCTCCGCGATGCCATTGCTCAAGCGCGTGACATCCCGCCTGAGAAGCTTCGCGCCATTGTCGCCGATCTCGACCGCTTCCTTGAACTCAGCCCTGCTTCAGCGGCTGTTAGGCCACACGGTGCCTGCCTCCGACCGCTCTTCGGCAAGCTGCATCCGGCGACCACGGGCCTCTCGCCCAAGCGGATCGCCAACATCATCGCGCATGTCCGAGCAGCGCTCAAATGGAGCTACGCGACTTGGCCAAGGGCATCCCGGTTCCCTCAGATGCGCCCGGAGTGGACAAGGCTGAAGAGCCTGCTCCTTCCCCGCTCCAAGCTGGCCATGTGGCTCTCCCGGCTGACTCACTGGGCCAACCTCAACAGCATTGACCCTGCAGAAATCGATGCTGACGTGTTCGCCCGCTTCGCCGAGCATCTCGATCAAACTGCTGCTGTCAAAAGCCCGATCAAGTCCGCTCGCCAGATCGCACGGCACTGGAACATGGCAGCGGAAATGGTGCCGGGGTGGCCGCAGACGCGCCTGCCTCTCCCCTCCACCAGAACGACCACTCGTGCAGCAGCAAAGGAGGATTTGTCGCACTCCATGGCAGCAGATCTCGCAGCTTATCTCAGATCTATGCAAGGCGAGAATAAAAGCGCGAGCCAACCCAAGCGTCGCAACTATCGAGCAGCAGAGGCGCGGCTAACCTCTCCCAAAGAAGAACCGTACATCTACTCGATTACAACTATAAGACAGCGCGAGCAAATCTTGCGCCGCGCCATTGGTCTTGCGGCGCTCGAACGCGGCTGCCGAGTTGTCGATCTCTCGGGCTTGGCCGATCTCGTCGCTCCGGGAATGCCTGGTGCCATTCTGGAGCGCTACGAGGAGGAGCTCGGCATGCCTGACGATCCACCGGCCTCCATTCGCCTCATGAGCTTGACGCTCTTCGTCATGGCCAGGCGCTATCTGAATTCCTCTGAATCAACAATGCTCGGATTACGTAACATTATCGGCGTAGCTGGTCCTGAACGCTTCGGAATGACGGAAAAAAACCGTAGCAAGCTCAAATCTCTTACGAGGAGGCAGTACGAACTGCTGTTCCGTCTGCCTTCCTCCCTGCTCTCGAGGGCTATTGCGAACATCAAGAATGGAAAAGGGACGGTCTCCGACTTGGTTAATGCACAGACAGCCGTGGCGATTGCGATTCTACTGCATGCACCTATCCGAGGAGCGAACTTGGCCTCGATCAGGCTAGGGTATGAATTGGACCTCCCTGCCGAGACTGGAGCCGAGGCATGGCTCAGGTTCTCGTTCGACCAAGTAAAAAACCGAATTGCCCTGGAGTTTCCTCTCCCCCCGGACGTCGCCGCATTGATACGCGCGTATGTGCGGGAGGTTATGCCAGAGTTCAATCGTTCCGGATTTACTTCAGCCGTATTTCCTGGGTTGAAGCACGAGACGAAAGGCGTGAGCCATCTCGGGGGGCAGATTGCATCCCGCATAACGGAAGCGGTCGGGATCCGTTTGAATCAACATCTGTTCAGGCATCTGCTCGCCTACATTTACTTGGCTCGTAATCCTGGCAAGTACGACGTTATCAAGCACTTACTCGGCCATAAGTCGGTGGAGACGACCAAAAAATACTATTGCGGCGCAGAGGGCGAAACGGCCATTCGCGATGTGTCCAAGGAAATCGCCGGAATGAAAATAGAGTTCGGTTTGGATCCGAGGAACATGTCCAAGCTGGGTAAGTAATCATCACTCATCTGCTTTTCTTGGAGCTACGCTGTCGCTGAGGGCCGAGCGTCGGTTGCTAGACTGATGATAACGCGAAGGGTGAACGGGTCTGGAACATGGGTCATGCGGCGATCCTGGTGGTCTTCGTGGTCCGTCACGCTCAGCTTCCGCCCTATGTTGGGACTCCTTCAGGTAGAGGGGCTGGCCTGTCCTGGCCTCTCATGTACCGGCGTCAGTAGAGTCCCCTCCTCCGGTTTGGCAGCTAGGCACGTCAGACTATGCCGAGGCGCTTGGCTTCCGGCTTTGGTATTGCCGGCGGCGAT
>JAIXWG010000048.1 GCA_027482245.1 Acetobacteraceae bacterium | reverse complement strand
GGCGGCGCGGGCGCTGCCGCGACGGGGGGCTCGGCGGGGGCGGCCGGGGGCGGCACCGGCATGGGCGGCGGGGCGAGCGGGGCCGGTACGGGCGGCGCGGGCGCTGCCGCGACGGGGGGCTCGGCAGGGGCGGCCGGGGGCGGCGCCGGGGTGGGGTCTTCGGCGGCCGGGGGCTCGGCGGCGGGTGGTCCGGGGGGCGACGGCGGCGCGGGCGGAGGGGCCAGGGGCGCCAGCATCGCCCAAGCCTCGGGCGGGATCGGGCGCAGCGCGGGGAGGGCCGGCGGCTCGGCGATGGGGCCCGGGGACTCCGCCGCCGGGGCGGCGAGGGTGGAGAGCATCGACCAGGCCTCGGCCGCCGGCGCGGCCGGGGCCGGCGGCGGTTCGGCCGCGGGGGGCTGGGCCAGGCCGAGCGACCAGGTCTCGATCGGGGGGGCGGGTTCCGGCGGGGCCGGGGGCAGGTCCTGCCGCGGCGCGGCGCGCAGGCCACCCAGCGCCGGTACCCGGGCCAGGATCGCCTGTGCCTTGGCGGGTGGGGCGCTGGGGGCCGGAGCCGGCGCGGGCGGCGGCGCCACGTCGGCCAGCGCGGCCAGCAGCGCGGTGAAGGCGGGCGGGGCGGCTCCGGCGGGGGCCTCAACGGGCATCGCCCCGGCGGCTTCCCGGGGTGGGGGCGCGGCGGCGAGGGAGGCGAGCAGCGACGGCGGGGCGGCGGGCGCCTCGGTGATCAGCGAGGCGAGCAGCGGCGCCGCCGGGGCAGGGGGCTCCGCGGGCGACGCCTCGACGGGTGCTTCGTCGGGCGGCGCGACCGGCGCGGGCGCGGCGGCGAGGGAGGCGATCAGCGTGGTCGCCGCGGTCGGTGGCTCCGCCGGCAGTGTCGTCGTGGGCGGCTCTGCCGGGCGTGCTGCAGCAGGCGGCTCCGCCGGGCCCGAGGGCTCCGCGGCCAGCGAATCCAGCAGCGTCGTCATGGGGCGCGGCGGCGGGGGCGGCGGGGGCGCGGGCCGGGCCGGGGGAGGCGGCGGTGCGGCGTCCCGACCGGCGGCGGGCGGGCCATCCGGCGCCTCCGTGGCCAGGCTGGCCAGCAGGCCGGACATGGGCGCCGGCGGGGCGCTGGCGAGGGAACCGAGAAGCGGCGAGGCAGGCGATGCCGGCGAGGGCGCGGCCTCCCTTGCCATGGGGGGCGGGGGAGGGGCTGGGGGAGAGGGCGGCGGCGCGGCCTCCGCGGCCGGGGCCAGGGCGGCGAGGAGGCCCGGCATCGGCGCCGGCGGGGCGCTGGCGAGGGAGCCGAGCAGGGGCGAGGCGTTGGCCCCCGCGGGCGGTCCCGGCGGCGGGGCGAGGAAGGACATCAGGCCCGGCAGTCCGGCCGGCGTCGGCGGGCTGGCCGGGGCGCGCGGGGCTTCCGGCGCGACCGGGGCTTCCGGTGGGGCGATCGGCGCCATCACCGGCGCGGCAGCTGACGGCACAGGCGCCGCGGCGGTCGACGGCTGCGCCGCGACGGCCGACGGCTGCGCCGCGGCGGGCTGGCCAAGCGACGATTTCAACCGGGCGGCCCAGTCGGGAAAGCCGCCGCCTTGTTCCGCCATCGCCCCAGCCTCCGCCGCATCCCCGGGGCGGCCCTTACCAGCCCGCCGCATCGCCCTCAACCAGCAGGAGACGCCGCCGGCCGCCCCGCCACGATGCCCGGGCCGGCCTTTGCCCGAAGCGCGGGCAGCGGCCGGTCAGGCGATGGGCGCAGCGACCCTTGCGGCGCGAAGCGCAACCTTCAGGGCGCGAAGCGCACGGGGGCGCCGCCGGGGGTGCCGATCACCTCATCCTCCCGCATCACCGCCTGGCCGCGCAGGATGGTCATCACCGGCCAGCCCGTGCAGCGATGGCCGGCGAAGGGCGTCCAGCCGCAGGGGGAGACGATCCAGCTTTCCTCGATGGTGCGGGCGCGCTTCATGTCCACGACGGTGAAGTCGGCATCGTAGCCGGCCGCGAGCCGCCCCTTGCCCACCATGCCATAGACCCGCGCGGGACCGGCGGCCATCAGGTCCGTCAGGCGGGACAGGCTCAGCCGCCCGGCCGAGACGTGGTCCAGCATCAGCGGCACCAGCGTCTGCACGCCCGTCAGGCCCGACCCGCATTCCGGCCAGGGCTTCTCCTTGCTGGCCCGGCTGTGCGGCGCGTGGTCCGATCCCACCGTGTCCACCGTGCCATCGGCCACGGCGGCCCAGGCGGCTTCCATGTGGCGGGCGTCGCGGATCGGCGGGTTCATCACCGCATAGCCCTTCAGGCGGTCATAGGCCTCGTCCGTCTGGGTCAGGTGGTTCAGCAGCACCTCCACCGTGCAGAGGTCGCGGTAGTCCTTGAGGTAGCCGAGCTCCTCCGCCGTCGAGACGTGCAGGATATGGGCGGGGCGGTTGGTCTTGCGGGCGATCGCCATCAGGCGCCGCGTGCCGAGGAAGGCGCATTCCACGTCGCGCCATTCGGCATGCATCCGGTGCGGCATGCCCGTGGTGTAGTTCGGGCGGCGGGCCTGCAGGCGGTACTCATCCTCGCTGTGATAGGCGATGCGGCGCCGGCCGCTGCGCATCACGGCCTCCAGGCTCGCATCATCCTCGATCAGCAAATCGCCGGTGGAGCTGCCGGCGAAGACTTTCACTGCGCAGACATTGGGCTGGGCTTCAAGCTCGGCCAGCGAGGGAATGTTGGTTTTCAGCGCGCCCACATAGAACCCCATGTCGCACCAGGCGCGGCCATGAATAAAATCGCGCTTCCAGTCGATCTTCTCCCGCGTCGTGATGGAGGGCGCGGTGTTCGGCATGTCGAACACCGCCGTCAGCCCGCCGAGGATGGCGGCCTTCGTCCCCGTTTCGATCGTCTCCACCGCCGGGTCGCCGGGCTCCCGCAGATGGACGTGGCTGTCGATCAGGCCAGGCAGGACATGGAGGCCGCGGCAATCGATCTCCTCCTCCGCATGGGCGCGGGAGAGGTCGCCGATGGCGGCGATGCGGCCGGCGCGGACGCCGACATCCGTCACCTGCTCGCCCCAGGGCAGCACGCAGGTGCCGCCGCGCAGCACCAGTTCGTAATGCGCCATCGTGTCTCGATCCCCTGATTGCCGCCGTAGCCCGTGCGGCCTTCTGCCACGATTCGCGCGCGGGTGGCAGGGTGGGTGGACAGGGGTGGGCGGTTGCTTGCGGGGGCGGGGGGCTTGTGGCTTGGTGCCGGCCCTGATCGCCCGATGGATGCAAGCGTGACGCCAGCCTCCCTTTTCCTCCGCAGTCCCACGCTGCCGCTGGTGGTCATGCTGCTCGTCGTGCCGACCGTCGCGGTGCTGCAGTTCCGCGCCATCGCGCTGGTGACGAGCCTCGGCCTGCTGGCGGTGGTGGTGGCGGGGCGGCGGGTGACGGGGGCCTGGCCCTGGCCGAGGATCGGCCCTGTGGTGTGGGCGGCGCTGGCGATCGGCGCCTGGACGATGGTCAGCGCGGCCTGGGCGCCGGACCCGATGCGGGCGCTGGGCACCGGGCTGCGCTTCGGCGGCTTCGTGCTGCTGGCGGCGGCGGCGGCGCGGGCGATGGCGGCGGAACCTGGCGAGCGGATGGCGCTGGTGGCGCGCTGCCTGGTGATCGGGCTCGCGATCGGGATCGCGCTGGCGGCGGCGGATCACCTCAGCGGCAATGCCATCCGCGCGGCGGTGCGCGGGCTGCGGGAGGTGCCGGTCTGGCTCTTCTTCGGGCTGAAATCGGCCGTGGCGGTGATCGCGGTGCTGCTGCCGGTGGCGGCGGCCTGGCCGGGGCTGCGCTGGTGGTGGCGGGTCGCGCTGGTGGTGGCGGGGCTGGCGGCGTCCGTGCTGCTGCCGGCGGAATCCGCCAAGATCGCCGCCTTCGCGGGCATCCTGGCGCTGGGCGCGGCCTGGCTGCTGGGGCGCTGGGCGGGGCGGCTGATCGGCGTGGGTGCGGCGGTGGTGGTGCTGGTGGCGCCGCTGCTGACGGGCGCGGTGCTGCCGCGCCTGCCGGGGCTGGAGGCGATCCAGCCATCGGCCGCGCATCGCATCCTGATCTGGGACTTCGCGATCCAGCGCATCGCGGAGAAGCCCGTGCTGGGCTGGGGCGGGGAATCGGCCCGCGCCATCCCGGGCGGCACGGCGCTGTTCGACCGGGCGACGCTGGACCGCTTCGGCCTGACCTCCGACGCATCCCGCGCCTGGTTCGCGCGCCCGCCCGCGCAGCGCCTGCCGCTGCACACCCACAACGCCGCGCTGCAGGTCTGGCTGGAGCTGGGGGCGGTGGGGGCGGTGCTGGCGGCGGCGCTGCTGGCGGCGCTGGGCTTCGCGGCGGCGCGCCTCGGGCCGGGGGCGGTCGGGGCCTATGGTGCCGCGCTGGTCGTGGGCATGCTGAGCTACGGCATCTGGCAGGAATGGTGGATCGGCATGCTGCTGCTGCTGGCCGTCGCGATCCAGGGCATTCAGGCGCCGCGCAGCAGCGAGACGTAGCGCGGCGTCACCGCCTCCCACACGAAGTCCCGGCGCACCCGCGCGGCGGCGGCGGCGCCCATGTCAGCGAGCCGCCTGGGGTCCCGCAGCATCGCGGCCAGGGCGTCGCGCACCGCGCCGGCATCCGCGCCGTCGCAGACCAGGCCCGTCTCGCCCTCCGCCACCGCATCCACCGCGCCGCCCTCCCGCCCCGCCAGTGAGGGCGTGCCGTGCCAGGCGGCTTCGAGATAGGTGAGGCCGAAGCCCTCCACCGAGGCGCCTTCGCGCCGCACCGGCATGGCGAAGAGCGTGGCGCGGCGGTAGAGCGCGGCCTTCAGCCCTTCCTCCACCCGTCCCGCGAAGACGACGCGGTCCGCGACCCCGCATTCCGCGGCCAGCGCCGCCAGCCGGTCCCGGTCCGGCCCGCCGCCCGCGATGACGTGGCGCACCGAGGGAAACTCCGCGGCCAGCGCGGGCAGGGCGCGGATCACTTGGTCGAAGCCCTTCCGGGGCTCGAGCCGCGCCAGGCTGAGCAGCACGGGGCCGGCATCCCCGCAGAGCGCGGCGGCGGCGGCGGTGTCGGCGGGGGAGGGATCGGGCTGCGGGCGGATGACGGGCTGCACCACATCCAGCACCTGGCCCGGGCGGCAATGCGGGCGGACCAGGGCGGCGGTGTAGGCCGAATTGGCGGCGATGGCGTCCGCCCGGCCGAGGGCGGCGCGGATGCGCGCCACCTTGGCGGCGGAGGCGTCCGGCGGGAATTCCATGCCATGCGCCAGCACCAGCAGCCGCGCGGTGGTGGCGGGGATGGCCTCCACGCTCTTCCAGCTGTCGGCAATGATGGCGTCGGGCGGATCACGGCGCAGCAGGCGCCACAGCGCCCAGCGCCGGGCGAGCTTCCGGAGGGGGCGCGGGCCGCCGAAGCGGCGGATGGGGATGGAGGCGGGCGTATCCTCCGCCCGGCCGGAGCGGATGCGCTCCGCCAGCACGGTGATGGCGTGGCCCGCCCCCGCGATCTCCCGCGCCAGGCCGCCCATCGTCGTCTCGATGCCCCCGGGGTCGGGGGTGAAGTTCTGCGTGACCATGATGACGCGGAGCGGCGTCATGGCGCGGCCAGCAGGGCTTGCGCGGCCGCCAGCACGCGGGGGGCGGGCAGGGCGGTCATGGGCGATTCATAGGGCGGGCCATCGGCTTCCACCGCCACGGCGCGGGGGCCGGAGGGGCCGTATTCGGCGGCGCTGCTGCGGCCGAACAGCCCGATGGTGCGCGCCCCGGCGGCGGCGGAGAGGTGCATCAGCCCGCTGTCATTGCCGATGAAGAGCGCCGCGCGCTTCAGCACCGCCGCCACTTCCGGCAGGGCGAGCGTGCCGACCAGGTCCAGCGCGCCGGGCAGGGCCTGAAGCACCGGCGCGGCCATCGCACGCTCCCCATCGCCGGGGCCGCCCAGGATGGCGATGCGCGCACCCTCCAGCGCCGCGCCGGGCGCGGTGAGGGCCTGGGCCACCTGCACGAAACGCTCGGCCGGCCAGACCTTCTGGTCCCAGTTCGCGGTCGGGCCCAGCACCAGCCAGGGACCGCCGGGCATGAGCGACGCCGCCTTCGCCTCATCCGTGGCGGCGGTCCAGGCGACGGGCAGCGGCGGCGGGGTGAGGCCGAGCAGCATCCCGAGATGCGCCAGGCGATGGCCCGGCCGGCGCCCGCCCTTGGCCGTGGCGCGGGCCCGCGCGGGCACCATCCAGGCGAGCGCCGAGGCGCGGAGGTCGATCACCAAATCCCAGGCCGTGAAGGCCACCTGCGCCCAGAGGCTCAGCCAATGCGCCGACCAGCGGCGCTTGCGCAGGACGATCAGCCGATCGAGCCCCGGCATGCGGGTGAAGACGCCCTCCGCCGCCGGGCCGCAGGCCACCGTGATGCGCGCGCCGGGATGGGCGCGCAGCAGGTGGTCGAGCAGTCCCGTGGACAGCACGGCATCGCCGATCCGGGTGGAGGTGACGAAGAGGATGCGCATCGCGAGGCCGGGATAGCACGGGGGCGGGGCGCGCCCCACCCCGCACGGGTGGCGGTTGCAACCGGCGGCGCGCTCTCCCACCTTGGGGGCATGCCGATCGCCGTTTTGCCTGGCCGTGGAGTCGTCGAAGTGGCGGGGGAGGATCGCGTCCCCTTCCTGCAGGGGCTCGTCTCCAACGACGTGGCGCGGGCCGCGCCGGGCGCTGCCATCTGGGCCGCGCTGCTGACGCCGCAGGGCAAGTGGCTGGCCGATTTCTTCATCCTGTCGGATGGCGAACGCCTGCTGCTGGATGTGGAGCGCGACCAGGCGGCGTCCCTGGTGCAGCGCCTGTCGCGCTTCCGCCTGCGCAACCGCGTCGCGCTGCGCGACGTCTCCGCCGATTTCGTCATCATGGCGGCCTGGGGCGGTTCGCTGCCGCCGCCGCGGACCATCGCCGGGCCCGATCCGCGGCTGCCGGAGGCGGGGTGGCGGATCCTCGGCAACACGCCGCTCGGCGATGCCGATGAGGCCGCCTGGGACCTGCACCGCCTGGCGCTGGGGCTCACGGATGGCAGCCGGGACCTGGAGCCTGAGAAATCCGTGCTGCTGGAAGGCGGCTTCGACGAGCTGGGCGGCGTGTCCTGGACCAAGGGCTGCTACATGGGCCAGGAGCTGACGGCCCGGACCAAGTATCGCGGCCTGCTGAAGCGCCGCATCGTGCCCGTCACGGTGGACGGCGGCCTGCCGCCGCCCGGCACGCCGGTGATGCGGGACGGGCAGGAGGTGGGCGAGATGCGCTCCGCCCGCGCCGGCCACGGGCTGGCGATGCTGCGCCTCGATGCGCTGGCGGAGGGGGCGAAGCTGTCCGCCGGCGGCGCGGTGCTGACGCCCCGCGTGCCGGCCTGGATGCACCTGCCGGCGGAGAAGACCCCCGCCGGCTGACGTGCCTCACGGCACCGGGTGCGTATCCCCCGCGCGCTGCGGCGGCAGCTTGATGGCGAGCGCGCGGAAGCGGCCCTCCGTGGCCCGCGACCCCGCATGGGGCGTGCCGCGGGGGATGATGACCAGGTCGCCGGGCTTCACCTGCACCTCCCGGTCCGCCAGCCAGAAGGACCCGCTGCCGGCCAGGATCAACTGGATCTCGTCCGCATCGGCGTGGAAGTGGCGGGCGACGTTGCCGCTCTGGACGCCGACGGTGCCATCCGGCGTCGCGACCAGGGTGCGGGAGCGGAGGTCGGTATTGGGGATGAGCGCCCCGATCTCCTCATCCGTCATGCTGAACAGGTTGACGATCTGGGGCGTCATGCGGGGCGGGGCGGATTGCGCCTCCGCCGCATCGATCAGGCGGTCGGCGCAGAGGCCGGCCGCGAAGGCCGCCGCGAGCGCGGCGCAGAACAGCGGAAGGCGCATGGTCATCTCTCCGGTCCGTCAGGGACGCGACGGATGGTCGCGCCCTTCCGGGGCCGGAGGCAACGAGGATCAGGCCGTCGCGGCCTCGATCTGCTCCCGCGTCATGAGGTCGGCGTATTTCTGGCCCATGTCGAAGAGGTTCGCCTCATGCGGCCCGATCGCGCGGTCGCCGACGCAATCCGTCGCGACGATGGTGCGGAAATTGTGCTGCAGGCTGTCCACCACGGTGGCGCGCACGCAGCCCGAGGTGGTGCAGCCCGCGACGACGACCGTGTCCGCACCCTGGTAGCGGAGCCAGGAAGCCAGGTTGGTGTCGAAGAAGCCCGACGCCCCCTGCTTGCGGACGATGTGCTCGCCCGCCACCGGCGTCAGTTCCGGCACGATCTGCGACAGGGGGGAGTGTTCCGTCAGCTTCAGCAGCGACGGTGCCTTCAGCGTGAAGACGCCGGCATCCGAGCCGTCATCGGCATAGACGACACGGGTGTGCGCGACGGGCCAGCCATGGGCGCGGGCGAAGGCCAGCAGCTTCACCGTCTGCCCGATCGCGGGGCCGATATTGCCGCCACCGAAATGCTCGGGATCGGCGAAGCCGTTGACGTAGTCCACGATGACCAGCGCCGGGCGTCGGCCCATGCCGGCTTTGTTGCCCATGCCCTGGCGGTGGTAGATGTCCGCTTCTGGATGCCCGCTCATTGTTCATGGCCCTCAGGCGCCGGGCGCCGGCGCCGCCGGCTTGGCTGCGCGCCTACGCGCTGTTGCGCGGGTTGATGATGGTGGTCTGTGCGCGGGCCGCCCTTGGCGGCCAAAAAGTCTTGGCGGGGGTTCACGCGACCTGCTCCAGATCCCGCAGCGACTGGATCATCGCGCTGCGCAGCAGGTAGGCGCGGTGCTTCGCGGGGTCGGCGACCGTCGCGCGGAGTTCGTCGTGATAGGCGCGGCGCTGCTCCGGGTCCCGCTGGTTCAGGATCTGGCGGTTGCGCAGCGCCTGCTGCTGCACGACGTCGAGCGCCACCTTGCGCCGCTGCCGGCCATAGCGGCCCATCAGCGCGGCATCGGCGCCCTTCCAGACCTCGGTCAGCTTGGAGGCCAGGTTGAAGGCATCGTGGATGCCGCCATTCATGCCCATGCCGCCGAGCGGGTTGTTGATGTGCGCGGCATCGCCGGCCAGGAAGACGCGGCCATGGACGTATTCGTCCACCACGCGCTCATGCACGCGGTACGCCGTGCGATGCTTGACCGTATAGCCCTCGGCGTTCGGCACCACCGCCTGCAGGCGGGCATTCATCCGCACGGGATCGGTCATCTGCTCCTCCGTCTCGTTCGGATCGGTCGGGAACAGCACGCGCCACAGGCTCGCCGTGCGCAGCAGCACGAACCATTCCTGCGGGTCGCTGATATAGGCGATGTTGGAGAGGTCGTTGATGTGCTCGTGGAAGGGGAAGGTCGTCGACAGGGACAGGAAGATCTCCGGGATGGTCTGGCCGCGGAACTCCGTGCCGACGGACCGCCGCACCGCGCTGCGCGCGCCATCGGCGCCGATGAGGTAGCGGCCGCGGAGCGGTTCCTTGCTGCCGTCGGTGCGCTCGATCGTCAGCGTCACGCCGTCCGCATCCTGCGCGACGCTGTCGGCCTTGGCATCATAGATGAACTGGACGTCGGGGTTGCCGGCCATCTGTTCGCGCAGCATGCGCGTCAGGCGCCACTGTTCGCATTGCAGGCGGTAGGGATGGGCGGTGTCGTCCTTCAGGCGCTCCATCTCGAAGGTCGCGATCACGCCCTGGTGGCGGTCGCGGAACTGCCAGAAGGGGCAGACCAGGCCCTGGTCAATCAGCGACTGCACCACGCCGAAGCGGCCCAGCATGTCGAGGGTCGGCGGGTGGAAGGTGGAGGCGCGGAGGTCGTCGGGCAGGTCCTGCGCCTGCTCCACGATGGTGACGGGAATGCCTTCCCCCGCCAGGTAGGCGGCGGCGACCATGCCGACCGGGCCTGCCCCTGCGATGATGACGCGATCGTCCTTGGTCATGCTGTCCCTCGGGATTCGTCCGGACAATATCGCGCCGAAGGCGCGTGGGGGGAACCCTCCGGATGCTGCTTGTGCGAAGGGGACGGGCGCGCATCTATGGACCCATGAAAATCCCCTTCCTGGATCGCCCGCCCGTCGTCGCGGTCCTCCGCCTGTCCGGCGTGATCGCGGCGCGTGGCGGCGGGCCCTTCGCCGCATCGGGCATCAGCGCGGAGGGCATGGCCCCCATCATCGAGCGCGCCTTCCGCCTGAAGCGCCTGGCCGCCGTGGCGCTGGTGGTGAACTCGCCGGGTGGCTCGCCGGTACAGTCCAGCCTGGTCGCCGCCCGCATCCGCCGCCTGGCGGAGGAGAAGAAGGTGCCGGTGACCGCCTATGTCGAGGATGCCGCGGCGTCGGGCGGCTACTGGCTGGCCTGTGCGGCGGATGAGATCGTGGTGGACCGCGCCTCCATCGTCGGCTCCATCGGCGTGATCAGCGCGGGCTTCGGGGCGGAGGAGGCGATCCGGCGCCTCGGTATCCGGCGGCGGATGCACACGGCGGGCACGGAGAAAAGCTTCCTCGACCCCTTCCGCGCCGAGAAGGCCGAGGATGTGGCGCGGCTGGAGGCGCTGCTGGCCGACCTCCACGTCACCTTCAAGGACTGGGTCCGCGCCCGCCGTGGCGCCGCGCTGAAGGCGCCGGAGGAGGAGCTGTTCACCGGCCGCTTCTGGACCGGCGGGCGGGCGGTGGAACTCGGCCTGGCGGACCGGATCGGGGAGGCGTCGTCGGACCTCCGTGCCCGCTTCGGGGACAAGGCGCGGCTGGTGCCGGTCGGCGCCCGCCGCCCGCCCTGGCCGCTCCGGCTGCTGTCGGGCGCGGCGATCGCGGAGGGGGCGATGGCGGCGGTCGAGGACCGCGCGGCCTGGGCGCGGCTGGGGTTGTAGGGCGCTACCGGTCGCAGAACAGCACCCCGCCCTTGGCCTTGGAGTCCGGCGCCGATTCGACGATCTGGACGGTCACGCTCGCCGCCGGGACGCCGAAATTCTTCACCATCGCCTCGGTCAGGTCGCGGACCAGGCCGCGCTTCTGTTCGACGGTGCGGCCGGTGGCGGCGAAGACCATGATCTCGGGCATCGGGGTGATTCCTTGAAGGGCAGGCGGTAGCCTCCGCGCGGTGCAGGGCGTGCACAAGGGGGCTTCGATGGGCGTGGTGCTGCTGCCCGGCTTCATGCTGGATGCGGGGATGTGGGACGAACTGGCGCCGCTGCTGGCGCCGCTCGGCCCGGTGCATCACGGCGACCTGTTCCAGGACGGGACGCTCCCCGCCATGGCGGCGCGGGTGCTGGCGGGCGCGCCCGATCGCTTCGTGCTGGTGGGCTTCTCCATGGGCGGCTTCGTGGCGCGGGAAGTGGCGCGGATGGCGCCAGGCCGCGTGCGCGCGCTGGTGCTGGTCGCGACCTCGGCGCGCGGCGACAGCGCGGCGCAGCAGGCAAGGCGCCAGGCGGTGGCGGGCCGGCCGGCCGACCAGGCCTTCCGGGGCATGAGTCGCGCCGCCATCGCCCGCGGCCTCCACCCCGGCCGCGCCGGCGATGCCGCGCTGGTGGACCGGCTGCGGGCCATGGGGGATCGCCTCGGCGCCGAGGTCTTCCTGCGCCAGACCCTGCTGCCCCGCCCGCCCTTCGACGATCGCCTCGGCGAGATCGCCTGCCCGACGCTGGTGGTCGCCGCCGCGCAGGATGCGCTGCGCAGCGTCGAGGAAGCGCGGGAGATCGCCGATGGCATCCCGGGCGCGCGCCTCGTTGTCATCGAGGGCAGCGGCCACATGATCCCGGTCGAGGCGCCGGCGGCGCTGGCCCGGCTGATCCTGGACCTGGCCTCTCAGGCGGAGACCTGGGCGATCCAGTCTTCCAGGTTGTAGTAGGTGGTGATGCGGGTGATCAGGCCGCCTTCCACCGCGAGGAAGGCGCCGGCGGGGATGCGGTAGCGTTGGCCGCGCGCCTCCGGCAGGCCTTCGTCGGTGCGGAGGTATTGTCCCGCGACGGTGAACTCGGCGCTCGCGCGGGTGCCGGTGCTGTCCACCATCACGACGACGTCCTCCAACTGCTCGGCATAGGCGCCATCCATGCGGGCGAGGAACTCGGTGAAGGCGGGCTTGCCGCTGCGCCGCGCGCCCTGGTTCGGGTCATGCGCGACCTGGTCGTGCAGCAGGGCCAGCATCGCCGTGCGGTCCCCGGCATTGAAGGCGGCGTAGTAGCGGCGGATCAGCGCTTCGGTCGGGTGCATGGGGGCGGCCTCCGGCAGGTTGCTTGCCGGCTTCCCGGCGGCGGGGGTATTGGACGGGGGAAACCTGACCCGGCAAGACCCGCCCCCGCATGTCCGACAAAGCGCCGTCCTTCCAGGAGATCATCCTGCGCCTCCACAGCTTCTGGAGCGCGCAGGGCTGCCTGATCCTGCAGCCCTACGACATGGAAGTGGGCGCGGGCACCTTCCACCCCGCGACGACGCTCCGCGCGCTGGGGCCGAAGCCCTGGGCGGCGGCCTATGTGCAGCCTTCGCGCCGGCCATCGGATGGCCGCTTCGGGGAGAACCCGAACCGGCTGCAGCACTACTACCAGTACCAGGTCATCATGAAGCCGAGCCCGCGCGACGCGCAGGATCTGCTGCTGGCGAGCTACCGGGACCTCGGCCTCGATCCGATGAAGCACGACTTCCGCTTCGTGGAGGATGACTGGGAGAGCCCGACGCTCGGCGCCTGGGGGCTGGGGTGGGAGATCTGGTGCGACGGGATGGAGGTCGGCCAGTTCACCTATTTCCAGCAGGTCGGCGGCATCACCTGCGAGGTCCCGTCCTTCGAGATGACCTACGGTCTGGAACGGCTCGCCATGTTCATCCAGGACGTGGATGACGTGTACGAGCTGGACTTCAACGGGCGCGGCGTGAAGTACCGGGACGTGTTCCACCGGGCGGAGGTCGAGTACTCCCACCACAATTTCTCGGGCGCCGACACGGCCATGCTGTTCCAGCACTTCGCGGATGCGGAGCGGGAATGCCAGTCGCTGCTGGCCTATGACCCGCCGCTGGCCCTGCCGGCCTATGACCAGTGCATCAAGGCGTCGCACCGCTTCAACCTGCTCGACGCCCGCGGCGCCATCAGCGTGACGGAGCGCGCGGCCTATATCGGCCGCGTGCGCGCGCTGGCGAAGGCGTGCTGCGAGGCCTGGGTGGCGGGGGAGCGCGCTTGAGCTTGTTGCTGTCCGGGCATTCTACCATACTGATGAATGTTTCTACCATCGGGGTGGCGCCGTGGGCCAGTTGAACATCAAGAGCGCGAAGGCGGATGAGCTGGTCTCCCGCCTTGTCGCGCTGACGGGCGAGAACAAGACCCAGGCCATCGTCGCGGCGCTGGAGGAGAGGCTGGCACGGGTGGAGCGGGAGCGGGGCGAAGCGCCGCCACGCCGGGCGGATTACGAGGAACGCGTGCAGAAGATCCTGGCGGCCGCTGCCGAGATCAGCGCGATGATCCCGCCGCATCTGCGGCACAGCGACCATTCCGATCTCTATGACGAGGATGGGCTGCCGAAGTGATCGTCGATACCTCCGCCCTCGTCGCCATCCTGACGCAGGAACCCGATGGGCCGACGCTGGGCGAGGAGATCGCCGCGGCGCCTTGGGTGGGCGTCTCCGCCGCGACGGTGGTGGAGGCGACCATGGTGCTGGAGGCGCGCGGCGGCGCCGCGGCCGGCCAGCGGCTGGAGGTGCTGCTCGCGGAGTTGGCGGCTGACATCTGCCCCGTGACGGAGCGCACGGCTCGCCTGGCGCAGGAGGGCTGGCGCCGCTTCGGCAAGGGGCGGCACCCCGCGAAGCTCAATCTCGGCGACTGCTTCTCCTACGCCCTGGCGCGGGAACGCGGGGCGCCGTTGCTGTTCAAGGGCGAGGATTTCGCCCAGACCGATGTGAAGAGGGCCATCTAGGCCATGCCGGAACTGCTGCTCGAACTTTTCTCGGAAGAAATCCCTGCGCGGATGCAGGCGCGGGGGGCGGAAGACCTGGCGAAGGCGTTTGCCGCTGCCGTGGCGCCGGTGCTGGAGGGTTCGCCGAAGCCCTTCTACGGCCCGCGCCGGATCGGGCTCTCGGCCACGCTGCGCGCCGAGGTGACGACCGAGGGCAAGGAGGAACGCGGCCCGCGGACCTCGGCGCCGCCGGCGGCGCTGGACGGCTTCTTGAAGAAGCATGGCGCGACGCGCGACATGCTGGCGGAGCAGAACGGTTTCTGGGTGTTCCGGAAGCCGGCGGAGACGGTGACGGCGGCCTCGCTGGTGGCCTCCGCCATGCCGGGGCTGATCCGCGGCTTCGGCTGGCCGAAGTCGATGCGCTGGAACGGCCCCTTCACCTGGGTACGCCCGCTGCACCGCGTGCTCTGCGTGCTGGACGGGCAGGTGGTGCCGTTTGCCATCGAGGAGTTGCCGGGCCTCGTCAGCGGGAACGAGACCGAGGGCCACCGCATCATGGCCGCGCATGCGGGCAAGGGTGGTGCCTTCGCGGTGACGAGTCTCGTGGATTACGAGGCCGGGCTGCGCGACCGTTTCGTCGTGCCGGATGCGCAGGAGCGCATGCGGATCATCGAGGACGGCATGAACCGCCTGGCCGCCGCGCAGGGCGTGCGCGTCGTGCCGGACAAGGGCCTGCTGGAGGAGGTGGCGGGCCTCGTCGAATGGCCGGTGCCGCTGCTGGGGCGCATCGACGACGCCTTCATGGACCTGCCGCCGGAGCTCATGCGCACGACGATGCGCGTGAACCAGCGCTACTTCTCGCTGGTGAAGCCGGACGGCTCGGCCGCGCCCTTCTTCGCGCTGGTGGCCAACATCGCGGCGCTGGATGGCGGTGCGACGCTGGTGGCGGGGAATGAGCGCGTGCTGCGGGCCCGCCTGTCCGATGCCCGCTTCTTCTGGGACCAGGACCGCAAGCAGAAGCTGGAGAGCTTCCTGCCGAAGCTTTCGACGGTCGTGTTCCACGCCAAGCTCGGCACGCAGGGCCAGCGGGTCGAGCGGATCGTGAAGCTGGCGCGATACCTGGCGCCGCTGGTCGGTGCGGATGTCGCGCTGGCGGCGCGGGCGGCGGAACTGGCCAAGGCGGACCTGGCCTCCGGCCTCGTCGGCGAATTCCCGGAACTGCAGGGCATCATCGGCCGCTACTACGCGCTGCACCAGCACGAGGACCCGCGCGTGGCGGAGGCGATCGCCGCGCATTACCGGCCGATGGGTCCGGGGGATGCGGTGCCGTCCGACCCCGTCGCCATCGCCGTCGCGCTGGCGGACAAGCTCGACACGCTGGCGGGCTTCTTTGCCGTCGATGAACGTCCCACCGGCTCCGGCGACCCCTTCGCGCTGCGGCGCGCGGCGCTCGGCATCATCCGCATCCTGCGGGAGAATGGGCTGCGCCTTCGCCTCGGCGAGGTGATCGGGGAGGCCTTCTTCGGCTTCCCGCAGGCCGTCGGGGAAACATCCTCGCCCGATTTCGGCATGGCGGTGGCGCAGGAGAAGCTGCGCGCGGGCTACAAGGCGCCGAAGGGCAGCCTGCACCCGCCCATGGTCGCGGCCTTCGCGGCGGGGCTGGTGGATTTCCTGGCCGAACGCCTCCGCGTCCAGCTCCGCATGGAGGGTGCGCGCCACGATTTGGTGGCCGCGGCCTTCGGCGCCGGGGCAGAGGACGATTTCGTCCGCCTGCTGGCCCGCGCCGACGCGCTGAAGGCGCTGGTGGAGGGCGCGGACGGGCCGAACCTGCTCGCCGCCTACAAGCGCGCGGCCAACATCCTCCGCATCGAGGAGAAGAAGGATGGCCCCCACCAGGGCGCCATCGATGCCGCGCTGCTGACGGCGCCGGAGGACCAGGCGCTGGCCGCCGCGCTCGATGCCGCGGAGCCTGCGGTCACGGCATCGTTGGTGTCTGAAAATTACATTTCCGCAATGTCTGCCTTGGCGGCCCTGCGAGGGCCACTTGATGCATTCTTCGAACGCGTCACCGTGAACGACCCCGTTCCGGAACTCAGGCGCAACCGTCTACGCTTGCTCGCACGGCTGCGCGCCGGAATCGACGCGGTGGCTGATTTTTCCCGGATCGAGGGCTGACACACAGGCCGCCTCCGCGTCCCCGGCACAAGCCTTGCCCAAGCCGGGGCGCGGTGGCAGTTCGTCGCGAACAGCCACGCAGTTTGCAGGAGAGCGCCGTCCAATGACGAAGTGGGTGTACAGCTTCGGTGCCGGTCACAATGAGGGCCGCGCGGATATGCGGAACCTCCTGGGCGGCAAGGGCGCCAATTTGGCCGAGATGGCCAGCATCGGCCTGCCGGTCCCGCCCGGCTTCACCATCACCACCGAGGTCTGCACCTACTACTACGACCACGGCCAGTCCTATCCGCCGGAACTGCTGGACAGCGTGAACCAGGCGCTGGCGCTGGTGGAGAATGCGGTCGGCGCCAAGTTCGGTGACCACCACAAGCCGCTGCTCGTCTCCGTCCGCTCCGGCGCGCGGGTCTCCATGCCCGGCATGATGGACACGGTCCTGAACCTCGGCCTGAACGACGCGACGGTCGATGGCCTCGCGGCCGCGTCGGGCGATGCGCGCTTCGCCTGGGACAGCTACCGCCGCTTCATCCAGATGTTCGGCTCCGTCGTGCTCGGCGTGGACCATCACCGGTTCGAGGAGATCATCGAACATGTGAAGATGGACAAGGGCGTGGATGAGGACACGCAGCTGACCGCGCAGGACTGGCACCGCGTGGTCGATGGCTACAAGGAGATGGTGGCGGAAGTCACCGGCAAGCCCTTCCCGCAGGACCCGCATGCGCAGCTCTGGGCCGCCATCGGCGCCGTCTTCGGCAGCTGGATGAACCCGCGCGCCAACACCTATCGCCGCCTGCACGACATCCCCGCGCAATGGGGCACGGCGGTCAACGTCCAGGCCATGGTCTTCGGCAACATGGGCAATGACTGCGCGACGGGCGTCTGCTTCACGCGCGACCCCAGCACGGGCGAGAACTTCTTCTACGGCGAATACCTGGTGAATGCGCAGGGCGAGGACGTCGTCGCCGGCATCCGCACGCCCCAGCCCATGGCGGAGGCCCGCGCGAAACCGGGCGAGAAGTCCATGGAAACCGTGATGCCCAAGGCCTACGCGGAACTCATCGACGTCCGCGCGAAGCTCGAGAAGCATTACCGGGACATGCAGGACATCGAATTCACGGTCCAGCAGAACAAGCTCTACATGCTGCAGACGCGCAACGGCAAGCGCACCGCGGCCGCCAGCCTGAAGATCGCCGTCGACATGGCCCGCGAAGGGCTGATCGACCGGACGGAAGCGGTGAAGCGCGTCGATCCCAAGGCGCTCGACCAGCTGCTGCACCCGACGCTCGACCCCAAGGCGCCGCGCAAGGCGCTGGCCAAGGGCCTGCCGGCATCGCCGGGTGCCGCCTGCGGCGTCATCGTCTTCTCGGCCGATGAGGCCGAGGCCCGCGCTGCGAAGGGCGAGGCCGTGATCCTGGTCCGCATCGAGACCAGCCCCGAGGACATCCACGGGATGCACGCGGCCAAGGGGATCCTGACGACGCGCGGCGGCATGACCAGCCACGCCGCCGTCGTCGCCCGCGGCATGGGCCGGCCCTGCGTGGCGGGTGCGGGCACCATCAACGTGGACTACGCGCAGCAGACCATGTCCGCCGGCGGCAAGCGCCTGACGGCGGGCGATACCATCACCCTCGATGGCGCGACCGGCGAAGTCTTCGCCGGCACCGTCGCGATGATCGAGCCCCAGCTCTCCGGCGACTTCGCGACGCTGATGGAATGGGCCGACGGCGTGCGCAAGATGAAGGTTCGCGCCAACGCGGAAACCCCTCTCGATGCTGAGACCGCGCGCAAGTTCGGGGCGGAAGGCATCGGGCTCTGCCGCACCGAACACATGTTCTTCGACCCGGAGCGCATCGGCGCCGTGCGCCAGATGATCATGGCGGAGACGGAAGACGGGCGGCGCGACGCGCTCTCCCGCCTCCTGCCCTTCCAGCGCAAGGATTTTCTCGAGCTTTTCAACATCATGGCGGGCCTGCCCGTCACGATCCGGCTGCTCGACCCGCCGCTGCATGAATTCCTGCCGCACAAGGAAAGCGAGATCGAGGAAGTCGCCGAGAGCCTCGGCGCCGACGTGGCGCTGATGAAGCGGCGCGTGGCGGACCTCTCGGAAGCCAACCCGATGCTCGGCCACCGCGGCTGCCGCCTCGGCGTCACCTACCCCGAGATCTACGAGATGCAGGTGCGCGCGATCTTCGAAGCCGCCGTCATGGTCGGCAAGGAAACCGGCAAGGCGCCGGTGCCGGAGATCATGATCCCCCTCGTCATGACCAAGCGCGAACTGGAAATCACCCGCGCGCAGGTGGACAAGGTGGCACAGGAAGTCTTCGCGGAAAGCGGCTACCACATCGTCTACCAGGTGGGGACGATGATCGAACTGCCCCGCGCGGCACTCACCGCCGACACCATCGCCGAAAGCGCGGACTTCTTCAGCTTCGGCACCAACGACCTGACGCAGACCGTCTTCGGCCTGTCCCGCGACGACGCGGGCAAGTTCCTGCCCTTCTACGTCGAGAAGGGCATCCTGCCGAAAGACCCCTTCGTCTCCATCGACGTGGACGGCGTCGGCGCCCTGGTCCAGATCGCCGCCGAGAAAGGCCGCAAGACCAAGCCCGACCTCAAGCTCGGCATCTGCGGCGAACACGGCGGCGACCCGGCCTCCATCCACTTCTGCGGCTCGGTCGGCCTCGACTACGTCTCCTGCTCCCCCTACCGCGTCCCGGTCGCCCGCCTGGCGGCGGCCCAGGCCGCGCTGGCGAGCGGCGGGGGCGACAGGACGGCGTGAAGGTCGCGACGGCAGGGGGGCGCCGCCCCCCTGCACCCCCCGCCAGGGTCCAGCGCATGCGCTGGACGGGGCCTCCTGGACCACCGTTCATGGGAGGAAAGGGAGGGGGCGCCACCCGCGCTCCCTTCGCATTCGCGTGCCCGCGCCCCCTCCCTTTCCTCCCATCAAAACCTGGGTTCCAAGGGGCCGCTGCCCCTTGGCGGGTGGGGTGCGGGGAGGGCGGAGCCCTCCCTGCGGCCGCATGACCAGCACACCGACCCTCTCCGCCCTCATCGTCGCCCGCAACGAGGCTGAGCGGCTGCCGGATTGCCTGGCGTCCGTGGCGTTCGCGGATGAGGTGGTGGTGGTGCTGGATCGCACGACCGATGCCAGTGCGGCGATCGCGCGCGCGGCGGGGGCGCGGGTGGTCGAGGGGGGCTGGGATCTGGAGGGTGAGCGGCGGAATGCCGGCATTGCCGCGTGCTCCAGTGACTGGGTGCTGGAGGTCGATGCGGATGAGCGGGTGAGCCCGCCGCTGGCGGCCGCGGTGCGGCGGGTGATCGGGACCTCCACCCATGCCTGGCACCAGGTGCCGGTGGACAATTATGTCGGCGATCGGCTGGTGCGCTACGGCTGGGCGGGGAGTTTCGGCACGACCTCGGTGCCGCGGCTGTTCCGGAATGGCGCCAAGCGGTGGCGCGCGCAGCGCGTGCATCCGGGGCTGGACTGGGTGGGGAAGGAGGGCCCGAAGATCACGGAGGGCGCGCTGATCCACCTGGTGGACCGGGACATTTCCGACATGCTGCGGCGGCTCGACAAGTATTCCTCCGCCAAGGCGGCGGACCTGATCGCGCAGGGGGATATCGGGTCGATGCCCGACAATCTGCGGCGGTTCGTGTCCCGGGTGTGGAAGAGCTACGTGTCCCGGAAGGGGTATCGGGAGGGTGGCTGGGGCGTGCTGCTGGCGCTCTGCACGGGGGCATTTCCGCTGCTGGCCTATCTCAAGGCCCGGCTTGAGCCGGAGCGGCATGGGGGACAGCGGAAGGGCTGATGTTCCGCGGGTGGGCCTGAACTTGGGGCCACGGGTTGCCGTTCCCTGGGGATAAGCCAGGAGAATGACCCATGCCCGATACCCCGCAGCCCCGCCAGTCCCAGTCCCACCAGCCCGGCATCGAGGCCGAGATGGAGCCGCGGCCGCAATCCGCGATGGAGAACTGGAAGCCGTCCGGCAAGCTGACGGGCAAGGTCGCGCTGGTGACGGGTGGCGACAGCGGCATCGGCCGCGCGGTCGCGATCGGCTTCGCGAAGGAGGGGGCGGATGTCGCGATCCTCTATCTGGATGAGGGCCAGGACGCCGAGGACACGAAGCGGCTGATCGAGGCCGAGGGGCGGCGGGCCGTGGCCATCGCGGGCGACATCGGCGACGCACAGGTCTGCGACATTCTGGTGCAGCGCGTGGTGGCGGAACTCGGCCGCATCGACGTGCTGGTGAACAACGCCGCCGAGCAGCATGTCTGCGAGGATTTTGCCGAGATCCCGACCGAGCAGGTGGAGAAGACCTTCCGGACGAACATCCTCGGCATGATGTGGGTGACGCGGGCGGCGCTGAAGCACATGGGCGAGGGCTCGGCGATCGTGAACACGACGAGCATCACGGCCTATCAGGGCAATCCGACGCTGATCGACTATGCCAGCACCAAGGGCGCGATCGTCGCCTTCACGCGCAGCCTGGCGAAGGCGCTGCAGAAGAAGGGCATTCGCGTGAATGCGGTGGCGCCGGGCCCGATCTGGACGCCGCTGATCCCGGCGAGCTTCAGCGCGGAGCGGACGGCGGAGCATGGCGCGCAGGCGCCGATGGGAAGGCCGGGCCAGCCGGACGAGGTGGCGCCGGCCTACATCTTCCTCGCGAGCAATTTGGACAGCTCGTACATCAGCGGGCAGGTGATCCACCCGAATGGCGGGACCGTCGTGAACGGGTGAGGGGGGCGGGCGTGGCGTTGCCCCCCTCACCCAACCCTCTCCCCCCAGAGGGGGGAGAGGGCTTCAAACGATCTGGTTCTTCAGCGTGGTCTCGCCGGCGCGGAGGCGCTTCAGGTTCTCCTCCATCAGGTCGAGGACATTGCCCTCATAGGCCCGCGTCTCGCCGCCTGTGTGCGGCGTGATGAAGACGTTGGGCATGGACCAGAGGGGGCTGGCCTCGGCCAGCGGTTCCTCCGCCGTCACGTCCAGCGCCGCGGCGCCGAGATGGCCGGAGGCAAGGGCGGCGACCAGGTCGGGCTCCACGCAGACGGCGCCGCGGGCGACGTTCACCAGGATGGAGGCCGGCTTCATGGCGGCGAATTGCTGGGCCGCCATCAGGCCGCGCGTCTCGGGCGTCAGCGCGCAGGTTAGGGCGACGTAGTCGGCGCGGGGAAGCTGGGCCATCAGCGCGTCCATGCCGTGGATCTCGTCGGCGCCCTCGGCGCCCTTGGAGGGGTCCTGCCGCAGGCCAATGACATTCATCCCGAAGGCCTTGGCGAGCCGCGCGAGGCGCCCGCCGATGCGGCCGATGCCGACCACCAGCAGCGTCTTGCCGCCGAGTTCATCCTCCCGCCGCGTCAGGTCGCCGATCATGCCGCGCCAGTGCTTGCGCGCCTGGTTGTCGCGGGCTTCCGGCAGGCGGCGGGCGATGGCGAGGATGAGGGAGATGGCGTGTTCCGACACGGCATTCGCGTTGGCGCCCTGGGCGGAGGCCAGGCGGATGCCGGCGCCGGCCAGCACCGCGCGGTCATACTGATCGACGCCCGCGCTGATGGACTGGATGAACTTCAGCCGCGGCGCCTTGGCCGCCAGCTGGTTGCGCCACATGCCGGAGACGAGGAGGACATCGGCCTCCCCGATCCGCGCTTCCAGCTCCTCCAGGCTCCGGACCTCGAAATGGGGCAGGGTGCCGCCGCGCTCGGCGTAGCGCTCCGCGAATCGGTAGGCGACGTGGGCGAAGCAGATGGTGGGCTCGGGCGGCAGCATGGACGGGTCCTCTTCTCAGCCCCGCGCGAACAGGGCGCGGGCCAGGCGATCGAATTCGGGGATGGTCAGCGTCTCGGCGCGCCGGTCGCCGGCGATGGCGGCGGCGTCCAGCAGCGCCTCCGCTGCACCGAGCGACTTCAGAGATCCGCGCAGCATCTTCCGGCGCTGGCCGAAGGCGGCGGCGGTCAGGCGTTCCATGGTGGCGAAGAGGTCGGGGCCCGGATCATCGGCATGGGGCACCAGGCCGACCACGGCGGAATGGACTTTCGGCGGTGGGCTGAAGGCGCCGGGCGGCAGGCTCAGCAGGAAGCGCGCCTGGCAGCGCCACTGGGCCAGCACGCCAAGGCGCCCATAGGCTTCCGTGCCGGGCGCGGCGCAGATGCGCTCCGCCACTTCCTGCTGGAACATCAGTGCCATGGATTCGAAGTGGCGCGCTTCGCGCAGCCAGCCCACCAGCAGGGGTGTGGCCACGTTGTAGGGCAGGTTGGCGATGATCTTGCGCGGGGCGGGCAGCAGGGCCGTCGCGTCGATGGTCGTCGCATCGGCCTCCAGCACCGTCAGCCGGCCAGGGAAGGCCGCCGACAGCTCCGCCAGCGCGGCGATGGCGCGGCGGTCCAGCTCCACGGCCAGCACATCGGCGGCCGGGGAGGCGAGCAGCGCGCGCGTCAGCCCGCCCGGGCCGGGCCCCACTTCCAGCACGTGCCGGCCGGTCAGGTCCCCGGCCAGCGTCGCGATGCGGTCGCAGAGGTTCTGGTCCAGCAGGAAATGCTGGCCGAGGGATTTCCGCGCATCCAGCCCGTGCCGGGCAATGGTGTCGCGGAGGGTGGGGAGGGCTGCGCGACCCCCACCCTCACCCCAACCCTCCTCCGCAAGCGCGGGGGAGGGAGTAGGGGGCGGCGCCTCGCCGGGCATGCCTGTCAGCTGCGCATCTCGATCTGGGCGCGGCGGCGCAGGTCGCGCTGCAACTGGCGGGACAGCAGTTCCACGCGGTCGCGCACCAGCTGCTGGCGGGCGACGTCCGGCGTGATCTCGGCCTGGTTCCGCGTCTCCCGCGTGCAGACCATGATGATGGCGACGCCGTCGGGCGCGATGACGGGCTGGCTGGCCCGGCCGGGGGCCAGGCTGCCGATCAGCTGGCGCAGCGCCGGGGGCTGGATGCCTTCCAGGCGCACCGGGCCGGGATCGGGGTCGCGGCCGCTGCCGGCGGCGCGGGCGGCCTGGTCCACCACGTCGCAGCTGCGGGCATTGGCGGACAGCGCGCGGGCGCGTTCCACCACCGCCACCTGCTGGGGTGTCGGCGCCTGCGGGTTCAGGGGCGTCGCGAAGGGGAAGAAGGCCTGGCGGAGCGTCAGCATCGTCGCCTCGTCCCGCCCGACTTCCCGCCGCTGGCGCAGCGACACGATCTGGAAGCCGCCGGGCACGGGGATGGCGTTGCTGACGGCGCCGGGGGGCATCTGGCCGACGATGCGGGCCACCGCCTCATCCAGCGTCTCCAGCCCCACCCAGCCGAGGTCGCCGCCCTGCAGCGCGGTCTGGGCCTGGCTGAACTGGGTGGCGGCGACGGGGAAGGGCACGCCCTGGCGGAGCTGTGTCACCACCTCATCCACGAAGCGGCGCACTTCCGGCTCCTCCGCCGGGTCGTCCACGGGGATGAAGATCTCGCTGACCAGGAATTCGGGCTGGCCGGTGCGGGCGCGCTGGCGGGCGATCTGTTCCGCCACGTCGGAGTCGCTGGGCTGGGCCTGCGGGCCCAGGATCTGCCGCAGCAGCCGCGCCCAGCCGATCTGCACGCGCAGCTGGTCGTAGAGCACGCGGGGCTCGACGCCGGACCGGCGCAGCTGCGCGACCAGGCCGCCGGCGGCCAGGTTGTTGCGCCGCTCCAGCTCCGCCACCGCCTGGGCGATGTCGGTATCCGTCACCGGAATGCGGCGGCGCTGGATGTCCTGCATCCGCAGCCTTTCATCCACCAGCAGGCGCGTGACCTGCGGCGTCAGCCGTTCCAGCACCTGGGGGGAGGCCGGAAGGCCGGCATTCAGCGCGAAAAGCCGCCGGCGGCCATCCACGTCGCCATGGGTGACGATGTCCCCGTTGATGACGGCGACGATGCCGTTCGTGGCGCCGCTTGGCGCGGGGGCGGCCGGGGCCTGGGCCAGGGCGGGCGCGACCGGCACCGCCACGGGGGGCAGGGCCAGGGCGGAGAGCAGCAGCAGGGCGCGGGCGGTCAGACGCATGGCGCTTTCCTAGGCGTGCGGGGGTGTCATGGGAAGGGCGCGAGCGTGCCCCGCCGGGTCCGGGCGCGTCATCACAAGGCGCGGAACCCGAAATCGCCGACCGTCTTCAGGCTGATGCGGAACAGCAGCAGCGTGCCGCCGGCATAGTCGCGGCCGGTATTCGGGTCCTGGGCGCGGTTGCGGACGAAGCGCGTCTCGAAGATCAGGCACTCATCCTCGTAGAAGGCGCTGGCGGATCCGCTGACGGCGCGGTCGAGGGCGATGTCGTAGCGGCCGAAGGCGCCGACGCGCCAGTTCTCGTTGATGCGGAGCGTGCCGCCGATCGACACCTCCTCCCGCTTCCGGGTCGTGATGTTGGGCGCGGGGTTGGTCAGCAGGTAGCCGCCCGTGAGCGACATGGGGCCGGCGATGACGGTGGCGCTGCCGTCCCAGAGCCGCGGTTCCGTCGTCTCCCGGTCCAGCCGGCTGCGGCCGACCAGTTCCAGCCAGGGCACCGGCGCCAGGCGGACACGGCCGACCCAGTCGGAGGACCGGCCCTCCAGCCCCGACCCCTGCGCGAAGGTCGCGTCGGTGGCGGCGCGGAAGGACCGGCCGGCCAGCGCTTCCAGCTGCCCGCCATTGGGGAAGAACCAGGCGCCGCGCAGCGCGGCATCGACGCGCGTGCCGCCTTCCAGCCGGTCCCGGCCGGGGAAGCGGTTGAGGGCGAAGAGGTTGGCGTCCGTGAATTCGAGGTCGAGGCTGTCCTCGTTCGGGAAGCGCGTCTGCGCGCCGGTGGAGGGGCCGGTGACGAACTGCACCCGCGGCTCGATGATCTGCGAACCCCAGTCGCCGGCGCTGCGCATGAAGGGCATGCGCCAATCCACCGCGCTGCGGAAGTTGGCGCGGCCGTAGAAGCCGTCGCCCCCGGCATCGCCATAGGTCGGCGCCAGCGCCAGGCCGTCGGCCCAGCCGCCCAGCACATCGGCATGGGTGCGGAAGGTCCAGAGGTCGCCGGCCTCCCCGGTGAAGGGCAGTTCGTAGGCGATGCGGCTGCCCACGCGGCGCGTATCCGTGCCGGTGGTGCGGAAGATGCTGTAGCCGGAGGCATCGACGGTGAAATTGCCGCCCAGCTCATCGGTCGGGAAGACGTAGTCGGCGTACCCCCGCGGCAGCACGACGGGGATCTGGCTGGTCGTCGTCTGCGAATCGAGGCCCTGGTAGATCATGCTGTCGATGCGGGCGTAGCCCTCCGCCCCCCAGAAGCCTTCCAGGTAGGCGCTGGTCGTCAGCACGCGCGGCCCGCCATAGCGCCAGGCGCGGAGATATTCGCGGGAGGAGGCGCGGTTCACGCCGAAGCCGGCCCGCCAGTTCTCATCCAGCGAGAAGCGGCCGCGGGAGAAGAGGTGCCCGCCCGTGCCGTCGGAGGAGGTGCCGTCCAGCGCGCCGATCGAGCCCTCGACCGTCAGGTCGCCATTGTTGAAGCGCCGGCGATAGGCGCCGCCGAGGTTCGGGATCTGCTTCGCGGACAGCGTCGCGGTGATGGTGGCATCGGACTGGTCGTCGATCGCCCAGTAGTAGGGGATCTCCGCGAAGGCGCCGAGCAGCCGGGTGGAGCCGAGCGTCGGCGAGAGGAAGCCCGAGGCGCGGGGCGCGTCCGGCGAGGCATGGCTGAAATAGGGGGCGTAGAGCAGCGGCCAGCCGCCGAACTGCACCGCCGCATCCCGGTAGCGCACCCGCTGTTCCGTGCTGTCCAGCGTCGCGACCCGGGCGCGCAGCTGCCAGAGCGGTGGGCGCGTCGGATCCTCCGCGCAGAGGTCGCAGGAGGAATAGACGACGCGGGCGAGGTCCGTGACCGTGCCGCCGGTGCGCCGCGCGCCAGCGGCGGCGAGGCGGGCGTTGGAGGCGAGCAGCCCGCGGATGCCCTCGATCGCCGCGTCGCGCATGCCGCCCTGGAGTTCGGCGCGGTCCGCGAAGAGGGTCTGCCCGTCGGGCTCGATCAGCGCGACGTTGCCGGTGGCGACGGCGACGCCGGTATCCCGGTTGTAGGTGAATTCATCGGCGCGCAGCACGCGGTCGCCCTGCCAGGCCTCCACGCGGCCGCGGGCGGTGACGGTGTTGGCGGCCTGGTCGTACTCCACCTCCTCCGCCGTGAAGGTCACGGGTTCGTCGCTGCTGGCGCGGCTGCCGAAGCCGCCGAAGCCCTGGGGCGCGGCGGGGATGGCGGGCAGCATCAGCAGCCAGGCCGCGGCCAGCGCGGTGCCGAGCATGAGGCGCGCGCGGCGGCGCGGCGGTTCCGCCATCACCGGCGCCGGGTCGGGCGATGCCGCGGCGGGCAGCAGGGGCGGCCGGCGGGCGCGCAGCCCCACCGGCGTCCCGCCGGGGGCCCGCAGCGGCGGGGGCAGCTTTCCCGATCGGCCGCCGGGCTGGCGCATCAACCATCCTCCAGGTGCAGCAGCAGGGCGAGGGCCAGCAGCAGCCCCGCGACCGTCGGGGCCCAGGCGGCGAGCACCACCGGCAGGGACCCCGCCTCTCCGAATTCATTGCTGACCTTGTCCACGACGAACAGGGCAAATCCGGCGGCGACGCCGCCGCCGATCATCTGCGCGACGCCGCCGCGCCGCGTCTGGCGCATGGAGAAGCCGGCGGCGAGCAGCGCCATGGCGAGGGCCAGGACCGGCAGGGCCAGCAGGGACTGGAACTGGATGCGGTGGCGGACGGCGGAGAATCCCGCCTCCTCCAGCACCGCGATGAAGCCGGGCAGGGCCCAGAAATCGAGCGTTTCCGGCGAGGCGAAGCTGTCCTCGATCCGGTCGGGCGTCAGTTCCGTGGGCAGGCTGACGGTGCCGATGGGCTTGGCGATGCGGTCGGCGCCGAAGGCCACCGCGTCCTCGATCACCCAGGCGCCGGCGGTCAGGCGGGCGCGCGGCGCCTCGATCCGCGACAAGGGCTGGTCGCCCGCGGTCAGGCGCCAGACGGAGACTTCCTGCAATTCGAAGCGCGGGCCGGTGCGGGGGATGGGCTGGTCGCCCGCGCGCATGGCGACGGGGCGGCCGGAGATGATGGCGACGCCATTCGCCTCCAGCTCCCGGTCCGCCTGGCGGAGCCAGAGGCGCCCGCCGGCCAGCGCCGTCATGCCGCCTCCGGTGCGGAGGAAGGTCTGGTCCAGCCGTTCGGCCCGCGACAGCAGGGCCGACGAGATGGGGGAGATGGCGCCCGTTGCGATCATGCCGAGCAGCACGGCGACCACCAGCGGCCCCGTGAGGAACCCCCAGGCGGAGATGCCGGCGGCGCGCGCGACGATGAGCTCCGACGACCGCGTCAGCCGCCAGAAGGCGACGATGCCGCCCAGCAGGATGGCGAAGGGCAGGATCTGGAGGGAGACGAAGGGCAGGCGGAGGCTCGCGATCTCCAGCGCGATGCCGAAGCCGACATCGGGGCGGGTCGCGGCGCGGCGCAGCAATTCGATGAAGTCGAACAGCGCGACCAGGCCCGTCAGCGCGCCCAGCATCGCGAGCGTCATGCCGAAGAAGGCGCGGGCGACATAGCCCGTCAGGGTGGGGGTCAGGATCATCGGGTCAATCGGCCGCCTGGGCTTCCGCCGGGGCGGGCATGGGCAGGGCGCGGGGCCTCGGCAGGCCGGGGGCGCCCAGCATCCACCACAGCGCGACCACGCCGGGGACCGTCGCATGCGCCCAGATCAGCCAGACGAAGGCATTGTCCCGGGTCGCGAGGTTGCCGATGGTGAGCCCGACCGCCAGCAGCCCGACCACGATGCCGATGCCGGTCGCGAGCCGGAGGCCACCGCCATGCCGCCGGAACTGGCCGGTGAGGGCCACGGACAGGCCGACCAGCGCGAAGGACAGGGCGGTGAGGGGGGCGGACATGCGCTGGTGCGCCTCCCCCACGAAGCGCGCGATCTCCCGCGGGCGAAGGCCCTCCGCCGGGTCGGGGTGCAGCAATTCGGGGATGCTGCGTTCGCGACTATCACGGAAGCGCGCCTCCTCCTGCCGCGTGGCGCGGGCGAGGTCCACGCTGTTCTCGTTGAAGCTGAGGACCGAGAGCCGCATGGGCTGGGCGCCCGGGGCGGGGTTGGGCACGCGTTCCATCTGCTGGCGGACGCCGTTCTGCAGCGTCACGCGCGGGCCGTTGGGGCCGGTGGTGATGCGCCCCTGCTCCGCCAGGATGGTGACGGGCGCGCCGCGTTCGCGGGCATCATGCACCAGGATGCCGCGCAGCGTGCCGTCCCGGTCGCGGAGCCGCGCATAGACCGTCAGGTCCCCGCCGACCGAGGAGAAGACGCCTTCCTGCACCAGGATCGCCGCCATCTGGTTGCGGATCTCGAACTGCCAGATGCGGAAGGCGGTGTGGGAGAGGGGGACGAGCCAGAGGTTCAGCACATAGCCCGCGGCGACCGCCATCAGCGCCAGCATGATGCCGGGCCGCGCCAGGCGCAGCTGGGACAGGCCGGCGGCACGCATCACCACCAGTTCCCGGTCGCTGTTCATCCGCACATAGACGAAGAGGACGACGACGAAGGTGGTGATGGGCAGGATCACGGCGAAGAAGCCGGGCAGCATCAGCCCCGTCAGCTGGATGAAGACGCCGAGGGAGAGGCCCCGGTCCAGCACCAGTTCGATGAACCGCAGCGACTGCGTCAGCCAGACCAGCGCGGCCAGCCCGCAGGTGACGGCCAGCAGGCCGCCCACCAGTTGGCGCAGGATGTAGTGGTCGATCCGGGTCATCCGGCCCCTTCTACCAGCCCTTCGGGCCGCGCGGCAAAGCGGCCTGGATCACGGGGTGAGGAATCGCGCGATGGTTGAAGCCGGCACGAGCCGGGTGCTCGGCGGGCCGCCATCGGAATCCCGGTGGCTGACGATGCCCGCCAGGCAGCCGGAGGCCGCCTCGAACACCGCGCCGCCGGATTCGCCGGGGGCCAGCGTCTCCGGGATCTCGAGATACTCGCCGAAGCGGGCGTCGGGGTCCGTCCACGGGGCGAGGAGGCGGGTGCGGATGGCCCGGCGCGGCGTGACCAGCAGCGCCGGCGTGCCGGGCGGCGGCTGGGCCGCGCAGGGCGTCGCCGCGGGCAGGGCGGGCAGGGTGCGGGTGGGGGTGACGATGGCCAGGTCCTCCCCGCCGAGGTAGCGCTGGCCGATGCCCGGATCGACCCGGTCCTGCCCGGCGCGGAGGATGCGGGCCGGGGCCTCCGTGCCACGGACACCGAGGGTGATGGCGGGTTGCCCGTACGTGCCCCCGGGGCGGTCCGGCGGGCAGAAGCCGCGCAGCCGCTGGACGGAGCCATCGACGACATGCGCCGCCGTGACGAAGCGCCCGCCGCCGAGATGGATGGCGGCGCCGGAGGCGTTGCAGCTGGGCGCCTGGCCGGAGCGGATTTCCGCCACCGTCGCGGTGGCGGCGAGGCCCGCCTCGGGCGGGCGGGAGGGGGTGGGGGCGCAGGCGGCGAGGAGGAGGAGCGTTGCGCCGACCCCCACCCCGACCAGCCTTCGGCGTTGCGGCAGCGCCGCAACCCCCCGCAAGCGCGGGGGAGGGAGGCGCAAAACCCTCCCCCGCGCTTGCGGGGGAGGGAGGGGCCCGCGAAGCGGGAGGGTGGGGGTCAGGCGCACCAAGCCTTCGTCATGACGAGGCTTCGCCCGCTCGCTCAGGGCAGCACCTTGCCCGGGTTCATCAGCCCCGCGGGGTCCAGCGCCGCCTTGATGCGCTTCATCGCATCCAGCTCCGCCCCCCCGCGCCATTCCTCCATCATGTCCGTCTTCAGCCGGCCGATGCCGTGTTCCGCGCTGAAGCTGCCATCGAGGTCGCGGACGATGGCGTTCACGCAATCCATGATGTCGTGGCTGCGGGCCAGGAAGGCCGCGGGGTCCATGCCCGGCGGCTGTTCCAGGTTCATGTGGATGTTGCCATCCCCGATATGGCCGAAGGGCACGGGGCGGCTGCCGGGGATCAACTCCACCAGCGCGGCGGAGCAGCGGCGGATCATCTCCGGCACCTTCGACACGGGCACGGAGACGTCATTCTTCACGGAGGCGCCTTCCCGCTTCTGGGCCTCGGGATGCTCCTCCCGGATGCGCCAGAGCTTCTGGGCCTGGGCCTCGCTCTCGGCGAGGACGGCGTCGAGGACCAAGCCCTCCTCCATCGCCTCGGCCAGCACGGCCTCCGCCATGTCCCGCAGCCCGGCATCGGGGCGGGGGGAGGCGAGGTCGACGAGCACGTAGTGGCCGGCGCGCTCCGACAGGGGCTGGCCGATGCCCTCGATGTGCTTCACGCAGAAATCGACGCCGGTGCCCGACATGTATTCGAAGGCGCGGACCGCGCTCTCGTCCCGGTCGCGGAAGCGGCGGAACAGGCCGAGCGCCGCATCCTCATCCCCGACGGCGCAGAGCGCCAGCGCGGTGTCGCGCGGGCGGGGGAACATGCGCAGCACGGCGGCGGTGACGATGCCGAGCGTGCCCTCCGCGCCGACGAAGAGGTGGCGCAGCGCGTAGCCGGTATTGTCCTTGCGCAGGCGTCGCAGCCCGTTCCAGATCTGGCCGTCGGGCAGCACGACCTCCAGCCCCAGCATCAATTCGCGGGCGTTGCCGTAGCGCACCGTGGTGTTGCCGCCGGCATTGGTGGAGAGCACGCCGCCGATCGTGGCCGTGCCTTCCGCGCCGAGGCTCAGGGGGAAGAGGCAGCCGGCATCCTGCGCGGCGTTCTGCGCGGTCTTGAGCACGACGCCCGCTTCGGCGGTCATCGTCATGTCCACGGGATCGCAATCCCGGATGCGGTTCAGGCGGGACAGCGACAGCACCAGGTGGCGGCCGCTCTCGTCCGGCACCGCGCCGCCGACCATGGAGGTGTTGCCGCCCTGCACCGTGATGGGCGTGCCGGTTTCCTGCGCCAGGCGCACCACGGCCGCGACCTCCGCCGTATCGGCGGGGCGCGCCACGGCCAGCGCACGGCCCTGGTAGAGCGCGCGCCAGTCGGAGAGGTGGGGGGCGATGTCGGCGGGGTCCGTGAGCAGGCCACGGGGACCGAGGAGCGCGTGCAGCCGGTCCAGCAGGCCGGCCGGGGTGGGGGCGTCGGGCATGGCGCGGGTATAGCCCGCCCCGCGCGGCGTGTCGCCGTCCCGCCCCGTGCGGGCTGTCGCTTCAGCCCAGCAGGGCCGCGCCCGCCACCGCGCCGACCGCCAGCACCCAGAGCGGGCTGCGATCCATCAGCCAGACGAAGAGGGTGGAGAAGACCGTGAGCCCCACCGCCAGCAGGCTGATCGCGGTCCCCGGGCCGGCGGGGTGCGCGGCCCCCTGGGCGAGGATGATGCCGGAGGAAAAAATCAGCCCGACCGCGATGGGGACCAGCCCCTTCTCGACGATGCGCAGCCAGCGAGCACCGGCGAGCCTGCCGCGGAGCTTGGAGAAGCCGAAGGCGAAGAAGCCCGCGGGGCCCGTCATGGCCAGCGTCGCCACCAGCATCCCGGGCAGGCCCGCGACCTGCCAGCCGATCAGCCCCACCACCAGCACATTCGGCCCCGGCGCGGCCTGGGCGAGGGCGAAGAGCTGGGCGAAGCGCGCATCGGTCATCCAGCCATGCACGTCCACCACCAGGCGGTTCATCTCCGGCACCACGGCGATGCCGCCGCCGACCGCGATCATGGAGATCGCGGCGAAGCCGATGGCGAGCTGGAGGAGGACGCCGCCCTGGTCGTTCATGCGCGGGCCTTCATCGTCCACCAGGCCGCGGCGATGCCGAAGGGCGCCAGGCCGAGCACGATGTAGGGCAGCGGCAGGCGGAGAAGCGCGCCCCCGGCCAGCGCCGCCAGCCCGACCGCGATGACGGGAAGCGCGGGCTTGAGGCGCGTCGCCATCTTCAAGGCGGTGCCGAGGATCATGCCCGCCGCCGTCGCCGCCGTGCCGGCGAGGATCGCCTTGACGATCGGCACCTCCCCATAGGCGTCGTGCAGCGCGGCGAGCCCCATCAGCACCACCAGCGGCCCGCCGAACAGGCCGATGGTGGTGGCCAGCGCGCCCGGCCCGCCGCGGAAGCGGTCACCCAGCTGGATCGCGACGTTCAGCGCATTGGGGCCGGGCAGGACCTGGCCGAGGCCCAGCACCTCCGCATATTCCTGCTCGGTCAGCCAGCGCTTCTCCTCCACCAGCACGCGCCGCGCCCAGGCATTCACGCCCCCGAAGCCGACCAGGCCGATCTTGAGGTAGGTGAGGAAGAGCTGCGCGACGGTCGGGCGGGTATCCGGCATGCGGCCAAGGGAGCGCGCGGGGCGCGCGGGATCAAGCCCCCCGCATGCCCTTGGCCAGCAGGTCGATCAGGGCGCGGGCCGCGGGCCCGGGCTCCGCGCCCCGCTTCAGCAGCAGGCCGGTGGCGCGATCGACCGTGGGGTCCGTCAGCGTCCGGGCCACCAGCACCGGGTGCGGGTCCCGCGGCAAAGCGAGGCGGGGCACGACGGCGAGGCCGAGCCCGGCCTCCACCAGGCCGAGGCTGGTCGAGAGGTGCTCGGCCTCGTAGTGCCAGTTCGGGCTGATGCCGCGCGGCAGCAGGGCGCGGTCCAGGATCAGCCGGTTGCCGGACCGGCGGGAGACGCCGACCAGGCGCTCCCCCTCCAGGTCCTGCCAGCGGACGGCGCGGCGGCGGGCCAGGCGGTGGTCGCGCCGGCAGGCGAGGACGAAGGGGTCGCGCCGCATGGGGCGGAACTCGACCTCCGGGTGGGCGGCGCCTTCCATCCCCACGCCGAATTCCGCGGCGCCGGTCGCCACCGCATCGGTCACACCCTCCGCCGACAGGTCCATGGCGCGGACGCGGACGGCGGGGAAGCGCCGGGCGAAGGCGGCGAGCGTCGCGGGCAGGAAGTAGTAGGCGGCGGTCGGGATGCAGGCGAGGACGACGAGTCCCCGGCGCTGGGCCGCGACCTCCCGGATGCCGAGAAGGCTTTCCTCCAGCTCATCCAGCAGCCGCCGGGCGCGGGGGAGGAATTCGCGGCCCGTCTGGGTCAGGGCCACACGGCGGGTTGAACGGGTGAGGAGGGCGACGCCCAGCTCCTCCTCCAGCGCCGTCAACCGTCTGGAAATGGCGGGCAGGGAAAGATGCAGCGTCTCCGCCGCGGGGGTCAGGCCGCCGGCTTCCGCGACGGCGACGAAGGTGCGGAGCTGGTCGAGGGCGATGGCCATGGCGGGGCGGATGCCGTGCGGGGTGCGGCGACATTCAACAAGCATTCCTGCGCCGAACGCAAGAATACTGCCGATCTTTGCACTACTACCCGGTGGTGCCGGCAGCTATCACGCGCGGCGGAAACGGCCGGACAACCCATGCAGACCCGCATCCCCTGCGTCCTGATGCGCGGCGGCACCAGCCGCGGCCCCTTCTTCCTGGCGGATGACCTGCCGGCCGATGACGCCACGCGGGATGCCGTGCTGCTCGCGGCCATGGGATCGCCCCATCCGATGCAGGTGGACGGCATCGGCGGCGCGCAGACGCTGACGAGCAAGGTCGCGATCGTCTCGCCCTCGCCCCTGCCGGGCATCGATGTCGATTACCTGTTCGCGCAGGTCGATGTCGGCCGCGCGCTGGTCGATACGAAGCCGAATTGCGGAAACATGCTGGCGGGTGTCGGCCCCTTCGCAATCGAGGCCGGGCTGGTCCGGGCAACGGCCGGCGAGACGCTGGTGCGCATCCGCAACGTCAACACCGGCGCGCTGGTCGATGCCGCCGTGCGCACGCCGGGCGGGCGCGTGACCTATGAAGGCGATGCCGCCATCCCGGGCGTGGCGGGCACCGCGGCGCCCATCGTGCTGCGCTTCCGCGACGTCGCCGGCAGCAAGACCGGCGCGATGTTCCCGACCGGCGCGCGGCGGGAGGTGATCGATGGCGTCGACGTCACGCTGATCGACGGCGCCATGCCGATGATGCTGGTGCCGGCTGCATCGCTCGGCGTCTCCGCCGAGGACCGGCCGGAGGCGCTGGAGGATGACGCGGTGCTGCGCGCGCGGCTGGAGGCACTGCGCCTGGAAGCGGGCCGGCGCATGGGCTTCGGCGATGTCACCGACAGCGTGGTGCCGAAGCCCGCGCTGGTCGGGCCTTCCAGCGAAGGCGCGGACCTCGCGGCGCGCTACTTCACGCCGCATGCCTGCCACCGCGCCATGGCGGTGACGGGCGGCATCACGCTGGCGGCGGCGGTGCGCCTGGCCGGCACCGTCGCGGCGGTGCCCGGTGCCGGGGATGTGGTGCGGATCGCCCATCCCTCGGGGATCATGGAAGTGCCGATCGGGATGGAAGGCGATGCCGTCGCCTGGGCCGGCACGCTGCGCACGGCACGCCGCATCTTCGAAGGCACGCTGCTGATTCCGGGTTCCGTCTGGCCGGGCCATGCCCGGCTGGCGGATGCGGCGGACTGAGAACTCCAACGCCTCACACGACAAGAAACGGAAAACGGACACCATGATCGATCGCCGCACGCTGCTCGGCACCGCGCTCGCCGCGCCCTTCGCGGGCCCTGCCCTGGCGCAGGACGGGCCCTTCCCCAGCCGCCCGATGCGCATCCTGCTGGCCTTCGCGCCCGGCGGCGGCACGGACCTGATCGCGCGCACCGTCGCCAATGCGATGAGCCCCTCGCTCGGCCAGCCCGTGGTGGTGGAGAACCGCCCCGGCGCCGGCGGCAACATCGCGACGGAGGCCGCGGCCAGCGCGCGCCCCGATGGCTACACGATGCTGATGGGCAACCATGGCCCGATGAGCGTCAACGTCTCCCTCTTCCGCAACATGCGGGTGAACCCGGAGACGGCGCTGGACCCGATCGGCCTGGTGGCGGATGCGCCGCTGATCGTCGTGGTGGGGCCGAAGTCCCGCGCCAACACGCTGCCGGAACTGCTGGCGGAAATCCGCGCGGCGCGCGGCAACATCACCTATGGCAGCGCCAGCAACGGTTCGGCCAGCCACCTGGCGGCGGCGCTGATGCTGCAGATGGCGGGGCTGGAGGCGGAGCACGTGCCCTTCCGCGGAGCGGCCCCCGCGCTGACCGACGTCGTGGCCGGCCACCTGCACTTCATGATCACGACGCTGCCTTCCGTCGTCGGCCTGCTGACCAGCAACGCGCTGCGGCCGCTGGCGGTGACGGGCGATGCGCGCATGACGATCCTGCCCGCCATCCCGACGGTGGCGGAGACCATCCCGGGCTACAAGGCGACCGCCTGGTACGGGCTGCTGGTGCCGAAGGGCACGCCGGAGCCGGTGCGCGCGCGGCTCTACGCCGCGATGCGGGAGGCGCTGGCCAACCCGGAGGTGATCCGGCGCCTGCGGGAGGAAGGGGCGGAGCCCAGCACGCTGGACGGCCGCGGCTTCGCCGAGCTGATCAAGTGGGAACGGGAACGCTGGGCAACCGTCGTCCGGCAGGCCAACATCACGGTGGACTGACGCACCCCGCCGGGGTGTGAGTGAAGCGACCCCGCCATCAAGGCGGGGCGCGATGCGACCCCGCCAGATGGCGGGGCGCAGAGGGAAGGAAGACGCTGCCATGAAGCAACACCTGCTGGTGGCGACGCTTGTCGCCACCGCATCCCTGCCCGCCATGGCGCAGACGCGCCCACCCGCGGAGTCCTGCGCGGCGCTCTCGGGCCTCCGCATCCCGGCCTCCGCCATCACGCTGCCGACCTCCGGCGCCGCGGTGACGGAAGCGCGGCTGGTGCCGGCGAACGAGGCCGGCAACCAGAACGGCGAATACTGCCGCGTCATGGGCGCCATCGCGCCGGTCGATCCCCAGGCGCCGGAGATCCGCTTCCAGGCCAACCTGCCGAGCTTCTGGAACCGCAAGGCACTGCAGTTCGGCGGCGGCGGCTACAATGGCCGCATCCCCGTCACGACGGGTCCGGAGGTGCATGGGCTGGACGGCGCCGCGACGCCGCTCGCCCGCGGCTTCCTGACCTTCGCGGGCGACAGCGGCCACCAGGCGGAAAGCGCGGACGATGCCTCCTTCGCGCTGAACGCGGAATCCCTGCACAATTTCGGCTACGCCCATATCCGCAAGACGCTGGACGCCGTGCGCGGGATCGCCGCCGCGCGATACGGGGAGGCACCGCGCCGCGTCTATTTCAACGGCGGGTCGACCGGCGGGCGCGAAGGGCTGACGGCGGCGATGCGCTGGCCGGAAGCCTATGACGGCATCGTCAGCTGGTATCCCGTCAGCAGCTACATGGGCCTCAGGCTCTGGGGCGCGATGCTGGGTCGCGCGGTCTATGACGACAACGCGGCGGGCTGGATTCCGCCGGCGATGGTGACGCGGATCGCGCAGGAATCACTCTCCCGCTGCGACGGGCTGGATGGCGTCGCCGATGGCCTGGTCAGCAACCCCGCCGCCTGCCGCGCGGGTTCCGCCGCGGCTTTGGAGGCGCTGCGCTGCAAGGGCGGCGAGACCGGGCATCCCGAGCACTGCCTGAGCGCCACGCAGATCGACCGCACGATGCGCGTCTATCACCAGGGCTACACGCTGCCCTATGCGTTCTCGAACGGGCTTCGCGACTACCTCGGCTACAACAGCCTGGAGGGGATCGCGATGCAGCTGGGCTCTCAGGCCGCGCTGACATCGCCGCCGCGATCGGGGCCCAACGCGCATCACGTCGATCGCGCCTACCAGTTCTTCCGCTACTTCGTGAATGGCGGCCGGGACCTCGACATGCGGACGCTGGACGTCACGGCGGAAGGGCCGCAGCGGGAGCGCATCCTGGAGATCTCCGCGCTGTTCGATGCGTCGAAGGCCGACCTCTCCGCCTTCGCCGCGCGCGGCGGCAAGCTGATCCTGCTGCAGGGGAATGACGATCCTTCCGTCAGCCCCTGGGAGAATGCGCGACTGCACCAGCGCATGCGGGAGGCGATGGGCGCCGGGCGCGCCGACGATGTCGTGCGCTTCTTCCTGCTGCCGGGCCTCGCCCATGGCGGTGGGCGCTTCGCGCCGCAATGGGGCAGCGTGGCCGCGCTCGACAACTGGGTGGAGAACGGCGTGCCGCCGCAGGGGCAGGTCGTGGTCGATGGCACCGCGACGCCGACACGCGGCCGCACCCGCCCGCTCTGTGCCGCGCCGACCTTCCCGCGCTATCGCGGCGAAGGCGATCATAACAACGCCGCGAGTTTCGTCTGCGCGGCGGAGTGAGGGAAAGCATTCGATGAAGAAGATCGTGATGGCAGCGGCGATCGCCGCGGGGCTGGCGGCGCCGGCGATGGCGCAGCAGCCGCCCGTGTCGCTGCAGAGCTGGGGCAGCTTCCATGTCGGCGGGCGGGAGGTCGTGATCTCCGGCCAGCCGGTGCGGGAGGTGCTGTTCAGCCCCGGCGGCGTGCCCGCCCGCGTCGACCCGAACGGCACCTACCTGATGGGATCGATGTATGCGCAGTACATGATCCCCGCGAACCCGCGCGGCCAGGCGCCGATCCTGCTGTGGCATGGCGGCGGGCTGACGGGCGTGACCTATGAGACGACGCCGGATGGGCGGGAGGGCTGGCAGCACTTCTTCCTCCGCCGCGGCTGGCCCGTCTATGTCAGCGATGCGGTGGAGCGCGGACGCTCCGGCTGGTCCATGATCCCGGAGCAGACCGGCGGCTCACACGTGCTGCTGACGGTGGACAATCCCTTCGAGCGTTTCCGCATCGGCAATGGCCCCGGCAGCTTCGCGCGGGGGGAGGTGCTGCCGGGCAACCAGTTCCCGTCCGACCGTGAGAGCTACATGAACTTCATGCGGCAGATCGTGCCGCGCTTCACGACGACGGATGAGCTGACGCTGGAGGCCTATCTGGCGCTGCTGGATCGCGTCGGGCCCTCCGTGGTGGTGGCGCATAGCCAGGCCGGGCTGTTCGGCTGGCGCGCGGCGCAGGAAAGGCCGGACAAGGTGCGCGCGCTGGTGCTGGTGGAACCGGCGGCGGTCGGCGATGCCGCCAAGGTGGCGGCGCTGCGCAACGTGCCGGTGCTGATGGTGTTCGGCGACTACATCGCGCAGGACAGCCGCTGGCCGACCATCCGTGCGAATGGCATCCGCTTCGCGGAGGCGGTGCGCGCCGCGGGCGGCAGCGTGGATGTCGTGGACCTGCCGGAGCGCGGCATCCGCGGCAACAGCCACATGCTGATGATGGACCGCAACGGCGACCAGGCCGCGGGCGTCATCCAGGAATGGCTGGCGAGCAAGGGGCTGTATCAGTAAGGGCGACCCCCTCACCCAACCCTCTCCCCCTTCCAGGGGGAGAGGGCTTTTCGGGTCATTCGGCGGCGGCGGGCGTGCGACCCATCTTCGCGCGCAGCGCCGCCTCGATCTCCGCCTGCCGGCTGACGGCGTAGAGGAAACCGCCGACCAGCGCATAGGCCGCCGCGACGCCGGGCGTGACGGCGATGCCGACGGCCGGCCCGTGCATGAAGCCGAAGAAGGTCAGCACCGCGCCGGCGCCGGCGAAGTAGCTCGCCTTCAGCCATTCCCTGTCGATGATGAAGGCGGCGATGGCGGCGAGGATGAGGCCGGAGAGGATCGAGCCCTCCCCCAGCACCTCCAGCCCCGGATAGAGCACGCCGACCTGGCCGAGCTTCTCCATGCCGACCGCGCCCGCATTCGTGCCCGCGGCACCCAGCGCGCCATCGATCAGCGTCTTCGCCCAGGCCGCGAGATGCGGCACGAGGCCCAGTACCACGGCGGGTGCGTGGGATTTCGGCGTCTCCTGGAAGGCCTGCGCGCCGATCAGCATGCCGATGTAGAGCAGGATCGGCGCGATCGCGACGACGGGGACGAGGTCGAGCAGCAGGGAGATGACGCCGAGCCAGGTGATGACGAGCACGGCGACGCCCGTCGCCGCGGAATAGCCGATGCGCCCGCCCATCGCCTTCCAGCCGGGATGGCCGATATAGACCGCGTTGATGAAGGGGTTGCCCATCAAGCAACCAACCAACGAGACCGCGCCATCGGCCGTCAGCACGCGCGTGGTCGGGAAATGGTCGCCCGCGGCCTCCGCGCTTTCGACATTGTCCATCGCCTCCACCAGGTCATAGATCCCGAAGGGGATGGCGGTGACGAGGATGATGCCGATGAACTCGAAGCCGCCGAAGACGTGGTCGATGGCGGGGATCGGCACGGAAAAACCGATGTTGGAAAGCCCGCCCAGCAGCTTGTCGAGGCTGCGGCCGCCGAAGCCCAGGCCCAGCGCCGCCGCACCCCAGGCGATGAGCATGCCGAAGGCGATGGCGACCAGGCCCGCCGGGATGCCGCGGGGATAGCGCAGCGCGCCGAACCAGGCGGCCAGCACGATGGCGAAGCAGACAATGCCGATGACCGGCGTCATGAACATCTCCAGCGCCGGGCGCATGGAGATGAAGGTGATGGAAACGCCGGCCAGCGTGCCGAGGAGTGCCGCCCGCGGCGTCACCTTCTTCACCCAGGGGGCCAGGAAGGCGCCGGCCATCAGGATGAAGCTCTGGACGAAGACCCAGGTGAGCCCGGCCTCCCACCCCTTGATCGGGTCGTTGGTGCGGGCCGAGATCGGCAGCATGATGACGAAGACGACGACGAACATGTGCGGCACGGAGATGCCCGACGGCAGCGCGCAGACATCGCTCCGGCCCGTCTTCAGCGCGAGGCGATAGGCGAGCCAGGCGTAGTAGCCCGTGGACAGCGCCATCATCAGCCCCGCCGCCGGCAGGATGCGGCCGAAGACGACATCGTCCGGCAGCTGCAGCACGAAGCGCAGCAGCCCCGTCAGCACCAGCAGGTTCACCAGGATGTTGGTGCCGAAGCCGAACAGCGCGTTCCAGTCGCCGGGCGACCAGAGCACGGGTTTTTCCGTCGTGGTGCTCATGCGGCTTTCCCTTCCTGGTGGAGCGCCGCGGCGACGCGCGCGCTGTCGGAGACCCAGCCGAAGATCCCGCCCTGGGCGCTGATCATGCGCAGCGCCATGGCGTGGAATTCCGGGAAGTAGGAGGCGCAGGCATCGGCGATGACGAGGCAGCGGAAGCCCCTGTCATTCGCCTCCCTCACCGTGGTGTGGACGCAGACTTCGGTGGTGACGCCGGCAACGAACAGCGCCTCGATCCCGCGATGGCGGAGCATCGGCTCCAGCTCCGTCGCGTAGAAGGCGCCCTTGCCGGGCTTGTCGATGACGGGTTCGCCGGGCAGGGGGGCAAGGGCGTCGATGATGTCGTGGCCGGCCTCGCCCCGGATGAGGATGCGGCCCATGGGACCGGGATCGCCGATGCGCTGGCCGGGCGGGCCGCGCTCCACCTTGGCGGGCGGCGCGTCCGACAGGTCGGCGCGATGACCCTCCCGCGTGTGGATCACCATCATGCCCGCGGCGCGCGCGCCGGCGAGCACGGCGCCGCAGGGCCCGATGGCGGAGGCGAGCAGGCTCACATCATTGCCGAGGCTCTCCCCGAAGCCGCCTGGCTCCAGGAAATCGCGCTGCATGTCGATGACGACCAGCGCGCTGCGCGCGGGGTCGAGGGCGAAGGGCGCGGGATCGGCGTCGATGACGGCCGTCATGGCAGGGCCTCGCTGGCGGCCGGGATGGGCCGTTGCGAAGCAGCAGCAAGATGCGGGCCAGCCCGATCCGGCGGCAGATCGTCAGCAGGGCGCCGGCCGATGCCCGAATGGCAAGCGTGCTGCGCGCGGAATGGGCTACAAGCGGGGGGCGGCGGCTCGCGTCAGGCGGTCATGGATCGCCTCGCCCAGCCCGGCCGCCGGGACCGGCATGGCGGCGATGGCGGAGAGGCCGAGGCGCGCGCCCTCCGCATCCAGCCAGCGCAGCCCGGCGAAGAGCCGCGCGGCGGCCTCCACCGGGTCCCCGCCGGGCGAGAGGTTCCACATCGCGCCCGCGCCCCGCAGCGGGTCGGGGCCGAAGGCGAGCAGCGCCTCCCCCGCCTCGACGCTCGTCGCCGCCAGCCGCACCGGCAGGCGCGGCGCGTAGTGGGACAGCATCAGCCCGGGGCTGCGCAGCGTCTGTGTCGCCGTGGCGGCCGATGGCGGGATGGGGCGGCCGATCGGGCCGATCAGCGCCTCGATCTCGGCCGCCGTGACGCCGCCGGGGCGCAGCAGCACGGCGCCGGTGGGGGAGGAGAGGTCGAGCACCGTGCTCTCCACGCCCACCTCGCAGGCGCCGCCATCCAGCACGGCGGCGATGCGGCCGGAGAGGCCCGCCAGCACATGCGCGGCGGTGGTCGGGCTGACCTCCCCCGATCGGTTGGCGGAGGGGGCGGCGATGGGGATGCCGGCCTGGCGCAGCAGGTCGAGCGCCTGGGGGTGGCCCGGCACGCGCACCGCCAGCGTATCCAGCCCCGCGCCCGCCAGCAGGTCGATCCGCGACTCAGGCCGGCGCGGCAGCACCATGGTCAGGGGCCCGGGCCAGAACCGCGCCGCCAGCGTCTGCGCCCGGCGGTCGGCGACGACCTCACCGAAGGCGGCATCCGCGCTGGCGAAATGGCTGATCAGCGGGTTGAAGTGGGGGCGGCCCTTGGCCTCGAAGATCGCGGCGACGGCGCGGGCGTCGCGGGCATCGGCGCCGAGGCCGTAGACGGTCTCCGTCGCGAAGGCGACGAGTGCGCCGCCGCGCAGCAGCGCCGCGGCTTCGGCGACATCGGTGATCAGGCGCGTCATGCGCCCGGCTTTATCACGCCCCGAGGCCTTCCGCGATGAAGGGCGGGTTGCGCCAGCCGGGCTTGCCGTAGCGCAGCGGCGCGCCGGACCAGTCCGCCATGCGCCCGCCGGCGGCGATCAGCACGGCTTCCGGCGCTGCGGTGTCCCATTCGCTGGTCGGGCCCCGGCGCGGATAGTAGTCGGCGCCCCCTTCGGCCAGGCGGCAGAACTTCTCGGCCGATCCGATGCTGGTCACGGCGACGACGTGGTGGTCGGCCAGGAAATCCAGGATGCGCGGGTCATGGTCGTGCCGCCGGCTGACCATGGCGGTGGCGCCGCTGGCGGGGATGCGGCGGACGGCGATGGGGCGCTGGCCGGCGGCGTCCTGCTTCCAGGCGCCCTGGCCGACGATGCCGGCGAAGACCTCCCCGGTCGCGGGCAGGGCGACGGCGCCCAGCACGGGGCGGCCATGCTCCACCAGGCCGATGTTCACGGCGAAGCTGTCATGGCCCTCGGCGAATTCGGCGGTGCCGTCCAGCGGATCGACCAGCCAGAAGCGGCCCTCGGGCACGGTGACCTGGCCGGCGGAGACCGCTTCCTCCGCCACCACGGGGATGCCGGGCGTCGCCTCGCGCAGCCCCTCCACGATCAGGGCCTCGGCGATGCGGTCGGCGACGGTGACGGGGGAGTGGTCCCGCTTGTGCTCGACCGCGAAGCCGGCGGCACGGACGGCGTTGATCGCGGCGGACGCGGCCACGGTCAGACGCACGGCCAAAGCGAGAAGATCCTCGTACCGCATCGCGCATCCTGTAGCGCCGCCGGGGCGGCCGGGAAAGAAGCGGTGTGTTTCGCGCGTTTCTGGACGGGGGCTGGTCGGTGGCCCAGCCCGGTTGTGACCGGGGCTGCCGGCGATGTTAGTCTGCTGCCAAACCAGACGGACGCCGCACCCCATGCCCGACATCGCCTTCGTCAAACCCGCCCTCCCGAAGTCCGGCACGCTGGTCCTGCCGCTGGCGGAGGGCGCGGCGCCGGCCGGGATTGCCGCGCAGGCGGACCAGGAAGCGGGCGGCGCCCTGACCCGCGCGCTGGAAGCCGCGGGCTTCAAGGGCCGCAAGGGCCAGGCGACCACGCTCTGGGCACTCGGCGGCTTCACCAAGGTGGTGGCAGTCGGCCTGGGGAAGGAGGCGGAGCTGGACGCCGCGGCGGCGGAGGCCGCGGGCGGGGCGCTGATCGGCGCGCTGGCGCAGGACCGGGAGGCGACCGTCGCGGCCGATGCGCTGGCCCCCGCGCTGGCGGCCAGCCTCGGCCTGGGCGCCCTGCTGCGCGCCTGGCGCTTCGACCGCTACCGGACGCGGGAGAAGGAGGAGGACAAGCCGAAGCTGGAACGCCTCGCCATCGCGACGGCGGACCCCAACGCCGCCAAGCAGGCCTTCGCGCCGATGCGCGCCGTGGCCGATGGCGTCTTCCTGACGCGGGAGCTGGTGAGCGAGCCGCCCAACGTCCTGCACCCCATCGAATTCGCCGAACGCTGCCGGGGGCTGGAGAAGCTCGGCGTCGAGGTGGAGGTGATGGGGCTGAAGGAACTGGCGAAGCTCGGCTTCGGCGCCATGATCGGCGTGGCCCAGGGCAGCCAGCACGAACCCCGCATGGTGGTCATGCAGTGGAAGGGCGCGCCGAAGAACCGCCGGGGCGCGAAGCCCATGGCCTTCATCGGCAAGGGCGTGACCTTCGACACCGGCGGCATCTCCATCAAGCCCGCGGGCGGGATGGAGGACATGAAGTGGGACATGGCCGGCGCCGGCACCGTGGTCGGGCTGATGGCGGCGCTGGCGGGACGGCGCGCCAAGTGCGACGTCGTCGGGCTGGTCGGACTCGTGGAGAACATGCCCTCCGGCACCGCGCAGCGGCCAGGCGACGTGGTGAAGACCTATAGCGGCCAGACGGTCGAGGTGATCAACACCGATGCCGAGGGGCGCCTCGTGCTCGCCGACGTCATCTGGTACGCGCAGGAACGCTTCCAGCCCCGCTGCATGATCGACCTGGCGACGCTGACGGGCGCCATCATCATCGCGCTCGGCCACGAACATGCCGGGCTGTTCAGCAACGATGACGACCTCGCCTCCCGCATCCTCGCCGCCGGCCAGGCGGTGGGGGAGAAGGCGTGGCGCATGCCGCTCGGCGATGCCTATGACAAGCAGATCCGCTCCGACATCGCTGACATGAAGAATGTCGGCGGGCGGCCGGGCGGGTCCATCACGGCCGCGCAGTTCATCCAGCGCTTCGTGAACACCAAGGACGGGCCGATGCCCTGGGCCCATCTCGACATCGCCGGCACGGCCTGGAGCAACAAGGACCAGCCGACGGTGCCGAAGGGCGCCACGGCCTTCGGCGTGCGGATGCTGGACCGCCTGGTGGCGGAGATGGGCGAGGCCTGAGGACGGGCCATGCTGGCCGTCCGATTCCGCAAGACCGCGCCGGAAGGTGCGCGGCTCGTGCTGCCGGTGGCGGCCGGCGCGGCGCTGCCGGAGGCCCTGCGCCCGGCCGCGACCGCCGCTGGCTTCCGGGCGGAGGCCGGCGCGGTGCTGGATCTCACCCCTGGTCCCCTGCTGGTCGGCCTCGGCACGCCCGCGCGCGGGCTGGACTGGGAACGCGCGGGGGTGGCGGCGGCGCTGGCGCTGAAGGGCACCCAGGCGGTCACGCTGGATGCGCGCGGCATCGGGGCGGAGGATGCCGCCGCGGTGGCTGCGGGCATGGCACTCGGCGCCTGGCGCTTCGACACCTATCGCGCCACGCCCGCGGAGGAAGCGCCGCCCCGCGCCGTGACGGTGCTGGTCGATGACCCGCGCGCGGCGCGGTCCGCCTGGCGGGCGGCGGAGGCGCCGCTGCGGGGCTGTCTGGTCGCCCGGGACTGGGTCTCGGAGCCCGCGAATGTCCTCACCACGCGGGACTTCGTGCGGCGATTGCGAGGCTTCACCCGTTACGGGATCGAGGTCGAGGTCTGGGGCCGCAAGCGCCTGGCGCGGGAGGGGTATGGCGCGCTGCTCGCGGTGGGGCAGGGCAGCGCCTCGCCGCCCCGCCTCGTCACGCTGCGCTGGAAGGGCAGCCACGCGGCCCCGCCGGTCGCCTTCGTCGGCAAGGGCATCGTCTTCGACACCGGCGGCATCTCCATCAAGGGCGCGGCGGGGATGGAGGCGATGCGCGCGGACATGGCGGGCGCGGCTGCCTGCGCCGGCGCGATGCTGGCGCTCGCCCGGCGAGGTTCGCCCTGCCCGGCCGTCGCGGTGCTGGCGATCGCGGAGAATGCGACGGGCGCGGCCTCCTACCGCCCCGGCGACGTGCTGCGCACCGCGTCCGGCCGCACGGTGGAGGTGATCGACACGGATGCGGAGGGGCGGCTCGTGCTGGCGGATGCGCTGCACCATGCCGCGAGCCGCTTCGCGCCCCGGGCGGTGGTGGACCTCGCGACGCTGACCGGGGCGATCGTCACCGCGCTCGGCCACCATCGCGCGGGTCTCTTCGGCAATGACGGCGCGCTGGCCGCGGCGCTGGCGGCGGCGGGGGAGGCCGTGGGCGAACACCTCTGGCCCATGCCAATCGGGGAGGCGCACCGGGAGGACCTCCGGTCCGACATCGCCGACATCCGGCAATGCCAGGCCGGGCGCTTCCTGCCGGATGCCTGCCACGCCGCGGCCTTCCTGCGGGAATTCGCGGGCGAGGGTCCCTGGGCGCATCTCGACATTGCGGGGGTGGACACGCAGGACGCGCCGCATGCGCTGGGGCCAGCGGGCGCCACGGGCTTCGGCGTGCGGCTGCTGGATCGCTGGGTGGCCATGCACCATGAGGATGCGCCGTAGTGGCGGAATACGGCTTCTACCACCTGACCCGCACGCCGCTGGAACAGGCGCTGCCGAAGCTGCTGGGCCGCGTGCTGACGGGTGGCGGCCGCGCCATGGTGCGGCTGGCGTCGCAGGAACGGCTGGAGGCGCTGGATGCGTCGCTCTGGACCTGCCCGGACCCGGACTGGCTGCCGCATGGCACGCCCCGCAGCGGCAACGCGCCCCTGCAGCCGATCTGGCTGACGACGGAGGATGGGGAGGCGCCGAACGGCGCGCGCTTCCTGTTCCTGCTGGAAGGCACGACCAGCGCGCGGCTCGATGCCTTCGACCGGGTGCTCGACCTGTTCGATGGCGGGGATGAGGACGCGGTGCTGGCCGCGCGGGCGCGCTGGAAGGCGGCCAAGGCAGCCGGGCATGCGCTGGCCTATTGGCAGCAGGGCCCGCGGGGGTGGGAGAAGAAAGCCTGACGCGATCAGTGCGGCCGTAGCGCACGCGACGGTTGCATTCGGGATCACGACAGCGTTAACGTTCCGGCTTCGAAAGGCGGCTGGAGCGGAGCGATGCAGGTCAAGCGCAACAGGCTGGAGGGCGTGACCTTCGATCCCTCGCCGCATGTCGGCGGCCCCATCACGCCGCGCTTCATCGTCATGCACTACACCGCCGGCGGGACTGCCGTGGGCTCCATCGCCGCCATCAAGGATCGCGGCCTGTCGGCGCACCTCTTCGTGGAGCGCGACGGCACCACCATCCAGACCGTCGACTTCAACGTCGCGGCTTTCCATGCCGGGCCGTCATCCTGGCGCGGCTTCAACGGGCTGAACGGCCATGCGATCGGCATCGAGATCGCCAATCTCGGCTTCCTCGACCGGCGGGTCGGCGATGGCTGGACGCGGGACGGGCTGGGCCGCGTGCTGAAGGGGGAGCAGGTGGTGGTGGCGCGGCACCGCAATGGTGGGCCCGAGATGGGGTGGGAAGCCTTCCCCGAAGCGCAGCTCAAGGCCGTGGAAGCCATCACCGTGGCGCTCCGCGCCGCCTATCCCACCATCCAGGAGGTGGTGGGCCATGACGACATCGCGCCCCAGCGGAAGGTGGATCCCGGCCCCGCCTTCCCGATGCGGCGCTTCCAGCTGCTGGGCGGCGGCGCGGCGGGATCGGGCAGCCTGGCGGATAACGATTTCGGCCGGTTCGAGGTGGTGTCGCGGGACGAGCTGAACCTGCGCGGCGGTCCCGGCCCCGCCTTCGCGGTGGTGGCGAAGCTCGCCCCCGGCACGACGCTGCGCGTGCTGCGGGAGGAGGGGGAGTGGCGCCTGGTCGATCTGCAGGGCGATGGCCTGCAGGACGGCTTCGTGCACGGCGCTTTCCTCCGCCGCCTCGGCAGTTAGCGCGGCATCATGCCGCATCCGGCGGCCGCGGCAGCCGGACCTCCACGCGCCCGCCGGGCCCCGGCAGCACCTGCATCACGCCATGCAGCTGCCGCGTCATGGCGAGCGCGACGCGCATGCCGAGGCCGCTGGCCCGTGTCGGGTCGAAATCCGCGGCGAAGCCCGGACCCTCATCCTGCACCACCAGCAGCGCGCCATCCTCCTCCGCCGTGAAGCGGACGCTGACGCGGCCCGCGCCGTGCTTCAGCGCATTGGTGGCGAGTTCCGTGACCAGCAGGCCGAGCGCCGCCATGCGGTCGGCGGATAGCCGCATGCCGGGCTCCGCCTGCAGGTCGATGCCCCGCCCGGAGGATCCGATGGAACGGCCGAGATCCTCGACCAGCGCGGCCAGGTGCTCCGCCACGTCCTGCGGCACGCCGGGCGCGCCTTCGTAGAGGCGGCGGTGCACGGCGGCGATGGAGACGATGCGGCCCGCGGCCTCCCGCAGCTTGTCGGCCAGGGCGGGGTCGGCGGCGCTGCGGGCCTGCAGCAGCAGCAGCCCCTGGACCAGCTGCAGGCTGTTCTTCACGCGGTGGTGCATCTCCTGCACCAGCAGGTCCTTCTCGGCCATCCGGGCCTCGCGTTCCTGCGCCAGCAGCCGCTGGTCGGTGACGTCGTGGCTGGCGCCGACCAGGCGGAGCGGCGTGCCGTCCGGCGCGTAGTCCACGGCGCCGCTGGCGCGGATCCAGCGGATGGCGCCGTCCGCGCGGCGGATGCGGACCTCCGCCTCATGCCGGCCGGTCTGCTTCGCCGTCTCCATCGCCGCGATGCCGGCGTCGCGGTCCTCCGGCAGCAGGTGGCGGCGCCACAGCCCGAGCGTGGGCGGCCCCTGCGTGGCGGGGTCGAGGCCGTAGAGCCGGAACATCGCCTCCGACCACCGCAGCTCCCCGGTCGTGAAGTCCTGCCACCAGGTGCCGATCGCGGCGGCGCGCTGCGCCTGTTCCAGCCAGGCGGTGCGTTCGCGCAGCGCCGCTTCCGTGGCCGTGCGCGCGGCATCGGCGGCGGCCAGCGCGCGGGCCAGTTCCTCGACTTCCGCCAGCGGCGCGCCTTCACGCGTGCCGGACAGCGCGCCCAGCGCCTGCCGCAGCCGGAGCCCGAGCAGCAGCGCGATGCCGAGGCCGATCAGCGCCACCGGCAGGGCGGTGATCAGCAGGCGGGCCAGCGCGTCGCGCAGCCCGGCCTCGAACACCGCTTCCGGCTGCGCCACCGCGGCGCCGTAGCCGGAGACGGGGGCGCGGGCGAAGCCGATGACGGAAAGCTCCCCGTCCCGGTTGGCGATGCCGTCCACGACACCCTCCGGCGCCTGCGCCATGGCGGCCACCAGGGCCGCGACCGCGGGCTGGCCGATGGAGGCGGCGGCATCGCGGGAGCGGCTGATGATGATGCCGCGGCGATCCATCAGCCCGGCGACCGCGCCCTGCGGCAGCGGGTCCGTCCCCATGGCGCCGGCGACCGCCTCCCCCGGCAGGGACAGGCCGATGGCGTGGCGGGGCTGGTCCGGCAGGGCCGGCAGGGGGATGGCGACGGCGACGGTCGGGCGGCCGGTGAGCGTGCCGCGATACTGGTTGGAGATGGCGGTGCCGCCGCTGGCCAGCGCCTCCGCCAGCGCGGGCGGGATGGGGGTGGGGGCGGGCAGGATGCCGATGGCGGTGTTGGCGATCTGCCCGGCATCCATCCGTGCCAGCGCCAGGACGCGGCCATCGGGCAGCGGGCCGAGCCGCCCCGCCGCCGCCAGGAAGGCCGCCGCATCGCCTTCCGCCAGGCCGGGCTGGGCGGCGAAGCCGGTCAGCAGCGCCTCCGCCCGCGCGAATTCCAGGTCGATGCGGTGCGCCATGGCGCGCGCGGCGGCCAGCAGCCTCTCCCCCGCCTGGCGGCGGGTTTCCGCATGCGCCTGCCAGACGGCCAGGCCGCCGAGGCCGACCAGCGCCACGGCCAGCAACGCGACCAGGGTGAGAAGGCGCAGGCGAAGGCTGGGCGCGCTGCGGACGGCAGGGATGGCGGTGGTCTCCTCGATCGGGGTTGGTGCGACGATCAGTGCCGGGGACGGTGTGACGCAGCCTGCCGATGCCACGACGCCGCGCGCCCCCCAGCGCCAATGCTGTCGGACCGCAACGGTTCCATGCGGGGTTGTTGATGGTGATACGGGCGTCCGTGCCGCCGATGGCGTGCCGGTTTCGCCGTGTTTCGCGGGCAGGATGCCGTGACGACTGCGGAACGACAAATCACGCCTGCGGCAGCGATTCGCGATCCGGTTGCGAAGCGCGCCGCCTTTTCGCCAGTATGGGACCGCGGAGGATCCGCAGGGAAAACGCCATGGGAAGAAGGGCGGATGGCGGCGGAGACGCGGCCGAGGGGGAGGCGGTGAGGCGGCGCGCGTCGCGTCAGGCGGCACCGGGCGCCGGCGCCGCGCCGGGTACCGAGCCGAAAACGGCACCGGGAACGGAACCGGGGACCGCCTGGGCGCTATGGCCGACCTTCATGCGGCGGACGCTGGCGGAGGATGAGGTGGGGCACCGCCCGCGGCCGGCGCGCGACGACGCCGGCGCGCCCGTCGCCTGATTGCGGCGGCGGCGCGTCAGGCCGCCGTCAGTTTCGCGACCAGGCTGGCCAGGTCCTGCTGCCCATAGGGCTTGTTGATGCGCGGCAGCCAGGTCGTCTCGGATGCCGGCAGTTCCGCGTAGCCGGTCGCCAGCACCACCTTCAGCGCGGGATGGTCCCGGCGCAGGCGACCCGCGAGGTCGAGCCCGTTCATCCCCGGCATGGCATAGTCCGTCAGCACCAGGTCGATGGCGGCGTCCCGGCCGAGCAGGTCGATCGCCTCCTCCGCCGATCGCGCGATCTGCGCGGCATGGCCCAGATCCTCCAGCATCAGCGCCGTGCCGGCGGCGACCAGTGGATCGTCATCCACCACCAGGACGCGGCGCGGTTCGCTGCGCGGCAGGTCGGCCCGTGGCGGGGGCGCGAGCGTGGCGGCGGCCTGGCCGGCGCGGGGCAGCCAGATCTCCGCCAGCGTGCCCGCCCCCGGCGCGCTGGTCAGCGCCAGGCCGCCGCCCGATTGCTGCGCCAGGCCCTGCACCATGGACAGGCCGAGCCCGGAGCCGCGGCCGGGACCCTTGGTGGTGAAGAAGGGCTCCACCGCGCGGGCCAGAGTCTCCGCATCCATGCCCGCACCGCTGTCCTGCACGCCGAGCCGCAGATAGGCACCCGGGGCGAGGCCCGGCGGCGCGCCGGGGGCGGGCGACTGCACTGCCGCCAGCGTCAGCGACAGGGTGCCGCCGGCCGGCATCGCGTCCCGCGCATTCACCGCCAGGTTCAGCAGCGCCAGTTCCAGCTGGTTGGCATCGACCAGCGCGGCGGGCAGCCCTTCCGGCAGGTGGGGATCGATGCGCACGCCGGGGCCGACGGAGCGTTCCAGCAGCCCCTGCATGCCGCGCACGAGCTGCGCGAGGTCCACCGCGGCGGGGCGCAGTTCCTGGCGCCGGGCGAAGGCCAGCAGCCGCTGCGTCAGCGCCGCGCCGCGTTCCGCCCCCTGCAGCGCGCCATCGACCAGGCGCGCCAGGCGCGGATCCTCCGGCAGCCGCTTCTTCAGAAGCGCCAGGTTGCCGAGCACCGCCATCAGCAGGTTGTTGAAGTCATGCGCGACGCCGCCGGTCAGCTGGCCCAGCGTCTCCATCTTCTGCGCTTCCCGCAGCCTTGCCTCGGCGGCCTTCAGCTCCGTCAGGTCATGGCCTTCGGGCACCAGCAGGGTGATGCGCCCTTCCGTGTCCCGCAGCGGGCGGATGGAGAAGTCGATGGCGGCCAGGCGGTCGGCCCCGCGCACCACCTCCTCGTAGCGCTGGGGGGTGCCGGCGGCGGCGGCGGCGACGGCGGCGCGGACGCGGTCCTGCGCGGCCGGGCCCATCTCGAACCACCGCGTCTCCCACACCTTGCGGCCGAGCACGTCGGCGCGCGTCACGCCGCCGAAGGCCAGCGCGGCGTCGTTGGCTTCCAGCAGCGTGCCGTCCGGCGCCATCAGGCCGATGAACTGCATGGTGCTGTTGAAGATGGCGCGGAAGCGGTGTTCGCTTTCCGCCAGCTGGTCGCGCGCCGTGGCCAGGGCCCGGGTGCGTTCCGCCACGCGCTGCTCCAGCTCCGTCGCCGCATCGCGCAGCGCGGCATTGGCGCGGGCCAGTTCCTCCCGCACCCCTTCCTCCCGCCGCGCCAGGCGCAGCGCGATGGCGGTGAGGAAGACGATGCCGACCGCGACCGCGCCGACCACGCTGCCCGACCAGGCCAGCGCGGCGCGATAGGGCGCCAGCGCGCTGTCCACCGGCACGCTGGCGGCGACGATCACCGGCCAGTCCGCCAGGTGGCGGTAGGAGATGAAGCGTTCGTCGCCATCGATGACGGAGGGCACGCGTAGCGTCCCGGCGGCGTTGGTGCCGTTCGGCGGGGCCACGGCGATGGTGCGGCCGACCTGGTCGCGCGTCATGCCCGTGCGGGCCAGGATGCGGCCTTCATTGTCCAGCATGGCCAGCACGGTGCCGCGGCCGACCTCGCTGGCCGCCGCCTGCGCCTGGAAGAAGGCGGGGCGCTGCGCGACCTGCACGGCGCCGACCAGCCGCCCGTCCTGGTCGCGCATCGCGATGCTGTAGGTGAACAGGATCTCCCGCGTCACGCGGCTGTAGATCGCTTCCCCGACATGCCGGTCGGCGCCGGCAAGATGCGCCTGGAACCAGCGCCGGTCACGGAAATCGAAGTCCGGCACGGGGAACATGTTGTTCAGCGCCACCGGCCGGGCGCCGCCGTCCACCACCATGATGTAGTCGCCGGTGGACCGGGCGGAGAGGTTGCGCAGCCAGTCGTGGAAGGCCTCATCCCCCGCCACCGCGGCGGGGCCGCCCAGGTCGTTGACGCGGGTGGCGACGCGGCTGGAGACGAGGTCCGCCGTCTCGAAGGTCCGGCGGGCATACTGCTCCAGCAGCCGCGCCAGCTCCCGCGTGCCGATCTCCGCCCGGTCCTGCGCCGCGACGCGTTCCTGTTCCAGGAAGGCCACGCGCACGCCGGCCAGCGACAGCAGGAAAAGGCCCGCGATGGCAAGGATCACGGCGCTGACGCGGCGGAAGGTCAAGGGCGTTTCCGGGTTCTGTCGTTCGCCGCAGAATCAACGATCGCAGCCCCTTGGGGGAGGGAAAGGGCGCGGCGCGCCGGGCGAATCACCGGATCGTGACGGTCACGCCGCATCCAGCTGTTCGGAGATCTCCAGCCATTCCTGTTCCAGCGCCGCGATCTGCCGCGCGAGGAAGGCCTGGCGCGTCGTCGCCCAGGCGATGTCCTGCGCCTTGCGGGAGGCATAGGTCTCGGGGTCGGAGAGCTTCTTCTCGATCAGCCTGCCTTCCAGCGTATGGCGCTCGATCAGCTTCTCCACCTCCTTCAGCCGGGCGCGCAGCGGCGCCAGCTGGGCGCGGGCCTGGGCGCGGGCGGCACGGTCGGTCGGCGAACGCTCCCCCGTACCGCCACCCCCGCCGCCGCGGGCGCGATCGGCCAGCAGGGCGCGGTATTCGTCCATGTCGCCGTCGAAGCTGGTGACCTTGCCATCGGCGACCAGCCAGAGCCGGTCGGCCACGAGTTCGACCAGGTGCGGGTCGTGGCTGATCAGCAGCACCGCGCCCTTGTAGTCCGCCAGCGCCCGGACGAGTGCTTCCCGCGCATCGATGTCGAGGTGGTTGGTCGGCTCGTCGAGGATGAGCAGCTGCGGCGCGTCCCGCGTGCAGAGGGAGAGCAGGAGGCGCGCCTTCTCGCCGCCCGAGCAGCGCTCGATCCGCGTCTCGGCGCGCTCGGCATTCAGGCCGAAGCGGGCGAGCTGGGCGCGGCATTGCTGGATGGTGGCCGTGGGCAGGGCGGCCTGCATGTGGGACAGCGGCGTGCCGGTCGGGTCCAGATCCTCCGACTGGTGCTGCGCGAAGAAGCCGACCCGCAGCTTGGAGGACCGTCGCACCGTGCCGCGCTGGGGCGCGAGGCGCCCGGCGACCAGCTTCGCGAGGGTGGACTTGCCGTTGCCGTTCGACCCCAGCAGGGCGATCCGGTCCTCCTGGTCCAGCCGGAGGTCGATGCCCTTGAGGATGGGCGGGCCGCCATAGCCGGCATCCGCCTTCTCGATCGAGAGGATCGGCGGCGGCAGTTCCTCGGGCTCCGGGAAGGAGAAGCTGCTCGCGGCATCCTCCACCACCGCATCGATGACGGGCAGCTTGGCCAGGGCCTTGAGGCGGGACTGCGCCTGGCGGGCCTTGGTGGCCTTGGCGCGGAAGCGGTCCACGAAGGCCTGCATGTGGGCGCGCTGGGCGGCGATCTTCACGCGCTGGCTTTCCTGCTGGGCCGCGCGTTCCGTCCGCACCCGGACGAAATTCTCGTAGTTGCCGGGGTAGAAGGTGACCTTCTGCTGGTCGAGATGGGCGATGCCGTCCACGGACCGGTCCAGCAGCCCGCGGTCATGGCTGACGACGATGGCGGCGCCGGGGAAGCGGGCCAGCCAGCCCTCCAGCCACATGGTGGCTTCCAGGTCGAGGTGGTTCGTCGGCTCGTCCAGCAGCAGCAGGTCGGGTTCCGGGAACAGCGCCCGGGCCAGGGCGACCCGCATGCGCCAGCCGCCGGAAAAGGCCGAGAGGGGGCGGGCCTGCGCCTCCGCATCGAAGCCGAGGCCGGACAGGATGGTGGCGGCGCGGGCGGGGGCACTGTCCGCCCGGATGTCGATCAGGCGTTCATGGATCTCCGCGACCCGGTGGGCCTGGGCGGGGTCCTCCAGCGCCTGGAGCAAAGCGTGGCGTTCGGTATCGGCTTCCAGCACGCTGTCGAGGAGCGTGGTCTCCCCCCCCGGGGCCTCCTGGGCGACGACGCCCATCTTGGCGCGGGCGGCCAGCCGGATCTCCCCGCCATCGGGCTGGAGGTCGCCGGTGATGGCGCGCAGCATGGTGGACTTGCCGGCGCCGTTCCGCCCGACCAGGCCGATCTTCCGGCCGGCATCCAGCATCAGGTCGGCATTCTCGAGCAGGGTGCGGCCGCCGAAGCGGATGGTCAGGCTGCGGATGGCGATGACGGTCATGGGGCGGTTCATACAGCCTGGGTGGCTGGCCGCGTAGCCCGGAGGAGGCGTGGTCGACCGCCCTTGGGTCACGGCCCCGATGGCCGGGGGGGACGCAGGGCTTGCGCCGGAACCGTTCCCCCCTTATCCGGCGCCAGCTTTCGCACCCGCACAACAGGAATAACGCCCCATGGCCATCGAGCGCACCTTCAGCATCATCAAGCCCGACGCGACCCGCCGCAACCTGACCGGCGCCATCAATGCGGTGTTCGAGAAGAACGGCCTGCGCATCGTCGCCCAGAAGCGCATCCAGATGACCAAGGCCCAGGCCGAGAGCTTCTACGGCGTGCACCGTGAGCGCGGCTTCTTCAACGACCTGGTCGGCTTCATGATCTCTGGCCCCGTCGTCGTGCAGGTGCTGGAAGGCGAGAACGCCGTGGCCAAGAACCGCGAGCTGATGGGCGCCACCAACCCGGCCAACGCCGCCGAGGGCACGATCCGCAAGCTGTTCGCGGAGAGCATCGAGGCGAATTCCGTGCATGGCTCCGACAGCCCGGAGAACGCGGCGATCGAGATCGCCTACTTCTTCGCGGGCTCCGAGATCGTCGGCTGACCTTTCGACAGTCGGAAGGTTGAGAGGGCCGCGCCCCGGCTGGGGGCGCGGCCTTTTTCATGGGCGCCGGGGGCGGTCCCTACCCCAGAAGATCGGCCTGCAGGGGTTCCAGGGCGTCGCCAACGGCGACCCGGCCACCCTCCAGCACCTCCGCATAGACCCCCATATCGGCATGGCCGTAATGGTCCCGCAGCCATTTCTGGGGCTTGGCGTCGCGCTCCGCGGTCTCCGGGTTCACCTCGGTGGCCGGGCAGCGCTGGGTGCGCTTGAAGATCTTCACGCGGGCACCGCCCAGCAGGAATTCACGGCCGACCCAGCCGAGTTCGGCGAAGGGGGCGGCGCCGGAGAACAGGATGTTGGCGCGGAAGCGGACGGGGTCCAGTTCCATGCCCACCTTCTCCGACAAGGCCTTCACGCTGGACAGGCCGATGATGGAGACCGCCTTGGCGGCGATGTCGGTGAAGGCGTGGCCCGGGGCCTCCGCCAGGCGCAGCGCGCCGCGGGCCTCGGGGCCCAGGAAGGCGGTCATCCAGGCGGCGGCCTTGTCGCGGTCCCCGGGCAGGTCGAGGTCCACCGCGAGGTGCGGGAAGCCGGGGGCCATCAGCAGCAGCATGCCGGTCACCGGATCATAGGCCGACCGGATGGCGGCGATGCCGGCATTGGCCATCAGGCAGGCGAAGTGGCGCTTCTGCATCCAGACGGGGGCGGCGGGGTCGAAGGGGCTGTCGCCCTGGGCGAAGGCGAAGCGGCGGTCATGCGGCAGGCCCTGGCCGGTGGCGATGTCAACGACATCCATCAACTCCCCGGTCAGACCCTTGACGGGATAGCGGGTGATCCGTTCGACACGCATGGGTCATCCTCTTGAAGCCCGGGCGCCGCGCATACCACATCCCACCCGAAGGCAAACCCTTGCTGCCCGATCGGGGGCTTGGGGTGCCTGTCCGCTCCAGAGAGGGACATGCGAATGGACATCGAGAAATTCACCGACCGCGCCCGCGGTTTCCTGCAGGCCGCGCAGACCATCGCGATCCGCGACTACCACCAGCGCGTCACGGCCGAGCACCTGCTGAAGGCGCTGCTGGATGACGATCAGGGGGCGGCCGCCGGGCTGATCACCGCCGCCGGGGGCGACGCCAAGGTGGCGCGCCAGTCGGTGGAGGCCGAGCTGGCGAAGCTGCCCAAGGTCACGGGCGGCGGCGCGGGCCAGCAGCCGCAATTCATGCCGGACATCGTCCGCGTGCTGGATGCCGCGCAGCAGCTGGCCGCCAAGGCCGGCGACGAATTCGTGGCGCAGGACCGGCTGCTGCAGGCGCTCGCCGCCAGCGACACCCAGGCCGGCCGCGCGCTGCGGCTGGCGGGCGCCGATGCGCAGCGGCTGGAGAAGGCGGTGGCCGACCTCCGCAAGGGGCGCACCGTCAACAGCCAGAATGCCGAGGAGCAGTTCGACGCGCTGAAGAAGTACGCCCGCGACCTGACGGCGCTGGCGCGCGACGGCAAGCTCGACCCCGTCATCGGCCGGGACGAGGAGATCCGCCGCACCATCCAGGTGCTGGCGCGCCGCACCAAGAACAACCCCGTGCTGATCGGCGAGCCCGGCGTCGGCAAGACCGCGATCGTGGAAGGCCTGGCGCTGCGCATCATCCGTGGCGACGTGCCGGAAGCGCTGAAGAACAAGAAGGTCATGGCGCTCGACCTCGGCGCCATGGTGGCCGGCGCCAAGTATCGCGGCGAGTTCGAGGAACGCCTGAAGGGCGTGCTGAAGGAGGTCGAGGGCGCGGCCGGCGATGTCATCCTCTTCATCGACGAGATGCACACGCTGGTCGGCGCCGGCAAGGCGGATGGCGCGATGGACGCGTCGAACCTCATCAAGCCGGCACTGGCCCGCGGCGAGCTGCATTGCGTCGGCGCCACCACGCTCGACGAATACCGCAAGCATGTGGAGAAGGACGCGGCGCTGGCGCGGCGCTTCCAGCCCGTGTTTGTCGGCGAGCCCAGCGTGGAGGACACCATCTCCATCCTGCGCGGCATCAAGGAGAAGTATGAGCTGCACCACGGCGTGCGCATCGCCGATGGCGCGCTGGTGGCGGCGGCCACGCTGTCCAACCGCTACATCACGGACCGCTTCCTGCCGGACAAGGCGATCGACCTGGTGGACGAGGCGGCGTCGCGCCTTCGCATGCAGGTGGACAGCAAGCCGGAGGAGCTGGACGCAATCGACCGCGACCTGATGCGCATGAAGATCGAGCGCGAGGCCCTGCGGAAGGAACAGGATCCGGCGTCCCGTGATCGGCTGCAAAAGCTGGAGAAGGAGCTGGCGGACCTCGAGGAGGAAAGCCGCGTCCTGACCCAGCGCTGGGAGGCGGAGAAGGGCAAGGTCGTCGAGACGCAGAAGGCCAAGGAGGAGCTCGACAAGGCTCGTACCGAGCTGGAACTGGCGGAGCGCCGCGGCGACTACGCGAAGGCCGGCGAGCTGAAATACGGCATGATCCCGGATCTCGAGAAGAAGATCGCGGCGACCGGCGATGGCGATGCGCGCCTGGTGAATGAGGCGGTGACGGAGGAAGGCATCGCCGGCGTCGTCAGCCGCTGGACCGGCATTCCCGTGGAGAAGATGCTAGAGGGGGAGCGCGCCAAGCTCCTCAAGATGGAAGACCAGCTGCGGAAGCGGGTGGTGGGGCAGGAGGAGGCGCTGGAGGCGGTGTCCAAGGCCGTGCGGCGCGCCCGCGCCGGGTTGCAGGACCCGAACCGGCCGATCGGCAGCTTCCTGTTCCTCGGCCCGACCGGCGTCGGCAAGACCGAACTCGTGAAGTCGCTGGCGAACTTCCTGTTCGACGACGAGCGCGCGATGACGCGCATCGACATGTCGGAATACATGGAGAAGCACGCGGTCAGCCGCCTGGTCGGCGCGCCCCCGGGCTATGTCGGCTATGACGAGGGCGGCGCGCTGACGGAGGCGATCCGCCGGCGCCCCTACCAGGTGATCCTGTTCGACGAGGTGGAGAAGGCGCATGAGGACGTCTTCAACATCCTGCTGCAGGTGCTGGACGATGGGCGGCTGACGGATGGCCAGGGGCGGACGGTCGATTTCCGCAACACCATCATCGTGCTGACCAGCAACCTCGGCAGCCAGGCGATCGCGGAACTGCCGGAGAGCGCGGATATCGAGGCCGCGCGGCCGGCGGTGATGCGGGCGGTGCGGGAGCGGTTCCGGCCGGAATTCCTGAACCGGCTGGACGAGGTGGTGCTGTTCCGCCGGCTGGCCCGCGGCGACATGGCGAATATCGTGGACATCCAGCTGGTCCGGCTGCGCAAGCTGCTGGAGGACCGGCACATCACGCTGGAGCTGGACGACAGCGCCCGGGAATGGCTGGCGGAAGCCGGCTACGACCCGGCCTATGGCGCCCGGCCGCTGAAGCGGGTGATCCAGCGCAGCCTGCAGGACAAGCTGGCGGGGCTGCTGCTGGAAGGCACGGTCGGCGATGGCGCGGTGCTGCGGGTGACGGCCAGCGCGGATGGGCTTGAGGTGCGGCCGGCGTTGAAGCAGGCCGCCTGAACCGGCCCGCAGGGGGGCGTCGCCCCCCTGCACCCGCTGCCAGGGTCCAGCCGGACCCTGGACCGGGAGGTTGGGGAAGGCAGAGCCTTCCCCAAGACTCCCCCCGGGCCTACTCTCCCTGTTTCAGTTTTATGACAGAGGGGTGTGGCCTTGTCCCAGGCGCTGCTGCTGGTGGAGCTGGCCGGCGAGGCCGCTTTGCTGCTCTGGGGCCTGCACATGGTGCAGTCCGGCGTGCAGCGCGCCTTCGGCATGCGGCTGCGCCACGTGCTGGGCGTGGCGCTGGGCAGCCGGGTGCGCGCCGTGCTGGCGGGGCTTTGCGCGACCGCCGCGCTGCAATCCTCCACCGCGACGGCACTCATGGTCGGCAGCTTCGCGGCCGGCGCGGGCGTGGCGCTGGCGCCGGCGCTGGCGGCCATGCTCGGCGCCAATATCGGCACGGCGCTGATCGTCTTCGCCCTGTCCTTCGAGGTCTCGGCCCTGGCGCCCGCCCTGGTGCTGGCGGGGGTCATCGCCTTCCGGCGCAGCACCGGCAGCCGGGGGAAGGATATCGGGCGGGTGTTCATCGGCGTCGGCCTGATGCTGATCTCGCTGCACCTGCTCTCCGCCAGCATGGCGCCGATCGAGGCCTCGCCCACGCTCCGCGCCCTGGTCGGCGTCTTCGCCGAGATGCCGCTGCCGAATCTGGTGGTGGCGGGGGTGCTGGCCTGGGCGGCGCATTCCTCCGTCGCCGCCATGCTGTTCATCGCCTCGCTGGCCGCCTCCGGCCTGCTGGGGGCGGAGGCCTGCATCGCCATGGTGCTGGGCGCCAATATCGGCAGCGCGGTGAACCCGCTGCTGGGCGCGCTGGGGGAGGCCGGGCCGGAACGCGCGCGGCTGCGCGTCGCACTCGGCAACATCGCCAACCGGGTGGTGGGCGCGGTGGTGGTTCTGGTGGCGCTGCCCTTCCTGCTGCCGCTGCTGGAGGCCCAGCCCGGCGCGATCTTCGCGGCGCAGGCGCATCTCGCCTTCAACCTCGGCACCGCCATCCTGGCCTGGCCGCTGCTCGGCCTGCTGGCGCGCGGCATGGAACGCCTGGTGCCGGACCGGCCGCCGGCGGAGGACCCCGCGGCGGCCCGCTACCTCGACCCCGATGCGCTGGAGACGCCGCCCGTTGCCTTGGCGAACGCAGCGCGGGAGGTGCTGCGCATTGCCGATACGGTGGAGGCGATGCTGGCGGCCTCCACCGCCGCCTTCCAGGAGGGAGACCGGGAGAGGCCCAAGGTGGCGAAGCGCCTGGATGACCAGGTGGACCGGCTGCACCGCCAGGTGCAGGGCTACTTGGCCCGCATCCCGCAGGACACGCTGGGCGAGGATGACGCCCGCCGGCTCGCGGAAATCCGCGCCTTCGCCGTCAGCCTGGAACATGCGGGGGATGTGCTGGAGCGGGACCTGCTCGGCCTCGCCCAGAAATGGACGCGGCGCGGGCTGGTTCTGCCCGGCGACATCGCCGCCGAGATCACCGGGCTGCATCTGCGGCTGCAGGCGCAGCTCCGCCTCGCCGTCGCGGTCTTCATCCGGGAGGATGCGGAGGCGGCCCGGCGCCTGGTGCGGGAGAAGGAGGCGCTGCGCGATGCCGAACGCAGCGCGCTGCGCCGGATGGCGGAGGCCGCCGACCGCTCGGCGGCGGAGGGGGGCGCCGCGGCCGGGCTGCTGCTGGATGCGGTGCGCGACCTCCGCCGGATCGGCGCGCATTTCGCGATGGTCGCCCACCCGCTGCTGGAGCGGCGGGGGGAACTGCTGCCAAGCCGCCTGGCGACCGAGGCCAATCTGGCGGAGAGCCTGGCCGGGGGCTGATCAGTCCCCCGCCAGCGCGATTTCGGTCCGGCCGGAGGCGATCTGCGCCATCTGTCGCGTCAGCTCCCGCCGCCGGTCATGGAAGGCGGCGAGTTCGGAACCGCGCAGCGGCACGCCGGCGGGCAGCGCCGTGCGGGCGGGGTCCTGGGCGCGACCGGCCATGCGGATCTCATAATGAAGGTGCGGGCCCGTGGACATGCCGGAGGATCCGACATGGCCGATCACGTCCCCCTGCCGCACTCGGTCGCCGGGCTTCAGGTTGCGGGCGAAGCGGGACATGTGGGCGTAGACCGTCTCCACCCCGCCGGGATGGCGCAGCCGCACCGTCCGGCCATAGCCGCGTTCCATCCGCGCCGCGGTGACGACGCCGTCGGACGACGCATAGATCGGCGTGCCGGGGGGCGCCGCGAAGTCCAGCCCCTCATGCCGCCGGGAGAAACCCATCACGGGGTGCCGGCGCATGCCGAAGCCGGAGGTGAGGCGCGCGCCATCCAGCGGCGTGCGCAGGAAGCCGCCGGCGAGCGGCCGGCCATCCCCATGGTACCAGGCGGCATCGCCATCGGATTCCACATGGCGCCAGACGCTGAGCTCTCGCCCCGACAGGGTCAGGGAGGCGTGCAGCAGCTGGCCGTGGCCGAGGAGGTCGCCATCCGGGGCGCGCAGGCGTTCGAAGGCAACCTGGATGCGGTCGCCCGGCTGGATGTCCCGCTGGAAGTCCACCTCATGGGACAGCGCGCGGATCAGGGAATGGGTCAGCGGCGCGGGCATGCCGGCGCGGGTCAGGGTCAGGTAGACGCCACCGATGATCGGCGCCTCGATCCGGGCAAGATGCCGCTGGCGGGGGATCACCTGCTCCTCCACCAGCCAGCGATCGGCCTGGCGGCGCAGCGCGATGGTGCGGCCGGGGGTGGGCTCGATCTCCAGGGACAGGAGGGCGTTGTCGCGATCGGGGTCGAGGCGAAGGCCGACTTCCTGCCCGACGGCGAGGCCGCGGGGCGGGAAGACGGGGCGGAGCGCGGCGATCGCCTCATGCGCCTCCGCTTGGCTGACGCCGGCGCTGGCGAGGAGCTCACCGAGGGTATCGCCCCGGCGGACGGTCAGGACGCGCTGCGCGTCGCCCGGTGGTTCCGATGCTGCGGCGCCGGGAAGAGGGGCGGCGAGAAGGGCGCAGATCGAGAGGGCGAGGCGGGTCGCTGACGTCATGCTGTGGTCTTGTCCGGGCGGTTGGGGCGCGGACCATCTCGGCGAAGGCCAGTGAAGTCAACGGCTTGACCGCTACGGCTACGTGACGAGAAGAGCTTTGCGTCAACGGCGTGACGGTCATGGCAGCCATGTCCGTTTGTTCGGAGCCTCTCGTTGACACCCCCGGGCCTGGCCCGTAAAAGCCGCCTCACCAGAACGGAGCCTACGGTTCCCGGACGGGGCGCCGAAAAGCGGGGTTGCACACGGTGGTGAAAGCCATCAGATGCTGCGCCCCGCCGATAGGCGCCGATCTTCTCCACGCAGCGATGCGATGGTGCTTCTGGTCAGGGTGCTGGCCGGGGACGAGATCCTGTTCATTCAATCTGTGCATCTGTTGAGGGAAGATAGTTTGGTTGCCCTGAGTGGCTTCCTGCTGCTTCTGCCTTGTGTTGCGAAAGCGGCGCGTGGTGGAGGTGGACACGGGGGGAAG
>JAIXWG010000041.1 GCA_027482245.1 Acetobacteraceae bacterium | reverse complement strand
GCCTGGTTCGAGAACCTGCGCGACCGCATCTGCGCGGAATTCGAGGCGATCGAGGACGAACTCGCCACCGGCCCCCACGCCGGCCTGCCCGCCGGCCGCTTCCTCCGCACCGCCTGGGACCGGCCCGAAGGCGGCGGCGGCGTCATGTCCGTCATGAAGGGACGGGTGTTCGAGAAGGTGGGCGTCAACGTCTCCACCGTCTTCGGCGAATTCTCCCCGGACTTCCGGAAGCAGATCCCGGGGGCGGATGAGGATCCGCGCTTCCTCGCCACCGGCATCTCGCTGGTCGCCCACATGCGCAGCCCGCGCGTGCCGGCCGTGCACATGAATACCCGCTTCATCCTGACGACGAAGGCCTGGTTCGGCGGCGGCGGCGACCTGACGCCGATGGACCACGCCGCCCCCCATTCGAAGGAGGATGCGGCCAGCTTCCACGCCGCCTACAAGGCCGCCTGCGACCGCCACGACCCCACCTACTACCCCCGCTTCAAGCAGTGGTGCGACGAATACTTCTTCCTGCCCCACCGCAACGAACCCCGCGGCCTGGGCGGCATCTTCTACGACTGGCTGGGCGACCGCACGCCGGGCAAGGGCATCGAGGCCGACTTCGCCTTCACCCGCGACGTCGGCCAGGCCTTCCTCGACGCCTACCCCGCCATCGTCCGCCGCCGGATGCACGAGCCCTGGACGGAGGCCGAGCGCGCCCACCAGCTGATGCGCCGCGGCCGCTACGTCGAATTCAACCTGCTCTACGACCGCGGCACCATCTTCGGCCTCAAGACCGGGGGCAATGTGGAGGCGATCCTGATGTCGCTCCCGCCGGAAACGGGCTGGCCGTAACAACGCTCGACATCCCGCGCGCGGACGCCAAGATGCCCCCCGGCTGACCCGGGGACACTGCCATGGCCGAGATCACCGTGAACGGAGAGGCGCGCCGCGCCGATGTGGAGGGTGACACCCCCCTCCTCTGGGTGCTGCGCGACACGCTGGGCCTGGTCGGCACGAAGTACGGCTGCGGCGTCGCGCAATGCGGCGCCTGCACCGTGCTGGTGGACGGCGTCGCCACCCGGTCCTGCCAGACGCCGCTCGATGCCGTCGCCGGCCGCGCCATCACGACGATCGAGGCGATCGAGGCCGATCCGGTCGGCGCCCGCCTGGTCGCGGCCTGGGTCGCGCTCGATGTCCCGCAATGCGGCTACTGCCAGTCCGGCCAGCTGATGGCGGCGACCGCGCTGCTGAAGGAAACGCCGAAGCCGGACGACGCCGCCATCGCCGCCGCCATGACGAACCTCTGCCGCTGCGGCACCTACAACGCCATCGCCGCCGGCATCCGCCAAGCCTCGGAGGCCGCGTGATGAAGGCCCTCAACCTCTCCCCCCTCAACTTGTCCAGGCGCGCTGCCCTGGGCCTGGCCGGCGGCCTGGTCCTGGCACTCCGCGTGCCCGCCACCCCCGCCCGCGCCCAATCCATGGGCGGCCTGCAGCACGCCCGGAAGGTCCCCGCCTACCTCGCCATCAAGCCCGATGGGCGGATCACGCTCCAGAATCCGTTTGCCGAGGGCGGCCAGGGCATCCACACCGCCATCGCCCAGCTGGTGGCGGAGGAGCTGGACGCGGACCTCGCCGCCTTCACGGTGGAGACGGCGCCCGCCGGCGCCGACTACCAGGTGCTGTTCAACGGCACGCGCCGCGTCACCGGCGGCAGCTTCTCCATCCGCAATTCTGCCAGCCATTTCCGGGTGCTGGGCGCCACCGCCCGCGCCATGCTCCTACAGGCCGCGTCCCAGCGCCTCTCGGTCCCGGTGGCCAGCCTCTCCACCGAACCCGGCTTCGTCATCCATGCCGGCGGCCGCATCCCCTATGGCGCGCTGGCCGAGGCCGCCGCCGCGCTGCCGATCCCGACCGATGCCGAGCCCAAGCCCCCCGGCACGCCGCTTCGCCTGGTCGGCAAGCCGGAAAAGCGCCTCGACACCCGCGCCAAATCCACCGGCCAGGCCCGCTACGGCATCGACATGCGCGTCGATGGCATGCTGCAGGCCGCCATCCTCCACGCTCCCCGCGCCGGCGCCGATCCCGGGGAGGTGCTGAACGAGGCCGCGCTGAAGGCCATGCCCGGCGTGCATTCCGTGCACCGCCTGCCGGGCGCCGTCGCGGTGCTGGCCGACAGCTTCTGGCGCGCCCGCCGCGCGGTGGAGGCCGCGCAGGTCGCCTGGACCGCCGTCGGCGGCCAATCCGTCGTGCCCGAGGATTTCTCGAGCACCTCGATGCTGGACCTGCTGCGGTCCCAGGCCGATGCCCCCGGCAACCCGGCCAGCGACACGCAGGGCGACGCGCCGGCCATCCTGCGCACCGCGACGAAGACCATCACCGCCGACTACGACGCCCCCTACCTCGCCCATGCGCAGCTGGAACCGCCCTCCGCCACCGTCCGCTTCAACGCCGATGGCACGCTGGATGTCTGGACGCCGAACCAGGCGCCGGAGCAGTTCCGCGCCATCGCGGCGCGGGAGGCCAACCTGGCCGAGGACCGCATCCGCATCCACACGCCGCTCCTCGGCGGCTTCTTCGGCCGGCACTTCACCTACGGCACCATCCACCCGATGAACCAGGCCATCCGCCTGGCCCGCGCCGCCAGCCGCCCCGTGAAGGTGATCTGGACGCGGGAGGAGGAGTTCGCCCGCGACGCCTACCGGCCCATGGGCTTCGCGCGGCTGCGCGCCTCCCTCGGCCCGGATGGCCGGATCGCGGCGCTGCACGCGACGATCCCCGGCGAGGGCCCCGTGGCGAAGCATTTCGGCACCGCCCGGCTCGGCAATCCGCCGCTCGATACCAGCGCGGTGGAGGGCGTGGCCTTCAAGCCCTACGCCATCCCGAACCGCCGCATCGAATGGGTCCATGTGCCCCACCCCATCAATGTCGGCTTCTGGCGCTCCGTCGGCCATTCCATGAACGACTTCTTCCTGGAAGCCTTCCTGGATGAGGTCGCGGAGGTCGGCGGGCAGGACCCCCTCGCCTTCCGCCGCGCCCACCTCGCCCATTCGCCGCGCCACCTCGCCCTGCTCGACGGCGTGGTGGAGTTGGCGGGCGGCTGGCGCCGCGGGCCCTTCGAGGCTGCGGACGGCACCCGCCGCGCGCGCGGCATCGCCATGGCGTCGCCCTTCGGGACGGAGGTCGCGACCATCGCGGAAGTCTCGCTGCGGAACGGGGAGGTCGTGGTCCATGACCTCTTCATCGCCATCGACCCTGGCAGCATCGTGAACCCCGCCATCATCCGCGCCCAGGTCGAAAGCGCAGCGGCGATCGGCCTCTCGGCCGCCTGCTTCGAGGAGATGACCTTCGAGGATGGCCGCCCCGTGCCCCGCAACTTCGACGCCTACCGCATCCTGTCGCGGGCGGAGATGCCGAAGGTGCATGTGCGGATCATCGAATCCGGCGCGCCCATGGGCGGCGTCGGCGAACCCGGCACCCCCGGCGTGCCTCCCGCCGTCGCCAACGCCATCGCCGCCCTGACCGGCCGCCGCATCCGCAGCCTGCCCTTCGCGAAGGAGCGCATCGGGGCGGCTTGAGACCGCCGCCCTCGCACCCGACCTGAAGGATGTGTATGATACACATCTTTCAGATCCGCGGAGGACGCCGTCCATGCGTGTCACGACCGCCGACTTCATCCGGAACTACGGCACCCTCGCCGACCATGCGCTGTCCGAACCGGTGACCATCACCAAGAACGGGCGTGATCGCCTGGTCGTGCTGGCCGCCGCGGAGTTCGAACGCCTCAAGCAGCGCGACCGCCAGGCCATCCCGGCCAGCGCGGTGACGGATTAGGACGCCGCCCTGCTCGCCGCGGCCGAGGTTCCCGCCGAACATGCCCATCTCGACGCCGAGCTGAAGGACTGGCGGGGCTGAGCTGGCCGGCGCCCCAGCCGGGCCTCGTCATCCGCTACGCCTACCTCTGGCACCGCGAAGCACGGCAGGGGCGGGAGGAAGGCGTGAAGGATCGTCCCTGCGCCATCATCCTCACCGTGGCGGATGCAGGCGGCCAGTTGCGCGTCCTCGCGCTGCCCATCACCCACAGCGCCCCGGCAGACACCGGGGATGCGGTCGAGATCCCGCCGGCCACGAAGCAGCGCCTCGGCCTCGATGAGGCGCGATCCTGGGTGGTGGTGACGGAAGCGAATGTCTTCACCTGGCCGGGGCCGGATCTCCGCCCGCTTTCTTCCGGGCCGTGAGGGACCGTTTCCTGGAGGCCCGGCGCCGACAGCTCGCCGCGCTCGTACCCCGCTCGGCGTGATCCGCTACCGCCGCCGCTTCGTCAGGATCGGCGGTGGCACGCCGCCGATCTCCCGCAGCTCCGCCTCCATCGCATCGTGCTGCCGGCGCAGATCGGCGACATGGGCGTCGCGCTGCGCCATCTCGGCCGGCGTCTTCATCTTCCATTCCTGCGCGCGCTGGATCTCCTCCCGCTTCGCCAGGATCATCTCCTTCAGCTGCTCCCGCCGCGCGATGCGTTCTGGCGGATCGGGCTCGGGCTCCGGCGCCGGGTCCGCGGTGATGCCGTGGCCGGGGCCGCCGACCAGCACCGCCGGCTCCTCCGGCCAGAAGGCATCCGCCTCGGCCAGGCCCTCGAACAGCCGGATCAGGCGGGACCAGCGGACGGGCTGTTCGGCGAAGCCGGGGCCGAGCGGCCGCAGCCCCGCACCGCGGCCGACGCGCACCCGCCGGTTGCCCCAGCGCGCCTCCCCCTGCTCCAGGAACAGCGCGGCCACGGCGGGGCCGTGGGTTTTCGCCAGGAAGGCCTCCACATCGGCCATGCGGGGCGGGCGGGTCAGGCCGCGCCGCCAGTCCCGCCAATGCGCCATCACGTCGCGGGCATCCAGCAGGATCTGCAGCTTCTCGAAGGCCGGGTCGCTGAAGGCCTCCGCCACCCACAGCCAGGCCCAGCGCAGCAGGTAGACCAGCCCGAAGGCCGCTTCCGCCACCAACACCCGGCCGCGATGGGCGATGCCCCACAGCACGGCGCCCGCCAGCACCGGCACCGCGGGCCCCGGCGGCACATCGGCCAGCAGCAGCCCCGCCAGCGACGCCGCGCCCAGCATCGCCGCCACCCCATCCACCAGCACCAGCAGCAGGGACGCGACCTTCAGCCCCCGCCGAGCGCGGCGGCGCCGGGGCGGCCGCTCCGCCAGCGCCGCCACCGGCCGCTGCCGCGGGCGACGCCCCGCCGGCCGCGCCTGGTAGGTCGCCAGCGTGGCGCGGGACTTGTCCAGCAGCGCCGCCACATCCGCGCGCTGTCCGGCCAGGCCGGATTGCTCCAGCCGCTCCACCAGCATCCGCAACTCGGAAAGCGACTGGGCCTGCGCCGCCATACCTACCTCCGGCGTCCCTTGTCCGCCTTCGGGATTAGGCTTCGGTAAAGGCGCGCGCTTTCAGGCTGCCGCCCCGCCCCCCGCCGCCCCACGGCTGGCCGCGCCCCCGCCGAGCCTCTATCCTGCCCCCAACCAAAAGGGAGACATCCGGAATGACGACGCGCCGCATCCTGCTCGGCACCACCCTCGCCGCGCCCTTCATCGCCACCACCGGCGCGCTGGCGCAGGGGCAATGGCCGAACCGCCCCGTCCGCGTGATCGTCCCCTGGCCGCCCGGCGGGTCCACCGACGTGCTCTGCCGCCTGCTCTGCGAACAGCTGCAGCAGAAGACCGGCCAGTCCTTCGTGCTGGAAAACCGGCCCGGCGCCGGCGGCAACATAGGCGCCGACGCGCTGGCGAAGTCGGCGCCCGATGGCTACTCCATGGCGCCGCTGACGCTCGGCGCCTGGCACATCAACAGCTTCCTCTATTCCCGCCTGCCCTATGACCCGCAGCGGGACTTCCAGCCGATCTCGATGCATTGGGAACTGCCCAACGTCCTGGTCGTGTCCGCCCAGCACAACCCGTCCAACAACTTCGCGGAGTTCCTGGCCTGGGCGAAGGCGCAGCGGCAGGGGATCTCCTACGGCTCCCCCGGCGTCGGCACCACGGCCCACCTCTCGGGCGCGCTCTTCACCAGCCGCCTGCAGATCGAGGGCACGCACGTCCCCTTCCGCGGCGCCGCCCAGATCATCCCTGCCATGCTCTCGGGCGACCTGAACTGCGCGCTCGACAACCTCGCCAGCTATGTCCCTGTCATCCAGGAAGGCCGCGCCAAGGCCTTCGCGGTGACGGGGGCGGAACGCTGGACCACCCTGCCCGACGTGCCGACGATGGCGGAGGTCGGCGTGCCCGACTTCGTCATCACCAGCTGGTGCGCCATGGCTTTCCCCGCCGGCGTCCCCGCCCCCATCGTGGAGCGTGCCTCCGCCCTGATCCGGGAGGTGACGGAGCCGCCGGCCATGCAGGAACGCTACCTCCGCGCCGGCGCCAAGGGTGTCTTCAGCACGCCGGCGGAGGTCACCGCCCGCGTCGCGCGGGAAAGGCCGGTCTGGCAGGAAGTGGTGCGGATCTCGGGCGCCAGGCTCGACTGACGCAGAAAAGGGGGAGCGCTGCTCCCCCTTGCCCCCTCGCCAGGGTCCGGCCGGACCCTGGACCGGGTCTAGCCGGCGCCGCCCTTCTTCGCGCCGTCATGGGTGTGGTGGCTGTCGCGTTCGCCGCCACCACCCGAAACCCGGCTCTTCTCCGTGTTGGTGGGCTGCCCCGCCGCCGGGGCGTGGTCGTCGCGGTCGCGCGTCGCGTGGCCGTGTGACCCACCCTGGTGGCTGCTGCCGGGACCGCCGCCGGTGCGGTCCGTCTCCGGCTTGTGCTCGGTCTGCCGTTGCGTTGCCATGGTCAGCGGTCCTGCTGGTAGCCCTGGTTGTGCGTGTTCTGCCAGGTGTTCCCCTGGCGGCCCTGCTGCTCCAGCTTCCGGTTCTTCGATTCGATGTTGGCCTGCGCCTCGTCCGGCGGCAGCGGGCTTCCGCCCGGGGAATTGCCCCCGGCGGGGCTCTGGTTGGCCGGCGGCACGGGCGGCACCTTGGCGTTCGACATGGCGTGGTCCTCCTTCCCTTCGGCCCTTTCCAACGCGCCGGCCGCGCCCGCCGTTCGTTTCTCCGTCTGGTCTTCCCCGGACGGAGCCGCCATATCGCGCCCGTGGACCTCTCCTCCCCCGCCGGCCGGCAGCGCGCCTGGCTCAACTCCCTGCTCGTGGACCATGCGGTGCTCCGCATCTCCTGGCGCAACTGGGGGGAGGTCTCGCGCGGCCGCCTCTACCGCTCCAACCACCCCCTGCCCTGGCAGCTCGCCGCGGCGCAGCGGCGCTTCGGGCTGAAATCCGTCCTGAACCTGCGCGGCCACCGGCAGGATTGCGGGTCGGACGCGCTGGGCCGCGCGCGGGCCGGCGAACTCGGCCTGATCCACGCCGACGCCCCCTTCGAAAGCCGCGGCGCCCCCCACAAGGACCGCATCCTGCGGCTGGCGGCCTTGCTGCCCACCTTGCCGGAACCCCTTCTCATTCACTGCAAGTCCGGCGCCGACCGCACCGGACTGGTCGCCGGCATCTGGCTCATCCTGAACGGCCATTCCGTGGCCGAGGCGCTGGGCCAGTTGCACTGGCGCTTCGGCCATGTCGCCGCCAGCCGCACCGGCATCCTCGACGCCTTCTTTCGCGACTACGCCGCCCACCAGGGCGCCCACGGCCCGAAACCCTTTCTGGACTGGCTGCGGGAAGACTATGACGAGGCCGATCTGCGCGCCCGCTTTCGCTCCAAGGCCTGGGCGAACCGGCTGGTGGATGGGGTGCTGCGGCGCGAATAGGCTTGCGGTCGGCCAGGTCCGAGGAATATAGTCCTGCCATCCTGGCGCCCCCGCGGAATGACCGTGCCTGCCCCTTGAAGCCGCCCCCGGCCTCTGGGATCACACGCCAAACGACCCGATTCGGAGTTGCCCACCATGAAGTTCGCCTCCCTCGCCGTGCTCGGCCTGGCCCTTGGCCTGGCGGCCTGTTCGTCCAGCTCGGACACGGATGCGGCCGCGGCGGGCCGGGGCGGCGCCGGGGGCGCGGGCGGGGCGGGCGGCATCGGGACCTCGCCGCTCGGCGGCCCCGGCAGCGGCAATTTCCGCCCGGGCTCGCAGGAGGAACTGGCCGGCAGCATCGGGGACCGCGTGCTCTTCGCGACCGATTCCGTGCAGGTGGGCGCCGACCAGCGCCCGGTCCTCTCCCGCCAGGCGGAATGGCTGAACCGCTACCGCCAGGTGCAGGTGACGATCGAGGGCCATGCCGACGAACGCGGCACCCGCGAATACAACCTCGCCCTCGGCCAGCGCCGCGCCAATGCGGCGCGCGACCTGCTGGTGGCGGATGGCGTGGCCAGCACGCGCATCCAGACCATCTCCTACGGCAAGGACCGCCCGGTGGAGCTCGGCTCCAACCAGACCGCCTGGGCGCAGAACCGCCGCGCGGTGACGGTCGTTCGCTAGACCAACCACCGATTCATCGGGGAAAACCCCCGCTGAATCGGTGCTAAAGGTGCTAAAGAGGGTAAATGCCCTTTGGGGCCTGTGGACACTTGGCCCGGGATGCAATCGGCGAGTGGATTTTCGTGCCTGGAAGGCGGGGTCAGGGCGGCGCTGGGGTTCCATCGTCGCCCTGACCCCAACGCTCCAGGCGCGGAAAGACGCCGCCGAGTGCGCCCGCAGCCAAGTGTCCACAGGCCCTATGCTCAGGGCTGCCGGGCGGCGAAGTCTTCCAGCGCCGCGACGCCGCCCTTGACCAGCAGCGGGATGGCGCGGGCGATGCGCGCCACCGGCCAGTCCCACCAGGCCAGCGCCACCAGCCGGGCGGCCTCCTCCTCCGTGTAGCGGCGGCGGATCACCCGGGCAGGGTTGCCCGCCACCACGGCGTAGTCCGGCACGTCGCTGCCCACCACCGCCCGCGCGCCCACCACCGCGCCATGGCCGATGCGCACGCCGGGCATCACCATCGCCTCCATGCCGATCCACACGTCATGGCCGATGACCGTGTCGCGGCCGGGCTTGAAGGGGTAGTCGGCGAAGGGCAGCGCGCCCAGAAAGCCGCCGCCCAGGATGCCGAAGGGGTAGGTGGAGGGCCCCTCCATCGCGTGCATCGCGTCCGGGAACATGAAGCGCGCCGCCGTCGCGATGGCGCAGAAGCGCCCGATCCGCAGCCTCGCGCCCGAGGCGCCGAAATTGTAGAGCAGGTTGCGCCGGAAGAAGTCGCGGGCGTGCAGCGGGTCGTCGTAGTAGGTGAAGGCCCCGACCTCGACGTTCCGCACCTCCACCAGGCTGTCCAGCAGCGGCTTGAGGAAGACGATGCGCGGCTTGTTCGGCACCGGGTGGATCGCATCCGGGTCCGGCAGCGCCTCCGCCTCGGCGCGGGAGCGGGTCACGCGCTGAAGGCCTGGGTGCGGACCAGGCGGGCGTAGAGACCGTCCTGGTCCATCAGCGCGGCGTGCGTCCCCTGCTCCACGGCGCGCCCGCCCTCCATCACCACGATCAGGTCGGCGTCGCGGACGGTGGAGAGGCGGTGGGCGATGACCAGCGTGGTGCGCCCGGCCCGCAGCCGTTCCAGCGCCTGCTGCACCAGCGCCTCGTTCTCCGCATCCAGCGCGCTCGTCGCCTCATCCAGCAGCAGCACGCGCGGATTGCGCAGCAAAGCGCGGGCAAGCGACACGCGCTGCCGCTGGCCGCCGGAGAGCCTGTTGCCGCCGGTGCCGAGCTGCGTGTCGTAGCCCTGCGGCAGGGATGCGAGGAAATCATGCGCGGCGGCGGCGCGGGCCGCCTCCTCCACCTCGGCCATGGTGGCGCCCGGCCGGCCGCAGGCGATGTTGGCGAAGGCGGTGTCGTCGAACAGCACCGCGTCCTGCCCGACATAGGCGATGGCATCGCGCAGGCTTTCCATCGTCACGCCGCGGATGTCGGCGCCATCGATGCGGATCGCGCCCTCCGTCACGTCATAGAGCCGCGGCACCAGCGCCAGCGCGGTGGATTTGCCGGCGCCGGAGGGCCCGACCAGCGCCACGGTGCGCCCCGGCGCGGCGGTGAAGCTGAGGCCCCGCAGCGCCGCATCCGGCACACCCTCATAGGCGAAGCCCACGCCCTCGAACGCCACGCTGCCCTCCCCCGCCGGCAGGGGCTGCGCGGTCGCGGCATCGAGGATCCGCGGGCGTTCATCGACGCTGGCGAAGGTGCGGGACAGGCCGGCCAGGCCCTCCTGCAGCGCCGCGTTCAGGCTGCCCAGCGCCCGGGCCGGGCGGGCCGCGATCAGCAGCGCGGCGACGAAGCCCGTGAAGTCGCCGATGGTGCCGAGGCCCGTCGAGACCCGCCAGCCGACGAAGCCCAGCACCAGCGCCACCGCGATACCGCCCAGCGCCTCCAGCACCGGGTCGAGCCGCGCGCGGGTCCGCTGGATGGCAAGCTGGCTGTCCCGCAGCCGCGCGAAGGCGGCGTCCGCGCGGGCTTCCTCCTGCGCCTCCAGCCGGTAGCTGCGGACCACGCGGGCGGCGCCGAAGCTCTCCACCAGCAGCGACGCCGTCTCCCCCACCCGGTCCTGCATGCCGGCCGAGGCGCGGCGGATGCGCTTGCCGATGCGGAGGATCGGCACGATGGCAATGGGGTAGAGAAGGGAGGCCAGCAGTGCCATCTTCCAATCCATCCAGAGCATGGAGCCGACCAACCCCACCACGGTCAGCACATCCGCGATGCCGCTGATGGCCTTGGACAGGGCCTCCCGGATCAGGGCGGCGTCGGTGGTGAAGCGGGCGGCGTGGCGGGCGGGGGCGTCCCGCGCCACGGCGGCCAGGTCGGCCCGCGTCAGGGCCCGGAACAGGTCGCGCTGCAGATCGGTGATGACGCTCAACACCACCCTCTGCATGGCGACGGCCTGGCCATACATGGTCAGCGCGCGGGCCAGGGTGACGGCAATGATGACGGGCGGCAGCGCCCAGACGACGCGGGGATCACCCTCCGCGAACAGGTTGAAGGCCTGCTGGATGATCAGCGGATAGAGCGCCGTCGTCCCCGCCACGCCCAGCGTGCAGGCGATGGCGAGCGCGACGCCCCCGGGGTAGCGCCGGATGTAGTCGCGCCACAGGCGTCGGACGAGCGGGAGGGAAGCGGCATCGAAGGCAGGTCGGGCCATGGGCGCCGTGTAGTCCAAGCCGGGTCCGAGGGCCATGTCGCCGTCCGCGTCAAGACTTGCGGCGCCTCCGGGCCAGTGCTAGTTCTCTATTCGTTCCGGTGAGCCGCGGGGAGTCAGGACCCTTCGGATTGCCCTTTCGGGGCGGCGGGCCCGTCCGCCGCCCCGGAACCCTCCAGCAGGGCAGCGAGGCGCGCCAGGCATTCGACCCGGTCCGCGACGCAGCCACCCTCGATCCACCAGCCCCGCACCGCCTTCATCGCCAGCCCGATCCGCGCATCCGGCTTGTGGCCGAGGTCGATCGCGTCCTGCCCCCGCAGCGGGAAGACCGGCACGGGCGTGGCATCGAGTCGCGCCCTCAGCCCCGGCCAGTCGCCTGGCTCGCCCCGCGACTCCGCGACCCAGCTGGCGTCCAGCAGCCGGGCCAGGGCGTGGTCGGCCAGCAGGCGCCGGAGCGCGGAATCGTCCAGCGCCCCCGTGACGCGCCCCGTCGCCCGCGCCGCCGCATATTGCCCGGCCTCCTCCCGCGACCAGCGGAGCCGGGACGGCAGGCGCTGGTCCGCCGCCCCCGCCGGCACCAGCACCGCGAGCCGCAGCACCGGGTCCCGCGGCAGGCCGCGGGAGAGGCCGGCGGCCAGCGTGGCCGGGTCGGCGCCTTCCGGCAGCACGGCGGCGCGGATGCCCGTCTGCTCCATCAGGCGCAGCGCGCCGACGGGGTCCGCGGCCTCCAGCAGCCGCTTGATTTCCATCCAGATGCGCTCGACGGCGATCCGCCGGGCCAGGCCTTCCACCGCGGCCTCGATGGCGGCTACCGCATCCGCATCCGGTGCCCCGCGCCCATACCGCGCCCAGAAGCGGAAGAAGCGGAGGGCCCGCAGGTAGTCTTCGGCCAGCCGCGTCGCGGCATCGCCGACGAAGCGGACCCGCCCCGCCGCCAGGTCCGCCCGGCCGCCGAAATAATCCCAGAGCCGGCCTTCCGCGTCGCAGGACATGGCGTTGATGGTGAAGTCCCGGCGGGCCGCATCCTCCGCCCAGTCGGTGGTCCAGGCGACCTCGGCGTGCCGGCCATCGGTCGCGACATCCCGGCGCAGCGCCGTGACCTCCACGGGCTGGCCGGCCAGCACGGCGGTGACGGTGCCATGGGCGAGCCCCGTCTCGAACACCTTGAGCCCCGCCGCCTTCAGCCGCTCCGCGATGGCGTCCGGCGGCAGGGGCGCCGCCACGTCCACGTCATGCACGGCGACGCCCGCCAGCGCATCCCGCACGCAGCCGCCGACGGCCCGGCCGCCCGGCAGCGCGGCCAGCACGGCGGCGGGGGCGGGTTCAGCCAGGAAGCCAGGGGGCGCGATGCGGGCATGGGCCGGGTCGCTCATCGCCGCTCCCCATGCCCCGGCGTGATGGTGCCATCGGGCGCGAGCGTCGCCGGCACATAGGCCTCGCCCCGCCCCATCGCGCCTTCGGTCCCGAACCAGATCGCCGCCCCGATCCCGGCCGCGGCCCCCAGCGCCAGCGCCAGCACGAGCCCCGGCGAGGGCCCGGTGGCGGCGCGCGGCCGCAGCCTTCGCCAGGCCAGGAACAGGCCCAGCGGCAGCAGCATCAGCAGGATGTCGGCGACCGCCATCATGACCGGAACATTCCCCAAGGCGTTGCCGATGGCGGCGAGAGGAAGCGTCTCTTCGACCCGGGCCCGGCACCGATCCTAGCGTCACGGCAACGACGTGACAGGTGCCCGATGCCCGTGAAGCCGCTTCCCCCCGCCCTCGCCCGAACGCTCGCCGATGCGCAATGGCCGGGGGCGCGTGCCCATGTGCTGACGGAGGGCTTCATTCCCTGGCGCAACCCGAAGCGCCGGCCTCAGCCTCTCAGCACACGGGCCAGGCCCATCAGCATGGCGGCGGTCGCACCCCAGATCAGATGGGTGTCGTGCGGCCAGACCCAGTAGCTGCGCATCTTGCCCCGCACCTCCCGCGACTTCAGCGCCGGCGCGGCGGGGTCGAGCACGGTGGCGAGCGGCAGTTCGAAGATCGCCTGCACCTCCCCGGGCTCCGGCGACAGGGACAGGGGCGGGTCGAGGAAGGCGACCACCGGCGTCACGCGGTAGCCCGTGCCGGTCAGATGCTCCGGCAGCGCCCCCACGATCTCCGGCAGGCGGGGGTCGAGGCCCACCTCCTCCGCCGCCTCCCGCAGCGCGGCCGCTTCCGCCGTCTCCCCCGCCTCGATCCGCCCGCCGGGGAAGGCGACCTGCCCGGCATGGGAGGAGAGGCGGTCGGAGCGAAGCGTCAGCAGGATGCCGGGCCCGGCCTCATGCCACACGATCGGGATCAGCACGGCAGCCGCCACCGGCCCGTCCGGGCGGATGACGAAGATGTCCCGCTCCTCGAAGGTGCTGTCCTTCGCGAGTGCCAGGGCGGCGGGATCGGCGAGGCGGGCGGCGATCTCCTCCCGGCTCGGCAGGCGTGGCAGGGGCAGCAGCGCCTTTCCGGCGGCGCCGCTCACTCCGCCGCCTGGTCGTAGGTGTCGTCCTCGTCGTCCTGCTGGGCCGTGGGCGCATCGTCGATCGGGAAGAAGACGCCTTCCGACCAGACGCCGAGCACGTCCTTCCCCTCCACCGTCTCCGGCTGGGCGAGGGCCACCAGTTCGTAGAACACCGCGCGGTTGATCCGCGCCTCCAGCCCCGGGCGGACGGTGATGTAGGGGCGGGGCTCCCGCGACACGGGATCGATCGTCACGCGGATCGGATGCTCGGCATCCGCGGTCACCATCTCATCCAGGTTGGTGCGGAAGGTCAGGCATTGCCGGGGCTCGGCCGCGGCGGCGCCGAGCGGCGCGAAGGGGTCGGCGCAGGTGCGCCACCACATCTCGACCGCCACGAAGGGCGCGTCATCCACCTCGATCCGCCCGCGCTCCACGGGGGTCTCGAGCCAGTAGCTGCCATCCTCCTCCCGCTTCAGGACGGAGGCGAAGAGGCAGACCAGCTCCTTCCGCCCGATCGGGCTGCCCCGGTAGAACCAGGTCCCGTCCTTGGCGATGCGCATGGAGAAATCGCCGCAATGCTGGTTTGGCCGCTCCGCGGCCTGGGTCTGCTTGAGGCGGGGCATCGCCGGCATCCGGGCCTCGCGCCCTTTCGCCTGCACACCATTGAGCGCCCCAGGGGACGTCTCGTCACGTCGCGCTTCGTTCATCACACCTTCCGCACCCCGTGACCCCGCGGGCCTTGCGACCCCTGGCTCCCCAGCCACACCACACTGCCCCCGGGCCGACCGGCCGGCATCGAAGCGTGACGCTTTGATGCACAGCAATGTGGCGCCAGGCATGGGCGAGGTGGATACTCACCCCATATCGAACGGACCGCATATAGGGAGCCTGACCCGCATGGTGGAAGTGGCCGACGCCGCGGAGGCTGAATCTCTCATCCGGGAGGCCGAATCGCTGGCGGACCGGCTGGCCCGGGTCCGGGACGGGGTCGGGCGCGTCATCTTCGGGCAGGAGACGGTGGTGGAGCGGACGCTCATCACCCTGCTCTCCGGCGGGCATGTGCTGCTGGTCGGTGTCCCGGGCCTCGGCAAGACCAAGCTGGTGGAGACGCTGGGCACGGTGCTGGGCCTCGATGCCCGCCGCGTCCAGTTCACGCCGGACCTGATGCCGTCCGACATATTGGGGTCGGAGGTGCTGGAGGAGGATGCGCATGGGCGCCGCCACTTCCGCTTCATCAAGGGCCCGGTCTTCTGCCAGCTGCTGATGGCGGATGAGATCAACCGCGCCAGCCCCCGCACCCAATCCGCGCTCCTCCAGGCGATGCAGGAGCACAAGGTGGCCATCGCGGGTGAGGTCCACCCCCTGCCCGCCCCCTTCCATGTGCTGGCGACGCAGAACCCGATCGAGCAGGAAGGCACCTACCCCCTGCCGGAAGCCCAGCTCGACCGCTTCCTGCTGGAGATCGATGTCGGCTACCCCGACCTGGCCGCCGAACGCGCCATGCTGCTGGCGACGACGGGGGCGAAGGAGGCGAAGCCGCAACCCGCCATGACGGGCGCCGAACTCGCCGCCGCGCAGCTGCTGATCCGCCGCCTGCCGGTGGGGGAGCAAGTGCTGGACGCCATCCTGCGCCTGGTGCGCAGCGCGCGGCCGGAGACGACGGAGATCGAGCAGATCCGCCAGCACCTGGCCTATGGCCCCGGCCCCCGGGCCGCCCAGGCGCTGATGCTGGCGACGCGCGCGCGCGCCGTGCTCCAGGGCCGCCTCTCCCCCAGCGTGGACGATGTGCTAGCGCTGGCGGAGCCGGTGCTGCGGCACCGGATGGCGCTGAATTTCTCGGCGCGGGCGGATGGGGTGAAGCTGTCGGAAGTGCTCGATGTGCTGAAGGCGCAGCTTGGCTAGCCCCGCGCCCCCCTCCTCCTCGACCCGGCTGACGATCCCCTGGGCGGAGCAGCTGGGCGCACGCCTGCCGCCCCTGCTGGTGGAGGCCGAGCGGGTGGCCGCGACGGTGATGCCCGGCATCCATGGCCGCCGCCGCGCCGGGCCCGGGGAGGCCTTCTGGCAGTTCCGCCCCTATGTCGCCGGCGACCAGGCCAGCCGGATCGACTGGCGGCAATCCGGCAAGTCCGACCGCCTCTTCATCCGGGAGACCGAGTGGGAGGCCGCGCAGACCGTCGCGCTGTGGCGCGCCGCCGATGCCGGCATGGCCTGGCGCAGCGGGCCGGAGGTGCCGCCGAAGCAGCTCCGCGCCGACCTGCTGCTGCTGGCGCTGGCCGCGCTGCTGCTGCGGGGGGGTGAGCGCGTGCGGCTCTTCGGCCTGCCCCGCCCCTTCGCCGGCCGCGGCGCCCTGCCGCAGATCGCCGATTCCATGGCCGCCATGGCGCCCGTGCCGGAGGACCCCCGCATCGCCCGCCACGCCCGCGCCGTGCTGTTCGGCGATTTCTGGGGGCGGCTGGAGGAGACTCGCCGCGCGCTGGGCGCGTTGTCGGCCCAGGGGGTGCGCGGCCATCTGCTGCAGGTCATCGACCCGGCGGAGGAGACGCTGCCCTATGCCGGCCGCATCCGGTTCGAGGAGGTGACCGCCGGCCTCGCCGCCGCACTCGTGCCGCGGGTGGAATCGGTGCGGGAGGTCTATGTGGAGCGCCTGGCCCGGCACCGCGCCGGCCTCGCCGCCATCGCCGCCGCCGCGGGCTGGAGTTTCGCGACGCACCGCACCGACCAGCCGCCGGAAGCCGCGCTGCTGGCCCTGCACCAGGCGCTGGCGCCGCAATGAGCGGGGTCATCCCTCCCCCCTCCCCCAACCCTCTCCCCTTTGAGGGGGGAGAGGGCTTCAGGCCCTCGATCCCATGCTGACCCTCGGCCCCATCGCCTTCGCCGCGCCCTGGCTGCTGACGGCGCTCGCGCTGCTGCCGATCCTCTGGTGGCTGCTGCGCGTCACGCCGCCGGCGCCCAAGCGCCAATCCTTCCCCGCGCTGCGCCTGCTGCAGGAATTGCCGGCGCCGGAGGAAACCCCCTCCCGCACCCCCTGGTGGCTGCTGGCGCTGCGGCTGGCGGCGGCGGCGCTGATCATCCTGGGGCTGGCGCGGCCGGTGTGGAACGCGACGGCGGGCGAGGGCGGGCAGGGCCCGCTGCTGGTCGCGATCGATGATGGCTGGGCCGCCGCTGCGGATTGGCCGGACCGGCTCGCTTCCGTCGAATCGGTGCTGGACGCCGCGGCGCGCGCCGGCCGCCGCACCGCCCTGCTGCTGACCGCGCCCCCCGCCGTGCCGGAAGCGCCGCGCATCACCGGCCTGATGCCGGCGGAGGAATTGCGGTCCCGCCTGGCCGCGCTGCGCCCCAAGCCCTGGGCGCCGGACCGGGCCGCGGCGCGGGAGGCCCTGACCGCCTGGCGCGCCCAGCATGCCGGCCCCTTCGCCACCTTCTACGTCGCCGATGGCATCGAGCATGAGGCCGGCGAGGCGCGCGGCTTCGCCGCCCTGGCCGAGGCGCTCGCCGCCGGCGGCACGCTGACCCTCGCGCGCTCCGAGGGCCGTCCGACCCGCGTGCTGCCGCCCCCGCGAGGCGAGGCCGATCGCCTGGTGCTGACCGTCCGCACCACGCCCCTGCCCATCGCGTCGGAAGCCGTGGTGCTGGCGCGCACCGGCGATGGCCGCACGCTCGACCGCGCCGTGGTGCCGATCCCGGCTGGCGCGACGGAGGCCGAGGCGGCGATGCCCCTGCCCCTCGAGATCCGCAACCAGGTGGTGCGGCTCGACCTCGATGGCGTCACCGGCGCCAATGCCACGGTGCTACTGGATGAACGCTTCCGCCGCCGCCCCGTGGGCCTGATCGCGGGCGGCGAGGAAGCGGCGGCGGATGTGCCGCTCATCGGGGAGCTGTTCTACCTCGACCGTGCGCTGGCGCCCCATGCGGAACTGCGGCGCGGCTCCTTGGAAGGGCTGCTGGCGCGGCGGCTTTCCGTGCTGGTGCTGGCCGACCGCCCGGTGAATGAGGGGCGGGAGCGGGAGCAGCTGACGCGCTGGATCGAGGCCGGCGGCACGCTGGTGCGCTTCGCCGGCCCGCGGCTGGCGGAGGCGCCGGACACGCTGATGCCGGTGCCGCTGCGCGCGGGCGAACGGCAGCTGGGCGGCGCGCTGTCCTGGGAAAGGCCGCAGACCCTGGCCGCCTTCCCCGAAGGCTCGCCCTTCCAGGGGCTGATGCCGCCGCCGGAGGTCACCGTCGAACGCCAGGTGCTGGCGGAGCCCTCCGCGCGCCTGACGGGCCATACCTGGGCACGGCTGGCGGATGGCACGCCGCTGGTGACCTGGGACAACAGGGGCGCGGGGCGGATCGTGATGTTCCATGTCACCGCCAATGCCGAATGGTCGAACCTGCCGCTCTCGGGCCTGTTCGTGGAGATGATGAAGCGCCTCGTTACCCTCTCCGCCGGCGTCGGCGGCGCCGATGGGGAGGCCCCCCTGCCGCCCTTCGAGACGCTGGACGGCTTCGGCCGGCTCGGCCCGCCGCAACCCGGCGCGCAGCCCATCCCGCCCGCGCGGATCGAGAACGAGGCCCCCTCCCCCCGCCACCCGCCGGGCTGGTACGGCAGCGGCGCGGGCGGGGAGGCCGCGCATCGGCGCGCGCTGAACCTCGGCGCGGGGGTGCCCGCGCCCCGGGTGGTGACAGGGATTCCCGCCGGGACGGCGACGACGACGATCGGCGGCGTGCCGGCGGAACGCGACCTCGGCCCCTGGCTGCTGGCGGCGGCCATGCTGCTGCTGGTCGCGGACATGATCATCTCGCTGCTGCTGCGTGGCCTGGTCGGGCGCGGGCGTAGCCGGGCGATGGCTGGGGCCGTGCTGATAGGCGCGATGCTGGCCGGGCCGGCCCTGGCGCAGGACGGCAACGCGGCGCTGGCCACGCGCCTCGCCTATGTCGTCACCGGCGACGCGGCGGTGGATGAGGTGAGCCGCACGGGCCTGGTCGGCCTGTCTGACTTCGTGAACCGCCGCACCGCGGCGGCGCTGGCGGACCCGCTGCCGGTGACGCCTGGGCGCGACGACCTCGCCTTCTTCCCGCTGCTCTACTGGCCGGTGCTGGGCGACGCGCAGGCACCGAGCGCCGCCGCGGCGGCCGCGCTGAACGGCTTCATGCGCAATGGCGGCATCATCCTGTTCGACACGCGGGACGAGGGATCGGGCGAGGGTTTCTCCCCAGGGTCGCGCGCCGCGCTGCGGCGGCTCACGCGTGATCTCTCCATGCCGCCGCTGGCGCCGGTGCCGGAGGACCATGTGCTGAAGCGCGCCTTCTACCTGCTGCAGGACCTGCCGGGCCGCTTCACCGGGGGCAGCGTCTGGGTGGCGCGGGAACAGGACCGGGCGAATGACAGCGTCAGCCCCGTGATCATCGGGGGCCATGACTGGGCCTCCGCCTGGGCGATCGATGCGCGGGGCAACAACCCCTATGCCGTCATCCCCGGCGGCGCGCGGCAGCGGACGCTGGCCTACCGCTTCGGCACCAACCTCGTGATGTACGCCCTGACCGGCAACTACAAGGGCGACCAGGTCCATGTGCCGGCCATCCTGGAAAGGCTCGGGAATTGAGGGCGGGTGACGAGATGGATTTCTGGCGGGCGGCGAAGCCGACCGAGGGCGCGAATGCGCCCCGCCGGTCGTCCGGCGAGCCAAGCCGGCGGAGCCGGCGCCCGGCGCCTGAGGGCACGAGACAATGAAGCAGGCGCTGGCTGGCATCGACTTCGCGCCCGTCATCCCGCTGTGGCTGCTGGCGGCCCTGGCGGCGCTGGCGCTGGTGGCGCTGCTGCCGGGGCTGCTGCGCGTGGTGCGGAACAGCGCGGGCGCGGCCGCCTGGGCCCCCGCGCCGGGCATCTGGCTTCGCACGCTGGCCTTCGCCGCGCTGGTGCTGGCACTCGCCAATCCCCGGCTGGTGGAGGAGACGCGGGAGACGCGGCCCGACATCGCCCTGCTGGTGGTGGACCGCAGCGACAGCGCCGTGCTGGGCCCGCGGGAGGCGCAGATCACCGCGGCACGGGAGCAGATCGAAGCCCGCGCGCGCCGCCTGCCCGAACTCGAACTCCGCACCGTGGAGGTGCCGGAGGGCGGCAACCAGGGCACGCGGCTGTTCAGCGCCATGGAACGCGCGCTGGCCGACATCCCGCGCGCGCGCCTCGCTGGCGTGGTGGCGCTGACGGATGGCCAGGTGCACGACATCCCGCCTGCGCCGACGCTCGACGCGCCCTTTCACCTGTTGCTTCCGGGACGGCCGGGCGAGGTGGATCGGCGCATCAGGGTCGTCGAAGCCCCCGGTTTCGGCATCGTCGGCCGGCCCGTCGAACTCCGCGTAGTGGTAGAGGACCAGGGCGCGCCGCCCGGCGGCGCCGCGCGCCTGACCATCCGGCGCGACGGCCAGCCGCCCCGCGTCGAATCCGTGCCCGTGGGACGGGAGCACCGCATCGCCGTGCCGATCGAGCGCGGCGGGCCGACGGTGGTGGAGATCACCGCCGAGACGCGGCCCGGCGAGGTCAGCGAGATCAACAACCGCGCCGTCGTCTCCATCAACGGCGTGCGGGACCGGCTGCGGGTGCTGCTGGTGTCCGGCGAGCCCCATGCGGGGCAGCGCACCTGGCGGCGGCTGCTGAAGGCCGACCCCAACGTCGATCTCGTCCACTTCACGATTCTCCGGCCGCCGGAGAAGGACGACCTCACGCCCCTGCATGAGCTGGCGCTGATCGCCTTCCCGGTGCGGGAGCTGTTCCAGGTCAAGCTCCGCGAATTCGACCTGATCGTCTTCGACCGCTTCGCCAATCGCGGCCTGCTGCCGCCGGTCTACCTGCGCAACATCGCGGACTACGTGCGCGGCGGCGGCGCGCTGCTGATGTCGGTCGGGCCGGAATTCGCGGGGCCGACGAGCCTCGCCTCCACGCCCCTCGGCCAGATCCTGCCCGCCCGCCCGCCGACCGGCGCCGGGGCGGTGCAGGCGGCGCTGCTGGAACAGCCCTTCCGGCCGATGGTGACGGAAACCGGCGCCCGGCATCCCGTGACGGAGGGCCTGCCCGGCGCCAATGTCCTCGGCCCTGCCCTGGCGGACGCCACCTGGGGCCGCTGGTACCGCGCCATGCGCGCCGATGCCCGCGCCGGCAGCACGGTGATGGAAGGCCCCAACGGCACGCCGCTGATGGTGCTGGACCGCGTCGGCGAGGGCCGCGTCGCGCTCATGCTCTCCGACCACATCTGGCTCTGGTCCCGCGGCCATGATGGCGGCGGGCCGCAGCAGGAACTGCTCCGCCGCATCGCCCACTGGACGATGAAGGAGCCGGAGCTGGAGGAGGAGGACCTGACGGCGCGGATCGACCAGGGCCACCTGACCGTCGTCCGCCGCAGCCTGGACGCCGGTCCGCCGCCCGAGATCACCATCACCGCCCCGGACGGCACCGTCACCCGCCAGCAGGCCGAATCGCGGGGCGGCGGGCGCGCGGTGGTGGAGATGCCGGCCGTGCAGGCCGGCGTCTGGCAGGCCGCCGATGGCCGCCGCACCGCCTTCGCCGCCGCCGAGGCCCCGAACCCGATGGAGGTCGCGGACCTGCGCGCCGATGAATCGCGCCTGCGGCCGCTGGCGGAGGCGACCGGCGGCGCGGTGCGCTGGCTCGGCACCGACGCCCAGCCGCTGGTGCCGGAACTGCGCCGCGTGGCGATGGGGCGGGACCAGCATGGCGGCGCGACTCCGGGCCCCGGCTGGATCGGGCTCCGCCGCAACGCCGACCACACCGTGACGGGCATCACCGCCCTGCCGCTGCTGCCGCCCTGGCTGGCGCTGCCCCTGGTGCTGGGCCTGGCGCTGGTGGCCTGGCGGCGGGAGGGGCGATGACGTTCCGGGCGCGTCGCCCTACATCCCGGGCATGACCCGGACCGTCGCCCTCGGAGCCCTCCTCCTCCTCGGTGCCTGCGCGCAGGGGCCGACCCTGCAGCAGCGCCTGTCGGTCTTCATGGGCCAGGGGGAGGCCGATCTGGTGGCGGCGCTCGGCGTGCCGGCCCGGACGCATGAGGCGGAGGGACGGCGCTTCCTGCAGTTCGAACAGCGCCGCACCGTTGCCGTCGCCGCGCCGGCGCCCGTTCCCTATTACGGCCGCTTCGGCCCGCGCTACGGCTACTGGCCGCAGCCGCCGGGCTATGCCGTGGTGGGCTGCGACATCACCTTCGAACTGCAGGAAGGCCGCGTGCAGGGCTTCTCCACGCGGGGCGAGGGCTGCCGGTGACCGCACCCTTCCTCGCCGGGCGGTAAATGCGTAGGTTGCCGCCCATGCGACGCATCCCCCGCCTGCCCCTGCTGCTGATCCCTGCCGCCTTCTCGGCGGTCCTGCCGGTGTCCGCGCAGGAAATGCTGCGGCCGCCGCCAGCCGCCAACACGCAGCAGGCGCCGGCGCCTGCCCTGCCCGGGCTATCCGCGCGCCGGCCCGTGGCGCCGATCCCGGGCGACCCCACCGCCAACCTCTCCCCCAACGCCGCGCTGTTCGATGCGGTGGCGCGGGGCGACATCGCGGCGGCGCGCGACGCCGTGGCCCGCGGCGCGGATGTGGAGGCGCGCAACGCGCTGGGCCTGACCGCCCTCGATGCCGCGGTGGACCAGGGGCGGAACGACATCGCCTTCTACCTGCTCTCGGCGCGCGACGTCGCCCGCGGCGGCAGCGCGCCCCCGGAAGCGCCGGCCCCCGGCCGTGCCGCCGCCGCGCCGCCCGCGCCCCCGCGCCCGGCCCGCCAGGCCGCGTCCCTCAACACGCCGCCGGTGGCCGCGGCGGCGGTGGCGCAGCCGCGCTCCGCCGCGCTCTGGGCCGGCAATGGTGGCGCGCCGCAGCCGGAGATCGGCTTCCTCGGCTTCGATGCCGGCCGCCCCGCCGGTGCCACCCCGCCGGCCGAGGCCGCGCCCGCCCGCCGGTCGCCGCGGGGATAGGACAGGCCGGGTCCGGGCTGCCAGCCCGGCCCATACCGCGCAGCCAAGCGGCCGGATGGCCGCGCCGGCGTGAGGGCAGAAATGCTGACGCATTTCTGCAAGGCGGTCTCAGTCATTGCCGGCCGAGCGGACGCCGCGGCGGTCTTCCGGTGCATCCGCCTGGCGGGACAGGGTGCGCGGTCCCGCATCCGTCCCGCGCCCGCGCAACCCGTCGATGAGGCCGAGCAGCCGCCGCGTCTCGAAGGGCTTGCGCAGCACGGCGTCGAAGCCAGCGGCGCGGCAGGCGGCCTCCACCTCCTCCGGCTGTTCGGCCGTCAGCGCGATCAGCGGCACGCGGCCCTGTTCGCCGGGCAGGGTGCGCAGCGCGGCGGCGACGCCGAAGCCGTCCAGGCCCGGCATGTGCAGGTCCAGCACCGCGAGGTCGAAGGCCGCGCCATGCAGGGCGGCCAGCGCCGCGGGCCCGTCCTCCGCCGCCGTCACGGCGTGCCCGGCGCGTTCCAGCACCGCGGTCAGCAGCAGGCGGCTCGCGGCCACGTCCTCCGCCACCAGGATGCGCAGCGCGGACAGGCGCGTCGGCGCCAGGGGCGCGGCGCCGGGGCGGAAGGGCACCCAGAAGATGAAGCGGCTGCCCTCCCCCGGCCGGCTTTCCGCGCCGATGGCGCCGCCCATCGCCTCCACCAGCCGCCGGCAGATGGCGAGGCCGAGGCCGCTGCCGCCGAAGCGGCGCGCGGTATCCGCGGATTCCTGGCGGAAGCGGTCGAAGATGCGCGGCAGGGCCTCCGGCGCGATGCCGATGCCGGTATCGGTCACGGTCACTTCCATCCGTTCCGGCCGGGCGGTCAGCCGGGCCGCCACCACGATCTCCCCCCGCTCCGTGAACTTGATGGCGTTGCTGATGAGGTTGGTGGTGATCTGGCGGAGCCGCATCGGGTCGCCCCGCATCCAGCGCGGCAGGCCCGGATCGATGACGACGCGCAGGCCGAGCCCCTTCTGCTGGGCGACGCTGCGCATCAGCCCGGCGCAATCCTCCAGCAGCTGCGCGATCTCGATATCCGCGTCCTCCAGCTCCACCGCGCCTTCGTCGAGACGGGCGAAGTCCAGCACATCCCCGATCAGCGCCAGCAGCGCCTGGCCGGCGCGGCGCTGCTGTTCGACCCACGCCTTGGCGGTGGGGGGCAGGTCTGTCTTGGCAAGCAGGTCGGTGTAGCCGAGCAGGCCCGTGAGCGGCGCGCGCAGCTCATGGCTGACCGTCGCCAGCATGTCGGTGCGGCGGCGGTCATGCTCGGCGGCACGGGCCAGCGCTTCCGCCTGGGTGCGATGGCGCATCGCCTCCTGCCCCCGGTGGCGGGAGGCGATCCGGGCGGCGACGCCGATGCCGCCCAGCACCGCCGCGGCGCCGGCGGCGAGCACCAGCCAGCCCAGCGCCCGGGTGACGAAATCATCGGGCGTGGCGGCGACGACGATGGTCCAGCGTGAATCGCCGACCGGCGCGGCATAGGCGCGCAGGCTGCCGAGGGTCCGCACCTCCCTCGGCTGCGCCAGGGCGGGGCGCACATCCTGCACCGTCGCGGTGCCGCTGGCGGCGCGGGCGATCAGCTCCCCCTCCGCATCCAGCAGCAGGATGGACCAGCCCTGCGGCAGCGTGGCGCGGTTCAGCACCCGGGCATAGGCGGAGACGTCGAGCGCCACCATCAGCGCGTAGCGCACCGCGCCATCGACACGGACGGGCACGCGGAGCGCCACGAAGCCATCGAGCAGGCCGCTGGTCAGCGCGCGGCCGCTGCGCAGCACGCTGCCGACGGAAGCGAGGTCCCGCACCGGCGGCAGCGGCGCCTCCGCGGCGTAGCGCAGGTTCATCAGCTGCCGTTCGCCATCCGCCAGGACGATGGTGAACCAGGCGGGGTCGCGCGCCATCACGCGCTGCGCCTCCGCCCGGAAGCCGGCCAGGTCCCCGGTGGCGAGGCGCGGCGAGCCGGCCAGCGCCTCCATCACCCGGATGCCGCCGCGGAGTTCCGATTCCATGGTGGCGGCGAGGATGGTCGCGGCGCGTTCCAGGTCGGCGCGGCGGTCCGACTCCCGCTCCGCCTGCAGGGCCAGGACCAGCATCAGCCCGAAGGCCGCAAGAGGCAGTAGGGCCAGGAAGGGCGCCAGGATCGTGAGGCGGGACAGCAGGCCCCGGGAAAGCCAGGCCCCGCCGCTGTCGGGCCTGCGCGGTGGCGTCACGGGTTCTGGCACGCTGGCGATGCACCTTCCGCTGCGGGTCACGACAGCCGTGCCACAGGCACCAGACCCCCCCACCCAACTAGAGCAGCCGGCAGGGTACCGCCATCCCGTTTGCTACCGCTACGAGAACTTCGTCACCGAAACGCAACCAAATCGGTCCGCCGGCCACGCCAGGAAAGGATATTTAATGCGGGGCCGCGAGTCCGCCCGCCCATCACATGGGCGTCAGGCCGGTCGCGGCATCACTCCAGGCGCACATCGGCGGCGCGGATCACGTCCCGCCACTTCGGCGGTTCCGCGGCCAGGAAGCGGCCGAACTCGGCCGGGCTGTTGCCCACCGTCTCGAAGCCGAGCGTCGCGATGCGGCCGGCCACTTCCGGGCGCTTCAGGGCGGTGGCGAAGACCTCATGCAGCCGCGCGATGATCGGCGCGGGCGTGCCGGCGGGGGCGAGCAGGCCGTACCAGGCTTCCACGCTGATGGCCGGGCCGCCGGCCTCCGCCATGGTCGGCACCTCCGGGAAGGCACCGAAGCGGCGCGGCGTGGTGACGGCGAGCGCCTTCAGCATGCCCGCCCGGACATGCTGGATGGATTGCGGGCTGTCGAAGAAGACCGCGGTGTCGCCGCGCATGACGGATTGCGTCGCATCCGGCGTCTGGCGGTAGGTGACGTTGGTCATCTGGATGCCGGCCTCGCGCAGGAACATCTCGGTCGCGAGGTGGGGCACGGTGCCGTTGCCGGCCGTCGCATAGTTCAGCGCGCCGGGGCGGCGCCGCGCTTCCGCCACCAGGTCGCCGATGCTGGCGAAGGGCAGGCGCGGATTGGTCACCACCAGGAGCGGGCCGGTGGTGAGCATGGAGATCGGCGCGAAGGCGGTCGCGGGGTCGTAGCCCAGGTCCCGGTAGAGGAACTGGTTGATCACCAGGGGGGAGGAAGCGTTGAGCGCCAGCGTGTAGCCATCCGGCGCCGCCTGGGCGACGGCGCGCGAGCCGAGGTTGCCGCCGGCGCCGGCGCGATTCTCGATGACCAGTGGCTGGCCGAGCGCGGCGCCCACGGGTTCCGCCAGCAGCCTCGCCACGACATCGGTCGGGCCGCCGGCGCCGAAGGGGACGATCACGCGGATCGGCCGGTCGGGCCAGGCGCCCTGGGCGCGGGCGATGCCGGGCAGGGCGAGCAGGCCGAGGGCCGGCAGGTGGCGGCGGCGCAGCATGGGCAGGCTCATTCCGGCTGGATGCGGGCGGCGGCGACGAGGGCCTGGTTGCGCGGGATCTCGGCGGCGATGTAGCGGGCGAAGGCCTCCGCGGGCTCCGCCACCGGCGTCAGCCCCAGATCGGCCATGCGGGCGTTGACCGCGGGCTCCCCGGCCGCCTGGTTCACCTGGGCGTTGATGCGGGCGACGATGTCGGCGGGCAGGCCCTTCGGGCCCCAGATGCCGGTCCAGCCATCCAGCACCATGTCGGCGAAGCCGGCCTCCACCATGGTCGGCACATCCGGCAGCACGCGCTGCCGCGTGGCGGACAGCACGCCATAGGCGCGCAGCCGCCCGTCCCGGATCAGCGGCATGGAGGGGCCGAGGGGGGCGATGAACAGGCTGACGGCGCCGGAGACGAGGTCGTTCATCGCCGGGCCCGTACCGCGATAGCTGACGAAGGTCGTCGTGACGTTCAGCTTCTGCCAGATCGCCGCGGTGGCCAGCTGGCCGACGGAGCCGAGCGAGGAGCCGGCGAAGGAGAAATCGTCCGGCCGCGTGCGGATCGCCGCCAGCAACTGGTCGAGGCTGCGCGGCGCGAGCCCCTGCCCGCCCACGATGACATAGGGGATGGAGACGGTGCGGGCGATCGGCGTGAAATCCGCCTGCAGGTCGAAGGGCACGTTGCGCTGCACGAAGGGCAGCACGGTCAGCACCTCGTTCGAATAGAGGAAAGTGGTGCCGTCCGGCGCGCTGCGGGCCACGGTTTCGGCGCCCACGGCGCCATTGGCGCCGGAGCGGTTCTCGATCACCCAGTTCTGGCCCAGCAGTTCCGCGGCACGAGGCGCGATGAGGCGCGCGGTGAGGTCGGTGGTGCCGCCGGGGGGATAGGGGACGACGATGCGGGTGCTGCGCCCGGATTGCGCGGCGGCGGCCCGCGCGAAGACGGGCGCGGCAAGCGCCGCCAGCGCCAGGCGACGCGTGATGCGGATGGTCATGGTCGTTCCCCTTCCCGCCGCCTTGGCACCCCGGCGGAATTGCTTCAGTGCCTAAGCATCACGGGATGGGAGGGTCCGGTCAAGCGGGAGGATCGGGCTCCACCACCACGAGTTCGGCGCCGTCCTCCACGAGGTCGCCCACCGCGCAGCGAACCGCCTGGACGGTGCCGGCAATGGGCGCGGTGATGCGCATCTGCACCTTCATCGCCTCCATCACCAGCAGCACGGCGCCGCGCGCGACGCGGTCCCCGGGCGCGGCCAGCACCTGCAGCACGCGGCCGGGCATGGGGGCGATGATGCGGCCGCCGCCGGCCAGTTCCTCGCCGGAGGGGGCACGGGGGTCGCGGTGGCGAAGCTCATGCGTGGCGCCGTCCAGCACCACCATCAGCAGGTCGCCGTCCCGCGCGACGGTGGCGCGGATGGCCCGGCCATCGAGGGTGAAGGACAGCGCATCACCGTCCCAGCGCGGGGCGCCGAGCGGCGCGCTGCCATCGGGCAGGTCGATGGCGCGGCCGGGGTGGAGGCGCAGCGCAATCTCGGCCTCGGCGTCGACCAGGCGGAAATCCTGGTAGCCATCGCCGTTCAGGCGCCAGGCATTGGCGCTGCCCCAGGGGGAATGGGGGTCCGCGGCGTCCCGCGCCGCCGCATCCCGCAGCAGGCCGAGCGCGGCGGCGGCCAGGGCCGCCGGAGGGGCGGGGCGGGCCTCCGGCAGCAGGTCCGCCGCGTGGCGGGCGATGAAGCCGGTATCGAGGTCCGCGGCCGCGAAGGCCGGATGCGCCGCGATGGCGCGCAGCAGGGGCAGGTTGCTGCGGATGCCGGCGACGGACGCCGAATCCAGGGCGCGGGACAGTCGGCGCAGCGCCGTCGCGCGGTCCGGCCCGCTGGCGATGATCTTGGCCAGCATCGGGTCGTAATGGATGGGCACGGCATCGCCGGGCCGGACCCCGGAATCGATGCGGATGCCGGGGAGATGGGCGGGCAGCGCCAGGTGCCGCAGCGTGCCGATGGAGGGCGCGAAGTCGCGCGCGGGATCCTCGGCATAGAGCCGGACCTCGATCGCGTGGCCAGCCAGCGGGATGTCGGCCTGGGCGAGCGGGAGGGGTTCGCCCATGGCGACGCGGAGTTGCCACTCGACCAGGTCCTGGCCGGTGATCGCCTCGGTCACGGGATGCTCGACCTGCAGGCGGGTGTTCATCTCCATGAAGGCGAAGGTCTCGCCTTCGGAAATGAACTCCACGGTGCCGGCGCCGACATAGCCGATGGCGCGGGCGGCGTCGCAGGCGGCGCGGCCCATGGCGGCGCGGCGCTCGGCCGTCATGCCCGGGGCGGGGGCTTCCTCCACCACCTTCTGGTGGCGGCGCTGGATGGAGCAGTCGCGTTCATGCAGGTGGACGACGTTGCCGTGGGTGTCGGCGAAGACCTGGATCTCGATATGCCGCGGCTTCGTCAGGTAGCGTTCCAGCAGCAGGCGGTCATCGCCGAAGGCGGCGCTGGCCTCCCCGCGCGCCAGGGTGATGGCGGCCTCCAGCGCAGCGGCGTCGGATGCGACCTTCATGCCCTTGCCGCCGCCGCCGGCGCTGGCCTTGACCAGGATGGGGAAGCCGATGCGCGCGGCTTCCGCCCGCAGCGTCGCGTCCGACTGGTCGGCGCCGTGATAGCCGGGGACGAGGGGGACGCCGGCCTTCTCCATCAGCGCCTTGGCCGCGGCCTTGCTGCCCATGGCGCGGATGGCGGCGGGGGGCGGGCCCACGAAGACCAGGCCGGCCTCGGCGCAGGCCTCCGCGAAATCCGCATTCTCCGAGAGGAAGCCATAGCCGGGGTGGATGGCCTGCGCGCCGGTCGCGCGGGCGGCGGCGATCAGGGCGGGGATGGAGAGGTAGCTCTCCCGCGCCGGGGCGGGGCCGAGGCGGATGGCGTCATCGGCCAGGGCGACATGCATGGCGGTGGCGTCGGCATCGCTGAAGACGGCGATGGTGCGCAGCCCCATGGCGCGGGCCGTGCGGATGACGCGGCAGGCGATCTCGCCCCGATTGGCGATGAGGAGGCTGGTGAAGGGGGTCACGTGCGGAACACGCCGAAGCGCGGCTCCCCCTGCCAGCCCGGCACCGGGTTGTTGCGGGCCGCCGAGAGGCAGAGGGCGAGGACCATCCGCGTATCCTCCGGCGCGATCACCCCATCGTCCCAGAGGCGCGCACTGGCATAGGTCGGGTTGCCCTGGGTTTCGTATTGCGCCTCGATCGGCGCCTTGAAGCGGGCCTCCTCCTCCGCGCTCCACTGGCCGCCCTTAGCCTCGATCGCGTCGCGCCGGAGTGTCGAGAGCACGCTGGCCGCCTGCGGGCCGCCCATGACGCCGATGCGGGCATTGGGCCACATGAACAGGAAGCGTGGGCCGTAGGCGCGGCCGCACATGCCGTAGTTCCCGGCGCCGAAGCTGCCGCCGATGATCACCGTGAACTTCGGCACGCGCGCGGTGGCGACGGCCGTCACCATCTTGGCGCCGTCCTTGGCGATGCCCCCGGCCTCGTATTTCCGGCCGACCATGAAGCCGGTGATGTTCTGGAGGAAGACCAGCGGGATGCCGCGCTGGTCGCAGAGCTCGATGAAATGCGCGCCCTTCTGCGCGGATTCGCCGAACAGCACGCCGTTGTTGGCGACGATGCCGATCCGGTAGCCCCAGAGGCGGGCGAAGCCCGTGACGAGGGTGGGGCCGTAGAGCGGCTTGAACTCCTCGAACTCGCTGCCGTCCACCAGGCGGGCGATCACCTCCCGCACGTCATAGGGTTCGCGGAGGTCGGCGGGGATGACGCCGCCGATCTCGGATTCGGGGTGGAGGGGCGGGCGCGGTTCGGCGACGTCGTCATGGCCCGAGGGCTTGGCGCGATTCAGCCCGGCCACGATTCGGCGCGCCAGGCCGAGCGCATGGGCGTCGCTGTCGGCCATGTGGTCCGTCACGCCGGAGGTGCGGCTGTGGAGTTCGGCGCCGCCCAGGTCCTCGGCGGAGACGACCTCCCCGGTCGCGGCCTTCACCAAAGGCGGGCCGGCCAGGAAGATGGTGCCCTGGTTGCGGACGATGATGGCCTCGTCCGACATGGCGGGGACATAGGCGCCGCCGGCGGTGCAGCTGCCCATCACCACCGCGATCTGCGGAATGCCGGCGGCGGACATCCGGGCCTGGTTGAAGAAGATGCGGCCGAAATGGTCGCGATCGGGGAAGACCTCGTCCTGGTTCGGCAGGTTCGCGCCGCCGCTATCCACCAGATAGAGGCAGGGCAGGCGGTTGGCTTCCGCGATCTCCTGCGCCCGCAGGTGCTTCTTCACCGTCATGGGGTAGTAGGTGCCGCCCTTCACCGTCGCGTCGTTGGCGACGATGACGCATTCGCGCCCCGCCACGCGGCCGATGCCGGTGATGAGGCCGGCGGCGGGGATCTCCTCCCCATACATCCCCTGGGCGGCGAGCTGGCTGAATTCGAGGAAGGGGGAGGCCGGGTCGATCAGGGTGCGGATGCGGTCCCGGGGCAGAAGCTTGCCGCGGCTCGTATGCCGCGTCCGGGCTGCTTCGCCGCCGCCTTGCCGGATGCGCTCCACGGTCGCGCGGAGGTCGGCGACGAGGGCCGCCATGCGGGCGGCATTGGCGCGGAAGCTGTCGCTGCGCGGGTCGGCGCTGGTCGGGATCACGCCCATGGCGTGGCCGCCCGGAATCCCCCGCACTGTGGCACGCCGCGCCTCCCTGATGGTCTTGGGGCGCTAGTGCCGCACGGCTTCCCGCACGGCGTCAATCCTGGGGGTGATGGACCCCACAAAAGGAAAGGGGCGCCTTGCGGCGCCCCCAACCCGTAGCCGTTCCGGAAGGTCCGGCGCTGATCAGCGCAGGACGATCTCGACGCGGCGGTTCTGCGGCTCGCGCACGCCGTCCGCCGTCGGGACGAGCGGGCGGCTCTCGCCGAAGGCCTGGATGGCCATGGCGGAGCGGGCAACGCCACGGCGCTCGAGCTCCGCGGCCACCGCGGCGGCGCGGCGCTCGGACAGGCGCTGGTTGTACTGCGGCGTGCCGGAGCGGTCGGCGTGGCCGGACACTTCGATCCGGGTCGTGCCGGTGCGGCTGTTGGTCGCGGCCTCGCCGATGATCTGGCGAGCGCGGTCCGTCAGGTCGGCGCGGTCGAAGTCGAAGAACACCAGGAAGGTGCGGGCGGGCGACGGGGCCACGGCCGGGGTCGGGGCGACGACCGGGGCCGGCGGCGGCGTCACGCCGAAGGCGTAGCGCAGGCCGATCAGCAGGCTGTGGTTGTAGTTGTCCACATCGGCGGAGCCGCGGGTCGCAATGCTTCCGTTGGAGGCACGGACGTCGATGTTCTGCTGCAGCGTGCCCATGAAGCGGTATTCAGCGGTGACCGCCAGGCCGGGAGCCGCGGAGATCGGGAAGGCGGCACCGACGATCGCCTGGTAGGCGAACTGCCCGTCGTCACCATCGAGCGAAAGGAACGTGGTCGACGCGTTCTGACGGACGCGAACGTTGTCGTAGCTGTGCCACTGGTAGCCGGCGCCGACGCCGACATACGGCGTCAGGAAGGAACCCGCGCCCAGGTCGAAGTCGTAGAAGGCATTCGCCATGATGCCGTAGGACGCCGCGGTACCACCGCTGTTGCGGGGCGCGCCAACGCCACGGACGCCGCTGATGCTGTCCACTTCATTGGAACGGTAACTGCCCTCGATCTCGGCGCGGACGCCGTTGCCGAAGCCATAACCGAGGCTGACGACGCCAACCCAGCCGTAGTTGAAGTCGATCGTGCCGCTGCGATCGGCGCGCGTCGCCTGGGCTGCAATCGGCCCGGACGGCGAAACATCGGATTCCTGCAGCAGGTTCACGCCGGCGCCGGCGCCGACATAGACACCGCTGATCGGCTGGGCCTGCGCCGCGAGCGGCAGGGCCAGGAAGGTCGCCGCCAGCAGGGCGTTGCGAATACGCATCATCATCGCTCCTTTATCCCCCGACTTCGCCGAGGGTTACGGTCATTGCCGCTTGCGCGGGTGCCGGATCGATCCCCTATCTAGACCGAGGCGACGCACAAGGCGAGAGGGACCTGCCTGCAACCTCGCGGGTGGCGCGCATCTGTGGCACCCAAGCCACAGTCGTTAAGCAGCCTTGCCACAGAGCGCCTTCACCGCCTGCGCCTTCGCCGCGCAGGCCGCCGCCAGGAAGCCCAGATCCGTGCCGGTGGAGACATAGCGGGCCCCCATGCCCACGATCTCCGCCACCAGGTCCGGGCGGGTGGCGAGGCCACCGATTCCCACATGCTTTCCCTGACCCCGCGCCGCATCGATGATCCGGCGATAGGCGGCGCGCACCCGCGGATCATCGTAGCGGCCCGGGATGCCCATCTCCGCCGTCAGGTCGTTGGTGCCGACCAGCACCATGTCCACGCCCTCCACCGCCACGATCTCCTCCACCCGGTCCAGCGCCTCCAGCGTCTCCACCATCGGGATCACCATGGTGGCGGCGTCCAGCACCGGGTTGGCCTGGCTGGCGGGGAAGGAGCGGAAGCCGAATTGCGGCAGGGGCGCGGCGGCGGAACGGGTGCCGAGCGGCGCGAAGCGGGCCATCGCCACCACCGCCCGCGCATCCTCCGCCGACCGCACATGGGGGGCGATGATGCCGAGCGAGCCGGCATCCAGCACCCGGCCCACATAGTCCGGCGTCAGCGCGGGCACGCGGACGAAGGGGGTGATGCCCGAAGCCAGCGCCGCCATGCAGACCTGCCCGGTCATGTCGAGCGTCAGCGGGCTGTGCTCCATATCCACATAGAGGCTGTCGAAGCCGGCGCTGGCGGCGATCTGCGCGATCTCGATCCCCCGCACCAGGCGCACGGTCATGGAGGACACGACCTCGTCCCGGGCCAGCTTCTCCCGCACCAGGTTGCGCAGGATATCGGCGGGCTGGATCGTCATGGCGCGGGCTCCGGCATGGCAGGGGCGCCGGGCGGCCGGATGGCGGCAGCCCTGGATGGTCCCTCCCCTTTCGGCGGAGCCTAGGGCCCGCCCCTACCCCCCGCAATCCGCGCGGCCGATCCGGCCGAGGTCGAGGAGGCCGCGCGCCGGCGGGTCCACCGGTTCCGGGGCAAAGGCGGCGAAGAGGGCCAGCGCGGAGGCCTCCAGCCGCGCCGGATCCTGGCGCGCGGCCAGCGCCTCCATCGCCGCGCGGACCTCGCCCCGTCGCGGGCCGAAGGCGCGGTGGAGATAGGCTTCCGCCGGGCCCGTCGGCACGCCCACGCCATCGCCGCGATCGGCCAGCGGCGGCCCCCCGGGCTGCGGCACCAGCCGCGCCGCGGCGCCGAGAAGGACGGCGGCCGGCGGCCGCCCCGGGCAGGGTGGCGCGATGCCGGCCCGCAGGGCGGCAAGGCTGAGCGCGGTGGCGGGCGCATGGCCGAGTCGCTCCGCCACCACCGCGGCCCAGAGGGCCAGCACGGGGGCGCGGTTGACGCGGATGAGGGGAGAGGATCGCATGGCGCGACAACGCGGCGGCGGCGCCCGCGTTGATGTTCTTGATTCGTTCCATCACTCGGTCCATGCTGCGCGCATGCCCGAAGCGCCCCTTCCCCCCGGCATCCTGCTGACCGGATACCCGGCCCTGCCGGCCTGGCTGGACCAGGCGACCTTCGCGCTGATGCGCCGGGCCGCGCAGGCGGCCGGGCCGGCGGGGGACGCGGTGGCCCTGGCGCGGGAGGTGGCGGCCGCGCGCCATCCGGCGCTGCCCGCCGCGCTGCTGACCGAGGCCGCGCGGCTGGCCTGTTCAGCCGGCGGACATCCACGGGCCGGCTCCGCCGGTGGGGAGGACGCGCCATGACCCCGCCGCCCAGCATCCTCGGCCAGACACGGTGGGAGTGGGAGGGGGCGGGCATCCGCTTCCGCCTCTGGACCCGCCCGGTGGTCGGGCAGGGTGGCCGCAGCGTGGTGCCGGTGACGCTGCTCTGGCGGCGTCCGGACGGCACGGGCGGCATGGCGCGCTGCGGCGGGCTGATCGAGGCGATGGAGCGGGTGGAGGCCGTGATGGCCGAACCGGCGGCGTAAGGGACCAGCGCCGTGCGGGGGCACCATGCGGGGATGGTGCCCTCGGCGGGATTCGAACCCACGGCCCCCAGATTAGGAATAGGGAGGATTGCCCCGACAGGGAGCGCCCCATCGCGCCATAAGCCGCCAAATACCTTGCTTCTATCCGGGTCCGCAAATAAGGTGGCCGCCATGAGCCGCCATGCGGACCCGTAGCGGACCTAGCCGCCGGGTCCGCACGGGGTCCGCAACCGGGGTCCGCGCCATGCCGAAGCTGTCCGAGAAATTCATCACCGGCCTGGCCCCGGCGCCCGGCGCGAAGGACCGGCTGGTTTTCGATACGGAAACCAAGGGGCTTGGCGTCCGGGCCACGGCCAACGGCAACAAGGTGTTCCTCGTCCAATGGACCGACGCCGCCACTAAGCGGAAGGTGCGCGAGCCGCTGGGCGCCTGGGGTTCGATCACACTGGAGCAGGCCCGGACGGCGGCGAAGGCCCGGCTGGGCCGAGTCGCAGCAGGTTTTGACCCGAAGGCCGAACGCGAAGCCCGGAAGGCCGAGGACACCCGCCGCCGGGCTGATGAGGCGCGGGCGAAGGCGGACAAGGCCTTCACCGTGGAGGCGCTGATCGCGGATTGGGCGAAGCTGCATCTGGCGGGGCGCCGCCCGCGCTATGCCGCCGAGGCTACACGCGCGCTCCGGCTTGCCTTCAAGGCGCATCTGGAGCGGCCCGCCGCCAACCTGGATCATGGCGCGGTGGTCGCGGTGCTGGATGCGCTGTCTGGAGAGGGTAAGGCCGCAACTACGCGCCTGACACTCGCCTACGGTCGCGCCTGCTACGGTTGGGCGGTGAAGCGGCGCCGGTTGGCGTCCAATCCCTTCGCTGGACTGCCCGTGGCAGATGGTGGTGCCGTGGCCCGCGACCGGGTGCTGTCCGACGCCGAGGTTGGGGAGGTGTGGCGCGCTGCCGGTAAGGTGCCGGCGCCTCATGGTCCGATGGTCCGCCTCCTGCTGCTGACGCTCGCGCGCCGGGAGGAGGTGTGCAGCATGACGTGGGGCGAGGTGGCTCCGGACCTCTCGGTATGGACCCAGCCGGGAAGCCGAACGAAGAACGGGAAGCCGCATATCGTGCACCTGAGCGGCGCCGCGCGCGACATCCTGCGTTCAATGCTGGGCGCCGAGGCGGGGAAGCCGCTGCCGGCGCCCCCTGCCCAGGACCTGCTGGTGTTCGGCGTTGGCGACAACCGCCCGATCACCGCCCACTCCTGGACCAAGCGGCAGGTTGATGGCGCGATTGCCGGCGAGCGGAAGGAAGCCGCTGGTGACGACGCGGCCGAGATGCCGCGATGGGTGCTGCATGACTTCCGCCGCAGCGGCGTAACTTGGCTGGCCGGTGCAGGCTTCCCCCCGCATGTGTGCGACCGCCTGCTGAACCATGTTGGCGGCACCATCAGCGGTGTGGCTGCCGTGTATCAGCGCAATGAGTTTTTGCCTGAGCGGAAGGCGGCGCTGGAGGCTTGGGGAAAGCATGTCCTCAACTGCGCCGAAGCTAACGAGGCTGCGCCCAATAACGTCCTTTCGATGGGGAAAAAGCGCATGGCGGCGGCAGCCAAAGCCTAATGCTGGTACGGCATCCTCGAAGATCGTTGCAAAGTGCTAGCCCCCCCGCCCCGGCTAGGCTAACGCCTATCCAGACGACATTTATCGCCATGTGCAGCCATGGCAGGAGTGAACTATCGTCTGAAGGCCCACGGTCGTGCTGCCACTCGGGAAGCACGGTAACCAAAGGTCCCTGTGGGGGCTTTCGATCTGCCGATATCGGCGGAGAGATGGCCCCCCCGCGTTGCAGCGCGGAGGGGCCGGGCTTGATGGCTAGATCAAGGGCGAAACCGCCGCCGCGACCATAGAGGCCAGCCGGTGACGAATCCAAGGGTTCGAAGCCGTGCCTAGACAAAAATAGTCGCGACGATGGGCGCCCCCTCGAAAGGGTCCCGTGACACAAACGTATCTCACCGAACGCGATATCGCCGCGCGCTACCACATCGCGGCCCGAACCCTTCAACGCTGGCGCGGCACCGGAGACGGGCCGCCCTACATCCGGCTTGGCGCGCGACGGATCGTGTATCCGCTGGCGGCGGCCGAGGCGTGGGCGGCGGCGCGGACCTTTCCACATCGCGCGGCCGAGTTGGCCCAGGAAGGGAGGGACCGCGCATGAGCCGCGTGTTCCTGCCGCTGGTCGGCGCGGTCGCGGTGCTGGTGGTCCTCGCCGCGCTGCGCCTCCTCAACATCGCATCCCCTTAACGCAAGACCGCCGGGCGCGTGGAGCGACCCGGCGGCAAGCGTTCGGTGTGATGATGCGGTGCTGACACCCGCGTTCTAGCACGCTGCGCGCTTCGCGCCACGCTCCAGTTGCGTCCGGTCGTCCTGACATCAGGACAACCGCCATGAACGCCACCACTACCTGCCCCACCTGCGGCCGGCGCCACCGGCTGCGGCGCGCGATGACGCCTGCGCCCATGCCGCTATTCGCATGGGCCGCACGGCATCCTCGCCCGCCCGCCATCGGTGCCCGTCTCCTCCTCCGCGCCGACATGCTCGACGCCGAGGGCGAGCCGCGCGCCTGCATCGCCATCCCCGGCCAGCGCATGCCGCTGGCCTATCCGAACCTCGCGGCGGCGCTGTCCGCCCTGCGTGCCATGGAGGCCGCCCATGCGACCCGTTGAACCTGCCGACCAGCGCCATGCGGCGCAGCGCCACCGTCACCTGCTGCGCGTGGGTGACACGTTCCTGCCGATCCCCAAGCGGGCGGCGGAGGTGGCGCGGCTGCTGCTGCAACACCCCGCCGGATTGACGCGGGTGGAGATGCTGAACGCGGCACCGCCCGGCCTGGCGCTCAACGCGACATGCCACGTCGCCCGGCTGCGGAAGGCCGGTTGCCCGATTGAAAGCGCGCCGGCGTTCGGCACCGACGCGGAGGGCAACAAGGTGCTGTTCGTGCGCTACCGCCTGGCCGGCGACATCGCCGTGACCGCCGGACCCTGGCCCGTGCTGGAGGATGCCGCCTGATGAATGACCTCGACGCAATGACGGTGGTGCAGGCCCCGGGGCGGCGCCTCGCCAAGCTGATCCATGCGGATGGCACGGTGGAGGCGCAGCAACGGACCCGCACCGTGAACCTGCACCACCTGCGGGTGGAAGGGCTGGCGGCGCTGGCGACGCTGCTGGAAGAGTTGGCGCAGCGCCCGGACACCTGCGTGGTGCGCGGCGCGATCCTCGACGCGGACAGGACGCAAGGTGTCCGGCGCCTCCTCCACCGTGATCCGAAATCCGATGACGCGCCGACGCTGCGGGAGGTGCCGCGCCGCTGGATCGCGCTGGACGTGGATAGCCTGCCGGTGCCGGAGGAGCTGGAACCTGCGGACCTGGAGGCGAACGCCCGCGCCATCCTGCCGCTACTGCCGGCGCCATTCCGGGTGGCGCGGCTGGTGGTGCAGGCCACGGCATCGCACGGGATCAAGCCGGGTGCGCGGCTGCGGCTATGGGGCTGGTGCAATCGCCCCGTGACCTCCGCCGAGTGCAAGGCATGGTTGGCGGCGGCGCCGGTTGATCGCAGCCTGTATAGCGCGGTGCAGCCCCATTACACGGCCGCGCCGCTGTTCATGGCGCAGCGCGATCACCTGCCCCGCCGGCTGGCCGTTCTGGAGGGGCTGGAGACCGTGCTGGTGCCCCCGGCGCCGCTGCTGGCACCACCGCCACCACCGCCTGCTGCAACCGCCCTACGGCGCCCTGGCAGGCTCCACAGCGGGGGCGAGGTGATGCGCTTCGCCCGCCTGCTGCGCGTGGTGCAGGATGCGGCGGAGGGAGAGCGGCACCGGCTGCTGTTCTGGGCGTCCTGCCGAGCTGGCGAATTGATCGCGGCCGGCATTCTCAATGAAACCTCCGCCCATGCGGCGCTGGTCCAGGCGGCGATGGATGGCGGCGGGAAGGATCGTCGCAATGCCGAGGCAACCGCCCGCGACGGCATTGCGCGGGGCGCGGCGGAGGCGCGGGCATGACGGAAGCCGCAACCATGGTGGCCGACGATGCCGCCGAAATCCTGCGCCTCTCTCGGCTGGACCGTGTGACCTATGACCGGGAGCGGGAGGCGGCGTCGAAGCGGCTGAACATCCGCGTCGGCACACTGGACCGCATGGTGGAGGAGATGCGGCCGGCGCCGGAGCAACCGCGCGGCCGAGGCGTGGAGCTACAGGTCGTCGTGCCGTGGCCGGACCCGGTGGAGGCGGGGATGGTTCTGGACAGGCTGGCCGCCGCGATCCGGCGCCACGTCATTCTGCCCGCCACCGCCGCCGATGCCATCGCATTGTGGATCGCGCACACCTGGGTATCCGAACGGTTCCAGCACTCGCCACGCCTGAACATTGGATCGCCCGCCAAGCGCTGCGGGAAATCGACGCTGCTGGACCTGCTGCGCGCCACCTGCCACCGCCCGCTGAAAGCCGACAACATCAGCGCCAGCGGCGTATTCCGCACGGTGGAGGCGCTGCGGGAGGAAGGCGGGATTACGCTGCTGGTGGATGAAGCGGACACCTTCGTGGGCGACAACGAAGAACTGCGCGGCATCCTCAACTCCGGCTTTGAGCGGTCCGGCGAGGTGGTGCGCGTGGTGGAGACGAAGGGCGAATGGTTGCCGGTCAGGTTCGCCACGTTCTGCCCCGTGGCGCTGGCCGGGATCGGCAAGTTGCCGGACACGCTGGCGGACCGCTGCGTGCCGATCACGCTGCAACGGAAGGCGGCGGCGGAGACGGTGATGAAGCTGCGCGCACCTGGCGCCCGCGCCACGCTGCACAACGCCGCCCGGTGCCTCGCCCGATGGGCGGCGGATCGGCGGGACCATCTGCCGCTGGACCCGGAGGTACCGGAGGCGATGGGCGATCGGGAGGGCGACATTTCCGTGGTGCTGCTGTCCATCGCGGACGATGCCGGCGGGGAATGGCCCCAGCGTGCCCGCCGGGCGCTGCTGGAGGTGTTCGGGCACCGGAACGCGGCCGAGGGCAATGCCGAGGCTGGCGCCCTGCTGCTGGCGGACCTGCGGACCCTGTTTACCGAACGCGGCGCAACCCGCCTTCCCTCGACTGACATCATCGCGGCGCTGGAGAAGCTGGAGGAGCGACCGTGGCCGGAGTGGAAGAACGGGCGGCCGATGACCCCGGTGCAGTTGGCGGCAGCGCTGGCGCCGTTCCGGGTGCGGCCGATCACCTACCGGCCACCGGGCGGTGGTGCCCCGGTGAAAGGATATATCCGCGATCATTTTGAGGAGGCGTGGTCCCGATACCTAGCACCTGCTGCCCCCGCCTCCACCGGCTAGGGGCGTTGGAGCGGTAACGCGGTTACAAGCGAGGAAAGTCTAGGCGTTGCGGCTGTTCGGGTGCGGTTACAGGGCGCGATCCTGTAACCGCTGCGAATGTGCGGAAAGCGGCGGAAAACCTGGGTTGTAACCGCGTTACGGGCTGGCAGGCGGGGTGCTGGCGGAAAGGCATGAAAATCACGCGCGCGGGCACGCACCTTTAGAAACAATATGGTTCCCTAGGGAAACAACCTTCGCATGGTTTCAAGGTCCAAATCGCCCGTAGCCGGCAATTGTTGCGCGCGTTGGAATGCTTGTACGGCTTGCCGTGTTCCTGGGCCAGCTAGTCCGTCGACTGCGCCTTGATAGTGGCCCAATATTTGGAGTCGCTGTTGAACCGTCCTGATGTTCGGCGCCGGAGGAGTTTGCTGATTGGCGGTGGGGATATTTATTGGTGGCGCCTGACGCACAAATTCAGAGCCGGCATTTACCGTTCGCCACTCAGCAAGAAAACTATCGATATGGGTGCGCAACGTGTCCAAGAAGGCGGCACGAAAAGTCGATGACCCAACTGTGAATATCGATCCCCAGCTACCAACAACGACTGGCATGAAAATCACTCTGTCCTGCGGCGAAATGATGGGTTCGATACGGCGAAACCCTATTTCAACAGCAGATGCGCATCTTTGGTTTCCCGCAGACACGTTCGTGGCGCTAATGAGTAGGAAAGTGGCGCCCTCCTCAGAAATTCGCAATCCCGCTGGAACCAAAATATTTATTAGGCTATTTCGCATTTCAGCCTCCGAGATAGGACAAAGGGGCTCGGGTGTATAATTGAATATTAGACGGATATTGCGCAGGTCCTTCAAATAATCACGTCTATTCTCAGCCATGGTTTGGGAGTATGAAGCGTTAACAATCATGGCCAAAAAACCTAGCGCCATGGTCAGGCCAAACATAAACTGCCGCATTACTGGAATCCCCTATTTCGTTACAAGAACAGCGTCCATTGCGCTTAGTCCGCAATCGGCAGACTGCGGAAGAGACCGAGAACCGCAAAGGACGGTGACGGTCACGTCCGAACCCATTCTCGCCTAAACCTTCGTCTTGCAAAGCACTTGGGTGATCGAAGGCCGTTGCTCAGAGATCGATACGGCCAGACTGAGCGCTGCCCTCAATGTTTGATTTGGGGAAGGGCACGAAGGTTGGAGGAAGCGGTCCGGGCGGTCTGATCCGCTGGAGATTTCGGCCCCGCCCGGCGCCGCCTAAAAGGTCACGGATTAGCGGTCCCGTAGGAGGGGTGCGGTCCTTCTGCATCGCTTTGCTGAAGATTGACCCCGCCCCTCGGAACAGCGACGGCTTGTCTAAGCTGGCGGCAGAACCAATCGCGTGTATCGCCTCGCCTGCATACACGCGATGAAAACAGAACGCTCTGCGTTCTGGCGGTCTGCCGCTACAGTGAATGGGTTCGAGCCTGTCATGCCAGCCGTAGCGCGCACCGCCTCAAACCTACATTCTCGTTCGTTCTGCTGGACCTGCTCTTCGCTGGTGTTGGGCCGCTCATACACAACGCGCGGCTGCGCGCAGGCCGAGAGGGAAGGAAGGCCGGCGATGACGATGGACCGCATGGATGCGAAGGCTAGGCTATGTCGGTCCGCATCCGCAAGCATCGCTATCTGAACGTTGGGCGCGCATCGCGGCCCGATCATCACCAACACAACCGCCTGTTGCTGGTATCCTCGCCCCATGAGCGCCAACACGACTCGCATCCCGCTTACCCGCTGGTCCCGCGACATCGTCAAAGCCACGGTGCTCGCCTACCGCCGAGCAAAGGGCGAGGGGCTAGAGGAGTATGCCGCCCAGCCGCTGACCCGTGCCGCCTACCTGGCCGCTGGCGGCGATCCTGCCGAGGCTGGCACCGCGATACCCGAAATGATCGGCGCCGCTGCCCGGGATCACAGCGAATGGTTCTGGCGCCCCCAGAATGAGCGGCTGGAGCGGGAGGAACGGTGGTTAAAGCATTGCGGCATGTGGCCGCCCCCGCTCAACCGCGCTCTGTGGCCGACAATGCCAGAAGATTTTGTATAGCCCCGGCGCGTCAAAACCACCGCTGGTATCGGTTCGGTTAGTGCTTTCAAGTAGGCTCAATGCGCGTCCGAGCCCTTGGTGGGTCGGTCTTTTCCACCCAGTCCTGAAATGGTGCCTTGGCGGCGGGCTGCGTTTCGCTAGCTCTCCCCCCATCAGCAAGCCGATGAAGAGCGGCGAGGACAGACGCCATCCAGAAAGCACATATCCCGCCGGCGATAGTGACCAACGCGCGATCTAAATTCAGGAAGCGCGGGCTTGGCGGGTAACTGTAACCATCCACCATGGCAACCATCCCGGCTACCCAAGCCACTCCGGCTAAACAGAGCGCCGCTCCAATTATCCGCAAAAGCACTACCACGACAAAAGGCCCCTCATTCGCATCGTGCAATGTTATGCGTCGACGGCAGGTCAAGCAATCGGGAGTAGAGGGCCTGGAGGCGCCGATGTCGCCTGCGTCACGGGCGGTGAGCCACTGTCACATCAACGGGTTTGTGTGGCGCTGCGCGATGCAAGGGCGATGCCCCGGGGAGAAAGCACAGCTATGCTCGCCACTACACCTTGCCTCCACCGTGCTTAAGCCGCGCAGCCATGAACGTTGGGAGGGATTACCTTGCACTGCACACCGCCTGCGCTGAGAGCGTCGCTGCTTGTGTGGTTCCTCACCTTTGGGGCGTCTAATGCGGCCGAGGCGCAAGACATTCCCCGCTATGACGTTGAAAAGCAGTGTGAGGCACAACGAAATCTGCTGCCTCCCATGGCCCTGCCAGATAATCCACAAGCAAATGCAGTGATGCAGCAGGGAAGAGCGGCGCTAATGGCTTCAATGCGGCGCAGTTGCATTGTTACCGAGCAGGTCTATTACGATAGCTTAACTGCGCTATGGCCTCAGGTCACTTCTACTGTGCGACGCAGATGTATAGAGACTCCGCAAGTGATGGCAGGCGAGATGAGCCTCACCCGCACTTATGCGGCGCTATTCCTGTGCGCGGCACGGGGGCACGCGGAGCGCGCAGGGGACGTGCATTTTCGCTGGTAAGGGTGGCGCGTACAGGCAGCGGCGCTTGTGGGGCACCGCGCTTGAACAGAACAGGCTGGTGGAACCTGCTTCGCTCGTGACTCCGTCGCACCTCGCAGCCCTCCACAGGTTGCAGCGCGCCTTCGCAAACACGTGGGTGAGGTGAACCGGAAGATAAATGACGCAGTGTTTCCAGACAGAAACCGCTTAAAGCGAAAGGGGCCTGGGTCCGCGCGCTGGGGCCGGACCGCAGAGGTTCAGTCGGCACCACCGCGCTAGGTTGCGCCGCCGCCTAGAGGTTCCTCCTCCCGCCCCTTCAGAACGTGATGCTACGTCCGGCGTCTGCCGCACCTGGGGCGGTGGCGGCGCCGGAACACCTGCCGCCCCGAACCCGCTGAAGGACCCAGTCCACCGGGTCCGCATGGGGTCCGCAAGAACTAGGTCCGCCGAACATGAGGGCGGAAATGACATCTAACCGATTGAAAAGGGGAATGTCCTCGGCGGGATTCGAACCCACGGCCCCCAGATTAGGAATCTGGTGCTCTATCCTGCTGAGCTACGAGGACGCCTCGTCCCGCTTAGCACAGCCATCCCGCGCCATGCGAGGGGGGCCGGAAACCCGCGCCATGCCGGCCCGTTCGTCCCTCAGGTCCACACGGAAGAGACCGAGGGAGCTAGAGACATGGCAAGCAGCATTCGTGACATCTACATCGCCGGCCTGACCAACGCCCATGCGCTGGAGGCGCAGGCCATCCAGCTGATCAACCGCCAGGTCGAGCGGATCGAGAACTACCCGGAGATGCGGGAACGCCTCCGCCTGCATGGCGAGGAGAGCAAGCGCCAGCAGGAGCGCCTGGCGCAGATCCTCGACGGGCTGGGCACCTCGCCTTCCAGCATCAAGGACATCGGCACGTCGCTGATGGGCAACGTGGCGGCGATCGGCCATGCGCTGGCACCGGACGAGGTGATGAAGAACACCCTCGCCAACTTCGCCTTCGAGCACATGGAGATCGCCAGCTACAAGTCGCTGCTGACCATGGCCCAGGCCGCCGGCGACACCGGCGCGCCGCGGCTGCTGGAACAGAGCCTGCAGGAGGAGATCGCGATGGCGCGCTGGATCGAGGAGAACCTGGACGCCACCACGCGCCGCTACATGCAGCGGGAAAGCGCGGGCCAGACCTCCGGGGTCTGACACGCGGCACGGAGGGGCCGCGAGGCCCCTCCCCTTCACGCTCGTTGCAGGCCGGGCATACTGCGCGCATCCAGACCGGAGGCGCGCCATGGCCGAGCCCTATCCCGAAGCCGTCTTCGATGCCGCCATGGCGCGGGCCGGCATCACGCTGACAGACGCCGAGCGCGCCAGCCTCATCGCCGTCTCCCGCCACATCGCCGCCAGCACGCAGCGCATCCGCGTGGAACGGCCCGTCGGCGCGGAGCCCGCGACCATCTTCGTGCCGGGATTCTCCGTGCCGGGAGAGGGCGCATGACCGCGCTGCCCGGCACGATCGCCGACCTCCACCGGGCGATCGCCGCGCGCAAGCTCTCCCCGGTGGAGCTCGCGCAGGAATCCCTGGCGCGGGCAGAGCGGCTGAACCCCACGCTGCACGCCTTCATCCGGCTGACGCCGGAGCTGGCGCTCGACCAGGCCCGGGCCGCGGAGGCCCGGCAGATGCAGGGCGCGCTGCGCGGCGCGCTGGATGGCATTCCCGTCGGCCACAAGGACATCTTCGAGACCGCTGGTGTGCCCACCACCGGCCATTCTCGCGTGATGGAACACCATGTGCCGACGCGGGACGCGACGGTCGTGCGGGCCTGGGCGGAGGCCGGCATGGTCATGGTCGGCAAGCTCGCCACCCATGAATTCGCCTGGGGCGGGCCCTCCTTCGACCTGCCCTGGCCGCCTGCCCGCAACCCCTGGGACACGACCCGCTTCACGGCGGGGTCCTCCACCGGCACGGGCGCGGCCGTCGCGGCGGGCATCGTGCCGGCGGGCACGGGCAGCGACACGGGGGGCTCCATCCGCGGGCCGGCGGGGCTGTGTGGGCTTGCAGGCATCAAGCCGACCTACGGGCTGTGCAGCCGGACGGGCGTGCTGCCGCTGGCGCACAGCCTCGACACCACCGGCCCCATCGCCTGGACGGTGGAGGATTGCGCGCTGCTGCTGCAGGCGATGGCGGGGCATGACCCCTCTGACCCTTCCTCCGCCAACCGTCCCACGCCGGACCTGCTGTCGGGCCTCGGCGATGGCGTGAAGGGGCTGCGCATCGGCGTCATCCGCCATTTTCATGAATCCGACCTGGTGGTGACGCCGGCGGTGCGCGACGGCGTCGATCATCTGGCCGAGGTGCTGCGGGCCGAGGGTGCGTCGGTGCAGGACGTCACCTTGCCGCCGCTGATGGACTGGAACGCGACGGGCTGGCTGATCCTGATGGTGGAGGCGCTGGCCGTGCATGAGCCCTGGCTGCGCACCCGCTTCCGCGACTATGGCGAGATCCTGCGCGAACGCCTGGCGCTGGCGACGCTCGTCTCCGGCGCGGACTACGTCCAGGCGCAGCGCCGCCGGCGCGAACTCTGTGCCGCGATGGCGACGACGATGCAGGGCTTCGACCTGCTGCTGACCGCGGCGCAGGCCAGCGAGGCGCCGCCAATCGACAAGGTCTCCAAATTCGCAAGCCTGGAGGCACCCGGCCTGACCATCCCGTTCAACCTGACCGGCCAGCCCGCCATGACGGTCTGCACGGGATTCGGGGAGGGCGGGCTGCCCGTCGGCGCGCAGATCATCGGCCGGCCCTTCGAGGATGCGGTGGTGCTGCGCGCGGGCCATGCCTTCGAACGCGCCACCGCCTGGCGCCAGCGCCGCCCGGCGCTCGCCACCTGATCGAAATGCCGGAGGAAACCACGCCATGCACCGCCTGACGCTGCCGATCGCTGCCCTGCTGCTGGCCGCCGGCCCCGCCGCCGCCCACCACCCGACGGGAGGCATGACACCGGCAACGGTGACGGAGGGCCTGCTGTCGGGCCTCGGCCATCCCGTCATCGGGCTCGACCACCTCGCCTTCCTGCTGGGCCTCGCGCTGGTGGCGGGGCTGGCGGGCTGGGGTGCGGGGCGGGCGCTCACCTTCGTCGTCGCCTCGCTGGCCGGCGTGGCGACCGCCTGGGGCGGGCTGGTGCTGCCGGGGGCGGAGTTGCTGGTGGCGCTGTCCGTCATCGGCATCGGAATCGTGCTGCTGGCGCGCGCCGGGGGCACGAGCGGCCTCTGGATGCCGCTGCTGGCCGTGGCGGGGCTGGCCCATGGCCAGGCCTTCGCGGAAGCGGTCATGGGGGCGGAGGCGACGCCGGTGCTGGCCTATCTGCTCGGCCTGGCGCTGGTGCAGGGGCGATCGTGCTGGGCGTCGCGACGCTGGCCGCCGGCCGTCCCTCCCTCGGCCAGGTGCCGCGCGTGGCGGGCGTCCTGGCAATGGTGGTCGGGGCGGCGGCGCTGCTGGCCTGAGGCCGCTTCCACCGCCACGGCATGGTTGAAGCCGCATCCCGGCGCGGCAGAGCGCCCGGGATGCCGGCTGTCATGAAAGCGCAGCCCAAGCATCACATCAGCGTCCCCGAAGGACGCTAAGCCGTCCGCACTCCAGAGGGGCGCGGATATGCGGCAGCGTAAGAATGTCTTGCTCATCGTCGTGGACCAGTGGCGCGCGGATTTCGTGCCGCATCTCGGCGCGGATTTCCTGCGCACGCCCAACCTCGACCGGCTGTGCCGCGAAGGCGTCACCTTCCGCAACCATGTGACGACGGCGGTTCCCTGCGGCCCGGCGCGCGCGAGCCTGCTGACGGGCCTCTACCTGATGAACCACCGCGCGGTGCAGAACACCGTGCCGCTGGATGCGCGCCACACCAACCTCGGCAAGCAGTTGCGGCTGCTGGGCTATGATCCCGCGCTGATCGGCTACACGACGACGACGCCTGATCCGCGGACGAGCGGTCCGAAGGACCCGCGCTTCACGACGCTCGGCGACCTGATGGACGGCTTCCGCAGCGTCGGCGCCTTCGAGCCGAATATGGATGGCTATTTCGGCTGGCTGGCCCACCAGGGCTACACGCTGCCGCCGAAGCGGGAGGACATCTGGCTTCCGGAAGGCGAGGATGCCGTGCCCGGCGCCACCAACCGCCCCTGCCGCATCCCGGCCGAGCTGTCGGACAGCACCTTCTTCACGGAAAAGGCGCTGACCTACCTGAAGGGCAAGGGCGACAAGCCCTGGTTCCTCCACCTCGGCTACTACCGCCCACATCCCCCCTTCATCGCGCCCGCGCCCTACAACACCATGTACGACCCCGCCGACATGCCGGCGCCGATCCGGCGTCCGATGTGGGAGGAGGAGGCCGCGCAGCATCCGATGCTGCGCCACTACCTCCGCGGCATCCGCCAGGGCAGCTTCTTCCATGGCGCCGGCGGCGTCGCGACGGGGCTGGACGAGGCCGCCATCCGCCAGATGCGCGCGACCTATGCGGGCCTGATGACCGAGATCGATGACTGCCTGGGCCGCGTCTTCGACTACCTCGAGCAGACGGGGCAGTGGGACGACACGACCATCATCTTCACCTCCGACCATGGCGAGCAGCTCGGCGACCATTGGCTGCTGGGGAAGGTCGGCTATTTCGACGAGAGCTTCCGCATCCCGCTGGTGGTGAAGGGCGCGGGCAGCACGCACCGTGCGGGCGAGATCGACGCCAGCTTCACGGAAAGCGTCGATGTGATGCCGACCATCCTGGAATGGCTGGGCGGCGAGGTGCCGCGCAGCGTGGATGGCCGTTCGCTGCTGCCCGTCATCGCCGGGGAGAAGCCCGCGGATTGGCGTGGCGTGCTGCACTACGAATACGATTTCCGCGACGTGCACTATTCGAAGCCCGAGGGTGAGCTCGGCCTCTCGATGGATGAGAGCAGCCTCTGCGTCGTGCAGGACGATCGCTACAAATACGTCCACTTCGCCGCGCTGCCGCCGCTGTTCTTCGACCTGGCGCGCGATCCACACCAGTTCGAGAACCTGGCCGACGACCCCGCCCATGCCGGCCTGGTGCGCGACTACGCGCAGAAGGCGCTGTCGCTGCGCATGCGCCATGCCGAGCGCACGCTCACCCATTTCCGCGCTACGCCGCAGGGGCTGGAGGAGCGCAAGCCCGCGCCGGCCGCCGCCATCACCCGCGAAGCCGCGGAGTAAGGAGCCATGCCGATGATCCCGCGCCGCCTGCTGCTCGCCAGCCCCGCGCTCGTCTTGCCGCGCTTCGCCATCGCGCAGGCGGACCAGCGCCCCGCCATCACCATCGCCGTGCAGAAGATCAGCAACTCCAATACGCTCGAGGTGCTGCGCGAGCAGTCGAATGTGGGGGAGCGGATCTTCTTCTCCTCGATCTGGGAAGGGCTGATCGGGCGCGACTGGCTCGGCAACCTCGGCCCCGTGCCGGGGCTCGCCACCGAATGGCGCCGCATCTCCGACAGCGTGATCGAACTCAAGCTCCGCCCCGGCGTGCGCTTCCACAACGGCGACGAGCTGACGGCCGACGATGTCGTCTTCTCCTTCTCCCGCGAGCGCATGTTCGGGGAGACGCTGGCGACCGCCCAGGGCCGCACGATCCCGATCGGGGAGACGATGCCCGCGCCGCGCCCCGGCAAGGAATTGCCGCCGGAAGTGCCCGCCGTGGCGCGCCGCGCCTGGCCGGCGCTGGAACGGGTGGAGGCGGTGGACCGGATGACGGTGCGCTTCCACAACGCGACGCCGGACGTGACGCTCGAAGGCCGCCTTTCGCGCTATGGCAGCGAGATCGTCAGCCGCCGTGCCTTCGAAGCCGCGCCCTCCTGGCTCGACTGGGCGCGCAAGCCCGTCACCACCGGACCCTATCGCGTGGCCGATTTCCAGGCGGACCGGTCGCTGCTGCTGGTCGCGCATGACGAGTATTGGGGCGGCCGCCCGCCGCTGCGGCAGATCCGCTTCGTGGAGGTGCCGGAGGTATCCTCCCGCATCAACGGCCTGCTGGCCGGCGACTACCACTTCGCCTGTGACATCCCGCCCGACCAGATTCCGGGCATCGAGCGCAACCGCAGCTTCGAGGTGCAGGGCGGCACGATCCTCAACCATCGCCTGATCTGCTTCGACAAGAATTTTCCCCAGCTGCGTGACCCGCGCGTCCGGCGCGCCATCACGCATTCGATGGACCGCAAGGCCATCGTGGACAGCCTCTGGGCCGGGCGGACGGAAGTGCCGAAGGGGCTGCAGTGGCCCTACTACGACCAGATGTTCCACGCCGATTGGGACGTGCCGGCCTATGATCCGGCGGAGGCGCGGCGCCTGCTGCGGGAAGCCGGCTATCGCGGCGACCCGATCCCCTATCGCCTGCTGAACAACTACTACACCAACCAGAACGCGACCGCGCAGGTGCTGGTGGAGATGTGGCGCAGCGTCGGCCTCAACATCCAGATCGAGATGAAGGAGAACTGGTCGCAGATCCTGGAGCGCAACGCGACGCGTGCGGTGCGGGACTGGTCGAACAGCGCGCCCTTCAACGACCCCGTCTCCTCCCTCGTCGCGCAGCATGGCCCGAACGGGCAGCAGCAGCAGGTCGGCGAATACAGCAACGACGAGCTGAACCGCCTGTCGGTGGAGCTGGAGACCGGCACGGACCGCGCCCGCCGCCGCGCCGCCTTCCGCCGCATGCTGGAGATCGCGGAGCGCGAGGACCCGGCCTACACCGTCATCCACCAGAACGCGACCTTCACCGCCAAGCGCCGCGATATCCGCTGGAAGGCAAGCCCCGCCTTCGCGATGGACTTTCGTCAGGGCAACTGGGGGGTCTGACGCCATGCTGACGCGCCGCCTCCTCCTCGCCACGCCGAGCCTGCTGGCGGCCCCCGCGCTCGCGCAGGCGGACCAGCGCCCGGTGATGACCATCGCCGTGCAGAAGATCGCCAACACCAACACGCTGGAGACACTGCGCGAGCAGTCCAATGTCGGCAGCCGAACCTGGAATTCCTATGCGGAGACGCTGATCGACCAGTCCTGGACGGGCGACCTCTCGCTGCGTCCGGGCCTCGCGGAATCCTGGCGGCGGGTCGATGACCGCACGCTGGAACTGACGCTCCGCCAGGGCGTGCTGTTCCATGACGGCAGGACGATGACGGCGGAGGATGTCGCCTTCACCTTCAGCGCGGAGCGCATGGGCTGGAACCTGACGGTGGAGCAGGCGCGCAACCTGTTCGGCGCCGTCCCCGGCCAGACCCAGGGCCGCACGCCACCGCCTGAAGCGCTGGCCGTGGCGCGCCGCGGCTTCCCGGGCTTCGACCGCATCGAGATCGTCGATGCCCGCACCATCCGCTTCCACAACCGCGTGCCGGATGTAACGCTGGAAGGCCGCATCAGCCGCAACATCGCGATGATCCTGTCGCGCGATGCCTTCGAGAAATCCTCCTCCTGGCTCGACTGGGCACGGCGCCCCATCGGCACGGGCCCCTTCCGCGTGGTGGAGTTCCGGCCCGACCATTCCCTCGTGCTCGACGCCTTCGACGAGTATTGGGGCGGGCGGCCGCCGGTGCGGCGGCTGCGCTTCCTGGAGGTGCCGGAAGTCTCCTCCCGCATCAACGCCCTGCTGTCCGGCGAAGCGGACTTCGCCTGCGACATCCCGCCCGACCAGATCGGCAGCTTGGAGCGCAGCGCGCGCCACCAGGTCGTCGGCGGGCCGATCATGAACCACCGCCTGACGGTGTTCGACAAGAACCACCCGAATCTGCGCGACGCCCGCATCCGCCGCGCCTTCACGCACAGCATCGACCGCGACGCCATCGTGCAGGCGCTGTGGGGCAACCGCGCACCAGTGCCGAAGGGGCTGCAATTCGAGTTCTACGGCCCGATGTACCAGGCCGACTGGTCCGCGCCCCGCTTCGATCCCGCCGAGGCCCGCCGCCTGCTGCGGGAGGCCGGCTATAGCGGCGAACCGATCCCCTACCGCCTGCTGAACGGCTACTACACCAACCAGGTGCCGACCGCGCAGATCCTGGTGGAGGGCTGGCGCGCCGTCGGCCTCAACGTCGTCATCGAGATGCGGGAGAATTTCCCGCAGGTCCTGTCGCGCGACGGCCAGCGTGGCGTGCGGGACTGGTCGGGCAGCGCCAGCTTCAACGACCCCGTTTCCTCCATCGTCGCCGCGCATGGGCCGGAAGGCCAGCAATGGCAGATCAACGAATGGCGGAACGAGGAATTCGGCCGCCTGTCGAACGCGCTGGAGACTGGCACCGATCCCGCGGAGCGTCGCCGCACTTTCCGCCGCATGCTGGAGATCGCGGAGCGCGAGGACCCTGCCTACACCGTCCTGCATCAATCCGCGAACCTGACGGCCAAGCGGCGCGACATCGGCTGGGCACCGGGACAATCCTTCCAGATGGATTTCCGCAGCCGGAACTTCGCAGCGTGACCGCGCTCGTCTCGCTGCGGAATCTCCGCGTGGCCTTCGATGGCCAGTTCGTCCTGCGCGGCATCGACCTGGATGTCGCGGCCGGGGAGGCGGTGGGACTCGTGGGCGAATCCGGCTGCGGCAAGTCCGTCACCTGGCTCGCCGCGCTGGGGTTGCTGCCGGGCAAGGCGCGCGTGACCGGCAGCGCCAGGCTGCAGGATCAGGAACTGCTCGGTGCCCCGCCTGCCACGCTGGACCGGGTGCGCGGCGGGCGGATCGCGATGATCTTCCAGGACCCCGCCAGCAGCCTGAACCCCGTGATCCGCATCGGTCGCCAAGTGGAGGAAGCGCTGCGCCTGCATCGCGGCATGCAGGGCGCGGCGGCGCGGGCGGAGGCGAAGCGCCTTTTCGACCAGGTCGGCATCCCCGATGCCGCGCGCAGGCTCGATGCCTGGCCGCATGAACTCTCCGGCGGGCAGAACCAGCGCGTCATGATCGCGATCGCCCTGGCGGGAAGGCCGGAGCTGCTGGTGGCGGACGAGCCGACGACGGCGCTCGACGTGACGATCCAGGCGCAAATCCTGACGCTGCTGCAGGATCTGCGGCGGGAGACGGGGATGGCGCTGGTGCTGATCTCCCACGACCTCGGCGTCGTCGCGGAAAGCTGCGACCGCGTCTGCGTCATGTATGCAGGCCGCATCGTGGAGCAGGCGCCGGTGGCGCGGCTGTTCGAAGCGCCGACCCATCCCTACACCAACGGCCTGCTCGGCGCGCTGCCGCCGCTGGACGGGCCGCGCCGGCGGCTGGCCGCCATTCCCGGCAGCGTGCCGGAACCCTGGGCCATGCCGAAGGGCTGCGCCTTCGCGCCGCGCTGCGCCGAACGGTCGCCCGCCTGCGACATCGCGGTGCCGGCTTCCGTTGCGCTGGCGCAGGGCCACCAGGCCGCCTGCATCCGCGCCACCGCCATGGGCCTGCTGAAGGAAACCGTCGCCGCATGACCCCGATGCTGGAAGCCAAGGGCCTGGTGCGCCGCTACGCCATGCGGCGCGGGCTGATGGGACGCAGCGTCGAGGTTCGCGCCGTCGATGGCGTCTCCCTCTCCGTGGAGCGCGGGCGCACCCTGGGCCTGGTCGGTGAGTCCGGCTGCGGCAAATCCACCACGGGCCGCCTGGTGCTGGGGCTGGAGGCGCCGGATGCCGGCAGCGTGGCCTTCCAGGACAAGCCCATGCCCCCGCCCGGCACAGACGCCTGGCGCGCGCTGCGGTCGCGCATGCAGATGGTGTTCCAGGACCCGCTCGGCGCGCTGGATCGCCGCCTGCCGATCGGCGCGCAGGTGCAGGAACCGCTCGACATCCATCGCATCGGTGAGGCGAAGGATCGCGCTGGCCGCGCGATGGAGGCGCTGCGCGCCGTGGGGCTCCGCCCCGACCAGGCGGCGCGCTACCCGCATGAACTCTCGGGCGGCCAGCGGCAGCGCGCCGTGCTGGCCCGCGCGCTGGCGACGGAACCCGCGCTGCTGGTCTGCGACGAGCCGATCAGCGCGCTCGACGTCTCCATCCAGGCGCAGGTGATGAACCTGCTGATGGACCAGCAGGAACGCCTCGGCCTCGGCATCCTCTTCATCAGCCACGACCTGCGTGCCGTGCGGCAGGTGAGCCATCGTGTCGCCGTGATGTATCTCGGTACCATCGTGGAGGAAGGGGAGCCGGATGCGGTGCTGCATGAGCCCGCGCATCCCTATGCGCAGGCCCTCGTCTCCGCCATCCCGCATCCCGGCCGCAGCGGCCAGCGGATCGTGCTGCAGGGCGATCCGCCGAACCCCGCGGACCGGCCGAGCGGCTGCGCCTTCCACCCGCGCTGCCCCGTAGCGACGGCGCTGTGTGCGCGGGAGACGCCGGTGCTGAAGCCGCGCCGCGGCGACGGCCGCCTCGTCGCCTGCCACGTCGTCCAGGGCGATGTCGCGCCCGCCGTCACGCGAAAGGCCGCCTGAGATGATCCGCTTCCTCGGCAGCCGATTGCTGCGCGCGGCCGTCACCATCGTGATGGTCGTGACCTTCGCCTTCGTCGTGCTGCGCCTGTCCGGCGACCCCGCGCAGATCATCATGGGCGCCGATGCGCCGCCGGAGGCCGTGGAGGCCTTCCGGGCGGCCTGGGGCCTCGATCAGCCGGTCTGGGTGCAATACTTCCACTACTTCGGCGCCATTCTTCAGGGCGATCTCGGGCGATCCATGCGGGACGGGCGCGACGCCATCGTGCTGGTGGCGGAGCGCATCCCGGCGACGCTGGCGCTGACCCTGCCGGCGCTCGCCATCAAGGTGGGGCTCGGCATCCCCGCGGGCATCACCGCGGCGCTGCACCGCAACTCCTTCATCGACCGCGCGGTGATGATGCTGGCGGTGGCGGGTTTCACCGTGCCGTCCTTCGTGCTCGGCCTGCTGCTGGTGCTGGTCTTCGCGGTGCAGCTGGGCTGGCTGCCCTCCGGCGGACAGGACAGCTGGCGGCATGCGATCCTGCCGATCATCACGCTCGGCATCGGCGGCGCGGCGGTGCTGGCACGCTTCACCCGCAGCGCGATGCTGGAAGTGCTGGGCCAGCCCTATATCCGCACCGCCAGCGCCAAGGGCGTGCCCTGGCGCGCGGTGGTCTGGGGCCATGCGCTGCCGAACGCCGCCATCCCCACCGTCACCATCGTCGGCTTCATGGTCGGCAGCCTGATCGCCGGCGCGGTCGTGGTCGAAAGCGTCTTCTCCTGGCCCGGGGTCGGGCGGCTGCTGGTGGTGGCGGTCGCGAACCGCGACCTCGCCGTCGTGCAATGCGTGCTGCTGCTGGTGGCGATGACGATGGTGACCTCCAACCTGATCGTCGATCTGCTCTACGGGCTGCTCGACCCCCGGCTGCGCAACCAGCCGCGACGCGCGGCGGGGATGGGCTGACATGTCCGACATGACCCTGCCCGCCATGGCGGAGGCCCCGCCCCGGGCGAAGCACGCCCTGCCGCCGCCCATGGTGCTGTTCGGCCTGGCGTGGCTGACGCTGATGCTGCTGGTGGCGGTGCTGGCCGATGTCATCAGCCCCTACGCCTACACCGCGCTCGACCTGCGCAACCGCCTGGCGCCGCCGGCCTTCATGGGCGGCACCTGGCTGCATCCGCTGGGCACGGATGAACTCGGTCGCGATGTGCTGGCGCGGCTGATCTACTCGATCCGCATGAGCCTGCTGATCGCCTTCGGCGCCACCATCATCGGCGCGCTGATCGGCACGACGCTCGGCTTCCTGGCCGCGCATTTCCGCGGCTTCGTGGAGCAGCTGGTGCTGGCGCTGGTCGATTTCTCCGCCAGCCTGCCCTTCCTGATCCTGGCGCTGGCGGTGCTGGCCTTCTTCGGCAATTCCATGGTGCTGTTCATTGGCCTGCTCGGCCTGCATGCCTGGGAACGCTATGCCCGCATCGCGCGGGGGCTGGCCATCAGCGCGGGGTCGCAGGGCTATGCGGCGGCGGTGCGGCAATTGGGCGCTTCCCCCTGGCGGATCTATGGGCGGCACGTGCTGCCGAACATCGCCTCCACGCTCATCGTCTCCATGACGCTGGCCTTCCCGGAGATCATCCTGCTGGAAAGCGGCCTGAGTTTCCTCGGCCTCGGCGTGCAGCCGCCATCGACCTCGCTCGGCAGCATGGTCGGCTATGGGCGCGAATACCTGACGCGCGCGCCCTGGATCCTGCTCTCTCCCGCCCTCACCATCGTGCTGACGACGCTCTCCGTCTCCCTCATCGGCGACTGGCTGCGGGATCGCATGGACCCCACGCTACGATAGGCCCGACCCATGACACGCTTCATCCTGGTGGCACTGGACGGGCTGCGGCCCGACATGGTCTCGCCTGCCGCCACGCCGCACCTCGCCGCGCTGGCCGCGCGCGGCACGCGCTTCGCCAATGCCCGCAGCGTCTTCCCCAGCGAGACGCGCGTCGCGACCCCTTCCCTCATCACGGGATGCCGCCCGGGCGGGCATGGGATGGTGGCGAACACGCTGTTCGATGCCGCGGTAGCGCCGGACCGGCTGCTGCGCACCAAGCTCGTCGCCGATGTGCTGGCCATGGCGCAGGGGCGGGAAAGCCCGCTGGAACGCCCGAGCCTCGGCGAGCGGCTGGCGGAGAAGGGCCTCACCTTCGCGCTCGTCAGCGCCGGCACCGCGGGCGCGGCGCGGCTGCTGCACCCCGCGGCGGAACGCCTCGGCAGCTTCCGCTGGAATGTCGAGGATGAGGAGGGGGAGGCGGCGCGCCTGGTGCGCGACCGCCTCGGACCCACGCCACCGCATGCCGTGCCGAACCTGGCGCGGCTGCGCCATGCCGCGCGGGTGCTGCTGGAGGTCGTGCTGCCGGAACGCCGGCCCGACGTCACGCTGCTGTGGCTGTCGGAGCCCGACATCGCCTTCCACTGGGGCGGTCTGCGGTCGCCGGAGGCGCAGGCAGGCCTGCGCGCCGCGGATGCCGTGCTGGGCGACATCATCGCCTGGCGCGACGCGCAGCCGGAGGCGGAGGACATCGCCATCATCGTGCTGTCCGACCACGGCCATGTGACCGGCCGCGGCAAGCTCTCGCTGCGGGAGGAACTGGTCCGCGCGGGCTTCCGTGCGGGCACGGGGCTCGGCGATGGCATCGACATCGCGGTGGCGCCGGCGGCCGCGCCGGGCCTCTGGTTCCGCGATCCCGCGCTGGCGTCGCAGGTCGCGTCCTTCCTCGCGACGCAGGCCTGGGCCGGGCCGCTTTTCGCCCGTGATCCCTCCATCCTGCCAGAAGGCCAGGCCGCTCCCCTCTCGCTGCTCGGCAGCGGGCATCGCCGCAGCGCGGACCTTGTCGTCACCTTCGCGGGCAGCGAGGCCTCCGACGAATGGGGCCTGCCGGGCACCGCGCCCTTCGATGCACCAGATGTGCCGGAGGGCGGCGGCATGCATGGCGGGCTGCACCGGTCGGAACTGGCGACGGTGCTGGTGATGCAGGGCGGGCCCTTCCGCGACGGCGCGGTGGCGCAGATGCCGGCGGACCTGACCGACATCGCGCCGACGGTGCTGCACCTGCTCGGCCTCGACCATAAGGGCACGGAGGGCCGGCCCCTGGCCGCCGCCTGGGATGCGGGCGCGGATGCGATGCCGCTGCGCGAACGCGTCGCCCTGCCCCGCGGCTTCGTGCTGGAGGCGATGCGGGCGGAGGCCGGCGGGCGCCTCTACCCGACGGCGCTTACCGCGGCCGGTTCGCCGTCGCGGTGATCGTCGCGATCATGTCCTGCTCGGCCGCCGCCGCGCTCATGTAGCGGGGCGCGGTCGTGACGAAGGGCTCCTTCGCCTCCGCCGGCATGAAGACCGAGAGGTAGAAAAGGCCCGTCGCGTCGTCGCGCGTCGCCTCGATGCGGAGCGTGGCCATGCGGTTTCCTCAGCCTGTTGCGGCGATCTGGTGGCGCAGCGTCACCGCCTGGCCCGTGCGGGAGGATTCCAGCACGGCGAGGCAGGCTTCCAGCGTCGCCATGCCCCAGGCACCGGAATGCAGGGGCGGGGCGCCGTCCAGCACGGCGGCGCAGAATTCGTCCAGCACCTCGCCGCGCGGCACTGCGGGCAGGGGCGCCGGTTCCAGCCAGCGGCGGTCATCGGCATGCACCATCACGCCCGCCGGCGTCAGGCGGAGGTCGGCACGCTCGCAACTCGCCAGCAGGAAGCCGAACTGGTTGTGGAAGGCGGGCGGTGCGGGGGGCGCGAGGGGCGGTGTCTTCGGCCCATAGGCGCGACGGGCCTTGGCCGCTTCCTCATCGGTGATGGCGGACAACGCGCGGCGCGCGGTGCCATAGGCTTCGGGATCGCGGGGCTGGCCGAGCTCCCCCACCCAGCCCATCAGCTCATCCGTGTCGTAGCGGCCATGGCCGCTATAGGTCAGCGTCGCCGTGGCACCATCCTCGAACTGCAGGAAGGCGGTATAGGCGCCCTCCGTCGGGCGCGTCGCATCCCAGTCGAAGCATTGCGCGCGGATGCTGCGGACCAGGCCGCCGCCGAGGAGGCGCACGATGTCGAGCTGATGCGCGCCCTGGCTGAACACCACGCCACCGCCCTGCGCCGTGTCCAGCTCCTCCGGCCGCCGGGGGCGATAGAGGAAGTCGGTGTAGGTGAGCGCGGTGAGGAGGCGCAGGCGGCCGACATCGCCACGCGCGATCAGCCGCCGTGCCGCCAGCACGGGGCCGTCCTGGCTGTGGCTGTGGCCGATCACCAGCTGCACGCCGGCACGGTCCGCGGCCTCGATCATCGCGGCGCCATCGGCCAGCGTGATCGCCATGGGCTTCTCCACCAGGCAGTGCTTGCCCGCGGCGCTGGCGGCGATGACGTCGGTGGCGTGGAACTGGTGCGGCGTCGCGATGTAGATCGCCTCCACCGCGTCGTCCCGGCACAGCGCCGCCATGTCGGCATGGGCGCGGCTGCCGGGGAAATCCTGCGTGAAGCGCGCGCGCGCTTCAGGCCGCGGATCGGCGCAGGCGACGAGTTCAACCCGGGCGTGGCCGGCCAGCGTCGGCAGCATCAGCGTGAAGGCGCGGCTCAGCCCGCAGACGCCGAGCCGCAGGCGGCGCGTCACAGGTCCAGCACCAGTTCGTCTGTGCCTGGCGCGGCGCGGGAGACGCAGACCATGATGCGGTTCGCCTTCTCATGCTCCATGAGCACGAGGTCGCGATGGTCGGCCTCCCCCTCCAGCAATCCCGTGCGGCAGGACCCGCAGGTGCCGCTTTCGCAGGAATGGGAAACGGCGACGCCGGAAGCGCGCAGCGCCTCCAGGATCGTCGTGCCGGCGGGCACATCGACCCGCGCGCCGGTGCTGGCGAGGCGCACGGCGAAGGGCGCGTCATCGGCGCGTTTCTGGCCGCTGCCGGTGCCGAAATCCTCGAAATGCACGGCGGAGGCGGGCCAGTGGCCCGTCATGTCCCGCACCGCCTGCATCAGCCCGCGCGGGCCGCAGCAATGGATGTGGCGGCCCTTGGGCTGGTCGAGCAGGGGCCAGAGGTCGTAGGCGCGGTCGGGGTCGCCGCCATCATGGTGGATGACGACCCTGCCCTTCAGCTCGGGCGCGGAGAGTTCCTCCCGGAACGCCGTCTCGGCGGCGGAGCGGGTGAGGTAGACGAGCTTCCAGGGCGGCCGGCCTTCCGCCTGCAAATGGCGGATCATGGACATGATCGGCGTGATGCCGATGCCGCCTGCGATGAACAGCCGCGACACCGGGTTGCCCGTTAGAGGAAAATCGTTGCGCGGTGGCGCGCAGGGCAGCAGGTCCCCCGCCTTCACCTGGTCGCACAGCAGGACGGACCCGCCCTGCCCGGCCGGGTCGCGCTTCACCGCGATGCTGTAGCTGACGGTCTCGGCGGGATCGCTGCAGAGCGAATAGCGGCGGGTCAGGCCGTTCGGCAGCCGCACGCGCAGATGGGCGCCGGCGGTGAAGTCGGGCAGCGCGGCGCCATCGGGATCGGCCAGGTCGAAGCGGAAGATGCCCTGCGCGATCGCCGCCGCGGCCAGCACCCGCAAGGGGCGGAACTCTGCATCCTCATCCATGTCCGAGCACCTCCCGCTGGCGATTTACTTAGCAATCTAAGATTCCACGTCAATCCCCCGGCACCCGCCTTGCGGCGGATGCACTTAGAACGCTAAGTATTCGCCCACCGCCGCCATGGAGGACACGCCATGCTGACCCATGAGGAAAACCAGTTGCTCGCCCGCGTCGAGGGCGACGCCCCCATGGGACGCCTGATGCGCCAGCACTGGCTGCCCGTCTGCCTGTCGGAGGAGGTGGAGGAGGCGGAGGGCAAGCCCATCCGCGTCCGCATCCTGGGCGAGAACCTCGTCGCCTACCGGGACGGCGAGGGTCGCGTCGGGCTGGTCGGCGAGTTCTGCCCGCATCGCAAGGCGTCGCTGGTCTATGGCCGGAACGAGGAAGGCGGGCTGCGCTGCCTCTATCACGGCTGGAAGGTCGATGCCGATGGCAACGTCGTCGAGATGCCGTCGGAGCCGCCGGAGGCCTGCGCCGCGGCGAAGTTCAAGCACCCCGCCTATCCGACGGAGGAAGCCGGTGGCTTCGTCTGGGCCTATATGGGTGACCGCGCGACGATGCCGGCCTTCGAGCCGCCGCCCTTCGCGCCGACGCCGGAGACGCGCGTTTCCATCGGCACCGCGCGCGTGGACTGCAATTGGGCGCAGGTGGTGGAAGGGCAGATCGACAGCGCGCATTCCTCGTCGCTGCATTCGTCGGACATGGTGCCGGCGCGCGTCGGCCGCGCGGGCGCCAATGCCAAGCTCTGGACGCGGCCTTCGACCGACAAGGCGCCGCGGCTGCAGGTGCAGCTCACCTCCTACGGCTTCCGCTACGCCGCCATCCGCCGGCCGATCCAGAACGCGGCGACGCAGGACTACGTCCGCATCACCACCTTCGTCGCGCCGCTGATCTGCCTGATCCCGCCGAACGCCAGCTACAACGTGGCGCAGGTGACGGTGCCGATCGACGACAACACCTGCATGTTCCACTTCATCGCCTGGGGCGAGGGCGCGGACGTTCCCTCCATGGCGGAGTGGCGGAAGTTCCTGGCGCTGACGCCGGGCGTCGATGTGGACCCGTCCAAGGGCTGGGCCCGGCTGCGGGTGCGGGACAACGACTACCTGCAGGACCGCAACCTGATGAAGCTCGGCAACTTCACGGGCATCAAGGGCATCCCGGCGCAGGACATGGCGATGTGGGAAGGCATGGGCGCGATCGCGGACCGCACCTCCGAACGGCTCGGCGCCAGCGATGTCGCGATCGTGCAGTGGCGCCGCCTGATGATCGAGGCGGCGAAGGCTTTTTCCGAGGGCGCGCCGGCGCTGGGACGCACGGAACCCATGGTGCCCAAGAAGGATATCGCGAGCTTCGAGGGCCTGGTGCCCAAGACCACGGATTGGCGCACGCTCGGCACGACGGAGCTGGAACGCAGCCTGTTCCCCGGCGGCGCGCCGGCCCAGGCGGCGGAGTGAGCGGCATGGGCAACCTCTCCCTCTCCGTCGCCATCGGCCCCTATGACCGCATGATGCCGCTGGTGCGGGGCGAGGTGCTGATCGATGCGGTCGATCCGCAATTCATGCTGCTGGAACCTGAAGAAATCTTCTTCCGGGCCATGCGGCATGAGGCCTTCGACATCTGCGAATTGTCGCTCTCCTCCTACAGCCTGCGCGTCGCGCGCGGCGACAGCCCCTATGTCGCCATCCCCGTCTTCCCCTCCCGCGCCTTCCGCCATACCTGCATCGTCGTGCGCAACGACCGCGGCATCCACGCGCCCGCCGACTTGCGCGGCAAGCGCATCGGCATGCCGGAATACCAGCTGACCGCGAATGTCTGGGCGCGCGCGATCCTGGAGGAGGAATACGGCGTCAACCAGCGCGACATCACCTGGGTGCGCGGCGGCTATGAAAGCCCGGGCCGCATCGAGAAGCTGAGCGTGACGCTGCCGGATGGCGTGGTGGTGGAGAATGCGCCGGAGGGGAAGACCATCTCCGGCATGCTGGCCGATGGCGAGCTGGATGGCGTGATGGGCCCGCGCGCGCCCTCCTGCTTCGAACGCGGCGACCCGAACATCCGCTGGCTGTTCGAGGATCCGACGGCGGAGGCGACCGCCTGGTTCCAGAAGACGCGCATCTTCCCGGTGATGCATGTGCTCGGCATCCGGAAGTCACTCGTCGAACAGCATCCCTGGCTGCCGACCGCTGTCATGAAGGGCTTCCAGAAGTCGAAGGACATCGCGCTGGAGCGGCTGACCGACACCTCCGCCACCAAGGTCACGCTGCCCTTCGTGGAGGAGAACCTCCGCCGCGCCCGGCAGCTGATGGGCGAGGACTTTTTCAGCTACGGCTTGGCGCCGAACCGCCATGTCTTCGACTATTTCCTGCGCCACCACCACGCGCAGGGCCTGTCGAACCGCGTGCTGGCGGCGGAGGAACTCTTCCACCCCAGCACGCTCGAGGCTCACAAGGTCTGAGCGTCAGACCGGGAAGCCCTCCAGCAACTCGACCGGATCGCCGTAGCGCTTCGCCAGCGCGACCACCTTCGGGTCGCGCAGCGAGAGCAGGTAGCCATCCTCGATCATCGGGCTGTTGCCCGCCGTGACCGTGCTGTCATAGGTCACGAGGTCCATGTGGATATGCGGCTCCTCCCAGTTCGGCATGACACGCCGCAGGTATTCGGAGGGCTTCAGCGCATTGATGCCGAAATGCAGCGCGCCCGGGCTGTTCGGGCCGGCTGGATAGATATCGAAGCGCGGCGCCTTCGGGTTATGGCCGCAGCCAACCTCCTCCAGCGTTCCGCCGATGAGGTAGTCGCGCAGCACATCGGCCTCGAACCCCTCGCCATGCACGGCGAAGACGACGTCGTCGCGGAATTCGACGCCGACCGGCGATGCGAAGGGATGGTCGAAGCCGACAGCCCATTGCGCCCAGATCGTGCCGGAGATGCCGACCTTGTCCTCCGGCTTCAGCCCGACCATCCCCGGTTCGAACAGGTTCGGGCCATGCGTCGGCAAATAGTGGACGTAGCACCCATCCTCGTCCGCCACGTTGTGTCCGCGCCAGCGATTGTGGCGCTTCAGCTTCTGCAGCATCGCATCGGTGTAGGGGATGCGGAAATCGGTGCCGCGCGGGTCGGTGAAGCGCAGCGTGAAGTCGCCCTGTTCGGGAAACAGGCGTGACGTCGCGCGGATGATCTCCCCCAGCAGGTCGATCGGGAACTGCGCCTGCGGCGTGTTCAGCAGGTCGAGGTCGCGGAAGAAGGTGATCTTCACCCAGCGCTGGCCCTTGTTCTTCCGCAGCGCCATGCAGAAGGGATCGATGACGCTGGCGAACCAGGTGGAGACGACGAAGGTCGCGCGTTCCAGCAGCGCCTTGGCCTCGTCCGGGATCGTCACGTAGCGCGTGCTGTCGCCCATATAGGCGATGAAGGTGGCGCCGCGCCCGCGCGCCAAGGCCTGCACCGCCTGCACCACGCGCGGATCCAGCAGCGGGTCGATCAGCATCACCACATGGTCGCCGGGGCGGATCGCCATGACGCGGCAGAAATTGTCCATGCCCTTGATGGAGGAGGCGATGTCCACCGGCGGATGCGTGACCTTGCGCGGCAGGCCGCGGCGCGTCGGCGCTGCGATGATGTCCTCGACGCGATTGGCCAGGCGCGGCATGGCGGCTTCCTTCCCAGACAGGCGATGCATCGGAGGCTCGATCGGTACCCGCCCCCTTATTCCCTTCGAAATCTAAGCATCCGTCGTGGCGACACTGTCAAGGCTGCCACGGCGTTGACGCGAGCGACTCCTCCCATCCCACAACCTCAAGTTTCTTTCTCACTCACGGAATCGTGAGTATCGTCTCTTCCGGAATGCGACCGGCTCGGACCGGCCGCAACGAAGGAGACGTCGGCATGCGGCATGGCCCCCAACTGGCAGCGGTGACGCGCGCCGCCCTTCTGGCTTGCACGGCGCTGGTGCTACCCGCGCGCGCCTTCGCGGCGGATGGCAGCTGGACCGGTGCGAATATCGGCGCCGCCTGGGAAACCACCGGCAACTGGTCACCGGCCGCGCTGCCGACCAACACGGCCACCTTCGATCCCGCCTTGCTGACCGGTGCCGCGGTCACCTCCCTCACGCTCGAGAACAGCCAGACGCTCGACCGGCTTCTCTTCGCCACCGGTGCCACGCCCTACACGATCAGTCTTATCGCCGGGCCCGGTGGCAGCTTCCGGATCCTGACGCTGAACGGCGCCGGCATCACCAACAATTCGTCCGCCATGCAGACGATCGTCCTGAACGGCGCCAACGGAAACGACTATGCGGGCCTGTTCCTGAACAACACGGCGGCGCTCGGGAACGTCACCATCACGACCCCCGGCGGCTCGACCGGGCTGCTGCGCCTCTTTGATTCCAGCTCCGCGGGCCCCGCCACGCTGAACAACGTGATCGTGCAGATGTTCGGCAACAGCACGCTGGGCACCGCAACGCTGACCAGCATCCCGCAATTGACCAGCTTCACGGGCACGGGCGTCAGCCTCGGCAGCGCCACCATCAGCATCGCGAGTGGTGGCCAGGCGCGGCTGGCCACCAATGCCTCCCTCGGCACGGCCGACATCACCATCGGTGGTGGCGGCGCCTTCATGCAGGTCTTCGACACGGTCGATGGCTCCACCGCCACGGTGCGGCTGCAGGCCGGCAGCCAGTTCCTGCAGGGCAATGGCGGCACGGCCATGGCCGCCTTCACGCTCGGCACCCTGGTCGCGACCGGCGGCACGCTGTCCATCGGCAATGCCGGCAGCACGATGACGATCAACCGCATCGGCGGCGGCGGCGCCATGCCGCTCGACATCACCGGCGCCGGCAACCTCATCCTGGCCGGCAGCGAGGCCCGGACCCTGACCGGCACCAGTTCGCTGACCGGCACCATCACCCTGCAGGGCGGTTCGCTGACCGTCGGCAATGGCGGCACCACCGGCAGCATCGCGGGCGGGGTCGCGCTCGGCGCCGGCACGACACTCGGCTTCAACCGTTCCAACACCGTTACCCATGCGGGCGTCATCAGCGGCGCAGGCGGCGTCACGCAGAACGGCAGCGGGCTCGTCACGCTGACGCAGAACAACACCTATACGGGGCCGACGACGATCAATGCCGGTCGCCTCGCGCTGTCCGGCACGGCGCAGCTGCCATCCAGCCCCGTCACCGTGAACAGCGGCGGCGCCTTCGACATCTCCTTCCACACCAGCGCCAGCCCGGCCGTGATCGGCGGGCTGGCGGGCGCGGGCAACGTCTTCCTCGGCGCCAATACGCTGCAGGTCGCGGGCGGCAGCGGCACCTTCTCCGGCGTCATCGCGGATGGTGGGCTCGATGGCGGCACGCGCGGGCAGCTGGTGCTCGGCAATGGCGCGACGCTGACGCTCTCCGGCGCCAACACCTTCACCGGCGCCACCACGATCAACAGCGGTGGCACGCTGGTGGTGAATGGCAGCATGCCGGGCGCCGTCGCCGTGCAGCAGGGTGGCACGCTTGGTGGCAACGGCACCATCGGCACCACCACCAATGCGGGGCGGATTGCGCCGGGCAATTCCGTCGGCACGCTGAACGTCGCCGGCAACCTGACCATGGCGCCGACCGGCACGCTGGCGATGGAGGTGCAGGGCAGTACGGCGGACCGCATCAACGTCTCCGGCACCGCGGCACTCGGCGGCACGCTGCAGCTGATCCCGGTCGGAACCAGCTTCGGCTTCAACACGCCGCTGGTGCTGGTCAATGCGGGCACCGTCACGGGCAACTTCGCCAATGTTACCAGCGGCAGCTTCGGGGCCGCGGTGAACCCGGTGGTGGCCGTGACCGGCACGCAGGTGCTGCTGACGCTGACGCCGCAGGACATCGCGCCGGCGACGTCGGGCGGCGGCAACGAGGGCTGGAACCTCCGCGTCACTGCCGAGGCGCTGGATGCGGCGCGTGCAGGCGGGGGCAACATGAACCCCTTCTTCGGCGTGCTGAACGCCCCCGCCAGCCTGTCCCGCATCGCCGTGAACCAGCTGACCGGCGAGATCGGCACGGCGGTGAAGGGCATGGGCGCGCAGGCCGGCACGCAGTTCCTCTGGGCCATGCTGGACCCCGGCGCGGCAGGCCGTGCGCCGCTGCCGGGCGATGGCGCGGATCTCGGCCATAGCGGCCAGCGCTACACCGTCTGGGGCGCGGCGCTCGGCAGCTATGGCCGCGTCGGCGGCAACCCCACGGACGGATCGGCGAACCGCCAGGAACGCAGCGTCGGCGTGGCGGCCGGCGTCGATGTCCGGCTGGACGCGGATGCGATGGTCGGCGTCGCCCTGGCCGGCGGCCAGGCGGCGGCGACGCTGGATGGCGGACTCGGCCGCGCGAATGCCGATGTCGCGCAGCTCGGTACCTACGGCCAGTGGCGCCGCGGCGCGCTGACGCTCGGCGCCGCCGGCGCCTATGCGCGGATGGACATGGAGACGGAGCGGACCATCAGCTTCCTCGGCGCCACGCCGGCCAAGGCCGACTATGTCGCGCATGTCCTGTCGGGCCGCGTCGAGGCCCGCTACGACCTGCCGCCGGTGGCGGGCATCACGGTCTCACCGGTCCTGGCGATGCAGGGCCAGCAGGTGCAGACCCCGGGCTATGCGGAGACGATCGGCGGCGCCAGCACGGGCGCCGCGCTGCGCGTCCGCTCCGGCACCGGCGGCACGGCGCGGACCGAGCTGGGCCTGGCGGCGGACACCGGGCTGGGCTCCGCGGGTGGCGTCGCGCTGCGGGCGACGGGACGCCTGGCCTGGGCGCATTACGTCGCCCGCGACAACGACATGACGGCCAGCTTCTCCGGCCTGCCCGGCCCGAGCTTCACCACCCGCGGTGCGCGGCCGGACGGCAATTCCGCCCTGGCCGGCGCGGGGCTGGAGGCCCAGCTGGCGGAGGGGCTGACGCTCGCCGCGCGGATGGAGGGCGAGTTCTCCGGCAATGTCAGCTCGCTCGGCGGCACTGCGCGGCTGCGCTACGCCTTCTGATCCTGAGGCCCGGCGCGCCGGTACACCGCCCGCATGATCGGCTGCCAGCTGCCATCCGGCAGCCGGACGCGGGAGGAGAGGGATCGCGTGCCGTCGGGCATCTGCTCCACGATGTCCTGGTAGGCGAGGCGGCGCGTGGGGTCGGTGAAGTCCGGCCCCTCGCTGTCCAGCGTCAGCACCTCGCCCTCCAGCACCCCGTCATAGAGCCACATCATGGTCATGGCGGAGGAGATGAAGCTGCCGGTGAAGCGGCCGCGGGCGACGTCGTAGCCGAAGGTGATGAGGTTGGTGCAGGTGCCGCCGCCCGGCATCTCCGCCTGGCCTTCCCCCTGCACCCAGAGGCTGCCGATGGCGCGGACGCTCTCCGTGCCGCGCAGGGTTTGCTCGGGCTGGCCCGGGCCCATGGAGCAGGTGCTCTCCATGGTCCAGTCGCCGACCAGGCGCAGCAGCCATTCATGCTCGCGGGTGGGCTGCGGGATATCCATGCCGTGTTCCTTCCTCGGCGGTTCGTTCAGCCGGTGGGCACGTCAGGCACTGGCGTGGAGTGCCTCCAGCCTCTCCAGCGATTCCGTCCAGCCGCGGCGGTGGCGCGTGGCGGTATCGGCATCGGCGAAGCGGTCATGGGTCAGCGTGACCTCCGTGCCCTCCGGCACGACGCGGAAGGCGACGGTCACGCGGGATTCGCGTTCGGGCATGGAAACCCAGGCCCAGGTGAAGACAAGCCGCAGGCCGGGCTCGAACACCGTGTAGGTGCCGCCGACGCCGTGGCGTTCGCCGTTGTCCTCCACCAGTCGCACCAGGAAGCGCCCGCCCTCCCGCGCGTCGATCTCCGCCTGCTCGACCTTCGTGTGATGCGGGCCGAACCAGCGGGCCAGCATCTCCGGCCGCGTCCAGGCGGCGAAGACGGTCGCCGGCGGGGCCTTGATGCGCTTGACCAGCGTCAGGCTCGGCGTGACGGCGTTCATGGCTGCTCGGCCTCCAACGCCGCCGCCAGGCGATCGAGGCTTTCGGTCCAGAAGCGCTGGTAGCGCATCAGCCAGCCCATGGCGTCCTCCATCGGCGCGGCCGTCAGCCGGCAGGTGACGGTGCGGCCCGCCTTGCTGCGGGCGATCAGCCCCGCCCCTTCCAGCACGTCGAGGTGCTTCATCACCGCCGGCAGCGACATGGCCAGCGGCTCCGCCAGCGCGGAGACGGAAAGCCCAGCCTCCTCCGCATCCAGCCGCGCGATCAGGGCGCGGCGGGTCGGGTCCGACAGGGCGGCGAAGACACGGTCGAGGCGAGGCTCGGCGGCAGGATTTTGCTTAACCATCGAGTTAACGTTAAGGGTGTCCTGCCCCTGGGGTCAAGCCTTCCACCGCCGCGGGACCGGGCGCAGCATCGCGGTGACGAGGGAGGAACAGGCCGATGATCGACAACCCGGTCCGGCAGCGCCTGCTGCGCGGGGAGACCTGCTTCGGGCTGATGGCCTTCGAGTTCTTCACGCCCGGCTTGGCGCCGGTGCTGGCGCAGGCAGGGGCCGAGTTCGTCATCCTGGACATGGAACACAGCGGCCTCGGCATCGAGGGTGTGAAGGCCCAATGCGCCTTCGCCCGGGCGGCGGGCATCGTGCCGATGGTGCGGCTGCCGCGCCCCGATCCCGGCCTGGCGCCGCCTTTGCTGGATGCCGGGGCGCTGGGCATCATGATGCCGCTGGTGGAAAGCGCGGCCCAGGCGCGGGCGCTGGTCGATGCCTGCCGCTACCGGCCGGAGGGGCACCGCGGCCTGGCCTTCGGCCTGGCGCATGATGGCTACGCCGCCGGCCCGCCGCTGGAGAAGATGGCCGCCGCCAACCAGGCGGTGCTGACCATCGCGCTGGTGGAAAGCGCGGCGGGGATCGAGGCCGCCTCGGCCATCGCCGCGGTGCCGGGGCTCGACCTGCTGTGGCTCGGCCATTTCGACCTCTCGG
>JAIXWG010000007.1 GCA_027482245.1 Acetobacteraceae bacterium | reverse complement strand
GGCGGCGGCGCAGACCGCGTCCCGCCAGCAGCCCGTGGCCCGCACCGCCGCCGCCGCCCAGGCCGCGCCGCGCACCCGCCCGGCCACCACCGCCCGCGCGACGACGCCGCAGCGCGCGATCCCGGCCACCACCACGCGCCAGGCGCCCCGCCCCGCGGCCGCGCCGCCGACCCGCACCACCACCAACCGCACCGTGCCCATCCCGACCACGCCGGCCCAGCCGGCACCGCGCATCCGCACGGCCGAGGCGCGCTGAAGCCCGGCCGGCACCGGGATCACAGTACCGGGAGCGACCTGGGCCGGCCGCTCGCGGAGAGCCGACACACTGGCGATTCATCCATCATCGGATAACATTCCGTGACCGCGGGGCATGGCCCCGCCTGACCACGACGATGGCCGCCGGGACGCGATGCGATGAGTGACACGCTGGATGACGGTGCCTCGGCGCCAGGCGCTACCCACCGCATCGGCTTCCGCGGCGCCCTGCTCCGCCGCATCGCCGCCCGCCTCAGCCATGGCAGCCTGACCGTCATCACACCCGCCGGCGCCAGCTGGCGGCACCGCGCCCCTCATCCCGGGCCGGACGCGACGATCGTGCTGCATCGCTGGCGTGCCGTGCGCCGCCTGGCCTTCGGCGGCGATGTCGCCTTCGCGGAAGCCTTCGGGGATGGCGACTGGTCGAGCCCCGACCCCGCCACCGTGATCGCGCTGGCCTGCGTGAACGGCGCGACCATCGACCCGCTGGTCGTGGGCTCCCCGCTCGCCCGGCTGTGGAACCGGCTGCGGCACCGGCTGCGCGCCAATACGCGGTCGGGCAGCCGCCGCAACATCATCGCCCATTACGACCTGGGGAACGAGTTCTTCGCCGCCTGGCTCGACCCCGGCATGACCTATTCCTCCGCGCTGTACCGCCAGCCCGGCCAGACGCTGGAGGAAGCGCAGACCGCCAAGCAGGACCGCGCGATCGAGCTGCTGGACCTGCAGGGCGGGGAAAGCGTGCTGGAGATCGGCATCGGCTGGGGCGGGCTGGCGGAGCGGCTGCTGACCACCAGCGACGCCACGCTGACGGGCATCACCCTGTCCCCCCGCCAGCTGGCCCATGCGACAGCGCGCCTGGCCGCCGGCGGCCTCGCGCCCCGCGCGGACCTCATGCTGCGGGACTACCGCGACGTCACCGGCAGCTTCGACCGCATCATCTCCATCGAGATGTTCGAGGCAGTGGGCGAGGCCTACTGGCCGGCCTATTTCCAGGCGGTGCGGGACCGGCTGGCGCCCGGCGGCATCGCCGTGCTGCAGGTCATCACCATCGCCGAGGACCGCTACGAGGCCTATCGCCACGGCGCGGACTTCATCCAGACCCACATCTTCCCCGGCGGCATGCTGCCCTCTCCCTCCGTGCTCCGCGCGCATGTCGCGCAGGCCGGGCTGGTGATGGAGCGGGAGGAATGCTTCGGGGACAGCTATGCCCGGACGCTCGGCGAATGGCATGCGCGCTTCCTGGCCGCGCAGCCCCGCATCCGCGCCATGGGGCTGGATGACCGCTTCCAGCGGCTGTGGCGCTACTACCTCGCCTATTGCGAGGGCGGTTTCCGCACGGGCGCCATCGATGTCGGGCTGTACCGCATCCGCAAGCCCGGCTGAGGATCAGTCGGCTGCCGCTCCCTCCGGCCGGCGGAAGCGCGCCAGGAACCAGGCGAAGCGGTGGTGCCAGGACAGGTCCGGCCGGTCCACGATGCGCGCCAGCGGCACGGCGTAGTCCAGCAGGAAGCCGGGGGTCCAGGTGGCGCTGTCGGCCCGCAGCCGCATCAGCCCCGCCAGCCACATGTCGGGGTTGAGCATGAGGCCGAGCAGCCGCTGCCAGGGCCGATCCGTCGCCAGCACGCCCTCCAGCGCCGCGTCCAGCGCCCCGGCGATGACGGTGGAGCAGTTGCGGTTGACGACGTTGTAGGTGCTGTCCTGCCGGTAGCCGATCCAGAAGGCGCGCAGCCGGCGGGCATTGAAGCGGTGGAAGCGCACCTCCCGGTCCGCCTCCACCCATTGCGCGACCTCCGTCGCGTAGTCCGGCTGGAACAGGCCCGGCGCGTCATTCTCCTTGCTGCCGCGCAGCGCATGCAGGAAGTGGTCGCTGGACCGCGTCATCTCCTGCCGCGGGTAGTGGCTGATATAGACGTCCGATCCCCATTGCAGCGACGAATGGCCGGTGGAGATGCTGCCATCCCTGTCCACCGCGCCGATGTAGCGGTCGAGGATGGGCATGCGGTCGGTGATGTTGGCGCAGCCGCGCGGCGTCCAGACGCGGATCAGGATCGGCGTCTCCTGCCGCACGGCGCCGCCATCATCCTCCACCAGGATCGGCGCATGCTCGTACCAGCCGCGGCCGGCGAAGAGCGGCAGCATGAGGATCGCCACTTCCTCCTCCAGCGTCCGCAGCATCAGGCCGAGGCGGAGCAGCAGCCAGCCGCCCCCCGCGATGAAGGCACCGACGCAGAAATGGACGTTGTGGCTGCGCGGGATGGGCCAGCCCGTGACGAGCATGAGGGCGAGCAGGAATTCCCCGACCGCCACCGCGACATGGATGCGCCAGCCGACGAAGCGGCCGACCAGCGCCGGCACGATCCGCCCGATGCCGTCCACCAGGAACAGGAAGGCGTAGAACAGGGCCAGCGCCAGGTCGCTTTCCACCGGGGCCAGCAAGACCAGCAGCCCCGCCAGCATGGACCCCGCCGGCGGCAGCCAGGCCAGCCCGCCCCGCCGCGCCACCACCGCCGCGGCCAGGGCCAGCGCGCCATAGGCGGCGAAGGCCAGGCCGAGCGCGTGGTAGGTGATGGTGGAGATGGCCGGCATCAAATTCGTCGCCACCAGCGCCGCCAGAACCATCAGGCCGGCGCCCAGCGCCGCGATGCCATGCCAATGGCCCCGGAAGGACGCCGGGCCGATCAGGAGAAACGCCAGTTTGAGCATTGACTACGCCTGGATGTACTGGCCCCAGGCATAATCCCGTCATGCGCGAGCGTGAAGCACCCCGCTACGCCATGCCGCCCCGCGCCGCGATGGGCCAGAGGCACTCCACCCGCCCCTTCCTGACACCGACATACCAGTCGTAGCGATCGACCGTCGGGTCGCAATGGCCGGGAATGAGGCGCAGCTTCTCCCCCAGCTTCGGCGCCAGGGCGGGGTCGGTCGCGGTGATGTTGCCGTGTTCGTCGGAGGCGCCGGTATAGGCGAGGCCGGGGCGGCCATGGACCAGCGGCAGGCCGCTATCCACGGCCACGGCCTTGTGCCCGGCATCCAGCACCGCGAAGCCCGGCCGCGGCGCGCTCATCACCTCCGCCAGCACGAACAGGCTGTGCCGGAAGGGGGGCGGGTCCTCGTTCCTTCCGTAATCCGCATCCATGAAGGCGTAGGATCCCGCCTGGATCTCGTTCCAGATGCCCGATGCCGCTTCATGCTGGAAGGTGCCGGTGCCGGCGCCGCCCACGATGGCGCAGGCAAGGCCGCGCTGGCGCAGCTGTTCGACGGTGCGGCGCGTGCCTTCCGCGGCGTGGGCGATCGCGTCGCGCCGCTGTTCGGGCGTGCGGCGGTGCTGGGCGTTGCCGTGGTAGGATTGCAGGCCGCCGAAGATGAGGTGCGGACTGCCCGCGATCCGCTCCGCCAGCGCCACGGCCTGCGGCCCGGGTTCCACGCCGCAGCGGCCGGCGCCGCAATCGATCTCGACCAGCACCGTCATGCGGATGCCGGCATGCTCGGCAGCGGCCTCGATCGCCGCGATGCCAGCCAGGTCATCGGCGCAGACGGCGACCTTCGCGATGCCGGACAGCGCGGCCAGGCGCGCAAGCTTGCGCGGCGCGATGACCTCGTTGCTGACGAGGATGTCGGGCACGCCGCCCCAGGCCAGCGCCTCGGCCTCCGCCACCTTCTGCACGCATTGCCCGACGGCGCCGCGCTTCATCTGCTGCAGCGCCACCACCGGCGATTTGTGCGTCTTGGCATGGGCGCGGAGCTTCGTGCCGGTCGGGGCGAGGAGGGCCGCCATGGTGTCGAGGTTGTGTTCGAAGGCATCGAGGTCGACCACCAGGGCGGGGGTGTCGATATCCTCCTCGCGCATGCCGGGCTCGGCGGGGGGGTGCTGGAGCATGCTCTGTCCTATTCCTCAGGAAGCCATGGCGCCGGTCAGCGCGGCCATGATGGGGTCGAGTTCGCGTTCGTCGTTGTAGCCGTGGAAGCTGATGCGGATGCGCCCGCGGCCGTTCCAGGCCAGCACGCCGCGTGCGGCCATGCCCTCCACGATCGCGCCGGCGCGCTCATGCGCGATGCAGACGCTGGCGCCGTGGCGGGCGGGGTCGGGCGGCGTGATGGAGGCGATGCCCGCGGCATCGAGGCGGCGGAGCAGCCGGGTGGTCAGCCGCTGCACATGCCGCTGCACCACGCCCTGCAGGGTACCCTCCAGGAAATCCAGCGCGGCGTGCAGCGCATAGGCCGGCGCATGGGCGGGGTTGCCGCGGGTGAAGCGCCCGCCATCCGGCCGCAGCGCGATGGGCGCGCCGTAGTCCGGCCGCGGCCCCGTGACGATGGAATACCACCCCGCCGTCGCCGGCGCCCAACCCGGCTGTCGCGCGCGGTTCCAGTACGCGACGGCCAGCCCCGTCAGCCCCAGCATCCATTTGTAGCAGGCGGAGAAGGCGAAGTCCGCGATCGAGGCATCGATCGGCATCCAGCCATTGGCCTGGGTGAAGTCCACCACCAGCATCGCGCCCGCCGCATCGGCCACCGCCCGCAGCGCCACCAAATCATGCCGCGCGGCGTCGAGGTAGGAGACGGCGGAGACGGCGATCATACGCACCCGCCCCGTCGCGGCCGCCGCCACCGCATCCGGATCGCCCATCGGCACGAAGCGCAGTTCGACACCGCGCCGCATGGCCAGCGGCACGACGACGGAAGCGTATTCCTTCGCATCCACCAGCACGACGTCGCCCGGCCGCCAGTCGAGGCTCTCCACCAGCATGGACATGCCCTCGGCCACCGAGGAGACGAGGCCGATGCCCTCGGCCTCCACCCGCCACCAGGCGCCGAGCCGCGCGCGCAGGCGCTCCACCTCCGCATCCAGCCGCGCACGGCCCGCCGGGCCTTCCGACTTGTCCACGGCATGGCGTTCCAGCGCCGCCGCCTGCGCGTGCAGCACCGGCGTCTCCCCGGCCGCGCAGGCATGGATCATGCCGGCGGGAATGCGGAAGGCGGCGGGGTCGAACAGCGGCACGGCGGGGCCCTCGGGGTTGCGCTTGCCGGCCATGCTGGCACGCTCCGCGCGGAGGAGACAGACGGGCATGGATTTTCAGCTCTCGGCCGAGCAGGAGGCGCTGCGGGAGGCCATCGGCCGCATCTGCGCCCGCTTCGGCGACGATTACTGGCTGGCCAAGGACCGCGCGCACAGCTTCCCGCATGAATTCCACCAGGCGCTGGCGGCGGATGGCTGGCTCGGCATCTGCATGCCGGAGGAAGTGGGCGGCGCGGGGCTCGGCGTGTCGGAGGCCGCCGTCATGATGCAGGAGATCGCGCAAAGCGGCGCCGCCATGTCCGGCGCCTCCGCGGTCCATATGAACATCTTCGGCCCGATGCCCGTGGTGGTGCACGGGACGGAGGAACAGAAGGCGCGGATGCTGCCGCCGCTGATCGCGGGGCGGGAACGCGCCTGCTTCGCGGTGACGGAGCCGAATACGGGCCTCGACACCACGCAGTTGCGGACCTTCGCGGAGAAGCGGAACGACCGCTACGTCGTCACGGGCCAGAAGGTCTGGATCAGCACCGCGCAGGTCGCTGACCGCATGCTGATCCTGGCGCGCACGACGCCACTCGACCAGGTGAAGAAGCGCAGCGAAGGGCTGTCCCTGTTCTACACCAGGCTCGACCGCACCCGCGTCGAAGTGCGGGAAATCCCGAAGATGGGCCGCCATGCCGTCGATTCGAACCAGCTCTTCATCGACGGGCTGGAGGTGCCGATGGAGGACCGAATCGGGGAGGAGGGGCGCGGCTTCGACTACATCCTGCACGGCCTCAATCCCGAACGGATCCTGGTGGCCGCCGAAGCCGTCGGCATCGGCTTCGCCGCCATCGCGCGCGCCAGCCAGTATGCGAAGGAACGCGTGGTGTTCGGCCGTCCCATCGGCCAGAACCAGGCCATCCAGCACCCGCTCGCGGCCTGCTGGATGCAGCTGGAAGCGGCGCGGCTGATGGTGATGCAGGCGGCTTGGCGCTACGACCAGGGCATGCCCTGCGGCGCGGAGGCGAACGCCGCGAAATACCTGGCGGGCGAGGCCGGGTTCAACGCCTGCCAGCAGGCGGTGATGACGCTCGGCGGCTATGGCTATGCCCAGGAATACCACCTGGAACGCCTGCTGCGCGAAAGCCTCATCCCCCGCATCGCGCCGGTCAGCCCGCAGCTGGTGCTCTGCTACATCGCCGAGCGCGTGCTCGGACTGCCAAGGAGTTACTGATGGAGTTCCTGGATCGCCTCGACGCCAGCGCGACGCGGCGGGAGACGCCCTGCGGCGACGGCACGATGGTCTGGCGCTGCTGGAACGAGGGGGCGGGCCGGCCGCTGGTGCTGCTGCATGGCGGCAGCGGGTCCTGGCTGCACTGGACCCGGCAGATCGAGCCCTTCGCCGCGGAGCGCGCCGTGCTGGCGCCGGATTTGCCGGGCCTCGGCGAGAGCGCCAACCCGCCTGGCGAGCATTCCCCCGGCAACGTCGCTGCCGTCGTCACGGCCGGGCTGCGCCAGCTGGTCCCGGCGACCGAGACGGTGGACCTCGCCGGCTTCTCCTTCGGCGCCAACATCGCGGGCCATGTGGCGGCGCTGCTGGCGCCACGGCTGCGCAGCGTGACGATCCTGGGCGCGGGGTCGATGGGCACGCCGCGGCATCCGGTGCCGCTGATGAAGGTCAGGGACAAGGAGGGGGAGGCGCGCGTCGCGGCGCATCGCCACAACCTCGCCTCCATGATGATCGCGGACACCTCGAAGATCGACGACCTCGCGCTCGCCATCCAGGAACGCGCCTTCATCAATTCCCGCCTGCGCAGCCGGCCCTTCGCCACCGCGACGATGCTGGCCGATGCGCTGGTGCGGGCGCAGGCCGTGCCGGTCAACGCCATCTGGGGCGATCGCGACCAGGTGGCCATGCCCGACATTTCGCTGCGGACGGATGCGCTGAAGCGCGCGCGGCCCGATGCCCGCATCGCGCTGGTGCCCGGCGCCGGTCACTGGGTGGCCTATGAGGCGGCGGACCAGGTCAACGCGCTACTGCGGGAGTGGCTGGCATGATCGCCTCCCTCCCCGGCGTTGACCTCTTCTACACCGATAGCGGCGGCGACGGTGTGCCGCTGATGCTGATGCACGCCAATACCGGCAATGCCGATAGCTGGGAGATGCAGGTCGAGCCCTTTGCGGAGGCCGGCTTCCGCGTCATCGCCTTCGACCGCCGTGGCTGGGCGCGCAGCGTGCCGAGGCCCGCCACCGGCCCGCAGCCCGGCAGCATCGCGGAGGATCTGGACGCGCTGGCCACGCATCTGGCGCTCCCGCGTTTCCACCTGCTGGGCGTCGCCGGCGGCGGCTTCGCGGCGCTTGACTACGCGGCCTGGCGCGGCGGTCGCCTGCGGTCACTGACCGTCGGCGCCAGCTACGGCCAGTTCATCGACCCCGAGATCACGGAACCCTATAGCCGCATCGCGACCGCGGCCTTCAAGGCACTGCCGAGCGAGATGCGTGAACTCGGCCCCACCTATCGCGGCTTCGAGCCCGCCGGCCTGGCTCGGTGGATCGAGATCGATGGCAACGCCATGCGTCCCGATGGCACGCCACAGCCGCTGCGCACGCCGAACAGCTTCGCCAAGGTCGCGACCATCGATGTGCCGGCGCTGATCATCGCGGGCGGCGCCGATCTCTATGCGCCGCCGCGCCTCATGCAAATCTGGGCGTCCCGGCTGCCGCGGCACGAGTTCCACGTCATCCCAGAAGCCGGGCACGCGATCAACTGGGAAGCGCCCGAAACCTTCAACACGCTGGTGCTGGATTTCCTCAAGCGCCGCTAAACTACAGCGACTTCTCCAGCAGGTACATCAGCAGGACGGCAACGATCGCGCTGCCGGCGATGAGGGGGAAGGTGAAGGGCATGGTCGGGCGGTGGTCGTGACGGTCGCTCATGGCGCTGTCTCCTCCGGGTTCAAGTCCGGCGAAAACGCGTCCCTCGTCAGGGAAGTTCGCAAGCGTTACGCCAGCAGCGGCCGCAGGCGGAAGGCGATCCGCTCCGCCGTTTCCGCCGGCGCCCGGGGACGGACCAGCATGGCCTCGATCTCCGCGCGAATGATCGCCTCCGCCCGCGCCACCTGGGCGAAGGGCGGCAGCGCCGGCCGTGCCACCCGCAGCGCCGCCGCTTCCGCCGCCGCATGGGGCATGGCGGCCGCGTAGCGCGGATCCGCGAGAACAGAGAGCCGCACCGGCCCGTTGCCGTTCAGCGCCGCCCGCAGCGACGCCTCCGCCCCCGCCAGGCGGCGCATGACCTGCCGCGCGCCATCGGGGTTGGGGGCGTTGCGCGGGATGACCAGCGCCCGGATCGCCACCGTCACCGGCGCCGCACCGCCCTCCGCGCCCGGCACCGCGAAGGCGGCGATGCGCCCGGCATCGCGGCTGGCGCCGGGGCTGTTCAGCAGGCCGATGCGCGCGAAGGGGGCGAGGGCATAGGCCCCGCGGCCCATTTGCATCTCTCGCAGCGCATCCGCCGGCGTGAAGCGCGGCAGGGTGCGGGGCAGCACGCCCTCCGCGAACAGCGCGGCCAGCGTCTTCAACCCCCGCAGCATGGCCGGTTCGGTGACGCGCAGCGCGAGGTCAGGACCCAGCACATCGCCATCCCAGAGCCGCGCGAGGTCGAAGGCGAGCGCCGGCCCATCCGCCACCAGCCCTGCCACCGGTGCAGGGGTGGCGCGGCAGGCGGCCAGCAGCGCCGCGGCATTCGCGGGCGGCGGTCCCTCCCCCGCCAGGGCCGCGTTGCGGACCAGCGCCTGCGTCACCTGCGCGAAGGGCAGGCCATGCAGCCGCCCTTCCACGGTGAAGGCGCGGCGCAGCGCCGGCGGGATGTCCTCCGCCGCCTCCTCCACCGGCAGGAACAGCGCGGCCAGGCGCGGGGTGACGAGGTGATGCGGCAGCAGCGCCAGGTCGTAGCTGCCGGAGGCCAGGCCGGCATCCCGCAGCGCGCGGTCGTAGGGCGCTTCCGAGATCGTCCAGGCGACCTCCGGCCCCGCCACATCGCCGCCCGGCCCGGCGCTGAGCATGGCGCGCGTCGCGGCATCGGCCAGCACCACCACCCGCGCGGGCTGGGCCAGCGCCGGGCTGGCCAGCAGCGAGAGCAGGAGGGCGCGGCGCCTCACGCGCCCATGCGCTCCCGGTACCGGGCGCCCCAGTCACCGCCGCGTACCCAGGCCAGCAGGCTCTCGGCATCCGGCGCCTGCTTCGTCACGGCGCGGACGCAGCGCCAGGCCAGCGCATGCATGCAGGAAGTGACGGGCGCGTCGCCGACGAAGGGCTGCCCGAGGATGGCGCCCAGCGTCGGCATGCCGGTGCCGAGCATCGCGACGGCCTGGGCGCGGCCCGCGGGCAGCGCGGCCAGCGCGGCCGCGGCGCCGGCGGCGTTCATCGCGTAGATCGGGTGGAAGGCGCCGTCCTGCATGGCGCCGCGGGAGACATCGACGACGTCGAAGCCCCGCGCGCGCCAATAGCCCGTGGCGGCGTCGGTCAGATCATCCGGATAGGGCGACACCAGCCCGATGCGCTCCGCCCCCACCGCGTGGAAGGCATCGCGCACCGCCGTCGCGGCGGTGATGACGGGGATGCCGAGGCGATCCTCCATCCGCGCCACCAGCGCATCCTCCTCCGCCACGCCGGCGTAGTAGCTGGCGCCGGTGCAGGCGAAGGCGATGGCGTCGATCGGCGCATTGGCGAATTGCGCGGCCGAGCCCGGCAGGTCCCGCAGATAGTCCAGCAGGCGGGCGATGATGGTGTCCTTCGGGCTCGTCAGGCGCGCATTGAGCATGGCGATGCCGGCTGGCCAGAGCATGGCGAATTCCGGCTCCACCGTGGTGTTCGCCTGCGGCGTCAGCACGCCCACCAGGCCGCGCGGCGCGTATTCGACAGTCATGCTGCTTCCCCTCCGCGGATGCGGCGCGCAATGGCCTCGGCATCGGCCGGGTCCGCCGCGCCCCGCCACGCCACATGCCCGTCCGGGCGCAGCAGCACCAGGGGGCGCTGCATCAGGTCGATGGCGACAGGGTCCAGGACCGCGCGCTCCACCAGTGGCACCGCCTGCGCCCGCAGCGCCGTCGCCAGGTCCGGCGCGGCGGCGCCCGGTGCCGCCAGCAGGGTGAAGCCGTGGCGGTCCACGAGGTCGAGCGTACTCGACCCATCCGCCAGCCAGCCATGCGGGAAGCGGCTGCCCGGCCAGGTGCTGGGCACCACCTGCCCCGGATCGTCCGGCGGCTCCGGCGTACCATCCGGCACCACGATGGGGCTGTCGGCATACCGATACCCCAGATGCGTGCCGGCGCTGTTGAACTGCTTCGCCATCCAGAGGATGCGGCCCCGCAGCGCATCCCGCGCCGCCTCGGACCTGTCGATGTCCGGCGGCACCTCCCCCATCACCATGTCGATGCGGTCGGAGTTGTTGGCGCTGATGACGCTGTTGCGCCAGGCGACGGGCTTGCGCTCGGCCTCATAGCTGTCGAGCAGCGCGTCGCCACCCCAGCCCTGCTCCACCGCCGCGATCTTCCACGCGAGGTCCACCGCATCGCCGATGCCGGTGTTCATGCCGACGCCGCCGGTCGGGACGAACAGGTGCGCCGCATCGCCGGCAAGGAACACGCGCCCGTCCCGCCAGCGATGCGCGACGGATTGGTGGTGGTGCCAATGGGTCGTGGCCAGCAGCTCGAACGCGAAGGGCTTGCCCATGGCCCGGTGCAGCACAGTCGCCGGATCATCCTGCGACGCATCGCGCGTTGGGTCGGCCCAGTAATGCTGGTAGTTCCAGGTGGAATGCCCGTCGATGGCGGTGAAGACGCCGAAGGCATCGGGCGCCAGGCAGAAACAGAGATTCGCCAGCCCCTTCCCATGCGTCGCGAGAAAATCCGGCGCGCGGAAGAGGTAGCTCACATTGCTCCGCATCCGCCCGCGCCCGCCCATGCGGATGCCGAGCTTGCGGCGCACCGCACTGCCGCCGCCATCGCAGGCCACCAGCCAGCGCGCGCCAATGCTCTCCCGCCTGCCCGTCGCGGCGTGTTCGACATGGCCGACCACGCCCTCCGCGCCCTGCGCGAAGTCAGCCAGCCGCCAGCCATGGCGCAGTTCCAGCAAGGGCTGGCGCCGCGCTTCCGCCAGCAGCACCGGCTCCAGCGCCTGCTGGCCGATCTGCGTCTTGCCCCAGGGGGACCAGGCGAGTTCGCGGAACCGCGCCACCGCCTCCGGCGCCCGCCGCCGCACGGCCTCCAGCCCCGGGGAGCGGAAGCGATGCAACTCATGTCCCGCCAGGCGATCGCAGAAGAGGATGAAGTAGTCCTCCTCCTGCCGCATCGCCGCCTCCACGACCTTCAGGTCCAGCCGATCCCAGGCGCGGAAATGCTCCATGGACCGCGCGCCGAGCAGCGTGGCCTTGGGGTGGGGCGTCGGACCCTCCCGCTCCTCCACCAGCACCGCGGCGACGCCCACCCGCGCCAGGGCGATGCCGAGGCAGAGCCCGACCGGCCCGCCCCCCACGATCAAGACCGGCGCCATCCGCACCTCCGCGTTGCGGCGGCCATGCTATAGCTTCGCGACCGGAATCGGGAACGGGACCCCCTTCATGCGCCGTCGCGACCTGTTCGCCCTGCTGCCCCTCGCCCCGCTGGCGCTGCCGCATGCGGCGCGGGCGCAGGCGGGCTACCCCAGCCGCCCCGTCCGCGTCATCGTCCCCTTCCCGCCCGGCGGCACCACGGATTTCATCGCCCGCCTCGTCAGCCAGCGCCTGGCCAGCGTGCTCGGCCAGCCCTTCGTGATCGAGAACCGCGCCGGCGCGGGCGGCACCGTCGGCTCCGACTTCGTGGCGAAGAGCGCGCCGGACGGCCACACCCTCGTCGTCTCCAACATCGCGAGCTTCGGCGTCGGGCCCAGCGTCTACCGCTCCATGCCCTACGATTCCGTGCGCGACTTCGCCCATATCGCGGTGATGGCCGAAATCCCGTCCGTGCTGGCGGTCAGCGCAAGCAGCCCGATCCGGACCTTCGCGGAGTTCGTGGCGGCGGCGAAGGCGCGGCCGGGGATGACCATCGGGTCGCCGGGCAACGGCACCTCCTCCCACGCCAAGCAGGCCATCCTGCAACGGTCCGCGGGGATCGAGACCACCCATGTCCCCTACCGCGGCAGCGGGCCGATGATGAACGACCTGATGTCGAACGCCGTGGACGCCATGATCACCACCCTGGTGGAAGCCGGCCGCAACGACCGCTTCCGCCTGCTGGCCGTGACCGCGGACAGCCGCGTGGAAGGCTGGCCGGACCTGCCGACCTTCAAGGAACTCGGCCACCCCGACCTGGTCGCCTCCACCTGGTTCGGCCTCTCCGCCCCCGCCGGCACGCCGGAGCCGATCGTGACGCGCCTGAACGCCGAGGTGCTGACCGGCCTGGCGACGCCCGAGATCGCGCCCCGCCTGGTCGAGACGGGCGCCACGCCGCGCCGCATGTCCGCCCCCGAATACAGCGCCTTCATCGCCAGCGAGGTCACGCGCTGGGCCGCCGTTGTCCGCGCCGCCAACATCCGCGCGGATTGATGGCCGACAAGCCCGCCCCCCCGCCCCCCGGCAGCAAGGCGGAACGCGAGGCCCGCCTGGCCGCCGCGCTGCGGGAGAACCTGCGCAAGCGGAAGGCCCAGGCCCGCGCCCGGGCGGAAGACCCGCCCGCCCCGCCACCACCCCCGCCGGAACCGAAGGGCTAGCCCCCCCGGCCCTTGTGGGGTAACCCCTGCGCCCCGACGCGCTGAGGACCGCCCCACCCCATGCCCATCATGCCCGACACCTGGATCCGCCAGATGGCCCAGGACAAGGCCATGATCGAACCCTTCGTCGAAAGCCAGCGGCGAGAGGGCGTGATCAGCTACGGCCTCTCCTCCTACGGCTACGACGCGCGCCTGGCCGACGAATTCAAGATCTTCACCAACGTCGACAATGCGATCGTCGATCCGAAGGTGTTCTCGGACCAGGGGTTCGTCACGCGGCGGGGCGACACCTGCATCATCCCGCCCAACAGCTTCGTGCTGTGCCACACCATCGAATACTTCCGCATCCCGCGCGACGTGCTGGTGATCTGCCTCGGCAAATCCACCTACGCGCGCTGCGGCCTGATCGTGAACGTCACGCCCCTGGAACCGGAATGGGAAGGCCAGGTCACGATCGAGATCAGCAACACCACCCCTCTCCCCGCCCGCATCTACGCGAACGAAGGCATCTGCCAGTTCCTGTTCCTGCAAGGCGCCAGCGCCCCCGAAACCAGCTACGCCGACCGCCAAGGCAAATACATGCGCCAACGCGGCGTGTCGCTGCCGCGGCTCTGAGGGTGGCGCGGGGGGCCTTGCCAGGGGGCTTTGCCCCCCGGCACCCCCCACCAGGGTCCAGCGGGACCCTGGACCGCGGCATGATGGGGTCAGGGGAGAGGGGCCGGCGGGACAGCCGGACCAGCGGGCGCCACGGCCCCTCTCCCCTGACCCCATGAAGGGGGTTCCGAGGGGCCGCTGCCCCTCGGCGGGGAGCGCGAGGGGCAGCGCCCCTCGCATAACCAGCGCCACGTTCTAGCCTCGGAGGCCACGCGCCATGGACCGTATTCGCATTCGCGGGGGCAGGCCGCTCAACGGGAGCATTCCGATCGGGGGGGCCAAGAATGCGACCCTGCCCTTGATGGCGGCGGGGTTGCTCAGTGATGGGCCGCTGGTGCTGACGAATGCGCCGGACCTCGCGGATATCGCGACCATGCGGCATCTGCTGGCCCAGCATGGGCTGACGGTGGTGCATGACCGGGCGGCGCGGACACTGACCATGTCGGGCGCGGCCAGCAACCTCGAGGCGCCCTATGACCTCGTGCGCAAGATGCGCGCTTCCGTGCTGGTGATGGGTCCGCTGGTGGCGCGGTTCGGGGAGGCGCGGGTGAGCCTGCCGGGCGGTTGTGCCATCGGCACGCGACCGGTCGATCTGCACATCAAGGGGCTGGAGCAGATGGGCGCCGTCTTCGACCTCGAAGGCGGCTACATGCATGCGAAGGCGCCGCAGGGTCTCAGGGGTGCCCGGATCATCTTCCCGCAGGTCAGCGTGGGCGCCACGGAAAACCTGCTGATGGCCGCCTGCCTGGCGGAGGGCACGACGGAACTGGTGAATGCGGCGCGGGAGCCGGAGATCGGCGACCTCGCCATGTGCCTGATGCGCATGGGGGCGCGGATCGAGGGCATCGGCACCGATCGTCTGGTGGTGGAGGGCGTCAAGTCGCTCGGCGCCGCGACCCACCCCATCATCCCCGACCGGATCGAGGCCGGCACCTATGCCTGCGCCGCGGCCATCACGGGCGGGTCGGTGTTCCTTGAAGGTGCCAGGATGGTCGATCTCGGCGCCGTGGTCCGCGTGATGCGGGAGGCCGGCGTCGATGTGGCGGAGGAGCATGGCGGCTTGCGCGTCACGCGGCTCAACGGCCTGCGCGGCGCCGATGTGATGACGGAGCCCTTCCCCGGCTTCGCCACCGACATGCAGGCGCAGTTCATGGCGCTGATGTGCGTCGCCGAAGGCGCCTCCATGATCACGGAGACGATCTTCGAGAACCGCTTCATGCATGTGCCGGAGCTCATGCGCATGGGGGCCCGCATCAAGTATCATGGCCAGAGCGCCATCGTCCGCGGCGTGCCGAAGCTGAGTGGCGCGCCGGTGATGGCGACGGATTTGCGGGCCAGCGTCAGCCTGGTGCTGGCCGGGCTGGCGGCGCAGGGGGAGACGATCGTCAACCGCGTCTATCACCTCGACCGCGGCTATGAATCGATCGAGCGGAAGCTCGGCGCGGTCGGTGCGGATATCGAACGGGTCTGACGCCGGCTGGACGGGCCTGGTGCCGCATGATGCGATCGGCGCCTGACACGGGACGGGGGAACGGCATCGCATGGCGCTGGGCGGCGCGGCGGTCGAGGTCGGGGGCGGGGCGCGCCACGCCGGGTTGAATGGGCTGCGCGGCGTGCTCTGCGTGCAGATCATGATCGTGCACTTCATCATGGCCTATGTGCCGGATGCGCTGACGCCCTTCAGCCCGCCCATGTTCCCGCCGACGGCGGACCCGCATTGGCTGGCGCCGTGGCTGAGGGTGCCGGGGGTGTCCCTGCTCACCGGTGGCAATTTCGCGGTGATGACCTTCTTCGCGCTCTCCGGCTACGTCTTCACCCTGCCCTATTACGCCGGGCGGGCGGAGCGCCTGCGCGTCACCCTCTGGGGCCGCTACATCCGGCTGACGGTCGCCATGGCGCCGGTGGTGCTGCTGTCCTGGCTGCTGGCCCAGGGCGGGCTCTACCAGACGCAGGCGCTGGCGGCGCAGACCGGCTCCGTCATCATCGGCACGCAGATGCCGCCGGCGGAGATGACGCTGGCGAATGCGCTGCAGGACCTGGCCTGGCGCGTGGTGATGACAGGCGAGTCCCACTTCAACAGCGCGCTCTGGACCGTGCGTTACGAATTCCTCGGCGCGCTGATGATCCTGCTGCTGTTCCTGTCCATGCCGCATGGCGTGCGCGCGGTGCCGGTGCTGTGCTTCGCGGTGCTGGCCGCTCTGGTCTTCGGCCCCTTCGCGATCTTTGTCCTGGTGATGCTGGGGGGCGCGCTGGTGAACACGGTGCGGATCCCGCCGCGGGCCGTGCCGGTTCTCGCGGTCTTCGGCCTGTTCATGGGGGCCTACCTGCCGGGCCATGCGCCCTATTCCTGGCTGCCCGCGCCCTTCACCGCGCCGGACCAGGTCTTCTTCAACGTGCCGCTCTACAACATGGTGGGCGCGGTCTGCCTGGTGGCGGCGGTGTCGCGGGGCTTCGGCGGGCGCTGGCTGGCGGCGCGGCCGCTGCAACGGCTCGGCGACCTCTCCTACAGCGCCTACCTGCTGCACCTCGTCGTGCTTTGCTCGCTATCCGCGGCGATGTTCCTGGCGCTGCCGCGCGGCGACCTGACGCTGCTGCTGAACCTGCTGGTCTATGTCGGCGTGGTGCTGGCCCTGGCCGCGCCCTATGCGGCGATCGTCGATGCGGCGGGGATCCGCTGGGCCCGCCGCTTCGGCCAGTGGGTCACGAGGCCCGGCGCGCCGCCGCGCCCGGTGGCGGCGCGGCCGGCGGAGTAGGGCGCCCGGGCCCTACCCCCGGAACATCCCCCCGCCATCCACATCGACGACGGTGCCGTTCACATAGGCGCCGCGAGGCCCGGACAGGAACACGGTCAGGTCCGCGATCTCGACCGCTTCGATCGGCCGGCCGAAGGGCAGGCCGGTCAGCGTCTCCGCCCAGCGTTCCTCGTCGCCGAACTTCAGGCGGGCGTTGACGCGGGCCTGCGTCTCCATCCGGTCCGTCCGCGTCGCGGCGGGGTTGATGCCGAAGACCCGCACGCCCATCGCCTGCGTCGCGCCGCCGAGCGCCGAGGTGAAGGCGATCAGCGCCGCATTGCCGGCGCCACCGCAGACATACCCCATGCGCGGCGCGCGGCCGGCCATGCCGATGATGTTGCAGATGACGCCCGCGCGCTTCTCCTCCATCCCCGGCAGGTAGAGCTGGCAGAGGTGGATGTAGCCCATGACCTTCAGGTCCCAGGCCTGCTGCCACCGCGCGATGGGGATGTCCTGCAGGCGGCCCGAGGGGATGGCGCCCGCATTGTTCACCAGGATGTCGATCTGCGGGTGGGCGGCGTGCACCCGCTCCCGCTCCTCGGGGTTGGAGAGGTCGGCGGCCAGCGTCTCCACCCGCACCTGTGCGGCGCCCCGCACCTTGTCGGCGGCGGCGGAGAGTGCGGCGGGGTCCCGCCCCACCAGCACCACATCCGCGCCTTCGCGGGCAAAACCTTCCGCGCAGGCCAGCCCGATTCCCTTCGACCCGCCGGTGACCAGCACGCGCTTGCCGGCGACGCCCATGTCCATGGCCATGTTCAGACCTCCATCTCGATCAGGAAGGGCGCCTCGGAGGCGAAGCTCTGCTGCATGAGGTCCGCGACCCCTTCCAGCGTGCCGGTCCGCGCCGCTTCCACGCCCATGCCGTTCGCCAGCTTCACCCAATCGAGGTCGGGATTGCCGAGGTCCATCATGTCCATGGCCGTGCGGCCGGGATTGGCGCCGACGCCCTGATATTCACCCAGCAGGATCTGGTACTTGCGGTTGGAGATGACGATCGTCGTGATCGGCAGCCTCTCCCGCGCCTGGGTCCAGAGCGCCTGCAGCGTGTACATGCCCGACCCATCGGCCTGCAGGTTGATCACGCGGCGGCCGGGCGCGCCGATCGCGGCACCAGTCGCCAGCGGGATCCCGCAGCCGATGGCTCCGCCGGTGATGTGCACCCAGTCATGCGCCGGCGCATTGTGGGTGAACTTGTAGAAGCCGCGGCCGAAGGAGACGCTTTCATCGGCGATGACCGCATTCTCCGGCATCAGCGCCGCCAGCGTCTGGGCGAGGCCTTCCGGCGTCGGCTTGCCGCGCACGGGGTCGGGGCGCGGGCCGGGGTCCGGGATGGCGGCGGGGCCGGCGCCGAGCTCGTCCGCCAGCGCGGTCAGGGCCTGGATCGGGTCGGCCTCGTAGCGCGTCAGCAGGACGATGTCCGCATCCTCCCGGTGGTGGCGGGACGGCTTGTTCGGATAGGCGAAGAAGCCGACGGGGGCCTTGCTGTTCACCAGGATGATGGTGGTGAAGGGCTTCAGCGCCTCGATCGCCAGGTCCGCCGGATAGGGCACGCGTTCCAGCTGCATCCGCCCGCGGCCGCGCGGCACCTTGGCGTTCGACATCTCCGCCAGGATGGAGGCCCCCGTCGCCTGGCCGATGCGCCAGGCCAGCGCCTGCGCCTCCTCCGTCAGGGCGAGGCCGCCGAGCAGGATCAGCACGTTGGAGCGTTCCCGCAGCACGCGGGCCGCGTTGCGCACGGCATGGGGGTCCGCCTGCGGCCGCGCGGGCACGGGCAGCGCCGCGGCCGGGCCGCCCGGCGCCTCGTCCCAGCAGGTGTCGGAGGGCAGGATCAAGGTCGCGATCTGGCCGGGGGAAGTCAGCGCCGCCTGCACGGCGGCCGCGGCATCGCGCCCGACCTCATCCGCCCGCGCCACGGTCCGCGTCCAGCCGGAGACGGCGCGCGCGAAGCCTTCGGTATCCGCGGTCAGCTGCGCATCCAGCGGCCGGTGGTAGGTCGCCTGGTCGCCCACGCAGTTGATGATGGCGGAGCGGGCGCGGCGGGCATTGTGCAGATTGGCAAGGCCGTTCGCGAGGCCCGGGCCGCAATGCAGCAGCGTCGCCGCCGGCTTGCCCGCCATGCGCCAGTAGCCATCCGCCATGCCGGTGACGACATTCTCCTGCAGCCCCAGCACGCAGCGCATGCCGGGGATGCGGTCCAGCGCCGCGACAAAATGCATCTCGCTGGTGCCCGGGTTGGCGAAACAGGTATCCACCCCCGCCCCCAGCAAGGTGTGCACCAGACTCTCTGCTCCGTTCACCTGAGCGGCTCCCCCAATCGATGGTCCGGGAGGGTGCGCGGGCCCGGCGAAGCCCGCAAGGGGACCCCAGGGGGAGGCCTGAGCGAATGCCCAAGCCATGCGTTTGGCATTACCCAGGGGTGACACCGCCGCAATACTGACGCAGTTTGCACTGAATGATCCCGCACCCGCACCAGGGGGGCTCGCGGGCTGGATCATGGATAAGGGGCGGCCGATGCCACGCTTGGCCATCGCATTCTTCTGCTCGGGCTTCGGCGCGCTGCTCTGCCAGATCGTCTGGCAACGGATGCTCGGCATCTTCGCGGGGTCGGACACGATCTCCGCCGCGCTGGTGGTGGGCGCCTTCCTGGCGGGGCTGGGGCTCGGCTCCATCGTCGGCGCCAAGGTGGCGGACCGCCTGTCCCCCCGCCATGCGATGATCGGCTTCGCCCTGGCGGAAGGCGGCGTGGCGCTCTTCGCCCTGCTGTCGAAGTTCTTCCTCTACGACTTCCTGGCCATGGACCTGGCGGGCGTGGTGGATGCGCCCATCGCCATCTTCGCGCTGTGCTTCGCGGGGCTGGTGCTGCCGACCACGCTGATGGGCGCCTCCCTGCCGCTGCTGGCGCGCGCCATCGCGACCAGCCTGGATACGGTGGCGGAGCGGATCAGCAGCCTCTACGGCCTGAACACGCTGGGCGCGGGCCTCGGCGCGCTGCTGGGTGGGTGGTTCATCGTCGGCAATCTCGGCTTCGTCGGCGCGCTGGTGCTGGCGGCGGGGCTAGACCTGCTGGCCGCCGCCCTGGCGCTGACGCTGATCCCGGGCCTGGGGCGGGAGGCGCCGAAGCCGGCCGTCCGGGCCGCGCAGGCGGCCGGCACGGCGGAGCCCTTCGGCAGCCTCAAGCTGTGGTGCCTGCTGGTCTTCCTGTCGGGCTACGTGATCGTGGCGCTGGAGATCGTCTGGGTGCGGCTGCTGGGCCAGGTCGGGCAGTACCACGCCTACCTCTTCCCGACCGTGCTCGGCATCTTCCTGCTGGCGGACGGGCTCGGCATGGCGGTCGCGGCGCGCATGGTGCGCACCATGAAGGACCCCCGCCCGGCCTTCTTCATCACCCAGGCTGGCGGCTTCGCGCTGGCCGCGGCGCTGATCCTGGCGCTGTTCATCGCCCTGCCCTACTGGCCGATCAACCAGTTCCTCTCGGCCGATGTGCAGCGGCTGCGGGGCGGCGGCCTGGCGACGACGGTGATCCTGACGCTGCTGGTGGTGGGCCCGCCCTCCTTCCTCATCGGCATGACCTTCCCCTTCGTGCAGCGGGCGGTGCAGCAGGACCTGGCCTCGGTCGGCGCGCGCGTCGGCTGGGTCCAGCTGGCCAACATCCTCGGCAATGCGGCGGGGTCCATCGGCACGGGCATCGTCACCTTCCACCTCCTCGGCACCGCGGGCACCTTGCAGTTGCTGGCAGTGCTGTCGCTGCTGCTGCTGGCGGGATGGCTTTGGAAGGAGGGCCGCGGCCGGCGGCCGGAGATGGCGCTGGCCGGCGCCTGCGCCCTGTCCCTGTTCCTGCTGCCCGGCAATGCCGCGCTGTGGTCGCGCCTGCACGCCGAACAGCCCAATCATGTGGTCGCCTGGGCGGAAGACCGGTCCGGCGTCGCCTTCTTCCGCGACGACAACCTGCCGGGCCAGGACGGCCCGCACGGCCCCTTCTTCATCCAGGGCTTCAGCCAGGGCCGCATCCCCTTCCTGCCGATCCACCAGTTCCTGGGCGCGGTGGGCCCGCTGGTCCATCCCGATCCGAAGATGGTGCTGTGCATCGGCATCGGATCGGGCGGCACGCCCTGGGCGGCCGGCGTATCCCCGGCGACGCAGCAGGTCCGCGCGATCGAACTCGTCGGCCCCGTGCTGACGGCGCTGCACCAGATCGGGGAACGGCATCCCCGCGGCCCGATCGCCGAGATGTTCCGCAACCCGCGCTGGCAGCTGGAATACGGCGACGGGCGCCGCGCGCTGTCAAAGGGCGAGCAGCTGTACGACGTGATCCAGGCCGATGCGATCCTGCCGGAGGGCTCCCATTCCGGCCTGCTCTATTCGGAGGAATTCCTGCAGCAGGTGCGCCGCCGCCTGGCGCCGGGTGGCATCTATGTCCAGTGGGCGCCGACGGAGCGCGTGGTGGAGACCTTCAGCACCGTCTTCCCCCACACGCTGCTGCTGATGCCGTCCTCCGTCATCATCGGGTCGGACCGGCCCATCCCCTATGACGCGCAGGCCCTGGCGCGGCGCTTCGCCGAACCGGCGGTGCAGGCGCACCTCGCGCGCGGCAACACGGCCTTCACCGACTATGCGGGCCTGTTCAGCCGTGCCCCCCTGGCCTGGAACCCCAACACGCCACGGGTCGGCGCGACGCTGACGGATGTCTTCCCGCGGGACGAGTTCTACCTGAACAACACCGTCACCGGCACGCAGGCGCTGGCGCGGCCGCAGGACCTGCTGCTGCGCGCGGCGCATCGGTAGGGGCCTGCATCGGGTGGCGGGACAGGGCCGAGCGTTCTAGATTCGCCTTGTCCCCAATACGGAGTCGCGGCGTGAAGAAGGTCCTGCTCTTCGGGTTCATCTGCGGGGCGCTCGCGGTGATCGTCTTCCACCAGGGGACGGTCTGGGTGCTGTACCACCAGTTCCCGCTGATCAAGGCAGTGACGGGTGCGGCGGATGCCTTCCGCCCGCAGGCGCAGGGCTTCAACCTGCGGCCGGTGCCGCCGCTCGGCGTGCCGCAGGTGGTGTCGCTGGCCTTCTGGGGCGGCGTCTGGGGGATCCTGCTGGCGGCGCTGATCCGCTGGGTGCGCATCCCGGACCTGATGGGCGGCTTCGTCATCGGCCTGGTCGCGACGCTGGTCGGCTTCACCGTCGTCGCGCAGATGAAGGGCCTGCCCATGTGGGGCGGCGGCAACTCCATCACCATCTGGCGGGCCGTGCTGCTGAACGGCGCCTGGGGCTGGGGCACCGCCATGCTGCTGCGGCCCTTCGTGCTGCGGGGCGACTGAGGCTCAGCCCGTCAGACGGGCCAGCAGCGCCGTCAGTTCCGCCTGGCGGCGGCAGCCCGTCTTGCGGCGGATGGCGGCGAGTTGGCTCCGCGCCGTCTCCACCGAGATGCGCCGCGTCGCGGCATGCTCCGCAACCGTCTTGCCCGCCGCCAGCGCCGCCGCCAGCGCCCCTTCCGCCGCGGTCAGCCCGAAGGCCTGGCGCAGCAGCGGCGCGCGCGGCCGCGGGCGCTGTTCGTCATCCGTCACCAGCAGCATCACGCCGGTGAAGCCTTCCGGCATGCCGAGCGCTTCCAGCCCGCGCAGCGGCAGGACCTGCACCAGCCAGGGCGCGCCGCCGGATCGCCGCGGCAGGGTCAACCCCGCCGCGTCCGGCATCATCTTCACCTTGCCGTCCAGCGCCAGGATTGCCGCGCCGACGCCGCGCGCCAGCGCCTGGCGCGCCTGCGGGTCGAAGGAACTCAGCCCGCCATCGGGCACGAAGGACAGGCCGTCATCCTCCGCCACCATCATCTCCAGCGCGGGGTTGGTGACGACGATGCGGCGGTGGCGGTCCAGCAGCATGACGCCCTGGCGCAGCGCCGCGAAGCCGGCGCGCAGCGCCCGCACCTGTTCCCACCCCGCCGTCGCCAGCCGCGCTTCCGCCACCAGGGCGCGCCGGATGGCGGGGTAGTAGGGGCGGAGCATCTCCTCCTCCGTCCGGGCGAACGCGGCCTGGCGGACGGAGCGATGGAAGGCGACGCCGCCGACGATGCCGCCGGGCGAATGAACCAGCGCCGCCATGCAGTTGAAGGCGCCGTCGCGGGGCGCCGCCCATTCGTTCCAGATCGGCGTCAGGCCGAACAGGTCCGGCGCCACGACGCGTGCCATGTTCAGAACGCCGTCCGGCGCCTGGGCCGCCGCCTGCGCCCAGGGGTCGTGGCGGATCCAGAAGCGGCCATATTCGGCCATCACCTCCGGCGCCGTGTTCGGGCTGCCCTCAGACCGGCTGTCGCGCGGCGTGCCATGCGCGAAGCGCATCAGGTGCACGGCATGGGTGCTGGTGCCGAGCCGCCTGGCGAGGGGCACCAGGGCGCTCGTGATGCTGCGACCGTCCAGGACCGCGGCGTAGAGGTCCAGTGCAAAGGCGTCCGGATGAGGCAACTCGGGACGGATGATCACAAAACTGGAATAGCACGATGCCGGCGCCCTGTTACAGAGCCAAAAGCGCGCGGTGGTGGAACGAACGCCCCTCTCCTCCCGCAGCTGGTGCCGGCACCTGCCAGGGCGCCTGCACCGCTTGCAGCCGCGCCGCCCCCACCCCACCCTTCGCGGCATGACCGACACCGCGCTTCGCGTGCAGCCCGACCCCGCCGATCCCCGCCTGACACGCCGTGTCACGGGCCTGGATCACCTCGGCCAGCCCATCGAGACCAGCGTCACCGTCGAACGCCCCCTGACCCTCTACCTCAACGGGCAGGAGATCGTGACGATGATGACCATCCTCGACCGGCCGGAGGACCTCGCCATCGGCTACCTGCTGAACCAGGGCATGCTGAAGCGCGACGACCGCGTCACCGCCATCGATTACGACGAGGACCTGCAGGTCGTCGTCGTCCGCACCGAGGCGAAGACGAACTTCGAGGAGAAGCTGAAGAAGAAGACGCTCACCTCCGGCTGCGCCCAGGGCACCGCCTTCGGCGACCTCATGGAGGATTTCGCCAGTGTTCGGCTTCCGGTGTCAGCCGAACTGAGGACGAGCTGGCTCTACCGCCTGCTGCACCGGATCAACACGCTGCCGAGCCTGTACCTGGAGGCCGGCGCCATCCATGGCTGCGCGCTGGCACGGCAGGACCAGCCCATCGTCTACATGGAAGACGTCGGCCGCCACAACGCGGTGGACAAGATCGCGGGCTGGATGTTCCGCAACGAGGAAGGCCCGGAGGACAAGATCTTCTACACCACCGGCCGCCTGACCTCCGAGATGGTGATCAAGACCGTCCGCATGGGCATCCCCATCCTGGTCAGCCGATCCGGCTTCACCGCCTGGGGCGTGGAACTGGCGCGGGAGGCGAACCTGACGCTGATCGGCCGCTGCAAGGGCAAGCGCTTCGTGGCGCTGGCCGGCGAAAGCCGCATCGTCTTCGACGCCGACCCCGCCTATGTGCCCGAGGAGAGTGCGAAGCACTGGCGCAAGAACAGCGCGGAGGCGATGGCAACCGATGAGGGCTGACACGTCAGCCGTCATCCTGGCCGGCGGCCTGGCGCGGCGCATGGGCGGCGGCGACAAGCCGCTCCGCCTCGTGGCGGGGCGCCCGCTGCTCGACCACCTGCTGGACCGGCTGCGCCCGCAGGTGCCGGCGGTGGTGCTGAACGCGAATGGCGATCCCGCCCGCTTCGCCGCCTATGGCCTGCCCGTCGTGGCGGATTCGCTGCCCGACCATCCGGGGCCGCTCGCCGGCATCCTCGCCGCGCTGGACCATGCCGCGGAGGCCCAGCCAGGCCTGCCCTGGGTAGTGTCGCTGACCGGCGACGCGCCCTTCATCCCGGCCGACCTGGTGGCGCGCCTGCATGCGGCGCGAGAGGCGGCCGGCGTGCCGCTCGCCTGCGCCCGCTCCGACGGCCAGACCCACCCGCCGATCGGGCTCTGGCCCGTCTCGCTGCGGCACGACCTGCGCGCCGCACTGCTGGCCGGCGAGCGCAAGATCGACCGCTGGACCGCGCGCCATGGCTGCGCCCATGCCGACTGGCCGGTCGATCCCTACGACCCCTTCTTCAACGCCAATGCCCCGGAAGACCTGGCCGAAGCCGAACGCATCGCCGCTCATGCGGCCGCCCACTTGCAACTCGGCAATGTTGCACCGATAGAGTAGCCACTTCGCGTGTCTGGGGAGAACGCCTGCATGAAATCCGTCCTGACCGGCGCCCTTGCGGCCGTCGTCATCGCCGTCGGCGCCTATGTCGTGCTGGACAAGAACTTCCAGCGCACCGCCGACCAGCGCTTCACCACCGAAGGCGTGCGGCTCTGACCTGAGCGCGGGGAGCCCCATGGCGCTGCGCCGCATCCCGCTGCTGGATGCGCGCGCGGCCCCCTTCCCCGCCGCCGCGACGGCCGCCACGCAGGCCGCCGAGGTCGCGGCGATCCTCGCCATCGCGCGCCAGCGCCACACCGCGCTCGGCCTCCGCCTCGGCGATGCGCTGTCCCGCCGCTGGCTCGCGCGCAACGCCACGCCACTCGGCGCGGAAATCGCCGCCGTGGCGCGGCAGATTGGCCAGCCCGGCGCCCACCTGCTGAATCTCTCCTACGAATGGGCCTGCACCTGCGGCGTGGACGCGACCGCGGAGCCCGTGATGCTGCGCGTGCTGGACTGGCCGATGGAGGGGCTGGGCGAAGCACTCTGCGTCATCCGCCAAGCCGGGCCGGCGGGGGAATGGTGGCATGTCGGCTGGCCGGGCCTGGCCGGCACCATCACCGCCCTGGCGCCCGGCCGCTTCGCCGCGGCCATCAACCAGCCGCCGCTGCCGCTGACGGGCCTCGGCGCCGCGGCGCGTCAGCGAGGCCTCGGCCTGGTCGGGGTGGCGGCGGATTGGGTCGCCTCCCGCCCCGCGCTCTGGCGCAGCCGCGCCCTGCCGCCCGCCCATCTGCTGCGGGTCGTCTGCGACACCGCGCCCGATTTCGACACGGCGCTGGCCATGCTGCGGGACACGCCGCTCGCGGCCCCCGTCGCCTTCACCCTGGCCGGCACCAGGCCGGGGGAGGCCGTGTGCATCGAACGCAGCCCGGATGGCCATGCGCTGCGCCACGCAACCCGGGTCGCGATGGCGAACCACTGGGACGGGCTCGCCCTGCCGGGCGCGGCGCGCTGGATGGAAAGCGGCACGCGCCAGGCGATGATGGCCGGGCTGCTGGAGGCATCGCCGCCGCACGGCCTGGCATGGCTGCGCCCGCCCCTGGTGAACCACGGGACGCGGCTGGCCGCGGTGATGCGCCCGGCCTCCGGCCGCCTGGCGGTGGCCGGCTTCGCCGGCGAGCGGCAGGTGACCGCCCTGCTCCACCTCACTGCCGCCGGCCCCGAGCCGGCGCGGCATGACGAGGCCGCCTGACCTCAGAAGACCGCGCGGAAGGGCAGGATGCGCACCTCGTCGCCCGGCGCGACTGCCGTCACCGCCTCCGGCAATTCGGCGAAGGCGTCGGATTCGGTCAGGGAGGTGAGCAGCCCCGCCCCCTCCCGCGCGTATTTCCGCGCGACGGGCAGGCCCTCCCCGAAGGCCAGGCGGACGCGGACATATTCGCGCCGCCCGGCCTTCTTGCGATAGGCGAAGTCGGCCCGGGCATTGAAGCGCGGCAGGCTGTCCGGCGCCGCGCCGGCCAGGCGCAGCACCAGCGGCCGCGCCAGGTGCAGGAAGGTGACGACCGCTGCCACGGGGTTGCCCGGTAGGCCGACCACGGGCGTCCCCTCGACAACGCCCATCGCCGCCGGCCGCCCCGGCTTGATGGCCAGCCGCCAGAAGACGAGCCGCCCGCCCTGGTCGATCGCCGCCTTCACATGATCGGCCTCCCCGGTCGAGACGCCGCCCGAGGTCAGGAGCAGGTCATGCGTCGCCGCGGCCCGCGCCAGCGCCGCCGCCGTGGCGTCGGGCTCGTCGGGCAGGATGCCGAGGTCATGCGCCTCCACCGGCAGACCGGCGAGCAGCGCCAGCAGGGTGAAGCGGTTGGAATCATAGGTCTGCGCGGGGCCCAGCGCCGCGCCGGGCTCGGCCAGTTCATCCCCCGTGGAGAAGACGCCGACCCGCACCAGCGGCCGGACCGGCAGGTCGCGGCAGCCGAGCGCGGCGGCGAGGCCGATCTCCGCCGGGCCGAGCCGCCGTCCGGCCGGCAGCGCCACCGCCCCGGTCGCGACATCCTCCCCCGCCGGGCGGCAATTGGCGCCGCGCTTCAGGCCGGGGACGAGGAGCACGGCGCCGTCCTCCTCCCGTGCATCCTCCTGCATCATCACGGTGTCGGCGCCGTCGGGCATGGGGGCGCCCGTGAAGATGCGGATGGCGGTGCCGGGCGCGAGGGGGATGCCCGCCTGGCCGGCCTGCAGCCGCGCCACGACCGGCAGCCGCGTCTCCCCGCCCGGCGCCACGTCCCCGTGCCGGAAGGCATAGCCATCGACAGCCGAATTGAAGAAGGGCGGCAGCGGCGTCGTGGCGCGGAGGTCACCCGCCAGCACGCGGCCGGCGGCGTGGCGCAGCGCGACGCGTTCCGCGCCCTCGGGCGCGGGGATGCGCGCCTCGATCAGCGCCTGCGCCTCCTCGACCGACAGGAGCGGCCCGCCGAAGGCGAAGCAGTCGTCGCTGAGTTGCGCCATGGCCTCCCTCTCCTACCGCCGCAGGAAATCCCCGAGCGTCATCGCGTGGCGCAGCACCAGATCGGCGATCCCCTCGATCTCGTCCAGATGCGCGACCGGCAGCCGGGCCTCGGGCGGCGCGACGTCGGAGGCGATGGCGACGATGTGCGGGTCCTCCGGGTGCAGCCAGGGCTTGCCGTTGGCACCGCGATGCACCTCGATCTTCGGGTGGTGGTCGCGCTTGAAGCCCTCCACGATCACCACGTCCACCGGCGCCAGCTGCGCCAGCAGGTCGCGCAGCGGCGGCTCCGCGGCGCCGCGATGCTCCGTCATCAGCGCCCAGCGATGGGCGGAGGCGACCAGCACCTGCCGCGCGCCGGCGGCGCGATGCTCGTAGCTGTCCTTGCCGGGACGATCGATGTCGAAGGCGTGGTGCGCGTGCTTCAGGGTGGAGACGCCGATCCCCCGTGCCGCCATGGCGGGGATCAGCCGCGTCATCAGCGTCGTCTTGCCGGCGCCGCTCCAGCCCGCCAATCCGATCAGGCGCGTCATGGGCATGTTCCAGACATGAAAAAGGCCGGCGCGGGCATCACCCGGCCGGCCTGGTTGGTAAAGCGCGGCGTCAGTCGGCGCCAGCGGCCTTGGCGCCGGCGGGGCCGCCGATGGTCTCCCGCGCCTTCGCCATCTCCTGCTCCACCCAAAGGGAGTGGTGTTCCTTGGCCCAGTTCAGGTCCACCTCGCCCGATCCCATGGCATCGAAGGCGCCTTCCATGCCGACGGAGCCGATGTAGATGTGGGCGATCATCGCGGCCACCATCAGCACGGACAGCACGCCGTGCACGATGTGCGCCAGCTGCATCCCCGCGATGTCGGTGACGGTGAAGGGGAAGATCAGGATGTAGCCGGAGGCCGCGACCAGCGCGCCGCCCAGCACCGTGATCCAGAACACCATCTTCTGCCCGCCATTGAAGCGCCCGGCTTCCGGGTGCCCATGGCCCAGCAGCCCGCCACCCGCCTTGAACCAGGCGATGTCGCGCGCATTCGGGATGTTGTCCTTCACCCACACCAGGAACAGCAGGACGATGCCGAGCGTGAAGGGGAAGGCCAGGTAGTTGTGGGCGATCTTGCCCCAGAGGCTGACGGCGGTGAACGCCTCCGGCCCGATGATCGGCAGCAGCAGGAAGCGCCCGAAGGTCAGGTTGAGGCCCGAGAGCCCCAGCACGACGAAGGACGACGCCGTCATCCAATGCGCCGCGCGCTCGAACCCGTTGAAGCGCTTGATGGTGCGGCCGGCGGGACCGGCCTCGATCCGGATGCGGCCCTTGGACAGGTAGAAGACGGCCAGGATGCCGAGCATGCCGAGCACGGCGATGCCGCCGACCCAGGTCAGCGTCTTGTTGTGGAAGTCACGCCATTCCCGGCCCTCCGGCTGGATCAGGCTGGCGGATTGCGCATCGGGGATGGAGACGCGCCCGGCGATGCGACCGCCGTTCAGCGCCTTCATCAGCTCCAGCTCATCCGCCGTGCCGGGCGTGGTGATCGGGTTGCTCGGCGTGCCCGTCACGGGCCCGCCGATCTGAGCCATCGCCGGGGAGGCGAGGCTGAACGCCATCGCCGCCGCCGCGACCAGCCTCGTGATCCTGTTCATCATCGCTCTCCCAGGATCAGGCGCCGACATTCTCGCGATACGCCGTGCGCCAGCCCCAGGCGCCCGCGCCGTAGCCGCGCTTCTGCACGCGTTCGCGGTAGATCGTCGCGATCATCTCGCCATCGCCGGCCAGCAGCGCCTTGGTGGAGCACATCTCCGCACAGAGCGGCAGCTTGCCTTCCGCGATGCGGTTGGCGCCGTACTGCGTGTATTCCACCAGCGTGCCGTCCTGCTGCGGCCCGCCGGCGCAGTAGGTGCACTTGTCCATCTTGCCGCGGCCGCCGAAATTGCCGACGCGCGGATACTGCGGGGCCCCGAACGGGCAGGCGTAGAAGCAGTAGCCGCAGCCGATGCAGAGGTCCTTGTCGTGCAGCACGATGGCATCCGCCGTCGTGTAGAAGCACGACACGGGACAGACCGCCGCGCAGGGCGCGTCCGTGCAGTGCATGCACGCCATGGAGATGGAGCGTTCGCCCGGCCGGCCGTCATTGATGGTGACGACGCGGCGGCGGTTGATGCCCCAGGGCACCTCATGCTCGTTCTTGCAGGCGGTGACGCAGGCGTTGCACTCGATGCAACGGTCGCTGTCGCAGAGGAACTTCATCCGAGCCATTGGTTCTGTCCCCCCTTTAGGCCGCGCGGATCTGGCAGAGAGTGACCTTGGTTTCCTGCATGAAGGTCACCGGGTCGTAGCCATAGGTCGTGATGGCGTTGACGCTTTCGCCGAGCACGATCGGGTCCGTGCCCTGCGGGTAGCGGCGCCGCTGGTCCTCGCCCATGAAGTGGCCGGCGAAGTGGAAGGGCATCCAGGCCACGCCCCGGCCAACACGCTCCGTCACCATCGCCTTCATGCGCGCCTTGGACTGGTTCTCCGGCCCCGTCACCCAGACCCAGCCGCCATCGCGGATGTTCCGCGCCGCCGCATCGGCCGGGTTGATCTCGACGAACATGTCCTGCTGCAGCTCGGCCAGCCACTTGTTGGACCGCGTTTCCTCGCCACCACCCTCGTATTCGACCAGGCGGCCGGAGGAGAGGATGATGGGGAAGTCCGGCGCCACCTGGTGGCTGCGGTTCTGCACCGTCACGCCGAGATGCGGCATGCGGAAGCCGCGGCGGTCCGGCAGCGTCGGGTACTGCGCGATCAGGTCGGTGCGCGGCGTGTAGATGGGCTCGCGGTGCACCGGCACGGGGTCGGGCAGGTTCCAGGCGACAGCACGGGCCTTGCCGTTCCCGTAGGGCACGCAGCCATGTTCCATGGCGACGCGGATGATGCCCATCGACAGGTCGGTGGCCCAGGAGAAGTTGCCGCCGTTGCTCTCGATCCAGTTCTTCTCCTCGGCGGTCAGGTCGTCATACCAGCCGAGGCGCCGCAGCACGGCGGTCGTGAATTCGGGGTAGCCGTCCTCGATCTCCGATCCCTTGGACCAGCTGCCTTCCGCCAGCAGCGTCACGCCGTTGCGCTCCACGCCGAAGCGCGGGCGGAAGGTACCGCCGCCATCCTTCACGTGCAGATTCGTGTTGTAGAGGATGTGGCTGCCCGGGTGCTTCCACTCGGCCTTGCCCCAGCACGGCCAGGGCATGCCGTAGAACTCGTTCGCCACCGGCGTGCCGGCGCGGCCGCGCAGCGTCACCAGGTCGAACTTGTCCTGGTGCTCCATGTGCAGCTTCAGGCGTTCCGGCGACTGGCCGGTGTAGCCGGTGGACAGCGCGCCGCGGTTGATCTCCCGCAGGATGCTCTCCGCCGTCGGCGCGTTGTCCTTGACCTCGAAGGTCTTGAAGATCTCGGCCTGGAAGCGGATCGGCTGGTTGCTGCGCTCCGCCGCGCGGTCCAGCGCGCCGGTCAGCCGGTACATCAGCTCGTAGTCGTTCTTCGATTCGAAGATCGGGTTGACGACCTTCGAGCCCCACTGGACGGAGCGGTTGGAGGCGGTGCGGCTGCCGTCGCATTCGAACTGCGTCGAGATCGGCAGCAGGTAGGTGTTGTCGCGGCGGTTGCCGAGCACCGCGAAGGTGGTGGGGTGCGGGTCGGCGACCACCAGCAGGTCCAGCGCCTCCAGCCCCTTCACCGCTTCCGGCATGCGCGTGACGGTGTTGCCGCCGTGGCCCACCACCAGCATGCCCTTCACGCGGTCACGCTGCTGGATCTGGTCCTTGGGCAGGGTGATGGCGTCGAAGTAGCGCGTCGTCGGGATGCCCGGCGTCGTCATCATGGCGGGGCTGTCGAAGCGCGCCACCATGTCCTCGTAGCGCACGTTCCAGACGCGGCTCCAGTGACGCCAGGCGCCCTCGTCCAGCCCGTAATAGGCCGGCAGCGTCCCGACATCGAGGCCGAAGTCCGTCGCGCCCTGCACGTTGCAGTGGCCGCGGAAGATGTTGGCGCCGGTGCCTTCCAGGCCGACATTGCCGGTGGCCAGCAGCAGGATGGAGAAGGCGCGGACATTCGCCGTGCCGACCGTCTTCTGCGTGGCGCCCATGCACCAGATCAGCGTCGCGGGCTTTTCCGTCGCGAAGGTCTGCGCGACCTTCTTCAGCTGCTCGCCCGGCACGCCCGTGACGCGCTCGACCTCGGCCGGCGTCCACTTCGCGACCTCGGCGCGGATCTCATCCATGCCGTAGACGCGCTGGGCGATGAAGTTCTTGTCTTCCCAGCCATTGGCGAAGATGTGGTGCAGCATGCCCCAGATGATGGGGATGTCGGTGCCCGGGCGGATGCGGACATAGTCAGTCGCATGCGCCGCCGTGCGGGTGAAGCGCGGGTCGATGACGATCAGCTTGGCGCGGTTCCGCTCCTTGCCGCTCAGCACGTGCTGCAGCGACACGGGATGCGCCTCCGCCGGGTTCCCGCCCATGATGATCATGGTCTTAGAATTGCGGATGTCGTTGTAGCTGTTCGTCTGGGCGCCGTAGCCCCAGGTATTCGCCACGCCGGCCACGGTGGTGGAGTGGCAGATGCGCGCCTGGTGGTCGACGGAGTTGGTGCCCCAGAAGGCCGCGAACTTGCGGAAGAGGTAGGCGCCCTCGTTGGAGAACTTGGCGCTGCCCAGCAGGAACATGCTGTCCGGCCCGCTCTCGTTCCGGATCTTCATCATCCGGTCGGCGATCTCGTTCAGGGCGACGTCCCAGCTGATGCGCTGCCACTGCCCGCCGACGAGCTTCATCGGGTACTTCAGGCGGCGGTCGCCATGCGCCAGCTCACGCACACTCGCGCCCTTGGCGCAATGCGTGCCGCGGTTGATCGGGCTTTCCCAGGCGGGCTCCTGCCCCACCCACACGCCGTTCTGCACCTCGGCCACCACGGTGCAGCCGACGGAGCAATGGGTGCAGATGTTGCGGATGCGCTGGATCGGCTTGGACAGGTCGGCCACGCCGGTCGCGGCGCCGCTGGCCTGCGCACGGCCCGGGCCCATGGCGCCCAGCGCCGCGAGGCCCGCCGCGCCGAAGCCGGCCTGGCGGAGGAAGCTGCGGCGGTCGAGCCCGCCGGAGGAGAGACCCTGGTAGGCGGCGGCCAGGCGCTGGCGCGCGGCCTTGCCTTCGGAGCGCTTGATCAGCATGCGTGCGTTCCCCGTTCTTCTTATTCGTAGCGGTTCGTGCGGTAGAAGGCCTGCACATGCGCCGAATCCGCCTTGTAGCGGGCGGCCAGGCGCTGCTGCTCGTTCTCCTTCCGCGCATCGCGCGACGGCACGCTATCCGCGCGCTGCGCCAGCGCCGGCGTGGCAGCGGCCGCCGCCGTGCCCAGGCCCAGCGCCTTGAGGAAGCCCCGGCGGATGGACTTTTCTGTCCCTTGTTCGCTCATGCTACCCAACTCCCCTTGGAAAGCCTTCAGGCCGGCAGGTCGGCTGCCGCGGCCTCGATCTCGATCGCGGTACGGCCGAGCCGCCCCACCGCGCGGTAGAACCCGCCCATCTCCGCCTTCTCCAGGTCGGCAAAGAAGCGCCCAGCCCAGGGGCGCATATGACGGGTGAAGAATTCGTTCGCCTGGTCGGGCTGCGTGCCGAAGGCGCCGGCGATCAGGCCGGCCATCACCTCGCAGACGAAGGCCATGTGGTCCTCGGGCTCCGCGATGCCTTCCGCCTTCTCCACCCCGATGCGCAGCAAATCGCCGCGAAGGTCGGCCAGCGGCCGTTCATGCAGGAACCCGGTCAGGTAGTAGGAGGCATAGGGCAGCAGCTCCCCCCGCCCGACGCCGATGAAGAGGTCGAAGAACTCGCGCTCCACCGCATCCGGCGTGGTGGCGGCCGCCGCGACGCCAAGCGCCGCATAGGCCTCCCCCAGCTCACCGGGGCCGTGCGGCAGCAGCTTCAGGCGGGCGAGCAGCGCGGCATCGGGGGCGTGACCCAGCAGGCGGCCGAGCAACGCGAACAGGCGCGCCCGTTCCGCATCCACGGCATCAACCTTGATGTCGCCTTCCCCGTCCGTCATCCGGCCTTCATCCCCAGCCGCGGCCCGTTACCGGATTCCGCCACTTTCTGCCAGAGCGTACCAAGTTTTCCGACATTATCCAACCCGGGCGATCGGAATGCGACGCTGTGCCTTGCCATCATGGCATGGCACCCGGCGCGGAGCGCGATCACACCGGCAGCGCGCCGCCGTGGCGTCGCCGCGGCAGGGGCTGCGGCGCCGGTTCCTCCTGCGCCTGCACCATCGCCGCGACCGGCTGCGGGGCGGCGTCGGCCAGGGTCACCCCCGGCGGCACCATGGCGGGGGCTTCCGGCAGGGCTACGGGCGGTTCGGGCATCGCCAGCAGGGTCTCCGCCGTCTCCGCCGGCGGTGTGTCCGGCGGCGTGGCGGCGGGCTCCTCCTCCACCTCCCCGATCGCCTGGGCGAGCAGCTTCCGCACATCGCCCACCAGTTCCGCCGCGAAGCCGTTCGGCAGCCCGCCGGGGGTGTTGAAGTCCCACTGGTATTCGACCGGGCCGATATAGTCGCGGATCGCCGGGTCCAGGCTCCACATCCGCCGCAGCGCGGCCGATCGCAGCGCCGCGGGGATGCCGGGGCGGAGGAAGGGCGCCAGGTCGCTGGTCACCGACAATTCCTCGATCGGCGGCAGCGTGGACAGGTCGATCGGCTCCATCCCCGGGATGGGGCAGGTGCCGGATTTCGGCTGGGCGGGCGGCTCCGCCGGGGTTTCGGGCGGTGCTTCCACCGGCGGGGGCGCCTCCGCCTCCACGCCCCGCTTGCGGCGGGACCAGCGGCCGAGGAAGCCGGGCTCCTCCGAGCCGCTCATTCCTCCGCCTCCGGCGCACGCCTGGCGAGTGCTTCCGGGTTCGCCTGGTCGCGCTTGCGCTTGTAGAAGCCGCGCTCCCTGTGGTGGCGGGCGACGAAGTCGGTCGCGATGGCGCGGAGCCCGGGCGGCATGGGCAGCGCCTCCATCAGGTCCTGCCCGACATCGGCGTGCAGATGCGCCTCCCCGGGATCGACCAGCACGGATTGCAGCGCCATGCCGGGCTCGGCCTCGGTCGGGCGCAGCAGGACCCAGACCAGGGGCCGCGCGGATTCCAGGTTGTGCTTGTAGTTGTCGGTGTCGGTCGGGTGCATCACCACCTCCGCGATACCGGCGAAGAACAGGGCGCGGCCGCCTTCCTCCCGCAGCTTGGTCCAGGCGGGCACAGGGGGCGCGTCCTCCAGCACCTCGACGGCCTGCCAGACGTGGTCCACCCATTTCGTCACGCCCGGCCGGCGTTCGGCGATGACGGCGACGGGGATGGCGATGGAATCGGGGTGGCGCGGCACGCTCATGCCGCCTCCTCCCGCGCCTTCAGCGGCAGGCCCGCGACCAGGTTCTGCGGCTTCATCCGCAGCTTCTGCGCGGCATCCATCGCGACCGCCAGGTAGACCGGCTTGCCCGCCACGCGCGGCAGCACGCGCGAGGCTTCCGCGAATTCCAGCACGCCGAGCCAGATGATCCGCGCGAGGCGCGCCTGCTTCACCTTCTTGCCCTGCCAGAGGTCGTTGGCGATCGCCGTCGCCTCCGCATCCAGGCCGACATGCCAGGTCCAGTTGTGGTCCTCGATGACGGGCACGGGGCGGATCGTGACCTGTTCCCCGATGACATGGCCGATGAAGCGTTCCAGCGCCCGCGCGAGGCCGTGCTGACCGGGTCGCCCTTCGGCGATGTCGAGCGCGAAGTCATGCGCGTCGGAGCGCCCGGCATAGAGATGCCCGTTCTCCTCCGACAGGACGTCGACCTCGACCTCCCGCGGCTGCGCGCCGGCCTCCACCAGCAACTGGCCGAGCGCGCCATAGCCGCCATCGCCGCCCTTGTGGTCCAGGATCTCCTCATCCGCCACCAGCAGCGCGCCCTGGTGGATGGCGACGCGCTGCGTGCGGAACAGCAATTCGCCCGCGCGCAGCGTGAAGGGATCGCCGACACCGTCCAGCGCGGACCGCATGACGAGATGCGTCAGCATCTGCAGGAAGATCGGCGGGATGCCCGCGACGCCGCGGCGATAGAGCGAGAGCCACGCGGCTTCCAGGCAGGGCTCCGCCACCACGCGGTCCCGGAAGCCCAGGAACACGCGGAAATTCTCCTGCGCATCCGTGTCGGCCAGCGCGGCGATCTCCGCCTCGCTGACCGCCCGCATGGGGTCCGCCATCAGGCTGGCATGCAGCGCGCGCTCCGCGTCGCAGGCTTCCTCCGGCGGCACCAGTTCCGGCCGGGCGCAGAAGGCGCGCCAGAGGTCGGGCGTGCCATGGATGCGCCCGTCCTCGTCCCGGTCGCAGAGGTGGTGACCGGAGGCGACCCAGAAATCGCCGGGCATCAGCCCGGGCGGCGTGTTGCCGCTCATGCGCGGTTGCCAAGATTCATGAGGTCCGGCCGTTCCACGGGTTCATCCTCGCCCTCCACCGTCACCATCCCGAAGACCGGCAGGGTGTTGAAGCTGGTGTGCGGCGTGTCGCGGAGGTGAAGGGTGCGGAAGCGTTCCCGCACCTCCCCTTCCTCCAGGCTGCGGGACAGCGCCAGCACGGTGCCGATCTCATGCCCCTCGCAGAGGCTCTCCGCGAAGCCGATTTCCTCAAGTGCCGCGGCCCGTGCGGCGTCATCGTCCGGGGCGCCGTGCTTCGCGCGGATGTGCCGCGCCAGCGCGCTGACCGCCGCCTCCCGCTGCGCGGAGGTCGCCGGTGCCACTTCAACCAGCGTGGACCAGCCGAAGCTGGACAATCCGAGGAAGCCGCCCCGGAAGGCCTGGCGCCGCTTGCCGGCCATGGCGGCGGGATCCTCGTCCCAGAACTCGAACGCGCCGGCCACCGCCCATTCCCCGGGCTCAGCCGCGGGGTCGAAGATCACGGTGTCGGAGGGGTCGAGCCGCAGGGTGCGCGGCAGGCGGCCACTCATGCCGGCACCGCCAGCGCATCGACCAGCGGATGGCGCGTCCGCGTGCCGGCATCCTCCAGCACCAGATCGCCCGTCGCCGGGTCGATGCCGCGCCGCGCCTCCCCCATCCAGGCCTGGCGCGCCAGCCGGGCCAGGTAGCGTTCCGTGAGGCGCGTGAAGCCGCTGGTCGGCCCAGGGCGCTGCCATTCCGCCAGATTCGCCATGAGGTGCCGCGCCCAGGCCGCGGTGAGGTGCGCGGCGGAGACCTCCTCCTCCTGCCACCCTTCCTCCAGGATCGCGGTCTGGTGCAGCCCGTGCCCCGGCTCCCAGCCCCGGGGGAAGGACAGCCGCGCCTCCATCCCGAGCACGAGCCAGTCGGGCTCCGCGGTCTCCGGAGCGCCGTCCGGCCAGGCGAGGCGGAGGCGCCCGACCTGGCCCTCATTCACCAGCACGATGCCGGGCCAGTGGAAGGTCAGCGGCACTTCCGGCGGGCCATAGGCGGCCAGCGCATCGGCCAGCGCGCTGGCGCCGGCAAACAGCGCGGCGCGCGCGGCGGCCAGCGGCATCTCCGGCTCCAGCACCACCGCGGCCTCGATCCGCGACGCGGAGCGCACCCAGGCGAGCGTCCCCGCCCCGTGCTGCGGCGCCAGCGCGACGGCGCGGGCCATGGCGTCGCCGCCCTCTCGCAGCGCGACGACGGGGTCGAAGACGGACGGCAATTCGGGCAGGTCTTGAGCCACGGCGGGCACGCTTCCTCCGGCATCCCTCGCAACGGCGAGAGGACGCGCATATATGGGCGGCCTGCGCCCGGGCCTAGACCTGGGATCAATTGGGATGCCCGGGACGCCGATGACCACCAACGCCGCCACCAGCGGGCGCACGACCTTCGTCTGTTCCTGCGAGGACACGATGCCGCTCGATGGCCGCGCCATCGCCCGCGGCTGCGCCACCCCGCCCCGCATGGCCGAACAGCTCTGCCAGGCGCAGCTCGACCGGTTCCTGGCCGCGCTGGGGGAGGATCGCCCCATCACGGTGGCCTGCACCGCCCAGGCGCCGCTGTTCCAGCAGGAGGCGGAGGAAGCCGGCTTCACCCGCGACCTGGCCTTCGTGAACGTGCGGGAGACGGCGGGCTGGGCGGAGGACGCCAAGGCCGCCGGCCCCAAGATGGCCGCCCTGATCGCCGCCGCCGCCGTGCCCATGCCCGCCACCGCGCTGATCCCGCTGAAGAGCGAGGGCGTGACCCTGGTGCTGGGCCGGGACGAGGCCGCGCTGGCCATCGCCGCGCGGCTGGCGGAGACGCTGGACGTGACCGTGCTGCTGGCCGGCAATGCCAAGGTCGCGCCGCTCCGCAGCGCCGATTTCCCCGTGGCCCGCGGCCGCGCCCGCACCGCGACCGGCTGGCTTGGCAATTTCGAGGTCACGGTGGATGGCTACGCCATGCCCCGCCCCTCCTCCCGCGCGGCCTATGAATGGGGCCCGGCGCGCGACGGTGCCGTCAGCCGCTGCGACGTGCTGGTGGACCTCACGGGCGGCACGGCGCTGTTCCCGACGCATGAGGTCCGGCAGGGCTACCTCCGCGCCGATCCCGCCGATGCGGCGGGCGTCGAGCGGCTGGTGGCGCGGGCGCGCGACCTGGTCGGCGAATTCGACAAGCCGCGCTTCGTCACCTTCGAGGCCTCGCTCTGCGCCCATTCGCGCAACCGCCGCACCGCCTGCACGCGCTGCCTCGACCTCTGCCCGACCGGCGCCATCACCCCGGGCAGGGACAGCGTCCAGATCAGCGCGGAGATCTGCGCGGGCTGCGGCGCCTGCGCCGCCGTCTGCCCGACCGGCGCCGCGCAATACGCGCTGCCCTCCTCGGAATCGCTGTTGAAGCGCGTCCGCACCCTGCTGCTGACCTACCGCGAGGCCGGCGGCGAGGCCCCCGTGGTGCTGGTGCATGACGCCGAGCATGGCGAGCCGCTGATCGATGCCCTCGCCCGCCATGGCGATGGCCTGCCCGCCCGCGTGCTGCCGCTGCGCGTGAACGAGGTCTCGCAGCTGGACCTCGCCTTCTTCCTTTCCGCCTTCGCCTGGGGTGCGGCGCAGATCCGCGTGCTGATGAAGGGCAAGCGCCCGCATGGCGTGGAGGGCGTGCTGCGCAACATCGACTACGCCACCACGGTCCTCACGGGCCTCGGCGTCGCCGAGCACGGCGCGCCCCGCGCCGGCACGATCGAGACGGACGACCCCTTCACGATGGGCGACGCGCTGCGCGCCCTGCCCCGCCGCGGCCTGCCCTTCCCGCCCGCCACCTTCGCCGCCATCGGCCAGCCGCGGGAGATCCTGCGCCAGGCCGGCCGTGCGCTGGCCGAGGGCGCGGAGCGGCGGGACGCCGTGATCCCGATGCCCGCCCTCGCCCCCTTCGGCATCGCCCATGTGGACACGGAAGGCTGCACCCTCTGCGTCGCCTGCACCACCGTCTGCCCGACCGGGGCGCTCTCCGCCAATCCCGAGAAGCCGCAGCTCCGCTTCCTGGAAGACGCCTGCGTGCAATGCGGCCTCTGCGCCACGACCTGCCCGGAGAAGGTCATCACGCTGGAGCCGCGCCTCAACCTCAGCCCCGCCAGCGCGCAGGTCGCGGTGGTGAAGGAGGAGGAGCCCTTCTGCTGCGAGCGCTGCGCGAAGCCCTTCGGCGTAAAGAGCCAGATCGACCGCGTCTCCGCCAAGCTGACGGCCAGCGGCCATTGGATGTTCAAGGACGGCAAGCAGCTCGCCCTGCTCCGGCTCTGCGAGGATTGCCGCGCCTTCGCCGCGACGGACGGCCGGGTGGACCCCTATGCGGGGCCGGAGCGCCCGACCACCAAGACCACCGAGGATTGGCTGCGGGAAGCGGAGCGCGCGAAGCGGCAATAGCCGGTGAGACTCCATCCCCCGCGCTTGCGGGGGAGGGTTGGGGTGGGGGAAAGTCCGCGCCCACCGTCAGGACAACCACACCATGCCGAAGAACGAGCAGATCCTCCTCGCCCGCCGCCCGCAGGGCGCGCCCGTGCCGGAAGACTTCAAGCTCGTCGAAACCCCCATCCCCGAGCCCGCCGAAGGCGAGGTCCTGGTCCGCCACCGCTTCCTCTCCCTCGACCCCTACCAGCGCGGCCGCATGGATGACGCGAAATCCTATGCGAAGCCGGTCGCGATCGGCGGCGTGATGGAATGCAGCGCCGTCGGCCAGGTCGCCGCCAGCCGCGACCCGCGGTTCAAGGAGGGCGACTGGGTCATGGGCGGCTATGGCTGGCAGACCTACTCCGCCCGCCCGGCCAAGGCGCTGATCGCGATCGACCCGAAGGAGGCCCCGCCCTCCACCGCCCTCGGCGTGCTCGGCATGCCGGGCCTCACCGCCTGGGTCGGGCTGGAGGACATCGGGGAGCCGAAGGCGGGCGAGACGGTCGTCGTCTCCGCGGCGTCGGGCGCCGTCGGCCAGGTGGTCGGGCAGCTCGCGAAGATCCGGGGTGCGAGGGTGGTCGGCATCGCGGGCGGCCAGGCGAAATGCGCCTTCGTGAAGGACACGCTCGGCTTCGATGCCGCCATCGACCACCGCGCGGCGCTCGACCCGGCGCTGGATGCCGCCTGCCCGGATGGCGTCGATGTCTATTGGGAGAATGTGGGCGGCGCCGTGCAGGCCGCCGTCTTTCCGCGCTTCAACGATTTCGGCCGCATGGTGATGTGCGGCATGATCGCGCAGTACAACACCGCGACCGGCGCCGCCGCCACCGGCGCGCCGCCCGGCCCCAACCTCGGCCCCGTCGTGCGCAAGCGCCTCCGCATCCAGGGCTTCATCGTCAACGACCGCGGCTGGCAGCGCTACGCCCGCTTCCGGGCGGAGATGCTGGGCCACATGGCGTCCGGCCGGATGCAGTGGCGGGAGGATGTGGCCCAGGGCTTGGCCAATGCCCCCGCCGCCTTCATCGGCATGCTGGAGGGGCGGAACTTCGGCAAGCAGGTGGTCGCCCTCGATTGATGGAGGACGCGGCCCTCGCCACCCACCTCGCCGGCACGCGGGTCCTGCTCTGCTACGGGCTGCTGGGGGAGGTGATGGCCGGGCTCCGGCCCATCGGCCTCGACTACATGGCGGGGCAGATCGACTGGCTGGCGCGCATCGGCGTCGCGGCGCGGGTGCTGCGCCTGCCGACGGTCGCGCCCGTCGGCGTCAATGCCGGCCGCATCGCGGAAGCCGCGCTGGCGGAGGATGGGCCCTTCATCCTGGTCGGCCATTCCAAGGGGGGGCTGGAGGCGCTGGCCGCGCTGCTCCGCCCCGGCATGGCGCCCCGCTGCCGCGGCTTCATCGCGCTGCAATCGCCCTTCCGCGGATCGCCGGTGGCGGACCGCGTCTGCGGCGTCCGCGCCTTCCACCTGGCCACCCACCATGCCGCGCGGCTGCTCGGCCTCGGCACCGGGCGGGGCGTGAAGGACCTGACCACGGCGGTCCGCGCGCGCTGGATGCAGGACCACGCCGCGGCCATCGCGGCGCTGGTGGAGGCCGTGCCGATGGCGAGCCTCGCCACCGCCATCGGCCCCACCCCCTCGGCCCAGGACCGCGCCCATGCCCCCATCGCGCTGGATGGAGGCGGAGGGCTCGGGGCCGAATGACGGCCTCGTCCCCGTCGCCTCCGCCCTGCTGCCGGGCGCGCGGCAGCTGGTGCTGGAAGGCGGCCACCGCGCGCTGGTGGCCGCCGGTCCCGGGCGGGACCCGATCGGCGTGCTGCGGGCGGAACTCGCCCGCCTGCCGGTCCTCAGATGATGACGTCGCCCGCCGCCAGGCTGGTCACGCCGACCAGCGTCGCGATCAGCACGGCATCCACCCCGCCGGCGCCATCGGAATCGTAGCTCAACCTGCCGTTGCGCGTATCGAACAGCACCGCCGGCCCCACGCCCGCGACCGGCGCCGCGCCCTGGATCAGCGGGCCGGCCGGGCCGAAGAACAGCTGGATCACATCCTCCCCGGACACGAAGCCCAGGATGCGGTCATTCTCGGCCGTCGGGTTGATGTACATGAAGACGTCACGCGCCCCGTCCGCGGTGGTGACCAGCAGATCCGCATCGACGCTGCCGAAGAAGGTGTCGGCCCCCGCGCCGCCGATCAGCGTATCGCGGCCGATGCCCCCCATCATGAAGTCGTCGCCGTCGCCGCCCTCCAGCCGGTCCAGGCCGCCATCGCCGTAGAGGAAGTCACCCTCCGTCCCGCCCAGCAGGCGGTCATCGCCATCGCCGCCCATCAGCGTATCGGCCCCGGCCTCGCCGAACAGGCTGTCCTGGTCGCCCTCCCCCATCAGGCTGTCGGCGCCGGCGCCGCCATAGGCGCGGTCATTGCCGTCCCCGCCTGAGACCACATCGTCCCCGGCATCGCCGAGCAGCCGGTCATTGCCCGCCCCGCCATCCAGCGTATCGGCATCGCCGCCGCCCTGGAGGGTGTCGGCGCCATCGCCGCCCGTCAGCCAGTCCAGCCCCGCATCGCCGCGCAGCCAGTCGGCCCCGTCCTGGCCATAGGCCGTGTCGTCCCCGGCGCCGCCCCGAACCCAGTCATCGCCCGTACCGGCGGTGGCGACGTCGTTGCCGGACCCGCCATCCAGCGTATCGGCGCCGACGCCGCCATCCAGCCCGTCATTGCCGGACCCGCCGACCAGCCAGTCATTCCCGGCATTGCCGTAGAGGGCATCATCGCCGCCATCGCCCGCCACGGTGTCGTTGCCGACCTCCCCGTAGAGCACGTCGCGCCCCTGGCCACCGCTGACGGAATCGGCCCCGGCGCCGGCATGGATGGTGTCGCGATCGGTACTGCCGGCCAGGGTATCGGCGCCCGCGCCGGCCACCATCAGCCAGCGGCTGCCCGCGCGGGAGCCATCGACATACAGATCCCGCTCGGCATCCGGATCCAGCGCCAGGCGCACATTCTCCAGCCCCGCATAACCGGGCCTGCCGAATACCTCGGCCACGAAGCTCGCGGTGCCGTAGACCGGTTGCGACGGCGCGGCATAGCCGCCGAGGTAGAAGTATTCGGAGGTGAAGGCGGCGGAGGGCGTTCCCGGCATGGCGAAGCCGCTGGTGCCATCGCCCCAGTTCAACGCCGTGATCCGCGTGGCGATTTCCGGCCCCGTGGTGAACAGCCACACCACCTGCAACTGCGTGGCATCCGGCGTCACGCGTCGCTGCAGGAAAGCCACGTCAACCAGGAACGACATCCGCATCCTCCCGAACCCGGGCCCCCTACGCGGGCCCGGCAGGACGATGCGGCATCGTTCAAGATTGTGAAATATCCCGGGTCCTGCAACCCGGACGCGAACCACGGCGCCGGGGGTGTCTTCCCCCCCGGCGGCGCGCCTTATTCGTCCGCGACTTCCACCATCACGACCTCGGCGTCCTCGGTCGCGGTGATGGTCACCGCCTCCTCCTGCGCGATGCCGACGCCGTCACGCTCACCCAGCGCCGCGCCGTTCACCGTCGCCGAGCCCTTGGCCAGCACCAGGTAGGCGGCGCGCCCGGCGGCGAGGGCCTGCGTCAGCGTCTGGCCCTTGGCGATGGTCGCCGCCATCACCGCGCCGTTGACGTTGATGGGCAGCGCGCCTGTCCCCGCATCGGCGGGACGGCCGGAGGCCAGGACCTCGAACGCCGCCTCCCGGTTCGCCTTCGGGAAGGACTTGGCGCCCCAGTTCGGCTTGGCGCCGCGCGTGTCCGGCATGATCCAGATCTGGAAGATCTTCGTCGTCTCCGGCTCCAGATTGTATTCGGCGTGCACCACGCCCGTGCCGGCCGACATGATCTGCACGTCGCCCGCGCCGGTCCGGCCCTCATTGCCCATGTTGTCGCGGTGGGTGATCGCACCCTCCCGCACATAGGTGATGATTTCCATGTCGCGGTGGGGATGCGCGTCGAAGCCCGTGCCGGCCGCGATCTCGTCATCGTTCCACACGCGCAGCCGGCCCCAGTTCATGCGCTTGGGGTCATGGTAGTTGGCGAAGGAGAAGTGGTGCTTCGCCTTGAGCCAGCCGTGGTTCGCACCGCCGAGGCTGGCGAAGGGTCGGACGTCGATCATGGGATATCTCCCGTTCCTGTGGCCTGGGGTTGTCCCTGGCCGTCTTGTCGGGCGGAGAGATAGGACGGTCGTGCCCCTTTCCACAGCCGGCATGTCCGCATCACCCCCATTCAGGCGGTGAATGACGCGGTGCGCTCAGGCGAAGATGAAATCGCCCGACGCCAGGCTGGTGACGTTGGCGACATGCCCCACCAGCTCATCCGCCGCGTCGTAGCGGCCATTGCCGTTCAGGTCGGCCAGGATGCCAAGTCCCCTCAGCCCACCCAGCGTCATCGACACCAGGAAATAGCTGGCGACGTCGTCGGACAGCTGGATGCGGTCGCCCTTCGTGAAGTCCAGGATCTGCGCGTAATCCGCCATCGCCGCATTCGTCGCCGCGCCGTCATTGTAGAAGACGCCGCGGCCATCGCCGAGCACGAAGGTGTCGGCGCCGGCGCCGCCGGTCAGCCTGTCGATCGTGCCGCGCCCCAGCGTGCCGGCGCCGGCGGGAATGCCGCAGATCACCTCCCCCGCCGCGGTGCCGACCAGCGCGTCATTGCCATTGGTGCCGAGGATGGCGGCAGGCAGGGTCGGGGCCGGCGGGGTCGTGCCCGGCGTGGTGGCCATCAGCGCGCCGATGTCGAGCCGCCCGCCCGTCGCATCCGCGCCCTGCATCGATGCCGTCGCCGCCGCGCTGCCGAGCAGCGCCGCGCGGATCTCCGCCGCCGTCGCGTTGGGGTTCGCCGCGGCGTAGAGCACCGCGGCACCCGTCACATGCGGCGTGGCCATGGAGGTGCCGCTGTAGCTGCCATAGGAATCGCCTGGCAGGGTGGAGAGGATGCCCGCGCCCGGCGCCGCGATATCGACGGTACTGACGCCGTAGTTGGAGAAGCCGGCCCGCGCCCCCGTGCTGGTCAGCGCCGCGACGGCGATGACGGCGTCATACCCCGCCGCCGCCGAGGTGTTGTAGTTGGACGGCCAGTTGGCGACGACGTCGTTGTTGTCGCCCACGCCATCCGCGCCGCCATTGCCGGCGGCCGCGATGAACAGGATGTCCTGCTTGGCGCCGCGCGTGACCGCATCCGCCACCGCCTGGGAATAGGCGCCGCCGCCCCAGGAATTGTTGGTGGCGACGAAGTTCTCGCCGTGGGAGGCCGCGGCCGCGGCCTTCGTGAAATAGTCCAGCGCCTGCACGGCGGCGGAGGTGTTGCCCGACCCGTTCGCCGCCAGGAACTTCAGCGCCACCATCTGCACGTTCCACGCCACGCCCGCGACGCCCACGCCATCGCCACCGGTGGCACCGATGGTGCCGGAGACATGCGTGCCATGGCCGTTGTCATCGAAGGGATCGTTGTCGTTGTTGGCGAAGTCCCAGCCGATGAGGTCGTCGCGGTAGCCGTTGCGATCCTCGTCGATGCCGTTCTCCCACCGGATGTCGTTCAGCAGGTCGCCGGCATCGATGCGGCCGTTGCGGTTGATGTCGCTGACCAGGCGGGCATTGGCGCTGGCATTCAGGTCGCGGAAGGTGATCAGCCCGTCGCGATCCGTGTCGGTCAGCTGTCCGCGCAGCAGCGCCGGGATCTCCCCCTGGTTCAGCCAGACATTCAGGTAGAGGTCCTGGTGGCGGTAATCGATGCCGGTGTCCACGACGCCGACCACCGCCTTGGTCGAGCCGACCTGGCCGGCCGCCCAGGCCTCGTTCGCCTGGCTGCCGAAGGCGTTCTTCATGGCGCCGGTATCGCCCAGCATGCCCCACATCCCGCCATTGGCGTAGCTCGGGTCGTTGCTGACGGCGGCGATGGAAAGCTCGCCGTCCACCTCCGCGAAGGTGATGCCGGCGACCGGCGCCAGCGCCTCGATCGCCGCCTCCGCCGTGATGCCCGGCGCGGCGGTGATCGCGGCCAGGGGGCCGGCACCGGGCTCCGCCGCGCGCAGCCATTGCGTGACCTCGCCGCCCAGCGCCTGCAGCGCCGCCTGGATGGTGGCGGCCGTCGCCTCCGGCGCGAATTGCACGATCAGCCCGGCAGCCTCCGGCAGGGCTGGCGGCGACGCCGTGGCGGGGGCGGCGCCGGCATCGGGCGCCGCGATGGGGCGGGCGGACCAGAGCGGGGAGGCCACCTCCTCGACCGTCTCGGGAAGCGGGAACTGCGGAGGTAGGAGGGTCACGTGGCAATCTTCCGAAAGGATTGCCTCAGGATTTAGACGCCGGGGGTTAAGCCCTCACTAAAGCGTGATCGGGTGCCGCCGACGCGGGACCGCGCGTGCCGGCGCAACGCGCGGATGGCGGGGCCGCGCTCTGCCCGCCCAGCATGGCGACACCGCAGGAGCCCGCCATGACCGCCTTCCGCTGCATCCCCATCCCCGCCGAGACCGCCGCGCGCTGGCGCGAAACGGGCCGCGACGACCGGGGCAACGTGCTGATCCGCCGCACCGTCGATGGCCCCGGCTTCCCCTGCCGCCACTGCCTCCAGCTCGGCCAGCCCGGCCAGATGATGCTGCTGGGCAGCTACGACCTGCCGCGCCCGCTGGGCGTCTACTGGACGCCGAGCCCGATCTTCCTGCACGCCGAGGAGTCCGATTGCCCCCGCTTCGAGGAAGCGGGCCGCATCGCGCCGTCGGTGCTGGCCAATGGCCTAGTCTCCGTCCGCGCCTATGACAGCGACGATCTCTGCCTCTACGACCTCGGCCAGGTGACGAAGGGTGCCGAGGTGGCGGCGCCGCTGGCCCGGGCGCTCGCTGACCCGCGCACCGCGCATGTGAACATCCACACGGCGCGGCCGGGCTGCCTGCTGGTGGCGGTGGAAAAGCCGGCCGCGTCTACCGCGCCAGCGGCACCGCCTTCTGCACCAGCATGATCCGCAGCGACCGCCCGCAATTCGCGTCGCCCTGGCAGTCCGGGTGCAGGATGGTGCCGAGGCCCCATTCGAGCGCGAAGACCTGGCCGATCCGGCTGCCCGCCGCCTCGCAAGCCTCGAAGGCGGCTTCCCAGGTCGCGCTCTGCCCGGCCTGGTCGCGGAGCGTCAGGTAGCAGGCGGCATCGCCGGCCACCGCCTCCGTCACCACCGCGCGGGACGGGCCGGGGGTGAGCCGCCCATCCTGCACCCGGGGCTGCGCCACCGCCGCCCCCATCGCGAAGGCCAGCGCGGCCCCCGCCATCGCCAGCCGCGCCACGGTCAGCGGCACATCAGGATCGGGATCTCGCTGTTCTCCAACACGTGCCGCGTCACGCCGCCCAGGATCAGCTGGCGCAGGCGCGAATGGCTGTAGGCGCCCTGGCACATCAGGTCCGCGCCGAAATCCCGCGCGGCACCCAGCAGCCCCGCGCCCACTTCCCGCGTCGCCGGCTTGAAGGGCACGACCTCGGCCTCGATCTCGTGCCAGCGGAGATAGGCGCGGATGCCCTCCGCTAGCGGCCCACGCCGCTGGTAGTCGTCGGAGCAGAGGATGCGCACCGCCTGCGCCCGGTGCAGCCAGGGCAGCGCCGCGGCGACGGCCGCCGCACTCTCCGCGCTGCCGTTCCAGGCGATGCAGACGCGGGACCCGATCACGGACGGCGCCTGGCGTGGCGCGATCAGCACGGGCCGGCCGCTGTCGAACAGCACGGCGTGCAGCGCATCGCTGCTGCTGACATCCTCATCGGCCTCGGGATGCGGCACCACGGCCATGTCGTAGAGGCGCGACTGCTGCGCCACCACATCCTCCTCCCGCCCCGCAATGGCTTCGAAGGAGATGGTGACGCCCGGCACCTTCAGCGCGGTGTTGGGATCGGAGGCGAGCGTCAGGTCGCCATGGATGGCGGCGAACTTCTCGAACAGCGTGCGGACGCGGCCCGCGCGCTCCCCGCTCTCGCGCTCGGTCGCGGCCATCATCTCCTCGATCATCGCGCCGGACAGGCCCTCGCCGGCCAGGGGCGCGACGTCGCGCGCATCCACCCGCACATGCAGGCAGTGCAGATGCGCGTTCCAGATCCGCGCCGTCATCAGCGCGGTCGTCATCGCGGCCTCCCCGGCCGCGGTCCCGGTCAGTGGCAGCAGCAGGCGGCGATAAGCCATCGCGCCCCTCCTCTCTTTGATGCAAGGCCTTCCCGATTAACTGTATGCGCCGATTCCGCCAGACAAGGCCAGGGCCGCCCGGGCCGGGCCTTCCGGCGCGGTGGCGTCCAGGCGTTGCCAGGTGATCACGCCGGGGTCGGCGCTGGCGGCGCTTTCCAGCACGGCGACGGTGGCGTCCGACGCATCGCCCACCCGCCGCTCCACCCTCTCCCGCAGCACGGCGATCGGTGCTTCCAGCCAGAAGCCGGTGAAGGGATGCGGCGCGGCCGCCGCCTCGGCCTCCGCCCGCCGGGCGGGGTTCAGGAAGACGGCGTCCAGCACCACCGAATGCCCCGCCGCCAGCGCCTGCCGCGCCAGGGCGAACATCGCCGCATGCACGGCCAGGCTCTCGGCCTCCCCATAGGCCGAAGCCGGCAGCCGATCCTCCGGCGCCACGCCGGCGCGGCGCTTGCGGATCTCGTCGCTGCGGAGGTGCAGCGCCCCCGGCGCCACGCCAAGCCCCGGCGCCAGCGCGCGGGCGAGCCACGTCTTACCCGTGCCCTGCAACCCGCCGACGGCGACCAGCCGCGGCGGCACGGGGGCCAGATGCGCCTCCGCCGCCGCCAGATAGGCCAGGCCATCGCCGCCGCGCCGCGCCTCCACATGCGCCCGCACCATGGCGCGCAGCGCCATCCAGAAGGGCAGCGCTTCCAGCAGCCCGATATCGGGATCGCGCGCGAGGTAGCGGTTCAGCACGCGGTTCGCCGCCCCGCGCGCGCCGCGGCGCAGCAGGTCCATCAGCAGGAAGGCGAGGTCGTAGCCCGTGTCGGTGGTGGCCAGCGCCTCGTCGAACTCCAGCGCGTCGAAAGGCGTCGGCCTTCCGTCCAGCAGCACCAGGTTGCCCAGGTGCAGGTCGCCATGGCAGCGCCTGACGCGCCCCGCCGCCACCCGCGCCCGCAGCAGCGGCGCCAGCGCGTCCAGCCGCGCGCGCATCGCCCCGCCCAGCGCCATCACGCGGCCTTCCGGCAGCCCGGTCGCCAGGCAGTCCCGCACATTCCCCGCCAGCACCAGCGCCGCGCGTGAGGGCGCGTCGAAGCCGGGCGGGGCCGGCGCGGCCGCCGCGTGGCTGGCCAGCACCGCATCCGCCACCGCATCCAGCATCGCCGGATCGAGCCCGCCGCGATCCGCGACCGCATCCAGGAAATCGGCGGCCGGCACCGGCGCCATGCGCAGCACCCAGTCCACCACCGGCCCGTCTCCGCCCAGCGCCAGCGTGCCATCCGCGCCCCGCGTCACCGGCACCACGTCCCGGTAGAGGCCGGGCGCCAGGGGCTGGTTCAGCGCGAGTTCGCGCCGCGCATAGCGCTCCCGCGCCTCCAGCGGCGCGAAGTCGAGGAAGCCGAGCGTCACCGCCTTCTTGAGCTTGAACGCGATGTCGGGCCCGACGAAGACGGCGGAGATATGCGTCTCGATCGGCCCGGCGCCGGACAGGCGGCGGAGCAGGTCGGCCACCGGCGCCTGGCCCGCCGGGATGGTCATGCCGGGATGGTCACGGGTACAGCATCTCCATCTCCCAGCCATCACCCACGCGGTGGAAGACGCGGCGTTCATGCAGGCGGAAGGGCATGTCGCGCCACAGCTCCATCCGGTCCGGCACCAGGCGGAAGCCGGACCAGAAGGCGGGGCGCGGGATCTCGCCCAGGCCGAATTTCAGCGTGTATTCCGCCACCGCCTTCTCCAGCGCGAAGCGGCCTTCCAGCGGGCGGGACTGCCGGCTGGCCCAGGCGCCGATCCGCGATCCCCGGGCGCGGGAGGCATAGTAGGCATCCGCCTCCTCCGCGCTCACGGGCTCCACCGCGCCCTCCACGCGGACGGAGCGCTGCAGCGTCTTCCAGTGGAAGCAGAGCGCCGCGAAGGGATTGGACGCCAGTTCGCCCCCCTTCCGGCTCTCGAGGTTGGTGTAGAACACGAATCCGCGCGCATCGACGCCCTTCAGCAGCACCATCCGGGCGCTCGGCCGGCCTTCCGGCGTCGAGGTCGCCAGGCAGACGGCGTTGGGGTCGTTCGGTTCGGATTTCGCCGCCTCCGCCATCCAGGCCTCGAAGCCTGCGATGGGGTCGTCGGTGGCGGGGATGCGATGGGTGGCGGCGGGGGCGGGCGTGTCCACGGGTAATCTCCTGGTCCGGCCGGTCGAGGTGGCGGCGCCCCCCGCTTTGAGAAGGGGCCCCTTGCCCGGGACAGGGCCATGTGCCACCACCCCCCGACCTCCGCAACCACTGCCGGTCCCATTCTCATGCCCGATGCCGAGACGCCCGATTCCGCCGCGATTGGCGTGCCGCGTGGCACGCTGATGGCGGGCAAGCGCGGGGTCGTGATGGGCGTCGCCAATGACCGCTCCATCGCCTGGGGCATCGCCCAGGCCGTCGCAGCCCAGGGCGGCGAGATCGCCTTCACCTACCAGGGGGAGGCGCTGGAGAAGCGCGTGCGCCCGCTGGCGGAGGGCATCGGCAGCAAGCTGGTCCTGCCCTGCGACGTGTCGGACGATGCCAGCATCGACGCCGCCTTCGACGCCATCAAGGCGGAATGGGGGGGGATCGACTTCGTGGTCCATGCCATCGGCTTCGCCGACAAGCAGTTCCTGCGCGGCCGCTACATGGACACGCCGAAGGGCGCCTTCCTGCAGGCCATGGACATCTCCGTCTATTCCTTCGTCGCCGTCGCCCAGCGCGCCGTGCCGATGATGAAGCCCGGCGGCAGCCTGCTGACCATGTCCTACCTGGGCGCCGAACGCGTGACGCCGCACTACAACGTCATGGGCGTGGCCAAGGCGGCGCTGGAGGCGAGCGTGCGCTACATGGCGGCCGACCTCGGCCGCGCCGGCATCCGCGTGAACGGCATCTCCGCCGGCCCGATCAAGACGCTGGCCGCCAGCGGCATCGGCGACTTCCGCTACATCCTGAAGTGGAACCAGTACAACGCGCCGCTCGAGCGCAACGTGACGATCGAGGATGTCGGCGGCTCGGGCCTCTACCTGCTGTCCGACCTGTCTTCCGGCGTGACGGGCGAGGTCCACCACGTGGATTGCGGCTACCACATCGTCGGCATGAAGAACCCGGACGCGCCGGACATCGCGACGGTCTGATCACCGGCGCCTGTCGTTGCCGAGCCTGGTGCAGTCCGGCACATAGCCGTCGCGCCAGGCGGCACACTGGCCGTTCGCCTTCCGGCATCCCGGGCCGCCCCGCGTGCCACAGTTCCGGTGGTTCGGGTGCTGGTAGACCAGGCAGGTCGCGCCGGTAGCCTCACATGCCGGCGCCTGCGTCGTCGGGCCCAGGACCTGGGCCATCCCGGGTGACGCCGCCGCCAGCCAAGCCGCGGAGACCAGCGCCGGTGAAATTCTCATCCGGCATGGTCGTCCATCGCTGGCAATGGTGGCTAGCCCGAGAGCCGATCACCGTCCCGTTCGCAGGACCGGCGGAGTGACGGCCTGCCGGCGGCGTTTCACCGCCCCCGCAGCCCTTCCACCACCCCCAGCAGGCCGCCGAGCGTCAGCCCGGCCAGCAGCAGCCCGACCACCGCGGCCGTGATGGTCCGGTTCCAGAGCGTGTCGAGCGCCAGATCCGTCGTCAGAAGTTCCGGCCGCGCGGGGTCCGCCATCACGGCCACCGTGTAGGCGCCGGTGTGGAAATCCGCGAAGACGTAGTTGACCTCCCGCGTGTAGCGCCCCGACTTCGACTGCACCGCCAGGTTCGCGTTGCAGATGTGGATGAAGACCTTGCTGCTGCAGGACCCCTGGGTGATCCGCGCATCGGCATAGGGCATGGCGCTGCCCCGCACCTGCCAGTCCGATACCAGGTTCGGCAGGGTATAGACCGACAGCGCGATGGTCAGCCCGCCGAACATCAGCAACCCCAGCAGGCTCTTCAGCAGCTCCTTCCAGCGGGACGGGGCGGGCGGCGGGGCGGGGGCGACAGGTGCGGGATTCGTCGGCATGCCGCAGCGTTACCGAACCCCAGCCGACACCCAAGCTGCCGTTTGGTTAAATCCACGCGATCCGGCCCCCTCGCCCGTCGCCGGTGCTTGCTGTAATCCGGCCGGCACCATGAGCCACAACACCTTCGGCAGCCTGTTCCGCTTCACCACCTGGGGCGAGTCCCACGGCCTCGCCATCGGCTGCGTCGTCGATGGCTGCCCGCCGCGCATCGGCCTGACCGAGGCCGACATCCAGCCCTATCTGGACCGCCGCCGCCCGGGCCAATCGAAGTTCGTGACGCAGCGCCAGGAACCGGACCAGGTGAAGATCCTGTCCGGCACCTTCGAGGGTGCGACCACCGGCACCCCCATCGCGCTGCACATCGAGAACACGGACCAGCGCAGCAAGGACTACGGCGAGATCAAGGACCGCTTCCGCCCCGGCCATGCGGACCTGACCTACGAACTCAAATACGGCATCCGCGACTATCGCGGCGGCGGCCGGTCCAGCGCCCGCGAAACCGCCATGCGCGTCGCCGCCGGCGCCATCGCCCGCAAGGTGCTGGACGGCGTCACCATCCGCGGCGCCCTGGTCTGCATGGGCGGTGACTGGATCGACCGGTCCCGCTTCGACTGGGCGGAAGTGGACAACAACCCCTTCTTCTGCCCCGACCCCGTCGCCGCCGCGCGGTGGGAGGAGAAGCTGACCGCCATCCGCAAATCCGGCTCCTCGGTCGGCGCGATCGTGGAGGTGGTGGCCGAGGGCGTGCCCCCCGGCCTCGGCGCGCCGATCTACGGCAAGCTCGATGCCGATATCGCGGCCGGCCTGATGTCCATCAATGCCGTCAAGGCGGTCGAGATCGGGGACGGCTTCTCCGCCGCGTCCCTGTCCGGGGAGGGCAATGCGGACGAGATGCGCATGGGCCCGGATGGGGAGGTGGAGTTCAGCTCCAACCACGCCGGCGGCATCCTGGGCGGCATCTCCACCGGCCAGCCCGTGGTCGCCCGCTTCGCCGTGAAGCCGACCTCCTCGATCCTGACGCCCCGCGCCTCCGTCGATCGCTTCGGGCAGGAGGTCGAGGTGCTGACCAAGGGCCGCCACGACCCCTGCGTCGGCATTCGCGCCGTGCCGGTGGGGGAGGCGATGCTGGCCCTGGTGCTGGCCGACCACCTTCTGCGCCACCGCGCCCAGAACCCGGACGCGCCGCTGCGGGCGCGGCTGCCGCGGAACTGAGGGCGGCGCGACCCCCCACCCCGACCCTCCCCCGCAAGCGCGGGGGAGGGAGTGCTACCGGCGCAACCTGCGCCCTCCCCCGCGCTTGCGGGAGGTCGCGGCACTGTCGCGACGCCGAAGGCTGACCGGGGTGGGGAATGTCGCAACACGCCCGAGCACTCGTGCCCTTCCCGCCCCGCTCCCCCGCGCGATAGCCTCCCCCTCAGCGCCCGAACGGCGCGAGGGGAGATGTTCCATGAGCCATCCGCGCATCCTCGGCCGCCGCGCCATCATCGCCGCCGGCACGGGCCTCGCCTGCACCGCCATCGCCCCCGCCCGCGCTGCCCAAGCGACGCCGCTGCGGGACCTTTATGACGAGGCCGGCTCCGCCCCCTCCCCGCTGGCGCGAAACCTGGACGGACAGCGCGTCACCCTCACCGGCCTCGTCGCCCCGGTCCCCACCGCCGCCCCCGGCTGGCTCGCGCTGGGGGAGGCCGCGCTGGTCCCCTGCCAGCTCTGCGGCGGCGCGCATGACTGGCCGACGGGTGTCGTCGCCGTCCACGCCCCCGGCCTGCCCCACATCGCGGACCCCTACACCCGCGTGACGCTGACCGGCGTGCTGGTGCTCGACGAATCCGCCCGAGCCCCCACCGGCCTGCCGGACCGCCTGGTGCTGCGCGACGCCGGCCTGGCCAGCGCCTGACCATGCGCAGCCTCCTCCTCGCGCTCCTGGCGCTCGCCCCGCCAGCCCTGGCGCAGCCGGCGGAAACGCTGCTGCGCAACGGCCGCATCCACACCCAGGACGCGACGGAAAGCACCACCACTGCCGTCGCCATCCGCGATGGCCGCTTCGTCGCCACCGGTGCCGCGGCGGAGGCGCTGGCCGGCCCGGCGACCACGGTCATCGACCTCGCCGGCCGCACCGCCATCCCCGGCCTGATCGACAGCCATGTCCACCAGCACCAATGGGGCATGAACCTGCCCGCGGTGCAGCTGCTCGACACGCGCTCCATCGCGGAGATCCTGGCCCGCATCGGCGAACGCGCCCGCGCCACGCCGCCCGGCGAATGGGTCATCGCCTCCTCCCTCTGGCATGAGAGCATCCTGGCGGAGGGCCGCCTGCCGACGCGCTGGGAACTCGACAGCGTCGCCCCCAACAACCCCGTCTTCATCCCGCGCGGCGGCCATGTGGTCGCCGTCAACAGCCTGGGCCTGGCCCGCGCCGGCGTGACGAAGGACACCCCCCAGCCCATGGGCGGCGTCATCGTGAAGCGGGAGGATGGGGAGCCGACCGGCGTGCTGCTCATCGCCGGCGCCACCGCGCTGGTCCGCCGCGTCCTGCCGCCCCCGCCGCCGATCCCGGAGCAGACGCGCCTGGTCCGCGCCGCGATGGGCGAACTCAACGTGCTCGGCGTCACCACCGTCGTCGAGCCCGGCATCACCGACGAGATCGCCGGCATCTACCGCGAACTGCGCGACCAGAACGCGATGACGGTCCGCACCTGGTTGCTCTGGCGCGCCGCGACCGGCGAGCAGATCCGCCGCGGCATCGCCGCCCAGGCCGGCTGGCCGCAGCACCCCATGCTCCGCACCGGCGGGATCAAATGGCTGCTGGATGGCGGCGTGGAGGGCGGCCGCATGAACGACCCCTACCGCATCGTGCCGGGCGAGCAGACCAACCCCGACTACCGCGGCATCCTGCTGCTGCCCGCGGGCGGAGAGGCCGAGCTGCTGGAGGGCCTCCGCGACATCCACCGCGCCGGGCTGCAGATCCAGACCCATGCGGTGGGCGACTACACCATCGACCTCATCACCCGCCTCTACGGCCAGGTGGACCGGGAACTGGGGCCGATCCGCCCGCTCCGCTGGACGGTGATGCACATCTTCCTGCCGACGCCCTCGGCGCTGGCCGACATGGCGCGGATCGGCATCATGGCGACGGCGCAGAACCACCCCGTGCTGCTCGGCCACAACCAGCGGCGCTGGTGGGGGGATGAACGCGCGGCCTATTCCATCCCGATCCGCCGCATCATCGATGCCGGCGTGCATGTCGGCGGCGGCACGGATGCCCCCGTGGTGCCGGGCGATCCCTTCCAGTCCATGTGGTGGATGACCACGCGCAACACGCTGGCGGGCTACCAGCTCGGCCCGGAGCACGCGATCACGCCGCGGGAGGCGCTGCGCCTCTACACCATCAATAACGCCGTGCTGCTGGGGGCGGAGGCCGAGCTCGGCTCCATCGAGCCCGGCAAGCGCGCCGACCTGGTGGTGCTGTCCCAGGACATCCTGGGCGTGGAGCCGGCGCGGATCCGGGAGACGCAGGCGCTGATGACGATGGTGGGCGGGCAGATCGTCCACCGGCGCGGGATGTAACCGCGAAGCGCCTGTCGTACACAATAAGTTTTGCATACCGGAGGTTTAGCGTCTGGCAACATCCCATCCGCAAGAGTTGCACCAGTTCAGTGGCGGATGGGGCGTGGAAAGCATGGAATCGCGTGGCTGCTCCGCCTGCCGGGAGATGCCCAGCCTCTTCCCCTTCACCATGGCCTTCCAGCCCGTCGTGGATGTGCAGGAGAACCGGATCGACGCGCATGAGGCGCTGGTGCGCGGCCCGAATGGCGAGGGCGCGGGCAGCATCCTCGCCCAGGTCACGCAGGAAACCCTCTACGCCTTCGACCAGGCCTGTCGCGTCAAGGCCATCGAGATGGCGGCGCGCCTCGGCCTCGACACGCAGCTCAACATCAACTTCCTGCCGAACGCGGTCTATGAGCCGCGCGCCTGCATCCGCCTGACCCTTGACGCTGCGCGCCGGCACGGCTTCCCGCTCGACCGCCTGACCTTCGAGCTGACGGAGGGCGAGCAGATGGCCGAGGTGGGGCATGTGCGGAACATCATCCGCGAATACCGCCGGCACGGCTTCCGCATCGCGCTGGATGATTTCTCCACCGGCTATTCGGGCCTGGCGCGGCTGGCCGACCTTCAACCCGACATCATCAAGATCGACCGCGCGCTGGTGCAGGATTGCGACCAGGACGGCGTCCGCCTCGCCATCGTCGCCAGCCTGGTCGCGCTGAGCGCCGAACTCGGCATCAAGGTGGTGGCGGAGGGCATCGAACGGCGGGAGGAGGCGGAGGCCCTGCGCGGCACCGGGCTCCGCTTCATGCAGGGCTACTACTTCGCCCGCCCCGTCTTCGAAGGCCTGGCCAGGCCGCAGGACGCGCTTGCCGGGCTGGACGCGCTGAGCCCGCGCCTGCCCTGGCGCGACGCGGCATGGGACGGACGCGGCGCCTCATCCGGCCTGTCGCCGGCGGCGTGACAGCCCGGGCGCGGCGCTGATCAAGGCCGGGGGATGCACCGGCTCTGCCGCGGCGCGGCGGAGCCTCCGCCCCGCTGCCCGGCATTGCTGCCGCCGATGATCTCCCGCACCTGCCCTGCCGGGCAGGACCGGTCATCCACCAGCACGCGCTGCCCTTCCCGCAGCGCGCCGCGGCCTGGCGCCTCCGTCAGGACCGGCGGCGGGTCCGCCACCGCCAGCAGGCCGAAGAGCAGGAGCAGTGGCGCGGTCGGCGTCATGACCCCATGTTAGGCCTGGGCGTCGCGGCCCGGCATCACGAGCAGGCGCGCGGCGGCGAGAATATTCTTCTCCGGCCCGGGGCTTTGCGACAAGCCGCCCCCATGCGCTAATCGAGCAACCGAAGAATCAGGCAAGGCCCGTCATGCCGGATACCCACCTGCCCAGCCGCATGACCGGCCATGGCGAGGTCATCGACACCCAGGCGCCCATCGGCGACGCGGTGAAGACCACCACCTGCTACATGTGCGCCTGCCGCTGCGGCATCAAAGTCCATCTGAAGGACGGCCGCGTCCGCTACATCGAGGGCAATCCCGACCACCCCGTGAACCGCGGCGTGCTCTGCGGCAAGGGCAGCGCCGGGATCATGACGCAGTACTCCCCGGCCCGGCTGCGCGCGCCGCTGAAGCGCGTCGGCCCCCGCGGCTCCGGCGAATTCGCGGAGATCAGCTGGGCGGAGGCGATGGAGATCGCGACAGGCTGGCTCGGCAATGTCCGCCGCACGGACCCGAAGCGCCTCGCCTTCTTCACCGGCCGCGACCAGTCGCAGTCGCTGACCGGCTTCTGGGCCGCGCAGTTCGGCACGCCCAATTTCGCGGCGCATGGCGGCTTCTGCTCCGTCAACATGGCCGCCGGCGGCCTCTACACCATCGGCGGTTCGTTCTGGGAATTCGGCGAGCCCGACTGGGATCTCGCAAAATACTTCGTCATGTTCGGCGTGGCGGAGGATCATGACAGCAACCCGATCAAGATCGGGCTCGGCAAGATGAAGGCGCGGGGCGCCAAGTTCGTCAGCGTGAACCCGGTCCGCACCGGCTATTCCGCCATCGCCGATGAATGGGTCGGCATCCGCCCCGGCACCGACGGCCTGTTCATCATGGCCCTGATGCATGAGCTGCTGCGGACGGACCGCGTCGATCTGCCCTTCCTCGTCCGCTACACCAACGCCACCTGGCTGGTGGTGCGCAACCCCGGTGGGCCTGATGACGGCCTCTTCGCCCGCGACGCCGATGGCAAGCCGCTGGCCTGGGACCGCGTGGCGGGCGCGCCGGTGGATGCCGCGACGGCGGAGATGCAGCCCGCCATCGTCGGCGAGTACGTGCTGCCCGACGGCCGCAAGGTCGTGCCCGTCTTCCAGCTGATGGCGGAACGCTACCTCGGCGCCGACTACGCGCCGGAAGCGGTGGCGGAGCGCTGCGGCATCGATGCGGCGCGCATCCGCCGCCTGGCGAATGAGATCGCGGACGTCGCCTTCAAGCAGACCATCACCCTCGACGTGCCCTGGACCGATGCGCTCGGCCGGCGGCATGAGACGATGGTCGGCCGCCCCATCGCCTTCCATGCGATGCGCGGGATCAGCGCGCACAGCAACGGCTTCCACACCTGCCGCGCGCTGCACCTGCTGCAGATGCTGCTCGGCGCCGTCGATACCCCCGGCTCCTGGCGCTACAAATCGCCCTTCCCGCGGCCGATCCCGCCGGGGCCCGGCCCCGCGGGCAAGACCACCGCGCCGAATACGCCGATCGCGGGCAACCTCCTCGCCTTCCCGCATGGGCCCGACGACCTGCTGGTGGATGACAACGGCACGCCGCTGCGCATCGACAAGGCCTTCAGCTGGGAAGCACCGCTCGGCCTGCACGGGATGATGCACACCGTCATCGGCAATGCGGGGGCGGAGGATCCCTACTCCATCGACACGCTGTTCATGTTCATGGCGAACATGGCCTGGAACAGCGCGATGAACCCGCTCGAGATCATCCGCATCCTGACGGAGCAGAAGGCGGACGGCGAATACCGCATCCCCCACGTCATCTACGCCGACGCCTATTTCAGCGAGACGGTGCCCTACGCGGACCTCATTCTCCCGGACACCACCTATCTGGAGCGCTGGGACGCGATCAGCCTGCTGGACCGCCCCATCGGCAACGCGCACGGCCCGGGCGACGCCATCCGCCAGCCCGTCATCAAGCCGGACCGTGATGTGCGCCCCTTCCAGGACGTGCTGATCGAGCTCGGCTCCCGCCTCGGCCTGCCCGCCTTCACGAAGGAGGACGGGACCGCGAAGTTCAAGGACTACCCGGACTACATCGTGAACCACCAGCGCATGCCCGGCATCGGGCCGCTGGCGGGCTGGCGGGGCGAGGACGGCACCAAGAAGGGCGTCGGCGAACCCAACAAGGACCAGCTTCAGCGCTACATCGACAATGGCTGCTTCTGGAAGCACCACCTGACGGCGGAGCAGAGCTACTTCAAGCACGCCAACCGCGCCTATCTCGACGAAGCGAAGGCCATGGGCCTGATGGGCGCGGCCAACCAGATCGTCATGCAGATCTGGTCGGAGCCGCTGCAGAAGTTCCGCCTGGCCGCGCAGGGCCATGGCGCCAAGCAGCCCCCGGACCGGCTGCGCAAGCGCGTCGAGACCTACTGCGACCCGCTGCCCATCTGGTACGCGCCGCTGGAGCAGGCGGGGCATGACACCACGCCCTACCCGCTCTCGGCCGTCACGCAGCGGCCGATGGCCATGTACCATTCCTGGGGCTCGATGAATGCCTGGCTGCGCCAGATCCACGGCTCCAACCGGCTCTACATGGCGCGCAGCACCGCGACGAAGCAGGGCATCGCGCAGGATGACTGGGTCTGGGTCGAAAGCCGCAACGGCCGCGTGAAGGGCCAGGTCACGCTCATGGAAGGCGTGAACCCCGACACCGTCTGGACCTGGAACGCCATCGGCAAGCGGTCGGGCGCCTGGCAGCTCTCCGAGGATTCCCCCGAATCTGCCAAGGGTTTTCTCCTGAATCACGTCATCAGCGAATGGCTGCCGGCGCAGGAGGGATTCAGGAGTGCCAACGCGGACCCGGTGACCGGCCAGGCCGCGTGGTACGACCTCCGCGTCTCCGTCACGAAATGCACGGCGGAGGAGGCCGAGATCACCGCGCCCCATCCCTCCACGCTGAAGGCACCGCCCAACATGCCCGCGGTGCCGCTCATCATCCGGGAGCCCGGCAAGTGACCGAACTTCCCCCCGCCGGCGCCAAGAAGCTCGGCCTGGTCATCGACCTCGACACCTGCGTCGGCTGCCAGGCCTGCGCCACCAACTGCAAGCAGTGGAACGCCGGCGGCCACCTGGCCCCCCTGCCCGACATGAAGCCCTATTCCGCGGGGGCGGAGGGCGTCTGGTTCAACCGCGTCCACTCCTACGAAGCCGGCGAGGGCGCCGCGGGCCGCACCGTCCACTTCCCCCGCTCCTGCCTGCATTGCGAGACGCCCGCCTGCGTCACCGTCTGCCCCACCGGCGCGTCCTACAAGCGCGCGGAGGACGGTATCGTGCTGGTCAACACCGACACCTGCATCGGCTGCGGCCTCTGCGCCTGGGCATGCCCCTATGGCGCGCGCGAACTCGACGAGGATGAGGGGGTGATGAAGAAATGCACCCTCTGCATCGACCGCATCTACAACGAGACGATCCCGGAGGCGCAGCGCAAGCCCGCCTGCGTCATCACCTGCCCCGTCGGCGCCCGCCATTTCGGCGACCTCGGCGACCCCGACAGCGATGTCAGCCAGCTGGTTGCCGCCCGCGGCGGCTTCGATTTGATGCCGGAGATGGGCTACGCGCCCACCAACAAGTACCTGCCCCCGCGCCGCGCCCTGGCCCCCAACCCCAACCCGCCCGCGGAAGCCGAGCCCACCACGCTCGACATCAAGCACCCGCTGATGCGCTGGCTGGACCGGGCGCTGAGCCGGTGAGCAGGGCGACTAGCCCACAAACCCCCACCCAACCAGCCTTCGGCGTTGCGGCAGTGCTGCAACCCCCCGCAACCGCGGGCGAAGGCCCAACATCGACGCCTTCCCTGCTCCCTCCCCCGCGCTTGCGGGGGAGGGTCGGGGTGGGGGTCCCGGACCGGCTGAGCCCATGAACCCCGCCCCCTCCATCGTCCTCTTCACCACCGCCTCCGGCGCCGGCTACGGGCTGCTCTTCTGGCTCGGCGTGCTCCGCCCGCTGAGGCTGCTGCCCTCCAGCCCCTCCTTCGCCCTCATCGCGCTGGTGCTGGCGCTGCTGCTCATCACCGCCGGCCTCGCCTCCTCCCTCCTGCATCTCGGCAGGCCGGAACGGGCGTGGCGGGCGCTGTCGCAATGGCGGTCCTCCTGGCTGTCGCGCGAAGGGGTCGCGGCCGTCGCCACCTATGTCCCCGCAGCCATCATGGGCATCGCGCTGCTGACGGATCGCCCGGGCCTCGCCACCGTCGCCGGCATGCTGGCCGCCATCGGCGCCGCGGTCACGGTGTGGTGCACGGGCATGATCTACGCCTCCCTCAAGACCGTGCGGCAATGGCACCACCCCAGCGTCGCGCCGGGCTACCTGCTCTTCGCCGGCTTCACCGGCGCCGCGCTGCTGGCGGTGATCGGCGCGCTGGCCGGCCGGCCCGTGGTGCCGGCCATGCTCACCATCCTGCTCGCGATCTTCGCCCTCTCCGCCAAGCGGTCCTACTGGAAGGCGATGGACGCGCCGAAGCCCGTCGGTGCGCCCACCATCGAATCCGCCACCGGCCTCGGCTTCATCGGCCGCACCCGGCCGCTCGACCCGCCGCACACCGAACAGAACTGGCTGCTGCGGGAAATGGGCTTCCGCATCGCCCGCAAGCACCGCCTGAAGCTGCGGAACCTGGTCCAGCTGGGCTTCGTCATCCTCATCCCGCTGGCGCTCCTCGCCATGATCGCGGGCGGCCCGATCGGCGCGGCACTGATGATCCTGGCGGCCCTCACGGCCCTGGCCGCCATGCTGGCGGAGCGCTGGCTGATGTTCGCGGAAGCCACCCACACCGTCACGCTGTATTACAACGGGGAAAGCTGAGCGCCGCCCCCGCCCGCCCCTCACGGAATCCCGCGCCAAAGCGCCAATTCCGAGAAACCTGCTATGAATTGTAAGCTTGACGGTCCCCCCCTCGAAAGGGTTAGGGATGCAAGCATTCATTCACGGGGCGCGACATGCCATTTGCCGATCAGCGGCCCTCCCCGGCCGTCCTGGATCGCTTCCGTTCGCTCTGCGGTGCCCGCCTCTGGGCGAGACGCCTGGATGAGATCACGCAGCGCGCCCGGCAATCCAGCCAGGCGGGCCGCGCCGCGCAGCAGCGCCATGCCCTGGAACTCGCCCTCGCCCGCCTGGCCGATCCGAAGGCCATGGCCCGCGCCAACCAAGCCGAGCGCCGCGTCATCGGCTTCGCCCGCGAAGCCGTGGCGCTGGCCGAAACCCTGCCCGCCCCCCGCCGCAACCGCCTGCGCGAACAGCTGGAAGCCGGCCTGACCGGCCAAGCCACCCTCGTCCCCCTCTTCCACCTGCTGCACACCGCCGCCCTCGCGCGGTCCCGCGGCTTCGCCGTGGATTACACGGGCCTCACCGACGAAACCCCGCATGACCTGGTCATCACCCGCCAGGGCGTCAGCGCCGAAGTGGTGTGCGAGACCGTCTCCGCCGAGGAAGGCCGCCCCGTGCACCGCGGCGAATGGTGCCAGCTGGTGGACCGGGTGAACCCGGACCTGCAGACCTGGCTCGCCGCCCATCCCGGCCGCTACCTCCTCAAGATGACGCTGCCCGGCGGCATGGCGACGGACGAACAGGTCTCCGAACTCCATCGCAAGATCGCCGGCCTCCTGCAGGCCGAACGCCGGCAGGATTCCAGCGCCGACGCCATCCTGAAGCTCGATCCCCTCGTCCTCGCCGGCGCCCAGGCCGCCGGCCAGGGCCTGCCCGCCCAGCTCCGCGCCCAGTTCGGGGAGGAAGCGCACCTGGCCGTCACCGCCATGCCCGATGGCGGCTCCGTCTTCGTCATGGCCGCCCGCGCGGGGCAGGAGAACAGCATCGCCGCCGCCGTCGCCCGCCGCTGCGGCCTCGTGGCGCCAAGCCGCCTGAGCGGCACCCAGCCCGGCATCCTCGCCATGCTCGTGGAGGATGTGGAGCGCGCGGAATGGCGCGGGCTGCGGGAGCGACTCGAACTGGAAGGCGCGGCCCGCCGCTGGATGACGGACCACGCCGCCCGCCACGTCGTTGCCGTGACCTGCGCCAGCCGGATGGAGCTGTTCGGCGTCGCGCCCCCCGATGGCGCGCCCGACGGCGAACTCCGCTTCCGCAACCCCGGCCACCCCGCCGGCAAGCACCCGGCCCTCGCGCCCGCGGTCGTCTCCTCGCCCTGATCGCGCCCCCCGCGATCGCGACATCGTGAGCGGCTGCGCGAAACGCAACCGCCACCGATCCGCCACGTTCGTGCTGTGATGTCGCGGTGCAGCATCCCGCCGGAAAGATCCCGGCGACGCTGTACCGGGGACTCCCACATCAGGAACGCCCGATGACCGAGCGAGAGTTCGAGAGCAAGCTGGCGGAACTCGACCGCCTGTTGAACGACCCCGAGATCCGCATGGACCCCCACCGCGTCTGGGCCCTGCTGGCGGAGCTGAGCGCCAAGGCGCGACTCAGCCCCGGCAGCTTCGGCACCGCCGCCGCCTGAGGACAGGCCTGGTCGCTACCCCTTCCGGGCGGCGATCAGGAATTCCCGATTCCCCTCGGGGCCGAGCAGCGGGCTCGGCTCCACCCCCAGCACGGTCCAGCCGGGCAGGCCCGCCCACCAGTTGCGGATCGTGCCGCAGACATTGGCGTGGACCTGCGCATCCCGCACCACGCCACCCTTGGCGACATTCGGCCCGACCTCGAACTGCGGCTTGATCAGCGCCACCGCCCAGGCCCCCTTCCCCGCCAGTTCCAGCGCCGGCGGCAGCACCGTCCGCAGCCCGATGAAGCTGGCGTCGCACACCACCACCCCCGGCGCCTCCGGGATCGTCGTCGCATCCAGGTAGCGGGCATTCACCCGCTCCATCACCACCACCCGCGGGTCGTTCCGCAGCTTCCACGCCAGCTGCCCATGCCCCACATCCACGGCAAACACCTTCGCCGCGCCGTGATGCAGCAGCACATCGGTGAAGCCGCCCGTGGAGGAGCCCACATCCACCGCCACCAGCCCCTTCGCCACCAAGCCGAAATGCTCGATGGCATGCGCCAGCTTCACACCACCCCGCGACACCCAGGGATGATCCTGCCCCCGGACCTCGAGCGCCTGACCCTCCTTGATCTGGTCCCCCGCCTTGGTGACCCGCGCCTCGCCCGAGAACACCTTCCCCGCCAGGATCAACGCCTGCGCCCGCGTCCGCGTCTCCGCGAGCCCACGGTCAACCAGGGCCTGGTCGGCGCGCTGCTTGCCGGTCAGTGGGCGCCGTGCGAGGGGCTCTGCCCCTCGCGCTCCCCGCCAGGGTCCAACGGGACCCTGGACCGCGTCATGATGGGAACAGGGGAGAGGGGCCGGAGGGCGCGGCGAACACGCGGTCGCGCAGGCCCCTCTCCCCTGTTCCCATGAAGGGGGTTCCAAGGGGCCGCTGCCCCTTGGCAGGGGAGCGCGAGGGGACAGCGTCCCCTCGCAAGGACCGCCCTGACCATCAAGCGCGCGCCGGCTGGGCCTTGGCTTCCGCGACGCCGAGGGCGGAGAGCGCGGTGGCGGTGATATGGCGGGCGTTCAGGCCGGCCTGGTCGTATTGGACCTTGGGCGCGGCGTGGTCGATGAAGGTGTCGGGCAGCACCATGGGGCGGAAGCGCGTCTGCCCGTCCAGCAGGCCGCGGCCGAGCAGGTGGTGCGCGACCTGGGTGCCGAAGCCGCCGATGGAGCCTTCCTCGATGGTGATGAGGACGGCGTGTTCGCGGGCCAGGTGTTCGACGAGCTGGGTGTCGAGCGGCTTGGCGAAGCGGGCATCGGCGACGGTGCAGGTGAAGCCCTGGGCGCCGAGTTCATCCGCGGCCTTCAGGCATTCGGCCAGGCGCGTGCCGTAGGACAGCAGCGCGACGGCGTTGCCTTCGCGGAGGACGCGCCCGCGCCCGATCTCGAGGGGCGTGCCGCGGGCGGGGACGGCGACGCCGGTGCCCTCCCCGCGGGGGTAGCGGAAGCCGCAGGGCCGGTCGTCGATCACGGCGGCGGTGGCGACCATGTGGGCCAGTTCGGCTTCGTCCGCGGCCGCCATCAGCACCATGTTCGGCAGGCAGCCGAGATAGGCGACGTCGAAGCTGCCGGCGTGCGTCGCGCCGTCGGCCCCGACCAGGCCGGCGCGGTCCATGGCGAAGCGCACGGGCAGTGATTGCAGCGCCACGTCATGCACCACCTGGTCATAGGCGCGCTGGAGGAAGGTGGAGTAGATCGCGACGAAGGGCTTCAGCCCCTCGGTCGCCATGCCCGCCGCGAAGGTCACGGCGTGCTGTTCGGCGATGCCGACGTCGAAGCAGCGCTTCGGGAAGCGCTTGGCGAACAGGTCGAGCCCCGTGCCGGCGGGCATGGCGGCGTTGACGGAGACGATGCGGTCATCGGCTTCCGCTTCCGCGATCAGGGCGTTGGCGAAGACCTTGGTGTAGCTGGGCGGGCCCGGGGGCGCCTTGGCCTGTTCGCCGGTGATGACGTTGAACTTGGCGACGCCGTGGTACTTGTCGGCGCTGGCCTCGGCGGGCGCGTAGCCCTTGCCCTTCTGCGTCACGACATGCAGCAGGATGGGTTGGCCTTCCTCCGCATCCCGCAGGTTGCGCAGCACGGGCAGCAGGTGGTCGAGGTCGTGCCCGTCGATCGGCCCGACGTAGTAGAAGCCCAGTTCCTCGAACAGCGTGCCGCCGGTCAGCAGGCCGCGGGCGAATTCCTCGGCCCGGCGTGCGGTCCGCTCGATCGGCCGCGGGAAGCGCTTGGCCAGCCGGCCCATCACGTCGCGCAGCGACAGGAAGGGGCGGGAGGAAATCAGGCGCGACAGGTAGGCCGACATGGCGCCGACGGGCGGCGCGATGGACATGTCGTTGTCGTTGAGGATGACGATGAGGCGCGCCTTCGCCGCGCCTGCATTGTTCATCGCCTCATAGGCCATGCCGGCGGACATGGAGCCATCGCCGATGACGGCGATCACCTGCCGGTCATCGCCCTTCAGGTCCCGCGCCATCGCCATGCCGAGGCCGGCGGAGATGGACGTCGATGAGTGCGCGGCCCCGAACGGGTCGTATTCGCTCTCCGCCCGCCGTGTGAAGCCGGACAGGCCGCCCTCGGTCCGCAGGGTGCGGATGCGGTCGCGGCGGCCGGTCAGGATCTTGTGGGGATAGGCCTGGTGGCCGACGTCCCAGATCAGCCGGTCCTGCGGCGTGTCGAAGATCGCGTGGATCGCGACCGTCAGTTCCACCACGCCGAGGGAGGCACCGAGGTGCCCGCCGGTCTGGGAGACGGCATGCACCGTCTCCGCCCGCAATTCCTCGGCCAGCTGCTTCAGCTGCTCCCCGGACAGGTTCTTCAGGTCCGAGGGGTATCGGACGCGGTCCAGCAGGGGGGTGGCGGGTGGCGCCATGGTTTTCAGCTCTTCCTCTCGATGGTGTAGGCGGCCAGGTCTCGCAGCAGATCGGCACGCTCCCCGAAACTGTCGAGGTGCGCGCCCGCCTGGGCGACCAGTCGTTCCGCCTGCAACCGGGCCCGCTCGATGCCGAGCAGGCCGACCAGCGTGGCCTTTCCGGCCTCCGCATCCTTCCCCGTCCGCTTGCCGGTTTCCTCGGCCGAGGCGGTGGCGTCCAGCAGATCGTCCGCGATCTGGAACGCCGCGCCGACGTCGCGCCCATAGGCCGCCAGCGCCAGGCGCTGGGGCATGGGGGCCTTGCCGAGGATGGCCCCGGCTTCCGCCGAGAATTCGATCAGCCGTCCGGTCTTCAGCAGTTGCAACCGCCCAACGGCGACCTCGTCCAGCGGTTCCCCGGCCTGTTCGGCCAGCATGTCCAGCATCTGCCCGCCGCACATGCCCCGCGCGCCCGCGGCCTTGGCCAGGCAGCGGACGAGTTCGACGCGGACGGCGGGGTCCGAATGCGTGTCCTCATCCGCCAGCGTGCCGAAGGCCAGCGCCTGCAGCGCGTCGCCGGCGATGATGGCGGTCGCCTCGTCGAAGGCCTTGTGGACGGTGGGCTTGCCGCGGCGCAGGTCGTCATCGTCCATCGCGGGCAGGTCGTCATGCACCAGCGAATAGGCGTGCAGCATCTCGATCGCCGCAGCGACGCGCAGCGCCGCCTGGCGGGATGCGTTGAACTGCCGGGCCCCTTCCAGCACCAGGAATCCCCGCATCCGCTTGCCGCCGCCGATCACGGCGTAGCGCATGGCGGCCAGCAGCGGCGCTTCCGGGCCTTCCGCGGGCGGCATGATCTGGTCCAGCGCCTGGTCGATCTCCGCCGCCGCCTGGGCCAGGGCGTCCTTCAGCGCGGTGCCCTGCATGGTGTCGGGCATCAGCTCATGTCACGCAGGCCGGCGGCTTCGCCACTGCCCGCTTCCACGATCTTCTGCACCTTGGCCTCGGCGTCCGACAGCTTGGCCTCGCAATGCCGGCGCAGCTCGGCCCCCCGTTGATACGCCGCCACCGCTTCCTCCAGCTTCCCCTTGCCGCCTTCGAGGTCCTTCACGATCCCCTCCAGCTCCCCGAGCGCCTCCTCGAAGGAGAGGTCGGCGACCGGCCTTGCCGTGTCAGGTTTAGTTGACGTCATATCGGGCATCCTGGGAAGGAAAAACGTAAAGCAACGGGTCGGATATCAGAGCCAAGGCCGAAAAATCAACATATTGCCGGCATTCCCTTCCCCGATCCCTGCCTCATTGGGAAGGCGCCCGCGAGTGTCAACCTAGCCTGTCACTCCCGCGGAATCGACCCTCACGCATGCAGCAGCGCGCGCACATGCGTCGCGCTGGAGGCCGCCAGCGCCTCCAGGTCGTAGCCGCCTTCCAGCAGGCTGACCACCTTGCCCCCGCAACACCGGTCCGCCAGGCGGCACAGCTCCGTCGTCAGCCAGCCGAAATCGGCCTCCCGCACCCGCAGCTGGGCAAGCGGGTCGCGCGCATGGGCGTCGAAGCCGGCGGAGATGATGAGGAGGCCCGGCCGGAAGGCCTCCAGCGCCGGCAGCAGCGTGTCCGCCCAGGCGGCGCGGAAGGCGGCGCCATCGGCGCCGGGCGGCAAGGGCGCGTTGACGATGTTGCCGACGCCGGTCTCATGCGCCTCCCCCGTGCCGGGGTAGCAGGGCGACTGGTGGCTGCTGGCGTAGAACAGCGTCGCATCGGCCTCGAAGCAGGCCTGGGTGCCGTTGCCGTGGTGGACGTCGAAATCCACCACGCCCACCCGTTCGACGCCATGCACCGCCTGCGCATGCCGGGCGGCAATCGCCGCATTGGCAAACAGACAAAAACCCATGGGCCGGTTGGGCTCCGCATGGTGGCCCGGCGGGCGCACGGCGCAGAAGACGCGCCGCACCTCTCCCCGGCAGACTGCATCCACCCCCGCGACGCCGGCGCCGGCCGCGCGCAGGGCGGCTTCCGCGCTGCCCCAGCTCATCACCGTGTCGCCATCCAGCGCCACGCTGTCATCGGGCTCCGGCCGGATGCCGAGGATGGCATCCACGTAGCGGGCGGGGTGGACGCGGGTCAGCTGCTCCACCGTCGCCTGCGGCGCCTCGTCGCGGATCAGGTCGGAGAACTCCTCCGAATCCAGCGCCTTCAGCACGGCGCGGAGGCGATCCGGGCATTCGGGATGATGCGGCCCGGGGTCGTGGTGCAGGCAGGCCCGGTGACTGAACAGCAGGACGCTCATACCAGCGGCCGCCTGCGGCGGCTCGCCGGTATGCTTTGCCTACCCTCAGTCGCCGGGCGCGCGCTTCGCGCGCTTGGCTCGCCGGACTCCCGGCGGGCCGCATTCGCGGCCTCGGCCGACTTCGCCGGCCGCAGATTGTTCGATCGTACCGTCGGCATCATTCGTCCCTCCCCGCCCGCGTCGCGGGTCAGCCGTCCTCGCGCTTGCGCAGCGTGAAGCGATAGACGCCCTTGTCCTCGGAGAACCCGACCAGCGCGTGCCCCGTCTCCGCGGCGAACGCGCGAAAATCCTTCACGCTGGCCGGGTCGGTCGCCAGCACGGTCAGCCGCGCCCCGGCCGCCAGGGATCGCAGGGCCTTGTTGGCCTTCAGCACCGGCAGCGGGCAGGTCAGCCCCTGCACATCCAGCAATGTCTCGCTCATCCGCTGATTCCATCACCTGTGCCCCGCCAGGGCAAGCGACCCGTTCTTGATTCGTCGCCCCCGTCCCGCCACCCTGCGTTGCATGACCTGGCGCATCGGCATCGACCTGGGCGGCACCAAGACGGAGATCGCGGCCCTCGACCCGGGCAGCGCCATCCGGCTGCGTCGCCGCGCGCCCACCCCCGCGGGCTACCAGGCGACGGTCGCGCAGATCGCCGCCCTGGTCGCCGCGGCGGAAGCCGAGATCGGCAGCACCGCCACCATCGGCATCGGGATCCCGGGCAGCGAGAACCCGGTCACCGGCCTGATCCGCGGCGCCAATTCCACCTGCCTGAACGGCCAGCCCCTGGCCGCCGACCTCGCCGCCGCCATCGGCCGTCCCGTGCGCCTGGCGAATGACGCCAACTGCCTGGCGATGAGCGAATTCCATGACCGCCCCGGATCGGGCTTCGCCGTCATCCTCGGCACCGGAGTCGGCGGCGGCCTGGTGGTGGAGGGGCGGCTGGTGCAGGGCCGCAACCGCGTCGCCGGCGAATGGGGGCACAACCCGCTGCCCTGGATGACCCCGGCCGAACACCCCGGCCCCGCCTGCTGGTGCGGCCAGCGCGGCTGCATCGAGAGCTTCCTCTGCGGCCCCGCACTCGCCGCCGATGCCGATGGCCCCGGCGCGCGGGATGCCAGCCAGCTGCCCGCCCGCGCCGCCGCCGGCGATGCCGTGGCGCAGGCCGCGCTGGACCGGCACGCCGAACGCCTGGCCCGGGCGCTCGCCGCCGTCATCAACCTGCTGGACCCGGAGGTGATCGTGCTCGGTGGCGGCCTCTCCAACATGGCGCATCTGTACGAGGCCCTGCCCCGGCTGATCCCCCGCCACGTCTTCTCCGACCTCTGCACAACCCCCGTGGTGCCCGCCGCCCACGGCGACAGTTCCGGCGTGCTCGGCGCCGCGCGGCTCTGGCCCTGAGGTGCCGGTCGCGGCGGGTGCCTTCTGGTTCGGCGTGATCTTCGCCATCGACTCGATGCTGGGCGCCCTCCGCGTGCTGTTCTTCGAGGAGTGGTTCGGCCCGACCGGCGCCATCGCGGCGGAGACCTCGCCCCTGTTCCTCGCCATGGTCGTGCTCGCCCCGGCCGTCGCGGCGCTGTTCGAGGTCCAGTCCGGCTTCCGCGACCGGCTGCTGATGGGCCTGACCGGCCTGGCGCTGACGCTGCTCGTGGATGGCATCCTGGTGGCGCTGCTGCGGGACCGCGACCTCGGCTTCTGGTTCGAACGCCTCATCGCGCCGGGTCGCATGGCCTATGCCGCCCTGCTGGCCGCCATCGTGGTGCTGCCGCTGCTGCGCTGGCCGGGACGGCGGCGCTGAGATGCCGGGCCTCTGCCGCGACTGCTTCACCACGACCGACCCGCCGCGCCCGCCCCCCTGCCCCGCCTGCGGGTCACGCCGGGTGGTGGCGCATCAGTCGCTCTTCACCCTGTCCGTCGCGCATGTCGATTGCGACGCCTTCTATGCCAGCGTCGAGAAGCGGGACCGGCCGGAACTCGCGACGCGCCCCGTCATCGTCGGTGGCGGCCGGCGGGGCGTCGTCGCCGCGGCCTGCTACGTCGCGCGCACCCGCGGCGTCCGCAGCGCCATGCCGATGTTCAAGGCGCTGGCCGCCTGCCCGGACGCCGTCGTCATCAAGCCGGACATGGCGAAATACGTGGCCGCCGCCCGGCAGGTGCGCGAACTCATGGAAAGCCTGACGCCGCTGGTGCAGCCGCTGTCGATCGACGAGGCGGTGCTGGACCTGTCGGGGACGGAGGCGCTGCACCGGGCGCCCCCCGCCGTCACCCTCGCCCGCTTCGCCCGGGACGTGGAACGGCAGGTCGGCATCACCGTCTCCATCGGCCTCGCCCCCAACCGGCTGCTCGCCAAGCTGGCGGCGGAGCGCGACAAGCCCCGCGGCTTCGCCGTGCTGGCGCAGGACGAAGCGCGGGAATGGCTCGCCACCCAGCCCGTGACCCTGCTGCCCGGCGTCGGCCCCGCACTGGCCCGCCGTTTGGAGGCTTCCGGCTTCACCCGGCTGGGCCAGTTGGCGCTGCTCGACCCCCGCGACGCCGCGAAGCGCTTCGGGGAGGATGGCCCGGGCTTGGCCGCCCGAGCCCGCGGCGAGGACAACCGCCGCATCGACCCGGCGCGGGAGGCCAAGAGCATCTCCGCCGAGACGACCTTCGACACCGACCTCCGTGACCTGGCCGCGCTGGAGGCGCCGCTCTGGCGGCTGTGCGAGAAGCTCGGCCGGCGGCTGGCGGACAAGGGTGTCGCGGCCTCCGGCGTCGTGCTGAAGCTCAAGACCGCGCAGTTCCAGACCCGCACCCGCAATGTCCGCCTGCCCCGCCCGACCCGCCTGCCGGAGACGCTGTTCGCCGCCGCCAGGCCCCTCCTGGCGCGGGAGGCGACGGGCGCGGCCTTCCGCCTGATCGGCATCGGCGCGCAGCCCCTGGCGCCCGGGGACCAGGCGGACCTGCCCGACCTGGCCGATCCCGACGCCGCCCGCCGCGCCGCCCGCTGGGCGGCGGTGGAGAAGCTGCGCGCCCGCTTCGGCGCGGATGCCATCGGCAGCGGGCGGGGCCTGGTGCCCGGGGGCAAGCCCCGGAAGGCGTGACGGCGTTGTTGCGGCCCCGGCCCGCGATGCGGGAGGATGCGCCCGGCCATACCCGCAACCCACGCGCCTCAGGCCTGTTCCAGATGCCGTGACCGACGCCGCACGCCGCCCCGCGACCACCCGCGCCACCACCGTGGCACCGGGCGACCGCTTCGGCCGCCTCACGGTGGCGGCGGAGGCCGATCCCTATGTCTGGCGCGGCCGCTTCGCCCGCCGCCGCTGGTCCTGCGACTGCGATTGCGGCGGCACGGCGGTGGTGCGGGAGGATTCGCTGCTGTCCGGCCACACCGTCAGCTGCGGCTGCCTGCGCGACGATGTAGTGCGGGACCGCGCGACGCGCCACGGCGCGCGGCGGGACGACCGGCGGCGCCCGGAATACCAGGCCTGGCAGAGCATGCTCCATCGCGGCAAGGCGCCGGTCTGCGCGCGGTGGCGGGCGCCGGGCGGCAAGGGCTATGCGAATTTCCTGGCCGATGTCGGCCGCCGCCCGACCCGCCTGCACCGCCTGGTGCGGATCGACCCGGCCCGCCCCTTCTCCCCGTCCAACAGCCAGTGGCGGAAATCGCCACCGCGGGCGGGCGTGCCGCGCCGGCTGATCGTGATGGGCGGCCGGGAGGTCACGCTGCGGGAAGCCGCGTCGCGCACCGGCATTGCGTACGCCACGCTCTGCAAGCGCCTGGAACGCGGCTGGCCGCTGCGCGCCGCGCTCACCCCGTAGCGGTGCCCTGGCCGCGCAGGAATTCGATGATGCCGGAGAAGTCGCGCCCCGCCCCGCCCTGCTCCACGAAGCTGCGGTAGAGGTCGAGCGCCCGCGCCCCGACCGGCGTCGCCACGCCCCCGGCCTCCGCCGCGCCCACGGCCAGGCCGAGGTCCTTCAGCATCAGCGCCGCCGAGAAGCCGGGCTGGTAGCCGCGATTGGCGGGGCTGCCCGGCACCGGGCCGGGGACAGGGCAATAGGTCGTCAGGCTCCAGGACTGGCCGGAGGATTTGCTCGCCACGTCGAACAGCGCCTGGTGGGACAGGCCGAGGCTTTCCGCCAGCACGAAGGCCTCCGCCGTCACGATCATGGTCGCCGCCAGCATCATGTTGTTGCAGGCCTTGGCCGCCTGGCCGGCGCCCGCGCCCCCGCAATGCACGACGGTGCGGCCCATCTGCCGGAGGATCGGCTCCGCCTTCGCGAAGGCCGTGTCATCGCCGCCGACCATGAAGGTCAGCGTCGCCCCTTCCGCCCCCATCACGCCGCCGGAGACGGGGGCATCGAGGAAGGCGCGGCCGCAGCCCTCCGCCACCGCCCGCGCCGTCGCGACATCGATGGTGGAGCAGTCGACCAGCACGGCATCGGGGGGCGCGGCCGCGGCGATGCCCCCCGCGCCGAGCACGGCATCCCGCACATGCTGGCCGGCGGGGAGCATGGTGATGACGAAATCCGCCCCCGTCGCGGCATCCGCCGCGCTGGCCGCCGCCCTGGCGCCGGTGACGCCGGCCATGGCGGCGGTGGAGAGGTCGAAGCACGCGACCTGATGCCCCGCCTTCACCAGGTTGCGCGCCATCGGCGCGCCCATGTTGCCGAGGCCGATAAATCCGATCCGGGCCATGCGCGGCGCCCTCCCGATGCGTTGGTGAGGCGACTGTCCCACAGGGCGGGGCGGGGGGCCACAAAGGCGGACCACGGGCAGACGGAGCGGCGTCCGATGGGAATAAAAGCCTTGAAAAACAGCTCGCCTGATGCGATGATAGCGCCGCCCCGGGCCGGATCGCGTCCAGCGCCCCGCATGGCCCCGCCGCGGCCATCCTGACCCCGCCGCGGCACGCGTCCCGGCAACCTTCCTTCCCGTTCCACCTGACCGAGGGGCAAGCGGCCCCCCGGCTACGGAGAACCCTGCGCATGTCGGACAAGGTACCGATCGATGCGGCGCGCCTCGGCGCCGCCGTCGCGGATGAGCGATACTGGCGGACAAGTCACCCGGAAAACGGTGCCTGGCGCGCCTGGGTGAGCGATGGGTTCCAGGCGCTCTACGGCAGCGAACCCAAGCAGGGCGCCAAGCCCGCAGGCGGTGTCGTGCATGTCCGCGCCTATGTCCGCAACGGCCAGCCCGTGGCGGCGCATACGCGGGGCGCGCCTCCCTCCAGCAGCGGCAGGGACGACCGCCCCGGGCCCGGGGCGCACTCTGGTGGCGCGGCTACCTCAGCGCCTGGCATTGGCGGGTATCGCGGCGTGGTGCTTCGTCGCCGCAACCTGCTGGAAGACAGCGTCATCATCCCGGCGATGGCGAAGCGGCCCGACGGCGGGATGGTCGGCGGCCCGAGGGGCGTCATCCCGGAGGGTGGCGGCGGCGGCGGTACCCCTCAGACACCCGGCGCCCGGCCATCAGCGCCAGCGCCGCAGGCTCCCCCGATCTCTCCGCGCAGTCGGGAACTCGTGGACATGATCGCCCCCGGGGGCCAGCCTATTGGAGTGCAAAACGGCCGCGCGAGACCCCAAACCCGTACCCTGCCCGGAGGGCAGGCGGCAGCCGAAGCGATGCTCGGCCGGCTGATACAAGGCAGGGGCGCGGTCGATATAACGCCTCGAGGCCATCCCGGTCGAATGTACCGCCTCGATGACGGTACAGTCGTTGGGTATCGACCATTGACGTCCAGCGGCAGCCCATCGATCGACATCAACATCCCCGGCTTCACCGCCGTCCGAAAATTCCATTTTTGAGGCCGCCAACATGCCCACCATGAAGGAAGAGGTTTCTGGCTTCTGGGAATACGCCACGATCGACGACGTGACCTTTCCCAGCGTGCTGGACGCGTTGCGGGAGCTCACGGAGACGCCTCCTGGCCAGGACGACACCGAACGCATGCTGAATTTCGTCGGTCTCATGCTCGATCAGGGCTTCATCGCCGTCTCCAGCCCCTATGCCGATCCCCCGGGTGAGCCCTGGTGCGGCGGCGACCGCGACGCGGTGCTGCGGCGCATCCGCCAGGAATGGGAGGCGCTCGACCATGAGCCCACCTTCCTCGACCTCTGCTGGTTCCACCGGCCCTGACGGCTTCAGGCCGGCTTCCGTTCATGGTTACCCCGGCTTTCGCAGCCGCCCTGAAACACCCGCACCAGAGATCGCGCCGTGCCAACCATGAAGGAAAAAGTCGCCGACTTCTGGGATTATGCCACGATCGATGACGTGACCTTTCCCAGCCTCCTCAACGCGCTTCGCGACCTCACGGGAACGCCCCCCGGCAAGGACGACACCGACCGCATGCTGCATTTCGTCGGTCTCATGCTCGACCAGGGTTTCATTGCCGTCACCAGCCCCTATGCCAACCCGCCCAGCGCCCCCTGGTGCGGCGGCGACCGCGACGCGGTGCTGCGGCGCATCCGCCAGGAATGGGAGGCGCTGGACCATTACCCCACCTTCCTCGACCTCTGCTCGTTCCACCGCCCCCGCGAAAACGCGACTAAAGACGCATAATCGGCATAATCGGTTAAAGTCATAGTAGTGACCTAATGCCGGCGATGGCGCCCGCCCCCGATCCGGGGGAGACTGCCGCATGCGCCGCCGCTCCCTTCTCCTCGCCGCCCCCGCCCTGGCATTGTCGCTGCCCGCGCGCGCTGCCAGCGCATCGCCCTTCGCCCTCGGCGTCGCCTCCGGCGATCCCGGCCCCGCCGGCTTCGTCATCTGGACCCGCCTGATCGCCCCCCCCGGCGCCGCGCTGCCCGACACGGTCCCGGTGCAGTGGATGGTCGCGGAGGATGCCGCCTTCCGCCGCCCCGTCGCACAGGGCCAGGCCGTGGCCCTGCCCGCCGAGGCCCATTCGATCCACATCGAGGTCCAGGGCCTCCGCCCCGGCGCCTGGTACCACTACCGCTTCACCGCCCTCGGCGAGGCCAGCCCCACCGGCCGCGCCCGCACCGCCCCCGCGCCGGGTGCGACGGACCCGCTCCACATCGCCGTCGCCAATTGCCAGCAATACGAACACGGCTTCTACGCCGCCCATCGCCACATCGCCGCCAGCAACCCGGACCTCGTCGCCTTCCTCGGCGACTACATCTACGAGGCAAGCTGGGGCCGGAATCTGGTCCGCAGCCATGCCAGCCCCACGGCAAGGACGCTGGAGGATTACCGCGCCCGCTACGCCCTCTACCGCAGCGACCCCGACCTGCAGGCCGCCCACGCCGCCTGCCCCTGGGTCGTCACCTGGGACGACCATGAGGTCTCCAACGACTACGGGGGCGAGATCGGGGAGAGGGAGCGCGGCGCCCCCTTCCTCGCCCGCCGCGCCGCGGCCTACCAGGCCTTCTGGGAACACATGCCGCTGCCGCGATCGGCGAAGCCCAACGGCGCCAGCGCCCGCATCCACCGCCGCATCGGCCTTGGCGGCCTGGCGCAGATCCATGTGCTGGACGACCGGCAATACCGCGACCCGCAGCCCTGCCAGCCGCCCGACCGCGGCGGCGCCACCCGCGTCACCTTCGACAACTGCGCCGAACTCGCCGACCCCGCCCGCAGCCTCCTGGGCGCGGAGCAGGAAGCCTGGCTCGCCGATGGCCTGGCCCGCGAAACGACGCGCTGGACCCTCATCGCCCAGCAGACCCGCATGGCCCGCCTCGGCAGCCGGCAGACGCCGCCGGTCTACTGGACCGATGGGTGGGACGGCTACCAGCCCGCCCGCGCGCGGCTTCTGTCCCAGCTCGCGGCCCGTCGGCGGGACCAGGGCACGGCCCTCGTGCTCGGCGGGGACATCCACGCCTTCATGGCCGCGGAGCTGCGCCCGGATTTCGACCGCCCGGAGACGCCCGCCTGCGCCGTCGAATTCGTCGCGACCTCCATCACCAGCCAGAACAACGCGCGCTACGCCCTGCCCTTCGCCCATGACCCGCACATCGCCTTCGCCGATGCGTCCCGCCGCGGCTGGCTTTCGCTGCGCCTGACACAGCGCGATGCGGTGGCGACGATGATGGCGCTGGACAACCCGCTCGATGCCGCCAGCGGCGCCGCGGCACTGGCCCGCTACGCCGTGGCGCAGGGCATGCCGAGGCTGGAGGCCGCATGATCTTCTCCCGCTCCCGCCGCTTCGTGTTCATCCACCTCCACAAGACCGGCGGCACCAGCTTCGAGCAGGGCTACGAGCCTTTCGCCCGCTGGGACGACCTCATCCTCGGCTCCACGCCGCATGGGGAGCAGGCGAGCACCTACTTCCAGCGCCGCTTCGGCCTCTACAAGCATTCCGGCCTGGATGAGATCGAGAAGGCAGTGGGGCCGGAGGCGCTGGAAGGGATGCGCATCCTGGCCTTCGTCCGGCACCCCAGGGCGCGCATCGCCAGCCTCTACAACTTCGTCGGCGGCATCGTGCTGGGCTGGGCGGAGAAGAACGGCATGACGCTCGCCGCCATCCGCGCGGACTGGACGGCGCTGTCCGCCCAGCACGGGCAGCTGCGCTGGCCGGCCTCCCGCGCCTTCATCGAAAGCGACGATTTCGGCGGCTTCATCCGCAACCGCCACCTGCACTACGACGCCGCCTTCCGGTCCCAGGCCGCCAAGACCCGCACCGAGACCCATGTCGCGGAAGCGCTGCGGATCGAGGACATGGCCGGCACCACCACCCTGCAGGCACTGGTGGACCCCGCCTTCACCCTGCCCCACGCCAACCGCAGCCAGCGGATCCTGATCCGCAGCGCCGACATCGCCCCCGCCGATGCCGCCTGGCTGGCGGACCATTTCCGGGACGACATGGCCGCCTTCGGCTACGATTGAGCACCCGCGTCACAGGCGGACACAGGCGGGACACATTCGCGCCACGCGCGGGCGGCAAACCACGTATGGGCGCCCCGCGCAGTTCGCGTGGTGACAGGGCCGCCCGCCCTCGCCTACAGGAGCGCCGCCATGCCGGGACCCAGACACCTCCTCCCCCTGATCCTGCTCGCCCCGCTCGCGCTGCCCGCGTGCCGGCCGAGCTATTCCGCCGATGACTACGCCACGCGCGCGGTCCAGCAGATGAACCGCGTCGAACAGGCCACCATCATCGGCGTGCGCCGGGTGACCGTGACCGCGGACGGCAATACCGGCGCGGCCACCGGCGGCGCCGCCGGCGGCATCGTCGGCGCGCAGACACCCGGCGGGAACATGGCCAGCGCCATCGGCGCGGTGGGCGGCGCGCTGGTCGGCGGGCTGCTGGGCGCCGCGACCGAACGCGTGGCGGGCGACACCACCGCCTACGAGTACATCGCGCGGAAGGAGAACGGGGAACTCTTCACCGTCACCCAGCGCGACACCACGCCGCTCGCCATCGGCCAGCGCGTGCTGATGATCGGCGGCACCCAGGCCCGCATCGTGCCGGACTACACCGCCGCCCCCGCGACGCCGCCCGCCCCGGCCGCCGCCACCACCGCGGAAACCCCGGCCCCGCCCGCCGCCACGCCCCCGGCCGAGACCCCGGCCGCGGAAGCCCCCCGCCCGCCAGCCGAACCCATCCTGTAGCGACCCTCCCTGGCACGCGCCTTGCGCCGTGCCAGGCATGAAGCGCTTCCTCCTCCCCCTGCTGCTCCTCGCCCTGCCCGCCCCGGCCACGGCCGAGCCAGGCCGGCTCTGCCGCGGCGCGATCCAGGCCGCGGAACGCGCCGCGGGCATCCCGGCCTACCTGCTGACCGCCATCGGCCGCGTCGAATCCGGCCGGCGGGACCCCGATACCGGCGCCTTCCACCCCTGGCCCTGGACCATCAACGCCGAGGGCCGCGGGCAATTCTTCACCACCAAGGCGGCAGCGATTGCCGAGGTGCAGGCACTCCAGGCCCGGGGCGTGCGCTCCATCGACGTCGGCTGCATGCAGGTGAACCTGCGCCACCACCCCAACGCCTTCGCCAACCTCGAGGAAGCCTTCGACCCCACCGCCAACGCGAACTACGCCGCCCGCTTCCTGACGGAACTCCAGGCCGCCCGCGGCGGAGACTGGCAACGCGCCGCCGCCGCCTACCACAGCCAGACCCCCGAATTCGCCGAACCCTACCGCGCCCGCGTCCTTGCCGCCTGGGCGACCGAACAAGGCAACCCCCACCCGCCCGTCGCAGCCCCCACCGCGACCGCCGCCGCCATCGCCCAACCCGGCGGCGGCGGCGCCTTCCTCTCCAACAACGCCGACCGCGCCGCCACCCTCACCAACACCAACAACCCCGGCCGCGGCCTCGACGCCTACCGCGGCATGCCGGTGCCCATCGCCAGTCGCGCCCCCACCCGGCTGGCGCTCATCGGACGGTAGTGCCGCGCGGGTGTTGCGCGGGTTGCCCCTGGATAGGGGCTCCGCCCCTCTCCAGACCTCACCCCGCCAGGGTCCGACGGGACCCTGGACCGCGAGGTTATCGGTGGATGGAGGGAGGGGCACCGCGCTTGCGTTGGCCATGAGCGCGTTCCGCGCCCCTCCCTCCATCCACCGATCTCATGGGTTCCCAAGGGCCCGCTGGCCCTTGGCAGGGTGGGGTACGGGGAAGGGACGGCGTTCCTTCCCCGGGCCACTCGCGAAGCCCGCGCAGCGCTACCCGTCGATGTTCGTCGCCGAGCGGGGGCGGGCTGATTGGTTCCAGGCTTGGCGGATGGCTTCGGAGACGGCGATGGGGTCCGGGACGCCGCGCAGCGTGTGGCGTTCCTCGGTGCGGCCTTCGGTGGCCTTGATGATGACGTCGCCGATGCCGAGCAGGCGGTGCCAGAGGGGTTGGGTCGTGACCACGTCGCGGATGCGGAAGACTTCGACGTCGTCGCGCACCTTGGTCAGGAAGCCGCTTTCGATGATGACCCGCTCGGTGGTGATCTGGATGCGTTGCCGGCCGAGGAAGGGCAGGCCGAGGCAGAGGATGGCGATGGTGCCGCGCACCAGGCCGTAGGACCGCTTGGTTTCGCGCGTCACCAGGATGTCGGTCTCGGCCATGGCGTCGGGTCTCCGTTGGGCTGCCGTATCTAGGCAGGCTTCAGGCGCGCAGCCAGTCCCGCATGGCGGTGCAGACGGCGTCGGGTTCTTCCATGGTCGGCAGGTGGCCGGCGCGGGGGATGCGGGCGAGGGTGGCGCCGGGGATGCCGGCAGCGATTTCCTCCGCCAAATGGGGTGGTGTCAGCGCGTCGTGTTCGCCCACCACGACCAGGGTCGGGATGGTGATGCGCGCCAGGTCCGGGCGGCTGTCCGGGCGCTTGAGGATGGCGCGCTGCTGGCGGTGGAAGGCGGTGCGGCCGACGCGTTCAGCCATGGCGGTGACCTCGGCGCCGAGGGGCGTCGAAAGGTTGTCGGGGGCAAGGAGTGTGGGCAGCAGCCGGGGCGTGACGCCGCGGAACATGCCGGATTCCGACAGCGCCAGCAGGGCGCGGCGGCGGCGGGACTGTTCCTCGGTGTCCGGGCGGGCGGAGGTGTCCATCAGCGCCAGGCGGGCGATGCGGGCCGGCGCCTGGCGCATGATCTCGAGCGCCACGTAGCCCCCCATGGACAGACCCGCGATGGCGAGGTCTTGCGCATCGCCCACCGCGGCCAGGGCGCGGTTCGCCATGGCGGGCAGGTTGTCGTCATGCGTCAGGTCCGCCACCACGCAGCGCCATTCGGCACCGAGCGCCGCCACTTGGTCGCGCCACAGCCGGGCGTCGCAGAGCAGGCCGGGCAGGAGGAGGAGGGTGGGCCGGTCGGTCATGGCGGGGCTGCTAGGCCCTGCGCGCGGGGCGGGCAAGCCGTCCTGCCTTGATTTCCGCGCGCTTCCGGCGCATATGGCGTCGGTCCCGCCCGGCCCCGCCGTTTGCGCCTTGTAGCGCCAGCGGGGCATCCCCACCCGAAGACGGGCCCCGGTTCAGACCGGGGCGCGCCAAGGTGTCGGGCAGGCCCGAGGCAGACAGAGAAACAATCACGTTGAGCGATCACAGCGACGCGACCGTAACGGGCGCGGCCGATCCCGAGCACAAGAACGACGCCCCGGCCCTGCCGGAGGCGGCGCTATCCGCGGAGCCCCAGCCGGTGGCCGAAGCGGCAGCGTCCCCGGCCGAGGACGCCCCGGTGGCGGCCGAGGCCGCGGAGCGGGACACGGAAGACCGCGACACCGATGACGATCGCGCCGCCGACGATGACGGCGCAGACGACCGTGATGGCGACGACCGTGATGGCGACGACCGGGACGAGGACGACCGGGACGACGACGACGGCCAGGACGACGACGAGGAAGACCTGCGGAGCGAGGCCGAGCGGGCCTATGACGAGCAGGATCCGGACGAGCCCGCCCGCACCACCTTCGCCGATCTCGGCCTGTCGGAGCCCATCCTCCGCGCCGTCACCGAATCCGGCTACCTGAACCCCACGCCCATCCAGGAAGCCGCGATCCCCATCGTGCTGATGGGGCGTGACGTGCTGGGCTGCGCGCAGACCGGCACCGGCAAGACGGCCAGCTTCACCCTGCCGATGCTCGACATCCTGGCGGGGTCGCGGGCCAAGGCGCGCATGCCGCGCAGCCTGATCCTGGAGCCGACGCGCGAGCTGGCGCTTCAGGTCGCCGAGAACTTCGTCAAGTACGGCAAGCACCTGAACCTCACGCACGCCCTGCTCATCGGCGGCGAGAGCATGAACGAACAGCGCGACGTGCTCGACAAGGGCGTGGACGTGCTGATCGCGACGCCGGGCCGGCTGCTGGACCTGTTCGATCGCGGCCGCATCCTGCTGGCGGATTGCAAGGTCCTCGTCATCGACGAGGCCGACCGCATGCTGGACATGGGCTTCATCCCGGATGTGGAGCGCATCGTCTCCCTGCTGCCGCGGATGCGCCAGACGCTGTTCTTCAGCGCCACCATGGCGCCGGAAATCCGCCGCCTGGCCGATGCCTTCCTGCAGAACCCGAAGGAGATCACCGTCAGCGCCCCCGCGACGGTGGCCACCACCATCACCACCGGCCTGGTCTGGGTGCGGGAGATGGACAAGCGGGAGGCGCTGCGCCGCCTGCTGCGCCGGGAAGCCGTGCAGAACGCGCTGATCTTCTGCAACCGCAAGATCGACGTGGACATCCTCTACAAGTCGCTGAAGCGCCATGGCTTCTCGGTCGGCGCCCTGCATGGGGACCTCGACCAGTCCACCCGCTTCGCGACGCTGAACAAGTTCAAGGCGAATGAGCTGCAGCTGCTGGTCTGCAGCGACGTCGCGGCACGTGGCCTCGACATTGGCGGGCTCAGCCACGTCTTCAACTTCGACGTGCCCTTCCATGCCGAGGATTATGTCCACCGCATCGGCCGCACCGGCCGCGCGGGGCGGGAAGGCCATGCCTATTCGCTGGCGGCGCCGGAGGATGCACGCTCCGTCGCGGCGATCGAGAAGCTGACGGGCAAGCCGATCCCCCGCATGGAGATCGACGGGCTCGACCCGATCTCCGCCGAGGAGATCGCCGAAGGCGCCAAGGCCAAGCGCGGCCGCGGCGGCCGGCCGGCGCCAGGTGGCCGTGATGGCGGCCGCGACGGCGGAAGGGGCGGGCGCGATGCCGGCCGTGACCGCGGGCGCGACCGTGGCCGGGACCGGGGCGGGCGCGATCACGATCGCGGGCGCCGCCCGGCCGTGGAGACGCTGGAGACGGCGGCGGACGACGTGCCGCTGCAGGAGGCGCGGCCGCCGCGTGGCCCGCGCCGCGACGAGGCGCCGCGGGACGAGGCGCCGCGCGAGCGCGGTGCGCGGGAGGGCAATCGCCGCGACGATCGCGGCCCGCGCCGCGATGGCCGCCCGCCGCGGGACCTGCCGCCGCGCGAGGAAATGCAGAGCTACGCCGCGCGGCGCGAGGAATTCCGCCGCGAGCGGCGGGAGGACCGGGAAGCCGGCCCCTCCCCCCGCGGCTTCGGCGATGCGGTGCCCGCCTTCATGCTGCTGCCCCTGCCCCGCCCCCGGCGGGACAGCGCCGCCGACACGCCGGCGCCCGATGGCGGCAGTGATCCGGGCCAGGACGCGGAAGCGGCCTGACCATCCAGGGGGCGCCTCGGCGCCCCTTTTTGCATCCACGCGCTGGTTGCCGGATGCCGGCACCCGCGCCAGATTGCAGCCGTTACCAGCCGAGGCCCGCCCACCCGCCGGAGCCAGGAGAAAGCCATGAACGTCGTCACATCAGTCACCACCCCGAAGAAGTCCAGCACCGCCCCCTTCACCTGGGACGATCCGCTGCTGCTGGATGAGGTGCTGACCGAGGACGAGCGGATGATCCGCGACGCGGCCCGCCAGTTCTGCCAGGAGAAGCTGCAGCCCCGCGTCCTGATGGCCTTCCGGAACGAGAGCTTCGACCGGGAGATCATGAACGAGTTCGGCGAGATGGGCTTCCTCGGCGCCACGCTCGATGGCTATGGCTGCGCCGGCGTCTCCTACGTCGCCTACGGCCTGATGGCGCGTGAGGTCGAGCGCGTGGACAGCGGCTACCGCTCCGCCTTCTCCGTGCAGTCCTCGCTCGTCATGTTCCCGATCCATGCCTATGGCTCGGAAGCGCAGAAGCAGAAGTTCCTGCCGAAGCTGCGCACCGGCGAATGGGTCGGCTGCTTCGGCCTGACGGAGCCCGATGCGGGGTCCGACCCCTCCTCCATGCGCACCCGCGCGAAGAAGGTGGATGGCGGTTACCTCGTCAGCGGCTCCAAGACCTGGATTACCAACTCCCCGATCGCCGACGTCGCCGTGGTCTGGGCCAAGGATGACGAGGGGGTCCTCCGCGGCTTCCTGCTGGAGCGCGGCATGAAGGGCCTGACCTTCCCGAAGATCGAGGGCAAGTTCTCGCTCCGCGCTTCCGTCACCGGCATGATCATGATGGATGAGGTCTTCGTGCCGGAGGAGAACCGCCTGCCGGGCGTGAAGTCGCTCGCCGGCCCCTTCTCCTGCCTCAACCGCGCGCGCTACGGCATCGCCTGGGGCGCCATGGGTGCCGCCGAGTTCTGCTGGCACGCCGCGCGCGACTACACGATGGGCCGCAAGATGTTCGGCCGGCCGCTGGCCCAGACCCAGCTGGTGCAGAAGAAGCTGGCCGACATGCAGACGGAGATCACGCTCGGCCTTCACGCCGTGCTGCGCGTCGGCCGCCTGTTCGACGAACACAAGGCGGCGCCGGAGATGATCAGCCTGGTGAAGCGCAACAACTGCGGCAAGGCGCTGGATATCGCCCGCGTCGCGCGCGACATGCATGGCGGCAACGGGATCGTCGACGAGTATCACGTCATCCGCCACATGGTGAACCTGGAGACGGTCAACACCTATGAGGGCACGCATGACGTCCATGCGCTGATCCTCGGCCGGGCCCAGACCGGGCTGAACGCCTTCGGCGGCTGAGGCCCGACCGCCCGCGGGCGCGCGATGGACACGCTTTCCGTCGCCGCCGCGGGCAACGCCATCGCCGGCAGCCTGACGCCGGCCTTCCTGCTGGCCGGCGTGATGACGGCGCTCCGCGTGCTGTCGGAACGCCGGAACCGCCTCGTGGACCGCGTCCATGCGGCCCATGCGGCCCGTGAATCAGGCCCCAACATCGCGCTGCTGAGGCGGCGCGCCAGCATGGCGCTGGGGGCCATGCTCGGCTGCATCCTCGCCGCGCTGATGGTCTGCGCGCTGGTCGCGGCCACCTTCCTCGCGCTGATCTATGACTGGGCACTCGGCCCGCTGCTGGCGGGGCTGATGCTGGGCACCATGGCCGTGCTGGGCGGCGGCCTTCTCTGCTTCCTGGTGGAGGCCGCGCTAGCCCGTACCGACCTGCCGCCCCCTGACCCGACTGGATCTCCCACTTGCCCGAACCCACCACCCAGCGCCTGACCGTCACCCGCCTCGGCAGCGCGGGGGATGGCGTGGCGGAGACGCCGCAGGGCCCGGTCTTCATCGCCGGCACCCTGCCGGGTGAGGCCGTGCTGGCGGATATCGGCGCGCGGCGGGGCGAGGGCATCGCGGCACGCCTGGTGGCGGTCGAGACGCCGAGCCCTGATCGCGTCGTCCCCCCCTGCCCCCATTTCCTGGTGGAATGCGGCGCCTGCGCGCTGCAGCACATGGCGATGCCCGCCTATCACGCCTGGAAGCGCGGGCGGCTGGTGGAGGCGATGCAGCGCGCGGGCATGGCGGTGGAGGTCGCGCCCCTGGTCGCGGCGCCCCCCGGCACGCGCCGCCGGGCCGACCTGGCGCTGAAGCGCGTGCCGCATGGCGTGGCACTTGGCTTTCACCAGCGCGGCGCCGCCACCATCGCGGACCTTTCCACCTGCCACGTCCTGGACCCGCGCCTGGTCGCGCTGTTCCGGCCGCTGCGGGAGGTGCTGAAGAGGCTCGCCGCGCTGAAGCGGGAGGGTTCGGCGGTGCTGAACCTGCTCGACAGCGGGCCGGACCTGCTGCTGCGGACGGATGGGCCGCTGGACGCCGCGCAGCGATCCATCCTGGCCGCCTTCGGGATCGCCCATGGCATCCCCCGCATCGCCTGGGCGCTGGGCGATGGCGTGATGGAGACCGCCGCGCAGGCCGGCCCGGTGCATCTGGAGCTGGGTGGCGTGAAGGTGGCACCGCCGCCCGGGGCCTTCCTGCAGGCGGCGCCGGAGGGCGAGGCCGGGATCGTCGCCGCGGTGCGTGCCGCGCTGCCGCGCAAGCTGGCGCCCCGGGCGCGAATCGCGGACCTCTATGCCGGCATCGGCACGCTGTCCTTCCCGCTGGCCGCCACGCATCGCGTCGCGGCCTATGAGGGTGAGGCCGGTGCCGTCGCCGCGCTGGATGCCGCGGCGCGCAAGGCGGGCGGACGGGTGGAGGCGGTGAAGCGCGACCTGGCCTATCGGCCGCTGCTGCCAGCGGAACTCGATACCTTCGGCGTCGTCGTGCTGGACCCGCCCTACAATGGCGCGGTGGAGCAGGTGGCGCAGATCGCGCGCAGCAAGCTGCGGCACGTCATCTATGTCTCCTGCAATCCCGTGGCATTGGCCCGGGATGCGGCGGTGCTGGGCAAGGCCGGGTTCAAGGCGGTCTCCGCCGTGCCGGTGGACCAATTCCCCTGGTCGCCGCACCTCGAAGCGGTTGTCGCTTTCGCGCGCTGAGCGTCCTGCCCACGAAAGAAGCTTGCGTCGCAAGCGCCCTTGGGGGTTGCATCCGGCGCCCGCCGCCCAACGTCGCGGCGAGCCAACCGTCCCGGAGGGAAGAAGCATGATCCGCAGGTCCATCTTCATGGGGGCCGCTGCCGCCCTTGCCGCGCCGGCGCTGCTGCGCGCGACACCGGTGCTGGCCCAGGCCGCCGCACCCGCCGCGCCACTCGCCCAGGCACCGGGCTTCTTCCGCTTCCGGCTGGGGTCGCTGACGGTGACCATGCTGCATGACGGCAGCCGCGCCATCCCGCTGGCCGCGGGCTTCGTGCGCAATGCGTCGCTCGAGGATGTGCAGCGCGTGCTGGCGGAAAGCTTCCTGCCCACCGACACCTTCCGCATCCCCTTCACCCTGACCTGCGTGGAGACGCCGGCCGGCCTGGTGCTGTTCGACACCGGCAACGGCCCCTCCGGCGCCAATGCACCGGTCGGCCTGCTGACGGCCAACATGCGCGCGGCGGGGCTGGACCCGGCGCGGGTGACGACGGTGGTGTTCAGCCACTTCCACGGCGACCACGTGAACGGGCTGCTCAACGCCGATGGCACGCCCGCCTTCCCGAATGCGGAGCTGGTGGTGCCGGCGCCGGAATGGGGCTGGTGGATGGATAGCGGGAACGAGACTCGCAGCCCCGAATTCCAGCGCGCCAACTTCGCCAACAGCCAGCGCCGCTTCGGCCCCTATCAGGGCAAGGTCCGGCAGATCGCGCCGGGGGCGGAGGTGATGCCCGGCATCACCAGCATCGCCGCCCATGGCCACACGCCCGGCCACACCATCTACCGGATCGCCGACGGGAACGAGCAGCTGGTCTTCCTGGCCGACATCACGAACCGGCCGGAGGTCTTCGCCCGCCGCCCGGATTTCCACCTGGTCTTCGACTTCGATGCCCAGGTGGCGGAGGCCACGCGCCGCCGGGTCTTCGACATGGTCTCCACGGACCGGATCCGCGTCACCGGCTACCACTTCCCCTTCCCCTCCACGGGCTTCATGGCGAAGGACGGCAATGGCTACCGCTTCGTCCCCTCCGACTGGGCGGCGGCCAGCTGAGATGGCGATCGATCGTCGCGGCCTGCTGGCCGCCGGCGCGGGGCTGGCCCTCGCGCCCTCCTTCGCCCAGGCGCAGGCGCCGACCTCCCACCGCGTGGCGGTGGGGGGGCTGGAGGCCTTCATCGTCACCGACGGGTCCGTGGTACGGGCCGATGCCACCCAGGGCTTCGTGCTGAACGCGACGCCGGCGCAGGTGGCGGCCACCATGCAGGCCGCGGGGATGCCGGGCACGGCCCTGGAGAATCCCTTCAACGTGACGGTGGTCAGGACGCCGCGCGGGCTGGTGATGCTGGATGTTGGGCGCGGCGCGCCGGGCAGCACGATGCTGGCGAACATGCGCGCGGCGGGGCTCGACCCGGCGCAGGTCATCCTGGTGGTGCACACGCATTTCCACGGCGACCACATCGGCGGGCTGACGGATGCGCAGGGACAGGCGCTGTTCCCGAATGCGCCGGTGCTGGTGCCGGCGCGGGAATGGGCCTTCTGGACCGATGCGGGCGAGGAATCCCGCGCCCCCGAGGGCCGTCGCCCCGGCTTCGCGACGGTGCGGCAGAAATTCGCCCCCTATCGCGACCGCGTCCAGACCTTCGAGCCGGGTGCCCAGGTCGCGCCGGGCATCACCGCCATCGCCACCAACGGGCACTCGCCGGGCCATGCCTCCTTCATGATCGCGGATGGCCGGGACCAGCTGCTGGTGATCGGCGATGCGGTGAATGCGCCGGCCTTCTTCATGGCCAACCCGGAATGGCATCCCGTCTTCGACATGGACGCCACCCAGGCCGTGGAGACGCGCCGCCGCCTGCTGGACCAGGCGGCGACGGACCGCGTGCCGGTCGTCGGCTACCACTTCCCCATGCCGGCCACCGGCCGGGTGGAGCGTGCGGGCAGTGGCTACCGGCTGGTGCCGTCCAACGCGTGACGTGATGGCGGCGGTCCGGTAAGGCCGCCGCCATGTCCCGCAGCGCCCGCCTCCTCGACCTGCTGCAGGCGCTGCGGCGCCGGCGCCACCCCGTGCGGGGCCAGGCGCTGGCCGAGGAACTCGGCGTGTCGCTGCGCACGCTCTACCGCGACATCGCCACCCTCCAGGCCCAGGGCGCGGCGATCGAGGGCGAGGCCGGCATCGGCTATGTGCTCCGCCCCGGCTTCACCCTGCCGCCCCTGATGTTCGGGGAGGAGGAGGTGGAGGCGCTGGTGCTCGGCGCGCGCTGGGTCATGGAACAGGGCGACCCGGCGCTGCGGCGCGGGGCGGAGGACAGCCTGGCCAAGATCGGCGCCGTCCTGCCGCCCGCGATGCGCGAGAGGCTGGAGCAGAGCGGCCTGCTGATTGGCCCGACCCTCGCCGCCCCCGCCAGCCTCGACCTGCCGCTGATCCGGCAAGCTATTCGCGAGGAGACCATCCTCGACATCGCCTATCGCGACGGCGCGGGCGCCGAGACGCGGCGGCGCCTCTGGCCCTTCGCGCTGGGTTTCTTCGAGCGTGTGCGCGTGCTGCTGGCCTGGTGCGAGCTGCGCCAGGATTTGCGCAGCTTCCGCATCGACCGCATCACGCGGCTGAAGGCGACCGGCCAGCGCTATCCCCGCCGCCGCGCCGCCCTGCTGCGGGAATGGAAGGCGCGGGAGGGGATCGCTGCTGACAGGAACTGACAGCGGCGGCGCGTAGCAAGGGGGCGTCGCCAACCAGGGACGGACCCCATGCCCGAGATCAGCTTCAGCATCCTCTACGTCGCCGACACGGCCCGCAGCGCCGCTTTCTACGAGGCCGCGCTGGGTCGCCCGCCGGTCGAGGCCTCGCCCGGCTTCGCCATGATCCCGGCTGGCCCGGGCCTCATGCTCGGCCTCTGGCGCCGCGCGGGCGTGGTGCCGGCGGCGGAGGGCAGCGGCGGTGGGGAATTGTGCGTCACCCTGCCCGACGCCGCCGCCGTCACCGCCTGCCACGCGGCATGGCTCGGCCGGGGCGTGGCGATGGCGCTGCCGCCCAGCACGCTCGATTTCGGCTTCGGCTTCGTGGCGCTGGACCCGGATGGGCACCGGCTGCGGGTCTTCACGCCGGGGGGTGCCGCGTGATGGCCGCCTGGATCGGCGTCGCCTGCGCCAACCATGTCGCGCTCGGCGTGGCCGGTGGCTTCATGCAGCTCTGCCACGGGAAGGCGGGGCCGGTGCGCCGGCTGAAGCCCGGCGACCGAATCGCCTACTACGCGCCGACCGCGACCTTCGGCGTGAAGGACCGGCTGCAGGCCTTCGTCGCCATGGGCACGGTGGCACCGGGCGATGCCTACCAGGTGGAGATGGCACCAGGCTTCGTCCCCTGGCGCCGGGACGTGGCCTGGGCGCCCGCCAGGGCCGCCCCGGCGGCGCCGCTGCTGCCCCACCTGGCGGTCTCGCGGGATGGCGGCTGGGGGGCCAGGCTGCGCTTCGGGCTGGTGCCCATCAGCGATGCCGACTGGGACGTCATCGCCGCCGCCATGGCGCCGGCGTGATGCGAGGGGCGTTCCCCGGGACGGAAGGCTTCGCTACCCTTCCGCCCAATGGAAACGTCCCGACGCACCCTCCTCCTCGCCGCCGGCCTGCTGGCGGCGCCCCGGCTCTCCCGCGCCCAGGCGCTGCCGCCGCCGATCCTCTTCGTGCATGGCAATGGCGACCATGCGGCGCTGTGGCTCTCGACGCTCTGGTGCTTCGAGAGCAACGGCTACCCGGCCGACCGCCTGCTGGCGGTGGACATGCCGGACCCGCTGGCGCGGGACGACGACGCCGTGCCCCAGCCCGGCCGCAGCGGCAGCGCGGAGCAGACGGAGCGCCTGGCCGCCTTCGTCGCCGAGTTCCGCGCCCGGCACGACGGCGCGCGCATCGCCCTCGTCGGCAATTCCCGTGGCGGCTACCCGATCCGCGACTTCGTCGTGCACCAGGGTGGCAGCGACGCCGTCTCCCACGCCGTGCTCTGCGGCACGCCCAATCGGGGCGTCTATGACTGGCCGGAGATCAGGAACCGCGAGTTCAACAGCCAGTCCGACTTCCTGCGGCGCCTGAATGGCGGCACGACCGATGTCGTCCCCGGCACGGCCTTCCTGACCATCCGCAGCGCCTGGAACGACGTCTTCGCCCAGCCCCGCGCCATCTGGTCGCCGACGCCCGATCGCCCGACCGGCACGGATGTGGACGGGCCTGAGTTGCGGGGCGCCACGAACCTGGTGCTGGACGCGCTCGATCACCGCGAGACCGCCTACCACCCCCGCGCCTTCGCCGAGATATTCTCCTTCGTCACCGGCCGCGCGCCTGCGCGGCTCTCGGTGGAGCCCGAGGCGCGGCCGGTGCTGGACGGCCGCGTGACGAACACGGCCGGCGGCGTCACCAACCGCCCCGTCGCGGGCGCGACGGTCGAGGTCTTCCGCGTCTCCCCCGAGACGGGAGAGCGCATGGGCGAGGCCATCCATCGCCGCGTGACGGAGGAGGATGGGAGGTGGGGCGGCGTGCCGGTCGGGCCGGACTGGACGCTGGAATTCGTGGTCGCCGCGCCACGCCACCCCATCACCCACATCTACCGCGGCCCCTTCCCGCGGGGATCGACGGTGGTGAACCTGCGCCCCGCCCGCGCGCCGACCCAGGCGGAGCGCGATGGCGGCGGCGGCGTGGTGCTGTTCCAGCGCACCCGCGGCTATTTCGGCATCCCGCGCGACGCCATCCTGCTGGATGGCCGCGTGCCGCCGGAACTCCGCCCCGGCGTCGCCATCGCCGCGACGGCGACGCGGCAGATCCCGGCGGCGGAGCTCGGCCGGCCGGTGGTCGGCATCTTCAACGAGGAACGCGTCGTCTCCCGCGCCTGGCCGGCGTCGGAGAACCGGATCACCCTTGCCGAGCTGACCTGGTAGGAGGTCGCCCAGGCACCCCGGCGGGTCGGCTTCGCGGGTCTTTCCCTGCCCCTGCATTGTTACCAGGCCTGCCGATGCAACCAGCATCGGCGGCGCCCGGTGCCTTGCAGCGACAGGAAATCCCTCGCGACTCCTCAGCCGCCGAGGCGCCCGGACGACCTCAGGACTTCAGGATTCACCACCGCATCGGAAGGCGGCGTCCGGCCGAGCAGGATATCGAGCAGGTGGCGCGCCGCCGTCTCCGCCGTCGCGGCGCGGGCGACGGTGGTGGCGGCGCCGACATGCGGGCTCAGGATGGCGTTGGGTAGGCCGAGCAGCGGGTTGTCCCGCGGCGGCGGCTCCTGCGTCAGCACGTCGATGCCCGCACCCCAGATGCGGCCCTCCCGCAGCACCTCGGCCAGCGCGGCCTCATCCACCAGGCCGCCGCGGCCCGTATTGACCAGGATCGCCTCGCGCCCCAGCAGCGCCAGCTCCGCGGCGCCGATCAGGTTGCGGGAGGTCTCGGTCAGCGGGATGTGCAGCGACAGCACGTCGCAGCCGCGGATCAGATCGTGCAGCGTGGCCGCGCGCGTCACGGGCGCGATGTCGCCGGCCTTGTGGAGGTTGGGGCTCCAGGCGCAGACCGTCATGCCGAAGGCCTGGGCCAGCGCCGCCACCTTCTGCGCAATGCGGCCATAGCCGACCAGGCCGAGCCGCCGGCCGCGCAGTTCCAGGCCGAGCCTCGCACGATCCCACCCGCCAGCCTGGATGATGGTGTTGTGCCGGGCGATGTTGCGCGCCACGGTCAACAGCAGCCCCATCGTGTATTCCGCGACGGATTGCGCATTGGCGCCGACTGCCGTCAGCACCGCGATGCCCTGCGCGGTCGCCGCCTCCATGTCGATGTTGTCGTAGCCGACGGCAGCGCGGCTGATGACGCGCAGCGCCGGGCAGCGTCGCATCGCGTCGCCCCCGATCGGGATGATGCGGGAGATGACGCCATCGAAGGGGATGGACGCCAGCAGGCGCTCCACCTCCGCACGCCCATTCGCCGCCGTCACCAGCCCGGTGGCGTCCGGCGTCAGGAAATGCACCTGGCACCCCGCTTCCTCCAGCAGGCCAAGCCCGGGCTGGTCGAGATGGGTGTGCGTGACGAGAACCTGGAAACGGGCCATGCCCCTTCCTCCCGCTTCGGCCGCGCCCGGTCAATACGGGGCCGGCGCTTCGGATGGGATGCCGAACTTGGGGACCGGGCCGACGTTCTGGCCGCTGCGGTGGGCTCGTGTGCCGCCGCCCAAGGAGGATCAAGAGATGGCAGGCCAGGCAACGGACAAAGGCAAGGGTGGGTCCGGCGACAAGGCGGGAGGGCACGGCGCCGAGGGCCAGAAGGGCGTGTCGCAGGACACGGTCGGCGCCGGCAAGGGCCGCGACCCGAACAACTTCGCCAACGACCCGCAGCGCGCGGCGGAGGCCGGGCGCAAGGGCGGGCAGGCCCGCGGGACGAAAGACTGACGCAGACACGGTCGCGCAACAGACGGTTAAGGAGGCTCGATAAGGCTGCCGGGGCGCGGGGCATTCGGCTTCGCGCCCTGCACAAAGGGGCCGGCAGCCATGGCGACGACACGGGCGGTTGCCGCGACCGGCAACAAGTACATCGACGGCGTGCTGTCCGGCACGGCCTGGGTCGGGCCGCTGACCTTCAGCTTCCCCGATGCGGCCAGCGACTACGAATCCCCTTATGGCAACAACGAACCTGGCAGCGGCTTCGCCCAGGTGTCGCTGGCGACGATGCAGGCGGCGCGTCATGCGCTGACCGGCACCAGCAGCGTGACCGGCGGCAATGCGGTGCTGCGCGGCGCGGGCGTGGCGGATTTCACGCAACTCGCGATCACGGATGCCGGCTTCGATGGCGCCGATATCCGCCTGGCACAGTCGAGCCTGCCCGGCACGGCCTATGCCCGCTATCCCGGCGGTGGATCCGGCGGCGACGTCTGGTTCGGCACGGCCTACAACTATCGCAATCCTGTCCTCGGCAACTACGCCTACCACACCACGCTGCACGAGATCGGCCACGCGCTCGGCCTGAAGCATTCCCAGGAAGCGGGCGGCCCGGGCGCCACCGCCGTGCCAGGCGACCGCGACAGCATCGAGTTCACGGTGATGAGCTACCGCAGCTTCACCGGCGGGCCGATCGGTGGCTACACCTACGAACAGTGGTCGGCGCCACAATCCTACATGATGCTCGACATCGCCGCGCTGCAGGTGATGTACGGCGCCGACTTCACCATGCAGGGCGGCGACACGACCTACAGCTGGAATCCTGCGACGGGGCAGATGTCGATCAACGGCGCGGGCCAGGGCGCCCCGGGCGGCAACCGCATCTTCCTGACGATCTGGGATGGCGGCGGGCACGATACCTACGACCTCTCCAACTATGCGGGCGGCGTCACCATCGACCTGACGCCGGGCGGCTGGTCGGTCGCGAGCACGGCGCAGCTCGCCATGCTCGGCACGGGCAAGTTCGCCCGCGGCAACATCTTCAACGCCATGCAGTACCAGGGCGATGCGCGGTCGCTGATCGAGGATGCGATCGGCGGCGCCGGGAATGACCGCATCACCGGCAATATCGCCGACAACGCCCTGTCCGGCGGGGACGGCAACGACACCCTGATCGGCGGCGCGGGCGCGGATACGCTGGATGGCGGCAGCGGTGCCGACAGCCTCATCGGCGGCGTCGGCGACGACACCTACATCGTGCGAGAGGCCGGGACGATCATCGGCGAAGGCACAGCGCAAGGCTTCGACCGGGTCGTTGCCCATGTCAGCTGGACCCTCGGCGCAAACCTGGAAGCGCTGACCCTGGCCGGCACGGCCGCGATCAACGGCACCGGCAATGCGCTGGCGAATGAGCTGATCGGCAATGCCGGCGCGAACTCCCTGGCCGGCGCCGCGGGCAACGACCTGCTGCAGGGGATGGGTGGCAACGACACGCTGGATGCCGGCCTCGGCGCCGATACGCTGGCCGGCGGCAGCGGCGACGACCTCTACTATGTCTACGCCACGAACCAGCAGGTCATCGAGCAGCCCGGCGACGGCGCGGACACGGTGGTGGCCGCGGTATCCTGGACGCTGGGTACGGCCATGGAGGCACTGCTGCTGGCCGGCACCGCCACCAGCGGCACGGGGAATGACGACGCCAACCTGATCGGCGGCAATGCCGGCGCCAACCTGCTGCGCGGTCTCGGCGGGGCGGATACGCTGCAGGGCGGTGCGGGCGGCGACACACTGGATGGCGGGACCGGGGCGGACCGGCTGGCCGGCGGCCTCGGCAACGATGTCTACATCGTGGACGACGCTGGCGACACGGTGGTGGAGGACGCCGCGAGCGGCATCGACCTCGTGCGCAGTTCGGTGGATTGGATCCTGGCCAGCGAGGTGGAGAACCTCGTGCTGACCGGCAGCGGCAATCTGGCCGGCACGGGCAATGCCCTTGCGAACGCCCTCACCGGCAATGACGGCGCGAACTGGCTGCGCGGCCTGGATGGCAACGACTCCCTCACCGCCGGCACCGGCAACGACACGCTCGATGGCGGCCTGGGCAATGACGTGATGACCGGCGGCCTGGGCGATGACGACTACGTGGTGGACAGCCTGGGCGACAGGGTGGTGGAGGCGGCGGGCGGCGGCATCGATACCGTCCACGCCTCCATCGCCTTCGTCCTCGTCGTCAATGTCGAGAAGCTGGTGCTGACCGGCAGCGACGCGCTGAACGGCACCGGCAATGCCGATGCGAATGTCGTCACCGGCAACGCCGGCGCAAACCTGCTCCAGGGCCTTGCCGGCAACGACACCATGCTGGGCGGCGATGGCGATGACACGCTCGTCGGCGGGCTCGGCGCCGATGTGCTGACCGGCGGTGCGGGCGCCGATGCGTTCCGCTTCATCCGCCCGACCGATGGCGCCGACCGCATCGCCGACTTCACGCTGGGCGAGGACATCATTCAGATCTCCGCTTCCGGCTTCGGTGGCGGGCTGGTGGCGGGCATGAACCTGGCGGCGGCATCGCGCCTGCAGATCGGCGCGGGGGCGATGGCGGTCGGGTCCCTGGCGCAGTTCGTCTTCGCCACGGACACGCATCTGCTGAGCTGGGACAGCAACGGCGCCACGGCAGGCGGCGTGACCGTGATCGCGGAACTCACCGGCGCGACGCTGACCGCGAGTTCCTTCGTGCTGATCGCCTGAGGATCAGGCGACCGCGTTCGTCCAGACAAGGCCGGGCCGCGCGGCGATGAAGCGCGCGGCCTCCACGCCCTTCGCGGCGAGTGCCGTGGCGAGGTCGGCAGGCGGACTATCCACGCCCTCATTCGTCAGGTTGAAGGTGCCCCAGTGGTAGCCCAGCGCCTGGCGCGCGCCGAGCAGCTGGAAGCCCTGCACCGCGTCATCGGGGTTCATGTGCTGCGGCGCCATGAACCAGCGCGGCTCATAGGCCCCGATCGGCAGCAGTGCCACGCCGAGGCCAGGATGGCGCTGCGCAACGCGGCGGAAGGGGCGGCCCTGGTCGAAACCCGTGTCGCCGGCGAAGAAGATGCCATCGCCGATGCCCTTCAGCACGAATCCGCCCCACAGCGCGTGGTTGCGGTCGAAGACGCCGCGGGCTGACCAGTGATGCACCGCCTCGAGCGTCGTCGTCACGCCGCGGCCAAGGTCACGCTGATCGTGCCAGTCCATCGTCTTCACCCCCATGGCGGGGTGGTGGCCGCGCAGGATCACGTCATTGCCGAGCGGTGCCAGGATGCGCGGACGGTCGCGTTCCCACAGCCGCCGCAGCGTATCGACATCCATGTGGTCGTAATGCGCGTGGGAAAGCAGCACGACGTCGATCTTCGGCAGGACAGCGAAATCGATGCCCGGCGCATTCACGCGCTTCGGGCCGTAGAAGCTGAAGGGGCTCGCGCGGTCGGAGAAGACGGGATCGGTCAGGATGTTGAGGCCGGCGCCCTGGATCAGGAAGGTGGCGTGGCCGACGAAGCTGATGCGCAGCGCGCTGCCCTCGACGCGGGCGGGGGGCGTGTCCTGCGGGAAGGGACTCGGGAAGCTCTCCGGCCAGGCCGTCTTGGTTTCCGTCAGCTGCCAGCGCAGCAGCTGCGTGAAGCCGCGCGGCGACTCGCCGCCGGGATTGAAGAACCGGCTTCCGTCGAAATGGTCGGAGACAGGGCCCGCATAATAGTCACTGCCCCCGCCCGTGCTCACGCAGGCACCGAGGACGGGAATGGCGGCCAGCAGCGTGGCCAGGCGGCGGCGGGTGATGGGGTGAGGCGGCAAGGGCGGGGTTCCGGCGTTGGAACCCCGCATGTGGCGCGGCGGCCGATCCGCGCCAAGGCACCGTCACAATCCGTCAGACGTGGGCCGTCAGACGTGGAAGCTCTCGCCGCAGCCGCAGCGGCCCTTCTCGTTCGGGTTGGTGAAGGTGAAGCCGGCGGACATGGCCTTCACCTCGTAGTCCATCACCGTACCGATCAGGAACAGCGTCGCCTTGCGATCCACCAGGATCGTCAGGCCCTTGTCGGTCACGACCTCATCCCCCGGACCCGCGCCATCGACCCAGGACAGGTCGTAGGACATGCCGGAGCAGCCCTTGGTCTTCACCGCGATGCGGAGAAGCTTCCCCGCCTCCCCCTTCTCGTAGAGGGCGCGGAGCCGTTCCGCCGCGCCGTCGGACAGCGTCATCAGCGGCGGCAGGGCCTGTTTCGGGCGGATGGGCGCGTCGATGGTGGTGGTCATGGGTTCACCCTCACGCTGGCATCAGTACATGTTGAGAGCGAGGCGCGCATCCTCGCTCATCCGGCTCTGGTCCCAGGGCGGATCCCAGACGACCTCGACCGTCACGTCGGTCACACCGGGCACGGCGCGGACCGCTTCCTCCGCCTGGCTCGGCAGTTCCTGCGCCGAGGGGCAGGAGGGCGTGGTCAACGTCATCTCGACCTTGACGTGCCCGTCATCGCCGATCTCGACCGCGTAGATCAGGCCGAGTTCGTAGATGTCGACGGGGATCTCCGGGTCGAAGACAGTCTTGAGGACGGCGATGACCGCATCCTCATGCACCTTCACCGGCGGCTCCGTGGAGCCTTCCGGCGTCCAGGTGCCGTGACTGGGCAGGGTCGGCGTCTCACTCACTGCTCGCCTCCTTCGCCTCGCCGTCGAGGGCGGCGTTCAAGGTGTGCCAGGCCAGCGTCGCGCACTTCACGCGGCTCGGGAAGTCATGCACGCCGGAAAGGGGCGCCAGGCGCTCCATCTCCTCAGCGATGTCGCCGCCGCATTCGGGGCAGGTGCCCGTCATGGCCAGCGTGCGGAAGCCGTCGCTCATGGCGTGCGCCTGCGCGGGCGTCTTGCCCTTCACCGTGTCGGTCATCAGCGAGGCGCTGGCCATGGAGATGGCGCAGCCCCGGCCCTGGAAGGCGGCATCCGCGATGGAGCCATCCGGTGCCATCCTCAGGAACAGCTCCATCCGGTCGCCACACATCGGGTTGTCGCCCCGCGCGGTGCGGTCGGCATCGTCCAGCCGCCGGAAGTTCCGCGGCTTGCGACCGTGGTCCAGGATGACTTCCTGGTATAGGTCCCGCAGGTCGTCGAACAGTCCGGTCATCTGCCGCTCCGATTCAGCTCTCCGGCCAGCGGGCCGAAGCCCGCCAGCCTGCGACCATCGCAGCGGCTCATCGGAAGAACTCCCTCGCCTGCCCCAACGCGTCAGCAAGGAGATCGACTTCCTCCGGCGTGGTGTAGAGGCCGAAGGAGGCGCGGCAGGTGCTCTCGACGTTGAAGCGGGCGTGCAGCGGTTCCGCGCAATGGCGGCCGGAGCGCACCGCGATGCCGGCGCGATCCAGCAGCGTGGCCACGTCATGCGCATGGGCGGTGTCGAGCGCGAAGGCGAAGACGCCGCCGCGATCCTGCGCGCGGCCGAGCAGCGTGACGCCCTCGATATGCGGCAGGCGGGCCATGGCGCGGTCGACCAGGGCGCGCTCATGCGCCTCGATCGCCGGCATGCCGATGGCCTCGACATAGTCGATGGCGGCGTGCAGGCCGATCGCCTCGATGATCGGCGGCGTCCCGGCCTCGAACTTTGCCGGGATCGGCGCCCAGATCGACTTCTCGAAGGTCACCTCGGCAATCATGTCGCCGCCGCCGAGGAAAGGCGGCATGGATTCGAGCAGCGCGGCCTTGGCGTAGAGCACGCCGATGCCCGTGGGGCCATAGAGCTTGTGGCCGGTGAAGACGTAGAAATCCGCGTCGATCGCCCGCACATCCACGCGGCGATGCACCGCGGCCTGGCTGCCATCGAACAGCACCTTCGCGCCGGCCTCATGCGCCATGCGCGCGATGCGCTCAGCCGGCGTCACGGTGCCGAGCACGTTCGACATATGCGTGACGGCGACGAGGCCGACCTTGCCATCCGCGAGCTTCGCGGCGAGGTCGTCCATGTCCAGCTCACCGGCATCGGTGATGCGGCAGACCCGCAGCTCGATGCCATGCGCGTCGCGCAGCATCTGCCAGGGAACGAGGTTCGCGTGGTGCTCCATCTCGGAGATCACGACCGCCTGGCCCGGCTTCATCACGCCGCGCCCGTAGCTGTGCGCGACCAGGTTGATGGCGTTGGTGCTGCTGCCCGTGAAGACGATCTCGCGCTCGTCGCCCGCATTCAGGAAGCGCTGCACGGCGCGGCGCGCGGCCTCATAGGCCTCGGTCGCCTGCTCGCTCATGTGGTAGGCACCGCGATGGACGTTGGCGTAGGCCGTCTCCATCATCCGCACCATCGCGCCGATCACCTGGCGCGGCTTCTGGGCGGAGGCACCGCTGTCCAGGAACGTGAACTTCTTGCCGCGCACCGTCTCCGACAGGATCGGGAAATCGGCCCGGATCGCTGCAAGATCGATGCCCGGCATCGTATGCCCGTCCATCACGCGACCTCGATCCCGCCCGCGACGCCCTGGCGCTGCCACCAGCCCGTGACGGCGGCGGAGAGGGCGTTGCGGATGGCCTCGTCGGCCACGGCTTCCACCGCTTCCGTCAGGAAGGCCTCGACCAGGATTGCCTTGGCCTGGTCCAGCGGGATACCGCGGCTGCGCAGGAAGAACAGGTTGTCGGCATCCAGTTCGCCGACCGTGGCGCCATGGCTGCACTTCACGTCGTCGGCGTAGATCTCGAGCTGCGGCTTGCTGTCGATCTCGGCCTCCGCGCTCAGCAGCAGCGCCTGGTTCATCTGATAGCCATCGGTCTTCTGCGCGACCTTGCGCACCAGGATCTTGCCCTGGAAGACGCCGCGCGACCTTCCGGCCAGCACCGTCTTGTAGGTCTGGCGGGACGCGCAATCGGGTGCCGCATGATCCAGCGCCGTCGTCGTATCCGCATGCTGGCCATCGGCCACCAGCTGCACGCCGTTCATGTGGCATTCGGCCTTGGGACCCTGCAGCGCCACATGGATCTCGTTCCGCGCCAAACGGCCGCCCGCGTTCAGCGTGAAATTGTCATAGGCACCGCCCTCCGCCACGCGGGCATAGACGGTCGAGAGGAAGAAGGCATCGAGCCCTTCCTGCTGCAGCCGCCCATGGTTCAGGCGCGCCTTGGCGGCGACCTCGATCTCGAAGACCGGGTTGTGCAGGTAGCGCGCGGCGGCGGGGCCGGAGGCCGTCTCGATCAGCGTCAGCGAGGCACCCTCGCCAAGCCGCACCAGATGGCGCGGATGATAGGCCGGCGCGCGTTCGGAGACGGTCGCGAAGGACAGCAGTTCCAGCACGCCGCCCGTGACGCCGGCCGGCACGGTCACGACCAGCCCGTCCTCGAACAGCATGCCGTTCAGCGCAGCGAGCGCCTGCTCGGCGGGACGCGCGACCGCACCCAGCCGCCCCTCCAGCGAGGGCAGCACGGCTGCCAGGCTCTCCACCGAATAGGCCAGCCCTCCTAGCGTCGAGAGGTCAGCGCGGAAGCGGCCATCGACGAAGACGGCACGCGGATTCGTCGTGGCGGGGAGCGACAGCGCGTCATCGACGCCGGTCAGCGGTTCCCCGAACACCGTGCCGTTCACGGCCGCGAGGTCGGTGTACTTCCAGGCCTCGACGCGCCGCGTCGGGAAGCCCTGCGCCCGGAACGCCTCGGCCGAAGCCTCGCGCAACGCCGCGACCCACGGAAGGTGCGCGCCCGGAAGCCGCGCGCGCAACCCCTCATGCCGCGCCAGGAAGGCGCCGGCGCCGGTGGTGTTGACGGCCGTCATGCCGCGGCCACCGAGGCGGCATAGCCCGTCGCCTCGAGCTCCTGCGCCAGTTCCGGCCCGCCGCTGCGGATGATGCGGCCGGCAGACAGCACGTGCACATGGTCCGGCACGATGTGGTTCAACAGGCGCTGGTAGTGGGTGATGACGAGGGCGGAGAAATCCGGCCCGCGCAGGCTGTTCACCGTATCTGCCACCATCTTCAGCGCATCGATGTCGAGCCCGCTGTCGGTCTCGTCCAGCAGCGCCAGCTTCGGCGAGAGCATCGCCATCTGCAGCATCTCGTTCCGCTTCTTCTCGCCGCCGGAGAAGCCGACATTGACCGGCCGCTTCAGCATGTCGTCCGGCATGTTCAGCACCTTCATGCGCGCACGGGCGAGCTTGAGGAACTGGATCGCGTCCACCTCGGTCTCGCCCTTCGCGCGGCGCACGGCGTTCAGCGCCGTGCGCAGGAAATTGGCGTTGCCCACGCCCGGCAGTTCGACCGGCGCCTGGAAGGCGAGGAAGACGCCGGCGACCGCGCGCTCCTCCGGCTCCATCGCCAGCAGGTCCTGGCCCATGAAGGTGACGGAGCCGTCCGTGACCTCATAGCCCTCCCGCCCCGCCAGCACGTAGCTCAGCGTGGACTTGCCGGAGCCGTTCGGGCCCATGATGGCATGCACCTCGCCCGGCGCGATCGACAGGGACAGGCCCTTCAGGATCGGCTTGCCATCGACGGTGGCGTGCAGGTTCTCGATCTTCAGCATGATGTCAGGCGATCCCTTAACCGACCGAGCCTTCGAGGCTGATCTGCAGCAGCTTCTGCGCTTCCACGGCGAATTCCATCGGCAGCTCCTTCAGGACCTCCCGGCAGAAGCCGTTGACGATGAGGCCCACGGCATCCTCCTCCGACAGCCCGCGCTGGCGGCAGTAGAAGAGCTGATCCTCGGCGATGCGCGATGTCGTCGCCTCATGCTCCACCTTGGCGGAGAGGCAGCGATTCTCGATGTAGGGCACGGTATGCGCGCCGCATTCGTCGCCGATCAGCAGGCTGTCGCATTGCGTGAAGTTGCGCGCGCCGGCGGCCTTGGGGCTGATCCGCACCAGGCCGCGATAGGTGTTCTGCCCGCGGCCGGCGCTGATGCCCTTGCTGACGATGGTGCTGCGCGTGTTGCGGCCGATATGGAACATCTTCGTCCCGGTATCGGCCTGCTGGCGGTTGTTGGTGATGGCGACGGAATAGAATTCGCCGACGCTGTCATCGCCGCGCAGGATGCAGGACGGGTACTTCCAGGTGATGGCGGACCCGGTCTCGACCTGCGTCCAGCTCACCTTGCTCCGCGCGCCGCGGCAATCCGCGCGCTTGGTAACGAAGTTGTAGATGCCGCCACGCCCCTCGGCATCGCCGGGGTACCAGTTCTGCACCGTGCTGTACTTGATGGTCGCATCGTCGAGCGCGACCAGTTCCACCACCGCGGCATGCAGCTGGTTCTCGTCCCGCTGCGGTGCCGTGCAGCCTTCGAGGTAGCTGACCGTGCTGCCCTCATCCGCGATGATCAGGGTCCGCTCGAACTGCCCGGTGCTCTTGGCATTGATGCGGAAATAGGTGGACAGCTCCATCGGGCAGCGAACGCCCTTCGGGATGTAGACGAAGCTGCCATCGGTGAAGACGGCGCTGTTGAGCGCGGCGAAGTAGTTGTCGGCTTGCGGCACGACGGTACCGAGGTACTGCCGCACCAGCTCGGGATGCTCCTGCACCGCCTCGCTGATCGCGCAGAAGATGATGCCGTCCTTCGCCAGGCGTTCCTTGTAGGAAGTGGCGACGGAGACGCTGTCGAACACCGCGTCGACGGCGATCGGCATGCGCCCGCCTTCGGCCGGTGAATCGCCCGCGCCCTCCACACCCGCCAGGATCGCCTGTTCCTTCAGCGGGATGCCGAGCTTGGCGTAGGTCTTCAGCAGCTCCGGATCGACCTCGTCCAGCGACTTCGGCTTCACCTTCTGCGTCGGCGCCGCGTAGTAGTAGGCATCCTGGTAGCCGATTTTCGGGTAGGAGACGGCGGCCCATGTGGGCTCCTCCATCTTCTTCCACATTGCGAAGGCCTTGAGCCGCCATTCCAGCAGCCAGGCGGGCTCATTCTTCTTCGCGGAGATGAAGCGGACGATGTCCTCGTTCAGGCCCTTGGGCGCGAACTCCATCTCGATGTCGGTCTCGAAACCCCACTTGTAGCCGCCCTCGTTAACGGACTGGACGGTTTCGAGCGTCTCGGTGACGGCGGGCATGGAACTTGTCCTACTCGGCCAGAAGGGCAGGCACGGGGGTGGCGGTCAGGTGGGCCGGCAGCGACGCACGGCCAGGGGGGGTCGCGATCTCGCTCACCATGATGGCGGAGAGCGCGCCGCGGATGGCGGCATTCACGGGGTCCCAGCGGCCGCGCACGGGGCAGGTATTCTCGGCCTCGCAAAGACCGAATCCGCCATCGACGCAGGCGGTCAGCGCGATCGGGCCATCAACGGCAACGATCACGTCCGACAGCGGCAGGGATGACAGTTCGCGCAGCAGGCGGTAACCCCCGCGCGCACCCCGCAGCCCTTCCACCAAGCCGGCCTGGGCCAGCATCTTCAGCACCTTGGCGACCGTGGGTTCGGCGATGCCGGTCCCGCTGGCGAGGCCGGGCGCGGTCTGCACGCCGCCCTCGGCTTCCAGCCGGCTCAACACCACCACGGCGTAATCGGTGAATTTCGAGACCCGCAGCACGCGGCGTCGCTCCCGCTCCTGAAAGGGGACCCGTCGGGTCCGGATTGGCAGATGCGCCTGCCCCCCTCCGGAGTCAAGGTGCTGCCGCAGGGTTGCCGACTCGATCCCCTGGCGCCACGATCCGCCGCCTTCCCGGGACCAGATTGGAGAGACGATGCCGACCATCCGCACCGATGACGGGGTGAGCCTCTACTACGAGGAAGCCGGCTCCGGCACGCCCATGGTCTTCGTCCATGAATATGCCGGCGACCATCGGAGCTGGGAGGCGCAGATGCGCTTCTTCTCCCGCCGCTACCGCTGCGTGACCTATGCGGCCCGGGGCTACACCCCCTCCGAGGTCCCCTCCGACCCCGAGAAGTACAGCCAGGACCGCGCGACGGACGACATCGCCGCCGTCATCAAGGGCCTCGGCCTCGGCAAGACCCATGTGGTGGGGCTTTCCATGGGCGGCTTCGCGACGCTGCATATGGGGCTGCGCCACGCCGATCTCTGCCGCAGCCTGGTCGCCGCCGGCGTCGGCTACGGGGCATCGCCTGACAAGATGCCGCAATTCCACAAGGAGACGGACGCCGCCATCGCCCGCATCCGGTCGGAGACGATGGCGACCTTCGGCAAGACCTACAGCCGCGGCCCGACGCGCCTGGTCTTCGAGGAGAAGGACCCCCGCGGCTACAAGGAGTTCCAGGATCAGCTCTGCGAGCACAGCACGGAGGGTTCCGCCCTGACCATGAACGGCGTGCAGCGCCGCCGGCCCTCCCTGTTCGACCTCAAGGACGGGTTCAGCAGGATGGAAGTCCCGACGCTGGTCATCGCGGGCGACGAGGACGACCCCACGCTGGAAGCCAGCATCTACCTGAAGCGCACCATCAAGAGCAGCGCGCTGATGGTCATGCCGAAATGCGGCCACACGATGAACCTGGAGGATCCGGACGCCTTCAACCGGGCGGTGCTGGACTTCGTCACGCAGGTCGATGGCGGGCGCTGGACCAACCGCATCCCGGCCAGCCTGTCCGGCGGCATCATCGCGGCGTCCGAGAAGTAGGCACGGCGAGCGCGGCGATGTCGATCGAGGCCCGCCGTGCCCTGGACCGCCTGCCCCTGCTGGCCGGGGTGCCGGACGCCGCCCGCGCCCGCCTGGCCGCCGCCGCCCGTCCGGTGCGGTACAGGGACGGAGAGGTCGTCTTCCGCCGCGGCGATCCCGGCGCGGATGGCATGCTGCTGGTGCTGGACGGGCTGGTCCGCCTGCATCTCGCGACCGGCTCGGGCCGCGAGCTGACCCTCGGCCTGGCCGGCGCTGGGGAGCCGGTGGGGGAAGTCGCGCTGGTGGATGGCGGGCCGCGCAGCGCCGATTGCACGGCGCTGACGCCCGTCTCCGCCCTCATGATCCGCCACGTCGATGCGGCCGCCGTGCTGGCGGAGGACCATGCCACGGCGCTGGCGCTGCTGCGGACGCTGGCGGCGCGGCTGCGGCGGACGACGGAGCAGGTGGAGGCGGTGGGGCTCCGCCCCCTGCCCCAGCGCCTGGCGGCAGCCCTGCTGAAGCTGGCGGCGGCCGATCCCGCGGGGCTGGTGCGGCTGCCGCAGGGGCAGCTGGCGGCGCTGGTCGCGGCGACCAGGCCCAAGGTGAACCTGGCCCTGGTGGAGTTCCGCGCGGCGCGGCTGGTGGAACCCGGCCGCGCCGGGCTGAGGATCAGCGACCCGCCAGGGCTGCGCGCCCTGGCGGAAGCGGACTGAGCCTCAGATCGTCACGCGCCCGGCGGCGGCGGCGGCCAGCGGCGCCTTCCAGATCACCTGGTCCGGCGTCACGTCCCGCGACAGGCGGTTCATGCCGCGCAGCTGGTCGATGGCGAGCTGGATGTTGCCGACGCTGTCAGGCGTCAGGTTCATCTTGAACTCGACCTTGGTCATCAGCTCCGCGATGAAGGCGCGGTCCTGGCGGAGGAAGCGCGCGGCCTGGGCGGCGGCCTCCGCCGGGTTGCTGGCGATGAATTCCTGCGCCTGGATCAGGGACCGCATGAAGCGCTGCGTCGCGTCCTGGTTCGCCTCCGCCCAGCCCTTGTTCATGTAGACGAAGTTGCGGACGATCTGGATCTGGTCGTTCGACAGCAGGATCTTGGTGTTCGGGATGGCGCGCATGGCGCGGGTCGGCCAGGGCTCCCACACCGCGAAGGCGTCGATGTTGCCGCGTTCCAGCGCGGCCACCATCTCCGGCGCCTCGACATTCACGATGGTGTAGTCGGCCGGGTTCAGGTTCAGCTTGGAGACCACGGAGAGCCAGAAGGTCTCGCTGCCCGTGCCGCGGGCGACGCCGACGCGCTTGCCCTTCAGCGCTTCCATGTTCTCGACATTGCGGCCGAGCACGCTGATCCAGCGCAGCAGCGCCGTGCCTTCGGCCACCGCGACGACGTTGGGATCGACCAGGTGGGCGGAGACGCCGGCCTGTTCGGCGCCATAGGCGGAGTTGATCTGGTTGCCGACGAGGAAGGCGATCATGGCGGAGCCGGAGGGGCCGGTGTTCACCGTCACGTCCAGCCCGTTGCGCTGGAAGAAGCCACCCTCACGCGCCACGTAGTAGGGCGCGAAGGACGGGTCCACGCCCGTCGCGATCGTCATGCGGATGGGCGCGCCCTGCGCGAAGGCGGGGATGGGCAGCGCGGCGGCGGCGCCTGCGGCCAACAGGCTACGGCGGTTCATCATGGTCTTCTCTCTCCCTGTTCGTGTTCACATGGTCGGGTTGAAGCGGCCCGCGAAGGCGCGGATCAGCAGGCGGAAGGTGCGGTCGGTGGCGAAGCCCAGCAGGCCGAGCGCGATGAGGGCGACGAAGATGTCCTCCACCTGCATGAACAGGCGCGCATCCCACAGCATCTTGCCGAGCCCGTCATTGGAGGCGACGAGTTCCGCCGCGACGATGGTGACGAAGGCATTGGCCATCGCGAGCCGCATGCCCGTCAGGATGTAGGGCACGGTCGCCGGCAGGGCGACGAGCGCGAAGACCTGGAACTTGTTCGCGCCCAGGCATTGCGCGGCGCGGATCTTGTCCTTGCCGACGGCACCGACGCCCGCCGCGGTCGCGATGATGACGACGAAGACCGTCGTATACGCGATCAGGAAGATCTTGCTCTCCTCCCCGATGCCGAACCAGATCACGGCGACGGTGATCATCGCGACGGCGGGGATGAAGCGGAAGAACTCCGTCCAGGGCTCCAGCAGCAGGCGCACCGGCCGGAAGCTGCCGAGCGCGAGCCCGATCGGGATTCCCAGCGCACTGCCGAGGAGAAAACCCTGGAGGATGCGGCGCATGGAGGCGATGACGGCTTCCTGCAGCAGCCCATCCTCGATCAGCACCACCGCCCTTTCGAAGACCGGGAAGGGCGAAGGGAACAGCACCGACCGCACCAGGAACTGGCTGGCGAAATGCCAGATCAGGAACAGCAGGGCGAAGCCGGCGACATAGCCGCCAACGGTCGCGGCGCGGTTATTCATGAGGGTGGATCTCCTCATGGATCAGCGCATGGACCTGGCGGAAGGTCTGCATGAAGCCGTCCGAGGTACGTTCGCGCGGGAAGGGAAGATCGACCGGCACCACGGCCTTCAGCGTGCCGCCCGGCCCGCGCTTCATCACGCCGACGCGGGTGGACAAGGCAACGGCTTCCTCGATGTCATGGGTGATGAAGAGCACCGTCTTTCGCGTCTCCGCCCAGATGCGGGACAGCTCGTTCTGCAGCACGGCGCGTGTCATCGCATCCAGCGCGCCGAAGGGTTCGTCCATCAGCAGGATGCGCGGGTCGTTCGCCAGGGCGCGCGCGATCTGGATGCGCTGCTTCATGCCGCCGGAGAGTTCGGACGGGTGCTTGGCCCCCTGCCCCGTCAGCCCCACCATCGTCAGGAAGCGATCCGCGACGGCACGGCGTTCGGCCTTGGAGACGCCGCGGAGCCGCGGCCCGAAGGCGATGTTGTCCCGCGCCGTCAGCCAGTCGTAGAGGCTGTCATGGCCCTGGAAGACCACGCCGCGATCGGCACCCGGGCCGCGCACCGGCTTGCCATCCAGCAGGATGCGGCCCGCGGTCGGTGCCTCGAACCCCGCCAGCATGTTCAGCACCGTGGTCTTGCCGCAGCCCGAGGTGCCGAGCAGGCAGAAGAACTCGCCCTCCGCCAGTTCCAGGGAGAAGTCGCGCACCGCCTCCCACGCGCCCGTGCGGCCGCGAAAGGTCTTTCCGACCCTTTCAAGGGCAACCAACGCCATGCTGTTTCCCTGACCCGGCTACGCGTGAACAGAATAGTGCGCGCCGCGATCGGGGCAACCCGGCTTCACGACCCGATCGCAGCGGCCTAGAACGCCCCGGGGACCAAGATGCGCAAGAGGGAGGCAGCCGGCATGATGCTCGAAGGCAAGGTCGCGGTGGTGACCGGGGCAGGCGGCGGGATCGGGCGGGAAATCGCCCTCGCCATGGCACTGGCCGGTGCCGCCGTCGTCGTCAACGACATCGGCGCCAGCCTGACGGGCGAAGGGCCGACCAGTGCCACGCCCGGCGAGCAGACGGTTGCCATCATCCAGCAGCGCGGCGGCCGCGCGGTGGTGAACACCGACAGCGTCGCGGAATGGGCGAATGCCCAGCGGATCGTACAGACGGCGCTGGATTCCTTCGGCCGCATCGACATCGTCGTGAACAATGCCGGCATCCTGCGCGACCAGATTTTCCACAAGATGTCGCCCGAGGAATGGCTGGCCGTCATCAACGTCCACCTCAATGGCAGCTTCTTCGTCTCCCGCGCCGCGGCCGAGCATTTTCGCAAGCAGGGGTGGGGCGCCTTCGTGCATATGACCTCGACCTCGGGCCTCATCGGCAATTTCGGGCAGGCCAACTACTCGGCCGCGAAACTCGGCATCGCAGCGATGTCCAAATCGATTGCCCTCGACATGCAGCGCTTCGGCGTGCGGTCCAACTGCATCGCGCCCTTCGCCTGGTCGCGCATGACGAGTTCCATCCCCGCGAGCACGGAGGCGGAGCGCGCGCGCGTGGCGCGGCTTCAGCAGATGACGCCGGACAAGAACGCGCCGCTCGCGGTCTTCCTGGCTTCCGATGCCGCCAAGGACGTCACCGGCCAGATCTTCGCCGCCCGGCACAATGAGCTGTTCCTGTTCAGCCAGCCGCGCCCCATCCGCAGCACGCATCGCGGCGAGGGCTGGACGCCGGAGGCGATCGCGGAGACGGCGCTGCCGGCACTGAAGTCGCATTTCCTGCCGCTCGATCGCAGCGGCGATGTCTTCTCGTGGGATCCCGTCTGATGCATTTCGGCCTGACCGAGGAACAGATCGCCTTCCAGGACAGCGTCCGCCGCTTCGCGGAGCAGCACCTGGCCAAGGACGCGGTCGCCCGCGCGCATGATGAGCGCTTCCCCTGGGACGTCGCGAAGCTGATGGCGGAGAATGGCCTGTTCGGCATCATGTTGCCGGAGGAGGATGGCGGCCAGGGCGGCACGCTGTTCGACGCGGTGCTGGCGATGGAGCAGATCGCCTATGTGTGCCCGCGCAGCGCCGATGTTCTCCAGGCCGGCAATTTCGGCGCTTTTCGTACATTTGCCGAATATGCATCGCCGGAACAGAAGGAGCGCTTCTTCACGCCCCTGCTGCGCGGCGAGACGATCGCGGCCGTCGGCATGACGGAACCCGATGCGGGGTCGGCGCTGACGGACCTCAAGACCACCTGCACCAAGGATGGCAATGGCTACCGGCTGAACGGCGGCAAGGTCTTCACCTCCAACACCGAAGATGCCGGCGTCTTCGTCATCTATTGCCGTTTCGGACCCGGCGTGAACGGCATCGGTTCCGTCATCGTGGAGCGGGGGATGGAGGGTTTCCGCCTCGGCCAGCCCAGCCGCTACATGAATGGCGAGACCTGGTGCGCGCTCTACTTCGACAACGTCTTCATCCCGGCCGAGAACGTGCTGCTGGGCGAGGGCGGGTTCCGCAAGCAGATTGCGGGCTTCAACGTGGAGCGCTGCGGCAACACCACACGCGCGCTGGCGCTCGGCGAATACTGCTTCCGCCAGGCCAAGGCGCATGCGGAACAGCGCAAGCAGTTCGGCCGCGCGCTGATGGAGTTCCAGGGCCTGCAATGGAAGTTCGCGGAAATGCGCGTCGCGCTGGATAGCGCGCAGCTGCTGCTCTACCGCGCCGCCGTCGGCGCCGGCGATGGCCTGCCGGATGCGCAGCAGATCGCGCTGGCGAAGTACGCCTGCAACCAGGCGGGGTGGATGGCCTCCAACGAATCCATGCAGATCATGGGCGGCACGGGCTACAGCCAGGATTTGCTGATCGAATACTGCGTGCGCAAGACGCGGGGCTGGATGATCGCGGGCGGCAGCCTGGAGATGATGAAGAACCGCATCGCGGAGGGCATCTTCGGCCGCAGCTTCTCTCAGAGGCCCTCCAAGTGACGGGGCTGGCGCAGGCGCTGCTGAACCCGCGCCGCATCGCCCTCATCGGCGCCTCCGCCGATGAGGGCAGGCTGACGGCGCGGCCGCAGCGCTACCTGCGCCGGCACGGCTACACCGGCGAACTCTTCCCGGTGAATCCTCGCGCCGAGACGGTGCTGGGCGAGCGCGCCTATGCGACGCTCGATGACATCCCCGGCGCAATCGACTTCGCCTATATCCTGCTCGGCACCGACAATGTCGAAGCGCAGGTCGCGGCCTGCGCCAGGCGCGGCATCCCGCTCGCCTGCGTGCTGGCCGATGGTTTTGCGGAGGCGGGGCCGGAGGGTGCGGCGTTGCAGGCGCGCGTGCTGGCGGCCGCGAAGGCGGGCGGCATGCGGCTGCTCGGGCCGAACTCCATGGGCGTCGTCAACGCGAATGCCCGCACGGCGCTGACCACGAACGCCGCGCTGGAAGCGGAGAGCCTGCCCGCCGGGCGCGTCGCACTGATCTCCCAATCCGGCTCCATGATGGGCGCGCTGCTGTCGCGCGGCGCGGCGCGGGGGCTCGGCTTCTCGCACCTCATCGGCACGGGGAACGAGGCCGACCTGACAGCGGGCGAGATCGCGTCGCTGGCGCTGGACGATCCCGATGTCGATGTCGTCTGCCTGTTCCTGGAGGCGATCCGCGCGCCGGAGCAGATGGCAGCGGCGGCGGCGAAGTCCCATGCGTTGGGCAAGCCCATCGTCGCGCTGAAGCTCGGCCGCAGCCCCTTCGGCGCGGAACTCGCCAACAGCCATACCGGCGCGCTGGCGGGCAGCGATGCGGCGGCGGATGCCTTCTTCCGCGCGCATGGCATCCTGCGCGTGACGATGCTGGAGGCGCTGCTGGAGCTGCCGCTGCTGGTGGCGGGGCTCCGGCCCGCCGCGCGGGTGCATCGCGGCGTCGGCGTCATGACGACGACGGGTGGCGGTGGCGCACTGGCCGTGGATGCGCTGGGCGTGCTGGGGATCGAGGCGAAAAAGCCCGATGCCGTCGCCTCCGCGAAGCTGGAGGCGGCGAAGCTGCCGCATCACGCGCGGCTGCTCGACATGACGCTGGCTGGCACTAGGCCGGACAGGGTGATGGCGGGGCTCGATGCGCTGCGGGCCGCGCAGGATACGGACCTGGCGCTCGTCGTCGTCGGTTCCTCCGCGCAGTTCCGGCCGAAGGATGCTGTGGGCGGCGTCGTCGAGGCCGCAAAAATTCCCGGCAAGCCGATCGCCGCCTTCCTCGCGCCCCAGGCCGAGGCCTCGCTGCGGATGCTGGCCGAGGCCGGCATCGCCGCCTTCCGCACGCCGGAGGGTGCCGCGGATGCGATCCGCGCCTTCTGCGACTGGCGCGCGCCCGTCGCCACGCCCGCGATCAGCGCACCCGCCGTCACGCTGCCGGCGGCGCCGGACGAGGCGGATGCCCGCGCGCTCTTCGCTGCCCTAGGCCTCGCCTCCGACAGCCAGGTGATGCAGCAGGAACCGCCGGCCGGACTCCGCTATCCCGTCGCGCTGAAGATCCTGTCACCCGATCTGGCGCACAAGACGGAGGTCGGCGGCGTGGCGCTGCACATCGCCGACGAAACCGCGCTGCGCGAAGCCGCCGCCGCCATGCGCGCCCGCGTCGCCGCCGCCGCGCCCACGGCCCGCATCACGGGCATGCTGGTGCAGCCCATGGCGAAGGGCCTGGCCGAGGCCATCCTCGGCTTCCGGCGCGACCCGGAAGTGGGCCCGGTGGTGCTGCTCGGCGCCGGCGGCGTGATGTCCGAACTCCACCGCGACATCACGCTGCGCCTCGCCCCCGTCAACCTTTCTGAGGCCCATGCGATGATCGGCGAGGTCCGCGCCATGAAGCCGCTGACGGGCTGGCGCAACCTGCCGAAGGGCGACCTGGACGCGCTGGCAGGCGCCATCGTCGCGGTCTCCGCGCTGGCGGCGGTCGCGGAAGTGGCGGAGGCGGAGATCAACCCGCTGATCATTGGGCGACCTGGGGAGGGCGTGACGGTCGCCGATGCCTGGGTGGTGCGGGCGTGACGGCGCCCGCGCCCGGTGCCACCCTGTCGGCCATGGATGCCGAAGCCCTGATCCGCGCCCGCTACGGCGCCCTGCCCTTCACCCCGGCCGAGGTGCCGGATGCCCTGGCCGCGCTGCTCGGCCGCAGCGTGACGCGGCGCTACGCCGCCGATCCGGTGCCGGACGCGCTGCTGGATACGGTTCTGGCGGGCGCGCAATCGGCGCCCGCCAAGTCCGACCTGCAGCAGTATTCCATCCTGGTCACGCGGGACGCGGCGAAGATCGCCGCCATCGCCGACGCCATCGGCACCATGCCCTGGATCAAGGAAGCGCCGGTGCTGCTGATCTTCTGCGGCGACATCCGCCGCGGGCGGCAGGTCTGCGCGCATCACGGCCGCACCCACGCCAATGACAGCGTCGATACCTTCCTCAACGCCAGCGCGGATGCGGCGCTGGCGATGGGGTTCTGCATCATGGCCGCGCATCATGCGGGGCTCGGCACCTGTCCGATCTCCTACGTGCGGAACAACCTCGACCTCGTCGCCTCGCTCTTCGGGCTGCCCGATGGCGTCTTCCCGGTCGCCGGGCTGACACTCGGCTTTGCAGCCGCACGCAACGCGACCTCACCCCGCCTGCCGCCTTCCGTCGTCGTGCATCGCGAACGCTATGACGACAGCGGCCTTCTGCCCGCCCTGCCCGCCTATGACGCGCTGCGCCCGCCGGGCAAGCCGCGCTATCCGGAGGTGCATGGCCCGAAGCCCGAGGGCTGCAGCTGGAGCGAGAATGCCGCGCGGCAATTGTCGGTGCCGGAGCGCGCGAATTTTCGCGCCTGGCTTGCCTCGAAGGGTCTGAACCTTGACTGACGCCAAGCCCAAGGACCCAACCGCCGACAATCCGGGCGGCGCGGACCTCGTTCCCGCCAAGCCCGCGAAGAAGCATGCGGTGAAGCCGCGCCACGCCGCGAGCCTGATCGTCTGGCGCGACGGCGCGGATGAGCCCGAGATCCTGATGGGCATGCGCCACGCCAAGCACAAATTCATGCCGAGCGTGCTGGTCTTCCCGGGCGGCCGCGTCGATCGCGCGGACCACGGCGTGAAGGTGCTGTCGGAGCTGAAGCCGGAAACGCTGGCCCTGCTCGGCCACCGCGCGCCGCCCTCCCTCGCGCGGGCGCTTGGCGTCGCGGCCGTGCGGGAGTTGTACGAAGAAACTGGCCTGCTGATGGGCGAGATGAAGGGCAAGCGGCTGCTGGCCGACCTCTCCGCGCTCGACTACCTCTGCCGCGCCGTCACGCCGACCACGCGCAGCATGCGCTTCAACGCCCGCTTCCTGATCGCGCCGGCCAGCGCGGTGCGGGGCGAGATCGCGGGGTCGGGGGAGCTGGAAGGGCTCGACTGGTATCCGCTGTCGAAGGCGCTGCAGGCGAAGCTCGCCAACATCACGGAACGCATCCTGGTGGAGTTCCGGGACTGGCACGCGACGGCGCCGGCGGCGCGTGCCGCGCTGCCCAAGATCGTCTACCGCGGCAACGACAATCGGATGAGCGACGAATAGCGCCTCAACGCGCCTCGAACGCGTCTCCGTCCCGCGCCACGGCACCCTCCACCGCCAGCTTGATGAGGTGCGCGAGCAGGCTGCGCGCGGCAGCCGGCACCAGGCGCGCGTCGAGCGCCGGGCCATAGGCGGCCGGCACCAGGTCCAGCGCCGTCGCGCGGCCCGCCGCGCGCAGCGCGTCCAGCACCTTCGCCTCCCTTTCGAGACGATGCGCGTGCAGCGCGGCGACGAAAGGCGCGGGTTCGGGCAGCGGCGGGCCATGGCCGGGCAGGTAGAGGTCGTGCTCCCGCGCCGCGAGCTTCTCGAGCGAGGCCATATAGGCCGCCATGTCGCCATCGGGCGGGCTGACGACGGTGGTGGACCAGCTCATCACATGGTCGGCGCTGAACAGCGTGCCCGTGCCGGCCGCATCCTCCAGCGCGAAGCAGAGGTGGTTCGCGCAATGGCCGGGCGTGTGCAGCGCGGTGACGCGCCAGTCATCGCCCTCCACCACCGCGCCGTCGGGCAGCGTCACGTCGGGGCGGAAGTCGTGGTCGCCACCCTCCCCGCCCTGGTCGGGGGGCGTCAGGTGCGGGCCGAAGCCGAAGCTGCGCGCGCCCGTGGCGGCGGCCAGCGCAGCGACGCCAGGCGAGTGGTCGCGATGGGTGTGGCTGACCAGGATATGCGTGATGGCCTCGCCCGCCGTCGCGCGCAGGATCGCATCGCGCTGCGCGTCATCCGCCGGCCCGGGATCCAGCACGGCGACACGGCCGCGCCCGATCAGGTAGGTGTTGGTGCCGCGCCAGGTGAAGGGCCCGGGATTGCCGCAGAGGATGCGCCGCACGCCGGGTGCGACGTGCTGGACGACGCCGACCTCGGCGCTGTCCTCGCGCAGGAACGGGATGCTCAAGGCTTCTTCCTCCCGCGCAGCAGCTCGCGGTGCATGATGTAGAGGCTGGCCGCCACGATCGCCGAGGCGCCGGCCAGCGTCCAGAGGCTCGGCACGTTGCCGAAGAACAGCATGCCGAACAGGATCGCCCAGAGCAGCGAAGAGTAGGAATAGGGCGCCAGCGCCGAGACCTGCGCGCTGGCCCAGGCCTCGGTCAGCAGCGTCTGCGCCACGCCGCCCAGCGTGCCGATCGCCATCAGGACCAGCATGTCCTGCCAGCTCGGCGTCACCCAGACGAAAGGCAGCGCCAAGCCGATGATCCCTGTCATCAGCAGGGATTGCCACATCACGATGGTGGTGGAGGCCTCGGTCGCGGACAGGCTGCGGACCATCAGCGTGGTGATGGCAGAGAAGATGCCATGCGTCGTGGCGGCGATGATCCCCATCCGCGCGGCGCCGCCGTAATCCCCGGTGAAGGCGCCCTGGCCGAAGGCGATGATCAGGATGCCTACAAACCCCGCCAGGACCGCGCCTGCGCGGTGCAAACCGACCTTCTCCCCCAGGAAGGGGATGGAGAGGATGGTGACGAAAAGCGGCGTCGCATTGGTCAGCGCCTGGTGTTCCGCCAGCGGCAGCACGCCGAGCGCGTAGAAGGAACAGGCGGTCGCGCAGACGCCGCTCGCCGCCCGCACGAAATGCCCGCCCAGGCGCTTCGTCTTCAGCACCGTCGCGAACCCCGTGGTGAAGCCCGTCCGCCGCAGCACGATCAGCGCCACCACCGGCAGGGCGAAGGCGCTGCGGAAGAACATCTGCTCCTGGAACGGCACGCGCCCGGCCAGCGACTTCACCAGCACCGACATGAAGGCGAAAAGCGCACAGGCCGAGAGCATGAAGACGATGCCGCGGCGAAGGTCGTGGCGCAGCGGCATTCAGGCCCTCGACCCATAGGCCGCGTCGCGCGCAGCCGCCTCGGCCTCCCGCTTGCGGACATGCTCGCGGTGCAGGTTGTAGAGGCCGGCCGCCATGACGATCAGCGCGCCCACCAGCGTGTTCAGCGCCGGCACCTCCGCCCACAGCAGGAAGCCCAGGATGCCGCCCCAGAGCAGCGTCGTGTATTCATACGGCGCCAGCGCGGAGACCGGCGCGATGGCGAAGGCGCGGGCGAAGAGGAAATGCGCGCAGCCATTGGCCAGGCCGAGGAAGGCCAGGCACAGCGTCACGTCCCAGGCCGGGATCACGGGGCCCAGCGGCGGGAAGACCGGCAACAGAAGAAAACCCGTCGGCACATGCGCGGCCAGCAGCGCGAAGGCGATCGCCTGCGGCGTGTCGGTGCGGGCCAGCACGCGGGTCCAGATGCGGGTCAGCGCCAGGGTCGCGGCGGCGGCCAGCAGCATCCCCGCCTCCCACCGCCACAGCTCGCCCCCGGGCTGCAGGATGACCATGACACCCAGGAAGCCGACGCAGGTGCTGGTCCAGCGCCGCCAGCCCACCTTCTCCCCCAGCAGGGGGATGGCCAGCACCGTCATCATCAGCGGTGCCGCGGCGTTGACGGCATAGGACCCGCCGAGCGGAAAGCCGCGGAACCAGGCGAGGTAGAAGCCGACCGTGACGGCGCAATGCAGGATCGACCGCAGCGCCAGCAGCGGCCGGCGCACGGGCACCAAGCCGCGGCCGCGCGAGAGGATGGCGATGGCGATCATGCCGAAGACGCCGCGCCAGATCATCGCGACGGCGACGCCCACTTCCGGCAGCGCCCATTTCACCGCCGCATCGGCGCCGGAGATCACGGCGTAGCCGAGCGCGATGACCGCGATGCCCTTGATCGTGTCCTGCGTCAGCGGCAGGCGCGGGCGCGACGACCGGGCAGCCCCAGGGGCAGCCCCCGCCGTCGCGCCGGGTGTTCGATCAGCCAAGAGGCTGGCTTTCGATCACCGCCTCGGCCTGCATGCAGGTGGCGCCGGTATCGTCGCGCGTCTCCAGCAGCACCTGGCCGCCTTCCTCCCGCCGCAGCACGGCCAGGGGACGGCCATCGAAGCAAGGGCGGCGGCCGCGATAGCCGAAGCGCGCCAGGCGGGCACCAGGCCCCGCGTGGTCCAGCGCGTGATGCGCCATGAAGGTCGCCTGCAGCGGGCCATGCACGACCAGGCCGGGATAGCCTTCCTCCCCGGTCACATAGGGGTGGTCGTAGTGGATGCGGTGGCCGTTGCCGGTCAGGGCGGAGTAGCGGAACAGCATGACGCTGTCTGGCACCACGGTGGTCGCGACGGCGTCGGGCCAGGCGGGCGCGGGGTCGGCGGCCTTCACGGCGGCACCCTCGGCGCCGCGATAAACGATGTCCTGCTCCTCCTCCACCGCCAGCCCCGCCGGTCCCTCCACGCGGTGCTGGACGGTGACGAAGACCAGGCGCCCGGCGCCGCCCGACTTTTCCGCCACCTTCAGGATCGTGCTGGTCCGCCGCACGGCATCGCCCACGCGCAGCACGGCGCCGGGGAAGCTGACGCGCCCGCCCGCCCACATGCGGCGCGGCAGGTCATGCACGGGGGGCAGGAAGCCGCCGCGCTTCGGATGGCCATCGGGGCCGATGCCCTCGGGCATCACCCAGTCCTGGAACAGCATCCAGTGCCACAGCGGCGGCAGCGCCGCCGGCACGGGCCGGCCCAGGGTCGCGGCCAGGCCGCGGACCAGGCGGGCATCCAGCGTGTCCTCCCGGATGTCGGTTTTTCCGACGTAGTCGTCGTAGGCCATCATTCCTCGCGCAGGTAGAGCAGGTAGTTGTCCAGGTGGACGATGCGGGTGTAGCGCCGCCAGGTCTCCTCGAAGGCCGGGTGGCGGGAGAAGTAGGCGATGGGGTCGAATTCCTCCGCCCCGCAGCGGGGGATGCCGGATCGCTTGGCCACCAGGACGGCGCCAGGGGGCGCGCGGGCGAAGTCCTCCGCCACCGTGCGATAGACCAGGAATTCGGGGCGCGACATCTCCCAGGGCTCGCGGTAGCGGGCGGCACCCTCGGGGCAGTCGGGATAGGCGCCGACCAGCAGCCAGAGGTTCATGGTCCGCAGCGTCGATCGCGCGCGGGCGTAGTTCAGGGCGGGGTAGACGGGGTAGATGTCGGGGGAGAGCACCAGCAGGCGCTCGCCGGCCACTTCCCGCTTCAGCGCGGCGGCCAGTTGCCCGTCGGCCAGCGTGGTGTACCAGATCTGCCGCCAGGGGCTTTCGCCGCGGATATGGACGGCGGCGATGGCGAAGGTGCAGGCGATGGCCAGCATGGGCGCGGCGGCGATGGCGCGGCCGGAAGGCAGGGCCCGGTCGAACCAGCGCGCCGCCACCCAGCCGCCGGCCAGCGCCGTCGCCATGGCCATGGGCACGACGTGGTAGGACCATCCCTTGTGCTGCACGATGGCGGAGAGCATGCCGCCGACCGCGACGCAGCCCAGCGCCCGCGCGCCGGCGCCCGCATGCCGCCAGGCGAGCATGGGCAGCACCAGCAGCACCGCGGCCACGGCCGATCCCATCTTGTCCGTCAGCAGCACGGCCAGGACGTTGAGCCCGCCATTGCCGAGGTAGAAATCCATCACCAGCGGCACGACGTGGCCGAGGTAGTCGGGGAAGAGCAGCGGCAGCGTCGCCAGGTAGAGCAGCCAGACGATCGCCATCAGCCAGGGCAGGCTGTCCCGTAGCGCCAGCGCGGGGCCGCGCCGCCACAGGACCAGCGCCTCCACCAGCAGCGGCACCGCCAGGAAATGCGGCTTGAGCGCGAAGGCCAGCGCGGCGGCCAGGGTGACGCCGAGCGCCAGGCGCGTCGGCGTCGCCTGCCCCTCCATCCGCCGCGCGGCCAGGAGGGCGTAGGGCAGGGCAAAGAGGCCCATCAGGTGTTCGCGCTGCCCGACGTCATAGGCGGCGAGCAGGCAGGTGAGCGGCACCAGCGCATCCAGCACCGCGGCCTCGACCGGCCCCTCCCGCTGGTCCCGCCGCAGCGCAACGCAGAAGCGCCAGGCCAGGGCACAGCAGCCCAGCACGCAGGCCTGCAGCGCCTGCACGGCATCCAGCGGCGTGAAGCGGTCGATCAGCGCCGGGATGGCGGTCAGGACGAAGATCAGCGGCGGGTTGACGTCGATCAGGTCGCGGTAGAGGCGCTCGCCGCCCACCCACCGCTCGGCGAAATTCAGGATGGCCGCGACATCGTGATTGAGGGGTGGCGCGAGCACCATCAGCAGGAAGGCGAAGGCCGGCGCCAGGGCCAGGGCACGCAGCAGACGGGCCCGCGTCTCGGCCTTCATGGCCATCGTCGCCCCATCCGGCCGGGCGGCTTCCGTTACGCTCGCGCCTGATGGCGCCTCAGGCAGCGCGGTGGCGGCCCGGGCCTGGCGGGGCGGGTGCGGCGGGGTGGTCGGCGGGGTCATCGGCGGGCGCATCCTCGGGCCGCAGGGGTTAAGGTGCAACCGCATTGCGGCGCCCATGCGGCGGGTCTGCCCTGCGCCGGTCGCGGTCCCGCCTTGCCCTCGCCGCGGTCCACCGCCACAACGGTTGCGTGGAACCCGCCGAATACGCCCTGATGGACGCCGCCGAGGATGGCATGTGGTGGTTCAAGGCCGCCCATGCCCGGGTGCTGGACGCGCTGCGCGCCCGCCCCGGCCCCGAAGGCCCCGTCCTGGATGCGGGCTGCGGCACCGGCGGCTTCCTGCGCCGGCTGCGGGACGCGATGCCCGACCGCGCGGCGATGGGCCTGGAATACATGCCGGACGCCGCCCGCCGCGCGGCGGAGAAAAGCGGCTGGCCGGTCGCGGCGGGGGATGCCAACGCCCTGCCCTTCCAGGATGCCAGCTTCGGCGCCGCCGTCAGCATCGATGTGATCTGCCATGCCGGCGTCGATCCGGCCCGCGGGCTGGCGGAGTTGCATCGCGTGCTGCGGCCGGGCGGCACCATCATCCTGAACCTGCCGGCCTTCGAATGGCTGCGCAGCGCCCATGACGCGCGCGTGCACACCGCCCGCCGCTTCACCGCCGGCGGTGCCGCTGCCATGATGGAACAGGCAGGCTTCACGGCGATTGTATCGCGGTACTGGAACGGACTTCTCCTGCCGCTGATGACCCTCCAGCGCAAAGTGCTGCACCGCAAACCCGATGCGCCGAGCGACGTGACCCACTTCCCCCCCTGGATCGATCGAACCCTGCATGCCGTCGCGGAGACGGAGCGCCGGATCGGCCTGGCTGGCATCCCGATGCCGGCAGGCGGCTCCGTCCTCGTCGTCGCGACCCGGCCATGATGGAGACTGAGGACATGACTGAGCTGATGGGCCGCCCGGTCGGCCTCTCCATCGTGGTGCCGGTCTATCGCGGCGCCACCACCGTTGGCGCGCTGGTGGAGGCGCTGTCCGCGCTACGCCCGGCCGGCGGGATCGAGATCGTGCTGGTGAATGACGGCAGCCCCGACAATTCGGGGGAGGTCTGCCGCAAGCTGCAGCGCACGGCGACCGTGCCGCTCACCTATGTCGAGCACGCCCGCAACTTCGGCGAGCACAACGCGGTGATGACCGGCCTGCGGCACGCCCGCGGCGCCTACGTCATCACCATGGATGACGATTTGCAGAACCCGCCGGAGGAGGTCATCCGCCTCTACGACCATGCCCGGCTTGGTGGCTGGGACGTGGTCTACACGCGCTACGCGAAGAAGGAGCATGAGGGCTGGCGCAACCTCGGCAGCCGCTTCGCGAATGGCGTGGCGGACCTGCTGCTCGACAAGCCGAAGGGCCTCTACCTCTCCTCCTTCCGCTGCATGTCGGCGATGGCGGTGAAGGAGGTCACGAAGTACAGCGGCCCCTATCCCTATGTGGACGGGCTGCTGATGCAGGTGACGCAGCGGCTCGACAGCATCGAGGTGAAGCACCTGCCGCGGGCGGAAGGGCGCAGCAACTACACGCTGAAGCGCCTGGTGCTGCTGTGGATGAACCTGGCCACCAACTTCTCCGTCCTGCCGCTGCGCCTCGCGATCCTGGCGGGCGCGGCGATGGGCCTGCTCGGGCTGCTCGCCGCGGCGGTCGTGATCTTCGAGGGGCTGAGCGGCGAGACGCCCTCCGGCTGGGCGTCGATGATGACCGTGGTGCTGCTGGTCTCCGGCGTGCAGTTCCTCATCCTCGGCGTGCTCGGCGAATATGTCGGCCGCGCCTTCCTCTCCGCCAACGGCAAGCCGCAGGGCGTGGTGCGGGAGGTGATGCCCGCCGCGGAGCGGGAGCCTGCCTACACCGCGGCGGCGGAGGCGGAGGCGCCTTCCGCCGATGCCAGCCGGGTGCGCGCGGTCTCGTGACGCCGGGCCGGAAGGGGACACCCCGATGCTGAGCGCCTGGATCACGCTGGCCGCCGCCATCTCCACCTCGCTGGTCGGACAGATCCTGCTGAAGGCGGGCGCGTCGGGCTCCGTCGCGGCGGAGACCGGGTTCTTCGACCAGCTCTTCCGCTGGCAGACCATCATCGGGCTCGGCGCCTATGGCGGCGCGGCGCTGCTCTACATCATCGCGCTGCGGAAGATCCCGATGAGCGTCGCGCTGCCCTGCACGGCGGCGAGCTATGTTGTCATCGCCGTGATCGGCTGGGCGGTGTTCGGGGAAAGCCTCGGCGCGCAGAAGCTGGCGGCGATCGGGCTGATCTCCGCGGGTGTACTGCTGCTCGCCACCACCGCTTGATCAAGCCTGGCCGAGGCCGGGCCGTCGTCGCGGCGCTCGGCGTCTCGCTCATCCTGGGCTGGGGGACGGGCTACTTCCTGCCGGGCGTGCTGGGCGTGGCGATGGAACGCGACCTCGGCCTGCCCGCCGGCGCCAGCTTCCTGATTGTCGCCATCCAGCTCGGCCTGGCGGGGGTGCTGGCGCCCCGGGTCGGGCGGCTGATCGACCGGCGCGGGCCGCGCGCGGTGATGGTGGCGGGGTCGCTGTTCTACGCCGCGGGGCTGGCGATGCTGGCGGCGGCGCCGGGGCCCGTGCTGGCCCTGCTGGCCTGCCTGGTGCTGGGCATCGCCGCCTCCATGACGCTGTCGGAGGCCAGCAACGCGGCGCTGGCAACGCTCGGGGCCGAGGGGGCGCGGCGGCGCATCGCGGCGCTGGCCGCCATTTCCGGCCTGGCCGCCGCGGTCGCCTGGCCCCTGCTGTCCTGGGCTGAGGCGCATTGGGGCTGGCGGGTTGCCGTGCTGGGGGCCGCGGCGTCGCACCTGCTGGTCGCCCTGCCGCTGCACGCGATGCTGGTGCCGCGCGGCAGCCGCGAACGGACGCCGCGCGGCCCCGCGCCGCGCCTGCCGCCCAGGCTCCGCTGGCTCTCCGCCGCGCTGACCGTGCAGGTGCTGGTGGGTTCCTCGCTGCTGGCCAACATGGTCGCGGTGGTGGAGGCGCTGGGGATGGACCGTGGCAGCGCGATCTTCTGGGCGTCGCGCGCAGGCCCGGCCCAGGTGGCGGCCAGGCTGTTCGACCTGGTGGGCGGGGCGCGGCTGCGGGCGATGACGCTCGCCTCCCTCGCGCTCCTGGCCATGCCGGCCTCCATTCTGCTGCCGCTGCTGGGGCATGTGCTGGCGCCCGGGCTCGGCGCGGCGGTGACCGTGCCGGTCTTCGTGCTGTGCTACGGGCTGGCATCGGGCGTGATGAGCGTGATGTGGCCCGCGACGCTGATCGAGCTGCACGGCACGGACGGCTATGCGACGGTGGCCGGCAAGGTGATGGCGCCCGTGACCTTCGCCATGGCAGTGGCCCCGGTGCTGTTCGCGCCGCTGCTGCTGAACACGGGCGCCGACGTCGCGCTGCCGGTCATCGCGGCCATCTGCTTCGGCGCCTTCCTGATGCTTCGCCGGGCCGCGCGGGGCCTGTAGGCTGCGCGCCATGCGCCACGCCATCCTGCCCCTGCTGCTCCTCGCCGGCTGTGCGACGCAGCCCCCCTGCCCGCCAGGCCTCGGCCCCGCGACGCTGGCCAGTGCCTATTTCGGCCGGACCCATGGCGGGGATGAGATCGTCACCGACGCCGCCTGGGCCCGCTTCATGGATGAGGCTGTGACACCAGCCTTCCCGGACGGCCTGACGGTTCTGGACGGCGCCGGCCAATGGCGCGGCCGCGGCGGTCCCATCAGCCGCCAGCGCAGCAAGGTGCTGCTGGTGGCCCTGCCGGGCGGCGACGCGGCGGAGGCGCAGCGGCGCCTCGCCCCCGTCATCGCCATCTACCGGGAGCGCTTCCGGCAGGAGAGCGTGATGGTCACGACCGAGGCGGTCTGCCTCGGCTTCTGATCACCCGAAGGCGCCGACCTCATGCACGATGGCGGCGCTGCATTCGCGCACCAGGGCGAAGAGCTGGCCCATCGGCCGGAACAGCGCCTCATGCTCCGCCGCGTAGGAATTGCTGGTGCGCTCCGGCGCCGGCTCATGGAAGTCGAGGCCTGATGAGGGGTCAGGGTTGGCCGGGAAGACCTCCGCCAGCAGCTTCAGCGCGCGCTCCACGTCGAGTTGCAGGATGCCCGCGACCAGGCTCTCCCGCGTCGCGCCATGGCGTGGGCTGAATTCGGGCAGCGCCACCGCCAGCAGCCAGATGCGGTGGATCAGGGCGAGGCGTAGCGCATGCAGCAGCACCAGCCGGTCCGGCATGCGCGGCAGGTCCGGCCAGGCGGCGCGCAGCGCCAGGTGGTCCGCCTGCAGGCGCCGGAACATGCGGACGACGGCAGCGGAGAGGTCGAGCTTCTCCAGCGCCTCCGCCACCGCCATCAGCTCCTCCCGCCGCCCGGGGCGCTGCGTGGCGCCGGCGCGGTCCAGCCAGGGGCCGGGGTCCAGCGTATCCACCGCCGCGCGCAGCACGCCGATGTCGGAACTCGCCGCCGCGCGCGCCGCCATGGCGAGTGCCCGGGCGAAGCGCGGGCTGCGGGCGCGGAGGTCCGCGAAGGCATCGGGGTTGGCCGCCGCCGCGGCGCCGAGGCCGTGCAGCGTGTTCGCCAGCCAGCCCATCTGCTGGAGGATCGCGTTGTTCGGGATGGCGCGAAGCTGGCTGGGATGGGTGATGCGGGCGGGGCCGCCCATGTCCGATTGCCGCGCCGCCGGGCGTGATCCCGTCCGGTCCAGCAGCCCCGGGCCGAAGGCGCCGAGCAGCGCGGCGTAGCCTGGGTCCTCCACCAGCGCCTGCATCTCCCGCCGGATGGTGGCGAAGAAGTCGGCGGCCCAGTCGCTCTCGGCATAGATCGGGTCGGGCTCGCGCTCCGGCGCCGCGAAGGCGTGCTCCGCGATGCGGGCGATGGTGGCGGCGGCGAGTTGCGGCGTGCCGAAGAGCAGGTAGCCATCGCCACCCTGGAAGCTGCTCTCCTCCCGCAGCTTCAGCCCGACCCTGGTCAGTGCGCTCCGCGCCTGGGGCGGCGAGAGGTAGTCGAGGCGATCGGCCAGGCTGTCCGGATGCCCGCCGCGACCGATGCTCTCCCCATGCGTGTCGAAGAGCACGAGTTCGAGGTCCGCCAGCCCGTGCCGCCGCAGCTGGTCCGCCAGCCGCAGCTTGAGGCGTTCCGCCAGGTAGCTGGCCGGCAGCTGGCCGACATAGCGGCCGGAATCGGAATAGCCGAATTGCAGGCAAAGCCTTCCATGGGCGCGGAGGTAGTCGCGGAAGTGCGGGCTGCGGAGCGCCTCCTCCACCACCCGGTCGCCACGCTCCAGCGCCTCCGCCGTCTCGAACAGCGGCGAGATCTCGATCCGCTCGGCGATGCCGAGGCGCTTCGCGAGCCACAGCGCACCGAGCAGCGTGTAGCCCGTCTCCGTCTCCGCGATCAGGAAGCGCACGGGCTGGGAGGCGTCCACATGCTTGGTGATCTGCGCCACCGTCATCATCAGCTTGGCGGCGGAGGCCTGTTCGGCCAGCAGTGCGCCGAAATCGACGGGCTGCGGCACCACCTCGGCCAGCGCCTCGTTCATCTGGGCCAGCAGGCCGCGGCGGCTTGCCATGTCGTCCGGGGCGGCGGTGATGCCGAGCCGCTGGCGGAGCGCGTTGTGGATCTGGCTGGCGTTGAGCCGCGTATGGGTATGGGCCAGCGCCAGCCCATGCGCCGCCAGCCCCGCACGCGCCACGGTCAGCTTCATGCGCGTGGCGTCATCCGGCGCCGCGGCCATGGCGGCGGGGAACAGCGCCAGCAGGGGCGCAGGATCGACCAGCGCCTCCTCCCGCCGCCCGACCAGCACGGCGGCGAAGGCCTGCACCTCATCGGGCTTCGGCCCGGTGGGAAGCGCCTCGAGCTGCGCGGCCACCGCCGCCTCCGCCACGGCCAGGCGCGCGGCCAGCGGGGCGGCACAGTCGCCGAGCGGCGCGACCTGCCCGCCCAGCCGCTGCAGTTGCAGCCGCTTCATGGTCAGCCGCAGCCCGATCGTGTCCCACCAGCCGATATCGGTGCGGCCATCGGTGTCGTAGCCGACCCAGGTGGAGAGCAGCACGGGCGAGGGCCGCAGCTGCTGCCAGCGATCGCCCCAGACGCCCTGCGCCGCCGCCAGCAACGCGGCCGCCAGCTCATCCAGCGCATCGCGACCGCGCGCGATGGCGGCGGCGGCCTGGACGAATTCCTCCGTAAGTGTCGGCGCGGCGGGGCGATGCGCCAGGCCGCGCGGCATGGTGCCCCCCGACGCCGCGGCGGCCACCGCCGCATTGGTGCCGGGCGGCAGGGAGAAGGTCGGGTGCGCGGTGAAGACCGCCGCGAAGCGCGGACGCTCCACGGCTTCCCGATAGGCGGCGAAGGGCACGGGGCTGTCATCGGGGTCGGGCCGCACCAGCCGCGCCGCCAGCGCATCCAGCCCGCCCGCCCGACCGATGCCGACATAGGCTGCGAGCCGCTGCGCACGTTCCGCGGCGGCGTCATCCGCGATGCGGCCGATCAGCGCGGCGATGGCCGGCGCATCGAGACGTCCATCATCCAGCCGCCGGCTGATGGCGAGTGCCATCAGCAGCACGGGATCGCCGAAGGGATCATGCGCCGCCGCTTCCCGCGCCTCCGTCAGGCGCGCCAGCAACTCGGCCAGGGTCTCGGCGACGGGGTCGGGGGCGTGGTGGTCGGGCATGGAGGCGATGCTGCACCTGCGAAGCGGGCTGGCGCCAGCACGGAATCGCGCTGCCTCACCCACCGCCGACGCCTTCGCCCCGCTTTCAGGCAGGCGCGGTGGCGGAGCGCCGAATCGTTGCGCTTTTTTCCGTTGCCACCCCGGCGCACCCTCGCGACCATGCGCGTGGCTCCAGGGAGGCTGCCATGCCCTTCGACCTCGATCATTTCCTGGCGGATTGCAGCGAGGCCGCGGAGGCCGACCACACGCGGGCGCTGCGGGAGGTGGTGGCCCGCGCCGTCGCCGACCCCGCCGCGCTGGTCGCCCGCCTGGGCGAGCCGCAGCGCGCCGGCGTCCAGAAGCTCCTGCACCGGCCGGGGCTGACGGTGCTGAACCTGGCCTGGGGGCCGGGGATGACCATCATGCCGCACAACCACCGGATGGAGGCCGTGATCGGCATCTTCTCGGGCCGGGAGGACAACATCTTCTGGCGGCGGGTCGAGACCGAGGAAGGCCCCCAGATCGAGGCCGCGGGCGCCAAGTCGCTCGGCACGCGGGACTGCATGCCGATGGGCCGCGACATCATCCATTCCGTGACCAACCCGCTCGGCAAGCTGACCGGCGCGATCCATGTCTATCTCGGCGACTTCATCGCCGCCGAGCGCAGCGAGTGGGAGCCGGAATCGCTGACCGAACAGCCCTATGACGTGGTCAAGAATGTCGGGCTGTTCGAAGCCGCGAACCGGCGCCTGGCGCAGGCCTAGTCGGGGCGCATCATCAGCGCGTTGAAGCGGCGCTCCGGCCGGCTGGTGATGGTGATGCCGCGCTTCGCGGCGAAATCCCAGGAGGGATGGAAGACCGGGATCAGCGCCACATCGGCGAAGGCCGCATCGATCGCGGCGTGCAGCTTCGTGCGCCGGCGGTCGGGATCGATCTCCGCCATCGCCTCCTGGATCAGCGCATCGACCTGCGGGTTGGAATAGCGGGTGCGGTTGGCGTTGCCGTAGCCGCGCCCGGCCTCGAAGCTGTGGACCACGGCGCGGGGACCCTCGCCCGCCTCGTTGGTGCCGTATTGCGCGATGAAGGCGGAATAGGCCTGGCGGGTGGCCTCCGTGAAGAAGACCTGGCCCGCGACGCCGGCGACCGAGGCCTGGATGCCGGCGCGGTTCCACATCTGCGCGATGGCCTGCGCCACCTGCTCATCCTTCGGGTAGCGGTCGGTCGTGGCGTGCAGGGTCAGGCGGAAGCCCTGGGGGAAGCCGGCTTCCGTCAGCAGGGCGCGGGCGCGGGCGGGGTCGAATTGCGTCGGGCGCAGGTTGGGGCTGGTGCCGTCGATGCTGTTGGGCAGGAACTGGCTGGCGGGCGTCGCACTGCCCTCCATCAGCCGTGTCACGATGGCGTTGCGGTCGATGGCCATCGATAGCGCCTGACGGACTCGGACATCCATCAGCGGGTTGCGCACCGGCGCGCCATCCCGCCCCTGGACGAAGGGGCTTTCGGGGCGGGCGCTGTCGAGCGCGATGTAGTGCACGACGGCGGCGGGGCCGCTGAACAGGCGGAAGCGCGGGTCGGCGGCGATGCGCGCCTTGTCGCCCGTCGGCACCTGGTCGATCGCATCGACGTCGCCCGCCAGCAGCGCCGCGACGCGCGACGGGTCGCGCGCGATGGTGCGGATGGTGACGTTGCCCCAGGCCGCGCGCGGACCCCAATGCGTGTCGGCCCGCGTCAGCGCCAGGCTCTCGCTGTTCACATAGCCGGCGAAGCGATAGGGGCCGGTGCCGTTGACGCGGCCCGCATTGAAGTCGCTGGTGGACTGCCCCGCATCCTTCGCGGCGAGCAGCAGCACGCGGGCCAGGTCGCCCGGCAGCGTCGCGGTCGGCGTCGTCGTCGTGATTCGGATGGTGGTGTCGTTCACCACCGTCACCTCCCGCACCGGGCGGATGAAGCTCGTGAACAGCGCCGGGCTGTTCGGCACGTTGGGCACGCGGGCGAAGGTCGCGGCGATATCGGCGGCGGTGAAGGGCGTGCCGTCATGGAAGCGAACGCCCTGGCGGAGGTCGAATTCCCAGGTATTGGCGTCGATCAGCCGCCAGGCGGTGGCGAGCGCCGGCTTCACCTGCAGGTTCTCGTCGATCTCGGTCAGCGCGTCCCAGATCTGCGGATGGGCCGAGCCCGCGGGGAAGCCATTGAAGAAATGCGGGTCCATCGTGTTCAGCGACAGGCTGGTCGCGATGGTCAGGTTCTGCGCGCCCGCGCTGGCCGCCCCCAGCGCGAGTATTGCCGCGGCGATCATCGTCTTCTTCATGCGTCGGGCCTCCCGTCACCCCGCGCGCATCCTGCCCGCCCCCGCATGGACGCGCCAGCGCCACGCCCATAGGCTGGACGCGGATACAGGGGGAAACGCCATGGCCGGACCACGCATCGCGCTCGGCGGCTTCATGCTGGAAAGCAACGGCCACGCGCCGGTCGCGACGCGGGCGGAGTTCGAGGCCTCCTGCTGGCTGGAAGGCGATGCGCTGGCGCAGGACCTGGCGAAGCCAGCGCCGCGCGCCCCGGCCGGGCTTTCGGGCTTCATCCGCGCCATGGATGCGGGGCGGCCCTGGCAGCCCGTCTTCACCATCGCCGCCACCGCCGGCGCCTCCGGCCCCATGGACCAGGATGTCTTCGACGACGTCGTGGCGCGGATGGAGGCGGCGCTGCGGGCGGCCATGCCACTCGATGGCGTCTTCCTCGCGCTGCATGGCGCCGCGACGGCGACGGTGGACCGCGACCCCGACGGCACGCTGCTGAAGCGCGTCCGCGCCATCGTCGGGCCCGACGTCCCCATCCTCGGCACGCTCGACCTGCATGCCAATGTCGGCTGGTCGATGGTGGAGGCCGCCGACATGCTGGCCGCCTACATCACCAACCCGCATGTGGACCAGGCGGAGCGCGGCGCGGAATGCGCCGCCGTGATGCGCGCCATGCTGGGCGGCATGCGGCCGCGCAGCGCCTTCGTGAAGCTGCCCTTCATCCCGCCCGCCACCAGCCAGAACACCGCCGCCGGCCCCTATGCCGACGCCATCGCCTTCGGCCAGCGCTACCTGGACCATGAGGTGCTGAACGTCTCCATCTCCTCCGGCTTCTCGCTCGGCGACACGCCGAAGAACGGGCTTTCCGTCATCGTCACCACGCGCACCGATGGCGACCGTGCCCGGCAGGTGGCGGAGGAGATCGGCGACTGGATCTGGTCCACGCGGGAGCGCTGGATCACCAACCTGACGAGCCTGGAGGACGCGACGGCGATGGCGCTGGCCGCCGGGCGCGATCCGTCCTCGCCCTCCCTCCTCTTCGCCGATGTCGCCGACAATCCCGGCGGCGGCGGGCGCGGCAACACCGCCTTCATCCTGGAATCCTTCGTTGCCGCCGGGGTGGAAGGCGCGGTGCTCGGCATCCACAACGACCCCGCCTTGGCGGCGGAGGCCCATGCGCTCGGCCTCGGCGCGCGCTTCCTGGCGCGCTTCAACCGGGACGAGACCAACGTCTTCTCCAAGCCCTTCGAGGCCGAGGCGGTGGTGGAGGCGCTGACGCAGGGGGAGGTCGTCGGCCGCCGCGGCATCTATCGCGGCCGCAGCGTCTCCACCGGTCCGACGGCGCTGCTGCGCATCGGCGGCATCCGCGTCGCCGTCGTGACCAACCGTCGCCAGCTGGCGGAACCGCGGATGGTGGAGACGCTGGGCGTCGATCTCCGCACCGTGCGGTCGCTGGTGGTGAAGTCGCGCGGCCATTTCCGCGCGGGCTTCGACGACATCTGGACGCCCGACCGGATCATCGAGGTGGATGTGCCGGGCCTGACCACGGTGGTGCTGACGCGCGTGCCGTGGCGGGAGGTGCCGCGGCCGATCTACCCCATCGACCCCGCGATCGAGTGGAAGGCAACCGGCGCCTCGCTGCGCGGGGGCTGAGCGAGGGCCTCGGCCTCCGCGAGGGTGATGGTGAAGACCGCGCCCTCGCCCTCGTTCCGTGCCCCGATGGTGCCACCCATCGCCTTGACCAGCCCGTGGCAGATGGAGAGGCCGAGGCCCGTGCCCTTGTCCACGCCCTTCGTCGTGACGAAGGGTTCGAAGATGCGGGCCAGCACCTTGGGCGCGATGCCGCCGCCGGTGTCCCGCAGCACAAGTTCCACGCGGCCCGCCGGCGGGCTGGCGCCGAGCGCCACCGCGATCCGGCGGGGCTGGCCGGCCGGAAGGCCTTCCATGGCGTGGCAGGCATTCATCAGCAGGTTCACCAGCACCTGCTCCAGCGCCACCATGTGGCCCATCACCACCGGGGGCACGGGGCCGAGATCGACCTCGATGCCCACATCGGCGTCGCGCAGCGAACCGCCGACCAGTGTCATCGCGCCCTGCAAGGCGGCTTCCAGCGGCACCGGCTCCGGCGGCGCGGCCTCATCCGACCCGCGGGCGAAACGGCGCAGATGCTCGATGATGTTGCCCGCCCGCGCGGACTGCTCGACGATGCGCTCGATCCGCTGGCGGGCTGCCGACAGCCGGCCGGAATCCAGCGCCTTCTGCAGGTTCTGCGCAGCCAGCGACATGATGGTCAGGGGCTGGCGGAGTTCATGCGCCAGGCCGGTCGCCATCTCCCCCAGCGAAGCCAGGCGCCCGGCGGAGGCCAGCTGCCCCGCCCGTTCCCGTTCCGCGCTGACATCGGCGGTGTAGCCGACGATCTCCACCGCGCCATCGGCCCGCCGTTCGGTCACCGCCGCCACGGTGCGCAGCCAGCGGCCGCCGCCATCGGGCTGGCGGAGGCGGAACTCCCGCTCCGCACGGCCATCGCGGGCAACCAGGCCCATGAATTCCTCGAAGGCGTCCGGCTCCGGCGCGCGCAGCGCCGCCCAGCCGCCAGGCGCCTCGATCACCTCGGCCGGCCAGCCCGTCACCGCCTCCACATTGCCGCCGATGCGGCGGTAGCGGGGCGGCGCGCCCGGCCAGATCTCGACCTGGAACATCAGCGTCGGCACGCCATCCAGCAGCCGCGACGTCTCTGCCCGGCTGGACCGGAGCAGCGCCGTCTCCCGCGCCGCCATCTGGTGGCGTTCCTCCGCCGCGCGGGCGGCATCCTGCTGCGCCTGGACCAGGCGGCTGTAGCAGATCATCACGGCCAGGCAGAGCAGGGTGACCACCGCCAGCACGCCGATGCCGAGCCCGACCTCCAGCCGATGGCGCTGCACCGGGGCCATGATCCTGTCGCGGGTGCGCGAGACTTCCACCACCATCATGCCGGTGGAGGTGACGCCGAAGGTCGCGGTCGCGGGCGCGCCGGTGCTGTCCTCCGCGGCCTGGATCCCGGCATCGAGCCGCGGCAGGAAGTCGCGGAACAGCCAGGCGGCGGGGTTGGGCACGCCGACGCCGTCCACCCGGCCATCGGACCGCGCCAGCAGCACCGAATCCAGGCGGTGGAAGCGGATCGTGACGTTGAAGGCCTCCGCCGCGCGCTGGCCGATGGCCGTCAGGTATTCCGGGTTCATCAGCGCGATGACGAAGCCGCCGGGCAGGCCGTTCGGGTCCAGGATGGGGCGCAGCAGCGGGATGCTCCAGCGCCCCATCTGCTGGATAGTCTGGCCGGGCCGGCCGAAGAAGCGCCCGGGCTCCGGGCTGCCGATGGCCAGCTGGGACGCGCCGCTCGGCGACACTTCCAGCCATCCGCGATCCGCGAGCGAGGTGCCGAGCAGCGCCTCCTCCGTCGCGAAGACGATGCGGCCTTCCGCATTCACCACGACGGCGGCGCGGAGGTGCGGCAGCTGCGCCAGCCGCATGCCGACGCGGTCGATCTCCCACGGCGCGCCGCGCTGCTCGATCCCGCGCACCATCTCGATCAGCAGGATGTCGGTGGTCTCGAGCGCGCGGCTCAGCTGATCCACCACGCTGGCCAGCACGCCGGTCACGTCCCGGCGCGCTTCCTCCCCGGCGGCGCGCTGTTCGCGCTGCCCCAGCAGCATGAAGAGGGAGAAGAAGCAGACCGCCAGCGTGACGCCGGCCAGAAGGCCGAGGACACGCGCCCGGCCAGGCCCGGACGCCCAGGCGCGCCAGCGCCGGATGCCGAAGGCCTGCGGTTCCGTCGCGCGTACCGGGCCTTCCTGCTCCGCTTCCATCGCCCCCATCGCCCAGGCCGGCCGGCCAACGGCAGGCCAGCCACTGGCCTGCCGTCAGGCACCCAGCGCCCGTATCCTAGCGCCACTTTGCCGGAAGGCTGTGTCCAAAATCTTGACGAAACGTCGCTGGTGGAGCGGGCGGGTGAGGCCCGGGTCAGGTCTCCGCGCCGCCATTCACCGCCAGCATCTGGCCGTTCACATAGGCGCCGCCCTCGCTGGCCAGCATCCGCACCACCGCCGCGACCTCCGCCGGCTTGCCCATGCGGCCGACGGGCACCTTGGCGACATAGCCGTGGCGGTGGGTCTGCACGCCGGGCTGGTCGTCATCGGCCTCGATCGGGCCCGGAGAGATGGCGTTCACCGTGATGCCCTTCGGCCCGAATTCCTTGCCGAGCGACTTGGTCAGGCCCCAGAGGCCGTGCTTGGCGACGGAGACGGGCGCGCGGCCGGCATAGCCGTGGATGGCGTTCATGCCGGTGAAGTTCACGATCCGGCCCCAGCCGCGCTCCAGCATCCCGGGGATGCAGGCCTGGGACAGCCAGATGGCGCCTTCCAGATCCACCGCCATGACGCGCCGGAAATCCTCCGGCGTCAGTTCCAGGAATCTGTGCTGGGGGCGGAGGGCCGCGTTGTTCACCAGCACGTCAACCGCGCCGAAGGCGGCAATCGCCTCCTGCGCGATCCGCCTGCAATCCTCGGGCTTGCCGACATCGCCCATGGCGACCAGGGCCTCCACGCCCTTCGCCCGGACCTCCGCCGCCACCGCATCGGCGGCGGCGCGGTCGGAGGAGCCGTTGACGACGACGTTGAAGCCATCCTCCGCCAGGCCGAGCGCGATGGCGCGGCCGATGTTGCGGCCCGCGCCGGTGATGAGAGCGGTCTTCCTGGCAGCCATTCTGGGATCCCCCGTTATCGGTGATCCCGCTTGCTACAGCCCCCGGAGCACCGTGCAAACATGCCCGACCTGGGCATCGGTGAGTTCCGGGAACATGGGCAGGCTCATCACCTCCGCCGCCGCCCGCGCCGTCTCCGCGCAGCCGGCCGGGCCGAGCGGCGTGCGGCCGCGATAGGCGGGCTGCAGGTGGACGGGGGACGGGTAGTGGATGGCGGTCGCGACGCCTTCCGCGCGCAGCCGCGCCATCAGGGCAGCCCGTTCCGGCACGCGGAGCACATACTGGTGGAAGACATGGCCCGAACCCTCCCGCCGCACCGGGGCGGCGTAGCGGGTGCCGGACAGCGCCTCGTCATAGGCGGCCGCGATCGCCTGGCGGCGGGCATTGCCGGCATCGAGGTAGTTGAGCTTCACGCGCAGGATGGCCGCCTGGATCTCATCAAGGCGGCTGTTCACGCCGACGCCGTCGCTGATGTAGCGCTCCTTCCACCCGTACTGGCGGATGGCGCCGATGCGGTCGGCCAGGGCCTCGTCATCCGTCGTCAGCACGCCGCCATCGCCGAGCGCGCCGAGGTTCTTGGTGGGGTAGAGGGAGAAGCAGGCGGCATCCCCCATCGTGCCGACCTTGCGGCCCGTCAGCGTCGCGCCATGCGCCTGGCTGCAATCCTCGATGACCATCACGCCATGCGCCTTGCAGGCCGCCAGCATGGGGTCGAGGTCGCAGGCCTGGCCGTAGAGGTGCACCGGGATGATGGCGCGGATCGGCGGCAGGCCGGGCGGCGGGTCGTCCAGCACCGCGACCAGCTCGTCGGCGTCCATGGTGAAGGTGTCGGGGTCGATGTCGACCAGCAGCGGTGTCGCGCCCGTCATCTCGATCGCCGCCACGGTCGCGACCGCGGTGTGGGAGACGGTGACCACGGTGCAGCCCGGGCCGATGCCCATGCCGCGCAAGGTCAGCGCCAGCGCATCCGTGCCATTGGCGCAGCCGACGGCGCGCTTCTGGCCCTGCCAGGCGGCGTATTCCCGCTCGAAGGCTTCGCCTTCCTTGCCGAGGATGTACCAGCCGGAGCCGAGCGCCCGCAGCGCGGCGGCGTCGATCTCCTCCTTATGCGCGCGGTAGCCGGCGCCGGGATCGGCCTGCGGGACGGTGATGGTGGTGGCGTTCATGGTGTCGGCCCCCCTAGGCGACATATTCGTCAAGACGCGGACGGTACCAGTCGAGTGAGCGTCGCAGACCCTCATCCACATCCACCCGCGGCCACCAGCCGGTGGCGGCGCGGAAGGCGCGGTCATCGGCGGCGTAGCTGCCGATGTCGATCTGCGCGCGATCGGCCGGGAATTCCTTCATCACATAGCTGCCCTGGCCGCCATTCGCCGCGACCAGGCGATCCGCCAGGTCCTTCAGCGACAGTGGGGGCGGGCCGCCGATGTTGAAGACATGGCCATTCACCTGCGGCTCCCCGGCATGCTGGGCGGCGCGCAGGAAGGCGTCGGTGACGTCGTCGAGGTAGGTGAGGTCGCGCAGCTGCTCGCCCCCCCAGACCTCGAAGGCCTCCCCTTCCAGCACCCGGCGGATCCAGATGCCGAGGAAGGTCTGCCGCGCATCCTTGATGCGAAGCCGCGGGCCGTAGCAGTTGGTGAGACGCAGGCTGACGACGGGGCGGCCATGCACCCGGTTCTCCAGCAGCCAGTACTGTTCGCCCGCCCATTTGGAGACGCCGTTGGAATCCGGCGGGTTCACCGTGTGCTTCTCATCCACCGGCATGTATTGCGGCCGGCCGTAGAACTGCCGGGTGGAGGCATGCACCACCACCGCCTTCGGCGCCACTTCCCGCATGATGCCGATCAGGCGCACCTGCGCCACCGCATTGATGGCGATGTCGGAGACCGGGTCCTTCTGCCCGCCCATGTGGCTGGTCTGGGCGGCCATGTTGAACAGCACGTCGATGCCCTGGCAGAGGCTGTGCATCTCGGCGTCGCGGATGTCGCCGCGCACCAGCATGACGTTGCTGCCCTCCAGGTTCAGGGCATTGGCGCCGCCATCCGGCACCATGGCGTCCAGCGCCACCACCCGTGCGCCCTGCGCGGCCAGGGCATGGCAGATGCCGCTGCCGAGGAACCCGGCCCCGCCCGTCACCAGAACCCGCTTGCCGCGCCAACCATCCATGGCCACCGAAATCGTTTCCTTCCGCCGTCGTTCCGCAGATGCCGATCAAGTCGCCGTGGCCGCATGGCCGCCGGCCGGGGTGTTCACGCCGCCGAGCCGCTGCCCGGCATAGCGCCGCGCCCGGATCGGCCCCCACCAATCCTCGTGGTCGAGGTACCAGCGCAAGGTGTGTTCCAGCCCGCTCTCGAAATCATGTTTGGCCCGCCAGCCCAGCGCGACCTCGGCCGAGGTCGGGTCCATGGCGTAGCGGAAGTCATGGCCGGGGCGGTCCTTCACGAAGGTGATCAGCCGCTCCCGCGGCCCGGCCGGGTCCGGGCGCAGCCGGTCCAGCACGGCGCAGATGGTCTTCACGACCTGCAGGTTGCTGCGTTCCTGCCGCGGCCCGATGCAGTAGGTGCCGCCGGGCTTGCCGGCATGCAGTGCGGCCAGCACCAGCGCCTCCGCGTGGTCCTCCACATGGATCCAGTCGCGGATGTTGGAGCCATCGCCATAGACGGGCAGCGGCTTGCCATCGAGCGCATTGAGGCTGACCAGCGGGATCAGCTTCTCCGGGAATTGCCAGGGGCCGTAGTTGTTCGTGGTGTTGGAGACGAAGGCAGGGAAGCCGTAGGTGTGGTGCCAGGCCCGCACCAGGTGGTCGGACGCCGCCTTGGACGCGCTGTAGGGGCTGCGCGGGTCATAGGGCGTGTGCTCGTCGAAGGGCTTGTCGTCGCTCGACTCAAGACTGCCAAACACCTCATCCGTAGAGACGTGGTGGAAGCGGAAGGCGGCCTTGCGGGGGGCATCGAGCCCGGCCCAGTAGGCGCGCGCGGCTTCCAGCAGGACCTGCGTGCCGACGACGTTGGTGCGGATGAACTCCGCCGGGCCGTCGATGGAGCGGTCCACATGGCTTTCCGCCGCCAGGTGCATCACCACCTCCGGCTGCCATTCCTGGAAGGCGGCGGCCATGGCGGCGGGGTCGCAGATATCGGCCTTCAGGTGGACGTGGCGGGCGTGGCCGCGGGCAGCGTCCAGCGCCTCATGGCTCGCCGCATAGGTCTCCTTGTCCACATTCACCACCACATGGTCGGTGGTGGCGATCAGGCGGCGGACCACGGCGGAGCCGATGAACCCCAGGCCACCCGTCAGCAGGATACGCATGTCCACTCCTCGGTCGCCGATAGTGATGCCGGTCAATTAAGGCAGGCCCGCGGCCCGTGCGTGTCCGCTTCGCGGTCCCGCTGCCTCAGTCGCCACCATGCCGGCGTGGCGGCGGAGAATGCCCGGCGGCTCCATCGGGGTCCACATGCGGGTCACGCGCATGCGGGTCCGGGGCCTTGGCCCGGCCCGCCGGCCCCTCGGTCCGCACGCGGCGGCTGCGCATGATCTCGGCGAAGCCGAACAGCAACAGCAGCTGGCCCGCCAGCACCTCCAGGCTCGCCAGCACGCGCGCGCCATCGTCGGAGGGGCGGATGTCGCCATAGCCCACGGTGGACAGCGTCGCGATGGAGAAGTGCAGCGCATCCGAATAGCTCAGCCGGATCGGCCCCTCCGGCCCCATGAACAGCGCGTGGTGGCTCAGCCCGTCGGCCACGCGGTAGGCCGCGCCGAAACCGATGACCAGCACGGCATACATCAGCAGGAAGGCCACGATCGGCACCGCCAGGTGGCGGGCGCGGTTGCCCAGCTCCTCCATGATCAGCGCGACATCGACCAGCAGCCGCACCACGTCCTTGACCGAGACGGCGACGACGCCGCCGATCGCCGCCATGGCCGCCATCAGCGCCAGCGCCTGCGCGCCCGCCTCCAGCCGGTTGACCGGCAGGGTGAAGCAGACCAGGCCGACGGCCGAGACGCCGGCCAGCCAGCGCGCGGCATAGGGCAGAAGGTCGAGGCTCTCGGCCTCCTGCTTCTCCGCCACCTCCGCCAGTTCGCGCCGGCGCCAGAAGACGGTGCCGAGGAAGGCCAGGACCGGCAGCAGGAAGGCCACCGGCCGCGACCAATCCGCGGCATGCGGGAACTGCGCCCGCCCCAGCACGACGAAGAGCGTGGCGTAGAGCGCCAGGCCCGTGGCCGTGCCGAAGGCGAAGTGCAGCCCGCGCGGGAAGAGGAAATAGAGAAGCCCGAGGCCGAGCCCCGCCACGCCGAGCACCAGGGCCGAGAGGGCCAGCCCCTCATCCCCCACCCCCAGCGCCACCAGCAGGGACAGCGCCATGGTGAAGGCGACGGACCGCGCCCAGGCCCGCAGCAGCGGCCGCGGCGGCAGCGCGGTCACGGGGCGAGCGCCACGCCCGTGATCTCCACCTTCCAGCGCGGATCGACCAGCGCGGCCTCGATCGTCATGCGGGCGGGCTTGGCGCCGGGGTCGAGCCAGGCATCCCAGGCGCGGTTCATCGCCGGCGCGTAGCGGATATCGGCCAGCACGATGGTCACCGACATCAGCGCCCGCTTGTCCGTGCCGGCTTCCGCCAGCAGGGCATCGATCTGCGCCAGGATGTCGGCGGTCTGCCCTTCCGCATCCAGGGTCGGGTCATCCGCCACCTGGCCGGCCAGCCAGATGATGCCGCCGCCCACCACGGCGCCGGACAGGCGTTGCTCCTCCGCGATGCGTCGGATGGTCATGGTCGTCTCCTGCAATCTTCCTGGGTCCCAATCTTTCAAAGACCCGGCCCGAACGCCACATGGCGCGCGACCGGGAGCCTGACATGCAGTCCATCCTCGACAAGACCATGATCGCCAGCCGCTACATCCTGGTGGTGTTCTTCGGCGGAATCCTGGTGGCGCTGGCGATCTACGCGCTGGGCTTCCTCAAGAAGCTGTGGAAATTCGCCGCCAATATCGGCGATGTCGCGGACACACAGACGCTGATCGACCTGCTGCATTTGCTCGACTCCGCGCTGGTCGCGTCCCTGGTCGTGATGGTCGCCGTCTCCTCCTACGACAACCTCGTCTCCCGCCTTGCACCCAAATCGTCGGATGACCAGGAGGTCGGCTGGCTGGCGGCGGTGGACCAGGGAAATCTCAAGCTCAAGCTGGCGACGGCGCTGATCGCCATCTCCTCCATCCACCTGCTGCAGATCTTCATGGAGATCGGCAACTACGACGACCGCGCCGTGACCTGGGGCCTGGCGATCCACGGCATGTTCCTGCTGGGCGCGCTGGTGCTGGGGCTGGTGGACCGCGTGACCTCCAGCAGCAAGAAGGCTGGCAAGCTGTAGGGCAGTTCTACCCCGCCAGATGCGGCCGCCGCAGCCAGCGGCCGAGCAGCCCGTCCACCGGGCCCGCGACGACGGAGACGACCCAGAGGATGCCGGCCGCCAGCACGATGGCCGGGCCGGAGGGCAGGTCGAGGTGATAGCTCGCCAGCAGCCCCGCCAGGCTCGCCGTGGCGGCGAGGCCCACCGCGGCATAGGCCAGGCCTGACAATTCCCGCGACCAGTGCCGCGCGGCGACGGCCGGCAGCATCATCAGCCCCACCGCCATCAGCGTGCCCATGGCCTGGAAGGCCGCCAGCACGTTCAGCACCACGAGGCCGAGGAAGGCCAGGTGCCAGGTGCCGCCACGCGCGCCCTCGGCCTGGGCGAAGCCGGGGTCGAAGCATTCCAATGCGAGGGGCCGCCAGCCCAGCGCCAGCACCGGCAGGGTCAGCGTGGCCACGCCGGCCATCAGCAGCAGCGCCGGGTCATCGACGCCGAGCACCTGGCCGAAGAGCAGATGCGTCAGATCCCCCGTATCGCCCCGCAGCGACACCAGCGTGACGCCGAGCGCCAGCGCGATGAGGTAGAGGGCCGTCAGCGCCGCATCCTCCCGCCCGCCCGTGGCGCGGGACAGCGCGCCGGCGCCGACCGCAACCACCAGCCCCGCCACCAGCCCGCCGATCGACATGGCGGGGACCGACAGGCCCGCGATCAGGAAGCCGGCCGCGATTCCGGGAGTCACGCCATGGGCCAGTACCTCCGCCGTCAGGCTGGTCCGCCGCAGCATGAGGAAGACGCCGAGCAGCGGCGCGGCGACGGAGAGCGCGAGGCAGCCCACCAGCGCCCGGCGCATGAAGCCGAATTCGACGAAGGGGCCGAGCAGGTCACCCATGGCTCAGGCCGCGCAGGCCGGCGCGACCTCGTCCCAGGCCTCCGCCATCCGGCGGGCGCGGAGGCGATTGGCGGCGGAGAGCACCTCCGCCGTCGGGCCGCTGGCCACGCATTCGCGGGCGAGCAGCAGGCAGTGGGGAAACTCGTCCCGCACCAGGTCCATGTCGTGCAGCACGGCCATGACCGTGCGGCCCTCACCGTGCCAACGCCGGACCACGGCGAGCAGGTCGGCGGCGGTGCGGGCATCGACGGCGTTGAAGGGCTCGTCCAGCAGGATGAGGTCCGCGTCCTGCACCAGCAGGCGGGCGAAGAGCAGGCGCTGGAACTGGCCCGCGGACATGGCGCCGACCGGGCGGCGCGCGAAGCCGCCGAGGCCAACCGCTTCCAGCGCCGCCTGGGCGCGGTCGCGATCGGCAGTCGAGGCAGCGCGGAAGGCGCCGAGCTTCGACCACATGCCCTGCAACACGACATCGAGGCAGAGGATGGGGAAGGCCCGGTCCATGCCGGATTGCTGCGGCAGCAGGGCCAGGCGCGGATTGGCACCCGTGATGGCGACGCGGCCGGAATCGACGCGGTGCAGCCCCGCGATGCTGCGCAGAAGGGTCGTCTTCCCCGCGCCGTTGGGCCCGACGATGGCCGTCAGGCTGCCCGGCTCGAACCGCGCGGAGACGTGGTGGACCGCGGGGTGGCGCTGATGCGTCGCCGTCAGGTCCTGCACCTCGACCGCCGGGCCGCGCGCGACCATCACCCCGGACCCGATCACAGGGCCATCGCCCAGGCGACCGCGCCCCAGAGCCCAGCCAGCACCACACCCGCCAGCAGCAGCCGTGCGGCGGCGCCGGAGGACAGGGCCAGAGGGTCGGGGATCGGGAGGCGCATGGTTACCTTATAACGTCACGCCCGATGTAGCGCCGCCGGGATGACATTCAAAGCCCCGCGTGCCGCATGGCTGGGAAAACGCCCGCCCGGGGCCTAACTGCGGCGTGCCATGCAGCCCCTCCCCTTGCCGCCCCCCGAAGACCCCGACCTCGCGCTGCGGCGCGCGCTGACGCGCCATCGCCGCGCGGCCTCCCTGCTGCTGGCCGGCATGGGGGGGCTGCTGGTCGGCACCTACTGGATGCCGCCGGGCTACGGGACGGACCTGCTGCAGGCCGCGGCCAAGGCGGGGCTGGTCGGCGGCATCGCCGACTGGTTCGCGGTCACGGCGCTGTTCCGCCATCCCCTCGGCCTGCCCATCCCGCACACCGCCATCATCCCCCGCCAGAAGGAGAGGCTGGGCGCCGGCCTCGGCCGCTTCGTGGCGAACCACGTGTTCACGGAGGCCGAGGTCGCGCGCGTGCTGGCGCGGCTGGACCTGGCCGGCATCCTGCGTGGCTGGTTCAACGACCCGGAGGCGATCCAGCCCGCCGCCGCGGCCCTGGCCCGCACCATGCCGCGCGTGCTGGCGAGCCTCGAGGATGGGCGGGCCCGGCGCCTGATGGGCCGCCTGCTGCCGCGCCTGGCCGGTGGCCCCGGCGCCGCGCGCATCGTCGCCCGCGCCCTGACCGCGCTGATCGAGGGCGGGCGGCACCAGGAGGTATTCAACCTCGCCATCGGCCAGCTCAAGGTCCTGCTGGCCGCGAAGGAGGGCCAGTTGCAGGCCGCCATCGCCGCCCGCGTCCGGGCGGAGGGCGGCGCGCTGGTGGGCTGGCTGGCCGGCGCCACCATCGCGCGGCGCGTCCTTTCCGCCCTGAATGCGGAGCTGGACAAGGTGGAGCCCGGCGACAGCGACCTGCGCATCGCCTTCGAGGGCTGGGTGAAGGCCGAGGTCGCGCGGCTGGAGGAGGACCCAGAACGTGCCGCCGCCCTCGGCCGCGCGCTGCGGGAGGCACTGCGCCACCCCGCCGTCGCGACCTGGCTCGGCGACATCTGGGAGAGGCTGCGCGCGGCGCTGGAGGCCGATGCCGCCAATCCCGAGGGCCGGACCGTGCAGGTGCTGGCCGGCGCGCTGGCCAATGTCGGCACCATGCTGGCGGAGGACGAAGGCGCCCGCGCCCGGCTGAACAAGGGGGCGGAGCGCGTGCTGATCGCGCTGCTGCCCGCGGCCCGCACCCAGCTGGCCGATTTCATCGCCGGCGTCGTGCGGAACTGGGACACCGCCACGGTGACAGAGAAGATCGAGCTGCGGGTCGGGAAGGACCTTCAGTATGTGCGCATCAACGGCACGCTGGTGGGCTTCCTGGTCGGCGGCGCGCTCTATGCGCTGCTGACGGCGGTATTCGGGCGGGTCGCGGGGTGACGCTCACGAAGCTGTGGCATGGGCGTCCGGAACGACCGGGCGAATAGTATACCGATTGGCGCCGGGATGGTCTTGGGTGGGCGGGAGGAGGAACCCCCACCATGGCCTTCATCCGCCGTATCCGCCTGCGTGCCCCCGCCGACCGCGACGAGCCCTTCCTCGAGAAGCAGCCCTGGTGGCCGCGGCGGGGTGCGATCCGCGTCGAGACGCCCGCCATTTCCGCCAGCGAGGAGGCCGAAAGCTTGGCCCGCTGGCGCCAGGCCCGGCGCGCGCAGGCGCGGGAGCAGGCACCGCAGGGGCCGGGGCTGACGGGCCTCGGCATCTACGCCGCCGTGCTGCTCGGCCTCGGCGCCGTGGAGATGGGCCAGCGCGCGCGGCCGGCGGAGACCACCCCCGATTCGCCGGACGGGCTGACGGGGGCCGAGGCCGCGGCATCGGGGCCGGGGCTGGAGGGCGCCGGCTTCGGCGGCGTGGCCTCGGGCCTTGGGTTCGGCTGGGGCATCGGATCGGCGCAGGCGGCCGGCGTCGGCGCGTTGCTCTCCGTCGCCTACACCATCCCCCGCGGCACCGCGGGGCTGTGGGACGCCACGACGGCGCCGAGCGCCATGCCCGCGCCACCGGTGCAGGCGCCGGAAGGCATGGCCGCGACGCGACTGGCGGAGGCCGCCGCACCGCGGCTGGAGGCCACGCGACTCGACCTGCCGGTCGCGGTGGCGGAGGTCGAGGCGCCGGTGGATGCCTCCCTGTTCCGCCAAGCCGCGGCTGCGGAGCCGCGCCCGACTGTCGCCACCTCGCCACGCCCCGCCCCGGCCGAGGCCGCGGCCTCGGCGCCCCAGGCGGCACCGGCCCCGCCCCCTGCCCCGGCAGCGACCCCCGCGCCACGCCCGGCGGCCACCGAGGCAACCGCACCGGTGGAGTCAGCGGCCCCTGTGGCCGAAACGGCGTGGTCCCCCTCGATCGACACCGGCAAGCGCTGGTGGCGTGAGGCAGCGCCGGCGGCCGAGACGCCCGCGCCCGTGACCTGGGCGGAGGAGGCGAAGGCGCCGGGCGACGACAGCCCGGCGCCGGTCGTCGAAGTCGCCACCAGCGTGCCGGACGCCGACAATAGCACCGCGCCGGTCCTCGACATCGCCATCGGCAAGCCGGGCGATGCGGGGACGCCGCCGGTCATCGATGTGGCCGTCGGCAAGCCAAGCCATGCTGGGCCACCGCCGGTCATCGATGTCGCCGTCGGCAAGCCGGGCGCCGCGGGCACGCCACCCGTCATTGATGTCGCCATCGGCAAGCCGGATGCCGCGGGCACGCCACCCGTCATTGATATCGCCATCGGCAAGCCGGATGCCGCGGGCACGCCGCCCGTCATCGATGTCGCCGTCGGCAAGCCGAGCGATGCTGGCACGCCACCCGTCATCGATGTCGCCATCGGCAAGCCGGATGCCGCGGGCACGCCGCCCGTCATCGACGTCGCCGTTGGCAACCCGGTTGATGCGGGCACGCCGCCCGTCATCGATGTCGCTGTTGGCAAGCCGAGCGATGCTGGCACGCCGCCGGTCATCGATGCCGCCACCGGCAAGCCCGCTGGTGCGGGCACGCCACCCGTCATCGACGTCGCCGTTGGCAAGCCCAGCGATGCTGGCACGCCGCCCGCCATCGACGTCGCTATCGGCAAGCCCGCTGATGCAGGCACGCCGCCCGTCATCGACGTCGCCGTTGGCAAACCCGCTGATGCAGGCACGCCGCCCGTCATCGACGTCGCCGTTGGCAAACCCGCTGAAGCTGGCATGCCGCCCATCATCGACGTCGCCGCTGGCAAGCCCAGCGATGCTGGCGCGCCGCCGGTCATCGATGTGGCCATCGGCAAACCGACCGATACGGCCGCACCGCCCCTCATCGATGTCACCATCGGCAAGCCCAGCGACGCAGGCGCGCCGCCCCTCGTCGATGTCACCATCGGCAAGCCGGATCACGCGGGGCCGCCGCCTCTCATCGATGTTGCGCTCGGCAAGCCGGGTGACGAGGCGGGCGTGTCGCCTGTCATCGGCATCACCATCGGCGCACCCGTTCCCGAGGCTGGCGTGGCGGGCAGCGTCGAGGCGGCCCATGGCAAGCCGGCCGCGCTGCCGGATCACGCCGCCGTCGATGTCGTGCCGCCGCTGCTCGACCTGGTCTTCGCCCCCGCCGCGCCACCGCTCGCCGCGCTCGACGTGGTGCTACCTGCCCTGGCGGAGCCGCTGCTGCCGCTGACGATGCCGGACCTCGTCCTCTAATACGCCACCTTGTCGGGCTTGGCGGCCCAGGCCTCGAAGACCTCGAGCGCCTCGGCCGCCAGCAGCCGGCGCATGGGCAGGCTCCGCGCCTCGATCGGCTTCGGGATCTCGGTGTAGAGGAACTCGTCGTCGAAGCCGATCGCCGCGGCCTGGAAGCGATCATTCGCATAGGCCACGGCATCCACCCGCGCCCAGTAGAGCGCGGCCAAGCACATCGGGCAGGGCTCGCAGCTCGTGTAGACCGTGGCACCGCGCAGGTCGAAGCGGCCGAGCGCCGCGCAGGCGCGGCGGATCGCCACCACCTCCGCATGCGCGGTCGGGTCGTTGGTGGAGGTGACCTGGTTCCACCCCTCCGCCACCACGCGCCCGTCCATCACCACGACAGCGCCGAAGGGCCCGCCGGCGCCGGAGGCCATGCCGCGGCGGCTCACCTCGATCGCCTGGCGCATGAAGTCGGCATCGTGCATCGGCGCATCCCTTGGCGTTCCGGCGCGGAAGCGCCACCATCCCAGGCATGACGCTTACACTGTCGATCCTCGACCAATCCACCATCGCCGCCGGCCGTGGCGCCGACGAGGCGATCCGGGAGACGCTGGCGCTGGCCAGGCTGGCGGAGCAGTGGGGCTACCACCGCTACTGGATGGCGGAGCATCACAACAGCCAGTCCCATGCCGGCACGGCGCCGGAGATTCTCTGCGCCGCCATCGCGGCCACCACCAGCCGCATCCGCCTCGGCACCGCCGGGGTCATGCTGCCGCACTACTCGGCCCTGAAGGTGGCGGAGCAGTTCCGGGTGCTGGAGGCGATCGCGCCGGGGCGGATCGACCTCGGCGTCGGGCGCGCGCCGGGGAGTGACGGGCGCACCGCCTTCGCGCTGAACCCGGATGCGGCGCAGGCGGCGGACCGGTTTCCGCAGCAGGTGCAGGATTTGATGGGCTGGCTCGGCGACGGGCTGCCGGACAGCCACCCCTTCCGCATGGTCGCCGCGAACCCCGTCATCCCGACACGGCCGGCGGTGTGGATCCTCGGTTCCTCCGATTTCGGCGCGCAGCTCGCGGCCTATTTCGGCCTGCCCTACTGCTTCGCCCATTTCATCACCGATGGCCGCGGCAGCGAGGAAGCGATGGCGCTGTACCGGGAGGGCTTCCGCCCCCATCCCGGCCAGGCCGGGCGCCTCTCCGCGCCACAGGGCGCCGTCGCGGTCTTCGCGCTGACCGCGGCGACGGAGGCGGAGGCCTTCCGGCTGTTCAAGTCCCGCGCCCTCTGGCGCCTGTTCCGGGACAAGGGCGTCTTCCCGCCCCTGCCGAGCGTGGAGGAGGCCGAGGCCTATCCCTACACCCCCGACGACCTCGCCCGGATCGAGCGCATGCGCGCCCGCGCGCTGGTCGGCGCGCCGGAACAGGTGGTGGCGCGGCTGCAGGCGCTGGCGGCGGCGCATGGGGTGCAGGAGGTGGCGGTGCTGACCCCCTGCCATGACGCGGAGGCGCGGCGCACCTCCTACCGCCTGCTGGCGGAGGCGAATGCGGCGGCGGTGGCGAAAGCCGCCTGACATGGCCGTTCGGCCACTAAGCCGATTTACCCTCTTTAGCACCTTTAGCACCGATTCCGGGGGTGCCGCCTGGCGCGCCGGCCCCTCGCCGGGGGCCCGCAGGCATGGAAAGGGCCTTGGCTGACCGGAGATGATGCGGGAAATTTTCCTATCCGTCAAGGCCTTCGTTTCGCCGTGTTGCGCGCCCCATGGCGTGCTGTTTCACCCGGCCCGCCGCGGCATTGACCCCCGCCGCCCCGTGGCGCCAGCCTGCACGGGACGGCGCGGAGCGGCAGCATGTCCTATCGTTCAATCCCCAGCATCGGCCAGGCGCATGAGAACTCCTGCTGGGCGGCCTGCCTCGCCTGGTGGCTGAAGGCGGTCCAGGGCGGGCGGCCATCCTGGACGCAGGCGAAGATCATGGAGGTCTATCGCCGCAGCCTCGACGGTGATGGCGCCATGATCCCGGAATACATGGTCCAGGCCTGGCGGAACGACCAGCGGCTCAAGATGGGCACCATGGTGTTCAAGACGCCCTACGCCACGCTGGACCGGCTGCCGATCGGGCCGACGCCGGTCTGCATCGCCTTCAAGCACGTCACCGGCTTCGCCCATATGAACGTCATCTGACCGAGCGAGGGCAGCAAGGTCTGGTGCATGGAGCCCTACTGGCCCTTTCCCGGCGTGAACGGGAAGCGGACCGGGCGCTTCGTGGAGCGCGAGATCAACGACCACTTCAACTTCGGGGACGCGGTGGTGCTGGCCTGGGCCAACCCCTTCGAGGGGGAGAGCGCGGCGCCGCCGCAGTGAGGGTCGGACGCAACCAGGATGGCTCACAAGATGGAGGACACCGCCAAGGCGTCCCGCCTGCCAGCCGAACCCGGCGATGCAACACGAGACTAACGCCTCGATTGCAAAGGCAGATCGCCAGGGCCACGCCTCAAAAGAACGTCTCGAACAGGGAGATAAGGTGGCCTTCTCCCGTGCTGGAAGGCACGACAAGGAAACGAAAAGCAATCTCGTAGTGCTGGATCAGATCTTGGACGGTTGGGCCATTCCGGTTTGTGACAAGCACGGATCGGTTGGCAAGGCTGCATTCCTCGGCCAGCCCGACCACGGCCCGCCCGAGCGGCAGCGGCAGATTGCCCCCATAGAACTTCGCCTCCGCGTGGACGGCCACATTCACGTAGCCGGGGTCGGTGCCGGTGCGCCGGCAGGCGGCTGCGGCAGGCGCAGGCAGTACGAGCAGGTCGAACTCATGGACGACGGTGGCCGTGTGCCTGTGGCGGGTGACGACGTAAGGTGCTTTCCCGCTGACCTTCACGCCAATGTGGGCCTCGAGGTCCACCTCGTTCGGCTTGGTTAGAAGCAGATGCGTGAAATTGCCCGATGCCAGGCGACCAGGGCCAAGCCGAAACACGACGTGGCTGGGCGTGTTGCCGGCAGCATCACGGAGATGCGGTGTCCAACCGCGGTTGGCGGCCGCCCGCATCAGCAAGGTAAGGATATAGCCTTCATAGACGTCATGGGCGGCTGTGCTGCTGCTATAACCCAGCGTGCGTGCTGCGCCGAAGGCAGCCTGCACGGCAGGCAGCAGCCTAGTCGCGCTCATTAATCTGCCTCCTGAGCGCCGCGAAGGTGCCCCCCTGCTCGCTCAGCCTCCGTAGCACCTCTCGCCGCTCCGGCCCGCGCAGCCGGCGTGGAGGATCCGGGGGCGACACGGGCGACGACGGTATCACGCCGTCACCACCCTGCTCCGCGTCATCATCCGGCTTGAATTGCACCTCGTCCACGCCGAACGCTTCCAGCATTGCGCCTTCGCAGCGAGCCAGATCCACCGTGACGCTTTCAGCAGCAGCGAGGAGTGCGAGGGCAAGCGACCGCACGGGCGCTGCCGGATGCAGCGCGCTTTCCGCCTGTTCGCGCGCCCAGCTGAAACCGTTCTCGTCAAGCATGCGCCGCAAGTCATCGATCAGCACTGCGATTTCCTGGTCATCCATAGCCACGCTTCCCGGCGATGGTGGACAGCCGTCTCAGCGGTACAGGGGATGCGCTAAACGGTCGGCGCACAGAATCACGCGCCTGTCGTATCAAGTCCAGGGGCGACCAATCGCTCTCCTGCTGGTAGGCTCACCCCCGCCCGAACCCCTCCGGCCGCACCCGGTGGCGCTTGCGGGCGCGGTGGCGGGCCAGCGCCTCCGCGATCCCGGGCAGGGCCAGCAGCGGCACGGTGGCCAGCGCCAGCAGGCCGAAGGCAGCGCCCCATACCCGCCCCCCCAGCACGAAGGCCAGGCCCGCCAGGGTCCAGGTCGTGCCGTTGGCGCCGAGGCCGATGGCAAACAGCCAGCGCAGCCGCTTCAGCCGCGCCGCCGCCTCCAGCGGGTCACCCTCGGTCCAGGCGGTGCCGCGGGCGGAAACGTCGTAGAGGCGGTCCTGATCGACCCTGAACGGCGGTCCGCTCAGCGGCGGACGACCACGAAGCGCACGGGCACGCCCTGCCGCTTCAGCCGCCGGATGCGCCACCACAGCGTGGCCGCGCCGACGGCGCCCGCCACGATCAGCACCGGCAGCACCAGGCCCACGAACAGGATCGCGAGCGAGGCCAGCAGCAGGCCGCCCGCCGCCAGCGCGACCAGCAGCGCCACGCCGGTGACCTTGCCGAGGACGCGGTCGAGCGTCGTCGCGGGGCGGGGCGGCGCCCCGGGGTTGAGCCCGGGCGCGTCCCTGAATTCGCCATCCGGCGTCATGTCGAGGACGGGCGGGGTGCGTTGCTGGTCCATGGGCGGGATGTTGCCCGGGCGGGGCCGGGGTTCAAGGGCGGGATTGTTGCGGAAGGTCACGTCCCCTCGGGACCGAACAGGGCAGGCAGCACGTGGTCGGCGGTGGTGCCGATGTGGTGGCGGATGGCGGCCATCGCCGCATCCTCCCGCCGCGCCAGCGCCAGGTCGGCCAGTTCCTCATGCACCGGGGCGGCGCGGGTCCAGTCCACCAGCACGGTCTTCATGACGCGGCGATACCGCGTCATCTGCACGTAGAGTTCATCGCAGAAGCCGGCGAGCGACCGCAACGGACAGGCGGCGATCAGGGCGCGGTGGAAGCGGTGGTGCTTCGCCTCGTAGCTGTCCTGCCAGGCGGGGTTGGCGGGGTCGCGGCGCTCGATCTCCCGCTTCAGCAGCGACAGGCTGGTGACGATCTCATCCTCCCACGCCGCATCGCCGGCCTGGATCGCAAGCCTGAGCGCCTCCGGCTCCATCATCTGCCGGGTTCGGGTGATGTCGAGGAGATGGGCGCGGGTGACCGGGGGCACGGAGAAGCCCTTCTGCCCCTCCCCGTTCACGAAGCCCTCCGCCACCAGGCGGAACAGGGCTTCCCGCAGCGGCGTGGTGCCGATGCCGTAGCGCTCCACCAGGTCCTTCAGCCGCAGCCGCGCGGCCGGCGCCAGGTCGCCCGCCACGATGTCCTGGCGCAGGCGATGGGCAACGGCCTCGGCGGCGGTGGCGGCGTGACCGCCGTCATCCATCGATTTTGGCCTGAAAATATATTTCCACTTGCATCATCGATGATTCCTCGCATGATCGACATAACACGGAGGAAGCGGGCAGTTCCATGGTTGATCACAGGCCGGCGCTGGACGAGACGCATGACCCGGCGCGGCGCAGCTGGGTCGCCTGGGCCCAGGCGCCGGGCACGGATTTCCCCATCCAGAACCTGCCCTTCGGCGTCTTCAGCCGGGATGGCGGGGAGAAGCGCGGCGGCATCGCGATCGGCGACCAGGTGCTGGACCTGGCGGCAGCGCTGGCGGCCGGGCTGTTCGAGGGCGAGGCGCGGGACGCCGCGCAGGCCGCTTCCGGGCCCAGCCTGAACCCGCTGCTGGCACTCGGGCGCGGCGCATCGCGGGCGCTGCGGCGGCGCGTTTCCGCCATCCTGGCGGAGGGCAGCGCGGACCAGGCGAAGGCCGCCGCCTACCTGGTGCCGATGGACCGGGTGACGCTGCACCTGCCGATCACGGTAGGCAACTTCACGGATTTCATGGCGTCCCGCTTCCACACAGCGCGGATGGGCGCGAAGCGGGACCCCGCGAACCCGCTGCCGCCCGCCTTCCTGCACCTGCCCATCGCCTACCATTCCCGCGCCACGACCGTGCGGGTGAGCGGGGAAGCCGTTGCGCGCCCGCATGGGCAGTCGCTTGCCCCGGACGGCACGCCGCGCTTCGGGCCGATCCAGGCGCTGGATTTCGAGCTGGAGTTCGGCGCCGTGATCGGCGCCGCCAACCGGATGGGGGAGCCGATCCCCATCGCGCGGGCCGCCGATTCGATCTTCGGCTACTGCCTGCTGAACGACTGGTCGGCGCGGGACGTGCAGCGGTTCGAGATGATGCCGCTGGGCCCCTTCCTGTCGAAGAGCCTGTCCACCACCGTCTCCCCCTGGCTGGTGACGGCGGAGGCGCTGGCCCCCTTCGCCGCCCCCGCCTTCGCGCGGCTGGAGGGTGATGCGGAGCCGCTCCCCTACCTGATGGCGGCGGCCGACCAGGCGGCGGGCGGGCTCGACGTCGCGCTGGATTGCTGGATGACGACGCCGCGGATGCGGGCGGAGGGTGCGACGCCGGCGCGGATCGTGGCGACCAGCCTGCGTCACCTGCACTGGACCTTCGCGCAGATGGTCGCGCACCACACCAGCAATGGCTGCGACCTGCGAACGGGCGACCTGCTCGGCAGCGGCACCGTCTCCGGCCCCGAGCCCGATGGCCGCGCCTGCCTGGCGGAGGTCGTGGTGGAGGAGGGCGGCCTCACCCTGCCGAACGGGGAGCGCCGGAGCTTCCTGGAGGATGGCGACGAGGTCTGGTTCACCGGCCGCGCCGCGCGGGATGGCTTCGTCCCCATTGGCTTCGGCGAATGCCGTGCGAGGATCGACCCCGCGAGGCCCTTCCCCACCGCCTGAACCGGACCGGCCTGACCACGGAGGAAACACAGGACATGGCACGACGCATCGTGGACATCTCGTCCGCGCTCAAGGCCGGCATCGCGAGCGACCCGCCGCACATGCTGCCGAAGATCGACTATGTGGACCACAAGATGAGTGGTCCCTCGATGGCCGAGTACATGGGCGTGCCGATCGACGCGCTGCCGGAGGGCGAATACGCGGCGGTGGAGCGGGTGCAGATCAGCACCCACAACGGCACCCATCTCGACGCGCCCTACCACTTCTTCTCCCGCATGAATGAACGCACGGTGCCAGGCGGCGAGCCCTCCATGCGCATCGATGAGGTGCCGCTGGACTGGTGCTTCCAGCCGGGCGTGAAGCTCGATTTCCGGCATTTCGAGGATGGCTACATCGTCCAGCCCGGTGACGTGGAGGCGGAGCTCAAGCGGATCGGGCATGAGGTGAAGCCGCTCGAGATCGTCGTGGTGAACACGCGGGCGGGCGAACGCTACGGGCAGGACGACTACGTCGACAGCGGCTGCGGCATGGGCAAGGCGGCGACGCTGTGGCTGCTGGAACGCGGCGTGCGCGTGACGGGCACCGATGGCTGGTCCTGGGACGCGCCCTTCAGCCACACGCGGCGCCGCGTGCAGGAAACCGGCGACGCATCGCTGATCTGGGAAGGCCACCGCGCGGGGCGGGAGATCGGCTACTGCCACATGGAGAAGCTGAACGGGCTGGAAAAGCTGCCCGCCACCGGCTTCATGATCGCCTGCTTCCCCGTGAAGGTGCATCGCGGTTCCGCGGGCTGGACCCGCGCCGTCGCGATCTTCGAGGAGTGAGGACGATGCGACGGATCCTTCTGGCGGCGGTCGCGCTGCTCGGCCTGGCGCCGGCGGCGCGCGCGGAATTCCCGGAACGCCCGGTGACGATGATCATGCCCTATGCCCCCGGCGCGGCGGATGCGCTGATGCGGGCGATGGGCGAGCATTTCCAGCGCGCGACCGGCCAGCCGCTGGTGCTGCAGACGCGGGACGGCGCGTCGGGCGTCGTCGGCATGCGCGTCGTCGCGGGCGCGGCGGCGGATGGCTACACGCTGGGGCACACGCCCGTCACCGCCATCGCCGTGCAGCCGCACCTGCTGCGCAACGCCGGCATCGGCCCCGCCAGCTTCGAGGGCGTGTGCGGGACGAATGAGAACGTCATCACCGTGGCGGTGCGCGCGGACAGCCCGATGCGGGACCTGCCGGGGCTGGTGGCGGAAGCGCGGCGGCGGGCCCTGTCCTTCGGCAGCCCCGGGCCCAATTCGCTGCCGCAGCTCGCGATCTGGAAGGTGCAGCAGGCCACGGGGATCGAGCTGAACCACATCCCCTATCGGGGAGAGCCGCCGCACATCAACGACACGCTGGCGGGCAGGCTCGACTTCTCCGCCGCCATCGTGAGCTCGGCGGCGGAGCTGGTGATGGCCGGGCGGATGCGGTTGCTGGCCGTGTTCTCCGCCAACCGCCACCCGGATTTCCCGGATGTGCCGACGGCGCGCGAACAGGGGATCGACGCGCAGCTCTTCTCCCAGGTCGGTATCTACGCCCCCCGCGGCACGCCCGCGCCGGTGCTGGACCGGCTGGAAGGCGCCTGCCGTGACGCGCTGCAGGATGCGACGGTGCTGCGGGTGCTGGCGAACAGCCGCTCCCCCGTCCGCTTCGTGCCGCGCGCGGCGCTGACCGAATGGGTGCGCGGCGAATACGAGAACTACGGCCGCATCCTGCGTGAGCTGGGCGTGCAGCCGGAGTAGTTTTCTTGCCCTCAGGCGCGTCGTGCCGATGGCACGCCTCCGGCGTGACGCGCCGGCTCCGCCGGCTTGGCTTCGCGGCATAAGCCGCGGCGCCCGTTCGGGCGCTCGGACCGGTCAAGCGACCGGTCCGCGGGCTACGCCGGCGCGGCATCCACGACGTGGAAGCCGAGCGTGACGTTGTCGTTCCAGGACTCCGCGCGGAGATGCCCGGCCAGGTGCAGGGTGCCGCCACCGAGCAGCGCGGCGGCCAGCGGGCCGTCCTTCGCGCGGAAGCACACGGCCTTGAGGCGCGGCCCGCCGCCCTCCCCTTCCAGGAAGGCGCGGATGGTGGCGCCTTCCTTGCCGACGCGGTCGGCACGCACCACGCGGGCGCGGTTGAGGACGAAGACCGGCTCGTCATTCCCGGCGCCGAAGGGGGCGAGGCGCGCGACCTGGGTCGCGACCTCCATCGTCGCGCCCTGGACGGTCAGGGAGCCTTCGACCGGCAGGTCCGCGGCATCCGGAAGGTCAGCGGCGTGGGCAAGACGTTCGTCGAGGAAGGCGTGGAATTCGCCCTCCCGCGCCGCCATGAAGGAGAAACCGGCCGCCATGGCGTGGCCGCCGCCGGTGTGCAGCAGGCCCATCTGCCGCGCCGCGATGATGGCGGCGCCGAGGTCGACGCCGGGCAGCGACCGGCCCGATCCCTTGGCCAGGCCATCCGACAGGCCGGCGACGCAGGCGGGGCGGTTGAACTTCTCCTTCATCCGGCCGGCGACGATGCCGACCACGCCGGGGTGCCAGCCTTCGCCGACCACCAGCAGCACGGGGTGGCCGTGCTCCACCTGGCGGGCGGCTTCCGTCATGGCGGCGGTCAGCACATCGGCCTCCACCTCCTGCCGCCGCTTGTTCACGGCATCGAGCTTCTCCGCCATGGCGCGGGCCTCGATCGGATCGTCCTCCAGCAGCAGGCGGAGCCCCATATCGGCCTCGTCGATGCGGCCGGAGGCATTGATGCGCGGACCCAGCAGGTAGCCGAGGGTGTGGGCGCTAGGCGAATCCTTCGCCAGCGCGACGTCGAGCAGGGCTGCGATGCCGGCGCGGCCGCGGCGGGCCATGACCTTGAGGCCCTGAGTGACCAGCGCACGGTTCAGGCCCGTGAGAGGCATGACGTCGCAGACGGTGGCCAGCGCCACCAGGTCCAGCAGGTCCAGCATCCGCGGCTCGGGGCGCGCCGCGAAATGGCCGCGGCGGCGGAGCTCGCGCACCGTGGCGACGCCGGCCAGGAAGGCGACGCCGGCGGCGCAGAGATGGCCGAGCCCGCTGGTGCAGTCCGGCCGGTTCGGGTTGACCGCGGCGCGCACGCGCGGCACCGGGCCCTCCGCCTTGTGGTGGTCGAGGATGACGATGTCGGCGCGGTTATGCGCGCCGGCGAAGGCCGCTTCCGCCGCGATGCCGCAATCCACCGTCACGATCAACGTGGCGCCACGGTCGCACAGTGCCGAGATGGCGGCGGCGTTGGGGCCGTAGCCTTCCCGGATGCGGTCCGGCACGTAGTGCGTGACGGCGCAGCCGAGTTCGCGCAGCAGCCGCGTGGTCAGCGCGCCGGAACACGCGCCGTCCACGTCATAGTCGCCGAAGACGGCGACGTGTTCGCCGCGCTGCGCGGCGTCCGCGAGGCGCGCGGCAGCCACATCCATGTCCTGCAGGCAGGACGGGTCGGGCAGCAGGGCGCGCAGCGTGGGTTCGAGGAAGTCCGCCGCGGCATCGATGCCGACACCGCGGGCGGCCAGCAGGCGGCCGACCAGTTCGGGCAGGGCCAAGCGCTGGGCGATGCCAGCGCCTGTCCGCGCATCCCCCTGCCGCCAGATCCAGCGGCGGCCGGTGGCGGAATGCGCGACGCCTAACGCCAGCGCGGCTGCTGCCGCGGGGGAGGCCAGCGTCGCCTGGTCCTGCACCAGCCCGTCCATACTCACCCCTGGAACGCGGCGGGCTTCAGCGCGAAGTTGTGGTGCCCTTCCACGTAGCGGACGGTGCCGGACTTGCTGCGCATCACGATGGAATGGGTGATGGCGCCGCCCGGCACGGTGCGGACGCCGCGCAGCATCGGGCCGGTGGTGACGCCGGTGGCGGCGAACATCACGTCGCCCTTGGCCATGTCCTCCAGCCCATAGACGCGGTTCGGGTCCGTAACACCCATGTCGCGGGCGCGGATGATCTGGTCCTCGCTCTCGAACAGCAGCTTGCCCTGCATCTGGCCGCCGATGCAGCGCAGCGCGGCGGCCGCCAGCACGCCTTCCGGCGCACCGCCGCTGCCCATGTAGATGTCCACCCCCGTCTCGGGCTGGGATACGGCGACGACGCCGGAGACGTCGCCATCCGGGATCATCATGATGCGCGCGCCGGCGGCGCGGGCGCGCTTCACGATCTCCTTGTGCCGGTCGCGGTCCAGCAGGCAGACGACGAGGTCCGTGATTTCGCAGCGCTTGGCGCGGGCCAGGTTGCGGAGGTTCTCCTCCACCGAGGCCTCGATGTGCACGACGCCATCGGGCAGGCCGGGGCCGACCGCGATCTTTTCCATGTAGACGTCGGGCGCGTGCAGGAAGCCGCCGCGCTGCGCCAGCGCCACGCAGGCCATGGCGTTCGGGCCGCCCTTGGCGGTGATGGTGGTGCCTTCCAGCGGATCGACGGCGATGTCCACTTCCGGCCCGCCGCCGGCCTTGGCGTAGAGGCCGACCTTCTCGCCGATGTAGAGCATCGGCGCTTCGTCCATCTCGCCCTCTCCGATCACGACGGTGCCGGAGATGGCGACGGTGTCGAAGGCCTTGCGCATGGCTTCCACCGCCGCGCCATCGGCCGCGTTCTTGTCGCCGCGGCCCATCCAGCGGGAGGCGGCGAGGCCCGCGGCCTCCGTCACCCGGACGAGTTCCAGGGCGAGGTTGCGGTCCACATGAACCTGGCGGTCGAGTTCAGCCACGGGCAGTTCCTCCGGATCGGTGCGGCAGGGTAACGCGGCGCAGGGCGGCGCGGCACCCGTCACTTCGGTGTTGGCTTGTTGCCCCGAACCGGGCCGGCCGTGAAGGGGACAGTTGCGTCAGCGGCGAGAGACGACGGCGCCGCAGGCGGCGGGCAGGCTGCGCGGGGATGCGCGGCGGGCGGCGAAGAGGGTGCAGCCCGGGCCGATGACCTGGCCGAACAGCGTGCCGTCCTCATCCAGCTCGGCATCCAGGTCCACGGTCACGTAGCTCGGGGGATGCAGCAGCCAGCGCCCGGCCTGGATGGTGGCGGTGTCGCCGTCCGGGCTTGCCGAGACCTCGTAGCAGCCCTCCGCCGCCTGCGGGTTGCTGGCCAGCGGGTGGAAGTGGAACACGCCGGAGAGCCGCCCATCGCCCTGCGGGCGGAGCCGCAAATTCATCCCCGTGGAGCCCTGGGCGCAGACATAGGTGCCGGTCCAGTCGCCGGCGAAGCGACTGTCCCGAGCGCCGGAGGCGCCGGGGTCTTCCGCCCGCGCCGGCGGGGCCAGCGCGAGCAGCAGCAGAAGGGCGACGAGGCCCTTCACAGCGCCTCGATGCGGATCATGGCGGGCTTCTCCACCACGGCCTCCAGCGCCTCGATCCGCGCGATGGCGGCGCGCATCTGCGCCTCCTCGCAATCATGGGTCGTGACGACAACCGGCACGGCTTCCCCGGGCGCGCGGCCGCGCTGGAGCATGCTCTCCAGGCTGATGGCGTTGTCGCGCAGCGCGGCGGTGACGTCGGCGATGACGCCGGGGCGGTCCACCACCATGAGGCGCAGGTAGTAGGCGCCGACGCGCTGGGACATGGGCAGGGACGGCGCGTGGGACAGCGCGGAGGAGGCCACGCCCCAGACCGGGGTGGTGCGCCCGCGGGCGATGTCGATGAGGTCCGCGACCACGGCGGAGGCGGTCGGGCCGGCGCCGGCGCCGCGGCCTTCCAGCACCACGCGGCCGACGAAATCACCTTCCGCCACCACCGCGTTGAACACGCCGTCCACGCGCGCGATGGGGTGGCTGACCGGGACCATGCAGGGATGCATGCGCGTCTCGATCCCCGCTTCCGTCCGCCGCGCGATGCCGAGCAGCTTGATGCGGTAGCCCAGTTCCTCGGCGAGCTTGATGTCGAGCGCGCTGACGCTGCGGATGCCCTCCACATGCACGCCGGCGAAATCGACCGGGCGGCCGAAGGCGAGCGCGGCCAGGATCGCCAGCTTGTGGGCGGCGTCGATGCCGTCCACGTCGAAGCTGGGATCGGCCTCGGCGTAGCCGAGCTTCTGCGCCTCGCTCAGCGCCTGGGCGAACTCGATTCCCCGTTCGCGCATCTGCGTCAGGATGTAGTTGCAGGTGCCGTTGAGGATGCCCATCACGCGGGTCAGGTCATTCGCGGCGAGCCCTTCCCGCACCGCCTTGATGGCGGGAATGCCGCCGGCGACGGCGGCCTCAAAACATAGCGCGACGCCCTTGGCTTCCGCGGTGGCGGCGAGTTCGGCGCCGTGGATCGCGAGCAGCGCCTTGTTGGCGGTGACCACGGGCTTGCCGGCGGCGAGCGCGGCGCGGACCAGGTCGGCGGCCGGGCCCTCGGTGCCGCCGATCGTCTCCACCACCACATCCACGCCGGGGTCGCCGGCCAGGGCGGCGGCATCGTCGTACCAGCGCAGCCCGCCGATCGCGACGCCACGGTCCCGCGTACGGTCGCGCGCGGAGACGGCAGTGACAGCGATGGGGCGGCCGGCGCGGGCGGCGACCGTCGCGGCGTTGTCGCGCAGCAGGGTGAGCACGCCGGCACCGACGGTGCCGAGGCCGGCGACGCCGACGGAAAGGGGCTTGGTCATGGGATCAGTTCCAGGAAGGCGGGGCGGGCCTGGTCTTCAGCCCGCGAAGCCCCCCTCGCCCTGCCCTCTCCCCCCGGTGGGGGAGAGGGTTCCAGGGCGGTGGGGGGAGGAAGGGTCAGGCCGCGTCCACGTCCATGCCGTCCACGGGGCCGGCATTGTCGGCGGCGAGGAAGGTGCGGATGCCGCGCAGCGCCTGGCGGATGCGGTGGTTGTTCTCCACCAGCGCGATGCGGACATGGTCGTCGCCATGCTCGCCGAAGCCGAGGCCCGGCGCGACCGCGACCTTCGCCTTCTCCAGCAGCAGCTTGGAGAAGCCGACGGAGCCGAGATGCCTGAAGCGGTCCGGGATCGGCGCCCAGAGGAACATGGAGCCATCGGGGCTCGGCACGTTCCAGCCCGCGGCGTGCAGGCCCTTCACCAGCACGTCGCGGCGTTCGCGGTACAGCTCCCGCATGTCGGCCACGCAGTCCTGCGGGCCGTTCAGCGCGGCGACGGCGGCGACCTGGATCGGCGTGAAGGCGCCGTAGTCCAGGTAGGACTTCACCCGCGTCAGCGCCGAGATCAGGCGCTGGTTGCCGGCGGCGAAGCCCATGCGCCAGCCCGGCATGTTGTAGGTCTTGGACATGGAGGTGAACTCCACCGTCACGTCCTTGGCGCCCGGGATCTCCAGCACCGACGGGGGCGGGTTCGCCTCGTCGAAATAGAGCTCCGCATAGGCGAGGTCGGAAAGGATGAAGAGCTCATGCTTCCGCGCCATCGCCACCAAATCCTTGTAGAACTCGCGGCTGGCGAGCAGGGCGGTGGGGTTGGAGGGGAAGTTGACGATGACGGCGGTCGGCTTCGGCACTGAATGGCGGACCGCGCGGTCGATCGCCTCCAGCATGCTGTCATCCGGCGTGTAGGGGATGGAGCGCGCGGAGGCGCCGGCGATGATGAAGCCGAACTGATGGATGGGGTAGGACGGGTTCGGCACCAGGATGGTGTCGCCCGGGCTGCTGATGGCCTGGGCGAGGTTGGCGAGCCCTTCCTTGGAGCCCAGCGTCGCCACCACCTCCGTCTCCGGGTCCAGCTTCACGCCGAAGCGGCGGGCGTAGTAGCCGGCGAGTGCGCGGCGGAGGCCCGGGATGCCCTTCGACATGGAATAGCGATGGGTGCGGGGGTCCTGCACCGCCTCGATCAGCTTGGCGACGATGTGGGGCGGCGTCGGCGTATCGGGATTGCCCATGCCGAGGTCCACGATGTCCTCCGCATGCGCGCGGGCCTTGGCCTTGGCCGCGTTCACCTCGGCGAAGACATAGGGCGGCAGGCGCCGGATGCGGTGGAACTCCTCGGTCATTCTCGTCGTCCGCTGGATGAAGGTGGGGGCGATATACAGCAGGCCGCCGCGCCGTGCGAGGTTACGGGGCGCGCGGCGCCAGGAGATCGCTGGAGGGCGCGGGCGGCAGGCCGAGCAACTCCGGCAGCGGCGCCGGGGGCGGGCCGGGGATGGCGGCGGGCGGCGCGCTGCGCGGCGCCGGGGCCTCGGCCGCGGCGCCAGGGGGCCCCGCTGGGGCGCGAGCGGGGCTGACCGGCGCGGGCGGCGCATCCAAAGCGGCCCAGGTTTCCGG
>JAIXWG010000071.1 GCA_027482245.1 Acetobacteraceae bacterium | reverse complement strand
TCGTCATGCCGGGGATATAGGGGATGAAGCCCCCGGTTTGGACGGGGGCACAGGACCGGGAGCCGGATTGCCATGTCGGTCAAGGTTGAGGCGGTCCCCTGCCTCGAGGACAACTACCTCTGGCTGCTCAAGGATGGCCCCACGGGCGCCATCGGCATCTGCGACCCGGGCGAGGCCGGGCCGGCGATCGCGGCGGTCGAGGCCGCGGGCGGCACGCTGGATGCCATCCTGCTCACCCACCACCACGGCGACCACATCAACGGGGTGGAGGAACTGCGCGCGCGCTATCCGCAGGCGCGGGTGATCGGCGGGAAGCCCGACCTGCACCGCCTGCCGAAGCTGGACCAGGCGGTGGATGAGGGCGACGAGGTGGTCTTCGGCGCCGCCCGCGCCACCGTCATGCACCTGCCCGGCCACACCACCGGCCACATCGCCTTCCACTTCGCCGCCGACCATTTCCTGCTGTGCGGCGACATCGTCTTCGCGCTGGGCTGCGGCCGGCCGCTGGAGGCCGGGGGCATGGAGGCCCTCTACAAGTCGTTCAAGCGCCTGGCCAAGCTGCCGCACAACACGCGCTTCTGCTGCGGCCATGAATACACCGAGACCAATGCCCGCTTCGCCCTGACGATCGAGCCCGACAACAAGGCGCTGCGAGCGGAGGCCGAGGCCGCCGCCGCGCTGCGGGCCGCAGGCCGTCCGACCGTGCCCACCACGCTGGCCCAGGAACTCTCCGGAAACCCCTATTTCCGCGCCCGCGACCTGGCGGAGTTCACGGCAAGGCGGGAAGCCAAGAACCACTTCCGGTGAGGAAACACGCATGAAGCTGCACTTTGCCCCCGCCAGCCCCTTCGTCCGCAAGGTGCTGGCCTGCGCCATCCTGCGCGGCATCGACGGGCAGATCGAGACGGTGGCGACGGACCCGCACGCCTCCCCCGCCCACCTGCTGAAGGACAACCCACTCTCCAAGATTCCGGCGCTGGTGCTGGAGGATGGGCGGGCGGTCTATGACAGCCCGGTGATCTGCGAATACCTGGACACGCTGGGGGATGCGGCCCCGCTGTTCCCGCCCACCGGCAGCCCGGCGCGGCTGACGGTGCAGATCCGTCACGCGCTCGCGGACGGCATCATGGACGCTGCGGTGGCGCGCCGCGGCCAGTCCGCCCACCCGCAGGATGAGGCCCGCGCGGCCTTCATCGCGCGGCAGAAGGGCGTGGTGGAGCGCGGCCTGGCGGTGCTGGAAGCCAGCCCGCCCGCGGGTCTTGGCGATGCCGGCTCCGTCGCCGTCGCCTGCGCGCTCGGCTACCTCGATTTCCGCTTCGGGCATGAGACCTGGCGGGAGGCGCATCCGAAGCTCGCCGCCTGGTATGCGGAAGTCTCCGCCCACCCCGCGATGTCCCGCACGGCGCCGCCGGCCGCATGAGCACCAGCCTCGCCTGGGACGAACGCTACTCGGGCGGCGGCTTCCAGTTCGGGGAGGCGGCGAATCTCTACCTGGAAAGCCTCGCCCCCCGGCTGCGGCCGGGCATGCGGGCGCTGGCGATTGGCGACGGGGAGGGGCGGAACGGCGCCTGGCTGGCGGCGCAGGGGCTGGATGTGACCTCGCTCGACTGGTCGCCGGTGGGGTCGGCCAAGGCGGCTGCGCTGGCGGCACGCCGGGGCGTGGCCATGCGCTGCGTCACCGCCGATGCCAGCGCCTGGGACTATCCGGAAGCCGGCTTCGACCTGGTGGCCTGGATCTACCTGCACCTGCCGCCGGCGGACCGTGCGGCGGCGGCGGCGGGCGTGGTGCGGTCGCTCGCGCCGGGCGGGCTCCTGGCGCTGGAATGCTTCACCCCCGCCCAGCAGGGCCGGCGCAGCGGCGGGCCGAAGATGCCGGACCTGCTGTGGTCCCGCGCGATCGTGGAGGAATTGTTCGGCGGGCTCGCGGTGCTGGAACTGCTGGAAGGCACCGTCCATCTCGACGAAGGCCCGCGCCACCAGGGCCCCGCCGAAGTGGTCCGCGCCTTGTTGCGGAAGCCATCCTGACGCGGCCCGCAACCAACTTTGTCGTGAAGCGTCACGGCCCCCCGCTGGTTAACAGGTTTGTTGCGGAGTGGCGGGCAATTAACACCTGCACGGATGATCCGTGCCGCCCGGAATAGCCGGGCGGGACTGGAGACGGACAGGAGGTTGCGGTGGCGAAGCAGGAAGCGTTGGGCGTTGGCGGGGCGCTCTGTGAACCGGTGGCCGTCGGCATGGGGGCCGAGGGCTTCAGCATCGACCTGGTGACGCGCGCGGGCGAACGCCTGATGCTGCGCATGGACGAGGTCTCGGCCGGCCAGCTGGCCGCGCTGGTCAGTGCCTGCCTGGCGAAGCGCCAGCCGGCGCGCGGCCGCAGGACGGCGCTCGCGGCCTGACGCCCTATCGCGCCCGCGCCGCGACGAAGCCGCCGCCCGCCACCATCAGCGTGGCGAGCAGCACGCGGAGCGACAGCGCACCCTCCCCCGCCAGGATGAGCAGGAGGGTGGAGGCGACCGGGACGGCATAGGCCAGCGTGCCGAGCAGGCGCGGATCGCCGCGCTTCATGCCGACATCCCACAGGAAGAAGGCCGCGCCCACCGGGCCGAGGCCGAGCAGCACCACCGCGATCCCTTGCCGCAGATCCGGCATGACCGTGGTCTCGAACAACAGATGCGCCAGGAGGGCGCAGGCCGCGGTGGCCAGGCAGAAGCCCGCCACCGCTTCCGTCGGCACGCCGGCCAGGGGCTTCGTGCCCGATGTCACGGAATAGACCGCCCAGGTCACGGCGCAGCCGAGGGCCGCGAGGAAGCCCGGCAGCGCTTCGGGCGGGAAGCTCGCGCCCGTGCCGACCAGGATGGCGCAGCCCGCGAAGCCGAGCCCGACGCCGGTGAGCCTCGCGGGGCCGAGCCGCAGCCCGCGCAGCGGTGCCGACAGCAGCACGATCAGCAGCGGCCAGAGATAGTTGATGAGGTTCGCCTCCACCGCAGGCGCGAGTGCCAGGGCGATGAAGTAGAGCGCGTGGTAGCCGAACAGCCCCCCCACGCCATGCGCCCAGGCCAGCGGGGGCTGCCGCAGCGCCGCCAGCCGCCCCGTGGCCGCGACGACGGCAAGCCCCACGGCGCCGCCCACCGCGAAGCCCATGGCCGTGATCTGCAAGGGCGGGATGCCCGCCGCCAGGCGGGAGAGCAGCGCGAGGAAGGCCCAGAGGGCGAGGGCGCCGCAGCCGGCGAGGGTGGCAGGGGACATGCGCCGCTTCTACGCCGCGCGCGGCGCCGCGCGAACCGGGGGATGGCGCGCTGCGTTGGCGTCCGCATGAAGGGCACCCCGAGAAGCGTGATGATGAGTGCCGCGAGCCGCGCCGCAGGCTGGTGGATGGGCCATGCGACGAATGCGATGAAACAGGGCCAGAAGGCCTGGATCGCGGCCGTGGCCCGCGCCGCGGTGCCGGACGCGCCGAAGCGGAAGCCGCGCCGGCGGAAGTAGCGGCGGCCTCAGCCGGCGCCGTCAGCCTCCTGGCCTGGACGCCATGCGAGGCTGATCAAGGTCACGCCAAGGCGCCGTCCATCCGCGCTGCCCGACAGCTCCCGCGGGCTCTGCGGATTGATGATGCGAAGCAGGACCCAGATCTGCCCGGCCGGGCCGATCGTGCCTGGTGGCAGATCGACCGTTTCGCGGCGCTCCGACGATTCCACCCCGCGGAAGCGCCATTCCGCGACCAGGCGTCCGTTCACGATCACATCGACGTCCCGCTCCGGCCCCGCGGGGTGCAGAAGCGGGCGCAGCCTGAACTCCAGCCTTTGCGTCCCGGCCAGTCCCGGCGGGATGGCGAAGGTGAAGGATGTCTCGTCGCCGACCGTCCAGGTGCCACTCCGCTCCGCATTCGCGAAGCCGGCCACGCGCCGGCACCAGCGGCGCGGCTCCGACGCATAGAAGCCGTAATGCTCATCGGCGCGCAAAGCGGCCGCGCCGGTTTCCAGCTCGGCCACGCGGTCCATCAGCGCCTCGCGCTCCTGCATCCAGGGCCAGGCATTGTCGGGGCGCGGGCCCCAGGCCTGGAGATGGCGGGCGATGGCCAGGGGCCACGCATCCTCATCCACCGCCGCTTGGGCGAAATCGCGCATGACCTCGCGATAGAAGGCCACGAGGCGCTCGACATACCGGTCGAGGCCCGCTTCGGCGCGCAGCGCGGCGCTGATGGCCGCGGCATCGGCGGCGTCATAGGCCGCGAGTTCCGTCGCGATGGTGGTGGCGTTCAGGGGCTTGTCGAGCAGGCGCAGGCCGAAGTTGTTGCGGCGGTAATGGGGGAACCGCTCCAGCGTGCACAGGCCCGCCAGGCCACGGGGGTCGCAGACCAGGGCGGCGCGGCCCGTCGCGATGGATTCCAGCGCGGTCAGGCCGGTGCCCACGATGATGTCGAACTCCGGCATGACGGCTTCGGGCTCTGCCACGAGCCGGTCCACCGGGCTGCCGAATACCTCCAGTTCCAGCCCGAGCTTCGCGCAGGCTTCCCGGATGACAGGCAGGTAGCCGCGGCCTTTCGCGAACAGCGCCACGCGTCGCGCCCGCGCCGGCAATGGCGGTCCTGGCTGGAAGCGCCGGAGGTCCACCGGATTGGGCATGATGCGAACGGCCTGTTCCGGGACGCCGCCCTCGACGGTCAGGCGGTCCATCACCGCGGGACCATGCGCGAGAAAATGCCGCAGGTTCGGAAGGCTGGGCGGCCGGTCATGCCATTGCTGGAAATCGTGACAGAAGAAGATCGCGGGGCGGTCGCGGAAGCGTATCGCCGCCGTGGTGCAGGCCGGCAGGTGGTGGCCGTGGATGATATCGGGCTTCACCGTGATGCTGCCGATGTCGTCCGTGACCGGGATGGATGCTCCCCTCAGCTCTTCCACGATCGGGCCGTGGATCGGGGAATAGACCAGGGGGCGGTGCCCCTGGCGCCGCAGTTCAAGGGCGATGTTGCGCGTCAAGGTCTCGGTGCCGCTGCGGCCGCTCAGCTTGAAGTTGGTGAGCAGCACGGTCAGGGGCCGGTCGGGCTGGCGTGGTTCGGAGCCGCCTGACGGGGTCGTCGTGCCGCCTGATGGTTCGGTCGTCGGCATGCGTGATGCTGGGTCCCGTCCTGCGCGGCCTCATCAAGATCACACATCGGTCCGTCGAACAACGTCGGTGCGCCCGCGCAACCGATCGCGGAGGCGGCGCTTCAGTCGAACTGCGGATCCACCGGCACGCGCAGCGCCTCCGCCAGCCGGTTCGTCTCCGCCGCCATGCCGATGATCGCGAGCAGCTCGCCGTACTGCGCGTCGGTCATGCCCTTCGCGCGCGCCGCCGCGGTATGGCTCGCGGTGCAATAGGCGCAGCCGCTAGTCATGGAGACGGCGAGGTAGAGCATCTCCTTCACCACGGGATCGATCGCGCCCGGCCCCATGACGGCACGCAGGCTCTCCCACGTCCGGCGCAGCAGCGGCGGATCGATGGCAAGTGCCTTCCAGAAGTTGTTGACGTCCTCGACGCCGCGCGCGGCCTTGATCTCGTCGAAGACCGCGCGCGCCTCCGGCGCCGCGTCCTCGTAGGACAGCAGCCTAGGCATGCGGCAGCGCCGCGTAGGGCAGCACGCGGAAGCTGGTGCCGAACAGCGTGATGTCGCGCCAGACATCGCCTGCCACATACGGGTCGGGCGCCATCCAGTCGCGGGCCTCGGCATGGGTCAGGTGGCGCGTCACGGCGATGGAGCCGCGCATGGTCGTGCCATCCGCATCCAGCAGCGCGCCGCCGAACAGCAGCGTGCCATCGGCGGCCATCGGGCGGACGCGGTCGAAATGCCCCTGGCGATGCGCCAGGCGCCGCGCCAGCGCGTCCGGGTCCGTCCCGTCCCAGGCGATGGTGACGGTGTGGGTCCGGCCCTGCGGCGGCTCCGTCGGCCAGCCGCGATAGGGCAGGGGCGCGATGCGGAAGGGATGCGCCTCGATCCGCTGCCAGACGCCGTGGCGCGCGAAGGGCTCGGCGGCGAGGTAGGCGTCCCGTTCCGCGGCATCGCCCGCGATCATCATGAGCGAGCCGCGGCTGCGCCCCTGTTCGTCATGCAGCGGCAGGCCGAGCAGCAGGCGCCCCGCCGCGGCTTCCGCCGCGCTGAAGGCGACATGCTCGTCACGGGCCGACGCGCGGCGCGCGGGCGCGTCGGCATCGGTGCCGTCGAAGGCGATGATGGCGGTGGTCATGGCAGTCTCCAGGGCGGGGAAGGCCGCGCGGGCGGCCTTTCCCCAGCCGGCCTCAGTACATGTGCTGGCCGCCGTTGATGGACAGCGTGGAGCCGGTGATGAAGTCGGCCTCGTCCGCCGTCAGGAAGGCCACGCCGCGCGCGATGTCCTGCGCGGTGCCGAGGCGCCCGCGCGGGATGCGGGCGATGATCTTCTCAAGCACGTCGGCCGGGACGGCGCGCACCATCTCCGTGTCCACATAGCCGGGGGCGACGGCATTCACCGTCACCTGGTTGCGCGCGCCTTCCTGGGCCAGCGCCTTGGTGAAGCCGTGGATGCCGGACTTGGCGGCGGCGTAGTTCACCTGGCCGAGCTGCCCGGCCTGGCCGTTGACGGAGCCGATATTGACGATGCGGCCGAACTTCCGGCTGCTCATCCCGTCCCACACCGCCTTGCACATGTTGTAGCAGCTGCCGAGATTCGTATCGATGACGTCGTCCCACATCTGGCGCGTCAGCTTGCGCATCATCGCGTCGCGCGTGATGCCGGCATTGTTCACCAGGATCTCAACGGGGCCGACCTCGGCCTCGATCTTCTGCACGGCGGCGACGCAGGCATCGTAGTCGCCGACGTCGAACTTGTAGCAGGGGATTCCGGTGCGCTCCGTGAAGGCCTGGGCCGCCGCGTCATTGCCGGCGTAGGAGGCGACGACCTTGCGGCCCGCTGCCTGCAGCGCCTCGCTGATCGCGGCGCCGATGCCACGCTGTCCACCCGTCACTAAAGCTACCCGTGCCATGCGGCTCTCCCACCCTGTTGTCGCGGCGCGCTTGCGCGCCCATCGCTTCCCTGCATGCCGCCGCGCCCTGGGGCGGGCAACACGCCCACATCCTCGCGCGCCCGGGGCGGGAGAGCAAACGGCATCGCGGATGCTCGCCCAGCGGTGTTTGATTCACATCAAGGCAGGCCTGGATCGCGGCCCGTATCGTCCTGCCTGTCCCGAGGTGCCCAATGCACCGCAAGGACGTTCCTGGACGTTTCCTCCCTGAACTCGCCCCGGCGGCCTCCGCCGGGGCTTTTCTTTGCGCGGGGATTCCTGGCGCGGGACCGGCAGGGTGTGGTGCGGCAAGTACTGCAACCGGGAGTAGAAAATCGAGCCGAGCGATTTGGCCTTCACGGATACGTGATCGGTATGCAATACGCTTAACACCGGCCGCGCTTGGGCCCTACCCCCAGGACCACCATCATGCAGACCCAGCTGCCAGCCACCTCCGACGGCGAAAAGACCGACCAGGCCGCCATCATGCTGATGCTGGCCTATGTGGAGGCGGAATGCCGGCGCCTCGGCGCCGATGCCGCCGCCCAGCACGCGGCCATGGCGGCGTCGCTGCTGCCCCCGCGCGGTGCGCCGGCGGGCATCAGCCTGCACTGAGGAAGGGCCGGACCGTCAGCCGCGGCGCAGCAGGAACAGTGCCTGTTCGCCGAACAGGTTGGCCAGCCAGGGCGACCGCTTCCAGGGCGTGCTGAGACCCTTGTCGTCCACCGCCAGCCACTTCTCCACCACATAGCCTTCCATCGCGCAGAGCGCGAAGAAGTCGCGGATCGTGCAGGGGTGGATGTTCGGCGTCTCGTACCAGGGCCGGCTCCAGACCTCGGTATCCGGCATGCGGCCGCCGAGCAGCAGCTTCACCCGCATCTGCCAGTGGCCGAAATTGGGGAAGGAGACGATGGCGCGGGCGCCGATGCGCAGCATCTGGCGCAGCACCTCCCGCGGCCGCTCCACCGCCTGCAGGGTGCGGGACAGCACGACGTAGTCGAAGGCGCCGTCGGGGTAGAAGGCCAGGTCGGCGTCGGCATCGCCATGGATCACGGGCAGGCCGGCCGCGACCGCTTCCGTCGCCTCCGCCATGTCGATCTCGATGCCCCGCGCATCGGCGCCCTTGAGGCGCGTCAGATGCTCGATCAGCGCGCCGTCGCCGCAGCCGATGTCAAGCACCCGCGCGCCGGGCTGGATCATCTCCGCGATCAGGCGGAGGTCGAGGCGCATGTTCTTGGCGACGAAGCGCACCTCGGCGGCGTCGGGCACGGGCATTCCCATCCGTTGCAGGCGTCACGCGGGGTCTAGCTTTCCCCCCGCGCGGCGTCCAGCAGCGGGATCAGGACGTCGCTGCCTGCCAGGACAGGCGGCGGGCCATGAAGTTCCGGTACACCTGCTCCCCGGCCACGATCGGCGCGAATTCCTCGGCCGCCGGCGCCTCCCCCACCAATGTCATCGGGTCGATGCGGGTGTGGTAGGAAGGGTGGACGAAGAGCGGGATGGAGTAGCGTTCCCGCCCCGACCGGTTGACCACCTTGTGCATCGCCGCCTGGTAGCGGCCATTGGTCCAGCGGCGCAGCAGCTTGCCGGCGTTGACCACCATCGCCTCCCGGTTCGGCACCACCGGCAGCCAGTCGCCGGACGGGCCCTGCACCGCGAGGCCCCCGTTCATGTCCTGCACCAGCAGGGTGATCAGCCCCTCATCCGCATGAGCGCGGACGCCGATATCGGTGCGCTCCGCGATCGCCTCCGCCGGCGGGTAGTGGATGACCCGCATGTTGGAGTAGCTCTCCCGTGCGGCCTCGGCGAAGAAATCCTCCGGCACGCCGAGATGCAGCGCGACCGCCGAGAGGATGTGCTGGCCGCATTCATACATGGCGCGGTAGCAGGCCTCGACCCGCTCCCGGAACCCCGGCATGTCGGGCCAGGGCGTCTCCGCATGGAAGGGCAGCGCGCGGAGCTCGGGGTCCGCGGGGCGCGTCAGGTGGCCGATGCTGAAGGCCTCATGCCCGCCCGGCTTCTCCCCGGGCAAAGCGGTGTCGAACATCGGCACGTAGCCGCGGTTGTTGCGCCGGTCCTGCACCTGGCGCTTCCAGGCCTCCGGCCGGTCGAAGAAGGCCTCCGCCGCCGCGAAGGCGCCCTGCAGCGCCGCCTGGGGCACGCCATGGCCGACCAGCTGGATGAAGCCGTAGCGTTCGAAGGCGCTTCCGATGGCCTTGGCCGCATGGGCGCGATCGGCCGCGGAGCCGTGCAGGAAGGGCTCGAAATCGAGGGTCGGGATCGCATCCGTCATCGCGCCGGCCCTCAGCTGGTCACCACCAGGCGACGCTCCGCGGCGGGGGGCAGGAAGGCGTCGGTGTAGACATCCTCCGGCTTCAGCCTGGGCGTCATGCCATAGGCCTCCTCCACCGCCGCCAGCCCCTGCTGGAAGCGGCCGGGGATGACGGCGGAGAGGCCGTTGGCCATGACGTGGTCGGAGACGATCTGCTCCCGGATCGAGACCTGCTGGCGCTCCGCCTCGATCGCGACATCGGTCAGCGGCTCCGCCGTCTTCAGCGCGGCGATGCAGCCGGCGGGGTCGCGATAGGCTTCCCGGATCGAGCGCATGCCGCCGGCGACCACGGCGCGGACCAGTTCCGGGTTGCGCCGCGCGTAGTCGCGCGTGGTCAGCCAGCAGGTGCCGTAGAGCGGCAGGCCGAAATCGCGGTACCAGAGGATGCGCTGCTGCGGCCAATCCATGCCGAGCGCCTTCAGCGACATGCCGGTGCTGGTGGCCGCCCCGGTGATGCCATCGGCGCGGCGCTGCACCAGCATGGGCTCCCGCAGTTCCGGCCGGACCGTCAGCCAGTTGACCTTGCTGGCGTCGAAGCCGGCGGCGCGGGCGAAGGCCGGGAAGATCTGGCGGCCGGCGTCGCTGTCCGGCGCCGCCAGGGTCCGACCCTCGAAATCCTTCGGCGTGCGGATCGGCCCATCCTCCCGCACCGTGGCGCAGAGCAGGCTGCGGTCGCCGAAGACGCCGACGACGACGAGGCCGGCATTCGGGTTCTCCGCGATGAACTTGATGACCGGGTTGATGTCCGCCTGGGCGATTTCATAGGCGCCGCCCGCCACATCGATGGGCACGCGGCCCGATCCGAAGCCGCGGTCGATCTGGATGTCGATGCCGGCATCGCGGAAGAATCCCTTCTCCCGGCCATAGAGCATGAAGGCGTTGGGGCCCTGGAAGGCCCAGTCCACCTGGTATTTCACGCGGGGCAGCCCCTGGGCGCGGAGCGCGGGGGCGGCGAGCAGGCTGGCGACGGCAAGACCGAGGGTGCGGCGGGCGATCGGCATGGGCGGAGCCTCCGGGCTGGGTGCCCGGTGCCACGCAAGAAGCTTGCCAGCCTGCTGGACGCCGACGCGTAACCCGCCGCTCCGGCTAGACGCCGACGCGCTCGGCGGCGCCCTTCAGGAAGCCGCCCAGCGCCCGGTGGAAGACCGGCTCGTCCAGCAGGAAGGCGTCGTGGCCCTTGTCGGTCGCGATCTCGACGAAGGAGACATTGGCCGCCGCCGCGTTCAGCGCGCGGACCAGGGCGCGGCTTTCCTCGGTCGGGAACAGCCAGTCGCTGCTGAAGCTCGCGACCAGGAAGCGGGTCGCGGTGCCGCGGAAGGCGTTCGCGACCTCTCCCCCATGCTCCGCGGCCAGGTCGAAATAGTCCATGGCGCGGGTGATGGTCAGGTAGCTGTTGGCGTCGAAGCGGCGGACGAAGGTGCTGCCCTGGTGGCGGAGGTAGCTCTCCACCTCGAACACATCCTCGAGGAAGGTCAGCGCGGAGGCGCCGCGCAGCCGCCGGCCGAACTTCCGCCCCAGCGCGGCCTCCGACAGGTAGGTGATGTGCGCGACCATGCGCGCGACGGACAGGCCCTTGGCCGGGATCCGCCCATCCTCCCAATACCGCCCGCCCTTCCAGTCGGGGTCGCCATGGATGGCGGCGCGGCCGACCTCATGGAAGGCGATGTTCTGGGCGGAGTGGTAGCTGGCCGTCGCGATGGGGGCGGCGGCCACCACCATGTCCGGGTAGGTCGCGGCCCATTCCAGCACCTGCATGCCGCCCATCGACCCGCCCACCACCGCCAGCAGGCGATCGATGCCGAGGTGATCGACCAGGCGCTTCTGGGCGCGGACCATGTCGCGGATGGTGATGGAGGGAAAATCGATCCCCCAGGGCCGGCCCATGGGCTGGCCTTCGGCATCCGTCATCTCCTCCGCCGGGCCGGAGGAGCCCATGCAGCCGCCCAGCACATTGGCGCAGATGACGAAGAAGCGGTTGGTGTCCACCGGCTTGCCGGGGCCGACCAGCGTGTCCCACCAGCCGCCCTTGCCCGTCAGCGGCTGGGTTTCCGCCACATACTGGTCGCCCGTCAGCGCGTGGCAGATCAGCACCGCGTTCGTCCGCAGCGCGTTGAGCTTGCCATAGGTGCGATAGGCCACGGCCAGCGGCTTGATGACGGCGCCGCTGTCCAGCGCCAGGCCATCCGCGAAGACGGCGCGCTGGTGTTCCAGCTGGGGAAGGGGGGCCAGGGCCTCGGTCACATCGGTCTCGGGGCGTTTCCGCCGCAGGAATAGGCGGGGCGGCCGCTTCCGGCAACCGCCACGTGCAATGGGCCTCCGGCAGTGGGTCGGTGCCTTGGGTGCGGTCCTTGGCGGGGCGGGCCGGCGCGTCTATGGATCACGCCCCTTTGCCGCCTCCGTCCAGGGACCCCTGCCATGACCGTCATGCCGCGCCCGTCCATCCTCTCGGTCGAGCCCTATGTCGGCGGCGAGTCCAAGGTCCCGGGCGTCAACCGCATCATCAAGCTCTCCTCCAACGAGGGCGCCTTCGGCCCGCCCCCCTCGGCCATCGAGGCGATCGCCGCCAATGCGCGGGAGGCGCATCGCTACCCCGATGGCGGCGCGACGGCGCTGCGGGAGGCGATCGGCAAGCGCTTCGGCCTCGACCCCGCGCGCATCGTCTGCGGCAACGGGTCGGACGAACTGCTGGCCATGCTCATCCTCGCCTATGGCGGGGAGGGGACGGAACTCGTCATGTCCGCCCATGGCTTCATGATGTACGAGATCACCGGCCGCTGGGCGGGCTGCCAAGTCATCAAGGTGCCGGAGAAGAACCTCACCGCCGATGTGGACGGCCTGCTGGCCGCGGTCGGGCCGCGCACGCGCCTGATGTTCCTCGCCAACCCCAACAACCCGACCGGCAGCATCCTGCCGCAGTCGGAGGTGGACCGTCTGCGGCGGGAGCTTCGCCAGGACGTGCTGCTGGTGCTGGACAGCGCCTACGCCGAATACGTCACGCGGCCGGACTACGACCCCGGCCAGAAGCTGGTGGACGCGACCCCCAACACGGTGATGACGCGCACCTTCAGCAAGATCTTCGGCCTCGGCGGCATGCGGCTCGGCTGGGCCTATGCGCCGGCGCCGATCGTCGACATCCTCGGCCGCGTGCGCGGGCCCTTCAACGTGAACGCCGCCGCCATGGCCGCCGGCATCGCCGCGCTGGCGGAGCCGGGCTGGATCGAGAAGTCCATCGCCCACAACACGGAATGGCGCGGCAAGGTGGCCGCGGCGGCGGAGGGTCTCGGCCTCAAGGTCTGGCCGAGCGAGGGCAATTTTCTCCTCGTCGATTTCGGCGCGGGTGAGCGCGCCAAGGCCGCCGACGCGCATTTCCGCTCGCGCGGACTGATCGTGCGCGCCATGGGCGGCTACGGGCTGCCCCAGTGCCTGCGCATCACCATCGGCAATGCCGAGGAATGCCAGATGGTGATCGATGCCCTCACCGAATTCACCCATCGTGGCTGAGCCCCTTTTCGATCGCCTCTGCCTGCTGGGCGTGGGCCTGATCGGATCCTCCATCGCCCGCGTGGCGCGGGTCCGCGGCGACCTGGCGCGCACCGTGGTGGCCCATGCCAAGACGCCCGCGACGCTCGCGCGCGTCCGCGAACTCGGCATTGCCGATGTGGTGGAGGAGGACGCGGCGAAGGCGGTCGAGGGAGCGGACTGCGTCATCTTCTGCGTGCCCGTCGGCGCCAATGCCGCGGTGATGGCCCAGGTCGCGCCGCACCTGAAGCCCGGCGCCATCGTCACCGATGTCGGCAGCACCAAGATGAGCGTGATCCGCGACATCGGCCCCCTGATGCCCCCGGGCTGCCACCTGGTGCCGGCGCATCCCATGGCCGGCACCGAATACTCCGGCCCCGATGCCGGGTTCCCGGAGCTGTTCCAGGGCCGCTACACCATCATCACCCCTGTCGCCGGCACCGACCCCGAGGCGGTGGAGAAGGTGCGGGAGCTGTGGCGCCGCTGCGGCAGCATGATCGAGACGCTGGACCCCGCCACCCATGACAAGGTGGTCGCCATCGTCAGCCACCTGCCGCACCTGCTGGCCTTCACCATCGTCTCCACCGCCGACGATCTGGCGGAGGAGACGAAGGAGGCGGTGCTGAAATTCGCGGCCTCCGGCTTCCGGGACTTCACCCGCATCGCGGCCAGCGACCCCACCATGTGGCGCGACGTCTTCCTCAACAACCGGGAGGCGCTGCTGGAGATGCTGGCGCGCTTCACGGAGGATTCGCACGCGCTAGGCCGCGCCGTGCGCTGGGGAGAGGCGGAATTCATCGAGGACCGGATCAGGCGGGGCCGGAAGATCCGGCAGGGGCTGATCGAGCGTAAGCAGGCCTGACCTCAGGATTTAGCCCCGCTAACCCCTTTTAGCACCTTTAGCACCGATTCCGGGGGTGCTGGGCGCGGGGCACGGATCGGCCGGCGATGTTCGGAACATAGACGGAACATCACCCGGGCGCCAGCGGAATCGCGGATCATGAAGCCGGGCTTCACGGTCCATGCCGATCATCCCGGCTGGCGCCGGGGCGCTGCCGGCGCCATCTGACAGCCTTGCATCGAGGGAGCAGGGCCATGGACATCACGCGCGCGGGCACCGTGCCCTCCACCAGGGGCCCGGCCGAGTACTTCACCGGCACGGTCCGCATCGACCCCCTCTTCAGCCCGCCGGAGCCCGCCCGCGCCGCCGGCGCGCTGGTGACCTTCGAGCCCGGCGCCCGCACCGCCTGGCACACCCATCCCTATGGCCAGACGATCATCGTGACCGCCGGCTGCGGCTGGGCGCAGCGCGAAGGCGGGAAGGTGGAGGAGATCCGCCCCGGCGACGTGGTCTGGTTCCCGCCCGGAGAGAAGCACTGGCACGGCGCCACCGCGACCACGGCGATGAGCCACATCGCGGTGCAGGAGAAGCGGGACGGTTCGCCGGTGACTTGGCTCGAACAGGTCTCCGACGCCGATTACCGAGCTTCGCAACATTCCGATTGAAGCGGCGCAGTAGAACCGTCGATGTTCGCTGCTCAATGCAGAGTGAACGACAGTATCGCCGGCCGTTCTTGCTGATCGACGAGCCCCGGACCTAGCATCAACCATAATAAAGAACGTGGTCTGCCGGTCATTCGGGGAAGCGCATCGTGAAGAACGGCCGGCACCACCACGTCCCGCATCCTCATGCGGGGGCGCATCACCATCCCTATGGCGGGCCGCCGCCCGATGGGCCACCGGACGGCGGCGGCGGGGCCGTGACCCCCGCCGTGGTCTTCGCCGCGGATGATGGCGCCCACGGCACCGAGCCCTGGGTCAGCGACGGCACCGCCGCCGGCACGCATCTCCTGCTCGACATCCATCCCGGCGCCGAGGCCAGCGGCTTCTATGGCGGCGCCAACTTCACGCTGCCGGCGCTCGGCCCCTTCGTGCCGGCCGGCGACGGCCTGCTGGTCTTCGCGGCCGATGACGGCACGCATGGGCAGGAGCCCTGGGTGACCGACGGCACGACGGCCGGCACCCGGCTGCTGGCGGATCTGGTGCCGGGGGCTGAGGCCTCCTTCCCCGGGCTTTTCGCGCCGCTCGGCGATGGCCTGGTACTGTTCGGGACCAATGACGCGGCGATCGGCACGCGCCACTGGATCACGGACGGCACCGCGGCGGGCACGCGCGCGGCGCCGCAATTCGACGCGGACAGCCCCTTCATCGGCACGGCGGATTTCGCGCCGCTTGGCGACGGGCGGGTGCTGTTCACCGCCGGGACGGAACTGCGCGTCGCCACGGTGGACGGCGCGGGCAGCGCCGTGGTGGTGACTTTCCCCGACAGCGCCTTCAACGCGGCGCTCGGCTACGTGACGCCGATCGGCGATGGCAGCGCCGTGTTCCGGGCCGATGACGGGGTGCATGGGATCGAGCCCTGGATCACCGATGGCACGGCCGCCGGCACGCGCCTTCTGGCCGACATCAATGCCGGGGAGGGCAGCTTCGCCGCCGGTTTCGTCGCGCTGGGCGATGGCCGCGCCCTGCTCAGCGCCATCGACGGCGTGCATGGGCGGGAACTCTGGGTCACGGATGGTACCGGCGCCGCCCTGGTGGCGGACATCAACCCCGGCAGCGCCGGCAATGGCCTGCTGTCGCTGGTGCCGATCGGCGGGGGGCGCGTGGTCTTCGCGGCCGATGACGGGGTGCATGGGCTGGAGCCCTGGGTCAGCGACGGCACGGCGGCCGGCACCCGGATGCTGGCGGATATCGATCCCCGCCCGGTGCAGCCCGGCAGCGGCGAGAGCTTCCCGGGCGGCTTCACCGCGCTCGGCGATGGCCGGGCCCTGTTCAGCGCCTTCAGCCCGGACCAGGGACAGGAATTGTGGGTCACGGACGGCACGCCGGCGGGAACGGTCCTGGTGCTGGATCTCCGGCCGGGCGCGGCCAGTGCCTCCCCCACCGGCATCGCCGCCATCGGCCCGGGCCTGGCGGCCTTCACCGGGGATGACGGGGTGACGGGGCCGGAGCCCTGGATCACCGACGGGACCGCGGCGGGGACCTTCGCCCTGGCCGACATCGGCCCTGGCCCGGCCGGCAGCGATGCGCGGGGCTTCGCGCCGCTGCCCGACCATTCCCTGATCGGGTGAAGGAGGCTCAGCCGGGGCGCCGCAGCACCAGCGCCCCGGCCAGCGCCTGCAGGACCAGCGCCAGCCCGATCGCCGCCCCGGTCGATCCGATATCCCTCATCAGCCCGAAGGCCAGCGGCGCCAGGGCATAGAGCGCCTGGTTGATCGCCTGCATCAGCGCGACCACGCGCCCGACCTCGGCCGCCGGGAATTCCGCCTGGACGATGAGTGGCGGCAGCGACAGCAGGTTGCCGACGCCGATGCCGAAGAGGGCGCAGCCCAGCAGCAGCAGCCAGGCCTGGTCGCCAGCCAGCATCAGCGCCAGCGACCCCGCCACCTGCGTCGCGAAGGTGGCGGCGGCGGCCAGGCGCCGCTTCTCGCCCTCGGGCAGCACCCAGCCCGTCACGGTGCGGCCCGCCAGCGCGAAGACGGTGACGAGGGAGACGGCGAGGCCTGCCCCCTGCACGCCCAGCACCGGGGAGAGCAGGGACACCAGATGCGTCACCAGCCCCATCTGGGCGAACAATCCGATGGCGAAGGCGGCGGAGAGGCCGATGAAGCGGCGGTCCCGCAGCAGCGCCGCGCGGTCCCGCGCCGGGGCGGGCGCCACCGCGGGGGCGGGTCGGGCCGCTTCCTCCCCATCCGGATGCTGGCCGAATTCGGCGGGGCGCCGGCCCAGCACCAGCCCGGCCAGCGGCCAGACCACGGCCAGCAGCAGGGCGGCGACCACGGCGGTGGCAGTGCCGAATCCCCAGCCCGCGATCAGCCAGGCCCAGAAGGGCGTCATGGCGATGCCGCCCACGCTGGCGCCGTTATAGGCCAGGGCGAGGGCGGCCGGTCGCCGCCGGTCGAACCAGGGGATCAGCATGGCGTTGATCGCCGCCCCACTGCACAGCGCCCATCCCACCCCCGTCAGCGCCGCCGCCGGCGCCAGCGCCCAAGGGTACGGCGCCCAGCCCCAGCCCAGCAGGCCGAGGCCGGAGGCCAGCGCACCCGCCCGGGTGACGGCGGCGATGCCGAACCGGCGGTGCCAGTCCGGCAGCAGGGCGACCAGCCCGGCCGAGACAAGAAAATGAAAGGTTACCGCCGCGGAAAGCCCGCCGACGGGCCAGGACCTGCTTTCCGCCAGGGTCGCGATGAAGATGCCAACCCCGTAGAAGCCGATGCCCCAGGCGAAAATCGCCAGGAGGAAGGCGGCGGAGACAACCTTCCAGCCATGGAAGGAAGGGGTCGGAAACCGGCGTGGGACGGGCATTTCCGGGATGCTGGACGGCGGCGCGCCGGCTGTGAACCGGCATCTTCTGTGAACGGGATGTGTTGCCGCACCGCAATACGCATGCTAAGGCGCGCCCGCCGCGGGACGGGGGTTAGCAAACGCTTACTCCCCTTGAAGCGCGATCCGCAGACGCTCTGCCCAGAGACAGGACCGGGACCACCTTGGCCTCCGCAGCGATCAACGCAGACTCGGCCTCCACCAAGGCCCCGAACCCCTCCGGGCTGTCGGAGCGCTATGCGCTCGCGCTGCTCGGCATCGTGGACGATCTGCGCCAGGCCGAGCCTGGCGCCGCCGATCGGATCGCCGCTGACCTGGAGAGGCTCTTCGCGCTGTGGCGCGAGGATGCTGGCTTCCGGTCCTTCGTCGCCGATCCGCGCTATGACGCGGCGGAGCAGAAGCGCGCCGCCTTCGCGGTGCTGGAACGCGCCGGGGTGGGCACGGAAGTGCGCAACCTCGTCGGTGTCCTGATCATCAACCGGCGCCTGTCCAGGCTGCCGGAGGTCGCGGCCAGCTTCGGCGCGCAGCTCGCGGCTCGCCGCGGGCAGCAGATCGCCGAGGTCGCGACCGCCCATCCGCTGTCGGACACCCAGCGTGCGCAGATCACCGCGCGGCTGACGGAAGCCGGCTTCTCCGGCGTGCAGCTGCGCGAGAGCGTCGATGCCACCCTGCTGGGTGGCCTTGTCGTCCGCATCGGCTCTCGCCTCTACGACAATTCACTGAAGTCCAAGCTGCAGCGCCTGCAGTACGCCATGAAGGGGGCCGCTTAACATGGAGATCCGTCCTGCCGAGATTTCGGAGATCCTGAAGGCTCAGATCTCCGGCTTCGACGCCGAAGCCAATGTCGCCGAAGTGGGCACCGTGCTGACCGTCGGCGACGGCATCGCGCGCGTCTTCGGCCTGCAGAACGTCATGGCTGGTGAGCTGGTGGAATTCCCCGGCGCCGGCATCAAGGGCATGGCGCTCAACCTCGAGACCGACAACGTCGGCGTCGTCATCTTCGGTGACGACAAGGGCGTGAAGGAAGGCGACACCGTCTCCCGTACCGGTGAGATCGTGGACGTCGGCGTCGGCAAGGGCTTCCTGGGCCGCGTCGTCGACGCGCTCGGCAACCCGATCGACGGCAAGGGACCGATCCAGGCGACGACGCGCATGCGCGTCGAGGTGAAGGCGCCGGGCATCATCCCGCGCAAGTCGGTGCATGAGCCGATGCAGACCGGCATCAAGGCGATCGACGCCCTGATCCCGATCGGCCGTGGCCAGCGCGAGCTGATCATCGGTGACCGCCAGACCGGCAAGACCGCCGTGATCCTGGACACCATCATCAACCAGAAGGCGGCGAACGCCGCCGCGGGCGATGACGAGCACAAGAAGCTCTACTGCATCTACGTCGCCGTCGGCCAGAAGCGCTCCACGGTCGCGCAGCTGGTGAAGACGCTGGAGGAGAACGGCGCGCTCGAGTACTCGATCGTCGTCGCCGCCACCGCCTCCGACCCCGCGCCGATGCAGTTCCTGGCGCCCTACACGGGCTGCACGCTGGGCGAGTACTTCCGCGACAACGGCATGCACGCCGTCATCTTCTATGACGACCTGTCCAAGCAGGCCGTCGCCTACCGCCAGATGTCGCTGCTGCTGCGCCGTCCGCCGGGCCGCGAGGCCTATCCGGGCGACGTGTTCTATCTGCACTCGCGCCTGCTGGAGCGCGCGGCCAAGATGAACGATGAGTTCGGCAAGGGGTCGCTGACCGCGCTGCCGGTTATCGAGACGCAGGCCGGCGACGTCTCCGCCTACATCCCGACCAACGTGATCTCCATCACGGACGGGCAGATCTTCCTGGAGACGGAACTGTTCTTCAAGGGCATCCGCCCCGCCGTGAACGTCGGCCTCAGCGTCTCCCGCGTCGGCTCCGCCGCGCAGGTCAAGGCGATGAAGCAGGTGGCCGGTAAGATCAAGCTGGAGCTGGCGCAGTACCGCGAGATGGCGGCCTTCGCGCAGTTCGCCTCCGACCTCGACAGCACGACGCAGGCCCTGCTGGCCCGCGGCGCGCGCCTGACGGAGCTGCTGAAGCAGCCGCAGTACAAGCCGGTTCCGGTGGAGGAGCAGGTGATCAGCCTGTTCGCCGGCACGCGCGGCTACCTCGATGCGCTGCCCGTCTCCAAGGTCGGCGAGTTCGAGCGGCAGATGCTGTCCGAGATCAAGGCCCGCCAGCCGGAGATCGTCGCCTCGATCCGCAACGACCGCGAGATCAAGAAGGACGTCGAGGGCAAGCTGATCGCCTTCCTCGACGGCTTCGCCAAGTCCTTCAGCTGAGGCTGGGCGAAAAGGGATAGCGGCGGATGGCCAGCCTCAAGGCGCTGCGTGCTCGGATCACCTCGGTGAAGAGCACGCGGAAGATCACCCAGGCGATGAAGATGGTCGCGGCGGCCAAGCTCCGCCGCGCCCAGATGGCGGCCGAGGCCGCGCGCCCCTATGCCGAGCGCATGGAGCGCATGCTGGCATCCCTCGGCGCTTCCGTGGCGGGCAGCCCGGACGCGCCGAAGATGCTGGTCGGCACCGGCAGCGACAAGGTCCACCTGCTGGTCGTGGTCACGGGTGACCGCGGCCTGGCCGGCGCCTTCAATACCAATGTCAGCCGCTTCGCCCGGACGAAGATCCGGGAGCTGGAGGCGGAGGGCAAGACCGTGAAGGTGCTGTCCGTCGGCCGCAAGGGCGCGACCTTCCTGAAGCGCGAATACGGCAGCCGGATCGTTGGCGAGATCAGCTTCCAGGGCAAGAAGCGCGTGGATTTCAGCGACGCGCAGGCGATCGCGACCCGCGTGACGGAGATGCTGGAAGCCGGCGAGTTCGACGTCTGCACGCTGGTCTACAACCGCTTCCGCAGCGTCATCAGCCAGGTGCCGTCGGCCCAGCAGATGATCCCGGCGATGCTGCCGGCGGGCGATGCCGTGGCCGCCACGGGTCCGCAGGCGCTGTATGAGTACGAGCCGAGCGAGGAGGAGATCCTCGCGACGCTGCTGCCGCAGAACCTGGCGATCCAGATGTACCGCGCGATCCTGGAGAACCAGGCGGGCTTCTTCGGCAGCCAGATGACGGCGATGGACAACGCGACCCGCAATGCGGGCGAGATGATCAACAAGCTCACGCTCAACTACAACCGCACGCGACAGGCCAACATCACCAGGGAGCTGATCGAGATCATCTCCGGTGCCGAGGCGGTCTGAGGAGCAAAGCCATGAAGAACAATGTCGGCAAGGTCTCGCAGGTTCTGGGCGCCGTCGTGGACGTCCAGTTCCCCGCCGAGCTTCCCTCCATCCTGAACTCGCTGCACGTCAAGATCGACGACCGCACGCTGGTCCTGGAAGTGGCGCAGCACCTGGGTGAGCGCACCGTGCGCACCATCGCCATGGACACGACCGACGGCCTGGTCCGCGGCGCGGAAGTGGTCGATACGGGTGCCGGCATCTCCGTGCCCGTGGGCAATGAGACGCTGGGCCGCATCATGAACGTCATCGGCGAGCCGATCGACGAGCGTGGCCCGATCGGCGCGCAGAAGACCTACACCATCCACCGCGAGGCGCCGTCCTTCGAGGACCAGGCGACCAGCGCCGAGATCCTGGTGACGGGCATCAAGGTGGTGGACCTGCTGGCCCCCTACCTGAAGGGCGGCAAGATCGGCCTGTTCGGCGGCGCCGGCGTGGGCAAGACGGTCACCATCCAGGAGCTCATCAACAACATCGCCAAGGCGCATGGCGGCGTGTCCGTCTTCGCCGGCGTGGGTGAGCGGACCCGCGAGGGCAACGACCTCTACCACGAGATGTGCGACGCGGGCGTCATCAAGCTGAACGAGGGCAACACCGAGGGGTCCAAGGTGGCCCTGGTGTATGGCCAGATGAACGAGCCGCCGGGTGCGCGCGCGCGCGTGGCGCTGTCCGGCCTGTCGGTCGCGGAATACTTCCGCGACGAGCAGGGCCAGGACGTGCTGTTCTTCATCGACAACATCTTCCGCTTCACGCAGGCGGGTGCCGAGGTGTCGGCGCTGCTGGGCCGCATCCCCTCCGCCGTGGGCTACCAGCCGACGCTGGCCACCGACATGGGCGCGCTGCAGGAACGCATCACGTCGACGAAGAAGGGCTCCATCACCTCCGTGCAGGCGATCTACGTGCCGGCGGACGACCTGACCGACCCGGCGCCGGCGACGTCCTTCGCGCACCTTGACGCAACCACCGTGCTGTCGCGCTCCATCGCGGAGATGGCGATCTTCCCGGCGGTGGACCCGCTGGACTCCACCAGCCGCGCGATGGACCCGCGGATCGTGGGCGAGGAGCACTACAACACGGCCCGCGAAGTGCAGAAGATCCTGCAGACCTACAAGTCGCTGCAGGACATCATCGCCATCCTGGGCATGGACGAGCTGTCGGAAGAGGACAAGCTGATCGTGGCGCGCGCGCGCAAGATCCAGCGCTTCCTGTCCCAGCCCTTCCACGTGGCCGAGGTCTTCACCGGCACCCCCGGCGTCTTCGTGAAGCTGGAGGACACGGTCCGCAGCTTCGCGGCGATCTGCCGCGGCGACTACGACCACCTGCCCGAGGCCGCCTTCTACATGGTCGGCACGATCGAGGAGGCCGTGAAGAAGGCCGAGACGCTGAAGGCTGCCGCCTGAGGCTGACTGCCCGGCCCCGGTGCGAACCGGGGCCTGGCGCCATGCCCGCCCTGTCCGGCGGGCTTCATGACTGAGAACGGGATAACCCGATGGCCACCTTCCAGCTCGAACTCGTCTCCCCGGAGAAGCTGCTGCTCAGCCGCGCGGTGGAGATGGCCGTGCTGCCCGCCGCCGAGGGCGAGATGGGCGTGCTGCCGGGCCATGCGCCGATGATCGTGACGCTGCGCGGCGGCGTGATCGCGGTGACCGAGGGCGGGCAGATCACCGAGCGCCTCTTCGTCGCGGGCGGCTTCGCGGAAGTGACGCCGGACCGCTGCACGGTGCTGGCGGATGAGGCGACGCCGGTCCGCCAACTCTCCAAGGCCGCGGCCGAGGCCCGGCTGAAGGACGCGGAAGCCGCCTACACCGCCGCCGCCAACGACACGCCGGAAAAGCGAGACGCCGTCATGGCCAAGCTGCTGGCCGCGCGCGTGGCCGTCACGGTCGCCGAAGCGGCCTGAGCCGCACCGATGCACCGAAAGGGCCGCGCCGCGATGAGCGGCGCGGCCCTTCGTGTTTATGGACCGCTTGAATCCGCGCCCCCGCCGCCGAACATCGGGGGGCACAGGGGGCGCGCAACAGGGGTGGCGATCCGTCGATGAAGCACTGGCATATCGATCAGGTGGCCTGGGACCGCTTCGACCGCTCGAAGCTCGACCCCGGCGTGGTGCCGCTGATCAAGGCGGCCGCCATGGTAGAACGCAACGCGGCGGACTACGTCACCTACCTCACCCGAGTCTTCGGCGACGACCCGGCCTTCCAGGCTGCCGCCGAGCATTGGGGCGTGGAGGAGACGCAGCATGGCGACACGCTGGGCCGCTGGGGCATGCTGGCCGATCCGGGCTGGGACTTCGAAGCCGCCTTCGCCCGCTACCGCGCGGGCTACCAGATCGACATCAAGGCCGATGCCTCCATCCGCGGATCCCGCACCGGGGAGCTGATCGCCCGCTGCATGGTGGAGACCGGGACCAGCAGCTACTACACCGCGCTCGGCGAGGCGACGGAAGAGCCGGTGCTGAAGGAGATCTGCCGCCTGATCGCGGCGGATGAATACCGGCACTTCAAGCTCTTCTACGACCACATGAAGCGCTACCTGGCGCGGGAGAAGCTGTCCTTCGTCCAGCGCCTGAAGGTCGCCGCGGGCCGGATCGGGGAGAGCGAGGATGACGAACTCGCCTTCGCCTTCCATTGCGGCAACGAGACCGAGGACACCCCCTACAGCCACGACCGCTGCATCGCCGGCTACATGAGCCGCGCGATGGGCTACTACCGCTTCCGCCACATAGAGCGCGGCATGGGCATGGTGTTCAAGTCGATCGGGCTGGAGCCGCGCGGGCGGCTTTCCGCGGTCGCCGCCCGAGGCGCCTGGAAGCTGCTGGAATGGCGGCGCGACCGCTTCCAGCAGGAGATGGCTAAGGCGGCCGCGGCGAATGACGCGCGGTCCCCCGCGATGGCGGCTTGACCTTGGGTCTGACGCGGCGCGCGGCGGCGCCCCTGCTGCTCAGCCCCTTCCTGGCGCAGGCGGCGCTCGGCCAGCCCTTCTCGCCCGCCAGCGCCCCGGACCGGCCGCTGGGTGAAATCGCCACAGGGCGGGGCATGACCTATGGCTGCGCCGTCACCGCGAAGCTGATCGCGGAGGAGCCGGAGTTCGCCGCCCTCGTCGCCCAGGAAGCCAGCGTGCTGGTGCCGGAATACGAAGGGAAGTTCGCGGCGCTGCAGCCGGAGGAAGGGCGGTTCGAGACGGGGCCGCTCGACGCGCTGCTCGCCTGGGCCGCGCATTTCCGCAAGACGGTCCGCGGCCATGCGCTGGTCTGGCACCAGGACCTGCCGCCCTGGGCACAGGCCGCGCTGGCGGAAAGTCCACGCCGCGCCCGCGCGGTGATGGACGCGCATTTCGACCGCGTGCTGTCCCACACCCGCGCCCGCATCCGCGACTGGGACGTGGTGAACGAACCCGTCGCCAACCCGCCGGGATCGGACGTGCCGGAACCCGCGGGCAACACCACCGACCTGCGGGACACGCCCTGGCTGCGGGCGCTCGGCCCCGACTACATCGCCATCGCCTTGCGCGCGGCGCGGGACCGCGACCCGCTGCTGCGCATCACGCTGAACGACTACGGCGTGGAGGACGACACGCCCTCCTCGGAGGAGAAGCGCCAGCGGCTGCTGCGGCTGCTGCGCGGGCTGCGCGCGCGGAACGTGCCGCTGGATGCGGTGGGCATCCAGGCGCATCTCCAGCTGAGGAATGCCTTCCGTCCCGACCAGTTCCGGGACTTCGTCCGGCAGATCCGGGCGCTGGACCTGCAGGTGCTGATCACCGAGCTGGATGTGCGGGAGCTTCGCCCGCCGGTCGGCGACTTCCCGGCGCGGGATTTCGCGGTGGCGCAGCGCGTCCATGCCTTTGCCTCCGCGGCCTTCGAGGGTGGCGCGCGCAGCCTGCTGACCTGGGGCATCAGCGACCGCTGGTCCTGGCTGCACCGGGAACAGGCCGTGGCGCTGGCGGCGGGCGATGTGCATCGCGGCCTGCCCTATGACTGGGAGCTGAACCGCAAGCAGATGTGGCGCGCCCTGGCGCGGGCGTATCTGGGCCAGCCGGCGGGATAGGGAACTCCCGCCCCGCGGCCGCCTTCCCCGCGCGGGGGGTTGCATCATGATCATCGGACGACGCCGCCTGGCGGCGGCCATGGCCTGCGCCACGCTGCCGGCCGGCGCGCAGGGGCGGGACGGGCTGCGCGCCATCGCGGCGCGGCATGGCATCACCTTCGGCGCGGCGGCCAGCACCCGCTGGCTCGGCCGCGACGGCGCCTATGACGCGGCCCTGGCGCGGGAGGCCGCGATCCTGGTGCCGGAAGGGGAGGGGAAGTGGGACAGCCTGCAACCCCGCCAGGGCCAGTTCACCCTGCGGGAGCTGGAGCCGATCCTGGACTTCGCCGCGCGCCATGCCCAGTCGGTGCGCGGCCATACGCTGGGCTGGCACACCGCCATGCCGCGCTGGGTCTGGGCGGCGCTGGACGGCGCCCCCGCCGCCCGCGCCGCGGCGCTGCTGGAAGCCCATGTCGCGGGGGTGCTGGCGCTGACGCGCGGCCGGATCGCCGACTGGGACGTGGTGAACGAGGCGATCGCCGATCCGGACCTGCTGCCGAACCAGGACCTCCGCGACGGGATCTGGTGGCGAAGCCTGGGCGAGGGGTGGATCGACCTCGCCTTCCGCACCGCCCGCGCCGCCGATCCCGCCAGCCGCCTGGTGATCAACGACTACGGGCTGGAAGCCGACTGGCCCCGCGCGGCGGAGAAGCGGGCGCGGATGCTGCGGCTGCTGCGCGGCCTGCTGGCGCGGGGCGTGCCGGTGCAGGCGATCGGCCTGCAGGCGCATATGCCGCTCGACCAGCCCTTCGCCCCCGCGCCCCTGGCGCATTTCCTGCGGGAGGTCCGGTCGCTGGGCCTGGAGGTGCTGCTGACGGAGCTCGACGTGATCGAGCCCGCGGGTAGCCCGCTGCGGGAGGAGGACATCCCCGCCCGGGACGCCGCGGTGGCGGAGCGGGCCCATGCCGTCGTCTCCACGGCCCTGGCTTCGGGGTGCCGGATGGTGCTGACCTGGGGGCTCGCGGATCCGCATTCCTGGCTCAATGCCTGGGCGCCGGCACGGCGGGCCGATGGCGCCGTGGTGCGGGCCCTGCCGCTGGATGCGGCGTACCGGCGCAAGCCCTTCTGGCACGCACTCGCCCAGGCCTTCGCCGGCGCACCCCTTCATGGCCGATGACGAAACGGTCGCGGCTTGCCATGGTGCGCCCAACAACGGGAGATCCACGACGATGCTGAGCCGCCGCGCCGCCCTGATGACGCCCCTTGCCCTGCTGGCGACGCCTGCCCTGGCGCAGGTGAACTGGCCGAACCGCCCGACCCGCATCGTGGTGCCGATCGCCGCCGGCGGTGCGCTCGACATCACCGCGCGGATGCTGGCGGAGCGGCTGCAGGCGCTGCTCGGCCAGCCCTTCGTGGTGGAGAACCGGGCCGGCGCCGGCGGCAACATCGGCAGCCAGCACGTCGCGCAATCCGCGCCGGACGGCCACACGCTGATGCTGGCGGCGGCGAATACGCTGGCGGCGAACAAGTTCCTCTACGGCAACCGCATGCCGATCGACCCGCTGAAGGACCTCGGTCCGGTCACGCGCGTCTCCACCGGCACCATCCTGATGGCGGTGAACGCGCAGCGCCCCTGGCGCAGCTTCGCGGAGCTGATCGCCTTCGCCCGCGCCAATCCGGGGCGCGTCTCCATGGGGTCGTCCGGCACCGGCACGACGAGCCACCTCTTCATCGAACGGGTGAAGCGCGCGGCCAATGTGGACATCACCCATGTCCCCTATCGCGGCGGCGGGCCGGCCATCCAGGATTTGGTGGCGGGCAACATCGACATGATGTTCGACGTCATGCCCGCGCTGATGCCGCATGTGCGGGAAGGGCGCGTGCGCGCGCTGGCCGTGGGCTCCGCCAGCCGCGTGACCTTCGTGCCGGGGCTGGAGAATGTGCCGGGGATGGATGAGGTGCTGCCGGGCCAGGGGATCGACGCCCAGGCCTGGTACGCCGTCGTCTCCCCGGCGAACATGCCGGCGCCGATCCTGGAGAAGGTGCACGCCTCCATCCTGCAGGTCGTGCGCGCGCCCGATTTCGGGGAGCGCCTGGCGCCGCTGGGCTTCCAGACGGTGATGGACGAGACGCCGGCGGCCTTCCTGGCCTTCTGGCGGGCGGAGGAGGATCGCTGGAAGCAGCTGGTGGAGATCAGCGGGGCGACGGCGGAGTAGAAACTACCGGGCCAGCGACAACCCCCACCCCGACCCTCCCCCGCAAGCGCGGGGGAGGGAGCTGCTACCGCGCCGCGAAGCGCCCGAATTCCCGCACCAGCTCCTCGTAGATCGCCCGCTTGAAGCTGACGGCGAGCCCCGGCAGTTCCTCGATCCGCGCCCAGCGCCAGGCATCGAATTCCGGATGCGGATCGGCATCCAGCCGGATGTCGGCATCGGCGCCGGTGAAGCGCAGGGCGAACCAGCGCTGGCGCTGGCCGCGATACTTCTGCGCCATGCGCATGCGCTGCAGTTCCGGCGGGAAATCGTAGGTCAGCCATTCCGGGTGTTCGGCGATGATCTCGGCGCGGCCGGTGCCGATCTCCTCCTCCAGCTCGCGTAGCACGGCGGCGCGGAGGTCCTCGCCCTCATCGACCCCGCCCTGGGGCAGCTGCCAGCCGCCCGCGCGGCCTTCGGCATTGGGCATGTCCGCGCGGCGGGCGACGAGGACCAGGCCATCCCGGTTGAACAGGACGGCCCCGACATTGGGGCGGTAGGGGAGGAGGCTCATGCCCCGCTTGTAGCGCCGGGTCGGCGGATCGTCACCGAGTCGCGGCGGCGGGGGTCGCGCTGGCGGGCGTCGCGGCGGGCGCGGCCGCCTCGGCGGGGCGGCGGAGCATGGTGGTGACGGGGGCGAGCACCGCGCCGCGTTCCTCCAGCCCGCTGGTCCAGGACAGGATGGCGGCGACGGCGGCCGGGGTGGGGTTGCCGATCAGGCCGAGGGCGGAGGTGGGGGTGCTGGCGCGGGCGAGGGCCTCCAGCTCCGCCAGGCGGCGCTCGATCTCGCCCCGGGTCTCGGAGGGTTCGTCGAGCAGCACGTCCACGGTGCGGCCGATGGCGCGGGCCGGCTGGGGGGCGCCGGGGCGGGGGTCGATGTAGAGCAGGCCGCGCGCGGTCAGCACCTGCTGCATCTGCGCCAGCAATTCGCCGTTCTGGGCGAAGCGTTCGCCGCGCATGCGCGACAGCGCGCCGATGGCGCCGACCTGCGCGGGGGTGCGGGAAAGCGCCCATTCCAGGCGTTCGATGTTCTCGCCCACCGGCAGGCTGGTCAGCAGCGCGCGGTCGCCGGGATCGGCATCCCGCCCATAGCCCGCGGGTTCCAGGGGGAGTGCCGTCAGCACCTCCATCCCCCGGGCGCGGGCGCGTTCCAGCAGGGGCTCGGGGCGGGTGGCATAGGGGCTGAAGGCGAGGGTGACGGCGCCGGGCAGGCGGCGGATCGCTTCCTCCGAATGCTGCGCGAAGGCGCCCATGTTGCCGATGATCAGGCCGATGCGCGGGCGCCGGTCGTCGCGGTCGAAGGGCCGGGCATAGGTGCGGATGGCGGTGCGGCCTTCCGGGCCCAGCTTCGGGATGGGCGCGCCGTGGCGGGAGGGTTCCTGCAGCAGCGGGTCGGGCGGGGGGATGGCGGGGTCGGCCGCGGCGCGGCGCGGCGCGGCGCTGGCCAACGGCGGCGGTTCGGGCGCCGCGATGGGCGTGGCGGCGGGGGCGCTGGGCCGTGCCGCGGCCGTGGCGGGCGGTGCATGAGACGCGGCCGCCGGCGGGGGTGCTGCCGCGGCCGGGCTGGCCGGCGACGGGGCTTGCGGGACCGGTGCCTCAGCCGCCGCAGTGGGCGGGGCGGCCTGTTCGGCCGTCACTGGCTCGGCAGGCGGGCCGAGCCATTGCAGGACGATCGCACCGGCGCCGAGGCTGACGACCAGCGCGGCCCAGAATCCAGCCAGGGCCTGGCGGCTCGTCACCCTCATCGGCCGCCAGGCATCGGTGGGATCAGCGCTGGGCGCGGCGCTGCGGCTGGGCGGGGGCGGCGGCGATGTTGCGCAGCAGCTGGGCCGCCTGTTGCAGCTGGTGATCCGTTTCCGGCTTGGTCGGGTCGAAGGTCGCGGCGCCCTCGGCCGGCGCGCGCACCACGCGGTCCAGCACCCCGGCCGGCAGGTTCAGCGGCGGCAGGGGCGGCGGCGCGGGCTGCTGCTGCGCCTGCGGGCGTTCGCCGTCGTTGCGCAGCGCGCGGCGGAGGTCCGCCTCCCGGTCCCGCGCCGGGGCGTTCGCGTCCACGCGCGCGGCCAGCACCTCGATATCCGGCTCGATGCCCGTCGCCTGGATGGAGCGACCGGAGGGGGTGTAGTAGCGCGCCGTGGTCAGGCGGATGGCGCCCTGGCCCGGGATCGGCATCACGGTCTGGACGCTGCCCTTCCCGAAGGACTTCACGCCCATCACGATCGCGCGACGATGGTCCTGCAGCGCGCCGGCGACGATTTCGGAGGCGCTGGCGGAGCCCGCATTGACCAGCACGACCATCGGCAGGCCCTGCGCGATGTCGCCCGGACGGGCGTTCCAGCGCTGCGCGTCTTCCGCGCGGCGGGCGCGGGTGGAGACGATCTCGCCCTGGTCCAGGAAGTCGTCCGCCACCTGCACGGCCTGGTCGAGCAGCCCGCCGGGGTTGTTGCGCAGGTCCAGGATGACGCCCTTGAGGTTGCCGCCGGCCTGGTTGCGCATGGACGTCATGGCGCGGCGCAGCGCGCCTTCCGTCTGCTCGTTGAAGGAGGAGAGGCGGACATAGGCGATGTCGTTGCCTTCCAGGCGGAAGCGCGCGACCTGCGGGCGGATGACGTCGCGCGTCAGCGAGAGTTCGACCGGCCGCGTCTCGCCTTCGCGCCGGATGGTCAGGCGGATGGCGGTGCCGCGTTCGCCGCGCATCTGCTCCACCGCTTCCTGCAGCGTCAGGCCCTGGGTGGACTGGCCGTTGAGGTGGGTGATGAGGTCGCCGGGCTTCACGCCGGCGCGGGCGGCAGGGGTGTCGTCGATCGGGGAGATGACCTTGACGTACCCCCCCTCCTGCGTGACTTCGATGCCGAGGCCGCCGAACTCGCCGCGCGTCTGCACCTGCATGTCGCGGAAGCTGCGCGGGTTCATGTAGCTGCTGTGCGGGTCGAGGCCCTGGAGCATGCCGTTGATGGCATTCTCGATCACGTCGCGGTCGGTGACGGGCTCCACATACTCGGCGCGGATGCGTTCGAAGACGTCGCCGAACAGGTTGAGCAGCCGGTAGGTCTCCGCCCGCCCGCCATCCTGCGCCCAGGCCTGGATCGTGGGCAGCGCGATCACCGGGCCGATGACGGCGCCGGCGATGAAGGCCGCGGTGACGGCGCCGAAGGTGCCGAGGCGACGGCGCCTCGATACCGGTGGGGCGGCCGTCACGACCGGGCCGAGGTTCGGAATCCGCGCATCGCCCTTGGCGCCGCGCTGTTCATCCTGCCGTCCAGACACGTCGCCCATGCGACCACCCGCATCCTTGGGTCGCGCGCCGACGGGCCCACGACCTGACCAATATGACCCGGGGTTATGACCCCGAGGTTACCCCCGCGCCGCGAACCAGGGCCGCGGATCCACCGGCTGCCCGTTGCGCCGAAGCTCCACATAGAGGGAACCGCCCGCAGCGCCAGCCCCGCCCAGCACACCGATCGGCTCCCCCGCCAGCAGCCTCTGACCGGCCGCGGCGTCGAGCCGATCGAGACCGGCCAGAACAAAATGGTATCCTCCCCCGCAATCCACAATCAACAGTAGCCCGAAGGATCGGAAGGGCGCGGCGAAAACCGCCCGCCCGTTGCAGGGGGAGACGACGCGCGCACCCCCCGCCGCGGCATAGGTCAGGCCCCGGTGGGGGCCGCCGGCCGCGGCTTCCCCCCATTGGGTCGCGACCCGCCCCGCCACGGGCACGGCGCGGCCGCCGGAAGGGGCGACCGGCGCGGCCGGGGCCGCGGCCTGGCGGGGGGGCGGATCCTCCCGCGCGGGCGCGCGGCTGGCGGCGCGGCTGCGGGCTTCCTCCCGCGCCCGGGCTTCCTCCCGGGCACGCGCTTCCTCGGCCGCGCGGGCACGGGCGGCCTCCGCCAGGCGGCGTTCGCGGGCTTCCTCCGCCGCGCGGCGGGCGGCTTCCGCGGCGCGGGCGGCGGCATTGGCGCGTTCCTCCGCCTCCCGCCTCACCCGTTCGCGCTCCAGGCGCGCCAGCACATCGGCCAGGTCGGTGGCGCGGGCGGCGGCCTCCGCGGCGCGGGTGGCGGCGCGTTCCTCCTGCTCCTCCGCCGCGCCGCGGCGGCGGCGGGCCTCGGCGAGTTCGGCCTCCAGCGCCGACTCGGCCTCCCGCGCCGCGGCCTCGGCGGTGGCCAGGGCCTCGGCTTCCCGCGCGGCGAGGGCTTCCGCATCGCGCGCGGCCTGTTCGGCGCGGCGCAGCGCGGCCGATTCCTCCTCCAGCCGCCGCACCAGGCCGCGGAGCACCAGGGCGCCGCGCAGCGTGTCCTCCGGCTCCCCGGGCACGGCGAGCACGGTCTCCGCGGGCCAGAGGGAGAGGCGGAGCATGACGGGCAGCAGGGGGCGGAGCGACGCGGCGCGGGCCGACATCTCCGTCGTCGCGGCCTGGACCTGGCGGCGGGCGCCGATCAGCTGCTGGCGGGCCTGCTCTACCGCCGCTTCCGCGGCCTGGGCGCGGGCGGCGGCTTCCACGCGGCGGCCGGCCAGGGCGATCTCCTCCTCCGCCAGGGCGCGGGCGCGGTCGGTGGCGGCTTCGGCCGCGCGGCGGCGTTCGGTGGCGGTGCGTTCGGCGTCACGCAGGTCGCGCGCGGAAGGCTGCGCCAGGGCCGGGGCGGCCAGCATGGCGAGAAGGCAGGCCGGGATCATCCATCGGCGCATCGACACAAGGCCTTGCGTAGCATCGCCGGCGGGGGCGCGGCCAGTTGGCCACCCTTCCGCGCGCCCGGCCTGCCCGGCATAATCCGCCGCAACCCAGGGGAGACTTCCATATGGCCGCCTACCGCACGATCGCGGAACTGTTGCAACAGGGCCGGGCCGAGGCCGCCGCCATCCGCGCGACGGAAGGGCGCGCGACGCTGACCTACGCCGCGCTGCGCAGCCTGGCGGAGGCGACGGTCGCCGCGCTGAACGCACGGGGCATCGGGCGGGGCGACCGGGTGGCGATGGTGCTGCCGAACGGGCCGGAGATGGCGGCCGCCTTCGTGGCCGTGGCCGCGGGCGCCACCACCGCGCCGCTGAACCCCGCCTATCGCGGCGAGGAGTTCGAGTTCTACATCGAGGACCTGAAGGCCAAGGCGCTGATCGTGCTGAAGGGCAACGAGACGCCGGCGCGGGGTGCGGCGGCGAAGCTCGGCGTGCCGATCATCGAGCTGGTGCCGGACATGGCCGCGGGCGCGGGTGCCTTCACGCTGGAGGGCGGGCCCACGGGCAGCGCGGCCTCCCCGGGCATGGCGGCGGAAGACGATGTGGCGCTGGTACTGCATACCTCCGGCACCACGGCGCGGCCGAAGATCGTGCCGCTGACGCAGGGGAACATCTGCGCCTCCGCCCGTCACATCGGCGCGACGCTGGCGCTGACGCCGGCCGATGCCTGCCTCAACATCATGCCGCTGTTCCACATCCATGGGCTGATCGCGGCGGTGCTGTCCTCGCTCGGCGCGGGCGCTTCCGTCTGCTGCACGCCGGGCTTCGACGCGCTGAAGTTCTTCCGCTGGATGGATGAGGAAAGGCCGTCCTGGTACACGGCTGTGCCGACCATGCACCAGACCATCCTGGCGCGCGCGGACCGCAATGCGGAGATCATCAAGCGCGCGCCGCTGCGCTTCATCCGCTCCTCCTCTGCTTCGCTGCCGGGCCCGGTGATGAAGCAACTCGAGGAAGTGTTCGGCGTGCCGCTGGTGGAGAGCTACGGCATGACGGAGGCGAGCCATCAGATGTGCTCCAACCCGCTCTCGGGCCCGCGCAAGCCGGGCCTGGTCGGGCTGCCGGCGGGGCCGGAGGTCGCCATCATGGACGATGACGGCACCATCATGGGCAAGGGCGGGATCGGGGAGGTCGTGATCCGCGGCCCCAACGTCACCAAGGGCTACGAGGCCAACCCGGAAGCCAACGCGAAGGCCTTCACCAATGGCTGGTTCCGCACCGGCGACCAGGGGATGTTCGACGAGGACGGCTTCCTCATGCTCACGGGCCGGCTGAAGGAATTGATCAACCGTGGTGGAGAGAAGGTGTCGCCGCTGGAAGTGGACGGCATCCTCTCCGACCACCCCGCGGTGGCGCAGGCGCTGACCTTCGCCATCCCGCACGCCAAGCTGGGCGAGGAAGTCGGCGCGGCGGTGGTGCTGCGCGACGGCATGGAACTGACGGAGCGGGAACTGCGGGACTTCGCGGCCAAGCACCTGGCGGATTTCAAGGTGCCGCGGAAAGTGGTCTTCCTGCCGGAAATCCCGAAGGGGGCGACGGGCAAGCTGATGCGCATCGGCCTCGCGGAGAAGCTGGGGCTTTCGCTGTGAAGATCTGCGTCTTCGGCGCCGGCGCGATCGGCGGGCTGATGGCGGCGAAGCTCGCCGCCAAGGGCGATCACGAGGTCACGGTCATCGCCCGTGGCCCGCACCTCGCCGCCATGCAGCAGAAGGGCCTGGTGCTGCGGAGTGAAGGCACGGAGATCACCGTCCCCGTCCGCGCCGTCGCGACCGCCGAGGAAGCGGGCGTGCAGGACTATGTCGTCGTCACGCTCAAGGCGCATTCGCTGCCCGGCGCGGCGAAGCAGATGCAGCCGCTGCTGGGGCCGGAGACGGCCATTGTCTCCGCCGTCAACGGCATCCCCTGGTGGTATTTTCATAAGCTCGCCGGCCCGCATGAGGGCCGGCGGGTGGAGAGCGTGGATCCCGGGGGCGTCGTGAGCGAACTGCTCGCACCGTCGCGGGCCATCGGCGCCATCGTCTATCCGGCGGCGGAGGTGCCGGAGCCCGGCGTCATCGAGCACACCTATGGCGACCGCTTCACCCTGGGTGAGCCTGACGGCAGCCGCAGCCCGCGCGTCTCGGCGCTCAGCGAGGCGCTGATCGCCGCCGGCCTCAAGGCACCGGTGCGGCCGAAGATCCGCGACGAGCTCTGGGTCAAGCTCTGGGGCAACATGGCGTTCAACCCGATCAGCGCGCTGACGGGCGTGACGCTCGATGTGCTGATCGGCGATCCCGGCCAGCGCGGCGTGGCCCGCGCCATGATGCTGGAAGGCCAGGCGGTGGCGGAGAAGCTCGGCGTCCGCTTCGCCATCGATGTGGACAAGCGCATCGCGGGCGGGGCGGAGGTCGGCGCGCACAAGACCTCCATGCTGCAGGACCTGGAACGCGGCCGGCCGATGGAGATCGACGCGCTGCTCGGCGCCGTCGTGGAACTGGCGGGGCTGGTGGAGGTTCCGGTGCCGACCTGCGACACGGTGCTGGCCCTGGTCCGGGCCCGGGCGCGTGTGGCGGGCTGCTACTGAGGCAGCCTTTTGCGTCAATCGGCGGCCGGGCGCGCCATGGTAGCGGGACCCGGATGGTGCAGGCGCGCGGCAGATCATCCGCCGCGCTTCTGATCATCATCACCGCCGACTGATGGCGCGCCCCGTGGCGCGGCGCGAGAAGGCGGCCAACGCAACCCGATGGGAGCCTGCCCGATGACCCGCGTTCTCGTGCTCTACTACTCCGCCTATGGCCATATCGAGGCGATGGCGCAGGCCGTGGCCGAAGGCGCCCGCGCCGCCGACGCCGAGGTGGACATCAAGCGCGTGCCGGAACTGGTGCCGGAGGAAGTGGCGCGGAAGTCCCACTACAAGATGGACCAGGCTGCCCCCATCGCGACGGTGGACGACCTGCCGAACTACGACGCCATCATCTTCGGCAGCGGCACGCGCTACGGCAGCGTCACGTCCCAGATGCGGAACTTCATCGACCAGACCGGTGGGCTCTGGGCGAAGGGCGCGCTGAACGGGAAGGTGGGCTCCGTCTTCACCTCCTCCGCCACGCAGCATGGCGGGCAGGAGAGCACGATCCTGACCTTCCTGCCGACGCTGATGCATCTCGGCCTGGTCATCGTCGGCCTGCCCTACGCCTTCCAGGGGCAGATGGGCGTGGGCGAGGTGAAGGGCGGCAGCCCCTACGGCGCCTCCACCATCACGGATGGCGACGGCAGCCGCCAGCCCTCCGCGGTGGAACTGGATGGGGCGCGATTCCAGGGGCGCTACGTGGCCAAGGTGGCGGCGGCGGTGAAGGCGGGCGGGAACCTGTTCGGCTGAGCAGCAGGGGGAGCGCTGCTCCCCCTGCACCCCCTCGCCAGGGTCCAGCGGGACCCTGGACAGCGGGGCCTTTCAGCTGCTGAAGACATTGCGCAGCGTGCCGATGCCGTCGATGGTTACCTCGACGGTCATGCCGGGGCGCATCGGCAGGGCGCCGACGCTGGTGCCGCAGGCGATCAGGTCACCCGGCTCCAGCGTCATCTCCCGCGACAGCAGCGACACGATGCGCGCGGGCGGGATGATCATGTCCGCCGTCGGGTAGTCCTGGCGCACCCGCCCGTTCAACGCGACCTTTACGCGCAGCGTGGACCAGTCGAGCCCCGTGGCGATGGCCGGGCCGACCGGCCCGAAGCTGTCGGCGCCCTTGGCCCGCGCCCATTGCGGGAAGGAGGCATCGGCCGTCAGCGTCTCCAGCGCCGTCACGTCGTTCACGCAGGTCAGGCCGAAGATCGCCGCGGCAGCTTCCTCCTCGCTGGCATTCGACACGCGCTTGCCGATGACCAGGCCGAGCTCGCCCTCATAGATCACGCGGCCGGTGTAGCCCGTGGGCGGCGTGATGGTGGCGTCGGGCCCCACGACGCTGCGCGGCGACTTCAGGAAGAACAGCGGCGATTCGGGGTGCGAAAGGCCCTGCTTCGCGGCAGCTTCGGCAAAGTTGTTCCAGAGACCGATGAAGACGGCGGGGCGCACGGGGGGCAGCAGCGTGACCTCCGCCAGGGGGAAGGACGCGCCGCTCGGCGGGGCGCCGGCGAAGAGGTCGCCCTCATGCGGCTGGATGGCATCACCCTCCAGCGTGCCGAAGCCTTCCGCGCCATTGCGCGCATAGCGGACCCAGAGCGTCATCGCCGTTCCCCCGTGATTCGCGGCAGCTTTAGCCACGCCGGATGGCGCGCCGCAACAGCAGCGCGGCGCCGAGCCCCACCACGCCGAGCTGCCCCGCCGCCAGCAGGAAGGCGAGCCTCCAGCTGCCCGTCAGCGACACCATCAGCGCGAAGAAGACCGGAGCCGCGAGGTAGCCGAGGAAGGTGAAGAGCGTGGAGCCCGAGGTCGCCGCCGCCACCTGCGCGGGCTGCACCAGGCGCGCGACTTCCGACATGTAGATGCCGTTCCAGCTGGCGGCGACGAAGCCCGCTGTTCCGGAGAGCGTGTAGATCAGCCAGGGCGCGGCGTCCCCCGGCATCAGCGCGAAGGCGATCCCCGCCAAGCAGGCGACGCCCGCCTGCACCAGCAGGTTCAGCGAGGGCTGCCCCGTGCGGTCCGCGAGCCAGCCCAGCACGATGCGCGCGACGACACCCGCGCCCTGCATGCAGGCGAAGGCGGTGCCCGCCTGCACCAGGCCAATGCCATGGTCCACCGTCAGCCAGGTGACGGTGAAGGTGAAGAGGCAGCCCTGCAGCGTCGCGAAGCTCATCGCCAGCACGGTCAGCGGCGGCAGCGCGCCATGCAGGCCGAGTGCCGTGATGGGCGCCAGCCAGGTGGAACGGCGGAACAGCGTGAGGACCGTGAGGCGCTGCGTCGGATCACGCTCGACGTCCAGCGTGCGTTCCAGCGGCTGGATGATCGCGGCCGCAACGAGTGCGACGGCGATGGTGGCCAGCAGCGCCGCCACCCAGCCGAACTGCGCAGCGATCGGCGCGGTCGCCAGCCCCGCCAGCGCACCGCCGAGTGGCGCGCCGGCCTGCTTGACGGAGAAGATCAGCGTGCGGTGGCCGGGCGGTGCCGTGGCCGCCAGGATGCGGCTGCCCGCGGGCGGCGATGGCCCGTAGCCGATGCCGAGCAGCAGCGACGCCAGCACCAGCGCCGGCGCCGAACCCTGCGCCGCCACCAGCATCGCGATGGCCGAGATCGCTGCCCCCGCCTGCAAGGTGCGCACCGGCCCGAAGCGCGCCAGGAAGGGCCCGCCCAACAGCAGGAACAGCACCGTGCCGAGTGCGACCAACGCCGCGAGGTTGCCGATCGCCTCCGGCGCCAGGCCCGCGCTGGCGGTGATCAGCGGTGCCACGACGGGCAGCGATTGCGTGAGGAAGGAGGCGACGGTCTGCATCAGCAGCGTCGCCGACAGTGCCGCGATCCAGGCGGGCATGCCCATCAGGCAAGGCCCGCGTGACGGGGCGGCAACGCCTTGCGGCAGGGGGGAGCGGCGTTCATGCTCCGCCACGATAGTCACGTCATGCGCGCGGCGCGAAGTCCCCGCGCGCGCGGGAGTCGTCCATGCCGCGCCACATCGCCTGCCTGTCCTTCGATTTCGATACCTGGTCGGGCTTCGCATCCCGCGGCATGACGACGCCGACGCCGGTCTCGCGTGGCGAATTCGGCGTGGTCGGCGCGGGACGGATCCTCGACCTGCTGGGCAGCCGCGGCATCAAGGCGAGCTGGTATGTGCCTGGCGTCGTCATCAAGACCTATCCACAGGCCTGCGAGCGCATCCTGAAGGAGGGTCACGAGATCGGCCACCATGGCTGGAGCCACGTGCCACCCGCGGCGCTGGAGGCGCAGAAGGAGGCCGATGAATTCGCGCTTGCGGTGGAGGCCATCAAGGATCTGCAGGGCAAGGGGCCGGTCGGCTACCGATCACCGTCCTGGGACCTCAGCGACCGTACCATCGACCTGATCCGCCAGCATGGCTGCCAGTATGACAGCAGCATGATGGGGCATGACTGCCAGCCCTATTTCGCGCGGCGCGGCGATGTCTGCGTGGCGGACGCTCCGCTGCAGTTCGGGGAGGTGACGGACCTCGTGGAGATCCCGATCTCCTGGTCGCTCGACGATCATCCGCATTTCGAGTTCTTCCGCGTCGGCGGCGCGGTGATGCCGGGGCTCGCCAATGCCAATGCGGTGCTGGAGAACTGGCTGGCGGATTTCGAGTACATGACCCGCACCAATGAATGGGGGATGCTGGTCTTCACCTTCCACCCCTACGTCATCGGCCGCGGGCATCGCATGATGATGCTGGAGAAGCTGATCGACGGCGTGACGAAGATGGGCGCGGAGTTCCGCACGCTGGCGCAGGTGCAGCAGGAATACCGCGATCGCGTCGCGGCGGGGCAGGCGTGATGCTGGCGGGGAAGGTCGCCTTCATCTCCGGTGGCGGCGGCGGGATCGGCAGCGCGGCGGCGCGGGCCTTCGCCCAGGCGGGCGCGGCGGTGGTGGTCGCCGACCTGCTGGCCGAACGCGCGGAAGCGGCCGCACGGTCCGTGACGGAGGCCGGTGGCCAGGCGCTGGCCGTGACGATGGATGTGACGAGCGATGACAGCGTCGCCGCCGGCATCGCGGCGGCGGTCGCGCGCTTCGGGCGCATCGACGTGCTCTACAACACCGCGGGCGGCACTGACCCGATGGATGGGCCGGTGACGGAGGTGCCGCTGGACGCCTTCGACCGCACCATCAACCTCGACCTGCGCGGCACCTTCCTGTGCTGCCGCCATGCCATCCCGCACATCATCGCGGCAGGTGGCGGTGCGGTGATCAACATGTCCTCCGGCGCCGCGCTGCGGGGCGCCAACCCCGCGCATTGCTACAGCGCGGCCAAGGGCGCGATCCTGTCGCTGACCCGCGCGCTGGCGGGCCACTACGCGAAGCAGGGCGTGCGGGTGAACTGCATCGCATCGGGCCGCGTGATGACGGAACGCGTCATCCGCACCTTCGGCACGCTGGAGGAAGCAGCGGTGCCCGGGCGCGATCCGCAGGACCCCGTGAACCGCGCGAAGGAATACCCCTTCTGGATCGGCGATCCCGAGCATATCGCGGCGACCGCCGTCTTCCTCGCCACCGACGCCGCCCGCATGATCACGGGCGCCACCATTCCCGCCGATGGCGGGCGATCGGCCTATTGAGATGATGGAACGCGCCCACTTCACCACCAGCGACGGCGAGCGCATCGCCTACTACATCGATGACTTCACCGATCCCTGGCGCAAGCCGCCGGTGATGCTGCTGCTGCATTCCGCCATGGGCAATTCGCAGCGCTTCTATTCCTGGGTGCCGGGCCTGGCGCGGCATTTCCGGCTGGTGCGCATGGACCTCCGCGGCCATGGCGCGTCATCCGTGCCGCCTGCCGACAAGCCCTTCGACATGGACCGGCTGGTGGCCGATGTGACGGAGCTGATGGCGCTGCTGGGGCTCGATGCCGCGCATGTCACGGGCAATTCCGCAGGCGGCTATGTCGCGCAGAACCTGGCGCTGAACCACCCGGCGAAGGTGCAGAGCCTCGCGCTGGTGGGCTCCACGCCCGGCCTCAGCCCGAGCGCGCGGGGCTGGCTGACGCGCATCGCGCAGGAGGGGCTGACGCCCTTCCTGACCGACACCATCGCCATGCGCTTCGACCTGGCGACGAGCGATCCCGGTCTCGTCGCCTGGTTCCTGCAGCAGACCGCGGAGAACGACCCGGCCTTCCTCGCCCGCTTCATCGGCTACAACACCACGCAGGACTGGAGCGGCGAGCTGCACCGCATCGCCTGCCCCACGCTGGTGATCTTCCCGGGGGGCGAGACGGTGGGCGAAGCGAATGTCTACGACCTCATGCGCGACCGCATCCCCGATGTGCGCATGGCGGAGTATGAGCACATGCCGCACAACATCGCGGACATGATGCCGGATCGCTGCGTGGCGGATATCCTGGCCTTCCACCACGACAAATTCGGCTATCCCGCGCGATAGGCCGCCAGGAAGCGCAGCACTTCCCGTGCGCAGCGTTCGGGCGCGGCATCGCCGATGTTGTGGGGCATGCCGTCGTACTCGATCAGCTCGGCCTTCGGGATCGCCTTGGCCATCACCTCATAGGTGTTGTTCTCGCCGATCGGCTCATGGCCGGGGGCGACGATCAGGGTCGGGCAGGTGATACGGGGCAGGTCTTCGGTCCAGTCGCGGGACGACATATGCGTGACGAAACGGCCGATCCAGGCGGGATCGTTGGCGCCGACCTGGCGGCAGAACCAGTCCACCAGCGCGGGATCGGCATCGGGGCCGAAGCGGTCGCTGGCAGTGGCGCGGACGAAGGCCTCGATGCCGACCTTGCCGATGCGCTCCGGCCAGGTGGCGGCCTGCGTGCCCTTGAGGCCGGGGGTGGAGGCGAAGAGGCTCAGCGTCGCGACCCTCTCCGGATTTTCGATGGCAAGCCGCTGGCCGACATAGCCGCCGGCGGACAGACCCACGACATGCACGCGCGGCACATCCAGCAGGTCCAGCAATTCTCGCGCATCCTGCACCAGCCGTTCCAGGCTGAAGGGCACCTCGGCACCGGGGATCTGCGACGAACCATGGCCGCGCAGCTCCATGCTGATCGTCGCGTGCTGCCGCGCGATGATCGGCGTCCAGGCATACCAGCGGCGATACCGGCCCATGGCGGCGTGCAGCATCAGCACGGGGATGCCCTGGTCGCGCCAGGGATCGGTGAAGTCATCGACGCGGTACGCCAGGCTGATGCCGTCGCTGCTGGTGAAGCGCGACAGGGTCGGCTCGATCATGGGTGGAACTTTCCTGCTCAGTCGGGCCGGATGTTGGCGGCGCGGATCACGGCGGTGAAGCGCGCCGTCTCCCGCGCAATGATCTCGGCATAGCGGGCGGCGCCGGCGCCGGCGGGCACGAAGCCGAGGTCATTGAGGCGCTGCTTCAGGTCGGGGCGCAGCACGGCCTCGTTGAAGGCGGTGGCAAGGCGTTCGATCACGGCCGGCGGCGTGCCGGCGCGCGTCAGCACGCCCCAATGCGTGTAGAGATCGACGCCGGGCAGGCCGAGTTCCTTGAAGGTGGGCACATCGGGGAAGGCCTCGGCGCGGGTGTCGCCCGTGACGGCCAGCGCCCGGACGCGGCCGCTGCTGATATGCGCGGCGGAGGCGCTGAGCCCGTTGACGCCGAGCGGCACATGCCCCGCGATGATGTCGTTCATCGCCGGGCCCGTGCCGCGATAGGGCAGGTGCGTCAGGTCGATCCCGGCCTCGGCCTTCAGCATCTCCCCCACCAGGTGCGTCGGCGCGCCATTGCCGCCGGAGGCATAGGCGAGGCTGCCCGGCCGTGCCTTCGCCAGCGCGATCAGCTGCGGCAGCGTGGCGGCGGGGACGGAGGGATGCGCGAGCAGCACGACCGGGGCGAAGGCCAGGACGGTGATCGGCGCGAAGTCCCGCGCGGGATCATAGGGCAGGGAGGGCAGCAGGCCCGGGTTGATGACGAAGGTGCTGTCGAGGGCAACGAGCGTGTAGCCATCGGGCTCCGCCCGCGCCGCGATCTCCGTGCCGACGACGCTGGCGGCACCGGGCCGGTTCTCGATCACCAGCTGCTGGCCGAGGGCGCGGGTGACGTAGGGCTCCAGGATGCGCACCAGGTTGTCCGTGCCGCCGCCGGGGCCGAAGGGGATGACGATTCGGATGGGCCGCGTGGGGAAGGCGGGCTGCGCGGCAGCGGTGCCGGCCAGGGCGGCGGCGCCGATCGTGCCGAGGAGGGTGCGGCGGGCAAGCTGCGTCATGGCACCGGTGTCCCTGTTGTATCCCGGCAAGCTTGCGGGGCCGCCTCCGACCGCGCAAGGCCGTTCACCCTTCGGGAAACCAGCGATGCCACCGCCGCGGCGGTGGCGCGTTGCGCTGGATCAAGGCCGGCGGCGTCCAGGACGCGCAGCATGGCCTGAACGAGGAGGAGGCCTGCGATGCGCGACCGCTCGATGGGTGATCTGGTGAAGGACCAGCAGCCCCTGGCGCTACCGCCGGAGACGCCGTTGGCGGAGGCCTGCGCTGCCATGCATGCGCGGCATGTCGGCGCCGTGCTGGTGGTGGAGGATGACCGCCTGGTCGGCATCTTCACCGGGCGCGACGCGCTGCGCTGCCTGGCAGAGGCGCGGGATGCCAAGGCCACGCCCCTGTCAGCCGTGATGACGCGGGACCCCACCACGCTGCATCCCCGCCACGGCGCGATGGATGCGCTGCGCCTGCTGGACGATGCCGGCTTCCGCCACCTGCCGATCTGCGAGGATGGGCGCGTCCGGGGCATCGTCTCCCGCTACGATTTCCGGGCGCGAGAGCATGCACGGCTCGACGAGGAAAGCGGCTTCTTCGAGCGGATGCGCTGAGGCTATCCTGCCCGCGAGCGCATCGCGGGAACGCCACCATGGAAACGCCGGAGCCGGTCTGGGACATTGCCCATCTCGGCCATGTGGAGCTGCTGACGCCGAAGCCGGAGGAGAGCCTCCGCTTCTTCGTGGACGTCATGGGCATGACGGAGGCGGGGCGGCGGGGCGACAGCGTCTTCCTCCGCGGCTGGGACGATTACGAACGCTATTCGCTGCAGCTGACGGCGAGCACGAATTCGGGCCTCGGCCACGCCGCATTCCGCACGCGCAGCCCCCAGGCGCTGGCGCGGCGCGTGGCGGCGCTGCGGGCGGCGGGGCATGAGGTGACGGCGCATGAGGGGGAGTTCGGCCACGGCACGGGCTGGCGCTTCCGCGACCCGGACGGGCACCTCTTCGAGATCTACTACGAGACCGAATGGTACGAGGCGCCGCCCGAGCTACGCCCCGCGCTGAAGAACCAGGCGCAGCGCTTTCCCGCGCGCGGCGTGAATGTCCGAAGGCTGGATCACTTCAACTGCCTCGCCGTCGATGTGCGCGCCTGCCGTGAGTTCTTCGAAAGCACCCTCGGCTTCCGCTGCACGGAGCGGATCGAGCTCGACAGTGGGGAGGAGGCGGGGATGTGGCTGACCGCCACCAACAAATCCTACGACTTCGCCTTCACCAAGGAAGCGCATGGCGTGCCTGGGCGCTTCCACCACGTGACCTTCGCGCTGGACAGCCGGGAGGCCATCCTGCAGGCCGCTGACGTGTTCCTGGAGAATGGCGTCTTCATCGAGACGGGGCCGCACAAGCACGCCGTGCAGCAGACCTTCTTCCTTTATGTGTGGGAACCCGGCGGCAATCGCGTGGAGGTGGCGAATGCCGGCGCCAGGCTCGTGCTGGCGCCGGACTGGAAGGCCATCACCTGGACGGAGACGGAGCGGAAGAAGGGCCAGGCCTGGGGCTTGCAGACCATCAAGTCATTCCACACCCATGGCACGCCGCCGCTGCCAGGCGATCAGGACTGAAGGAAATCCAGCAGCAGGGACGCGGTGATCGCCGGCTGTTCCTGCTGCACCCAGTGGCCGGCCCCCGGCACCAGGTGCGCGCCACGGAAATCAGCGCAGGCGGTATCCTGCATGCGGGTGAAGGCGCCCGGGAACTGGTAGGTGCCCCAGTCGCTCGCGCCGCTGATGAACAGCGCCGGCACCTCGATCCGCCTGCCGCTGAACAGCACGAGTTCGGCGGCATTCGCGCCGCCGGTGTTGCAGCGATAGGATTGCAGCCCGCCCTGGAAGCCGGTGCGCGCGTATTCCTCAGCATAGACGGCCAGGTCGCTTTCCGGCAGCCAGGTATTGGCGGCGATCTCGGCGGCTGAGGGCATGAAGGGGTCCACCGCCTCCGGCATCGTCGCGTGCAGCGGCATGATGTAGTAGTCCGGCATCTTCGCGAGTTCCGTCGCCGTCCAGCCCTTCAGCGGATAGGGTTTGTTGCCGGCCCAGTCCGCGGATTTGTGGTGGTAGTAGGCGCGCAGGAAGGCGGGCAGGCCCTGCGGCGCGTGGTTCATGTCGGATGCCGCGGGGCGCGTGGCGTAGTACCACTGGTAGTGCTTGCGGGGCGGCGTCAGCGCGGCCATGGCGGCGTGCACATCCTCCTGCGGCGCTGGATTGCGTGCCGGCGGCCCGGCGAAGGGCGAGGACATCAGCGCCACGCGTGGGAAGACATCGCCGCGCACCAGCGCGCACCAGGCGGCGACGGGCGATCCGAAATCATGGCCGATCACGCCATGGGTGCGCGCGATGCCCATCGCCTCCAGCAGCGCCAGCGCATCGCGCACGAAGTTCAGCATGTGGAAGGGGGCGAGCGGTGCGTCGTAATCCGCGACCCAGCCCGTGGTGCGGCCATAGCCGCGCTGGTCGGGGGCGATGACGTGGTAGCCCGCGGCGGCGAGCCTCCGCATCACATGGCGCCAGGAGAAGGCGAGTTCCGGGAAGCCGTGCAGCAGCAGCAGGCAGGGGCGCCCCGGATCGCCGGCTTCCAGCACATGCATGGTCAGGCCGTTCACGCGCGGCACCATGCGGCTGCGGATGCCGGGCGGCAGGGGCAGGGGGGTCATGCGGCGCGTGTTCCTCGATGGCTTGCCGGCAGTGTAGCAGCCGACCACACTCGCGGCGACCAGCAGGAGACGGCGCGATGTGGCAGGCCCACACCATCATCCACAACGGCGTGGCGATGCCCTTCGAGGATGCGCGGATCCATCCGCTCGCCCTCGGCGTCGCCTTCGGCGTGGCGGTGTTCGAGGGGCTGCGCGCCTATCGCCACCCCGTCACCGGCGGCTTCAGCGTCTTCCGGCTGGATGAGCACCTGGCGCGGTTGCAGCAGGGCATGAAGGTGATGCGCTTCGACAACCCGCCGACGACGGAGACGCTGCGCGCCGCGGTGCTGGAGGTGATCCGGCTGAACGCGCCGGATGAGGATGCCTATCTGCGCGTGCAGGTGCAGATCGAGGCCATGGGCATGATGGCGACGACGGGGCCCGTCGGCTGGATCGCCGCCGCGCTGCCGCGGGAGCGCAGCAAGAAATTCGCGAGCGGGCTGGCGGCCTGCGTCTCCTCCTGGACCCGCATCGCGGACAATGCGATGCCGCCGCGCGTCAAGGCCTCCGCCAACTATCACGCCAGCCGGCTGGCGACGCTGCAGGCCAAGGCGGATGGCTATGACAGCGCTCTGCTGCTGACGGCGCGCGGCAAGGTGTCCGAAGCCGCGGCGGCCTGCCTGTTCATGGTGCGCGACGGCGTGCTGGTGACGCCGGGGCGCACCAGCGACATCCTGGAGAGCGTGACGCGCGACACCGTGCTGGTGCTGGCGCGCGAAGCCGGCATTCCCGTGGAGGAGCGGGAGGTGGATCGCACGGAGCTGTATGTTGCCGACGAGGTGTTCCTCTGCGGCACGGGGCAGGAGCTGGTGGCGGTGACGTCGGTGGACCGGCTGCCGGTCGGTGACGGCAAGCCGGGCCCGATGACGCAGCGCCTGCAGGCCGCCTACGAATCCGTCGTGCGTGGCACGACGGATGCGCATCCGGAGTGGCGCGCGATCGTCAGCTGAAGCGCACCACCAGGTTCAGGCCTGCGTCGCAGGTGGCGGTGGCACCGGGGGGCAGCACCAGCGTGCTCTCCCGCTCCTCCACCAAAGCGGGGCCGGTGACGGTGTCGCCGGGGCGGAGCGCGGTGCGGTCGATGACCGCGGCCTCCACGAAGCCATCACCGAACCAGGCGCGCCGCGTGCCCTTGCGGGTGGCGCCGCCGCGCTGGCCGGCGGGGGCGAGGCGGAGGCTCGGCGTCGGGCCACTGACGATGACACGCCAGCCGACGGTCTCGACGGGCAGGCCCGCTTCGATGCGGCCATAGAGGCGGCGGTACTCGGCCTCGAAGGCGGTGCGGATCGCGTCGCGGTCGCCCCGCGCGATGGCGGCAGCAGGGATCTCCGCTTCCACCTGGTAGCCCTGGCCAGCATAGCGCAGCGCGGCGAGGACACGGATCGCGACGTCGCTGCCGGCGACGCCGGCTTCCGCGACCATCGCACGGCCTTCCGCCTCCATCGCGCCGATCATCGCGCGCAGTGCATCCAGGTCGAGCGTGGCCAAGGGCGCGACCATCGCCCGCAGATGCGCGAAGGCGATGGGCGCGGCGAGGAATCCGAAGGCCGAGGCGACGCCGGCGCCGGGCGGCGAGACGAGTGTCGGCAGGCCCAGCTTCATCGCGATGGCGCAGGCATGGACGGGGCCGGCGCCGCCGATCGGGACCATGGCGTAGTCCTCGATCCGCCGCGCCTTCTCCAGCGCATGGATCGCGGCGGCCTGGGCCATGGTGCCGTTCACCGTCTCATGCACCGCCCAGGCGGCCTCCACGGCGGAAAGGCCGAGGGGTCTGCCGATGTGCTCCAGCAGCGCGCGTTCGGCCGCCGCCACATCCAGCGTCATGTCGCCACCGAGGAAACTGTCCGGCGCCAGGTAGCCCAGCAGCAGGTCGGCGTCGGTCACGGTCGGCAGCGTGCCGCCGAGCCCGTAGCAGGCGGGCCCGGGATCGCTGCTGGCGCTGTCGGGGCCGACCTTGATGAGGCCGAGGCGATCGACGCGCGCGATGGACCCGCCGCCCGCGCCGATCTCGATCATCTCGACGACCGGCACCTTCAGGGGAAATCCACTGCCTTTCCGGAAGCGGTCAACCCGCGACACTTCGAAATCGAGGCTGCGCTGCGGCTCGCCATTGTCGATCAGCGCGGCCTTGGCGGTGGTGCCGCCCATGTCGAAGCAGAGCACGTCGCCCGCGCCGGCCGCGGCGCCGACAATGCGCGTCGCCTGCACGCCGCCGGCGGGGCCGGACTGCACCAGGCGGATGGGGTGCTTGGCGGCGACGTCGTCCCGCACCGTGCCGCCATCCGACAGCATGAGGAACAGCGGGCCGGTCAGCCCCGCATCGCGAAGGCCGCCGCGCAGCCTGGCGAGGTAGCGTTCGAAGACGGGCTGGACATAGGCGTTGCAGATGGTGGTGGTGCCGCGCTCGTATTCCCCGATCTCCGGCACGAGGTCGGAGGAGAGGCACAGCGTCAGGCCCGGTGCTTCCTCCCGCGCCAACTCCGCGAGGCGTCGCTCATGCATGGGGTTCAGGAAGGCGTGCAGCAGGCAGATGGCGAGCGCCTGCGCGCCGCCGTCGCGTAGCGCGCGGATGGCGGCGCGGGCGGCGTCCTCATCCAGCGGCGCCACCACGGCGCCATCGGCGCGCAACCGTTCGGGCACGCCGAGGCGGAGGCGTCGCGGCACCAGCGGTTCCGGGCGGCGCATGAAGAGGTCGTAGGTGTCGTGGCGAAGTTCGGTGCCGATCTCCGGGATGTCGCGGAAGCCCTCGGTGGTCAGGAATCCCGTGGGCACGCCGCGGCGCTCGATCAGCGCATTGGCGACGAGGGTGGTGCCGTGGATGACGTGACTGACCTCGGCGGGTGCGACGCCGTGCGCGGCGAGGAGTTCGCGCACGCCCTCCAGCACCGCCTGTTCGGGCGCGTGCGGCGTCGTCAGCTTCTTGCCGTTGAAGAGGCGACCATCGCGGCTGTCCAGCAGCACGAAGTCGGTGAAGGTGCCGCCGATATCGACGCCGATCTGCCAGGCGCTCATGCCACATAGCCTTCCGCGGCATCCGCCGCGCGGGCTTCGGCGCTGCGTTCCACGGGCGGGCCGAAGCCGCCGCCGCCGGGGGTCTCGAAGGTCAGCGTATCGCCGGGCTGCAGCGTGATGCGCGCCTTGGCGGCGACGGGCTTGCCGTTGAGCAGGTCGCGGCCCCCGCGCCCGGCCCCGCCGCCCAGCAACCCGCGCGGGGGATGCTGCACGCGTTCATGGCGGTAGGTGGCGGTGACCGGCTTGTCGCCGATCACACGGAAGCCGAGGCGCTGGCCGAGCCCCCCACGCGTCCGGCCATCGCCGCCGCTGCCCGCGATCAGCGACTTCTCCGTCACCAGCATCGGCACCGCATTCTCGAACTGCTCCACCGGCTGCGTCGCGACGTTGGAGGGGAAGGAGAGGCAGGAGGCGCCGTCATGGGACGCCGCGGCACCGTGGCCGCCATTCATGAAGAACATGCGGACATAGCGGCGGCCATCAGGCTGCTCGCCCGTGAAGTAGACGTTCCAGAGCGGGCTGCCGCATTCCGCCACCACGCGATCCGGGATCATCTTTCCCAGCGCCGCCAGCACGAGCATCGGGAGATAGTGGCCCGTGAGGTGCCGGCCCCAGACCGGCGCCGGATGGCGCGGGTTCACGATGCTGCCTTCCGGCGCGACCAGCGTGATGGCCCGGAAGCTGCCATCGTTGTTCGGCGTCAGCGGGTCGAAGGCGCATTTGACGGCGTATTTGGAATAGGCGCGGGTGAAGTTCAGTGGCGAGTTCACGGGGCGCGGGATCTGCGCGCCGGTCCCGGTGAAATCGAGCGTCAGGCCATCGCCCTTGATGGCCAGGCGCAGCCGGATGGTGACGGGATGCTCGAAGCCATCGGCGGTGACCTCGTCCGTTACCTCCCCATCCGGCACGGCGGCGATGGCGTCGCGCATCGCGCGTTCCGACCGGCCGAAGATCTCGGCGGCGAGTTCGTCAACGGACGAAATCCCTTCCTCGGCGAGGATGCGGAGCAGCCGGGGCTCGGCCTGGTCATACATGGCGAATTGCGCGCGGATGTCGCCCAGCACTTCGCCCGGCATGCGGCAATTGGCTTCGAGGAAGGCGATGACGTCCTCGTTCTCCACGCCGCCTTTCAGGATGCGCGCGACGGGGATGGTGAGGCCTTCCTCCCAGGCGTCACGCGCCTCGACCGATGGCGCGCCGCCGATATCCGTCGCGTGGAAGATGCTGCCGATCCAGGCGGTGATGCGGCCCTGCGCGAAGACCGGCTTCACCATGGTGATGTCGTTGAGGTGCCCGGTGCCGAGGTAGCCGTCATTGCTGATCAGCACGTCACCCGGCTGCAGCCGCGCGCGCGGGATGCGGGCCAGCATGGCGGCCAGCGTGCGCGGCATGGTGCCGACGAAGCTGGGGACGGAGCGGGATGATTGCGCGAATTGCCGCCCCTCGCTGTCCATCAGCCCGACGGCCATGTCCCAGTTGTCTCTCACCACGGAGGAGAAGGAGGTGCGGACGAAGGTCTCCGCCGCCTCATCCATCAGCCCCGCGATGCGTGCCCAGGCGTTGCCGAGGCGAAGTGCCGAGAGTGTCATCTCAGCCCCGCATCGCCTGGAGCTGCGCGGGATAGCCGGCGGGATCGACGGTGACGTCGATCAGCGACGGTCCCTCATGCGCAAAGGCCTCTCGCAGCGCGGCGGCGTATTGCGCGGGGTCGTCGGCGCGCAGGCCCTTCACGCCGAAGCCCTCCGCGATGGCGGCGAAATCCGTGCGGGTGAAGCGGACGCCGGCCTGGGGCAGCTGGCGCTGCTGCTGCTTGATGTCGATCAGCGACAGGGCGCTGTCGTTGAAGACGATGGTGATGAGCTTCGCGCCCAGCTGCGCGGCGGTGGCGAGCTCACCCATGCACATCATCAGCCCGCCATCGCCGGTGAAGGCGATGGCGCCGCGCGCGGGGTCATGCAGCGCGGCGGCGAGGCCGGCGGGCAGGGCGAAGCCCATGGAAGCGAGGCCGTTCGAGATGAGCAGGTCCCGCGGGTGCTCGCACTGCCAGAAGGCGGTGGCGGAGAACATGTGCGCGCCGGCATCGACGGCGACACGCGGCGTGGCGTTGGCGGCTCGCGCTTCCTTCTGCGCGATGCGGACGATGTCGGGGGGCGAGACGCCGCCTGTGCCCTGCCATTCCAGCGCCGCCAGCGCTGCCTCGCGCAGCGCGGGGATCTCCGTCGCGGTCCAGGTGGAAGCGCGCGGTTCCAGAGCCGCGATGCTGTCGGCCAGCGGACCATGCAGCGCGGCGGTCGGATCGGCGTAGCGCACGGGATGCGGGCGCAGCGCGATGTCGAGGATCGGCGCCGTGTAGCGCCAGGGCTGCAGGATCAGCTCCACCGGGTCCAGCCCCACCTGGATGATGAGGTCCGCCTGGCCGATGCAGGGCGCCTCCAGTGTGCCGCCCGTGACGATGCCGGCATAGAGGGGGTGCCGGTCCGGCAGCACGCCCTTGGCCTTGTAGGTGACGAGGACGGGGCAGCCCAGCGCCTCCGCGAAGCCTCGCAGCGCGGCGGCGTCGGGGGCGTTCGCGGCCTCCAGCCCCACCAGCAGCACGGGGCGGCGCGCGGCGGCCAGCAGCGCGGCTGCGTCGCCGACGGGGGCGTGGTGCGGCGCCATGGCCTGGACCGGATCGGCGGGGGGCGCGGGGCGGCGCACGGCCTCCCCGGTCAGGTCCAGATGCACGGCGCCGCGCGGCGCGGCCTCCGCCTTGTCCAGCAGCGCGGCGATGGCGGCCATCGGCGCTTCCTCATCGGCGCGGGCATAGCCCTTCACGACGCCACCGGTCATGGCGCGCTGGTCGAAATACTGGTGCGTGACCCAGGTCACCTGCTTCGGCGTGAAGCCATCGGCCAGCAGCAGCAGCGGCGCCCGTTCCAGCGTGGCGCAGGCCAGGCCGTTCACGACATTGCCGACACCAGGCCCCTTGGTGGTCAGCACCACGCCGGGCGCGCCCGTCAGTTCCGCATCCGCCATGGCGGCGATGGCCGCGTTGGATTCCTGGCGCGCCAACACGAAGTCGATGCCGTGCTTCGGCGCGGCCGCGATGATGTCGAGCGAGGAGCCGCCACCCGGCACGCCCCAGATGCGCCGCGTGCCGCGCCGTGCGAGTTCGGCAAGCAAGGCTTCCGCAACAATCATCATCCCGTTCCTTCCCCCGATCATCCATCCTCTGCCCCCGCGCGCGCCGCTTGCCAAGACGGGCGCCGCGCCCTCTGCTGCCAGGCCATGGAGAGGGAGACGCATCATGGCGGGTTTCGCGGGCAAGCGGGTGCTGGTGGCGGGCGGCAGCAGGGGCATCGGGCGGTCGATCGCGCTAGGCTTCGCGCAGGCGGGGGCAGCGGTGTCCATCTGCGCGCGGGGTGCGGAGGCGCTGGAGGCGACGCGGGCCGAGATCGCGTCGCAGGGCGTGACGGCCCATGCCATGGCCGCCGACCTCGGCGTGCTGGCGGACGTCACGGGCTGGGTGGAGGCGGCCGCGGCGGCGCTGGGCGGCATCGACGTGCTGGTGAACAACGCCAGCGGCTTCGGGTCCCGCGACACGGAGGAGGATTGGGCGCGCGGCCTCAATGTGGACGTCATGGCGACGGTGCGCGCCAGCCGGGCCGCGACGCCCTGGCTGAAGCAGGCCCGCGGCAGCATCGTGAACGTGACCTCGATCTCGGGCTTCCGGCCCTCGCTGCGCACGCCGGCCTATGCGGCGGTGAAGGCGTTGCTGGTGAACTACACGCAGAGCCAGGCGGCGGCCTTCGCGCCGGATGGCGTGCGGGTGAATGCGGTGGCGCCGGGCTCCATCGAATTCCCTGGCGGGTCCTGGGAACAGCGGCGGACGACGGACCCCGCGCTCTACAACCGCATCCTGGGATCGATCCCCTTCGGCCGGCTCGGCACGCCGGAGGAGGTGGCGGAGGTCGCGCTGTTCCTCGCGAGCGATGCGGCGCGCTGGGTGACGGGGCAGACCATCATCGTCGATGGCGGCCAGATGTTGTCGTGAAACACGCGTGAAACGGAGGAAACGGCTGGCGACATGAAGCGGCGGCGGCGCGGGACTAGAAGGGCCGCCCTTCAGTCAAGGATCTTCACCCATGCCCCGGCTTCCGCTGTTCTTCATCATCGCCGCCGCCTGCTGCCTGCTGGTGGGCGTCTGCCTCGGTGTCATGATGGGCATCCAGCATGATTTCCACCTGGCGCCGGTCCATGCCCATCTCAACCTGCTGGGCTGGACGTCGCTGGCGCTGATGGGCCTGACCTTCCGGGCCTATCCGCAGCTGCACGCCAACCCGATACCGGCCCTGGCGCAGTTCGCGCTCTCCACCAGCAGCGCCTTCCTCTTCCCCTTCGGCATCTACCTCTCGATCGAGCACCAGGCCCCGGCGCTGGCGATCGCGGCGGCGCTGGTCTGGCTGGCGGGGACGGCGATGTTCCTGGTGCGGCTGGTGCTGCTGGCCATGGCCCGGTCACCCCGCCGCTACCCCGCCCTGATGCCGGCGGAATGAGGCGGCGCCCGCTGACAGCGGGCCCCTGATGTGGCGATATGGGGGGAACGGCAGCACGGCCGAGACCCCCCCAGGACGCCCCAGGACCCCATGATCGACCTCCACGCCAAGCGCCTGAACGGCCCCGTCATCCGCCTGCATCCCGATGACAACGTCGTCGTCGCCCGCACGGAATGCGAACCCGGCACCTCCATCCCCGGCGAGAACCTGGTGACGCGGGACAAGGTGCCGGCGGGCTACAAGATCGCGACGCAGCACCTGCGGAAGGGCGACCCGGTGCTGAAGTACCAGGTCACCATCGGCTTCGCGGCGGACGACATCCCCGCCGGCACCATGCTGCACAACCACAACATCGAGTTCCGGGAATTCGACCGCGACTACGCCATCGGCCGCGACTACCGGCCGGTGCAGATGGTGCCCGTGGAGCAGCGCAAGACCTTCCAGGGGATCGTGCGGCCGGATGGGCGCGTCGGCACGCGGAACTACATCGCCATCGTCTCCTCCGTGAACTGTTCCGCGACCGTCAGCCATGCGGTCGCCGACTGGTTCACGGAGGAGCGGCTTGCCGAATGGCCGAACGTGGACGGCGTCGCCGCCTTCACCCATTCCACGGGCTGCGGCATGGAATTGTCCGGGGAGCCGATGCAGCTGCTGCGGCGGACGCTGGGCGGCTACATGCGCCACCCCAATGTCGCGGGTGTGGTCGTCATCGGCTTGGGATGCGAGCGCAACCAGATCGCAGGGCTGCTGGCGGAGCAGGGCCTCGCGCCCGGGCCGCTGCTGAAGACGCTGGTGATGCAGGAGATCGGCGGCACGCGGAAGAGCATCGATGCCGGCATCGCCGCGGTGAAGGAGATGCTGCCGGAGGCCAACAAGGCGACGCGCAGCACGGTGTCCGCGGAGCATCTGACGGTCGGGCTGCAATGCGGCGGCTCCGACGGTTTTTCGTCAATTACCGCCAATCCGGCACTCGGCAATGCGATGGACCTGCTGGTGCGGCATGGCGGCACGGCGATCCTGTCGGAGACGCCGGAGATCTATGGCGTGGAGCACACGCTGACCCGGCGCGCGGTGAGCCAGGAGGTCGGCGAGAAGCTGATCGAGCGCATCCGCTGGTGGAAGGATGTCTACACGCCGGGCCGCGATACGCAGATCAACGGCACGGTCAGCCCCGGCAACCAGACCGGCGGCCTCGCCAACATCTTCGAGAAGTCGCTGGGCGCTTCCATGAAGGGCGGCACGGGGCCGCTGATGGATGTGCTGCGCTATGCGGAGCCGGTGCGGACCAAGGGCTTCGTCTTCATGGACACGCCGGGCTTCGACCCCGTCTCCGCCACCGGCCAGGTCGCGGGCGGCGCCAACATGATCGCCTTCACCACCGGGCGCGGGTCCATGTATGGCGCGAAGCCCGTGCCCTCCGTCAAGCTCGCCACCAACACGCCCATGTTCCGCCGGCTGGAGGAGGACATGGACATCAATTGCGGGGAGATCCTGGACGGCACGGCGAGCATGGAGGAGATGGGGGAGCGCATCCTCGACCTGATGCTGCGCATCGCCTCCGGCGAGAAGACCAAGAGCGAGGAACTCGGCGTCGGCAAGCACGAATTCGCGCCCTGGCAGATCGGCATCACGGGGTAGCTACCTGAACAGACCGACTGCCCCGTAGGCCGCCGCGGCGATCAGCGCGGCGGCGGGGATGGTGACGACCCAGGCGATGACGATGTTGCCCGCGATGCCCCAGCGCACCGCGGATGCCCGCTTCGCCGCACCGACGCCGATGATGGCGCCGGTGATGGTGTGGGTGGTGGAGACGGGGATGCCAAGCCAGGTGGCGGCGAACAGCGTGATGGCGCCGCCCGTCTCCGCGCAGAAGCCCTGCACCGGCGTCAGCCGCGTGATCTTCGACCCCATGGTGTGGACGATCTTCCAGCCGCCGAACAGCGTGCCGAACCCCATGGCCAGCTGGCAGGCGATGACGACCCAGAAGGGCACGTGGAAGCCATCCGGCATCATGCCCTGGGAGAAGAGCAGGACGGCGATGATGCCCATCGTCTTCTGCGCGTCATTGCCGCCATGGCCGAGCGAGTAGAGCGAGGCCGAGATGAACTGCAGGCGGCGGAAGGTCCTGTCCACGACGAAGGGCGTGGTGCGTGCGCAGGCCCAGGAGACGATGAAGACCAGCACCAGCGCCAGGACCAGCCCGATCAGCGGCGACATCACGATGGCCGCCAGCGTCTTGCCGAGCCCCGACCAGACGATGACGCCGAACCCCGCCTTGGCCGTGCCCGCGCCGACGATCCCCCCCACCAGCGCGTGGGAGGAGGAGGAGGGGATGCCGAGCCGCCAGGTGATGACGTTCCAGCTGATGGCGCCCATCAGCGCGCCGAAGATCACGCGGGGGTCGATGATCTGCGCCTCGACGATGCCGGTGCCGATGGTCTGGGCGACATGCAGGCCGAAGAACAGGAAGGCGATGGTGTTGAAGAAGGCCGCCCAGACCACCGCGAATTGCGGCCGCAGCACGCGCGTCGCCACGATGGTGGCGATGGAATTGGCGGCATCGTGCAGGCCGTTCAGGAAGTCGAACAGCAGCGCGACGGCGATGAGGCCGTAGAGCAGCGGCAGGGCGAGCGTCGTGTCCATCACCGGGGCCTAGACGTGCTCGACCACGATGCCCTCGATCTCGTTCGCGGCGTCGTCGAAGCGGTCCACCACTTTCTCCAGCTGGTCCAGCACCTCCCGCTGCGCGATGAAGCGGAGCGCATCGTGGCGGCACTGGTGGTACAGCGCGGTGACGCCGGCATCGTGGATGTCGTCGGCCTCGCCCTCCACGCGGCGGATCTGCTCGCACAATTCGTTGATCCGGCCGGCATTGGGCGTGATCTCCGCCAGCAGCGGCACGGCATCGCGCAGCAGGTGGGCGGATCGCAGCACCGCGTCGCCCATGCGCTGGTAGTCGCTGTCGAATTCCGTCATCTCGAACTGCATGATGGCCTTGGCGGCCTTCTTCATCTGGTCGATCGTATCGTCCATGCGGCCGATCAGGGCCTGGATGTCGCCGCGGTCGAAGGGCGTGACGAAGGTGCGGCGGACGGCCTGCACCACCTCCCGCGTGATGGCGTCGGCCTCATCCTCCGCAGCCAGGACATTGGGATAGTGGCGGCGCACCGCCTCGCCTCCCTGCAGCATGCCGCAGAGTTCCTCGGCGCCGCGCACGATGATGTCCGCGTGGCGCGCATAGAGGTCGAAGAACTTCTCCTCCCGCGGCAGCAGGCGGCGGAACCAGGTGAACATGGATGGAATCCCTTGGCGCGGCGCCGGCGCTGTTTAGGGCGCCGGCGCGGCTCCGTCATCCATCGGTCACGGGAGGTGGATTGCGACTTGGCAATCCAGCCTTCATCAGAGCGGCGGCCAGCGATCCGCCCAGGGATGCGCGGCCTCATACTGCCGCGCCAGCGCCACGAGCAGCCAATCCGCGCCATAGGGGCCGATGAGCTGGAAGCCGATGGGCAGGCCGTTGGCGGAGGGCGCGCAGGGCACGTTCATGCCGGGCAGCCCGCCCGCGTTGACGATGCCGGTGAAGGCGCGGTTGTGCGGCGGGCCGAACTGGTCCGCGGGCCAGGGCAGGGCGCCGGCGGTCGGCGTCATCAGTACGTCCCATTCCTTGAAGGCCAGGGCGAATTGCGCCTGCACTTCCCGGAAGGCGGCCAGGCCATCGATGTAGTCGGCGGCGGTCAGGGTGGCGCCGCGATCGGCCATCTCCTCATAGATCGCGCCGATCTTCCCGCGCCATTCCCTGCCCCGCAGCAGCCAGGCCAGGCCGCCCTGCGTGAAGGTCGGCCAGTGCTTCTCGAACAGCGCGAGATCGACGGGCAGCGTTCCCGTCGTGACGCGATGGCCGAGGGCGGCCATGTTCCGCGCGGCCTCGGCGCAGCTCTCCGCGACGGGGGCATCGACCTTCCACTCGCCGAACTGCGGGATGTAGAGCACGCGCAGGGTCTTCGGCGGCGGCGGTTCCTCATGCGGGCCGGGCACGCCGATGGAGAGGCGATCCTCATCCAGCGGACCCTGGATCAATGCCAGCGTCGCAGCAAGGTCATCCACCGTGCGCGCGATCGGCCCGATCACTTCCGCATCGTCGAGAATGATGGGCAGGCCATTGCGGCGCGCCACGCGCCCGGTGGAGGGCTTCAGGCCCACGAGGCCGTTGTGGCAGGCCGGCCGGCGGATGGACCCGCCGCCATCGGTGCCGAGGGTCACGGGCCCGAAGCCGGTCGCGACCGCCGCCGCGCCGCCGCCGGTGGAGGCGCCGGAGGTCAAGGCGGGGTTGTAGGGATTGCGCGTGACGCCGAAGGCCTTGGTGTCGATGTTGCCGCGGCCCAGCGTGAACTCCGAGACGTTGGTCTTGCCGATCAGCACCGCGCCAGCCGCTCGCAGGCGGGCCACCGGCGTCTCATCGTGCTCCGGCACGTAGTCCAGGTAGAGCTCGCTGCCCCAGGCGCAGCGCAGCCCGGCCTGGGTGATGTTGTCCTTGATGGAGACGGGGACGCCATCCAGCGCGCTGAGCGGCTTGCCCGCGGAGAAGCGCGCATCGGCGGCCGCGGCGGCTTCCTTGGCGCCCGCCTCGTCCAGCGTCGCGATGGCGTTGATGGCGGGGTTCGCCTGCGCGATGCGGGCGAGGACGGAGGCCAGCGCCTCGCTCGGCCGCAGCGTGCCGGCGCGGTAGCGCGCGGCGAGTTCGGTGGCGGAAAGGCGCCAAGCCTCGGTCATCGTCGTGTATCCGTCAGTTCGCAGGGGTGAAGAAGCGCGCCAGGGTCCACTCATCCGCGCGCGGCGTATAGGTGATGCCGCCGCGCGTCGCCCAGATATTCACCTGGTAGAGGATCGGCACCAGCGCGTGATCGGCCATCGCCATCTCGCTGGCCTGCTGCAGCAGGGCGCTGCGCGCGGCGTCGTCCACGGTGGAGAGCGCCTGCTGGATGACGGCGTCCAGCGCCGGGCTGGAATAGCGGCCGCGATTGCCGACCCCCATGCCCCGGTCGCGGTCCATCGTCGCAAGCAGCGCGCGGAGCGGCGACGATGCCTCCCCGGTATTGCTGCCCCAGCCCAGCAGCATGGCGGAATAGGCGTGGCTGGGCGGGCCGCCCTGGGAGAGGATGGTGTTGAAGGGCAGCGCCTCTGCCCGCGTCTCGATCCCCGCGCGCTGCAGCATCTGGGCGACGGCCTGCAGGATCTTCTCGTCATTCGGGAAGCGGTCGTTCGGGCCGTGAATGGTGAGCGCGAAGCCGTTCGGAAGGCCCGCTTCGCGCAGCAGGCGGCGGGCGCCGTCGAGGTCGAAGGCCTCCGGCACCAGGCGCGGGCTGGCGCCGAAGAAGCCCTCCGCCAGCAGGCCGCCGGCGGCGATGGCCTCGCCTTCCATCAGGCGCTCCACGATGGCGGGGCGGTTGATGGCGCGGGAGATGGCAGCGCGCACGCGGGCGTCACGCAGCGGGTTCGGCATGGCGCCGCCGCCGCGCTGCGTGGCGTACGGCGTCGAGTCGCGAAACGTGTCGAACGACAGGAACATCACGCGGTTGGAGGTGGTGCGGAACAGCCGGAGGTCCGGCCGGCGCTTCAGCGCCTCCAGCTGCGTGATCGGCACGGCATCCACCGCATCGACATCGCCGGCCAGCAGCGCGGCGGCGCGGGCGCTGTCATTCGGGATGATGCGCAGCGTCACGCGCTGCCAGGGCGCGGGGCCAGCCCAGTAGCCGTCGTTCCGCGTCACCACCACGCGCTCGCCGGGCGTGAAACTCTCGAAGCGGAAGGGGCCGGTGCCGACCATGGCGGTGCCGGCGCGGAAATCGGCGGTGGTGGCCGCTTCCAGACGGCGCGGGATGATGTTGATGACGGAGAGGTCCGTCGGCAGCAGCGGCTGCGGGCCGCGCGTCGTGATACGCAGCGTCCGCGCATCCACCACCTCGACGCTCGCGATGCCGCGGGTGAATTGCGTGAAGGGGCCGGGGCTGTTCGGCACCGCGGGCACGCGGCGCAGGCTGGCGGCGACGTCCTCCGCCTCCAGCGCCGCGCCGTCATGGAAGGTGACGCCGGCGCGCAGCCGGAATTCCCAGACGGTGTCGGAGAGGGGTCGCCAGGACTCCGCCAGGCCCGGGACCAGCTGCTGCCGCTCGTCCTGGTGCACCAGCTTGTCGAAGACATGCGCCGCGATGGCGTTGTTCGGCACCAGGTTGTGGAAATGCGGGTCGATGGCGGTGGGGGTGGAGGCCAGCGCCAGCGTCAGCCCCTGCGCCTGCGTCGCGGTTGGCAGGGAAGCTGCCAGCAGCGAGGCGAGCAGCAGCCGGGGGGCGAGACGGCGGGGCCTGGTCATGCGGCGGGGGCTTTCGCGATGGGCGCCGGGGAGCTTCCGCCCTGGAGCCGCTGCGCGCAAGGCGGGCGAACTGCCCCAAAACAATGCTGATTTTCGTGCTGCGCGATGCCTTGCCAGCAATCTGTGCAGAAATCCTGTTCCTGCATTGCCGCGCTGCAGCAGGCGGGGGATGCTTCCGCCTCATCCGCGCGGAGACCTCGCCATGACCCTGCTCGCCCGTCGCCTGCTGCTGGGTGGCCTGGCCGGTGGCCTGGCCGCGCCGGTCCTCGCGCAGCCCGCCTTCCCGACCCGGCCGCTGCGCGTCGTCGTGCCCTTCGCGCCGGGCGGCATCACCGACATCCTGGCGCGCGCGGCGGCGGAGGCGATGGCGCGCAGCCTCGGCCAGCCGGTGGTGGTGGAGAACCGCGCCGGCGCGGGCGGCAATGTGGGGTCGGAGGCGGTCGCGAAGGCGGCGCCCGATGGCTACACGCTGCTCGCCGTCGGGCCCGCCGTGATGGGCATCGCCAAGCCGCTCTACAACCGGCTGAACTACGACCCGGACAGCGACTTCACCTGCCTTGGCCTGCTGGGCGCGCAGGCCAACGTCATGCTGGTCAGCCCCCGCGCCCTGCCGGAGCCGACGCTGCCCGCCCTGCTGCAGGCGGCGCGTGCGAAGCCCGGGGAGGTCACCTTCGCCTCCTCCGGCGCCGGGTCGCTGACGCATCTGACGGCGGAGCTTTTCGCCGCCGATGCGGGGCTCAGGATGGTGCATGTCCCCTATCGCGGCAGCCCGCCGGCGCTGGCGGACCTGGCGGGCGGGCAGGTGGCGATGCTGTTCGATGCGCTGACCACGGCGCTGCCGCTGCACCAGGGCGGCCAGGCGCGGATCGTCGGCATCGCGACTCGCGGCCGCGTCGCCGACCTGCCGGAAGTGCCGAGCCTGGTGGAGGCCGGCTTCCCCAGCCTGGATGCGCCTAACTGGTTCGGGATGTTCGCGCCGGTCGCGACCCCCGCGCCGGTGGTCGCGCGGCTCTCGGCGGCGGTGGCGGAGGTCACGGCCTCCGACGGCTACAAGGGGCTGATGCGGGCGCGGAGCGCGGAGCCTGTGGCGCTCGGCGACCGCAGCCTCGATGCCTTCCTGGCGGCGGAACGGGTGCGGTGGGCGGAGGCGGTGCGGCGCAGCGGCGCGAAGGCGGACTGAAACCGTCGTGAAACCGGATCGTGTCTCCATCGAATGGGCTGGTCGGCGCTCTGCCTAAGGAGTAACCTTCCAACGCACCAGGTATACAAAATGAACGATCTGGGCGTGTGTTATTCAAGGCGACCCTGAGATGCTCACTTCGGAAGGAGTCGGCTTTCGCCGGCTCTCCGCCCTTGTCTTCCTGCTCATGGCGCTCTGGCTGCCCCTGCGGGCTGACGCCCAGCCCAACCAGGCGAACAAGCCGGTGGACAGCATGTCCTGCCGGCGGCAATGCGATGCGCGGATGCCCGATCGCGCCATGAACCCGCAGCCCGTGCAGGCCTGCCTGGTGCGCTGCGCGGCGGGTGAACGGCATCTGTCCCGGCAGAACCAGCGCGGCACGCCGGAAGCCACGGGGCGCGGCAGCACGGGCCCCGGCGCGGCCGGCGTGATGGCCGGCGCCGCCGCGGGGGCGGGCCTGGCGGCGGGCGTGCCGAGCGTGATGCCGCAGCGCGCCACGGCGGCGCCCGGCCGCAGCATCGTCGCCTATGCGGCGGCGCCGCCCGCGCGCGGGCTTGCCGTCTCCATGCCGCAGGAACGGATGGCGGCGCATCGGGGGGCGGAGACGGAGTGCTTCCGCCGCAACAACAACAACCCCTGCCGGCTGCTGGCGGAGACGGCGGATCGCTGCCTGGCGGTTGCCTATGGCATCCGCGCGAACGGCCTGGTCATCACCTCGGATCCCCGGACCTTCACCATCTCCCACTACGGGACGGGCGCGGGCGCGGATGAGACCTCGGCCGAATTCGCCGCACTCCGCGACTGTTCCGGCCGGCTGGCCGCGGGCGTGTCCTGCCGCATCGCGACGTCGCGCTGCGGGTAAACTTCAGGGAATCGTTGCCGGGAAGTCGTGCGTGCCATCCGCGCGCAAAGGGAGCCGGGTGACGGACAGAACGGCGGAAAGCGGCAGCGTGGCGTAGAGGTGCGGGAACAGGCCCGGGCGGCTGCTGGCCGAGGCGGCTTCCCACTTCAGCGCATCCCCCAGCCGCTTCGCATCGGCTTCCACCAGCCAGAGATCGGCGACGCCGGCGCGGTGCTTGGCCGCGCTGCCGCGCAGCTGCGCGGCGGTGGAGAAATGCAGGAAGCCGTCGCGGCGGTCATCGGCGCTGCCGGCATAGGCGCCGGCCGCTTCCGCCGCGCGCCAATCGGCTTCCCTCACCATGGTGTAGATGCGGTCTTCCATGCCCTGGCCCCCGGCTTGCCGGGCCGGTTTCAGCCGAGCAGCCGGTAGAAGACAAGCCCGCCCGCTTCCGCAACCGGCACCTGGCCCACCGCCCAGCGCGGCAGCGTCTCCGCCGCGTGGTAGTGGGTGGCGCCCTGCGTCGGGTCCGGCAGCGCGCCGGCCAGGGCGCGGGCGGCGATGCGCTGGCAGATGGCGAAGGCCGGATCATCCCGCGTCGCGGGGTCCGCCATGGCATCGCGCCGGGGATGCCGGGGGTGCCAGCAGGCGAACTGGAAGGGCGCGCGGCAGATGCCGCTGATGCTGGTGCCGAGGTGCCTCGGCCCCTCGGGGCGGGAAGCCAGGCGCAGGCGGTTCATCACCACCGCGGCGATCCCCTCCAGCCCCCGCACGGGGCGGCCGGCGGCTTCCCCCCACAGCGTCAGCGCCAGCACCGTCAGGTTCGGCGCCGAGCCCGGGGCGTGCAGCGCCGCGCTCATGCCCGCGGCTCCGCTTCCGCGCGGGCGGCGAAGCCGACCTTGCGCTGGGGCACCACCTGGCCGGAGATGGCGGCGGCGGCCGTCGCGGCGCGGCTGACCTCGTCCAGCTTCTCCTCGATGCGGACGAGGTGGAGCGACAGGCGCGAATCCAGGTCCCTGATCAGGGACAGGGGCACATAGGTGCGCGCCACCTCCAGCTTGAATTCCGCCAGGTCGTCGCGGGCGGAGGAGGCCGGCGGGGCGGGCGGCGCCTCGGGCCGCATCATCAGGTCGCGGCGCAGCAGGTGCACCATCCAGACCATCAGCAGGGCCAGGGGCGCATCCGCGGCCGCGGCCAGCAGCTGGGGCGGGAGATCGGGGATCATGGGGGCACTCCTTGAAGGGAAGCGGCGGCGGAACCACCCTGGGGTGGCCGCGCGGAAGGGCCGCGCGGCAGGGGGGATGCGTCGCGCGGACCGATGTGGAACGAGCCTTACCTGGAGACCTGCTGCCGATCGGCGCTGCACCGGCTGACGCTGGTGCGGCCGCATGGGCGCCCTGACGGGCTGAAGGACGGCCCCTGCCTGCAGCGGCTGGCCGGCATGGGGCTGGCGCGGGCCCGCCCCGACGGGCGCTACGAGGCGACGGCGGAAGGCCTCGACCGGCACGGGACGGAGATCGCCCGCAAGCGGGCGTAGGACGCTAGGCCCCGCGCCAGGGCAGCGCGGTGCGGGGCGCGGGCGGCGCGAAGGGCAGGCGCACCGGTTCCGCCAGCAGGCAGCCCGCCACGGCATCCAGCGCATCGTCGTGCAGCCCGGGCGCATCGGGGCGCCATTCCGCCATCTCCCGCACGAAGCGGCCGCGCATCACGCTCTCATGCGCGGACAGGCGCCGCGCGGCCAGCACCGGGTCCAGCGCCGCCAGGATGCGGTCCGACTTGGCGCGGCGGCTGGTCGCCTCCACCACCGTGCAGGCGGCGCCGGCGCGGGACATCTCCTGCCGCAGCAGCCCGGGCAGGAAGCGGCCGAGGCCATTGGTCTCGACCCGCACCACCGGCAGCATCAGCTCCCGCGCCAGCGCCGCCACCGCGCGGCATTGCTGGGTGGCGGCGTCCTCCGCCGCATCGGGGTCGTGCAGCAGGTAGGCGATGCGATGGAGGTAGTGGCGCCCCTCCGCATCCCCGAACACGGCGGCCAGCACGCTGGCATCGCCGCTGCCGGGCCGGCCATAGGCCGGGTCCCACCAGCCGCCGCCGGAGACGAGGCGCGTGCCCATCAGCGACAGCACGCCGCGGCCATTGGCCTCCCGGTAGTCGATCTCCGCGGCGTAGCGGACGATCGCCGCGGGATCGAGCCGCGCGGCCCCCATCGCCACCGGCTCCAGCATCATCTGCCGGCGGAAGGCGAGCGGCCCGACGCGGTCGCGCAGCGCCGCCACCGCCGGGTCCGGGAAGCGTTCCGGCCAGGCGCTGCGCCCTTCCGCATCCAGCAGCGGCAACGTCAGGCGGCGATAGCCGGAGAGGAAGGCGTCATCGCCTTCCGCATAGAGGCTTTCCTCCGTATGCGGCGTGCCGACGAACAGGATGGTGCCGCCGGGGACGAGGACAAATTCCGCCTCCGTCAGCCTCTCCCGCAGCTCCTCCCGCTTCCCCGGCGTGTCGCAATTGCCGGCGACCTCGACATCGTCGCAGATGATGAGGTCGGCGCGCGCGCCGGTGATGTTGCCGCCGATGCCCGCCGCCAGCATGGAGGCATCGCGCAGCACACCCTCGCGCGCCACGGTGAAGCGGTCCGACGCCCAGGATCCCTCCCCATGCCCCGGCAGCAGCGTGGCGCAGAGCGGATGGCGGCCGAGGATGCGGCGCACATTCGCCGCCATCTTCGTCGCCAGCGCATGGTCCGCCGCCAGCACCAGGATCCGCGTCTCCGGCGCCCGGTAGAGCCGCCAGGCGCAGTAGAGGCCGATGAGCGTGGACTTGCCGAAGCCGCGGAAGGCCATCAGCAGCAGGCGCCGGTCCCCGCCATCCTGCCGCGCCTGCAGCCAGCGCAGCACGCGCCGGTGCAGGGCGGGGGTGCCGAGGCCGCTGGCCTGGTTCCAGATCCAGGCGAATTCCAGAAGATCGGCGGGGCGCGGCGTCACGCCTCCTCCTCCTCCGGTGGCTGGCCCTGGCCTTCCTCGGCGATCCGGGCGCGGGCATCGGCCAGGATCTCATCCACCGTCGCCTCGGGCTCCGCCTCCTCCTCCGCGGCCAGGGCGGCGAGTTCGCTGATATGCGCGAGCGCCGCGCGGGCCGCGGATTGCCGGGCGGCGAAGTTCTTCGAATCCGGCGGCACATCCTCCAGCGGCGGGTCGCTGACGAAATGCGCGTATTCGTCGGCGACGCGGTCCAGCACGGCGGCCAGCTTCGCGCGCGGCACGCCGGAGGCGCGGCTACGGGACGCGGCGGGTTTCCTCATGCCTTCACCACCCGCACGCGCACCGTGCCGGCATTGAGATCGACCGCCGCGCCGGACCGGTTCCAGACCGTGACCGTCACCGTGTCCTGCGCCCCGATCTGCGCCAGGAAGACGCAGCCGGAGGTGGAGAGGGAGAAGGCCGCCTGCACGAAATCCCCGGGTCGCGCGCCGGTGACGGTGACGTTGGTCTGCGCGCTGGCGCCCGCCGCGATGGAAGGCGGGTCCCAGGCCTGTTCCGCCGTCAGCTCCCGCACGCCGATCCGCAGGTCCGGCAGCCCGTAGAGCAGCGGCGGCGCCTGCCGCGGGTCGCAATGCAGCCGCATGGCGCGCAACTCGTAATCCGTCGTGATGCGCGCCACGCCGATGATGGCGGTGGCCACCTGCGGCGCCAGGCGGATCGCCTGCAGCCGGGTCAGCCCCGCATCGTCCATGTCGGCCGAGCCCTGCCACCAGCGTGCCGTCGGGTTCCAGGCGAGCGACTGGCCGGATGCCATTACCATGCTGCCCGCGGCATCGGTCAGCAGGTTCCAGCTGGCGTCGAAGGCCATCACCACCAGCCGCGGCGAATCCGCATCCACCGTCAGCGCGAAATCCTTGCAGCGCGAGGAATCCACCACGAAGCCGAGGCCCCGCCCGCCGGTCAGCATCACGCCGCGGCTGGTCAGCGTGTAGGAATCCAGCGCCGGAAAGGCGAATTGCGGCAGCGAAGTCGGGCTGCCGGAGACGTTGGTGGAGAGGCAGGCCAGCTTCTCGAACGCCGTCTCCGTCGCGTTCCAGCGGATGGCCGCGGCGCGGAGCGAGGGCACGGACGCCACTTCCCGGATCGCCTCCCGGTTCGGCAGCGCCTGGTGCATCGCCCGCACCACGCCGCCGAGCCGCGTCGCCGTCGCGGTGTGCTCGATCTCGATCGCATAGCCCTGGCTGGCCCAGGCGACCTCGTAGAGGTGGTCCTGCGCGCCCGCGGTGTGGCGGGCCACGATCGGGTCGCAGCCCTCCATCCGGATCGCGCGGGCCACGATGGCGCGGCTGTTCACCTCGATCAGGAAGGGGATGCCGGTGGCCGGGATGTCGCGGGCATTCAGCTCGAAGTTCGGGCCGTCGAACAGATGCCGGTTATGCGCGACATAGGCACCGGGTTCGGCGGAGAAGCGGATGCCGAAGCGGTCCTTGTCCGTGTTGACGGTGGAGCCGACCGCGAAGTGGCCGCCATAGTAGCGGATGGAGGTGTTCCACGCCGCCGCCGTCTGCGTCCGGACATCGAGGCCGATGCGGTTGTTGACGAAGCGGCCGAGGATCAGCGTGCAATCCTCGAAGCCCCGCTGGTCGCCCAGCGTGCGCAGCCCGATGGTGAAGCCGCTGATCTCCCGCACCTCGATCAGGGATGCATCGTGGTTGCGCAGCACCACGCCGACATCGCCCTCGCTCAGCCAGTCGCTGGTCGTGGCGCGCGCCACGGCGATGCCGCTGTGCAGCTTGTTGGCGTTGCGCGTGGTGCCGCCATCGCCGATGGTCAGCGCCGGCTGACCGCCCGGGCCGGCATAGATGATCCTGCCGCGCATGGTGAGTCCCGCGGCCGCGCCCGGCAGCGTGAGCGGCTGCTGCGTGCGGAAGGAACCTTCCCCGATCGTCAGCATCTTGCCGGATGCGGCGGCGGCGTTCATCGCGGCCTGCAGCGCGGGCCCGTCATCCGTCACGCCGTCGCCGGTCGCGCCGAAGTCCCGCGCGCTCAGCGTCTCCGCCAGCTTGTCCTCCACCGTGTGCGGCACGGCGCCGGGGAAGGGGGCGGTCAGCAGGCCGGAATCGCGCGGCACGACGACGATGTCGCCCACGCCATCGAAGCCGATCAGCCGGTTGGCGCGCGCGGTCCGCAGCGGCAGGGTCAGGTCGCCGCCGATATCGGCGGGATCCAGCCGCAGCGCGGAGGACAGGTCATCCCGCTGCTCCTGCAGCGCCGCCACCAGGCGGTCCAGTTCGTCATTCAGGGTGCGGGCGCGCAGCACGCCGTTGTCCTGGAAGTCGGTGGTGCGTTCCACCTTGACCCGGCGGCGCAGCGTGACGGTGCTGCCGGTGGCGGGGGGCGTTGGCAGCGTGACGGTGCCGCCATCGGATTGCCCGGCGCCGGCGACGATGAAGCCACTGTCGAGGACGATGCCGTCGATACGGACTTCCAGCTCCTCCGCCATGAAGATGGGGAAGGGGTAGGTGAAGTCGGTGCGCGCGCCATCGCCCACGTATTGCACGCGCGGCGCGACGTCGCCGATGCGGATGTGCTCGGCCATCGTGGGCTCCAGGAAAGGGGGGCAGGGAAGGCGCCGCGCCCGGGCCATGGGCCCTGGGCGTGGCGGCGGTCATCAATCCAGCAGGTTGCGCAGCGAATTGCCGAAGCTGCTGCCGGCGCGCAGCCAGGTGGTCAGCGACCCGTCATTGTTGAGCAGGCTCCGCCGGCCGGCCGCGAGCCGTGCCGCGAAGACCTGGTCGCTGTCGGCTTGCGCGGCGGCGGCATCGCGTTCCAGCCCCGCCGTCAGCGCGGCGGCGGAGCCTTCGTCCGGGGAGACGCCGCTGGCCGCCAGCCTGGCGCGCGCGGCGGCGGTGGTGCCGGCCAGCCGCGCCTCCCGCGCCCGGGCCTCCGCCGCCTGCTGCGCCGCCAGCTGCTGCTGGCGCGCTTCCTCCTGCTGCCGGGCGGCTTCGACCTGGGCGCGGGCATTGCTGGACTGCGTCTGGGCCTGGCGCACGGTCGAATAGATCGATGCGCCCGCGCCGAGCGCGGTCGCGATGGGGGCGAGCTGCGCCATCAGTCGGTGATCCTCATGTCGGTGGTGACGGAAAGCAGCGTGAGCGGCAGCGGCGTCTCGCCTTCCACCCGCCACAGCGGCGCCATCGCATCCCGCCGCCAACCCAGCGCCCGCAGCGTGACGTCGCCGGTGAAGGGCGCGGGCGCGGCATCCAGCAGCGCGGTGTCGAGCCGCCGGAAGGGCACGGGCTGCACGCCGCGGCCGAGATCGACCTCCAGCGCCGGCGTCTCCATCACCCGGAAGGTGGCGGAGACCAGGCGCAGCGGCGCGCTGGCCGATCCGTTGGCGCCGGCGAGCGCCGTCGGCAGCGGTTCGACCACATGGCGGAAGGGCAGCCCCGCCTGCACGGCGCGGGCCGGCGCATCCAGCGTGATCGCGCCACCAACGACGGTCGCGTTGCCGCGTGGCGCGCCATCGGCCAGCACGCCGACCTCCGACCCCGTGAGGTGCGAGAGGCCGGACCACACGTCCTGCTCCGTCGCCGCCGTGCCGGACAGCGCCGCATCGAAGCCGATCGTGCCGTCGAAGCGTTCCAGCCGGTGCCAGCCATTGCGCTCCACCACGGCGAAGACGCGGCCCTCGGTCTCCGCCACCGCCTTGAAGCGACCGGCGGTCTCAAGCCTGGTCCAGGCCGTCACCTGCTCCGCCCGATAGAGCGTCAGCGTGGCGATGGAGCCATCGGCCATCACCACATGCAGCAGCCGCATCGTCTGGTCATAGGCCATGGAGACCGGCGCCTCTATCAGGTGATGCGCCACCAGCGCCAGGTCGTTCGCCTGGTAGACGTCGGCGACGTCGGTATAGGCGAATTCATGCACCGCGCGGCCGGACCGCGCGACGAAGAGGGTCGCGCCATCCACATCGACCGGCGGCACCTGCCGGTCCATCAGGCTGCCGACGCGGGTCTGCCGGTGCAGCTGGATGGAGGACGGCGTCAGCGGATCGCCCGTTACCATCCATTCGGCGCCGGAGGTGAAGACCTGCAGGTGGCGGCCGGAGAAGACGGCGCGGATCGCGTTCACCTGGTCCGACACCAGCGCGAATTCGATCGCCTGGTCATCGAGCCCCGTGCCGTTGTCGAAATTGCCGATGTCACCGGTGCGCGACAGCCACAGCCGGTTCGGCAGGTCCCGTGACCCGCCGAGCACCAGGCGGTCCTGGTGGAAGCAGGCGGAGACGGGATAGCCGCGGATGCCGCTGAAGGCGGGCTCCGCCCAGTTCGTGGTGGGCGTCGTGCCGGGCAGCGTGCCGTTCACCACCGCCGTCGCGTTGCGCGCATCCGCCACCGCGGTGATGACCACGGTGAGCCCCGCGATGCGGAAGGGGGCGGTGATGTGGCCCGGGGAGAAGACGTCGGCGGAGGCCACCAGCGTGATGGTGCCGGTTGTCGCCGACGGGGCCAGCGTGACGCCGGGGCGGAAGTTGAAGACGGGCACGGCATCGAAGACGAAGGGCGCCAGTGTCCAGCTGGTGTGGCTGGTCCGCGTCAGGCGCTGCGGCGCCACATCCGGGTGGAACAGCAGCAGCGTGTCCGCGCTCTGCGTGAAGGAGACCTGGCCCTGCATCCCGGTGGACCAGGGCGCGGGCAGGCTCGCCACCGCGGCATCGCCCATGAAGACGTGCAGCTGGCCCTCGGTCAGCACCAGCAGGTAGGTCTGCTCCGTGTTGAACTCGAAGGGGATCAGCCGCGCGGGTCCCGGCAGCGATGCCACATGCAGCAGGCCCGGCCGGCGCGCGACGCCGCCCGTGGGCTGGATGACGACGTTGCGCAGCCGCCGCGCGCCATTGTCGAAGGCGCGGAGGTCGGCGCGGCCATAGAGGTTGGGCGCCAGCTCCCCCGCCGTGAAGGATGACTTGATGCGTCGCGTCGCGATGGTCATGCGATCACCCCCGCACCGAGACCAAAGGGAAATCCTCGATCCCGCGCGGCGTGTCCTGCTGGCTGTCGATCAGCCGCGCGCTGCGCAACTCCGTCTCCGCCAGGCGAAACAGCATTTCCGCGCGGGACGCGCTTTCCGTCAGCGGCAGGCAGAATTCCGCGGCCAGGCGCGCCACCAGGGCCTGCGCGAAGAAGGGCGGGAAGGCGCTTTCATCGGCGCGGAAGATGTAGGTCAGCACGACCTGTTCCGCATCCGCGTGCAGCCGGTCCTCATGCAGCCGGTACGGCGTGCCGCGGCCACGGCCGCCACTGCCCGCCGACAGGGCGCGGAGGAAGCCCGGCGGCAGCTGGAAGGCATGCGCCATGTCCGCCTTCGGCACGGCGGCCAGGCGGGGAAGGGAGGCCTGGCCCGTGGCGAAGGACCAGGGATGGGCGGAAAGCAGCGCATCGCGCACCGGCGCGTAGAGGTTCGCCGCCACCTCCGCCTCCGCCGTCCCCTCATCCAGTGAGGCGACGGGCTGCGCGCCAAGGCGCAGCAGGGCGCGCGAGCACAGCGCGAGCGCGGTGAGTGCCATGGTTGTCATGTCCGTTCGCGGGAGGATGGGCGGCCCCTGCCAGCAGGGGCCGCCCCGGGGGTGGCAGGCGTCGGACCGCCGGACTATTCGGCCGCGCGCATGCGCACGACGCCGAGGTCATCGACCAGCACGGCGCCCTGGCTCATCATGTTGGCGACGAAATGCGCCGCGCGGTCGCCGTGCCAGGTGACGTCCGTCTGCACTTCCGCCGCCGCGGCATGGCCGATGGCGGTGCGGTGGAAGAAGTAGCAGTAGCGCAGCGCGCCCGCCTTGGTCAGGCCGGAATGCGGCATCCACAGCGCGCCGAGCCACCGCTTCGCCTGGCTGCCCTTCCAGGGCAGCGCATCGTCGCCGACATACTGGGAGGAGGCGAATTCCTCGATCGCCAGCAGCTGGCTCCACTGCTTCCAGCCGACGACGGCGACGCGGCCGCCATCATCCGGGACATCGGCGGCGCCCATCATCTCGAAGGCCAGCAGCACCTTCGCCTTGGTCAGGCCGTCCGTGTCCGTCGTGCCCGCGGCGGTGCCGATCGCCTCCCGCGTGCCGGCATCGAGTGCCGCGATGATCAGCTCATCCGTCTTGCGGCCCAGCGCGTAGGCGCCGGCATTGGCGACCACCGTGCGCTCATCGATGTTGGTCTTCAGCTCATCGAGGCGATCGATCCAGTCGCCGGCATAGTAGTCCTGCATCACGCATTCGACCTGCGCGTGCTCCAGGTTCATCACCGGCACGGCACCGTTGCGCGTCTTCGCCGCGGCGACGCCCTTGCCGACCTTCGGGAAGAAGGTGCTGGAGCCGGTGACGCCGGACTTGGAGCGTACCAGCGGGCGCAGCTTGCTGCCCTGGCGCTGGTAGGCTTCCTTCACCTCGGCCTGGAACTGGCGCGTGAAGACGGCGTCGATCTGGGTGCTGGTGGGCATCGCGGCCCTCCTTCGTCTCTGGGATGCGGGGATGGGGCCGCGCCGCCGGTTGCCCTCGGGGGGGTTGCCCCCTGGGGCCGGCGCCGCGGCATGGCTCCACAGGCCCGCTTGCGCGGGTTGCTTGCGGGATGGGGTGGCGGGGCGGATGGGGGCCCGATGGGCCCGCGCCATCCGCCCCGCGATCGCCGCGCCCGGGGATGGGGCGCGGCGATGCCGGCCGGCGCCGCGCGCTGCGTTGCGCAGCGGGTGCCTGGCCGGATCTCAGCGGGTGGCTGAACCCGTCGGCTATTCGCCGACGAGGCGCCGGAACCCGTCCGTGACGCGCTTCACGAAATCGGGCTCGCGAGACCGCCAGTAGCGGGGGTCGCGCATCATCCGGCGCAGCTCGCCCTCATCGGGCCCGGCTTCCGCCTGCGCATCGCGCGCCAGCGGCGGTTCCTTGCCCTCCATCATCCGCTGCAGGGCGATGACGCCCTCCGCCGTGCTGGACAGCGCGGTGAAGACCGCTTCCGGCAGGTTGGCGCGGCCCCAGCTGGACAGCTGCGCGGCGATGCGGCGGAAGCGTTCCTCACCGCCGAAATGCGCCTGCAGCTTCTCCACCTGGCGCGCGGCCTCGAAATCCGCGGCGGCCTCGGCGATCAGCGGCATCAGCCGTTCGGCCGCCAGGTCATAGACCAGCTGCACCTGGCGCGGCGTGAAGCCGGCCTCGTGCAGCTTGGCGTTCACCGCGGCATCGGGCGTCACCATGTCGTTGGGCGGCGTGATGTCGTAGCCATCCGGGCTGTCGGGAATGCCGAGCAGCCGGCGCCACTTCTGCCGCTCCTCCTCCGGCGCGTCATCGGACGGCGGGCCCTGGCGCTGGGACATGCGGCGTTCCAGCTCCAGGTAGGATTTCAGCAGCGCATCGACGCGCAGCGCGCCGGCGGCCTCGTCCCAAAACTTCTCCGGGATTTCGGCCGGGCGCGTGCTGCGCGCCTCCGGCGTCTCCGGCTTCAGGGCGGTCTCGAGAAGATCCTCGGGCATGCCGGGGCTCACTCCTGGGTCTGGGGTTGGGCGGGGGTCGCATCGGCGGGCCGCAGGATCTCCGGCGGCGCGCCCAGCGTTCGGGCCAGCCAGCGCGCGGCGGCGGGCGCATCCAGCGTCGCGGTCGCCTCCGGGCCGAGTGCCGCGGCGGCCTGCAGGAAGCGCAGCGTGTCCGCCGCATCGGCGCGGGCCTGCACGCGGGCGAGCGGCGAGGCATAGGTCAGCCGCGCGTCCCGCCCATCGGGCAGCAGCGCGGGGATCTCGCCCCGCCGCCGCAGCACCGCGAGGCAGCGCGCCACCAGCGGCGTCAGCAGCTCCGCCTGCAGGCGGCCATAGGTGGCGCCGAGCAGCCGCGCGCTCTGCGCGCTGCGTTCCAGCACCTCCGTCGCCGTCATGCCGGGCTTCTCGGCCGCGGCGATGCGGTCGGCCAGCAGGGCGCCGCGGATGCGGGTGCGAAGATCGTTCAGCACCAGCTGCGACACGTCGAAATTGCCGGGCGCGGCCAGCGGCGTGAGGCCCGAGGAACCCGGCGCTTTCGGGATGATGGCGCCCGGCACCAGCCGCACCGTGGCGGGGTTCAGCACGCCATCGTCTTCCGCCTGCCAGATCCCCGTGGCGGCGATGGAGGCGTTCTTCAGCACCAGCTCCACCACCTTGTTGGCGGTGCGGATGTCCGGCAGCGCCTTGGCGACGGGGCCGCGGCCATAGGTCTCGCCCGGCACCTTCAGCCAGCGGAAGGCGATGAAGGGGCTTTCCGCGAAGCGGCCCTCGGCCAACAGCAGGGCGGTGCCATCCTCTTCCTCCGCCACCACCGCGAAGCGGTGGCCGGACCGGGCATCCGGCCAGGCGGCTTCCACCACCCGCAGCTTCGGCGCGGCCTCCTCCTCATCCCGCCGCCGCTCCGTGATCGCGGCCGCGGGCCAGCGGGCCTTGATCTCCGCCGCCGTCAGCCGCAGCGACCGGAAGACGGTGTCGAGCCGGCCGGAGACCCCTTCCTCCAGCACCGCATCGCGCATCGGCACGGCGGAGAATCGCAGCGCCGAGACATCGCCCACCGGCGCCTCCTCCACCAGCAGCAGGCCGGTGCCGGTGACGACCAGGTCGAGGAAGGCCTGGTGGATCTCGAGCGCGAAGTTGGACCGGTCGAGGTGCCCCTGCAGCGTCTCCGCCGCGTCATCCAGCGCGCGGGCCACGTCCTGCGCGGCGGTGCTGTCCGCCACGCGGCGGGCGGGCGCCAGGCCGAACCAGCGCGACCAGGGCGGCACCAGCTCCGCCAGCAGGGAGGCCGCCAGCTGCTCCGCCGCATCGGCGGCCGTCGCGTCGAACAGCGGCGCGGCACCGGGGGCGGGCAGGGCGACGTCGTAGCAATCCTGCCACTGGCCCTCCAGCGGGCGGCGGCGGGCGGTGGCGCGGGCGTGGCGGGCCAGGATGTCCTCGGGTGTCATCATGGCGCTCACTCCCCCAGCAGGTTCTTGCGCACGGCGAAGGCCGGCGCCGGGTCCAGCACGCCGCGGGCGGAGGTCGCGATGGTGCCGGCCAGGCCCCGCCGGGCGCGGTCCAGCGCCTTCTGGCGGGCCGCCTCGGCGGCGGCATCGGCGCTGGCCTGCGCGGCGGCGGCGGCATCGGCCTGCGCCTGCGCGGTGCTGGCACTGGTATCGACGGCAGGCGCCGCCGGCTTCGGCGCCTTCATCAGGCCACCCATGCGCGCTTCCTTCGGCTTGATCGGTGAAAGGGGCCGGCCCGCCTGCCCAAAGAAATGGGCCCGCCCGGCGAACCGGACGGGCCCGAGGCAGGGACCGGAGGGAGGTGCCATCGGGCGCAACTCGCCCCGTGGCCTGGCCTGTGTAGCGGCCTGTCAGGGCTGTGTCAAGAAATAATTCCTATTTCCCCGAAGATTCTCGCCGGGGCCTGGTCCGCCATCTGGCCTCCCAGCGCGCGGAACAGCCCGAAGGGCGTCACCGCGAAGGGCGCGCCCGGCCCCAGCAGCGCACGGCAGAGCGAGACGCAGGTGAAGGGCAGCAGGGACGGGCCGAGGCTCGCCACGGGTTCGCCCGGCAGGAAGGGGCCGAGCACCCGCAGCCCGGCGCGGCGGTAGAAGCCCGGCAGGTCGAAGCCCGCGCCCACCGGCAGCCGCGCCACGACCAGGCGGCCGGAGAGCGGTTCCAGCACCGTCCAGCCGGCCTCGTCCGACAGCGCCGCGAAGCAGTGACGGAAGCCCGGCCGCAGCAGGCGCAGCCAGGGCTGGTCCGCCACGCCGCCGAAGGCGATCCAGACCGCCTGGCCGGCCGGATCGGCCGCCAGCGCGCGGCGATGCGCGATCCGCGCTGTCACCGGCGCCCGCCCGGGAAGGGGACGATCTCCGCGCCCTCGCGCTTCGCGGGTTCCTCCGGCAGCGTCATGCCCCGCGCGGGCCCTGCGACAATCCCCTTGGCGCGCAGCGGAAAGTCCAGCCGGTCCATCGCTTCCTTCCACAGCCGCAGGTCGCCGGCTTCCTGCGGGATGCGGGCGCTGGGCTGGTCGCCGCGCTCCCCCCAGATGCGCAGGATGCGCGCATGCGCCAGGTCGATCCGCCGCTGGCGGTACAGCCGGTCCAGGACCTTCACCACATCGTCGGGCTCGCAGGGGCGCACCACGCTGCCGCGGGCGGCGCCGAGTCGCGCGCCATCCCGCCGGGCGGTCAGCGCCGCCATGGTCCAGAACCAGGCATCCTCGGCACAGGCGAAGGGTTCCGCGCGGCTCATGCTGGCCAGGACAGGGGCGCGGCTGGTGATGAAAGCCATCTCAAGGGGTCCTTCCTCGTCCGTTCCCGAACAAAACAGGAACAATCCCCTTCTAGGCTGTTCTATCTGAGGTTGCAAGGATGTTTGTCCTATTGATTCGCGACTCGAAACCTAGGATGTGATGCCCAGCGCGAGTCCCCATATCCGGGTCTCGATTCGCATGAGGGGCCGGCTGCGATGCGGCACGAGGATATATGGCGGGCAATCGACGCGCTCGCCGCGGAGCATGGCCTGTCGGCCTCGGGCCTCGCGCGCCGTGCCGGGCTGGACGCCACGGCCTTCAACCCCTCGAAGCGCACCGGCGCGGATGGCCGGGCCCGCTGGCCCTCCACCGAAAGCGTCGCCAAGGTCCTGCATGCCACGGGGACGGGGATGGAGGCCTTCGCCTCCCTCGTCACCGGCGCGCCGGCGCTGCCGCGCAACCGCACCATCAGCGCCCGGCGCATCCCGCTGATCGGCCTGGCCCAGGCGGGGGGGGAGGGCTATTTCGACGATGGCGGCTACCCCGTCGGCGGCGGCTGGGACGAGATCTCGGTCCCCGACGTGCCGGACCCCAACGCGTACGCGCTGGAAATCAGCGGGGAGAGCATGGAGCCGGTCTTCCGCGACGGGGACGTCGTCATCGTCTCCCCCGGCGCGCCGGTCCGCCGCGGCGACCGCGTGGTGGTGCGGACCCGGGCCGGGGAGGTGATGGCCAAGCAGCTGCTGCGGCAGTCCGCCCGGCGCGTCGAACTCGCCAGCCTCAACCCCGCGCATCCCAACTACAGCTTCGACCTGTCGGAACTCGCCTGGATGCACCGCATCGTCTGGGCCAGCCAGTAGGGTTCACGCGGCGTCGAAGGCCTGCCGCGCGCCGCGGATTGCCGGCAGGTGCCGGTCCGCCCAGCCCACCAGCGGCAGCGTCGCCTGGACCAGTGACCGGCCGAGTTCCGTCAGCCCGTATTCCACGCTGGGCGGCACGGTCGGGTGCACGGTGCGCGTCAGCAGCCCGTCCCGCTGCAGGTACCGCAACGTCAGCGTCAGCATGCGCTGGGAGATGTCGTCGATCGCGCGGCGCAACTCCCCGAAGCGGTGCGGCCGTTCGTCGAGCGCCAGCAGGATCAGCACCGACCATTTGCCGGACAGCCCCGCGAGCACGTTCCGGATCGGGCAGTCCTCGATCGTCATCCCGGTGGCCCTGACCTGGGCCAGGGTCCGGCGCGGGGGCGGTGGCTCCATCGGTGGTATCCTCCGTGTCACCAGGGGCGTGGAAAGTGCCTTCTTTACGGCCCCGGTGGCGTCGTCCATTTCCAATAGGCTACTTTCTAGCCCTGGTTCCAATTCGTGACCAGGGCTGGCGATGGCCTGCAAGAAGGACACCCCGACCATGCCCGAAACCCTCCTCGTCACCGGCGCCGCCGGCCAGCTCGGCCGCCTCGCCCTCGACCACCTCGCCACGATCCATCGCGGCCCGATCGTCGCCGGCACGCGGGATCCCGCCAGGCTCGCGGACCTCGCCGCGCGCGGGATCGAGGCGCGGCGCCTCGATTTCGATGACGCCGCCTCCCTCGCCGAGGGGTTCCGCGGCGTCGATCGCGCGCTGATCGTCTCCACCGATGCCCTGGGCCAGCCCGGCCGGCGCCTGGCGCAGCACCGCGCGGCGGTGGAAGCCGCGGCGAAGGCCGGCGTGCGGTACCTGGCCTATACCTCCATGCCCAACCCCGCGCCCGGCTCCCCGGTCGTCTTCGCCGGCGACCATCACGGGACGGAGGAAGCCATCCGCGCCAGCGGCCTGCCCCACACCATCCTCCGCGTCAGCTGGTACCAGGAGAACCTGCTCGCCTCCCTGCCGGGCATCCTGGCATCGGGCGTCTGGGCCAGCGCAGCGGGCGATGGCCGCGTTGCCTATGTGGCGCGGGAGGATGCGGCCCGCGCGGCCGCCGCGGCGCTGGCCATGGGGCCGGGCGTCACGGGCACGCTCGACGTCACCGGCCCGCGCGGCTGGAGCGTGGCGGAGATGGCGGCGCTCCTGACCCGTCTCCTCGGCAGGGCGATCCAGGTCGCGGCGCTGGATGATGCGGCGCTGGCCGCGGGCCTGGCGGCGCATGGGGTGCCGCCGGTGATGGTGCCCGTCATCGTCTCCTTCGACCGCAACACGCGGGAGGGCCGGATGCCGGCGCCGACCGACGTCGTCGCGCGCCTGACCGGCACCGCGCCGCGGACGCTGGAAGCCTTTTTCGAGAGCCAGAAAGCCACCTTCGCGGCCGCGGCCTGACACGGGTGTGCCAGGGGGGGCGGGCAGGGGGGCAGGCGGGGGGAGATCCCCGCCCTACTTCCTGAAACCCTGCGTCGGCTCCACCACCGGCAGCAGGGGCAGCAGCGCGTGCAGGTCGCGTTCGGCCCGGCAGGCCAGATAGCGGTCGCGCTCCTCGCCCTCGGTCGGGCCCTCGATGGGGAAGGCGGTCAGGCCGATATCGCCATAGACGCGGAGCAGCCCTGGGCCGACGCGCCAGAAGGCGGCGTCCACGCCGGCGCGGTCGCACATGTCCCGGAAGCGCCAGATGGCGGAGACGCGGTCCCGCTCCTCCCCCATCGGGTCGCCGAGCGCCAGCCAGATCCCGTCGCGCTTCACGAAGCCGAAGCCCGCGCGCCCGGCTTCCCCGAACACGGCGCCATCCGCCGTCTCCGGCGCCACGGCGCCGAGGGCCCGCAGGCGGCCGCGCACCTCCTCACCCCAGGGTTCCGGCGCCAGCCGCGCGGGGCGCAGCAGCCGGGCGGCGGCCACCAGCAGCAGCACGGCCGCCAGGCCCACGGAGAAGCGCAGGCTGTCCGGCGCCAGGGGGCTGACCACCACCTCCCACCAGCTGTCGCCGGCGACCTTGCCGCCATAGCTGACCATGGCGAGCATGATGGCGCAGGCGCCGACCACGGCCAGCGGCAGCACCGTCTCCACCCCCATCGGTTCCCGCATCAGGCGGGCGTCGCGGTAGAAGGCGCCGCGCATGGCGGCCAGCAGCCCGGCCACCAGGATGAAGGCGCCCCAGAGCCACCAGCCATCGGCGCGCAGCCAGCAGATCAGCGCGCCGTTCAGCAGCAGGATGACCCCCGCCCCCCAGGCGAGCGTCAGGCGCCGCAGCAGCCCGTAGCCCATCACCAGCAGCAGCGACCCCACGACGGAGGCCGCGAAATGGGACGCGACCGCGGCCTCATACCCCGCCCAGAGCGCCACCGCGCTGTCCCGCGTCGGCAGCGCGCCCAGGAACAGCAGCAGCGTGCCGCCGAGGCCCACGAGCCCCGCGATGGCCGGCACTTCCAGCGCATCGGTCACGCGCTGGTCGGCGGCGAAGCGCGCCAGCACGCTGCGGCGCTGCGCGATCTCGAACCCCGCGAAGAGGATGCCGGCCAGGAACAGCGGCACGATGTAGTAGTAGAGGCGGAACAGCAGCAGCGCGCCCACCACCTGCGCCGGCGTCAGCCAGGGGGCGAGCCCGATCAGGATCGCGCCGTCGAAGACGCCGATGCCGCCGGGCAGGCTGGCCGCGATCCCCGCGGTGTAGGCGGTGATGTAGATGCCGAGGAAGCGGAGGAAGGTGAGGCCCTCCGCCGGCGGCAGCAGGGCGTAGAAGATCATGGCCGTGACGGCGACATCGACGCTGGCCAGCACGGTCTGCGCCACCGCCATGCGGAAGCCCGGCAGGTCGATCCGGTAGCCGAAGATGGTGATGTGCGACCGGATGCGGGACATGGTGACGTAGGCGATGACCAGCGCCCACATCACCAGGCCGATGCCCTGCATCATCCAGTGCGGCACATGCTCGCCGAGGCCCGGCACCACCTCCGGCTCGATCACCAGGACCATGCCGCCCAGCGCGAAGCCGCCGAGGCCGAAGGTCAGGCTGGTGAAGGCGACGACCTTGGCGATGGCGACCGGCGGCAGCCCCCAGGCCGCGTAGAAGCGGTATCGCACCGCCGCCCCCGACACCGCCGCGAAGCCGAGGTTGTGCGCCAGCGTATAGGCGCAGAAGGACGCCAGCGAGGTCCGCCCGTAGCTGACGGGATAGCCGGCATAGACGCTGCCCAGCCGGTCGTAGATGGTCAGCACCGCATAGGCGAGCACCGTCCACCCCGCGGCGATCCAGAGCGTGGCGGGGTGGATGGCGGCCAGCGCCGCCTTGATGTCGGCGACGGAGAGGCTGCGGAATTCCTTCTGCACCACCCAGATCGCCGCCGCCAGCAGCACCAGCCCAAAGACCGCGACGCCGTGGCGCCGGGCGAGCGAGAGGAAACCCTTCATGCCGTCTCGCTGCCGGCGTGTTCCGCGGCAACCGGCCGGGCCAGCGCGCCCTCGATCAGCGCGATGGTCGCCGCGATGCCGTAGAGCGCCACGAAGCCGCCGAAGCGCGGACCCTCCGGCTGGCCCAGCAGCACCTGGTAGAGCGCGTTGAACCAGGCACGGGAGACGCCCGGGCGGCCGCCATCCTTGGCGGGCTCCAGGAAGGGCTCCCGCCGTCCGGCGTCATAGACCAAATCCTGGATGGCGCGGGCCTGGTCCTCCGGCGCCAGCGCCTCCAGGTCGGTGATCCGGTCGCGGAGCGCCGCGGCCAGCGCCGCCAGCGCCACGCGCTCTCCCTCGGTCGGCGCGCGGTGCTTCTTCGTCGGCAGCACGCGGTCGCGGTAATAGACGACGGCGTGATTGACCAGCCGTGCCAGCAGCGGATGCGTCTCGCCGCTCGCTTCCGGCGCGTAGCGGCGCAGGAAGCCCCAGAGCATGTCCGGGTGGTCCGCGTTGATCACGCTGGCCAGGTTCAGCAGCATGGTGAAGGACACCGGCGTGCCGGGGTCGTTGCTCGGCCCGCCATGGATGTGCCAGGCGGCGTTGTCCGGGCCCGGCGCCGTGCGCAGCCGGTCCAGGTTCTGGACGTATTCATCGACCGCGCGCGGGATGACGTCGAAGAACAGCCGCTTGGCGCGCTGCGGCTGGTTGTACATGAACTGCGCCAGGCTTTCGGGCGGCGCGTAGTGCAGCCATTCGTCGATGGTCAGCCCGTTGCCCTTGGACTTGCTGATCTTGCCGCCTTCCTCGTCGAGGAAGAGCTCGTAGGTGAAGCCGATCGGCGGCTCCCCCCCCAGCACGCGGCAGATGGCGCCGGACAGCTTCACGCTGTCGATCAGGTCCTTGCCCGACATCTCGTAGTCCACGCCGAGCGCATACCACCGCAGCGCCCAGTCGGCCTTCCACTGCGCCTTGCAATGGCCGCCCGTGATCCGCGTGCCGAAGCGCTCCCCGGTCTCGGGGTCCTTCCACACCAGCAGGTCCTCGGCCGGGCGCACCTCCTCCATCGGCACCTGCATCACGACGCCCGTCTTCGGGTGGATGGGCAGGAAGGGGGAGTAGGTGGCGCGGCGGTCCGGCCCCAGCGTCGGCAGGATCACGCCGCGCACCTGCTCATGCCGCTCCGCCATCCGGATCAGCGCCGCGTCGAAGCGGCCGGACCGGTAGTAGTCGGAGGAGGAGGCGAATTCGTAGTCGAAGCCGAACTGGTCGAGGAAGGCGCGCAGCCGGGCATTGTTGTGGTGCCCGAAGCTCTCATGCGTGCCGAAGGGGTCAGGGATGGCGGTGACGGGCTTGCCGAGGTGGCTAGCCAGCATCTCCCGCTGGGGCACGTTGTCCGGGACCTTCCGCAGCCCGTCCATGTCGTCGGAAAAGGCGATGAGGCGGGATTCCAGCCCCGTCAGCCGCTCGAAGGCCCGGCGCACCCAGGTGGTCCGCGCCACCTCCCCGAAGGTGCCGATATGCGGCAGGCCGGAGGGGCCGTACCCCGTCTCGAACAGCGCGGCGGGCTTGCCCTTGGCCTTCACCCGCTCGGCCACCTTGCGCGCCTCCTCGAAGGGCCAGGCCCTGGCGGCGGCGAAATCGGCGGAGGAGGCGGACATGCGTGAGACACCTCAAGCGGGAAACGGTCCGGGGTTATAGGGGGGGCGGGGCGGGCACGCGACCCCGCGCGTTGCAGGGCCGGCCAGCGGGGAGCGGGACCGTAACCATTTGGGATGAATTGGGGGTGTAGCGTCCCGCGCGCCATCAACCTGGACGTGACGTGATGAACGCCTGCCCCTGCTGCCCGCCCGCGGGCCTGCGCCGCCGTTCCTTCCTCGGCGCCGCGGCCCTGGCCTGCCTGGCCGCGAGCCCCGCCCGGGCTGCGACCCCGGCGGCAGGGCCCCGCCTGGCACCGGACCAGGCGCTGGCGACCCTCATGGCCGGCCATGCCCGCTACCTCGCCGGCGTGGCCGTGCCCGTGGCGCATGGCGCGGAGGCCCGCGCCGCGCGCGCCGCCGGCCAGGCGCCCTTCGCCGCCATCCTCGGCTGCGCCGACAGCCGCGCCGCGCCGGAGCTGCTGTTCAATGCGGGGCTCGGGGAGCTCTTCGTCGTGCGCAACGCCGGCAACGTGGCCGATACGGGCGCGGTCGGCAGCCTGGAATACGCCGTCGCCAATCTCGGCGTGTCGCTGATCATTGTGCTGGGCCATGGGCGCTGCGGCGCGGCCGATGCGGCGGTCGCCGCCGCCCGCGCGCCGCTCAGCCTGCCGCCGCAGCTCGGCGACATGCTTCAGCCCATCATCCCCTCGGCGCTTGCGGCCATCCGGGCCGGTGGCGACGTGCTGGACGGCACCGTCCGCGCCAATGTCACCCGCAGCGCCGCCCGGCTGGCGGAGGTCAGCCCCATCCTCGCCGCCGCCACCGCCGCCGGCCGGCTCCGCATCGTCGGCGCCCGCTACGACCTGGATGATGAGGCGGTGACGCTGATGAGCTGATGGGAGGGCAGCCCTGCGTCAACACGGTTTGGCGCCGCCGCCGCTTTCCGCTATGCGATCGCGGTTTGCAGCCGGGCTTGATGCCCAGAAGGAGCAGCGTGCGATGCGGGTCGGAGTGATCGGCGCCACCGGAGCGGTGGGGCGGGAGCTGGTGGAGGTCCTGGGGCGTCGGCGCTTCCCGGTGACGAAACTCCGCCTCTTCGCCTCCGGCCGCAGTGCCGGCACGCGGCTCCCGACTCCCTTCGGCGAGGTGACGATCGAGGAATTCACGCCGGAAGCGGCGCGCGACCTCGACCTCGCTTTGCTCGCCGTCTCCGGCGACTTCGCCAAGAAGTACGCGCCGGGCCTGGTGGCCGCCGGCGTGACGGTGGTGGACAATTCCTCCGCCTTCCGGCTCGACGACGACGTGCCGCTGGTGGTGCCGGAAGTGAACGCTGCCGCCATCGGGAACGCGCGCCTGATCGCCAACCCCAACTGCACGACCGCCATCGCCGTCGTGGCGCTGGCGCCGCTGCACAAGGCCTTCGGTATCAAGCGCGTCATCGTCTCCACCTACCAGGCCACCTCCGGCGCGGGCGCCGAGGGCATGGCGGAGCTGGAGCGGGAGACTCGGCGCGTGCTGGTCGATGGCGAGAAGGCCCGGAACGAGGTCTTCGCCCACCCCATCGCCTTCAACGTCATCCCCCACATCGATGTCTTCCAGCCCAACGGCTACACGAAGGAGGAGATGAAGGTGGTCTGGGAGACCCGGAAGATCATGGGCCTGCCTGACCTTCCCGTCTCCTGCACCGCCGTCCGCATCCCCACCATGCGCGTGCATGCCGAGGCGATCACCATCGAGACCGAGCGCCCGGTGACCCCTGAAGCCGCGCGGGAGGTGCTGCGCGCGGCGGCCGGCGTGAAGGTGGTGGATGACGTCGCCAACAAGCTCTACCCGATGCCGCTGACGGCGACCGGGCAGGATGACTGCGAAGTCGGCCGCATCCGCCAGAACCTGGTCTTCGGCGACCACGGCCTCGACCTCTTCGTCTGCGGCGACCAGCTGCTGAAGGGCGCGGCGCTGAATGCGGTGCAGATCGCGGAACGGGTGCCGGCGCTGAAGGTCGCGGCCTGACCTGGCCGATGACCCTCGCCCCCCGGAGGGGGGAGAGGGTCGCGCAGGCTTACGCGCGCAGCGCGTTAGCCGAAGCGGGTGAGGGGGGATGCGCGAAGCGCGTGCCCGCCCGAAGCCCCCCTCACCCAACCCTCTCCCCCCGCTGGGGGGAGAGGGCTTTTCGGTTCATCGCACCCATGCCCGCTGCGCCCATTGGGTCATCCGAACGATTTTCCCCCTTTGTTCATAGGGGCCGCGCCGCCACATTGGCGGCATGAACCGCCCGCGCCCCGCGGAGACCGCCCGGCAGCCCCGCCTGCTGCTGCCGGACAGCCCCGCCCTCATTGCCGGTTTCGGGCGCGGCACGCTGCTGACGCCCGATGGCGAGCTCTTCTCCGGCCCGGCCATCGAGATCGGCCGCCGCCTGCGGGACATGCCGCCGCCGATGGTGGTGCACGCGCCGGCCACGGCCAAGCGCCTCGGCATCGGCGCCTTCCCGGCCTGCGACCTGCTGGAGCTCTTCGCCTTCTGCCTCCCGGCCCGCCCCGTGGCGCCCACGCCTCGCGGCATGGCCATCGCGCTGGACCGCGACGCCCCGGCGGAGGAGGAGGCGATGGCCGCCCTGCTGCCGGACCTCGCCACCATCCTGCTCCGCCACCTCGCCGCCGGGCGCAACGCGCCGCTCAACCGCGATGCCGCCATGCTCGCCGCCAAGCTGCGGGCGGAGGTGGAGTGGCCCTGGGCGGACAGCGTCCTCGCCGCCCTCGGCCAGCCCGATGCCCGCCCCTCGCTCGATCCGCTGAAGGTCTGGCGTCGGCTTCCCGACTGGGAGGAGGTGGCGCCCCCGCCGCCCCCCGCCCACCACCCCGTCTCCCCCGCCGATGCCCGCCGCCGCCTGGCGGAGATCTTGGGGGAGGGGGCTGAACAGCGCCCGCAGCAGGCGGACTATGCCTCCGCCGCCGCCGGCGCCTTCCAGGCGCGGGATGCCAAGGGCGCGCCGAACCTGGTGCTGGCGGAGGCCGGCACAGGCACGGGCAAGACTCTGGGCTATGTCGCGCCCGCCAGCCTCTGGGCGGAACGCAACGGCGCCCCGGTCTGGATCTCCACCTTCACCCGCAACCTCCAGCGCCAGATCGACCAGGAGACGGCGCGCCTCTACCCCGAGCCCAATGAGCGCCGCCGTCGCGTCGTCGTCCGCAAGGGGCGGGAGAACTACCTGTGCCTCCTCAACATGGAGGAAGCGGTCGGCGCGGCCTCCATGGGCGGCATCATGCTGCCGCTCGCCCTCGTCTCCCGCTGGGCGCTGGCGACGCGGGATGGCGACCTCATGGGCGGCGACTTCCCCGGCTGGCTCTCCGAACTCTTCGGCCACCACGCCGTCATGCCGCTGGCCGACCGGCGCGGCGAGTGCATCCATTCCGCCTGCGGCCACTACAAGCAGTGCTTTGTCGAGCATTCGATCCGCCGCGCCCGCACCGCCACCCTCGTCGTCGCCAACCATGCGCTGGTGATGGTCCAGGCGGCGCTGGGCGGGGGCGAGGATGGCCGGCCGCTGCGGCTGGTCTTCGACGAGGGCCATCACCTCTTCGACGCCGCCGATGCCGCCTTCAGCGCCGACCTCACGGGCGGGGAGACGGCGGAGCTTCGCCGCTGGCTGCTGGGCGCGGAGGGCGGTCGTTCCCGCGCCCGCGGCCTCGCCCGGCGACTCGAGGAGCTGGTCGGCGATCGCCCGGACCTGCTGCTGCCGCTGGAGGAAGCCCTCCAGGCCGCGCGCGCGCTGCCCGGCCCCGGCTGGCCCAACCGCCTGTCGGATGAGCGCGACGAGCCCCGCGGCGCGACCGAAGCCTTCCTCCGCGCCGTGCGCGGCCAGGTCCTGGCCCGCGCGAAGGACGAGGATGCGGGCTACGGCATCGAATGTGACCTGCACCCGCTGGCGCCGATGGTCGCGGAAGCGGGGGAGGCCCTGCGCGACGCCCTGGCCCGCCTGCACGCCCCCCTGCAACTGCTGCGGGACCGGCTGAACGCCCGGCTGGAGGATGAGGCGGAGGAGCTGGAGGTCGGCGACCGCATCCGCATCGAGGCCGCCTGCCGCGGGCTGGAACGCCGCGCCCTCATGCCGCTCGGCGCCTGGGGCGCCATGCTGGGCATGCTGCGCGAGCCGCCCCGCCCGCCGGGCGTGCGTCCCGACTACGTCGACTGGTTCGCGCTGGAACGGCGGGAGGGCCGGGAATTCGATTGCGGCATGTTCCGCCACCACCTGGACCCGACCCAGCCCTTCGCCATGGCCGTCGCCGCCCCCGCGCATGGCGTGCTCATCACCTCCGCGACCCTGCGCGACCAGGCCGAGCTGTCGGAGGACGACCCGGAGGCCGCCTGGCGCGCGGCGGAGGCCCGCACCGGCGCCAGCCACCTGGCCGCGCCCGCCATCCGCGCCGCCGTCGCATCGCCCTTCGACTACGCGACCCGCACCCGTGTCCTCGTCGTGGAGGACGTCAACAAATCCGATCCCGGCCAGGTCGCCAGCGCCTATCGCGCACTGTTCACGGCCGCGGGCGGCGGGGCGCTCGGCCTGTTCACGGCCGTGCGGCGGCTGCGCGACGTTCATGCCCGCATCGTCCAGCCGCTGGCGGAACGCGGCATCCCCCTCTACGCCCAGCACATCGACGCCATGGACAATGCGACTCTGGTCGATGTCTTCCGGGCGGAGGAAGCGTCCTGCCTGCTCGGCACCGATGCGATGCGGGATGGCGTGGATGTGCCGGGCCGGTCGCTGCGGCTGCTGGTCTTCGATCGCGTTCCCTGGCCGCGGCCTTCCATCCTGCACCGGGAACGCCGTACGCATCTGTCGGAGGGCCAGCCCAAGGCGCATGACGACGCCATCGCCCGCCACCGGCTGCGCCAGGCCTTCGGCCGGCTGATCCGGCGCGGCGACGACAAGGGCGTCTTCGTGCTGCTCGACCGCTCCTGCCCCTCCCGCCTCCTCGCCGGCCTGCCCGCCGGCACCAGCGTCCGACGCCTCGGCCTGGCCGATGCGGTGGCCGAGACGCGCCTGTTTCTCGACGAGGACTGACCGATGGACCTCCGCCCTACCATCGCCGCCCCGGATGACGACCCGTATCTGTGGCTGGAGGAGGTGGAGGGCGAGCGCGCCGTCGCCTGGGTAGCCGAGCAAAACGCGAAGACCCTGGCCGCCTTCGCCGATGCGCGGTTCGAGGCGGATCGGGAAGGGCTGAAGGCGGCGCTCGACCGGCCGGACAAGCTGCCCATGGTGACGCGGCGCGGCCCGCACCTCTTCAACTACTGGCAGGATGCCGAACATCCCCGCGGCCTCTGGCGCCGCACCACGCTCGACAGTTTCCGCAGCGCCGCGCCCGAATGGGAGGTGCTGCTGGACCTCGACGCGCTGGCCACCGCGGAAGGCGAGGACTGGGTCTGGGCCGGCGCCGCCACCTTCCCCGTCACGCATGACATCGCGCTGCTGCGCCTGTCCCGCGGCGGAGGGGATGCGGTGGTGATGCGGGAATTCGACCTCGGCGCGCGCGCCTTCGTGGCCGATGGCTTCGTGCTGCCGGAAGCCAAAGGCAGCGCGGACTGGCTGGACCGGGACACGGTGCTGCTCTCCTCGGCGCTCGGGGGCGTCACCAGCTCCGGCTACGCCCGCACCATCCGCCGCTGGTCGCGCGGCACGGACCCGATGGCGGCGCCGGTGATCTTCGAGGTGCCGGAGGACCACCTCTCCGCCTGGGCCGGCGTGGACCGGGAAGACGGCGTGGAGACGGTGATCTTCCGCGACGGCATCGGCTTCTTCGACGCCACCATCCATATCGGCGACCGCAACGGCCCGCGCACGCTGGTCCCCCTGCCGACCGACGCCCACTACACCTGGCAGCACGGCTTCATCGCCGTGAAGCCCCGCACGCCCTGGACGGTGGGCGGGACGACCCATGCGCCGGACACCCTGCTCGGCCTGGCGCTGGCCGACCTGCTGGCCGGCAGGGTCACGCCGCAGGTGCTCTTCACGCCGGAACCGCGCCGCGCGCTGCAGGGCTTCACCTGGTGCGACGGGCGGCTGGTGCTGTCGATCCTTGACGACCTTGCGCCGGTGTTCACCATCCTGACGCCCGGCCCGGGCGTCTGGGCCGCCGCCGAGATTCCCGGCCTGCCCCGCATCGGCGTGGTCAATCTCTGGCCCTTCGACGCGGAGGCCGAGGAATCGGACGGCACGCTGCTGGCGCTCGCCCAGGATCCCGTGACGCCGCCGGAACTGCTGCTGACCAGCGTGACGCCCAGCGCCCCCGCGCTGCTCAAGGCCTCCACCCCCGCCTTCGATGCCTCGGGCCTGGTCGTGACGCGGCATGAGGCGGTGTCCACGGACGGGGAGCGCATCCCCTATGTCATGGTCGGGCCGCGCGACGAGACCGGCCGCGCCCCTGTCCACCTCTCGGCCTATGGCGGGTTCCAGGTCTCCCGCCTGCCGGTCTACTCGACCGTCTCCGGCCGCCTCTGGCTGGCAAAGGGCGGCACCGCCGTGGTCGGCCAGATCAGGGGCGGCGGCGAATTCGGCACCGCTTGGCACGAGGCTGGGCGCGGCGCGCTGAAATCCCGCAGCCATGACGATTTCGCCGCCATCGCTGCCGACCTCGTCGCCCGCGGCGTGACCGTGCCCGGCCGCATCGCGGCGGAGGGTGGATCCAATGGCGGCCTGCTGATCGCCAACATGCTGACGCGCTACCCCGAGCGTTTCGGCGCGCTGTTCTGCACCATCCCGCTGATCGACATGCGCCGCTACACGAAGCTGCTGGCCGGCGCGTCCTGGATCGCGGAATACGGCGACCCCGACAAGGCCGAGGACTGGGCCTTCATCCAGCACTTCTCCGCCTACCACGCCGCCGAACCCGGCCGCCCCTATCCGCCGATCCTGCTGGCGACGACCCGCCGCGACGACCGCGTCCATCCCGGCCATGCCCGCAAGATGGCCGCCAAGCTGCAGGCGATGGGCTACGACGCCCGCTTCTACGAACCGGAAGCCGGCGGCCATGGCTATGGCAAGGACAATGGGGAGGTCGCGCGCTTCGCGGCCCTCGGCGCCGCCTTCCTCCGGCGTTCCATCGGCTGGGAGGCATGACGACACGCTGGCGAAAGCCTGATCCCGGCCCGGCTTGACCCCCGGGCCGCCCCGCGCGACGACCATCCCCTCGCCTTGGAGACCACCGAGATGCCGACCCGCGCCCCCGCCCGCCTCGCGCCCTTCACCGCGCAGGAAGCGCTGGTCTGCGCCATGGTGCTGATGTCGATCGCCGATGGCCCGATGTCCGACGCCGAACTCGCCATGATGTCCCGCCTGGTCCAGGGCCTGCCCGCCTTCTCCGACTTCCACAGCGCGGAGATCGAGACGGTGACGGAAGTCGTCTCCAGCCTGCTCGGCCGGACCGATGGCCTGGACGACGCCCTGACCATGATCCGGGAGGCGCTGCCCATGCGCCTGCGGGAAACCGCCTACCTCCTGGCCTGCGAAGTCTGCGCCGCGGATGGAGAGGCGACGCAGGAGGAACTGCGCCTGCTGCAGGACCTCCGCATCGGGCTGGACCTGGACCGGCTGGTGGCAGGCGCGATCGAGCGGGCGGCGAAGGCGCGGTACCAGGTCATCTGACCAGCATAGGCCCGCCGCTCCCTCCCCCGCGCTTGCGGGGGGTCGCGGCGCCGCCGCGACGCCGGAGGCTGGGTGGGGTGGGGGTCAGCGCGCGTAGGCTTCGCTCGTGGCTGCCCCTGCAGCCAATCCACGGTCATTGGCCGCCACCATCGGCGGCGCGTAGTCGCTCTCGCTCCAGGCGGCCATGGCGACGAATTCCACCGCGTCGTGGGTGCAGAACACCGCTATGTCGGAGCCGGGCTGCCGCAGCATCGTCCGCAGTCGCGCCAGGCTCTCCCGCTGCTGCCGGTCGTCATCCGCCATCAGGCGCTCATACCCCGAGACCAGCGGCGGCGCGCTGCCATCGCCATGCGCCTCCGCCCGGTTGAAATAGGCGTCGCCGGCATGAAGCATCCAGCCGCGCGGGCCCTTCACCGCCACGCCCACATGGCCGGGCGAATGGCCGGGCAGGGGGACCATCAGGAACTCCGGCGGCAGGTCCGGGATCTCCCGCGCATTGGGCAGGCCGAAGAAGCGCTCCCCCCCGCCACGCCGGCCGAGTCGGGTCTCCACGGGCTGCCAGCGCCCGCGATAGCCCCATTGCGCGGGCCGCCAGCGGGACCGGTCGCGGAAGCCGCGCGGATTGACCGCGGCATCGGCCTCGGCGGCGGAGACATGCACCGTGGCATGGGGGAAATCGATCAGCCCGCCGGCATGGTCGAAGTCGAGATGCGTCATGACGATGTGCCGGACATCGGTCGGCTTGAAGCCCATCCGCTTCACCCAGCGGATCGCCGTCCGCTCCGGATCCAGCCGCGGCCGCAGCAGCGCCAGATTCCAGGCGGGCAGGCGGGGCACCGGGCGCGCGCAGTCCCGCAGCCCGAAGCCGGTATCGACCAGCACCAGGCCATGGGCCGGCGTCTCGATCAGCAGGCAGTGGCAGGACAGCCGCGCCACCGGCCCGGGGCTGATCCCGTCCATGAGGCGCCCGCCCAGCGGCCGCGCATGGCCCAGATCGAGGTGATGGATTTTCATGCGTCGCTCCTGCCCTTTGTCCGGACAGGAACGGCGCGGCGATGCCCCCGTTCGTTAAACGGTCAAAACGCCATCCCGCGCGACGATGCGGCCGTGGCTGATGACGGTGCGGGATGGCGGCGTCGCCACCACCGCCTCCTGCACGTTCTCCGCCTCCAGCAGCACCAGATCGGCCCGGGCGCCGACGGCCAGCCCATACTCGCCGAAGCCGCAGCCCGAAGCCGCCCAGTCGCTGACGGCGGCGAAGGCCAGAACCAGTTCGTCGTCGCGCCGGAATTCGTTCTTGAGGCCGATCAGCATGGCCCGCTGCAGCATGTCCGGCATGTTGTAGGGGGTCCAGGTATCGCGGATGCCGTCATTGCCGCCGAAGATCGAGACCCCCGCCGCCCGCGCCTTCTTGATCGAGGGCACGGGGCGGGACGGCGGCGCCGTGGTCGCCAGCCCGATCCCGGCCTCCCCGAGTGCCGCATAGAGCGCATCCGCCCGCGCCACGTCGCCGAGGCAGAAGGCGTGGCTGACCACCACCTTCCCCTGCATGCCGAGCGCCACCGTCCGCTCGATGATCAGCTCCATCGCGAAGGCGCCGAGTTCGCCGGGTTCATGCAGGTGGATATCGACGGGCACGCCATGCTTCGCCGCCATGGCGAAGATCAGGTCGCAATGCCCCTTGGGGTCGCGATCGATGCCGGAGGGATCGAGCCCGCCGATGATGTCGGCCCCGTTGCGCAGCGCCTGTTCCAGCAGCTCGGCGGTGCCCGGCCGCACCAGCACGCCGGATTGCGGGAAGGCCACCACCTGGATGTCCATGGTGCCGCGCATCCGTTCGCGCAGCGCGACCAGCGCGTCGCTGTGGGTGGTGCCGTTCTCCGTGTCCACATCCGCGAAGCTGCGGATGCGCGTGGTGCCGCGCTTCAGGAATTCCCGCGCCAGTCGGTCCGATTGCCGCGCGGGGTCGAGGCCGAGGCGCTTCCGCTCCGCGCGTTCGCCGTCGATGCGGTCGATGAGGCGCGGCCCGACCTCGTTCTTCCACCACCCCATGCCCCAGAGCGACTTGTCGAGATGCGTGTGCCCCTCGACGAAGGCGGGCAGGGCGAGGCGGCCGCCCGCATCCTCCACCGCGACGCCCGGGGGCGCGGCGAGGCCCGGCGCGATCGCGGTGATGCGCCCGCCCTCCACCAGGATGTCGGTGGCCGCTGCGCCCATCGGGCGGCAGTGGCGGATCAGCAGCGCGCTCATGCGAGTACCCAGCTCCGGAACAGGTCGAGGTCGATATTGCCGCCGCAGAGGATCGTCGCCACGCGCTTGCTGCGCATCCGCTCCTTCTCCTGCATCAGCGCGGCCAGCGGCGCGGCGCCCGCACCCTCCGCCAGGTTGTGCGTGTCCTGCCAATAGGCGCGGATCGCCGCCGCCACCTCGTCATCGCTCACGGTGACGATGCGCGCCGCACCCTTGATGATCATGGCCAGCGCAACGGGGTCCGGCACGCGCGTCGCCATGCCGTCCGCCTTCGTCACCGCGGCCTCCGTCGTCACGACGTGCCCGGCGGCGACGCTGCGGGCATAGGCATCCGCGCCGGTGCTCTGCACGCCGATGATCTCCGTCGGCAGGCCCAGCAGGTCACGCGCCATGATGCAGCCGCAGATGCCCGATCCGAGCCCGACCGGCACGTAGAGCGCATCCAGCCTCGGCGCGGCCCGGAACAGCTCCAGCGCATAGGTCGCGACGCCGCAGACCAGGTCCGGCGCGAAGGAGGGCGCGAATTCCAGCCCCCGCTCGGCGGCCAGCCGCATCGCCTCCACCCGCGCCGCGTCGAAATCCTCGCCATGCTCGACCAGGTCGGCGCCCTGCGCGCGCATCGCCGCGTTCTTCTCCACGCTGTTGCCGCGCGGCACGACGATGGTGACGGGCACGCCCGCCCGCGCCCCCGCATAGGCCAGGGACTGCCCGTGGTTGCCCCGTGTGGCGGAGATGACGCCCGGCGTGCCCGGCCTCTCCCGCGCCAGGCGGTCCATGTAGACGATGCCGCCGCGCACCTTGAAGGCGCCGGTCGGCGTGTGGTTCTCGTGCTTCACCCAGACCTCCGCCCCCGTGCGCGCCGCCAGCAGCGGCCAGGCGTATTGCGGCGTTGGCGGGAAGACGCCGTGCACCAGGCGGGCGGCGGCTTCGAGGGCGGTCAGGTCGAACACGCGGTCACTCCGATCGGAAACGAGACGGCACCAGGGGCGTTGCTGCGCGGAACCATAGCGGAGGGCGTGACCATGGCCATCACCGTGGACAGCAGCCAGTGGACGGGCCAGAGCGACGAGACGCCGCCGGCGGTGCCGGTGGTCTGGGGGGAGTTCGAGAGCGAGGCCGCGCGCGACGCCGCGATCGAACGGCTCCGCGCCGGCGGCGCGCGGGACGAGGTCGGCGGGACCGATGCGGCGCAGCCGGCGCCGCCGGCGACGAATGAACACCTCGACCCGCCGGACGAGAATCCCGAACAGGCGGACCGCCGCAACCAGCGCCAGCTCGGCGTCGGCACGGCGATGGCGGCAACCTCCATGGCGGCGGCCGGCATCGTCATCGCCAGCGGCGGCGCGCTGCTGCCCGCGGTCGCCGCGGCGGCTGCCGCGGGTGTCGGCACCGGCGCGGTGGGGGAGGCGGTGGCCAGCGCCGTGGGCCCGGCCGACGACAAGGCCCAGGTCCCGCCGCCGGAGGCCGCCGGACCCGTCATCGGGCTTCGTGCGCCGGACGAGGAGGCGCGCCGCCAGGCGGAGGAAGCGCTGCGGGCGGCCGGTGCGCGCCGGGTCTTCGTGCAGGCGGCGGGCTGAAACGCACTCGGCCAGCCTGGGGGGCCAGGCTGGCCGAGTGGGGTGGCACAGGCACCACGGCGCCTGTGCCGGTCAGGCCGGAACCCGGCAGTCACCGGGTTCCGTATCTTACATCGGGCGGAGGTTGGTCGCGGCGGCCTTGCCGCGTTCCATGGCCACCTCGTAGGACACCTTCTGGCCTTCGTTCAGGCCCTGGAGTCCGGCCTTCTGCACGGCGGTGATGTGGACGAACACGTCCTTCCCGCCATCCGACGGGACGATGAAGCCGAAGCCCTTCGTCGCATTGAACCACTTAACGGTGCCGATCGCCATGCGATCCGCGCTCCTTCTGACTAGCAACGCCCTGACGCCGATCGCCCGGGCGGGGGCGCCATGCGGTGGCGGGACGTGGGGACGCCCGGGGAGTGGCCCGGGAGGCACGGCGGAAAGCCAGTACGCAATGACAGATGAAGGATGCTCAACCGGCCATCCAGGTGTCAAAGCCCCGCAGGGGCTGGTCACGGCGTTGTCAACTTTGTGTCAGGGCAACGAAAGCGGGGCCGCCGACAACGAAAAAGGGGCGGACCCGAAGGTCCGCCCCCTGTAGCCAGCGTCCAGAAACCGGACCGCCGTCCCGGCCGGGTTGCCCCGGCCGGACCGGGATCAGAAGTCCATGCCGCCCATGCCGCCCATGTCGCCACCGCCGGCCGGAGCGGCCTTCTTCTCGGGGCGCTCGGCGACCATGGCTTCGGTCGTGATCAGCAGGGACGCGACGGAAGCCGCATCCTGCAGCGCCGTGCGCACGACCTTGGTCGGGTCGATGATGCCGGCCTGGACCAGGTCCTTGTACTCGTCCTTCTGGGCGTCGTAGCCGAAGGTGTAGGTATCGGTGCGGAGCACCTCACCGGACACCACGGCGCCGTCCTTGCCGGCGTTCGCCGCGATCTGCTTCGCCGGCGCCTGGATCGCCTTGCGGACGATCTCGATGCCGACCTGCTCGTCGCTGTTCAGGCCCTTGACGGAACCCAGGTTCTGGCTGGCGCGCAGCAGCGCCGTGCCACCACCGGGGACGATGCCTTCCTGCACGGCGGCGCGGGTCGCATGCAGCGCGTCGTCGACGCGGTCCTTGCGCTCCTTCACCTCGACCTCGGTCGAGCCGCCGACGCGGATGACGGCGACGCCACCGGCCAGCTTCGCCAGGCGCTCCTGCAGCTTCTCGCGGTCGTAGTCCGAGGTGGTCTCCTCGATCTGCGCCTTGATCTGCTCGCAGCGGCCGTTGATCTCGTCCTTGGAGCCGGCACCATCGACGATGGTGGTGTTCTCCTTCTCGATCTTCACCAGCTTGGCGCGGCCGAGCATCGGGAGCGTCACGCTCTCGAGCTTGATGCCGAGGTCCTCGCTGATCACCTGGCCACCGGTCAGGATCGCGATGTCCTCGAGCATCGCCTTGCGGCGGTCACCGAAGCCCGGCGCCTTGACGGCGGCGATCTTCAGGCCACCACGCAGCTTGTTGACGACCAGGGTGGCCAGCGCCTCGCCCTCGACGTCCTCGGCCACGATCACGAGCGGACGGCCCGACTGCACCACCGCTTCGAGCAGCGGCAGCATCGGCTGCAGCTGGGACAGCTTCTTCTCGAAGATCAGGATGTAGGGGTTGTCCATCTCCGCGATCATCTTCTCCGCATTCGTGATGAAGTACGGGGAGACATAGCCGCGGTCGAACTGCATGCCCTCGACGACGTCGAGTTCGGTCTGGATGGACTTGGCTTCCTCGACGGTGATGACACCCTCGTTGCCGACCTTCTCCATCGCCTGGGCGATCATCTCGCCGATCTCGGACTCGCCGTTCGCGGAGAGCGTGCCGACCTGCGCCACTTCGGCGGAGGTGGTGATCTTCTTCGTCTTGGCTTCCAGCTCGGCCACGACGTGCGTCACGGCCTTGTCGATGCCGCGCTTCAGGTCCATCGGGTTCATGCCGGCGGCCACGGCCTTGGCACCCTCGCGGATGATGGCCTGGGCCAGCACCGTCGCGGTCGTCGTGCCGTCACCGGCCGTGTCGTTGGTCTTCGAGGCCACTTCGCGCACCATCTGCGCGCCCATGTTCTCGAACTTGTCGGCCAGCTCGATCTCCTTGGCGACGGTGACGCCGTCCTTGGTGATGCGCGGCGCGCCGAAGCTCTTGTCGATCACGACGTTGCGGCCCTTGGGGCCCAGCGTGACCTTGACCGCGTCGGCGAGGATGTCCACGCCGCGGATCATGCGCTCGCGCGCCGAGGCGCCGAACTTAACGTCTTTTGCTGCCATGATGAAAAATCCCGATCAGTCCGTTGAGGAAACCACGCGAAGATGAGGCCTGGAGGCCGGAGACGGGGCGCGGTGTCCTGCGCCCCTTCCCGCCGTCGTCAGGCCGCCTTCGCGACGGAAGGGTTGTCGAGGATGCCCATGATGTCGGACTCCTTCATGATGAGGAGCTCCTCGCCATCAAGCTTCACCTCGGTGCCCGACCACTTGCCGAACAGGATGCGGTCGCCGGCCTTGACGTCGAGCGCGCGGAGCTCGCCCTTGTCGTTCAGGGTGCCGGACCCGACGGCGATGACTTCGCCTTCCTGCGGCTTTTCCTTGGCGGTGTCGGGGATGATGATGCCGCCCTTGCTCTTCTCCTCGGCCGTCACGCGGCGGACGAGAACGCGGTCATGCAGTGGACGAAAGCTCATGGAGCTTCTCCTGTCGCTTCCAGTGATTGGCAAGCTCTTCCGGAGAATTCACGGCCAGCGGACCCGTTGCGGCGCCCGCTAGCACTCCCCCCAGAGGAGTGCCAACGATCTACAGGGAGTCGCCGGCCTACGTCAAGCGTTGTCAGCACTCCCGGAGTGCGAGTGCTAACAGACTGATCCCAAAGGTTTTTCTGGACATCCAGGCTTCCCCGCATGGCATGCTGCAACGCGATGGTCACACCCGACCCTCGCGACGCAGACAGGGCCCGCACAGCCCGGGCCAGAAAGGAGCACGATGGATCTCTCCGGCCTCGAACGCTTCGCCCGCTTCGCCACCCTGCCCGACTGGCGGCTCACCACCGCCGAGATCCTCTACCACATGCCGGACCATCCGGGTGTCCTGCAGACCTTCATCTGGCAGAAGCACGATCTGGCGCCGCGCTTCCCGCTGCTCGGCAACTTCCTCGACTTCTGGCGGCGGGAGATCGACGGGCCGCTGCATTCCGTCCGCGTCGCCTCCGCCGCCCTGACACGGCCGGCGGAACTCCGCTACGCCAACGGGCAGTTCACCCTGCACTGATACAAATGCCCTTCCGCGTTACCGCTTCAGGGCCTCCTCAGACGCCGGGCGGGCCGCATCCGCGGCCCTTGGCTTCGCCGCATTGGCGGCGGCGCCCATTCGGGCGCTCGGACCGGTCAAGTGACCGGTCCGCCTTGGCGGCGCGGCACCAGGCCGTGCGACGTCTCCGACAGCGTCGCCACGATCGCCCGCCGCACCGGGGCCAGCGCCGCCCCCGCGCCGATCAACGCGGCCCGCGCCAGCCGCGCCGGCGCGCGGTCATCGGTGTAGAGCCGCGCCACCGCATTCGTGGCCAGGAACAGCGGCAGCGTGGCCGCCCGGTGGCGGGTGGCGTAGCGCACCAGCGCGGGCGCCGCCCCGGGGTCTCGCGCGCCGCGCAGCGCCTCCGCCAGGCGCGTGGCGCCGGCCAGCCCGAAATTGAAGCCATGGGCGGTGACGGGATGCATGCCGACCGCGGCGTCGCCCAGCAGCGCGAAACGGTGCCCCGCGAAGCGATGCGCATAGGCGCCGACCAGCGGATAGGCGTGGCGCGTGCCGGCCAGCGCCATCCGCCCGAGTCGCGCCCCGTACCGCCGCGTGATCTCGGCGCCGAAGGCCTCCGGCGGCAGCGCCATCATCGCCGCCGCCTGGCGGGGCGGCAGCGTCAGCACGACGGAGGAGACGTCGCCGTTCAGCGGCAGCATGGCGATGGTCTGGCCATGGCCGAACCACTCCGTCGCCACGCCCTGGTGGGGCGCCTCATGCGCCATGCGGGCCAGCACCATGGTGCCGCCGAAATCGACCATCGCCGCGCCGATGCCCGCGCGCTTCCGCGTCTCGGAGAAGCGGGAATCGGCGGCGATGACGACCTGCGCCGTGACGGCCTCGCCCCCCGCCAGCGTCACCGTCGCGGCATCCCGCCCGAGCGTAAGGCCATCCACCGACCGCCCCGCCAGCAGCCGCGCCCCCGCCCGCAGGGCGGTGCCATGCAGCGCCTGGCGGATCAGGTGGTTCGGCACCAGGCGCCCGAGCGGTTCCCCATCCCCCTCCGGTGCCAGGCGCAGCGCCAGGGACTGCCCGCCATTCAGCACCCGGGCTTCCCGCAGGGGCGAGACCTCGGCGGCGGGGATCGCCTCCCAGGCGCCGATCGTCCGCAGGATGGCCTGGGATTTCCGGGTCAGCGCGATCTCCCGCCCATCGAAGACGGGGTCGGCGATGGCGGCTTCCGGCGCCTTCTCCAGCAGCGTCACGCCGAGCCCGCTGCCCGCCAGCGCCGAGGCCAGGGCAAGCCCCGCGGGCCCGGCCCCGATGATGGCGACGTCACAATCCATGCTCTTCATCCCCGTCGATATCGGGGCGCAGTCCAGGGCCGACAGGCGCCCGGGTCCATGATCCCGCGCAAGTGACGGATCAGCCGTCCCCATCCATCACCCGCCCCGCGCGGTGGCGTTGCAGCAGCCAGAGGCCGAGGCCGATCGACACCGCCAGCAGCACCGCGGCCAGGCCGAGCTGCCAGGCGCCCTCCACGCGGATGCCCTTGCCGAGCAGGGCGAAGACCACGGTCTGCGGCAGGTAGCCTATGGCCGACCCCAGCACGAAGGGGCCGAGCGCGATCCCGGCCATGCCTGCCAGCAGGTTCAGCGCCAGGTTGTTGCCGATGGGCAGCAGCCGCAGCGCCAGCGTCGCGCTGAAGGGGTTGGCCGCCAGCGCATCGCGCAGCGGCCGGACGCGATGGCCGAAGCGCCCCTGCATGCGCCGTTCCGCCCAGTCCCGCCCCAGCGCCCGGGCCCAGGCATGGGCGGCCGCGCAGCCGATGACCTGCGCCAGCAGCGACAAGGCGGTGCCGAGCACGGTGCCGAAGGCGTAGCCGCCCAGGAAGGCCAGGCTCTGCCGCGGCACGCCGATGGCGGTGATGGCCGCGCCGACGGCGACGAAGACGACCTCGCCCCAGATGCCCTCGTCCCGGATGGTGCTGTCCACCCAGGCCGTGCCGGGCACGCCCCCCATCTCCCGCAGCAGGGCACCGCCGGCCAGCAGCCCGGCCGCCAGCATCAGCAGCTTCGTCAGTGACCGCCAGCGGGCGGTGCGTGGGGTCTGGGTCAGGACTGGTCTTCCACCTGCGGCCGCTTCCAGCGCCGCTGCAGCCAGATGACGCCCAGCATGTCGGAGATGCTGACCGCCAGCCGGTCCAGCGTGCCGTAGTTGGACTTGCCCCGGACGCGCGGGCGGTGGTTGACCGGTTCGCTCACCACCCGCCCGCCATGCCGCAGCACGAGGGCGGGCAGGTACCGGTGCATGTGGTCGAAGCGCGGCAATTGGAGGAACAGCGCGCGGGGGAAGACCTTCAGGCCGCAGCCCGTATCGGGCGTGGCATCGCCCAGCAGCCGGGCGCGCACGGCGTTGGCGATGCGGCTGGACACCTTCTTGATGCCGCTGTCCTGCCGCTTCACGCGGTGGCCCGCCACCAGGATGTCCGGCCCCTGAGCCGCTTCCGCCCGGGCGCGGGCCCAGAGCGCCGGGATATCCGCCGGGTCGTTCTGCCCATCGCCATCCAGCGTCGCGATCCAGGGCGCGCGGGCGGCGGCGACGCCGGTGACGACGCCGGCCGATTGCCCGCAGGCGCGGCGGTGGCGCAGCGCGCGGACCGGGAAGCGCCGCGCGGCCTCCGCCAGGCGGTCGCCCGTATCGTCGTCCGACCCGTCATTGACGCAGACGATCTCGTAGCGCGTGCCGGCCAGGGCGCGCGCGATCTCCTCCACCAGCGGCAGGACGTTCGGTCCCTCGTTCCGCATCGGGATGACGACGGCGATCTCGGGCGATGGCACCGACACAGCGTCAGAGGGGTCGGGGAAGGGCGCCGAAACGGCGCCAGTGGGATCGGGGGAGGGCGCCGAAACGGCGCCAGTGGGATCGGGGGAGGGCGCCGAAACGGCGCCCGGGGGCCGGTCCGGCCCCGGGGGAAGCGCGGGGGCCATGGGCGGGCGGGGTAGCAGGGGTGATGAAAGCGGGCAAGCGTGGGGCGGGGTGGGTGCTGCACAGATCGCAACCCGCTTCTATATTGCGACCATGCCCTTTGATTTCAGACCCCAGACCCTGGCCGATGCCGGGAACCCCGGCCGGCAGGATGCCCGCGCCGTCGCCTATTGGCTGCTGGGCGTGGCCGCCCTGGTCTGGGCCATGGTCGCCATCGGCGGCGCCACGCGCCTGACCGGATCGGGCCTCTCCATCATGGAATGGGCGCCGCTGTCCGGCACCCTGCCGCCGATGAGCGAGGCGGAGTGGCAGCGCCTCTACGACCTCTACCGCACTATCCCGCAATACGCGCTGGTCAATGCCGGCTTCGGGATCGAGGGGTTCAAGGAGATCTTCTGGCTGGAATGGATCCACCGCTTCTGGGGGCGGTTGATCGGCCTGGCCTATGCCGCGGGCCTCGCCTGGTTCTGGCTGCGGGGCCGCATCCCGGCGGGGTCCAAGCCGCGCCTGCTCGGCCTGCTGGCGCTGGGCGGGCTGCAGGGCGCGGTGGGCTGGTACATGGTCGCCTCGGGGTTCGAGGCCGATCGCACCGCCGTTTCCCCCTACCGCCTCGTGATCCACCTCGGCCTGGCGCTGCTGATCTTCTCGGCCCTGGTCTGGACCGCGCTCGGCCTGCTGCGGCCGGAAGGATCGGCGGCGGCGGAGGCGCGGCCGGTGCGGCGGATGCTGAAGGTGGCGGTCTGGGCGCTGGTCGCGGCCATGCTGGCGGGCGGCTTCGTCGCCGGCACGCGGGCCGGCTTCTCCTACAACACCTTCCCGCTGATGGACGGGCAGCTGCTGCCGGATGGCTACCTGCTGCTCGACCCCTGGTGGCGGAACATGACGGCCAACATCCTGGCCGTGCAGTTCAACCACCGCCTGCTGGCGACCATCGCCGCGGTGATGGCGCTCGGCGCCGTCTGGGCGGCTCGGCGCCGCCTGGCCGCGGGCCATGCCCGCAACGCCGTCTTCGCGCTCGGCGCCACCGTCGCGCTGCAATACGCGCTCGGCGTCGCGACGCTGGTGCATGTCGTGCCCGTCTCGCTCGGCACGCTGCACCAGGCGACGGCGGTGCTGGTCCTGGCCGCGGCGCTCGTCGCGCTGCACGCGTTGCGCCCCGCACCGGCCCGGCCGGCCCCGTGACGGGGGCCCCGGCGCCGCCCGCGGAGACGCTGCACGCGCTGTTCACGGCGCTGCCGATGGCGCTGGTCGTCTATGACGCCGACCACCGCCTCGTCCTCAGCAACGACGCCACCTTCGCCTGGCACGCGCTCGATCCCCGCATCGCGCCCCCGGGCACGCCCTTTGCCGACATCGTCCGCATCCTGGCCTGGGCCGGCGGCTACGGCCCCGGCGATCCCGAGAGCCTGGCCCAGGCCGTGCTGTCCGTGGACCGCAGCCGCGCGACCTCTCGCCTGCTGCGCATCCGCGACGACCGCACCGTGCTGCTGGAAAGCCGCCCCCTGCCCACGGGCGGCTTCTTCACCTGCGCCGCGGACGTCACCACCCTGGTGCGGGCGGAGGCGGAGGCCACTTCCCGCGCGCGGCAGCTGGAACTGGTGCTCTCCCGCCTCCATGCCGGCGTCGCGCTGTTCGACCAGGACATGCGCTTCGGCCTCTCCAACCCGGCCTATGAGGCGCTGTCGGGCCTGACGCCCGGCAGTGTCCGCCCCGGGCAGACGCATCGCGACGTGCTCGGCCTGCTCGTCGCCCGTGGCGAGATGCCGGCCGAGGAGGCGGAGGCCGTCACCGGCCGGATGGAAGCCGACCGCCACCGCGCCTCCACCCGCCAGCGCCAGCGCCCGGGGGGGGAGGTGCTGCGCTTCGTGACGCAGCCCATGCCCGATGGCGGCTGCCTGATCGAGGTGGACGACATCACCGCGCTGAAGCGGGCGGAGGATGATGCCCGCCGCCGCGCCGCGATGCTGGACGGCGTGCTGGCCGCGCTGCCGCATGGTGTCTGCGTCTTCGGCCCGGACCGCCGCGTCTCCCTCGTCAACGCCGCGCATGCGCGCATCATGGAAGGCTCCGCCGTCCGGCTGGGGGAGACGCTGGAGGAGCTGGTCGCCCGCCGGGTGGCGGAGGGCGAGTTCACGGCCGCGCAGGCGGAAGCCGTGCTCCACCAGCAATTCGCCGTGCAGGGCGGCGATGGCCGCCCCCGCCTGCACCAGCGCCCGAACGGCACGGTGATCGAGGCCCGCACCGCCCGCCTGCCCGATGGCGGCCACATCTCCGTCGTCACCGACGTCACGGCGCTGCGCAAGGCGGAAGCCGAATCGAGTGCCCGCGCGGCGATGCTGGACGGCATCCTTTCCGCCCTGCCGCATGGCGTCTGCGTCTATGGCCCGGACCGCCGCGTCCGCATGTTCAACACGGCCTATACGCGCATCATGGAAGGCGCGCCCGTCCAGGTCGGCGACCTGATCGACGACCTGGCCGCGCGCCGCGTCGCCGCCGGCGAATTCACCGCCGAGCACGCCGCCCGCACCCTGGCCCGCAAGTTCGTCCGCAGCTCCGACGGCTGGGACGAGATGCTGCGCCGGCGCCCCAACGGCACCGTCATCTCCATCCGCGATGCCATGCTGCCCGATGGCGGCCACATCTCTGTCGTCACCGACGTCACCGCCCAGCACCGGGCGGAGGATGAGGCCCGCCAGCACGCCGCGACGCTGGAGGCGATGCTCGGCACCATCCGCCACGGCATCATCATGTACGGCCCCGACCGGCGGGTGATCGCAACCAACACCAAGACCGCGGTGCTGACCGGCATGCCGGCGGACCGCCTGACGCCCGGCCGCCTGATGGACGACCTGATCGACGAACAGGTCCTGCGCGGCCAGATCACGCCCGACGGCGCCGTGCGCATGAAGGCCATCGACCGCACCGTGCCGCAGCGCTACAGCCGCGCGCGCCCCGATGGCCGGGTCATCGAGATCGCGTCGGACCCGACGCCCGATGGCGGCTACGTCATCACCTATTCCGACGTCACCGACGACCGCCGCATCCGGATGGAGCTGGAGAAGTCCCGCGCCGCGGCGGAAGCCGGCTCCCTCGCCAAGTCCCGCTTCCTCGCGACCATGAGCCATGAGCTGCGCACGCCGCTCAACGCCGTCATCGGCTTCTCCGAAGCGCTGGCCGGCGAACGCAACCCCGCGCGGATCGAGGATTATTCCCGTGCGATCAACGAGGCCGGGCGCCAGCTGCTGCTGCTGATCGACGACATCCTGGATGTCGCGCGCAGCCAGTCGGGCATGCTGCCCATGGCGCGCCTGCCTGTCGCGCTGGCGCCGCTGCTGCAGGGCGCGGCGCAGGCCTCGGCGGACGCGGCTATCCAGGCCGGGCTCGCGCTCACGGTTTCCGTGCCCAAGGGGCTGCCGGACCTGCTGGGCGATGCCGCGCGGCTGCACCAGGTGCTGATGAACCTGCTGTCCAACGCGGTAAAGTTTACGCCCCAGGGCGGGCGCATCCGCCTGTCCGCCGCGCTCACCGAAGCGGGGCTGGTCATCCGCGTCGCCGATACCGGCATCGGCATCGCGCCGGAGGATCGCGACCGCGTCTTCGAACCCTTCACCCAGGTCGATGCCTCGCTCGCCCGCCGCTACCAGGGCTCCGGCCTCGGCCTCTACCTCGCCCGCACGCTGACGGAAGCGATGGGCGGCACGCTGGTGCTGGAGGAACCGGGGGAGGAGGCGGCGGAGGGCCCCGGCATCGCCGCCGTCCTGCGCTTCCCCGCCGCCTGCCTGGTCACACCCGCAACACCGGCCTGACAGAATTCCCGGAAGGACACATCGTGACCAATCCCCTGGCCGTGACCGACGCCCTGTTCTTCACCACGATCGACCGCGCCGCGGCCGAACGCCTGACCGCCGGCGCCATGCGCGGCGCGGAGGATGGCGAGCTGTTCCTGGAACACCGGGAGAGCGAGGCCATCACGCTGGAGGACAGCCGCATCCGCAGCGCCTCCTTCGACGCGACGCGCGGCTTCGGCCTGCGATCCGTGGCCGGGGAGGCCGCGGGCTACGCCCATGCCGCGGAGATCACGGAAGCCGCGCTGGCCCGCGCGGCGGAGACGGTGAAGGCGGTGGCGCAGGGCCATTCCGGGACGCTCGACGTCGCGCCGCGCGCCACCAACGCGCAGCTCTACTCGGACCTCAACCCGCTCTCCGCCATGGGCTTCGCCGCCAAGACGGACCTGCTGCAGCAGGTCGATGCCTACGCCCGCGCGCGTGATTCCCGCGTGAAGCAGGTCATGGCCTCCATCTTCGGCGAATGGCAGGCGGTGCAGATCCTCCGCCCCGATGGCACGCGCGTCGCGGACCTCCGCCCGCTGGTGCGCTTCAACGTCTCCGTCGTCGTGGAGGCGAATGGCCGGCGGGAGACGGGCAGCACCGGTATCGGCGGCCGCTTCGCCTATGATCGCGTGCTGGACGAGGCGAGCTGGAAGGCCGCGGTGGAGGAAGCGCTGCGCCAGGCCGTCCTCAACCTCGACAGCGTGCCCGCGCCGGCCGGGGAGATGGAGGTCGTGCTCGGCCCGGGCTGGCCGGGCATCCTGCTGCATGAGGCGATCGGCCATGGGCTGGAGGGCGACTTCAACCGCAAGAAGACCAGCGCCTTCGCCGGCCTGCTCGGCCAGCGCATCGCCTCCCCCGGCGTGACCGTCGTCGATGACGGCACCATCCCCGACCGCCGCGGATCGCTGACCGTGGACGATGAGGGCACGCCGTCCGGCCGCACCACGCTGATCGAGGACGGCATCCTCGTCGGCTTCCTGCAGGACCGGCAGAATGCGCGGCTGATGGGCGTGGCGCCTACCGGCAATGGCCGCCGCCAGTCCCACGCCCACATCCCGATGCCACGCATGACCAACACCGTCATGCTCGGCGGCCAGCATGACCCGGGCGAGGTCATCGCCAGCGTCAAGCGCGGCCTCTACGCCGTGAATTTCGGCGGCGGCCAGGTGGACATCACCTCGGGCAAGTTCGTGTTCTCCGCCAGCGAGGCCTACCTGATCGAGGATGGGAAGATCGGCGCGCCGGTGAAGGGCGCGACGCTGATCGGCAACGGGCCGGATGCGCTGACCAAGGTGGCGATGGTCGGCAACGACCTGGCGCTCGATCCCGGCATCGGCACCTGCGGCAAGCAGGGGCAGGGGGTGCCCGTCGGCGTGGGGCAGCCGACGCTGAAGATGACGGGGCTGACGGTGGGCGGCACGGCGGTCTGACGGCGTCGCGCGACACCGCTTCCCTTCGCCACCGTAAAGCGGGAACATCACCCTCATGCGCGCGGCTACCCCGCCCCGCGCGGAGGGAACGTGAATGAAACCGCGCGGCCGCCACTTCTTCGCCAATCCGGGCCCCACCAACATCCCGGACAGCGTCATGCAGGCCGTCGCCCATGCGACGGTCGATTTCAACGGCCCCGACTTCATGTCGGTCTATGAAGGCTGCGTCGCCGGCCTCAAGCGCGTGCTGCGCACGGAGCAGGAGGTGTTCATGTACACCGGCTCCGGCCACGCCGCCTGGGAAGCGACGCTGACCAACCTGCTCTCCCACGGCGACCGAATCCTCGTCATCGAGACCGGCCACTTCTCCGAAAGCTGGGGCAAGATGGCGGCGGACCTCGGCATCGTCGTGGACACGCTGCCGGCCGATTGGCGCAAGGGCGTGGATTACGGCGCGCTGCGCGCCGCGCTGCTGCACGACACCTCCCATGCGCTGAAGGCCATCGGCGCCGTGCACAACGAGACCTCGACGGGCATGACCCTCGACCTCGGCCGCATCCGCGCCATCCTGGACGAGGTCGGCCACCCGGCCCTGCTGATGGCGGACACCATCTCCTCCCTCGGCTCCATCGATTTCCGCATGGATGAATGGGGCGTCGATGCCGCGGTGGGCGGCAGCCAGAAGGGGCTGATGCTGCCCGTCGGCTTCAGCTTCACCGGCGTCTCCGCCAAGGCGATGCGCGCGCATCAGGCCTCGACGCTGCCGAAGCACTACTTCTCCTGGACCACCATGCTGGGGCGCAAGCACCGCAGCTTCATCGGCACGGTGCCCATCGCGCTGTTCTACGGCCTGCAGGAATCGCTGCGGCTGATCGAGGAGGAAGGGCTCGACAACACCCTCGCCCGCCACCATCGCCTGGCGGAGGCCACGCGCCGCTGCGTGCGCCACTGGGCCGGCAACAACGGCCCGCAGCTCTACGGCCTGGAACCCAACCGCCTGTCCGATTCGGTCACCGCGATCATGATGCCCGATGGCCATGATGCGGAGGCGCTGCGCCGGCGCGTCGGCACCATGAACGTGGCGCTCGGCGCGGGCCTCGGGCGCCTCGGCGGCAAGGTCTTCCGCATCGGGCACCTCGGCGACCTGAACGAGCCGATGCTGCTCGGCACGCTGGCCGCGACGGAAATCGGGCTGCGCCTCGAAGGCGTGCCGCACACGCCGGGCGGCGTGGACGCCGCCATGGGCTACCTCGCCGACACCGCCCACTGATCCCCCAGCTCCCTCCCCCGCGCTTGCGGGGGAGGGTCGGGGTGGGGGTCTGCGAGACACCCGTGGTGAGGGCTCCGCCCTCCCCACACCCCTCCCGCCAGGGGCGAACCGCCCCTGGACCGTCGTCAATCGAGCCTGATTCCGCGGGCGCGGATGATCCCGCCCCACAGCTCCGTCTCCCCGGCCAGCCACCTGCGCAGGCTCTCCGGCCCCTCGGTGCGGACCTCGGCGCCCAGCCCGCCCAGCCGGTCCTTCACCGCGGGCACGGCCAGCGCCTCCGCGAAGGCCGCGTTCAGACGCGCCACCACCGGCGCCGGTGTCCGCGCCGGCGCCATCAGCGCCTGCCAGATGCCCGCCTCCGCCGCCGGCCAGCCCAGCTCCGCGAAGGTCGGCACATCCGGAATCTCCGCCAGGCGCCGCGGGCCCGTCACGGCGATCGCCCGCAGCCGCCCATCCACCACGAAGGGCAGCGTCGCCGTCGCGCCATTGACGATCAGCTGGCTCTCCCCCGTCGCGGCCGCCTGGATGCCCAGCATGCCGCCGCGATAGAAGACCTCCGTCACTTCCCCGCCCCAATGCTGCACGGCGACCAGCGCGGTCAGGTGGTTCAGCGCGCCCACGCCGGAATGCGCGAAGTTCACCCGGCCCGGATTGGCCTTCACATAGGCCGCCAGTTCGGCGCCATTCCGCACCGGCATCCCCGGATGCACCGCCATGATGTAGGGCGCGTAGATCAGCATGGTGACGGGATCGAGGTCGCTGGCCGGGTTGTAGGGCAGCCGGGCGAAGAGGCTCGGGCTCGTCGTCAGGATGCCGGGGTCCGTCAGCAGCACCGTCGTGCCGTCCGGCGCGCTCTTCGCCACATGGTCCGCGCCGAGGTTGCCCGCCGCGCCGCCCCGATTGTCCACCACCACCCCCTGCCCCAGCAGCCGCTGCAATTCCGGCTGGATGATGCGGGCGACGAGGTCGGAGGTCCCGCCCGGCGGGAAGGGCACGACGATGCGCAGCGGCCTGTCGCTGCCCTGCGCCCGCGCGACGGCAGGCGCCAGCAAGGCCGAAGCCGCCAGCAGCCCACGGCGATGAATCATGATCGTCCTCATGCGTTTCCTCCCGTGCTGCGCAGCGCGCGCAGGATGCCGGCGATGTGCCCCGTGGCATGGGCGCGGCCGCGATGCCCCCAGACGGTATCGTCCACGAGGTGCGGCACATGGTCGTCGATGACGAAGCCGTCGAAGCCCGCCTCGAGCAGTTCCCGCAGCACGGCGACGGAATCCACCGTACCCTCGTCGATGAAGGCCTCCGCGAAGCGCGGCAGCGCGCCATGGACGCTGCGGAGATGCAGGTAGTGGATGCGCCCCGCGCGGGCGAAGCGCCGCAGCGCCCGCATCATCGGATCGGCGCCGATCTCCGCGAAGGTGCCGGTGCAGAAGGCGATCCCGTGCATCGGGCTGTCCGCGAAATCCATGGCGCGGGCGAAGGCTTCCTCCGACCGGAAGATGCGCGCCACGCCATCCAGCACCGGCACGGGCGGGTCATCGGGATGGAGGGAGAGCTTCACCCCCGCTTCCTCCGCCACCGGCAGCACGGCGGTGATGAAGCGCTCCCAGTTCGCCCACATCTGCGCATCGTCGCGCGCCGGCAGCGTGCCGGTCGCGACGCGCTGGCCGAGCGCATCGTCATACCCCGTCACCAGCGCGCCGCCGCGGCCATGCCCGGCCTTGGCCGTGCGCCAGACGCCATCGGGAATCCAGTTGTAGCCGAGCACGGGGATGCCGGCCTGGCCCATGGCGCGGATCGTGGCCTTGCAATCCTCGATCTGCTCCTCCGCCCCCGGCAGGCCGAGCATCGCCTTGTCCAGCCAGTTCGCCGGCACGCCCTCGATGCACTCCAGCGCCAGGCCAGGCGCCTCCACCGCGGTGCGCAGCTGGATCAGCTCCATCGCCGACCAGCGCCGCCTCGGCGGCCGCGGGCCAGCGGCGGCACGGAAGTGGCTGTTCAGGAAATCGACCCAGGCGGGGCTGTCGAGATCGGGCTTGTTCACCGTGATCCCCGCGCAGCCGATCTGGCGCGCGAAGGCCAGGTCACCCTGCGTCAGCTCCCGGAACTGCCCGGCGACGATCCGCATGCCCGAGTTCCTCCACCTCGTTGGATTGCATCAAACACGCAGGATTTGATAGAATCAAGCATGACCACCGCCGAAGACGCCGTCATCGCCCAGCTGCGCCGCCTGATCGTGGAGGGGGTGCTGCCGCCCGGCGCGAAGCTGACGGTGGCCGCGCTGTCCGCTCGCCTCGGCGTCAGCGCCACGCCGCTGCGCGCCGCGCTGCGGCTGCTGGAGGGGGAGGGGCTGGTGGAGGCGCATCCCCATCGCGGCGCCCGGGTCCGGGTGCTGACGCCGCAGGATATCCGCAACCTCTACCGGTTGCGCGGCGCGGTGCTGGGCCTGCTGGTGCCGGATGTGGTGCGCCATGTTTCCGACGCGGATCTGGAAGTCCTGGCGGCGATCGATGCCCGCTTCCAGGCCGCGGCGCGGGCGGGGGACGGGCCCGCGGCCATGGCCGCGAACCAGGATTTTCATCAGTCGCTGCTGGGCCTGGCGCGCAATCCCGATGCGGCGTCCGTCATGGCGCGCAGCTGGGCGCTGGTGGAGGCGCTGCGGTTGCGCCTCGGCTTCGGCCCGGGCCGCCTGGCGCGCTCCGTCGAAAGCCACCGCGCCCTGCTGGCGGCGCTGCGGGCGCGGGATGCGGCGGCGGCAACGGCGCTGATGGTGGCGTCCTCCGACAACGCCATGGCGGATCTGCTGGAACGCGCCTTGGCGGCGCCGCGCGCCCAGGCCGGCTGAAACCGCTCGACTTCGCCGTTGCGTTCTTGCTACGTTCGTGCGCCGCCGGCGCAGCCATGCCTGCCGGCGACCGGACAGCCCCCCCGAAAACGGTGCTAAAAGTGCTAAAAAGGGTAAATCGGCTTTAGGGGCCGGCCGCCCCTAGGTAGGGGACTCATTTGACCCACTCGCTGATGCTGGCGACGAGAGCGAGGGCGGCGAGGAAGTTTCGGGCGAGGCGGTCGTAGCGAGTGGCGATACGGCGCCAGTTTTTCAGCC
>JAIXWG010000029.1 GCA_027482245.1 Acetobacteraceae bacterium | reverse complement strand
GGCCGGCAGCCAGGCGCAGCGGCCGGGCCAGCCGCCGACCGTCGGCCGCAATCCGCAGCAGCCGAACCGCCGCCCGCCCGCCGCCGCTGCCGCCGCGGGGGCCGCTGCCGGGGCCGCCGCCGCCGGGGCCGCCGCCGCGGCCAACCGCACGCCCGAACCCGCCCAGCCGCCTCCGCCGCCCGTTCCCTCCACCGGGTCGGTCACCGGCCTCGCCCTGCCGCGCTTCGCCGCGCTGCGATCGGATGAGGTCAACATGCGGGTCGGCCCCTCCACCAGCTATCCGATCGAATGGACCTACCAGCGGCGCGACCTGCCCGTGCAGATCGTCGGCGAATTCCAGCTCTGGCGCCGCATCCGCGACGCGGACGGGGCGGAGGGCTGGGTGCATTCCTCGACACTCGCGGGCCGCCGCACCGTGCTGATCCGCGCCCCCGCCAATGCGCCGGAGGTGACGCTGCGCCGCCGGCCGGACGATGGCGGCGTGGCGGTGGCGCGGCTGCGCCCCGGGGTCATCGGCCGCATCCGCGAATGCGAGGCCAACAACAGCTGGTGCGAGGTTCAGGTGGCCGGCCACCGCGGCTTCCTGAAGCGCGCCGAGATCTGGGGCGTCGGCGCGGATGAAGAGGTGAAGTGACGGCGGCGACGGTGGCAGGCCGCGGCGAATCCGGCTTACGATGCCGGCCATGACGGACGAAACCCCGCCCCCCGCCTTGCCCGTTGCGCCGCCCCCAGCGACCCACGACCTCGGCGGCGCGCCGCGCTTCCGCTGCACGGCCGTCGAGCCGGATGACGAGGCGCCGCCCGATGAATTCGGCAAGCGCGTCGATGCGCTGCGCCAGATCCTCGGCCGCAGCGGGCTGATGACGGTGGACGAGATGCGCCGCTGCATCGAGGCGATCCCGGAGCCGGAATACCACGCGCTCGGCTATTACGAGCGCTGGCTGCGCGCGATCTCGGCATTGATGGTGGAGAAGGGCGTCGTGCCCGCGGAGAGCCTGCGATGATCGGGTCATTCACAGCGGGACAGCGCGTGCGCGTGAAGCTGGATTTTCCCGAACTGCGCGGCCCCTGCCACATCCGCACGCCGCATTACCTGCGCGGGCGGGAAGGCGTGGTGGAGCGCCCGCTCGGCGCCTATCCGAACCCCGAGGACCTGGCCTTCGCCCGGCCCGCGGCACGCATCCCGCTGTATCATGTGCGCTTCGACCAGCCCTCCCTCTGGAACGAGGGCGCGGCCGGGGACACGGTGCTGGTGGAGCTCTACGAGCATTGGCTGGAGGGCACGGGCTGATGGCGCACGCCCCCACGGCCGAGAGCGTCGCGCTGCTCGACCGCTTCGTTGCCGCCCTGGTCGCCAAGGGCGTGCTGACCGAGGAGCAGATCACGACGCAGATCGCGAGCACGGACCGCGCCAGCCCCGAGATCGGCGCGCGGATGGTGGCGCGCGCCTGGACCGATCCTGAGTATCGCGCGCTGCTGCTGCGCGATGGCGGGAAGGCCGCGGAGGCGATGGGCGTCTCCATGGCCGGCGCGCCGCCGCTCGGCGTGCTGGAGGATACGGACCAGGTCCATCACCTCGTCGTCTGCACCCTCTGCTCCTGCTACCCGCGTGCCGTGCTGGGCTATCCGCCGCACTGGTACAAATCGGCGGCCTATCGCGCGCGGGCGGTGCGGGAACCCCGCGCCGTGCTGGCGGAATGGGGCACGACGCTGGCCGATGGCGTGGCGGTGAAGGTCGTGGACAGCACGGCCGACTACCGCTGGATGGTGCTGCCGCAGCGGCCCGCGGGGACGGAGGGCTGGGACGCGACGCGCCTCGCCTCCATCGTCACGCGGGATGCGCTGGTGGGGGTCGCGCTGCCGCGCGCTGGGTGATCCGCCGGGCGACGCTGGACGACATTCCCGCGCTGATGCGCATCCGGCCGAGCGTGCGGGAGAACCGCTTCAACCCCGCGCGGGTCTCGCCTGGTTCGTGGAACACGCGCCGGTCTGGGTGTGGGCGGATGATGACGCGATCCGCGGCTTCTCGGCCGGCGATCCACGGCATGGCTCGATCTGGGCGCTGTTCGTCGAGCCGGGCTTCGAAGGCCGCGGCATCGGAAGCGCGCTGCTGGGCCGCGCCTGCGACAGGCTGAGAGAGGCCGGGCACCGGACCGCGACGCTCGATACCGAACCAGGCACCCGCGCCGCCGAATTCTACCGGCGCCAGGGATGGGCGGAGCAGGGCTGGATGCGGCGGGGGAGCTTCGGTTCAGCCGCACCCTCGTCACGGGGCCGTAGGGAAGCGCAGCCGCTGGCGTCCTGCCGCGTTGCAGCGTCGGCGCCGGGGCATTCCGCCCGCCGGCCTGGAAACATCCCTGCATGCCTGATCTCGCCAACCACCCCACCGTCGCGACCTGGGCGCCGCGCATGCTCTCCGTGCTGCGCATCATGGCGGGGCTGCTGTTCCTGGCGCATGGGACGCAGAAGATCCTGGGCTTTCCGCCGATGGCCGGCGGCGCGGCGCTGCCGGATGCGATGACGCTGGCCTGGGTGGCGGGGGTGCTGGAGCTTGGCCTGGGCGCGCTGATCACGCTGGGATTGCTGACGCGGCCCGCTTCCTTCGTCGCCGCCGGGGAGATGGCGGTGGCCTATTTCATCGGCCATGCGCCGCGGAACTTCTACCCCGTGCTGAACGGCGGCGACGCGGCGATCCTCTACTGCTTCGTCTTCCTCTACCTCACCGTCGCGGGCCCCGGCCCGTGGAGCCTGGACGCGCTGCGGAAGCGGGTGGCGTAGGCGCGTTCAGCGCGGCACGACGGCCAGCACCACGGGCAGGCCGAAGCGCCGCCACCAGAGCGGCCAGCGCAGCAGGCGGATGCGGTCCTCCGTCGTCTGCGTCTCCCACAGATCACAGAAATCGCGCCGATAGCCGGCCAGGCTGACCGCCTGGCAGGCCACCGGCCCGCCATCGAGGTTCAGCGCGACGACGAGGTCAAGCGGCGCATCGCGCAGGAACTCCGCGAGGCGCCGCAAGGAGAAGAATGCATCGGACGTGGTGCCGATGAGGATGCGGCCAGCGCGGTCCTCGGCCAGGAAGCTGCGATTGGCGAGCCATCGCGCATCCCCCGCCGCGCGGCTGCTGCCATCGGGCGCCAGCAGCAGGGGCCAGGAGACGACGCCATCGCGCCCGCCCGCCAGCGCCGTCCGCCAATCCTTGCCGCGGAGATCGACGAGGCGCGTGCCGGCCGCGTCATCCACCAGCGCGCCATGCGTCGCCTGATAGTCATCGGGGCCGAGACGGCGGCCGTCCTCGACCATCGGCGTGTCGGGCCGGCCGTAGCGATCATAGAAGCTGCCATTGACGACCAGCAGCGCGCCCAGCGCCCGCATCCAGTCCTGCACCTCGCGATTGCCGGCCGGCATGCTGCGCGCGATGAGGCGGAAATGGCGCGGATCGATGCGCGTCAGCAGCAGGCGATCGACCTCCGCCTCCCCGGCCAGGACCGGCATCTCCGCCACCTCGAAGCCCTCAGCCAGGCGGCGCCAGGCGGGGGGCGCGGCGCGCACCGCGGGCACAGGATCGCGCAGCGCGAGCCGCATCGAGGGCGAGAGGCGTGCGTCATCCCGCGTGACATCCACCCAGTAGGTGCCGCCCCGCCGCAGCACGATGGTGACGCCATAGAGCCCCGCCTGCGCATAAGCCCAGCCGAGGCCGCCCAGGATCGTCACCAGCGCGAGACCGGCTGGCCAAGCGAGGCGGCGCCTCACGCCATCGCCGCCTTCCCGCGCATGCCTTGCGCACGGAGCAGCAGCGTCGTGACGATGATGACGTTGACCAGGTTCCAGGCGACGCCGTTGAGGAAGGCGGCGGCGTAGCTGCCGGTCAGGTCGAAGATGTAGCCCGACAGAAGGCCACCGATCGCCATGCCCGCCAGCGTCGCCATCAGCACGATGCCGACGCGCGTGCCGGCCTCCCGCGCCGGGAAATACTCCCGCACGATGATGGCGTAGCTCGGCACGATGCCGCCCTGGAACAGACCGAAGAGGGCCGAGATCACATAGAGCGATACCAGGCTGTCGAAGCCGAGGTAGAGCACCAGCGCCGCGCCCTGCAGCAGCGATCCCAGCAGCAGCGTGCGGAGCCCCCCGATGCGGTCCGCGATGAAGCCGGAGGCGATGCGGGAGACGATGCCGAAGGCGAGCATGAGGGAGAGCATCTCCGTCCCCCGCGCCACGCCGTAGCCGAGGTCGCCGCAGTAAGCCACGATGTGGACCTGCGGCATGGCCATGGCGATGCAGCAGCCGATGCCGGCGAAGCCCAGTATGCCCGTCAGCATGTTCTTCGACATGCCGAGCGGACGGTCGGCGCGCGGCGGCGGCGCGCCGGCGACGGGCGGCGCCACCTTCGCCACGGGCGGGCGCGCGCGCAGCATCAGCGCGATCAGCGGCATGGTCGCCAGCACGATGCAGCCGACGACGATATGCGCCACGCGCCAGCCCCAGTTGCCGATCAGCACCGTCAGCAGCGGTGGCCAGACGACGCCCGCCAGGTAGTTGCCCGATGCCGCCAGCGCCACCGCGATGCCGCGCCTTCGCATGAACCACATCGAGGCATCGGCCATCAGCGGGCCGAAGCTGGCGGAGGAGCCGAGCGCCCCGATCAGCACGCCCTGCACCAGCGCGAAGACCAGCAGGCTCGGCGCCATGCCCGCCAGGATGTAGCCAAGGCCCATGACGCAGGAGGCGATCATGACGGGCCACATCGCCCCGAAGCGGTCCGACATCCGCCCCATCAGGATGCCGCCCGCGGCGAAGCCCACCATGGTGAGCGTATAGGGCAGCGACGCCTCGGCGCGGGTCGCGCTGAATTCCGCCTGCACGAAGGGCAGCGCGACCACGACCGACCACATGCCCGCGCCGCCCAGCGTGGACAGCGCCATGATGGCGGAGAGCCGGATCCAGCTCTGCCGGCTGTCGAGATGCGTCACGCGCCGGGCCCGAAGGTGACGAAGTTCGAGAGCGGCTCCCGGTCCGTTACCAGCGCGTTGGTCGGCTCATCGGCATCGGCGATGCCGATCGACATGCCGCAGACCAGCGCCTGGTCGTCCGGGATGCCGAGATGGGCGCGCACGACGTCGTGGTGGTCGCAGAAGGCGGCCTGGGCGCAGGTGTCGAGGCCCTCCGCGCGGGCGGCCAGCATGATGGACTGGAGGAACATGCCGTAGTCGAGCCAGGAGCCCTGTTCCATGTCGCGGTCGATGGAGAAGAAAAGGCCGACGGGCGCGCCGAAGAAGTCGAAGTTGCGGGCGCGTTGCGCATGGGCGGCGGCGGTGTCGCCGCGGCCGATGCCGGCCAGCTTGTAGAGCCCGAAGCCGCAGGCGCGGCGGCGTGCCAGGTAGGGTTCTCGCCAGATCCGGGGATAGTAGTGGTAGTCGCGTTCGACCTTGGCGCCGGCGTCGTGGGCGGCGCGGAGTGCGCGGGACAGCCCGGCCTTCTCCTCGCCCATCGTGACGCGGACTCGCCAGGGTTGGATGTTCGATCCCGAGGGCGCGCGCGATGCGGCGCCCAGGATCTTTTCGAGCGTCGCGCGGGGGATGGGGTCCGGCCGGAAGCCGCGGATGCTGCGCCGCGTGGCCAGGGCCTCGAACACGTCCATCGCCGGCGTCACTCCCGCTTGATTGCTGTCAGTCTGTCCCGCCGGTGGCCTCGGCGCAAATTCCTGGCGGGGTCCGGGGGGCGCCACGCCCCCCGGCGGAGCACGAGGCGGAGCCTCGTCCTTATCCGATGTTGTCGGCGATCGCGTCCGCGACCCCTTTTGTCCCCACACCCCCGAATTCCGCGCTGCGCAGCCCCCCGCTGAAGGCCGTGTCCACCGCCGCTTCCAGTTCGGTCGCGGCATCGGCAAAACCCTGCCCCGCGCCGCGCATCGCCAGCCAGTCCAGCATCAGCGCCGCCGAGAGGATGGCCGCCGTCGGGTTGGCGATGCCCTTGCCCGCGATGTCGGGTCCGGTGCCATGGCTCGGCTGGAAGACCGCGTGGGTGTCGCCGATATCGGCGGAGGGCGCGTAGCCCATGCCGCCGATCAGTCCGGCGCCGAGGTCGGAGAGGATGTCGCCGAACATGTTCTCCGTCGGCAGCACGTCGAAGTCCCAGGGTTTCCGGATCATGTCGAGCGCCATGGCATCGACGTAGTGCGCATCGGCGGGCGTGCCCGGGAACTCGGCGGCGACCTCGAGGAAGACCTTCCGCATGAAGGCCATGGAGGTGAAGACATTGGCCTTGTCCACCAGCGTCACGCGCTGCGCCCGGCCAAGCCGCGCGGACCGGCGCTCCGCCAGGCGGAAGGCGAAGCGGGAGAGGCGTTCGGTGGTGGCGCGGGTGATGAGCATGGTGTCGCGCGCTTCCGCGTCGTCGGTCACCGTGCCGCGGCCGCGGGCGTAGAAGAGGCCTTCCGTGCTCTCCCGCAGGATCACCAGGTCGATATCCTTGGCGCGGGGGTGCGACAGCGGCAGGGGCACGCCCGGGATGGCGCGGATCGGGCGCACGCCGGCGTAGAGGCCGAGGCGGAAGCGGAGGTCGAGCTGGGGTGCGATCTCCGTGCCGTCGTCGTAGCGGATGCCGGGCCAGCCCATGGCGCCGAGCAGGATGGCGTCGGCGGCTTTCGCGCGCTCGAAGGTCTCGTCGGACATCGCGGTGCCGGTGGTCTGGTAGGCGAAGGCGCCGGCTTCCAGCGTTTCCGTCGCGATGCCGATGGCGTGGCGGCGGGCCAGCTTCTCCAGCACGAAGGTGGCGGCTTCCGTGACCTCCGTGCCGATCCCGTCGCCGGGAAGTAGGGCGATGCGGACGCTGTTGCTGGGGCTGGGCATGCGGGTCTGATCCTGGTCTCTCGGGGGCATAACGGCATGGCGGCGGCGGGGCGCCAAGCCCCGCGCGATTAACGATTGCATCCGCAAGATGCATACGTTAACGTAACAATCAGCTTCCGGTTGATGCCTGCCGAGGGCTATGCTGGCGCATGGCCCGGCATCCGCCCCTGTTCCGCATCGCCGTTGCGCTCACGCTCTCGCCCCTGCCGGTGCTGGCGCAGGCGGTGGATGCGCGTCCGTCCGGCGGCCAGGTCGTGGCCGGGCAGGCCAGCATCAGCCAGACCGCGACGCGGACGCAGGTGAACCAGGCCAGCGATCGCGCGGTGATCGACTGGCAGCGCTTCGACGTCGGCGCGCAGCACCAGGTGGATATCCGCCAGCCCGCCGCCTCCTCCTTCTCCCTCCAGCGGGTCACGGGCGGTGATCCCTCGGCCGTTGCGGGGCGCATCACCTCCAATGGCGGGGTGGCGCTGGTGAATCCGGCGGGGGTGGTGTTCGCGCAGGGCGCGCAGGTGGATGTGGCGGCGCTGATCGCGACGACCTCCGACATCACCAACCAGAACTTCATGGCCGGGCGCATGGTGTTCGATGGCGCGCCGCGCCCGGGCGCCCGGGTGGAGAATCGCGGCACCATCACCGTCGCGGATCGCGGCCTGGCGGCGCTGGTCGCGCCCTCCGTCGCCAATTCGGGTACGATCCGCGCGCGGCTCGGCCGTGTGGCGCTGGCGGGCGGGGAGGCCTTCGCCCTCGACCTCGCCGGCGACGGGCTGCTGGCGCTGGATGTCACGCGGCAGGTGCAGGCGGCGCCGGGCGGCGGTGCCGCGCTGGTGACGCAGGCCGGCACGATCGAGGCGCAGGGCGGCAGCGTGCTGCTGACGGCCTCCGCCGCCTCCGGCGTGATCGAGAATCTCGTCCAGGCCGGCGGCAGCACCACCGCGTCACAGGTCGCGCTCCGCGGCCAAGGCGGCGGCGTCACCATCACGGGCGACATCACCGCGCCGCGCGGCGTGGTGGAGGCGACGGCCACGGGCACCGTCCGCGTCGCCTCGGGCGCCCGCGTCACGGCCGATGCCGGCCGCGTCGCCATCGGCGCGGGGGCGGAAAGCCGGCCCGGCACGCCCCGGCGCCTTGCCGGACGGACGGTGGTGGAACAGGGCGCGCGCGTTTCCGCCGATGGCGGCGGCAGCATCCTGGTCCATTCGCAGGGGCGGACGGAGATGCGGGGCACCCTCTCCGCCACCGGCGGGTCGATCGAGGTGTCGTCCCGCGGCGCGCTGGCGCTGGACGGCACCATGGCCGCCGACCAGGTGCTGGTCGATCCCGTCACGCTGCGCGTCGTCTCCACCCTGTCCGGCGCCACCGAACCCGCGGAGATCACCGCCGCCGCCGTCAACGCCACCACCGGCGCCCTGACGCTGCAGGCGGAGGCCGCCATCACGGTGGAGGCCGCGATCAACAAGCCGAGCGGCCCGCTGACGCTGGAGACGACGAACCCGACCGCGACCACCGGCCAGGGCATCACCATCCTCCGCCCCATGACCGTGACGGGCGACCTGGTGCTGCGCAGCGCGGGGGACATCACCCAGGCGGGCGTCACCGCGCTGCTCAATGTCGGCACGCTGGAAGCGCGCAGCAGCGGCGGCCAGGTGCGCCTCGAAGCCGCGGGCAACGCCATCCGGGCGCTGGCCGGCGGCGCCGCCGCCACGCGCTTCGGCCTGGCCACCACGACGACACTCTCCGTCGATGGCGCCGTCACCGCGCCGCAGATGACGCTGGCGACGACCCAGGCGCTGAGCCTGCACGCGCCGCTGCTGGCGACGACGAGCCTCGACCTCAACACCGATCGCGGCGTGACGCAGGCGGCGACCGGCGCCGGGATCAGCACGGGGCTGCTGCGCCTCCAGGCGCCGCTCGGTAGCGTGGCGCTGACGGGCGCGGGCAACACCATCACCACGCTGGGCGACGCGATCGTGCCGCTCGGCCTGTCGCTGGTGAATGAGGGCGCGCTGAACATCGCGGGCCAGGTCGATGGCGGGCGGCTGTCCTTCACCACGCGGTCCGGCGACCTGACGCAGGACCCCGCGGCCTCCCGCCTCATCGCCAGCGAGTTGCAGGCGGTGGCGGAGGCGGGGTCCGTGCTGTTCGACGGCACGATGAACAGCATCCCCCTGCTCTATGGCCGCGCGCGGGACAGCTTCGTGGTCGATGCCGGCGGCGCCGTGCTGCTGGCGGCGCCGGTGAAGGCAACGGACGTCGAGATCCGCGCGACCGGGGAGATCGCACAGGACCTCGGCGCCCCCATCACGGCGGGCCGGCTGCGGCTGAACGCCACGGGCAGCGCCATCACCCTGGATGACCCGCTGAACCAGGTGGCGGCACTGGGCGATGCGGCGGCGGGCGGCGCCTTCCTGCTGGCGACCGCCGGCGCGCTGTCGATCGGCGGCGTCGTCTCCGGCAGCAGCGTCGGGCTGACGGCGGGCGGCGACATCACGACGAATGGCGGCAGCCTCTCCACCCCCCTGCTGCGCGTCACCTCCATCGGCGGGGAGGTTCGGCTCGATGCCGGGGCGAATGCGATCGGGGCGCTCGGTGCCTCCGGCGCCGCCACGACCTTCACGCTGGTGAATGGCGATGCGCTGCGCATCGCCGGGGCGGTGGATGCCGGCGGCACCATGCGGCTGACCGGGCGGAGCCTGGCGGTGGAGGCACCGCTCTCCGCGCCGCTGGTCGTGCTGCGCGCCGAATCGGGCGACGTGACGCAGACCATCGCGGGCGGCATCACGGCGCCGCGGCTGCTGGCGGAAAGCCCGCTCGGCAATGTGCGGCTGGCCACCGCCAGCAACGGCATCGGCGCCTTCGGCGGGGCCGCCGGCTTCGAGTGGGAGGTCGCCGCGGCCGGCAGCGCGGCGCCGGACGCGATCCGGGGCATCGCGGCGCCGCAGGTGCGGATGACGGTCGGCGGAGACCTGGTGCAGGCCGCCAATGCCGCCGCCATCCAGGCGGAGCGCGTGACTGTCTCCGCCGCCGGGCGGGTGGATCTGCGCGCGGCCACCAACGCCATCCGCGAAGCCGGCGCCATCACCGCGCCGGGCGGGCTCTGGCTGTCCACCACCACGGACCTGACCCTGGCGCTGCCGCTGACCCTGCCCTCCGCCACGCTGGCGGCGGCGGGCGGCATCACGCAGCTGACCGGCGCGCCGATCGCGGCGGGGGTGGCGCGGCTGGATGGCGGGGCGGGGGATGTGCTGCTGCCGGAAGGCGCCAACGCCATCCCGCGCCTGGCCGCCAGCCAGGCGGCGGGCGTGTTCCGGCTTTCCACCAGCGGGCCGCTGGCGATCGAGGGCGCGGTCACCGCGGGGACTCGGATCACGCTGCAGGCGGGCAGCGACATCAGCCAGTCCGGCACCGGGGCGGGGCTGGTGGCGCCGCTGCTTGGCGTGGTGTCGCTGGGCGGCAACGTGGCGCTGACGGGGGCGGGCAACCGCGTGCCGTCGCTGGGCTACAGCGCCGCGTCGGGGGACTTCACCCTGGCGCAGGAAGGCGCCTCGCCCCTGCGGCTGACGGGGCTGCTCGTCTCCCCCCTCGTCACGCTGCGGACGGAAGCGGGGGTGGTGGATGCCAGCGGCGGCGGGCTGAGGGCGGGGATGCTGGTGCTGGACACCACCGGCACGGTGCGGCTGGACGCGCCTGGGCAGCACCTGCTGGATGCGGTGGCCGGCCGCGCGGGCAGCCTGGCGCTGGCGGTGGAAGGGGCGCTGTCCGTCGCCGATCCGCTGGCGGTGGCGGGCGCGGCCTCGCTCTCCGCCACCGCACTGTCCCTGGATTCGCGCCTTTCCGCCGCCAGCGCGGCGCTGGTGGCGCGGTCGGGGGATGTGACGCAGGCCGCGACCGGGGCGGGGGTCTCGACCGGCAGCCTCTCCGTCCAGGCCAGCGGCGCGGTGGCGCTGGGTGGCGCGGGGAATGCCGTCACGCGGCTGTCGGCCGGCAGCGCCGGCGGCACCTTCGAACTGGCCAATGCCGGCGCCATGACCGTCTCCGGCGGCGTCTCCGGCGCCGACATCGTGCTGCGGGCCGGCGGGACGATGACGCTGTCCGGCGCCAGCCTGGCGGCGGACCGCGCCGTGCTGCTGGCGGTGCCGGGCGGACTCGCCACCGGCACCACCAGCCGCCTGCAGGCGCGGGACCCGCTGCTGCTGCCCGTGATGATCGTGGATTCGCGGCGCCAGGGGGGGCTGACCGCGATCCCGGCCGGGGTCGCGGCGGACCTGCCCGGGCTTCCCGCGGCCTCCCAGGCCACGCAGCTATCCACCTTCGGTGCCCCCGCCGCCGCGGCCGCGGGGCCGGCGGTGTTCGACCTGCTGGTGGGGTCCTCCCCCCTCTTTCTGCTGCTGGACAGCGGCAGCGCGCTCGGCGTGGTGGAGGCCGGGCGGCTCGGCGTGCTGGGCAGCGGGGGCTCGGCCTTCATCGTCGGCACGCTGGCCGGCGCGGGCGGCGGCGGCGCGGCGCAATCCGTGGCGGTGGCGGCCACGGGCAGCACCTACCTCTTCAACAGCTGCGTCATGGGCGCCGCCCTGTGCAGCGGGCAGGAGGTGACGCCGGACCTGCCGGATCCGGTCACGCCGGTGACGCCCATCCCCCCGGTGGTGGTGCCGGTGGTGCCGGACATCGGTGGCCCCTCGACGGTCCCGGGCGGGCTGCCGCTGCTGCCGGGCGGCGCCATCGCGCCGCGGCTGCTGGCATCGGACCTGCGCGCCGGCAGCCCCGACGGCCCCCCGGAATGGCTGGTCCTGTCACCCTGGCGGCGGGAGGAGGACCCATGAGGCCGGCACCGCTTCCCGCACCGGGCGGAGCGTGATGCTGCCATCCGGGTTGGACTGCGCGCTGACGGGGCCGAGGCGGCTCAGCGCCTCCAGCGCCTCCACCAGCCGCGCCTCATCCAGCGCGCCGCCACCCGTTGGCAGGGCCGGGCGCGCCGCCGGGGTGGCGGGCGCGGTGTCGCGCAGCAGGTTGGCGGCGACATGGGCGGGGTCGAGGTCCGGCGCCGCGCGCATCGCCTCCAGCAGCGCGGCCGCGGCGGCGGGGGCGGTCACCGCGAGCGCCGCGTGAATCTCGTCCCGCCGCGGATCGGGCGGCAGCGGCGCCTGCACGGCCCGCGCGGCGGCGATGCGGCGGGCGGTGGCGCCGAGGTCGGCCGCCAGCACGGCATGGCGGCGGCTGGCCAGCAGCGCGCGCGTCGCGGTCTCGTCCAGCCCCTCGGCGGCGGCGGCGAAGACCGGGTCATGGGCGCGCCGGGCCGCGATCTCCCGCCGCTCCGCCTCCGTCTCCGCCCGCGACGCCGCATCCAGCAGCAGCCGCGCGACGAGCGGCGCCGGCGCATCCGGCACGGGTGCCGCGCGCACGGGGGCCGGCACGATGGCCAGGCTGCGCGGCGGGGGGGAAGGCGGGCGCGCCTTCGGGAAGATCACCGCCTGCGCCCAGAGCGCGCAGGCCAGGGGCAGCGTGCCGATGGCGAGGTGGGCGGGCAGGCCGATCTTCGGCACCGCCGCGCTGAACAGCAGGAACAGGCCGAGCGCCAGCAGCCCGGCCGCCCCCCAGAGGCCCGCCAGCGTCGCCAGGCGCGCCGGCGGGATCGGGGCAGGCTTCGTCCGTTGGCCAAGCATCCGGGATCGTGGTCCGGCAGGCCTCAGCGCAGGTTCATCAGCCCCTCGAACAGCCCGCGCAGCATGCCCGCCCCTTCGGTCAGGCCTTCCACGCGCAGCGGCCGGCCGGCGGCGTTGCCGGGGGCGGCTGCGAAGGCCGCGCGGTCCTGCGCCAGCTCGGCGGCGGAAAGCCGGCCGTCGCCGTCATAGTCCAGGCTTTCCAGCAGGACGCGGCCGGCCAGGATGCCGGCCACGGCACCGGCGCCGACCGCGGCGGCGATCACGTCCTGCGTGCCGCCTTCCTGCACCGCACCCAGCCAGGCGGCGCCGCGGGCCAGGCGGGCGACTTCCGCCGTCGTCAGAAGTCCATCGCCGCTGACGTCGCCCTGCGCGACGATCGCCTGGGCGCAGACGCCGGGGGTGCCGCTGGCGCAGCCGGCTTCCAGATGCTCGACGATCGCCAGGAAGGCGGCGCCTTCGCCATGCAGCGCCGCCAGCACGGGCGGCGGCGCCGGGCAGCGGCGCCAGGAGGCGACGGGCGTCGCGCCGGGCAGGCGGTCATCCCGCGTCTTGGCGTCGGGCTCCGCGGTTTCCAGCGAATCGCCGGCGTTGCGCAGCAGGATGCGCGGCGCCTCCGCGCCCGTGGCGGTGCCGATGGTCCAGCTTTCCGTCGTGCGCGTGGCCGCCAGGCGGAACAGGCGGGCGGGGGCCTCGGCATCCACGCGGGCGACGCTGCGCGCGGTCACGACCAGCATGCCGCGGGGATCGGCACAGTCGCCGGCGAACCAGGCGCCGCGCTGGGCCTCCGGCAGCGCCGCCTCGGTCTGGGCCGAGACCGGCTGCATCGCGGCCAGTGACAGGGTGGCGGCGCCGAGCAGGCACCGGGTCCAGGCAGGCATCATCGCACCTCGATCTCCTCGCCGCGGCAGAGATCGATGCCGGGCCGCGACACTTCCCGCCCATCGCGGAACACCACCACCAGGTCGGCGGCGCAGGCGCCGCCCTCCAGCCCCGGCAGGTCCATCGCATCGCCGACCGGGAGGATATCCGCCCCCAGCCGGTCCGAACCCCGCGGCGCGCCCGGGGCGGCGGCATAGACCTCCACCACCGGCAGCGGGCCGGCATTGCGCAGGCGGAAGCTGCCCGGCGACGGCGCGGGGGTGGTGGCGGGAACGGGCGCCTCCTCGATCCGCTGCACCACCCAGCCGGGGGCGAGGACGATGCGCGGCTGGTCGCAGATGTTGACCTCCCGCTGTTCCTCCGCCCCGCCATTCGGGAAGACGATGCGGATATCGGCCTCGCAGCCGCCTTCCACCTGCACCACGGTTTCCTGCCCTTGCAGCAGCGTGGCGGCGCCCAGGCGGTCCGGCCCCCAGTCGCTGTCGCTGCTGGGGGAGACGTAGACTTCCTGCACGGTGGCCAGATGGCGGTTCACCAGCGCCACGGATTGCGTGGGCGGGCGGGGAATGCCGCTGCGGTCGAAGGCCACGGTCCGGTTGGCGCAGAGGTCGATGCCCTGCTTCACCTCCTCCCGGTCATCGGCATAGACGGCGCGCAGGTCGAAGGAGCAGTCGCGGGTGCGCATGCGGAGCCGGAAGCTGGCATTGGCCTCGATGACATTGGCGCCGAGGCGATCCGGCCCCCAGGCTTCCGCGGCACGCGGTTCGGGGCGGGCGGGGGCGGCGTAGAGTTCGCGCAGCACGGTGTCGCTGCGGTTGGCGACCTCCGCCTCCAGCGTCGGCATGGCGGGATCGCCGTAGATCAGGCGCTGGGTGCGGCAGATGTCAACGCGGCGGCGGACATCCTCGGACCCATCCTGGAAGATGGCGACCGTGTCCCAGGTGCAGTTCTGGATGCGGCCGAGGCGAAGCCGGAAGGTGGCGCCCTGCGGCACCGTGTCCCGCCCCAGCCGGTCCTGCCCGCGATCCTGGGCGTTGGGCGTGAACAGGTAGAAGTTCTGGAGGACGAGGTCGGTCTCGTTCTGCAGCGTGATTTCCCGGTTCGGCGCCTGCTGCGCGGGCTGCTGCTGCGCCATCGCGGCGGTGCCCGCCATGGCAAGGCCGATCGCCGCCAGGGCGCATGCTCGCCTGATGGCTCGGATGGGTCGCATGTCTCGCCGGGCTCCCGCTGGTCCACCCGACAATGCGCATCCGCAACGCCCGAAGCAAGCAAGCGTTTCTTTCCAGGCCGTTAACCCGCCTCTCAGGCAACGGTGCCGGGCTGCTCCGCGGGCTCCATCTCCTCCAGCGCCCGGGCTTCGGGGCGCCACAGCGCATAGGCCAGCAGGATCAGCGCCAGCAGCCCGCCCGCCAGCGCCGGCGCCCGCCAATCCCCCGACAGCAGCCGGTTCACCAGCAGCGACCCGCAGACCAGCGCGCCGAGCGCCGGGACGAATTGCGGCACCTCGAACCCGCCCGGGACCTCCCCGTCCCGTCGCTGCAGCACCAGCAGCGCCAGGTTCACCACGGTGAAGACGGCGAGCAGCAGCAGCACGGTAGCGGCGGCGAGCTGCCCGATGTCCCCCGCCAGCACCAGCGCCACCAGCACCGGCAGCAGCGCGAGCGTCGCGATGTGGGGCGTGCGGCGCGTGGGATGGATGCGGGCGCAGGCGGCCGGCATCAGCCCCTGCCGCGCCATGCCGAGCAGCAGGCGCGACGCCGTGACGTAGTTCAGCAGCGCGGTGTTGGAGACGGCGAAGATGGTGATGGCGACATAGCCCCAGCCCGGGAACCAGGGCGCGGCGCGGGCCATCACCTCCGTCAGCGGGCCGGGCGCCTGCGCCAAGTCCCGCCAGGGCACGACGGAGACGGCGGTGATGGCGACGGCGATGTAGAGGGCGGTGGCCGCCAGCATGGCCGCGATGATGCCGATGGGCAGGGTGCGCCGGGGGTCCCGCGCTTCCTCCGCCACGTTCAGCGTGTCCTCGAACCCGATGAAGGCGAAGAAGGTCAGGATGGCACCGGTCATCAGGAAGGACAGGCCGATGCCGTCGGGGCTCGGCGTCTCCAGCAGGTTCACGCTGCCCCAGTAGGGGGCGCCGACGGCGATGACGAGCAGCAAGCCCAGCGCCTCCACCGCCGTGCAGACCATGTTCATCCACATGCTTTCCTGGATGCCGCGCAGCACGACGCCCGCGATCAGCAGCAGGAAGCCCAGCGCCAGGATCAGCGGCGCCACCGCTTCCGCCCCCAGCAGCCGCAGCAGGTTCTCCGCCACCACGCGCGACTGGGTGGCGACGGAGGTGAGGCCGGAGGCCATGACCGCGAGCCCGACCACCCAGGTCAGCAGCGGCCGCCCGAAGGCCCGCCCGGTGACATAGGCGGCACCCCCCGCGCGCGGATAGCGGCTGCCGAGGGAGGCGTAGGACAGCCCGGTCAGCAGCGCCGCGACCATGGCGACGATAAAGCCGAGCCAGACGGCCGAGCCCAGTTCCCCGGCCGCGCGCCCGACGAGGCCGTAGATCCCCGCGCCCAGCATGCCGCCCAGCGTGTAGGCGAAAAGCTGGAAGGGCCCGATGCTGCGGTGGAGTGCGGGTTCCTGTCCGTCCGGCGCGGATGCGGGCATGGGCGTTGGGTTCCTCCCGGCCTCTCGAATACCAGGGCCAGGACGCGCGGCGGCCCGTCCGGTTGCGTTCCCGGGCCATCCGCCCCCCGGATCGTGCTCGGGCGCGGATGCCTGCCACCTTCCGGTACGGACGATGGGCTTATAAGGTGGGCGGGAAAGCGCCATTCCTGGAGGAAACATGACAACCCGCCGCAGCCTGATCGCCGCCACCGCCGCCCTTCCCCTGGCCACCCTCCTCCCTGGCGGCGCCAGTGCGCAGCAGCGCTTCAACAGCCTCTATGTCTTCGTCCCGGCCGGCCCCGGCGGCGGGTGGGACGGGCTGGGCCGCGCGATCGAGCAGGCGTCCCGTGGCGCGGGGCTGGTCAGTTCCTTCCAGTTCGACAATGTCGGTGGCGCCGGCGGCACGGTGGGGCTGCCCCGCTTTGTCGGCCAGCGGCGCGGCCGCGGCGATGCCATCATGGTGGCGGGCGCCGTCATGGTCGGCGCCGTGCTGACCAACCGCACGCCGGTCGGCCTGAAGGACGTCACGCCGATCGCGCGCATGACGACGGAGCCCGGCGTGATCGTCGTGCCCGCCAGCAGCGACCTGCGTGACCTCGCGGGCTTCATGGCGGCGCTGCGGGCGAATCCCGGCGCGGTGTCCGTCGGTGGCGGCAGCGCGGGCGGCATCGACCACATCACGCTCGGCCTGCTGCTGAAGTCGCTCGGCAAGAATGCCCGCGAAGCCAGCTACGTCGCCTTCGCCGGCGGCGGCCCGGCCCAGGCCGCCATCCTCGGCGCGCAGGTCCGCGCCGGCATCTCCGGCGTGTCCGAGTTCTCCGAACAGATCAAGGCGGGCCGCATGCGCGCGCTGGCCACGACCGGCGAGACGCGGAGCCTGGACGGCGTGCCGACGCTGAAGGAAAGCGGCATCGACATCGTCATCGGCAACTGGCGCGGCGTCTTCGGCGCGCCGGGCATCAATGCCACGCAGCGCCAGGCGCTGTCCGACTACATCGGCGCGCTGGTCGCGACGCCGCAGTGGAAGGAGATCGTGGCGCGCCAGGGCTGGGACGAGGCCTACCTCTCCGGCGCCGATTTCGAACGCTTCCTGGCGCGCGACCAGGCGGATACCGAACAGGTGCTGCGCGACATCGGCCTGGTGACCTGACGACGGGTGACCTGACAACTGATGACGCCGTGCCGCCCCCGCGGCACGGCGCCTGATCTCAAGCGGAGGCCCAGGGCCGGATGCGTGATACCCAACGTTCGGACCTCGGCGCCGCCGTCTTCGTGCTGGTCCTGGGCCTTGTCTCCGCCTGGCAGGCCGCGGTCATCCCGACCACCCCGCTCTATGCCCAGGTCGGGCCCAAGGCCATTCCCTACCTCATCGCGGCGGGGCTGATCGTGCTGGGCGTCGGCCTGGTGGCGGCGGCGCTGCGCGGCGGCTGGTCGCATGACCTGGAGGAGGTGCAGGAAGCGCCGCCCACCAACTGGCGCGCCCTGTCCCTGCTGCTGGCGGGCCTTCTGGCCAACATCGCCCTCATCGTCCCCTTCGGCTTCACCGTGGCCGCCACCGTGCAGTTCACGCTGGTGGCGGCGGCCTTCGGCAGCCGGGCGCATGCGCGCAACCTCGTCATCGCCTTCATCGTCTCGCTCGGCGCCTATGCGCTTTTCGTGAAGGCGCTCGGCGTCAACATCGGCGCCGGGGTGATCGAGGCGCTGGTCTTCGGAGACCCCGGCTGATGGATGCCCTTTCCGGCCTGGCCATGGGCTTCGGCCATGCGCTGACGCTGACCAATCTCGGCTGGGCGCTGCTCGGCTGCTTCCTCGGCACCGCGATCGGCGTGCTGCCGGGCATCGGGCCGGCGCTGACCATCGCGCTGCTGCTGCCCATCACCTTCAGCGTGCCGGCGACGGGCGCCTTCATCCTGTTCTGCGGCGTCTTCTACGGCGCGATGTATGGCGGCTCCACCACCTCCATCCTGCTGAACACGCCGGGTGAATCGGGGTCCATCATCACCTCCCTCGAAGGGGCGAAGATGGCGAAGAACGGGCGCGCGGGCCCGGCGCTGGCCACCGCCGCCATCGGCAGCTTCGTGGCCGGCACGGTCGGCACCATCGGCATCGCCTTCCTCGGCCCGGTGGTCGTCGAACTCGCGCTGAAGCTCGGCCCGGCCGAGTATTTCTGCCTGATGGTGCTCTGCTTCGTCACCGTCTCCGCGGTGCTCGGCGGCTCGGCGCTGCGGGGGCTGACCAGCCTGTTCTTCGGGCTGCTGCTGGGCCTCGTCGGCATCGACCTGCAGACCGGCCAGCCGCGCCTGACCTTCGGCATCCCCGAACTGCTGGACGGCGTGAACGTCGTGCTCGTCGCCGTCGCACTCTTCGCGGTGGGGGAGACGCTCTACCTCACCTGGCGCTACGTGGAGGGGAAGCAGGAGGTGCTGCCGGTCGGCAGCATCATGATGTCGAAATCCGACTGGAAGCGCAGCTTCTGGCCCTGGATCCGCGGCGCCGGCATCGGCTTCCCCTTCGGCGTCATGCCGGCGGGCGGGACCGAGATGCCGACCATGCTCAGCTACTACATGGAACGGAAGCTCACGAAGCCGGAGCATGTGAAGGAGTTCGGCACGACGGGCGCGATCGAGGGCGTGGCGGGGCCGGAGGCCGCGAACAACGCCGCCGCCGCCGGCATCCTGGTGCCGATGCTGACGCTCGGCCTGCCGACGAGTGCCACCGCCGCCATCATGCTCTCCGCCTTCCAGTCCTACGGCATCCAGCCGGGGCCGCTGCTGTTCACGTCGCAGGCGGAGCTGGTCTGGACGCTGATCGCGAGCCTCTTCATCGCCAATGTCATGCTGGTGGTGCTGAACCTGCCGCTGGTCGGGCTCTGGGCGCGCATCCTGAAGATCCCGCAGCCGCAGCTCTATGCCGGCATCCTGGTCTTCGCGACCATCGGCACCTACGGCATCAGCAACTCCGTCGTGGACCTGTTCCTGCTGTACGGCATCGGCATCATCGCGATGTTCATGCGGCGCTTCGACTTCCCGGTGGCGCCGGTCGTCATCGGCATGATCCTGGGGCCGATGGCCGAACAGGCGCTGCGCCAGGCCATGACGATCAGCCAGGGCGACTGGTCGGTCTTCGTGACGCGGCCGATCAGCCTCGGCATCCTGCTGGTGGCGATGGCGGCGCTGGTGGGGCCGCGGCTCTATGGGGCCTGGGTGCGGCGGATGGCGGCGTAGCTTTCCGCTTGCGGGCGGCGTAGCGGATGGCTACGGATCGGGGATGGAAGCAGCGCCATCCCCCGTCACGGAAGCCATCGCCGCCGCCGGTGGCGTGACGCGCCTGGCCGAGCGCCTCGGCCTTGCCCACCCCTCCGTGTTGCGCTGGCAGCGCAACGGCAAGGTCCCGGCGGAGCGTGTGGCGGCAGTGGAGGCCGCGACCGGCATCCCCCGCCAGCGTCTGCGCCCGGACCTCTTCCCCGCCGGCCCCTCGACGCGCTTCGACGAAGCCCGTGCCCTCGGCCTCGACCCCGACCTCATCGCCGCGCAGGCGGTGGAGGAGGCGGTGCGGGCGGAAAAGACGCGCCGCTGGAAGGAAGAGAACCGGGCGGCGATGGACGCCTGGAACGAGTGGACGGAGCGCAACGGCCTGCCGCTCGCGAAGTACCGGATGTTCTGAAGCGTGCCGCGCTTCGACCTCTACCGGCCGAGCGGCTCCGCGATGTGGCTGCTCGATGTGCAGGCCGACTTTCTGGACCATCTCCGTACACGGGTCGTCGTGCCGCTCCTCCCGCCGGACGAGGTGCCCGCGCGCATCGCCGATCTGCATCCGGCCTTCGAGGTCCAGGGCGAAAGGCTGCTGATGGCCACGCAGCTGATGGCCGCCGTCCCGCGCCGCGACCTCGGCCGCACGGTCGGCAACCTCGCGCCCCAGCGGGACGACATCACCCGCGCGCTCGATCTGCTGCTGACCGGATTCTGACCGCGCTCAGGGCGCCGCGCAGGCCTCCACCAGCAGCGCGATCATGTCCTCCGCCACCTCCGCCGCCCGCTCCTCCCCGGCCCAGAGTTCGGCACCGGGCACCTCCAGCCGCAGGGTGCAGAAGCCGTGCACCGCCGCCCAGGCCAGCGCCAGGCGGGCGCGGAGCGCCCGGCCCTCGGCCCCCGGGGCGACGGCGGCCATGGCGGTGGCCAGTGGCGCCCAGGCTCCGCTGGCGGCGGCGCGCCAGGCGGGGTTCGCGGTGTCGATCAGGTCGGTGCGGAACATCAGCCGGAAATGCGCCGGATTTGCCCGCGCGAAGGCCAGGTAGCCCCGGCCGGTCGCGGCCAGGCGCGCGCGGGCATCGGCGCCCGCGGGCAGCGCGGCCACCGCTTCTTCCATGGACCGAGCGAGGCGGTCCGACTTCTCCACCGCGAAGGCGGTCAGCAGGCCGCGCTTGTCGCCGAAATGCGGCGCGGCCGCGGAGTGGGAGACGCCGGCCCGGCGCGCGCATTCGCGCAGCGTCACCGCCTCCGGCCCCTGCTCCAGCACGATCTCCGCCACCGCATCCAGCAACGCACGGCGGAGGTCGCCGTGATGGTGCCGGCCGCGCGGCTTGGGGGTGACGGTCATGCCCCGATCCTGCCCCCAACGCTTTAACTTGACAACGGTCAGATGGACGCGGCATCAAACTGACCACTGGACAGTCTGGGATCGTTCCGTTGTGGAAACCTTCTTCTCGGCCGTGAACATGATCGCCCTGGCGGGCTGGTTCGCCCTGCTGGTGGCACCGCGCAACCGGGCCGTGACCTGGTGGCTGGCGGGCCTGGCCCTGCCGGCCCTGCTGGCCACGCTCTACCTGGTGCTGCTGGCCACCTACGCGCCGGGGGCGGAGGGCGGCTTCTCCAGCCTTGCCGGCGTCGCCGCGCTGTTCCGGCAGCCCGGCGTCCTGCTGGCGGGATGGGTGCACTACCTCGCCTTCGATCTCTTCATCGGCGCCTGGATCTGCCGGCGTGGCGCGGCGGAGGGGATGAACCCCTGGCTGGTCCGGCTCTGCCTGCCGCCGACCTTCCTGGTCGGCCCGGTCGGGCTGCTGCTGTTCCTCGGCCTGCGCGCGGCGCGCGGGCGGGCGGCATGAGCGCGATCCTGCGGGAGTTGCATCGCCGCCAGCCTGTCCTCGCGCGGCTGGGCTTCGCGATGGCGGCGCTGCTGGCCACGTGCCTGGTGGCCATGCTGCTGGATGGGCGCGCCATCGATGGCGCCTCCGTCTGGACCAAGCCGGCCAAGTTCGCGGCCTCGCTGGCCGTCTGGTTCTGGACGCTGGCCTGGGCCTGGGGCGTGCTGGCGCCGGCGGTGCGGGACGGATGGGTGGCGCGGGTGGTGCTGTGGGGCAGCGCCGCGGCGGGGCTGTTCGAGCAGGGCTGGATCACGCTCCGCGCCGCGCTCGGCCTGCGCAGCCATTTCGCGACGGACATCGTGGGCGCCTTCATGTTCGGCGTGATGGGCACAGCCGCCCTGGTGCTGGTCCTGCTGGCGGCGGTGCTCGGCCTGCTGGTCCTGCTGCGCGGCGATGGCGCGCGGCCGCGCCCCTGGCGGCTGGCGGTCGGGCTCGGCCTGGTCATCGCGGGGGTGATGGGCGGCGTCACGGGCTTCGCGATCGGCGCGCATGGCGGGCCGGTGGTCGGCGGCACCCTCGCCGGTGCCTGGCCGCCCTTCTTCTGGTCGCGGGATGGCGGCGACCTCCGCATCGCGCATTTCCTGGGCACCCATGCCATACAGGGGGTGCCCGCCCTGGCACTGCTGGCCGCGCCCGGCGCGGCAGGGGTGGCGGCGCTCTCCCTGGCGTGGCTGGGCCTCTCCGTCGCCGCCTTCGCCGCCGCGCTGGCGGGCCTGCCCCTCATGCCGTAAGGGCGCCATCATCCCGGGCGATGGACGGCGCGTGACGAACGAGAATCCCCTGCTGCGCCGCGCCGCCTTCGCCGCGCTGGTGTTCCTGATCGCCGCCCTGCTGTTCTGGCTGACTTGGCGCGCGCTGACGCCGCTGAACGGGTGGGAGGCGCTGATCCTGCTGGCGGTGGCGCTGACCACGCCCTGGACGGCGCTGTCCGCCGCCAATTCCATCCTCGGCCTTGCGCTGCTGCTGGGCACGCGCGACCCGCCCGCCGCCGTGCTGCCCGCGCTGCGCCGCGCGCGCGCTGGCGTGCCACACTCCGTCACCGCCATCGCCGTCTGCATCCGGAACGAGGCGATGGAGGCGGTGCTGCCGCCGCTGGGTGCGCTGCTGGACGGGCTGGTGCAGGCCGGCGCCGGCGATCGCTTCCGGCTGTGGCTGCTCTCCGACACGCAGGACCCGGCGATCGCGAGCGCTGAGGAAGCCGCCATCGCTGGCTTCGCCGCCACCCATCCCGGCCGCGTGCGCTATCGCCGCCGCACCGACAACACCGGCTACAAGGCCGGCAACGTGATGGATTTTCTCGACCACCACGTCACGGACGAGGCCTTCTTCATCACGCTCGACGCCGACAGCGTGATGACGCCCGCCGCGGTGCTGCGCCTGGTGTCGATCATGGAGGCCGAGCCGCGGCTCGCCATCGTGCAGCAGCTGATCGTGGGCCGCCCCGCCACGGCCGCTTTTCCCCGGCTGTTCCAGTTCGGGATGCGCGCCGGGATGCGGAGCTGGGCCACGGGGCAGGCGTGGTGGCAGTTGGATTCCGGGCCCTATTGGGGCCACAACGCCATCATCCGCGTGGCGCCCTTCCGGGAGCATGCGAAGCTCGAACCCCTGCCCGATGGCAGCCGCATCCTGAGCCACGACATGGTGGAAAGCGTGCGCCTGCAGGCCGCCGGCTGGGCCGTGCGCTGCCTGCCGGCCGAGGATGGCAGCATGGAGGCCAACCCGCCCGCCATGCCCGAATTCATGCGCCGCGACGAACGCTGGGGCGCGGGCAACATGCAGTACTTTCGATTGTTTGACCTGCCGGGGATGACCGTGCTCGGCAGGCTGCAACTGGTGCAGGCGATCCTTCTGTTCCTGGGCGCGCCGCTCTACGCCGCGATCCTGCTGCTGGCAGCGGCGAATGCGATGACGGGCGGCGGCGCGGGCACGCCGATGGGCGCGCTGGTGCTGGCCGTCTTCGCGCATGCGCTCTGCTACTTCTCGCCGAAGCTCTCGGGCTATGCGCAGGCGCTGATCCAGCGTGAGGTCGCCGCGACCTATGGCGGGCGCTGCGCCTTCGCGCGCGGGGCTGCCGCGGAATTCGTCTTCATGCAGCTGTTCGAGCCGCTGTCGACGCTGAACAAGGCGATGTTTCTCCTGCTGCTGCCCTTCGGCAAGCGCACGGGATGGGCGCCGCAGAACCGCGCGGATCGCGGCATCGCCTGGGCGGATGCGACGCGGCTGCTGTGGCGGCACACGCTGATCGGCCTGGCGCTGACGGCGTGCTTCGCGAGCGTGTCATGGGCCGCGCTGCTGGTGGCATTGCCCTTCACGGCGGGGATGGTGCTGGCGGTGCCGCTGTGTGTGTGGAGCGCCGATCCGCGCGTCTCGGCCTGGCTGCGGGAGCGAGGCGTGGCGAGCACGCCGGAGGAGTTGGCGGCGACGCGCTGACGCCCTCAGCGATCGATGCTCGACCGCCGATGCGTGTCGCAGGCGAGCTGCCAGGACTGCGCGTAGCACTCGATCGTCTCGTCGCGGAAATAGAAGAGAAAATGGCGGACCGGCTTCGGGTTCGGCATCCTGCCGGGGATGCCGTTCTCACCCAGCCGCTCGTCACCGATCACTTCGTAGAATTGCCCCCAGCGTGGCGCTTGGCGGGCGTAGCGCCCTACGCCGGCGTACCAGCCCTCATCATTGGTCGAGTCCCAGCACCAGCGGCTCACCCATTTGAAGCGCAGGGTGGCATCGCGGTACCACTACGCGTCCTCACCGAACGACGTCGGTCCCATGCAGAAGGAGAGGACGAGATCGCCTCCATCACGCGAGAACTCGAGCCCCGGCGCATTCGGCTCCGGCCCCCAATCGGTGTTCTGGTGGATGAACTGGAGCAAGGCTTCGTCCCTGGTGACGCAGGTCAAGACATGGCTGGCCGGGCAATATCAGCCGAGCCAGGGGAGCATTTCAACGAACAGGGGAATGACCGCCATCGCCGCGGCAACAAGAACCAGCAGGATCGCCAGCAATAGCCAGCGGCCCCGGCGCCGCAGCCTCGATGCAAGGACCAGCAGGGCATAGGCCGGATCACCGCCGGTCTGGCGCATCCATTTCAGCATCCTCGGCCTGAACTCCCGCTGGCAGCCATGCCTGGCTTCCCCGCCTGCGTCGAAGCAGGATTGCCACCACCCCTCACCGCATGAACCCCCCGAACCCCTCCTCCAGCGCCCTTCCCCTGCCCTCCCGCGTCACCTCCCAGAGCGGGTTGTCCACGGCGAGCCTCGCACCGCCATCGCGCGTCACGCCGCGCACCGTGAGCGGTGCCACGCTGCGCGTCTCGATCCCGAAAAGGTCGAGCGGCACGCGCACATAGATGCCGCGGTCGAAGCTGCCCTCGCCGAAGGTCTTGAAGGGCACGTCGGTCAGCGTCGCGAAGCCGCCGACCTCGATCCCGCTGCGGAAGCGGCGCCCGATCTCGATCGTCCCGCCCCAATCCCCGGCGAGGTAGCGCCCCGCCCGCGCCACCCCATACATCCCGTGCCAGGGGAGGTCGGCATAGACGGACACATGCCCGGTCGTGACGTTGTAGCCCTGCAGCCCGAAGCGCTGGTCGTAGTCGCGCTGCGCCACCCGCGCGACATCGACACCCACACCCCAGGACTGCCCCTGCGGCCGCCACAGCACCTCCCCTGACAGGCCCGCGAACATCGGCTCCAGGTAGCCGCCGGTGACGCGCGCAAAGAGATCGGGCCCCAGCCCCCAGATCCGCTCCCCGTAGAGCGCCGGGATCGCCGTCTCCCCCTCCCGCGCATAGCGCGCCGCCTCGCTCCGCACCCGCGGCAGGCGGCTGTCGGAGGGCGGGGCGCCGGCCAGGTTCCCCGCGAGCGTCCGCGCCACGCTGCCCGCGACCGCGACGCCGTGCCCGACCTCCAGCCGCGCGCCCAGCACCGCCTGGGACTGCCAGCGCAAGGTCCGTGACGGGTCGCCGAACAAGGTCGAGAAGCGCGGCTCCAACCCCCAGGAGAAGCCGCGCCCGCCATCGATCAGCCCGAAGGCGTCGGCCCCCGCTTCTTCCAGCCGGCTGGCATAGAACACCTCCTCCGCACTGCCATCGCCGCGCGAAGCGGCCTCCATGGCGGAGCGCGGCAGGACCAGCCGCGCCACCTCCACCCCCGCCTGGCGCCAGGAGAAGACGATCCGCTCCACCCCCGGCGGCAGATGCGGCTGCACGGCGCGCAGCATCCGTCCCGCCGCCCGCGCCAGCGTGCGCTGCCGCCCGCCCGCGACGGCGATGCGCGCGACCTCGCCCTCGATCCTGATCCGGACGGGGCGAAAGCCGATGGCCCGCAAGGCGGCGGCCACCGCTTCCTCCGGCTCCGCCGGGGCCTCCAGCGGCCGCGCCGTCATCGAAGGCGGCGGCGGGCGCTCCACCTCCGGCACCCGGTCCGGATCCAGCCGGGCGGAGACGCGGAACAGCACATCCGTGCCGTGCACGACCTGCATCCCCGCATCCAGCCAGCCATTCGACCACTGCAGCCCGTAATTCACCCGGCTCGCGGCTTCCCCCCGCAACCCCGTGGTCCGCGCCGGCCAGCCACCCCGCTCGTCCCGCAGCGCATCGCCGGAGAGCTCCACCTTGGCGCGCAGCCCATCGACCTCCCCCCAGGGGGTCCAGACCGGCGGCAGCGAATACTCGACGCCACCGAACAGCGCCGCACTCTCACCGCGGAAGAAGGGGAAGGTGTTGATGGACCCACCCTGGTCCACGCGCCGGGGCCGCGCCTCGAACCGCGGCGACAGCACCGCCAGCGGGTTCTGTCCATCCGCCGCCGTCCCCAGCCGCCCCCAGCCCATTCCCACCGTCGCATCCAGCGGGCCGAAGCGCTTCGACGCCACGACATACTCGCCGGAATAGATCCCCGTGCCGATGAAGTCCTGCAGCCCGACGGCGATGGAGGGCGTCCAGTCCGTCTCCTCCCAGATGCGCATCTTCACGTCGAAGGCGCGGTCATTCGTCATCCCCGCGCCCGTCGTGCCATCCAGGCGCTCCGTCAGCCGGAACGTCGCCTCCAGCCACGGCAAGGCCTGGAAGGAGAGGAAGTGGAACCGCCGCTGGTGCCGGACCGCCGTCCCCGCCTCCAGCACCCCATCCTCCCGGAACCGCGCATTGCGCATCTCCAGTAGCCCCACGCCCCCATAGTTGGACCCGGTCCCCGGCACCTCGTCCGCGGCCCGGGTCGGTGCGGGGGCGATGAGGAGCAGGGCGAGGGCGAGCAGCCAGGGGGCTCTGCCCCCTGGCCCCCCGGCCGGGGGGCGTGGCGCCCCCCGGACCCCGCCAGGAATCTTCAACGCCGGAAGGGAGGGGGGCCGAAGTGCCCCCCTCCCTTCCGGCGTTAATGGTCCGGTGGTCCAGGAGGCCCCTGCCTCCTGGTGGGGGGTGCAGGGGGGCAAGGCCCCCCTGTCTGCCACCCGCGCCACGCCCTCAGCGCATCTCTCGCGCGATCACGGCCAGCGCGGCGGAGGAGATGGTGACCTGGCTCAGCATCTGCGTCAGGTCGCGGATGAAGCCCCAGGTTTCGAAGGGGGAGGGGTCCTGGGGCACGACGACCAGGCTGCCGGGTGGCACGGGCGGCCCGCCCGCCTGCCAGCCGGACAGGCCGGCGGGGGCGGATTGGCCGTTGGGGAGGACCACGAAGGCGCGCGACGTGTCGGCGAAGCGCTGGGGTCCGCCGGCGGCGCGCAGGTAGTCGCCGGCGCGCCAGCCAGACTGGAATTGCAGGCTGCCGGGGTTCAGCACGGCGCCGACGACGGTGACCTCGTTGGGTCGCTTCGGGATGACGATGAGGTCGCCGGGTTCCAGCAGCACGTCGAGTTCGGGTCGTGCGGCCAGCAGCACCGGGTTGGCTTCCACCACCATGCGTCCGGCGGCCTGCGCCTGGCGCAGCGCGTTGGCCAGTTCCCGCCCCGCGCTGATGGCGTTGCCGACATCGACATTCTGCCCGCGTCCGCCCGCCACCGCCTGGCCGGCCGCGACCTGGATGAGGGAGGTTTCCAGGTCCCGCGCCGTGCGGGCGAAGCCTTCCTGCTGGCGCAGCCGCACGCTGTCCCGGGTGAAGACGGTGCCGTAGGCATAGGCCTGCCCGGTCAGTCCGCCCGCGCGGGCCAGCAGTTCGGACAGGCGTTCGCCGCGGCGGATGTCGTAGACGCCGGGGCGCACCGCTTCGCCCGCCAGGGTCACCGGCCCCGTCTCCCGGTCCGTGAAGCCGCGCGGCACGCGGATGACGTCGCGCGGCGAGAGGCGGACGGCGCGGAAGTTCCGGCTGCGCAGGTCGAGCAGCGTGCGCGACAGCGGGATGGTGCCGGCCTGTTCCGTGGGTTCGCGCGCGAGTTCGATGGCGGAGAGGTCGGCGCCGTCCGTCGCCCCCCCGGCGGCGGCCAGCAGCGCGTCGAGCCCGGTATTGTCCTGGATCGGGAAGAGCCCGGGCTGCCGCACCTCGCCCGCCAGCAGCACGGCGGTGTCGAGCAGGAAGGACAGCAGCGGCGGGTAGTCCCGGAAGACCTGCGGGCAGCCCGGCGCGCCGATATCGGGGAAGCCGGCGCCGCGGGCATGGGCAAAGCGTGCGGGCGCGCTGCGGGCGGCGATGGCGAGCTGGGTCAGCGCCGGGCAGCTGTCGTCGGGCGGTGCCTCGCCGCGCAGCGCGCGCTGCACGGGCGGGCTCGCCAGCCAGGCGATGTCGCTGTTGCCGAGCACGATGACCTCGTCGCCCTCCGCCAGCGGCAGGTTGCCCTGGCCCTGGAGGGCGCGGGAGAGGTCGAAGGGGATGAAGCGCCGCACGCGGGTTTCGCCATCGAGGCGCAGGATCACCGCGAGCCGCGGATAGGGATCGGGCCGCACCAGCCGGGGGTCGGAGAGCAGGCTGTTGAGCGAGGCGCCGCCGCGGCCGATCGCGCGCGTCACGGGGGCGGTGACGTGGCCCGCGAGCCGCAGCTGGTTGGCGATGACGTCGGCGCCCGGCTGCACCAGCACGCTGTCGCCGCGCCGCACCAGGTCCTGGGGCCGCAATTCGGTGAAGCTGCGCCGCCCTCCGCCATCCGTGCCCTGTGAGAGGAACCGGTTGCCGGCGGGACGCAGCGGATCGCCCGCGAGCCGCAGCGCGACGGAAAGCGGCACGCCGGTGCTGCCGGCGGGCAGTTCGTAGATGCCCGGCCGCGTCACTTCCCCGGCGAGCGCGACGACGCCGCCGAGCGGCGGAACGACGATGCGTTCACCCTCCCGCAGCGAGAGGTCGACGCTGCCGCGTTCCCCCGCGATGACGGCGTAGAGGTCCACCACCCGGCTGCCGCGCGGCCCCTCCACCCGGATGCCGCGCAGCGATCCCGTCTTGCGGACGCCGCCGGCCTGCTGGAGGGCGTCGAGCACGGAGGACAGCGCGGTGAGCGCCTGCATCCCCGGCCGCTGCACCTCTCCACCCACGAAGATCGCGATCTGCCGGACCTGGCCGATCGCCAGGTAGGCCTCCGTCCCCGGCATGTCGCGGGCGATGCGGGCTTCGAGGTCGGCGCGCAGGTCACGCAGCGTGCGGCCGGCGGCGGGGATCGGCGGCAGGTCCGGCGTGACCAGCGTGCCGTCCCGCAGCACGCGCAGGTTCAGCGTGGACCGGGTGCGGCCGCGCATGGCCAGCACCAGTTCATCGTCGCGGCCGATGATGTAGTCGTCCGGCAGGGCGCCCAGCACGCCGGTGCCGCCGGGGCCGGCGCGGAAGCTGTCATAGCCGAACTGCCGCAGCGCCAGGCCGAGCCGTTCCGCGAAGAAGGCCTCGGTGTGGGAGAAAGGCTCCTCCTGCGCGGCCGCGGCCAGGGCGGAGGCGGCGGGCATGGCGGGGAAGGGGGACGCGAAAGGGGAAGGCGCCGGCGCCGCCGGGGCGGGCAGTGGGCCCGGGGGAGCGCGGCCGCCAGCGGCGTCCAGGATCCGCTGCATGATCTCCTGCTGCGTGCCGGCCGGCAGGGTCGGCAGCGGCAGCCCGCCTGGCAGCAGGGACGGCAAGGCGGGCGGCGACAGGGAGGATCCGACGGCGGGACCGGTCGCGGAGCCCGGCGAGGTGGAAATGGCCGGCGGGCCCGCGGGTTGCGCCCGCGCGACCGGCATCAGGGCCAGGAGCCCGAGCAGGAGCACCCCGACAACTCTCAACTCAGGCGTTAATTGCAATGTCATGATTTGCGACCCTGTGTAGCATAATCATTACGATGATGCCGAACCAAGCCCCCCTTTCACCGGGACTGGACGTCGCGGTTGCGCCAGCCCAGCCCGATGCGCCGGGCCGCCGCGATGCGGCGCTGCTGCGCCTGGATGCGGCCTGGCGGCTGGGTCCGCGGCCGGTCGGGCTGTTCCTGTGGCATCGCGTGGCGATGGCGCTCGGCCTGCCCGCGAGGCGGCTGCGCGACCCGGTGGCGGTCACCGGCGCGCTGCTGCCACCCGTCGTCCCCGCCGCGCCACCGCTGCCGGTGGGGCAGGCCGCGCGGCTGCTGGCCGCCGCCGCGGCCCTGCCCGCGCGGCCGGACTGGCACGGCCCCTTCGATGCCGCCGCGCCCGCCCTCGGCCTGGACCTGTTCCGCGCGGGGGATGTGCGGCCGGTATGGGAACGGCATCGCTTCGGTGACGTGCTGCTGCTGGCGCAGGCCGCGCGGATCGACCCGGGCGGCGCGCATCTGGCACGGGCGGAGGCGCTGCTGCGGCACTGGGCCGACGCCAACCCGGCCTTCCGCGGCCCCGCCTGGGCCTGCGGGCAGGAAGCGGCGCTGCGGGCGCTCACCCTAGGCCTGGCCCTGGCGCTGCTCGATGCCGATCGCGATCCGCCACCGGGCGCGCGGGCGCTGCTCGGCCTCTGCGCCCGGCGCATCGCGGCGACGCCCGCCTATGCCGCGGCGCAGGACAACAACCACGCCATCTCGGAGCCTGCCGGCGCCTTCGCCTGCGCGCTGCTCCTGGGGGACCGGGACGGTGCCGGACGCGCGCAAAGGCGCCTCTCGGCCGCGGTGGCGCGGCTGGTCGCGCCGGATGGCGGCTTCGCGCAGGTTTCGGCCGGCTATGCGCGGCTGGCGCTGGATACGCTGTCCGTCGCGGAATGGCTGCGCCGGCGCCATGGCGCGCCCGCCTTCCCCGCCCCGCTCGCCACCTGCGCCGCCGCGCTCACAGCCTGGCTGCACCGCGTCACGGCCGAGGATGGCAGCGGGTCGGCGCTCGGGGTGGAGGACGGGTCGGCGCTTGCCGACCTCGGCCTGCACGGCGCGGGCGATGCGCGGGGCAGCGTGGAGCGCGCGGCGCGGCTGTTCGCGGGCGCCTCCGCCGGGCTGGCGGAAGATCCGGGCTGCGCCTGGCTGGGCCTGCCCTGCCCCGCGGCGCGGCTGGACCGGCCCGAACGATGGGTGGCGGCGGGGACGATGGGCTGGGCGGCGGCAGGTGCCGCGGCGCTGCTGCGGACGGGGCCGCTGCGCTTCCGTCCCGCGCAGTCGGACCTGCTGCACCTGACGCTCCGCGACGGCGCGACGGTGGTGCTGCGGGATGGCGGCACGGGGTCCTACAACCCGCCCGCGCCGGAATGGTGGGACGCCATCGCGGGGGCCGCCGCCCACAACGCCCCGGTCTTCGACGGCCAGGACGCGATGCCGCGGGCCGGGCGCTTCCTGCTGGCGCGCTGGCCGCGGCTCGGCCTGGTGCCGGATGGGGCCTGGATGCGCGACCATGCCGGCAACCGGACCGAACGGCGGGTGGTGGCGGAAGGCCGGCGCTGGATCATCGAGGATCGCTTGGCCGGCCCCTTCCGGCGGGTCGCCTGGCATTGGCGCCTGCCGCCCGGCGATTGGCGCCCAATGGCGGATGGGGTGGCCGATGGGGTGGCAGCGGCCTGCGCGGGAATCACCGTCACGGCCGATGCACCGGTCGCGCTGCGCCTCGCCGAGGGATGGGAAAGCCCCTCCTATGGCGCCCTGCGCCCCGTGCCCATCCTGGTCGTGACCGCCCTGGCGCCGATCTCCCGCCTCCTCACCCAGGTGGCACTCCCCACAGGCGCCCCCCCGCATGCCGCTTGACCTCCTCCTCGCCCGCATCCTGGCGCTGCGCTGGCGGGTCCTGCTGATCACCACGCTGATCCTCGGCGCCGGCGGCACCGTCATCATCCAGTGGCCGCGGCAATACGTGGCGGAGGCGATGGTGGCGCCCGCGGAGACGACGGGCATCGCCACCTCCACGCTGCTGTCCTCCGCCTCCACCGTCTCCGGCCTGCTGGACCCGCGGCCATCGGGGAACTTCGCCGTCTACCTCGGCGCGCTGCGCTCGGCGGAGGCCGCGGCCATGCTGGTGCGGGACACGCCCCTGCTGGCGCTGATCACCGAACGCCGCGCCGCTTGGCCCGGCGGCGCGATCCGGGAGGCGCTGGACCTGCGCATCCAGGCCGACCTGGACGATGCGCGGGACTGGCTGGAGCGCAACCTGGCGCTGACCCAGACGCTCGGCGCCGTCACCTGGGGCCTGTCCCTGCCCCACCGCGACCGCGACTTCGCGCTGGACGCGCTCGCCCGCCTGCACGCCTTCGCCGAGGCCAAGGTGCGCGCGGACCTGGAGGAACTGTCCCGCCGCCGCGTCGCGGCGCTGGAGGCGCGGATGGTGCGGGAGCCCGACCTCTACATCCGCCAGTCGCTCTATGAACTGCTCGCGCTGAACCAGCGCGCCGGCGTGGTGGTGGCGGCGGATGAGGCGGTGGCCGCGCGGCTGGTCTCCGCGCCCATGGTGGAGATCCGCCCCTCCCTGCCCAATCGCCCGCTGCTGCTGCTGCTGCTGCTGGTCGCGGCGCCGATGGCGGCCATCGGGCTGGTGGGCGCCGGGGTGCTGCTGCGCGCCCTGCCGTCGCCGTCGCGCCCGGTCGCGCGGCCATTGCGGGTGGAGCCGGCGGAATGACGGCCCCGCCGCCTGCCGCACCGGTCGCGCTGGCGGCGGGCGGGCTGGCCGCCACCCTGCAGATGGCCGGCGCGCTGAAGACGGCGCCGCCGCTGGCGCGGCTGCCGATCGACCTGACGCTGGCCAGCCTCGCCCTGCTGTTGCCCGCGCTGGCGCTGCTGGCGGTGTCGCGGCGCTGGCGGGTGGACCCGGCCATCGCACCGCCGCTCGCCGCCGCGGGGCTGTTCTGGGCCTGGCTGGTCGTGGCGGGGGCCTGGAGCCCGTCCTCCGTCATCCTCGCCGCCAAGCTGCCGGAGGTGGTGCTGGCCGGCCCGCTGATGCTGGCGGCCGGGCTGATGGTGGGGGCGGAGCCCGCTTCGCGCCGGGCGCTGTCGGCCACCACCATCGCCATCGGCGCGCTGCTGGCCGCGATCGTCGCCTGGGGCGTGGTGGGCGGCTGGGCGCTGGAGGCGCTGCTGGAAGCGGAGGCGCAGCGCCTGCAATACCAGCTGGCGGGCCTCGCCATGGCCACCGCCGCCGCGCTGGCGGCGGTGAAGCTGGTGGAGGCGCCGTCCTGGCCCGGGCGCGCCTTCTGGGCCGCGCTGATCCTGGCGCTGGCGGCCGCGGCGCTGCTGCCGGGCGGGCGCACCGCGCTGGTGGCGCTGCTGCTCGGCGTCGCACTCGCCCCCGCGCTCCGCCTGCCGCGCGGGCCCGCGCTCGCCTGGGTCACGGCGGTCGCCGCCGCGGGCCTGGCCGGCCTGCTCTGGCTGCTGCTGCATCCCGACCAGGCGGAGGGCCTGCGCACGCTGGAACGGCTGACGGGCGATGCCGCCGGGCTCGATGCGCGGCGGGGGCTGTGGAGCGCGGCGCTGTCCTGGGCCGGGGAAGCCGCGCCCTTCGGCCTCGGCACCGGTGGCTTCACCATCGCCGCCGGCCATGGGGAGCGTCGCGGCCTCTACCCCCACAACCATGCGCTGGAGGCGCTGGCCGAAGGCGGGCTGCCGGGCCTGCTCCTCTGGCTCGGCACCTTCGGCGGCGCGGCCTTCGCCATGCTGCGCCTGGCGCCGGTGATCCCCGCCGCGCGGCTGGCGCGGATGGCGGCGATGGTGCTGCCGGTGGCGATGACCATCATGGTCTCGACGGACCTCGGCAACCGCATGGCCTGGTTCGCCCTCGGCCTGGCGCTGAGCCTCGGCCTCTCCGCCCGCCCGCTGGAGGCCGCCCATGCATGAGCGCTTCGGCAAGCGGGCGCTGGACGTGGTGGGGGCGGCGCTGCTGCTGATCCTGCTGTCGCCGCTCTTCGCCGCGGTGGCGCTGGCGGTGCGCTGGCGCCTTGGCGCGCCCGTCTTCTTCACCCAGCCCCGCGCGGGCCTGAACGGCACGGCCTTCAGCTTGAAGAAATTCCGGTCGATGGCGGTGGGGCCGGGGAGCGATGCGGAGCGGCTGGATGGCTTCGGCCGCTGGCTCCGCGCCTCGGGCCTCGATGAATTGCCACAGCTGATCAACGTGCTGCGGGGGGAGATGAGCCTGGTCGGCCCGCGCCCCCTGCCGCTGGCCTACACGGCGCTCTACTCGCCGCGCCAGGCGCTGCGGCTGCGGGTGCGGCCGGGGCTGCTGGGGCCCGGCGTGGCGGCGGGGCGCAACGCCGTGCCCTGGGACCGGCGGCTGGAACTGGACGCCGCCTATGCGGAGGCGCCGCCCCGCTTCCTCGGTGACATCGCGCTGGCGCTGCGCAGCCTCGGCGTCTGGCTGCGCGGCCAGGGGGCCTCCGCCCCCGGGCACGCCACCATGCCCGCCTTCGACCCGGCCGGTGCCATGGCCGAAAAGCGCCGGTGAAGGCGGCCCGGCGTCGCTGACAGGACTTGCGAACCGGGCCGGTTATCAATCACGATGTGATGTCTATTAACAGTCTATCAACTTATGGGTTCGCATGGCCACGCCCCTGCCCGCTGCCGCCGGCGCAATCCTCCCCTTCCCCACGCGGCCTTCCGCCGCGCCCCTGCTGCTGTCCCCGCCCCATCTGGCGGGCGGCGAGGCGGAGCGGGTGAGGGAGACGCTGGAAGCCGGCTGGCTGGCCCCGGCCGGCCCCGCCCCCGCGGCGTTCGAGGCCGCGATCGGCGCGGTGACGGGGATGGGGGAGGTGCTGGCCACCGCCTCAGGCACCGCGGCGCTGCATCTCGGCTACCGGGTGCTGGGCGTGGAGCCGGGGGATGAGGTCTGGGCGCCGGCGATGACCTTCGTCGCCAGCGTGGCGCCAGCCGTGCAGATGGGCGCCACGCCCCGCTTCCTCGACGTGGTGGAGACCGGCTGGACGCTCGATCCCGGGCTGCTGGCGGAGGAATTGTCGAAGGCCGCGCGGCGCGGGCGCCTGCCGCGGGTCGTGGTGCCGGTCGATCTCTACGGGCAGTGCTGCGACCTCGACGCCATCGTCGCGGCCTGCGACCGCTGGGGCGTGCCGGTGATGTGCGACAGCGCGGCCGCCATGGGCGCCACGCAGCGCGGCGGGCGCCATGCGGGGCAGGGCGCGCGGCTCGCCGCCTTCTCCTTCAACGGCAACAAGATCGTCACCGCGGGCGGGGGCGGCGCCCTGGCCGGGGAGGATACCAGGCTGCTGGCCCGCGCCCGGCAACTGGCCGGCCAGGCGAAGGAGCCCTGGCCCCATTACGAGCATGAGACCACCGGCTACACCTACGGCCTCTCCTCCATCCTGGCCGCGGTCGGGCTGGCGCAGTTGCCGGCGCTGGCGGCGCGCGTGGCGCGGCGGCGGGATGTCTTCGCCCGCTACGTCGCGGGGCTCGCGGATCTGCCGGGCCTCGGCTTCATCGCGGAACCCGCCTGGGGCCGCGCCAATCGCTGGCTGACCGTGCTGCTGGTCGATCCCGCCCCCTTCGGCACGGACCGGGAAGGCGTGCGCCGGGCGCTGCTGGCGGGCGGGGTCGAAAGCCGCCCGGCCTGGAAGCCGCTGCACCTGCAGCCCGCCTTCCGGGACGCGCCCCAGGCCGGCGGCGCCACGGCGGCGGCGCTGTTCGAACGCGGGCTCTGCCTGCCATCCGGCACCGGGATGACGGAGGCCGACCAGGCCCGGGTCATCGACCTGATCCGGGCCTGCGCGCGGGCGTGAAGGCCATGCCGCTCCGCATCCTCTACCTGCACCAGCATTTCTCGACCCCCGACGGGGCCACGGCGACGCGCGCCTACAACCACGCCCGGGCGCTGGCCGAGGCCGGGCATGCGGTGACACTGGCCTGCGGCCGCTATGACGGCGCCGCCACGGGGCTGTCGGGCCCCTTCCGCCAGGGCAGCCGCCGCGGCGCGGTGGCGGGGTTCGAGGTGGTGGAATTCGACCTGCCCTATGGCAATGCGCAATCCCTGGCGCGGCGCAGCCTGGTCTTCCTGCGCTACGCCGCGGCGGCGTCGCGGCTTGCCCTCGGGCAGGGCTGGGACCTGCTCATCGCCTCCTCCACCCCGCCCACGGTGGCGATCCCGGCGCTGCTGGCCCGGCGGCTGCGCGGCACGCCCTTCCTGTTCGAGATCCGCGACCCCTGGCCCGAACTGCCCGCCGCCCTGTCTCGTCCCGGGGCTCGCCCCGGGGCAGGACAAGGCGGCGGCGGCGTGCCGGGCCCTGTGCTGGCCGCGATCGGCCGGCTGGTCGATGCCGCCTGCCGCCGGGCTTCCGCCGTCATCGCGCTGACCGAGGGCATGGCCCGCACGGCACTGGCGCGGGGGACGGATCCGGACCGGCTGCGCGTGCTGCCGCAGGGCGCGGATGTCAGCCTCTTCGGCCCCGATGCCCGGCCCTGGCGGCCGGATGGCGTGGGGGCGGGGGAGATGGTCGCGGTCTATGCCGGGGCGCATGGCCGGGCGAATGGGCTCGGCGTGTTGCTGGATGCCGCTTCGCGGCTGCGCGCCACCGGCATCCGCATCACGCTGGTCGGCGATGGGGTGGAGAAGCCGGCCCTGATGGCCCGCGCGGCGGCCGAGGACCTGCCCGTGACCTTCCTCGACCCGATGCCGAAGCGCCGCCTGGCGGGGCTGCTGGCCGGCGCCGATGTCGGCCTGCTCTGCCTGGCGCCGGTGCCGGAATTCGCGGAATGGACGGCGCCCAACAAGCTGGCCGAATGCCTGGCGGCGGGGCTGCCGGTGGTGGCCAATGTCCCGGGCCGGGCGCAGCGCCTGCTGGCGGAAGGCGGCTGCGGGCTGACCGTGCCGCCCGGGGATGCCGATGGGCTGGCCGCCGCGCTGCTCGCCATGGCGGATGACCCGGCCCGCCGCCGCATCATGGGCCAGGCCGCGCGCCGCCTGGCGGAGCGGCATTTCGACAGCCGCCAGATCGCCGCCCGTCTGGTGGCGACGGTGGAGGCGGTGGCGGGGCATGCCGGCACGGATGCCAGGGCGCTCGTCCCGTGACGCCGCCCGCCGTCCTGATGCTTTCCGCCGCCCATCCGGTGGAGGATGTGCGCATCGTCGCCAAGGAAGGCGCGGCGCTCGCGGCGGCGGGCTTCCCGGTGCGGCACCTGGCGCCGGGGCCCGTGGCCGGGACGCAGCTGCTGCATGGCGTGGCGCTGCAGACCTATCCGCGCCCCGCGGGAGGCTGGCGGGCCCGGCTGATGGCGATCCCGGCGCTGGCCCGCCGCGCCGCCGCGCTGCGTCCGGCGGTGATCCACGCGCATGAACCGGATAGCTGGCTGGCGGCCCTGCTGGCGGCGCGGCGTTGCGGCGCGCGGGTCGTGCTCGACGTGCATGAACACTATCCCTCCCGCCTCGACCCCCTGCTGCCGCGGCCGCTGCGCCCGCTGGCCCGCGCCGCGGTCGCGGCCGCCTGCCGCATGATGGCGGGGCGCGCCGATGCGGTGGTGGTGGCGAAGGATGGGCTGGAGGGCTGGCTCGGCGGCGCCGCGCGCTGCACGCCGGTGCGCAACTACGCCACCCCCGTTCCCGTCGCGCCGCGCCGCCACCGGCCGGGGCCCCTCACGCTGCTGCATCTCGGCGCGCTGACCCGCGCGCGCGGCGCCTTCATCATGCTGGAGGCGCTGGCCCTGCTGCCGCCCGGCACCAGGCTGCGGCTGATCGGCCGCTTCACCGATGGCAGCGAGGGTGCCTTCCGGGAGCGCAGCCTGGCGCTGGGCCTGGCGGGCCAGGTGGAATACCTGGACTGGATGCCGCGGGAGGATGCGATCGCCCTGGCGGCGAAGGCCGATATCGGCCTGGTGCTGTTCCAGCCGGGGGTGGAGAACCACCGCCTCGCTTTGCCGCACAAGCTGTTCGACTGCATGCTGGCCGGACTGCCGGTGATCGTGCCCGCCCTGGCGGAGGAGGTGTCCGCCATCGTGCGCAGCGCCGATTGCGGGCTGACGGTGGACACGGCCGATGCCGCGGCCGTCGCCGCCGCCATCCAGGCGCTGGCCGATCCCGGGGTGCGGGACGCCATGGGCGCCCGGGGGCGGGACGCCGCGCTGACCCGCTTCGGCTGGGCGGCGGAGGCCGCTCGGCTCGTGCGGCTCTACCGCTCCCTCACCGCGCCCGCCAATGCGGCCATCCAGGCGGCGATGGCGGCGGCCCCCGCATCGGTGTGGCCGAGCGCGCGGTCGCCCAGGTAGCTCGCCCGGCCGAGACGCGGGCGCATGGTGGCCGTCGCCGCTGCCCCCTCTTCCGCCGCCCGCGCCGCGGCGGCGAGCGCGGCGGCACCGCCACCCGGCAGCGCGTCCCGGAAGGCGCGGGAAGCGGGGTGCAGCGCATCCAGCATGGTGCGGTCCCCGGGCTGCGCGCCGCCGAGTTCGGTGAGGGCCGCCACCGCCGCCTCCAGCGCCGCCGCCCAGTCGGCGGGCGCGGGGCGGGCCGGCAGGGCGCGGGCGGCGCGCAGCAGGGCGGTGGCGTAGAAGGGGCCGGAGGATCCCGCGATGGCGCGGCGCAGCGTGGCCGCCATGGCGGCCAGCGCGGTCGGCGCATCAGCCCAGGCGCCATCCGGCAGCGCCCGCAGCGCCGCGGCGCCCCGCGCCAGCGACAGGCCGAGATCGCCATCCCCCGTCGCCGCATCCAGCGCCGTCAGCCGCGCCTCCGCCCCTTCCAGCGCCGCGGCCACGGCCAGCACCGCACCGCGGATGGCGGGGTCGGGCGCGCCGGTGAAGGGATGGGGCGGCGCTGCCGCCGGCGCGACGGTCGCCCGCGCCTCGGGGATCACGCCCCCACCCGGCCAAGCCGGCGCGCTTGCCGGCGCATCGAGCCGCGCCAGCCGCGCCGGGTCCACCGCGAGGAGGGAGAAGGAGCAGCCCGGCATCTCCAGCGCGGAGAGCAGCGTCCCGCACCAGGCCCGCGCCACCGGCACGCCGCGGGCGCCGAGCCCGGCCAGCGCCTCCCGCGCCATGAGTGCCAGTTCCATGGGCGGCGTGCCGCCGAGGCCGTTGACCAGCAGCGCCACGGGCGTGCCCGCCGGCCAGGCCGTCTCCGCCAGGATGCGGTCCAGCAGCGTCGCCGCGATGTCGCGGGCGGGTGCGAGGGGCACGCGCGCCACCCCCGCCTCCCCATGGATGCCGAGGCCGAGTTCCATCTCGCCCTCCGGCAGGTCGAAGCCCGGCCGGCCGGCCGCCGGCACGATGCAGGCGCCGAGCGCGACCCCCATGCTGCCGAGGGAAGCCGCCGCCGCGCGGGCTTCCGCCGCCACGGCGTCCAGCCCCAGCCCCGCCGCGGCCGCAGCCCCGGCGACCTTGTGGACCAGCACGGTGCCCGCGATGCCGCGCCGCCGCGCGGGCTCCACCGTGCCGGCCAGCGCCACGTCGTCCGCGACGACCGCGACCTCGCAGGGGATGCCCTCGGCGCGGGCCAGTTCCGCGGCGAGGCCGAAATTCAGCCGGTCGCCCGTGTAGTTCTTGACGATGAGCAGCGCGCCCGGCGGGCCGGCGACGGCACGGATCGCGGCCAGCACGGCATCGACGGGCGGGCTTGTGAAGACGTCGCCGGCCACCGCCGCATGCAGCAGGCCGGGGCCGACATAGCCGGCATGGGCGGGTTCATGCCCCGCCCCGCCGCCGGAGATCACCGCGACCTCCCGCCGCTCGGCGAAGGCGGGGATGCCGGCGCGGAGGATGACGCCCTCCTCCGCCAGCAGCGCCAGGCCGGGCGAGAGATCCGCCAGGCCTTCCAGCATCTCCCGCACCGTGGCGCGGGGGTCGTTGAGGAATTTCCGCATGGCGCCCTCTCCCTTTGGCGGGAGTGTAGCGCCGCGCGGCGGTCAGGGCAGGGCCTGCAGCTGCCGTTCCACCACCGGCCGCCAGGGCGCCTCCGCCGGCGCATCCGCCAGCAGCGCCTGCCAGGTGCGCCGCGCATTGTCCGTGCGCCCGGCCCGCGCCTCCGCCAGCCCGGCGAGGAACCGCAGCCGCGGTTCGCGGGGGGAGGAGCCGAGCGCGCGGGCGATCAGCGCGGAGGCCGCGGCATGGTCGCCGCGCTCGATCTCCAGCTCCGCGAGGTCGGCCGCCAGCGGGCCGTCGAACCGCGATTCCAGCGCCGTGCGATAGGCCCGCACCGCTTCGTCGAGCCGCCCGCGGGAGCGTTCGGCATTGCCGAGCAGGATCTGCCCCTGCCGCGCCGCGTCGCTGCCGGGTTCCAGCATGGCAAGGCGGCCGCGCAGCGTCTCCAGCATCGCGTCCTCCTCCTGCGCCAGGCGCTGGCGCTCGACGAAGGGGGCGGCGGGCATGTCGGGGGTACCGCGCACCAGGTACAGGCCAAGCGCCGCGGCCGGCACCAGGAAGACCATGGCGGCGAGCATCGCGGCGGTACGGCCCGGGCGGAGTTCCGGCGCATCCTCCTTCGGCGCGGCCAGGATGCGGCGCTGCACCTCCAGCGTCGCGGCCTGGTGCTGCGCGGCGTCGAGGCGCCCGGCCTCACGCTCCCGGTCCAGCTCCGCCAATTGGGCGCGGTAGAGGGCGAGGTCCGCTTCCGCCCGGCCGCGGGCGCGGGTGGGGCGGACGAGGGTGATGATCAGCGGGAGCAGCGCCAACAGCGCGAGCGCACCCAGCAGCAGCCAGAGGGTCACGCGCGAGTCCCGTCCCTTGTGTCAGCGTCCAGCGCGGCCAGGCGGCGCTTCTCCTCCTCCGTCAGCGGCGCGGGCGGCGCGGGCTGCGCGCTCCGGCGGCGGGAGAGGATGATGAGGCTGGCGCCGAATAGCAGCGCCACCAGCGGCGTCAGCCACAGCGCCGCCGTGCCCCAGGTGAAGGGCGGGCGCAGCAGCACGAAGTCGCCGTAGCGCGCATGCAGGAAGTCCCGCACCTGCGCATCGCTGTCGCCGGCCACGATGCGTTCGCGGACGATGAGGCGGAGGTCCCGCGCCAGCGCCACCTCGCTATCCTCGATCGACTGGTTCTGGCAGACCATGCAGCGGATCTCGCGCCCGAGGGCGCGGGCGCGTTCCTCCTGCGCCGGGTCGCGCAGCATGTCGGCGGGGTTGGTCGTGGCATGGACCGCGCCCGGCAGCAGCAGGGCGAGCAGCAGGACGAGCGTCTTCATGCCGCGTAGCGCTGCAGGAGCGGGCGGAGGTCCTGGGCCAGCACCTCGTCCGTGATCGGCCCGGCATAGCGCCAGCGGATGATGCCTTGGCGGTCCAGCAGATAGGTCTCCGGCACGCCGTAGAGGCCCCAGTCGATGGCGACGCGACCCGGCTCGTCCTTCGCCAGGCGGCGAAAGGGGTTGCCGTGGCGGCGGATGAACTGGAGGCTGTCGCTGGGCTTGTCCTTGTAGGCGATGCCCAGCACCGGCACGCCTTCGCGCGACAGCTTCATGAGTTGCGGATGCTCGATCACGCAGGGCACGCACCAGCTGGCCCAGAAATTCACCAGCAGCGGGCGGCCGAAGGTGCGGAGGTCAGCGGCGCCGAAGCCCTCCACGCCACTTTCCTCCAGCGCCGGCAGCGTGAAGTCCGGCGCGTGCTGGCCGATGAGGGCGGAGGGCACGCCGCGCGGGTTGTAGACGCCGCGGCGCTGCCGATCGAGCGCGGCATAGAAGCCGATGCCCCCCGCCGCGGCGGCGGCGAAGGGGGCGAGCAGGAGAAGGCGACGGGTATTCGGCGTCATTCGGCTGGCACCATGCGCGCCGCCGCCCGGTTGGGCGCGGAGACGCGGATGCGGCGGTCGGCCAGCGACAGCCCGCCACCCAGCGCCATGATCGCGGCACCCAGCCAGATCCACGGCGCCAAGAGATTGTAGTGCAGGCGGATCACGGCCTTGCCCGTCCCCGCCTCCTCCTCCCCGATCACCGCGTAGAGGTCGGCGATGAGGTTGGTGTGGATCGCGACCTCCGTCGTGTTCTGCCGCGCGATGGGGAAGAAGCGGCGCGAGGGCTCCATGACGCGCACCACCGCGCCGTCGCGCAGCAGGGTGATGGTGGCACGCCGCGCGGTCCAGTTCGGACCCTCCACGTCGCGCACGCCATCGAGCCGCCATTCATAGCCCGCGAGCGTCGTGGATTCGCCCGGCGCCAGCGCCACCATGCGTTCCTGCGCCAGGCCCATGCCCGCGATGCCGGCCGCGGTGATGCCGATGCCGGCATGGGCGATGGCCGCCCCCCAGGCCGCGCGCGGCAGGCCCTTCGCGCGGTTCCACGCATTGCCGAGGTTCGTGCGGAACAGCGCGGTGCGATCCGCGATGTCCGCGATGGCGGCGCCGATCACCCAGGCCGCGAAGGCGAAGCCGACCGCGGGCATCACATGCTGGCCGCTCAGCAGCAGCGCCAGGAAGAAGGCGGCGAAGGCAATGACGGCGCACCACCAGAGCCGCATGACGACATTGGCGAGCTGCGCGCGCTTCCACGGCATCAGCGGCCCCGCCGCCATGGCGATCAGCAGCGGCACCACCAGCGGGAAGCTGGCGGAGTTGAAGAAGGGCGGCCCGACCGAGACCTTCATGCCGAACAGCGCGTCCGCGAACATCGGCCAGAGCGTGCCGACGAAGACCACCGCGGTGATGGAGCAGACCAGCAGGTTGTTCAGCACGATCGCGCCCTCGCGCGACACCGGCGCGAAGATGCCCGTCGGGATCATGGCCGAGGCGCGGAAGGCAAACAGCAGCAGCGCGCCCACGACATAGACCATCAGCAGCGCCAGGATGAACAGCCCGCGCTCCGGGTCATTGGCGAAGGAATGCACGCTGTTCAGCACGCCCGATCGCACCAGGAAGGTGCCGAGCAGCGACATGGCGAAGGCGATGATCGCCAGCAGGATCGTCCAGGTCTTCAGCGCGTCCCGCTTCTCCACGACGATGGCGGAATGCAGCAGGGCGGTGCCGATCAGCCAGGGCAGCAGGGAGGCGTTCTCGACCGGGTCCCAGAACCAGTAGCCGCCCCAGCCCAGCTCGTAATAGGCCCACCAGGAGCCGAGCGCGATGCCGAGCGTCAGGAAGGACCAGGCGGCCAGCGACCAGGGCCGCACCCAGCGCCCCCAGGCGGCATCGACGCGGCCCTCGATCAAGGCAGCAATGGCAAACGCGAAGGTCACGGCATAGCCGACATAGCCGAGGTAGAGCAGCGGGGGGTGCATCGCGAGGCCGATGTCCTGCAGCACCGGGTTCAGCCCCTGCCCATCCGGCGGCGGCGGCCACATGCGGTCGAAGGGGTTCGAGGTGCGGATGGTGAAGAGCAGGAAGCCGACCGAGATCAGCCCGAGCACGCCCAGCACGCGGGCCCGCAGCGCCGTCGGCAATTCACGCCCGAAGCCGGACACGGCGGCGCCGCAGAGCCCGAGGATGTTCACCCAGAGCAGCAGCGAACCCTCGTGATTCCCCCAGGTGCCGGTGATCTTGTAGAGCATCGGCTTGGCGGAATGGCTGTTCTGCACGACGTTCAGCACCGTCGTGTCGTTGATCGCGTAGGAATACATCAGGCAGCCGAAGGCCGCGATCAGCGCCAGGCACTGCCCCATCGCCAACGGCGCGGCGGAAGCCATCATGCGGGCGTCGCGCACATGCGCGCCGATCAGCGGCAGCACCGCCTGCGCCAGCGCCAGGACGAGCGCCAGCGCCAGCGCGAAATGGCCGAGTTCGGCGATCATGATCCGGTCCTTCCCGGCGCCGCGGGGCGGGCGGGGTCCAGCGTGTTCCAGGTGGCCGGCGGCGGCGCGGCACCCTGGGCCGGGTTCCAGTGGCCGGACCGCTTCAGCGCATCGGCCACTTCCGGCGGCATGTAGGTCTCGTCATGGCGGGCCAGCACCTCGCTCGCGCGGAAGGTGCCATCGATGCCGAGGCGGCCCATCGTCACCACCCCCTGGCCTTCCCGGAACAGGTCCGGCAGCACGCCCTGGTAGGTGACGGCGATGGCATGCGCGCCGTCGGTCACCCGGAAGCGCACGGTGGGGCGCTGGCCGGACACGGCCGGATCGCGCTCCACGCTGCCGGCCTCGACCAGGCCGCCCAGGCGGAAGGCGCGATCGGGGGTCGGACGCTCCGCCATGATGTCGGAGGGCGATCGGAAGAAGACGAGGTTGTCCTGGAATGCCGTCAGCGTCAGCGCCGTGGCGCTGCCGAGCCCCAGCGCACAGAGCAGCAGGATCCACATCCGGCGCTTCTTGCGCGTCATCATGCATCCCTCCCGCGGCTGTCGCCGCGTGGATCAAGGCGTTTCAGCGTGGCCGCCGCAGCGCGGTGGCGCAGCACGGCGGCGATGGCGAGCCCCGCGAAGGTCAGCAGCGTCAGGCCCCAGGAGGCGGTGATGTGGATCCAGTGCGTGGTCATCACGCGGCCTCCGCCCGCCGGGCGCGCGCGGTCTGCAGGGCGCGCACGCGGCGCTCCATCACCGCGCTCCGCGTGCGGGCCAGCACCACGGCGGCGAAGAGCAGCGTGAAGCCGAGCGCATTGACCAGCAGCGGATAGAGCAAATCCACATGCAGGCCCGGCGCGTCGATGCGCGTGACCGATGCGGGCTGGTGCAGCGTGTTCCACCAATCGACGGAGAACTTGACGATCGGCACGTTCACCAGGCCGACCAGCGCCAGGATGGCGCCGGCGCGGGCGCCCCGCTCCATGTCATCGAAGGCCCGCACCAGCGCGGCATGGCCGAGCCAGAGGAAGAACAGCACCAGCACGCTGGTCAGCCGCGCATCCCACACCCACCAGGTGCCCCACATCGGCTTGCCCCAGAGGCTGCCGGTCGCGAGGCAGAGCGCGGTCACCGCGGCGCCGACCGGCGACAATTCCCGCGCCGTCAGGTCCGCCAGCGGATGCCGCCAGATCAGCGACATGATGGAGAGGATGCCGAGGCCCGTGTAGCCGCCCATGGCCAGCCAGGCCATCGGCACATGGACGTGCATGATCCGCACCGTCTCCCCCTGCTGCCAGTCGGCGGGGGAGTAGAACAGGGCCCAGGCGGTGCCGATGCCGGTCACCAGGATGGCGGCCGCCCAGAGCCAGGGCATCAGCGCATCCGTCAGCCGCAGGAACCGGCCGGGATTGGCGAAGCGATGCAGCGACCGTGCCCCGCCCGCGGTCGCGGGGGGGTCCATACGGGGTCCGGCCGGGGGCGTTTGTCCCGCGGGCGGCGAAAGGGGTCTGGCGTCCACGCCCCTAGACTAGGGGTGCTTCGCGCCGGATTGAAGCCGGGGCCCGGGGGCGTTACGTCCCTTTCGTGCCCGCAGCGTCCCGAAGGACCATCCCGCCCATGCTCTTCGCCATTTCCTGCACCGACAAGCCGGCCTCCCTGGCGCTGCGGATGGAAACCCGTCCCGCCCATCTGGACTATCTGAAGCAGCACGCCGCCAGCTTCGTCCTGGTCGGCCCGGTGCTCGACGCCGACGGCAAGCCCTGCGGCAGCCTGCTGGTGGTGGATGTCGCGGACCGCGCCGCGGCCGAGGCCTTCGCCGCAGGCGACCCCTACGCCAAGGCGGGCCTCTTCGAGAGCGTGGTCATCCGCCCCTTCCGCACCGTCTTCAAGGACGGGGTCGCGGTCTGATGGCCGGCCGGTCCCATTGGCTCGTGAAGTCGGAGCCTGACGCCTTCTCCTGGGACCAGCAGGTCGCCAACGGGATCGAGCCCTGGACCGGCGTGCGCAACCACATGGCCAAGGCGAACCTGAAGGCCATGAAGAAGGGCGACCGCGCCTTCTTCTACCATTCCAACATCGGGAAGGAGATCGTGGGCGTGGTGGAGGTGGTGCGGGAAGCCTATCCCGACCCCACCGTCGCCCCCGACGACCCCAAGGGCGAATGGGTCTGCGTGGACATGAAGGCGCTGATGCCCTTCAGGACGCCGGTGACCCTCGCCGCCATCAAGGCGGACCCGGAACTGGCGGATATCGCCCTGGTCCGCATGTCCCGCCTTTCCGTCATGCCGATCACGCCGGAGCATTGGACGAAGCTCTGCAAGCTCGGCGGGATCAAGGCGTGAGCGAGGTCTCGGCGTCCGAACGGGTGCTCTGCCGGGTGGAGGACATCCCGGACGGGGAAAGCCGCGGCTTCGCCCCGGCACCGGGGGCCTTCACGGGGCTCTTCGCCATAAGACGGGGGGCTTCCGTGCTGGTCTATGTGAATTCCTGCCCGCATGTCGGCCTGCCGCTGGACCCCGCGCCCAACCGGTTCCTGGACGCCAAGAAGGCCCACATTGTCTGCTCCGCCCATGGCGCCCGCTTCCGGATCGAGGATGGCGAATGCTTCTCCGGCCCCTGCTACGGGGAGAGCCTGGAGGCCGTGCCGGTGCGGATCGACGCGGAAGGCCGCGTGATCGTGCCGGCAGAGGCGGGGCTGTAGCTTTCGGCTCACCTGATCCCATATGATGGGCTCACCTGATCCCGGAGCCCGTCCCGCCATGTATCCCGTCGAGGTCGCCAAGGTCGCCGCCGCGCTGGGCGGCCCGCGCACGCTGCGGGCGGAGCTGCGGTCGCTGGGCGAGCTGACGGAGGCGGTGGCGCAGGGGTTTCCCCGCGGTGTCGTCCAGGCGCTGGCCGATGCGGTGGTGCCGGGCGGGGACCGTGCCTCCACGCTGCGCCGGCAGGTCGAGGCGCTGGTCGCCTCCCCCGCCACGCTGAAGCGCAGCCCCCGGCTTTCCGCCGCGGCCAGTGAACGGGCCGAGCGCCTGGCCCGCATCGCGGCGCTGGCTGCCCAGTCGCTGGGGGAGGCCGCGGAAGCCCGGGCCTGGCTGACGGAGCCGCACCCCCTGCTCGGCAACCGCCCGCCGATCGAGGTCGCGGCGACGGATCTCGGCGCGCGGCAGGTGGAGCGGATGCTGGTCAACATCGAATACGGGCTGCCGGCGTAGCAGCGGCGTGAAGGTCTATCGCCTCGGCACCGCGCAGCATCCGGTCTGGGATGGGCTGGGCGCCGCGCTCCATGGCGGGCGCTGGAATCCGCCGGGGCGGCCGGTGATCTATGCGGCCGCGACGCTGTCGCTCGCCATGCTGGAACGGCTCGCGCAGCGCCGGAACCTCGGCGGCACGCTGCTGGTGGAGGCGGAGGTGCCGGACGACCTGGCGGTGGAAGACCTGACCGCCGCGCCGCCCATGGGCTGGCGCAGCCCCGGCAGCCCGGAAGCCGTGGCCGCCGGCGCCGCCTGGCTGGCGGGGGCGCGGACGGCGCTGCTGCGCGTGCCCTCCGCCCTAGTGCCGCAGGAGGCCAACATCGTCATCAATACAGCCCATCCGAACGCCGCCCGCATCGTGCCGGGCCCGGTCGAGCCACTGGACTGGGACCCCCGCCTGTTCGGCATCCCCGCCCCCGCCACCGTTCCGCCGCCATCGCCACGCGGCCGCCGCGCCTGACCTGAAAACACCTTGGCGGCGCCCAACGCCCGACATGGGGCATGCCCATTCTCTGTCTTGCGCCAGACATCACGGCGCAACCCAAAGGATGGATCCGATGCGCTCCCTCTCCCGCCTGCCCCTCGCCGCCACGCTGATCCTGATCGGCGCGGTCCCGGCCCTGGCCCAGGGCACCAGCGGCAGTGTCACCTCCACGGCCCCCGTGGCCACCACCCGCCCCGCCGTGACGGCGCCGGCCGCGCCGGTGCAGCGCCCCGTGCAGGCGGCGACGCCGGCCAACCCCGGCGGCAGCGTCCACGCCACGACCCCCGCGGCGCGCCCCGCCACGCAGGCCCAGCAGGCCCAGCCCGCCCGCCCGGCCACGCCGGCCGCCCCGCAGGCCCCGCGCGCGACGAACTGACGCCGCGCCACCCGCTTCCCTCTCTCTCTCCCCGACTTGGCCGCCGTCCCCCACCGGGGGCGGCGGTTTTTTCGTTTTCGGTCCCAAGCGTTACCGATTCCCGCTGCACCGCCGCGCCGGTTGACGCATATCAAGGCCCATGGCCCATTCGGGACCTACGAACCGCCGCAAGGCCGGAACAAGGTTGGGGACGCCCATGTCTGACGCATTGATCGCCGTGAAGCCCGAGATCGCCGCCCGCGCCCATGTGGACGCGGCCAAGTACAAGGCGATGTACGACGCCGCCTCGGCCGACCCCGACGCCTTCTGGGCCGCGGAATCGAAGCGCGTCGCCTGGATGACGCCGCCCACCATCATCAAGAACGTCGATTTCGGCGGGACCTCCGGCAAGGTCTCCATCAAGTGGTTCGAGGACGGCGTCCTCAACGTGACGGAATCCTGCCTGGACCGGCACCTGGCCACGCGCGGCGACCAGGTGGCGATCATCTGGGAAGGGGACGACCCCAAGGCCGACAGCAAGGTCACCTACAGGGAGCTCCACGCCCGCGTCTGCCAGCTGGCCAACGCCATGCGCGGCATGGGCGTGAAGAAGGGCGATCGCGTCTGCATCTACCTGCCGATGATCGTGGAAGCCGCGGTCGCCATGCTGGCCTGCGCCCGCATCGGCGCGGTGCACTCCATCGTCTTCGGCGGCTTCTCCCCCGACAGCCTCGCCTCCCGCATCCAGGACAGCGAATGCACCGTCCTGCTGACGGCGGATGAGGGCCGCCGCGGCGGGCGCAAGGTGCCGCTGAAGGTGAACGCCGATGAGGCGCTGAAGACCTGCCCCTCCATCCGCCACGTGATCGTCGCGAAGAACACCGGCGGCGATGTCGCCATGCAGGCGGGCCGCGACGTCTGGTGGCACGAGGCCTGCGACAGCCAGCCCAGGACCTGCGCGCCGGAACCGATGGGAGCGGAGGACCCGCTCTTCATCCTCTACACCAGCGGATCGACGGGTAAGCCGAAGGGCGTGCTGCACACCACCGGCGGCTACCTGGTCTGGGCGTCCTTCACGCACCAGAACGTCTTCGACTACCGCCCGGGTGAGATCTACTGGTGCACGGCCGATGTCGGCTGGGTGACGGGCCACACCTACATCGTCTACGGCCCGCTCGCGAATGGCGCGACCACGCTGATGTTCGAGGGCGTGCCGAACTACCCCACCGTCTCCCGCTTCTGGGAGGTGATCGACAAGCACCAGGTCAACATCTTCTACACCGCCCCCACCGCCATCCGCGCCCTGATGCGCGACGGCGAGGCGCCGGTGAAGAAGACGAGCCGCAAGTCGCTGCGCATCCTGGGTTCCGTGGGCGAGCCGATCAATCCCGAAGCCTGGCTCTGGTACTACCGCAACGTCGGCGACGAACGCTGCCCGATCGTCGATACCTGGTGGCAGACGGAGACGGGCGGCATCCTGATCTCGCCCCTGCCCGGCGCCATCGCGCAGAAGCCGGGCTCCGCGACGCTGCCGCTGCCGGGCGTTCGCCCGGCGCTGGTGGACAATGACGGCAACCCGCTGGAAGGCGCCACCGAAGGCAACCTGGTGCTGCTCGACAGCTGGCCCGGCCAGATGCGCACGGTCTATGGCGACCATGAGCGCTTCCAGCAGACCTACTTCTCCACCTTCAAGGGCACCTACTTCACCGGCGACGGCGCGCGCCGCGACGCCGATGGCTACTACTGGATCACCGGCCGGGTGGATGACGTCATCAACGTCGCCGGCCACCGCATGGGCACGGCGGAGATCGAGAGCGCGCTGGTCGCCCATCCAAAGGTGGCGGAGGCCGCCGTCGTCGGCATGCCGCATGAGATCAAGGGCCAGGGCATCTACGCCTATGTCACGCTGAAGGCTGGCGAGGAGCCGACCGAGGCGCTGCGCAAGGAGCTGGTCGCCTGGGTCCGCAAGGAGATCGGCCCGATCGCCAGCCCCGACGCGATCCAGTGGGCGCCGGGCCTGCCCAAGACGCGCTCGGGCAAGATCATGCGGCGAATCCTTCGCAAGATCGCGGCGAACGAGACGGATGCGCTGGGGGATACCTCCACGCTGGCGGATCCGGCGGTGGTGCAGGAACTGGTGGACAACCGGGTCGGGTGATTCCGGGGAAGGCGCTGCCTTCCCCGGACCCCATCCGCCAGGGGGGAGACCCCCCTGGACCGTCGTCGGTAGGGGGGTAGCCCTTCGACCCGGGCCATGGGTACCTGTGCGCAACACAGGAGACACCCATGGACCAGACCGCCTCCCGCCTCCCTGAGGATTTCCAGTCCCGCTACGGCGGCGCGGCGCCCGATGTGGCGCCGCCCGTCAACGCGGTGCTGGAGACGATGCTCGGCCACCGCTCCGTCCGCGCCTACCTGCCCGATGCGCTGGCGCCGGGGGTGCTGGAGACGCTGGTCGCGGCGGCGCAGTCGGCGCCGACGTCCTCCAACCTCCAGGCCTGGTCCGTGGTGGCGGTCGAGGATATCGAGCGGAAGGGGCGGCTGGCGGACCTCTCCAACAGCCAGCGTTTCATCCGCCAGGCGCCGCTGTTCCTGTGCTGGGTCGCCGACCTGTCCCGCCTGACGCGGCTTGGGGAGGCGCATCAGCGGAAGCTGGAGGGTCTCGACTACCTCGAGAGCTTCATGGTGGCGCTGGTCGATGCCGCGCTGGCGGCGCAGAACTGCGTGGTGGCGGCGGAGAGCCTCGGGCTTGGCACCGTCTATGTCGGTGCGTTGCGCCATCATCCGGAGAAGGTGGCGGCGGAGTTGAACCTGCCGCCGAATGCCTTCGCCGCCTTCGGGCTGGCGGTCGGCCATCCCGACCCGGCCGTGCCTGGCGCGGTGAAGCCGCGGCTGCCGCAATCGCTGGTGCTGCATCGGGAGCAGTACGGGATTACCGAGGAGAGCACGGCGATCGCCGGCTATGACAAGGCGCTCGGCGATTTCTCCCAGGCGGTCGGCATGGGCAAGCAGGACTGGACGCAGCGCATGATCAGCCGCGTCGGCACCGCCGCCGCGCTGTCCGGCCGCGACCGGATGCGCGAGGCGCTCACGGCGTTGGGTTTCGGACTCAAATAGACCCGGTCCAGGGTCCGGTTGGACCCTGGCGGGGGTTGCAGGGGGCAGCGCCCCCTGCGTTCACAACCTCGCCCTCCCCGCAATCTCGAACCGATTGGCCGGCTGCACCAGCCGCGAGAAGGTCATCGCCTGCCCTTCCGTGAAGGTCGTGCGCTGGATCACCAGGCAGGGCTGGTTGCGCGGCACTGCCAGCAGTTTGGCCAGGCCCGCATCGGGCAGGATGGCCGTGATGGATTGCTCCATCGCCGTCGCGTTCCCCGCGCGGACCAGGTGGGCGAAGGTCGTCTCCGTCGTGTAGTCGCGCTCGAGGTAGCCGGGCGCGTAGCCCGGGCGGAGCCAGCGTTCCTCCTGCTGGATCGGTGCCTCGTCGCCAAGGTGGAGGATGGCGCTGTGCGGCAGGGGTGCGCCGGGTGGCAGCAGCAGGGCCGCGGCGGCTTCCGCCGGGGCTGGCATCACGCCGAGGCGGAGCACGCGGCAGGTCCATGCCATGCCGCGGGCGGCGATCTCCTCCGCGATGTCGTGGATGGTCATGAGGCCGAAGCGCGGCCTGGCGCGGGCGACGAATGTGCCGACCCCCTGCACCTTCCGCAGCAGCCCTTCCTGGGCGAGTTCCGCGAAGGCGCGGTTCACCGTGATGCGGCTGACGCCGAGTTCCGGCCCGAGCGCGTTCTCCGACGGGATCTTCGTGTCCGGCGGCCATTCCCCGCTGAGGATGCGCCGCCGGACGTAGTCCTTCACCGCCGCATAACGTGGCTGCGGCTCCGCCGCGGTCATGCCTGCTTGCGGTAGGCGAAGGCCTGGGCGAAGCGGCCGAGGATGTGTTCCCCGCAGGTTGTGGGCGGGTAGTGCGGCTCGGTCGCACCCAGCGAGCGCGGATCGACGGGGGCCGAGAAGTCGGGGTCGTAGAAGGTCGCGATGGACATGCGTTCATGCCCGCTGCGGTTCACCACGCGATGCGGCGTGCTGGCGAAGCGGTCGTTGCTCCAGCGCCCCAGCAGGTCGCCGACATTCACCACCAGCGTGCCCGGCAGCGGCGGTGCGGGGATCCAGGCGCCGGTCTGGCGTTCGCGCACCTCCAGCCCCCCGCTGTCATCCTGCCAGAGCAGGGTGATGCAGCCGAAATCCGTGTGGGGCGCGACGCCGAAGCCATCCGTGTCGTCCGGCGCCTGGGGCGGGTAGAAGATCGCCTGCGTCCGCTGCAGCGGAACCCGGTAGTGGGGCGCGAAGAAGTCACGATCCAGCCCGAGGCTGAGGGCGACCGCGCGCAGCAGCTTCGCGCCGCAGGCGCCGATGGCGGTGAAATAGGCCTCCATCGCCGGCGCCAGTTCCGGCACCTCGGCGGGCCAGTTGTTGGGGCCGCGCAGCTTCTCCCCGGCCAGGACGGTCGGGTGGTCGGCGGGCAGGTCAAGCCCGATGGAGAAGAACTCCTTCAGGTCGGGCTTCTTCGCGCCCTCCATCACGGCGCCGCCGGCGGCGTGCCAGCCGCGGTGGATCAGGTTCGCCTTGGTGCGCATCTTCACGTCCTGCGGCAGCAGGAAGAAGCGCCGCGCGGCGGCCATGGCGGCGGCGATCGTCGCCTCCGGCACGCCGTGGTTGCGGACGTAGAAGAAGCCCGGGCCCGTGCAGGCGGCGTTGATGGCCGCGGCTACCGCAGCCTCCCCGCCCGGGTTGTCCAGCGGCGTCAGGTCGATCACCGGAAGGCTGCTGTTTCCAAGCTGGTGCGTCATGGTGCAAGCTCCCGCCAAGGTTGGGCTTGATACGCAGGGAAGGCGACCCTACGGTCATGACCTGTCATGTCAACTGACCCTGCGCAGACGGGGCGGGATAGTCGAACGGGGAAGACGCCGGCACGGCCCGGACGGAATTCACAGGCGGCCGAATGGCCCAGGAGACGACGATGACTGCCTTCACCCCGACCCGCCGCCAGGCGGGGCTGACCGCGGCTGCGGCCCTGTTCGCCCCGATGCTCGCCCCCCGCTTCGCTCACGCGAACAACCTGGAGAAGGCGCGCCGTGCGGGCGAGCTGATGATCGCCACCGAGCTGCACTTCGCCCCCTTCGACTTCACCGAGGGTGGCCGCCAGGTCGGCATGAACAGCGAGCTGTTCGCCGAAGTGGGCAAGGCGCTCAACCTCCGCATCCGCTTCCAGGACCTGCCCTGGCCGGGCGTGCTGCCCGGGCTGGAAGCCGGCCGCTTCGACCTGGTCGCCGGCCCCGCCACCATCACCCGCGCGCGGATGGAGCGCTACCGCTTCACCGCCCCGATCGCGGACGCCACGGTCGCGCTGCTGAAGCGCGCCAATGATGCCAGCATCCAGAAGCCGGAGGACATCAACGGCAAGACGGTGGGCTGCGCGCAGGCGACGGCGCAGCTGACGCAGCTGCAGAACTTCATCGCGGCCAACAACCTCAACGTCCAGATCCGCGAATACCAGTCCTTCAGCGAGACCTATGCGGACCTCGCCGCCGGCCGCATCGTCGCGGTGGCGAATTCGCTGCCCAACATCGCCTATGTCGCGCAGCAGCGCCGCGGCGCCTTCGCCGTGGTGAACCCTCCCTTCGGCGCCAAGGTCTATTTCGGCTATATCGGCCGGAAGGACGCCGACACGGCGCCGCTGCTGGATGCCGTGGATGGCGTGATCGACGCCATGCGCACCGATGGCCGCCTGGCCGCGCTGCAGACCAAGTGGTTCGGCCAGTCCTTCGAGGTGCCTGCCCGCGTCGTCGAAGCCAACGCGTAAGAATTGGACTTCATCGCCGAAGCCCTGCCGCCCATGCTCTGGGCGGCGGGGAACACCGTCTGGATCTCGGCCGTGGGCATCGCCCTCGGCCTGGTCCTTGGCGTGCCCATCGCGGTGGGGTGTGAGGCCCGCCGCGCCTGGGCGCTCACCTATGTCAGCTTCTTCCGCGGCGTGCCGCTGCTGATCCAGTTGATGCTCGCCTATTACGCGCTGCCCTTCCTCGGCATCGACCTGCCCGCCTGGTTCGCCGCAACGGCGACGCTCGGCCTCTGCTGCGCGGCCTATATGGCGGAGATCATCCGCGGTGGCTTCGCGCTCGTGCCGAAGGGGGGGCTGGAGGCCGCGCGGCTGCTCGGCCTGACGCCGCGGCAGATCCTGCTGCGCATCCGCCTGCCCATCGCCATCCAGGCCATGCGCCCCGCGGTGATCAACGAGGCGATCCTGATCGTGAAGGCATCGTCGCTCGTTTCCGTCGTCGGCATCCTGGAACTGACGCGCAGCGCGCAGGCCATCGCCTCCTCCACCTTCGAGCCCTTGCCGGCCTATGCGCTGTGCGGGGCGATGTACCTCTCGATGAACCTGCTGCTGACGATGCTGGCGCGGGGCAAGGCCGCATGACGACCGCGGCCACTGGAACAGTCCTGCGGCCCGCAGGGCCGAGGCGCCGAACGGCGCCCGCCGCCAGTGCGGCGAAGCCAAGCCGCGCGGATGCGCGGCGCCCGGCGCTTGAGGGGCACGAAGGCGACGCCTTCGTGCAGTCATCATGATCCAGGCCTTCACGGACAGCCTGGCAGCCGCCGCGCTCGGCCTGCCGATGACGCTGGCGCTCTGGCTCGGCGGCGTCGCCATCGGCATCGTCGCCGGCTTCCTGATCGGCGCAATGCGCTTCTTCGCGCCCGCGGCGCTCACCTGGCCGCTGGCGGCGGCGGTGGAGGCGGTGCGCGGCACGCCCTTCCTGGTGCAGTGCTTCCTGCTGTATTTTGGCGGGCCCTTCATCGGCATCGACCTCTCGCCCGTCGTGGCCGGCCTGGTCGCGCTCTCCGCCTATGGCGCCGCCTATTTCTCCGAGGTTTTCCGCGCCGGCTTCATGGCGGTGCCGCCCGGCCAGCTGGAAGCGGCGCGCATGCTGGGGCTCTCCCGCCCGCAGACCGTGCTGCGCATCATGCTGCCGGTGATGGCGCTCGCCGTGCTGCCGTCGCTGGTCAACCTCGCCGTCATCCTCATCAAGGAAACCGCCGTGCTGTCCATCATCACGGTGCCGGAGCTGACCTTCCGCGTGCAGGGCGTCGGATCCGCCACCTTCGCCTTTGCCGAGACGACGCTGGTGCTGGCCCTGGTCTATTGGGCCCTGACGGAGGCGACTTCCTGGGCCGCGCGCGCCCTGGAACGCCGCATCGAACGCCGGATGGCCGCATGAGCCCTGTCCTCCAGGTCCGCTCCCTCGAACGCCGCGTCGGCGATGTGGAAATCCTGCGCCGCATCAGCCTCGACGTGATGCCGGGGGAGGCGATCGGCGTCATAGGGCCGAGCGGCTCCGGCAAATCCTCCCTGCTCCGCTGCATTGCCGGGCTGGACCCGATCTCGGGGGGCGAGGTGCTCGTGGAAGGCCGCGCCGCCACGCCCGGCGACGGCGCCATCGGCATGGTGTTCCAGCAGTTCAACCTCTGGCCGCATCTGACGGCGCGGGACAACGTGGCCCTCGCGTTGAAACTCGTCCGCGGCATGCCCGCCCGCGACGCGGACGCCAAGGCGGAGGCGGCGCTGGCGAAGGTCGGGCTCGGCGCGCTGGGCGGCCGCAAGCCCGCGGCGCTGTCCGGCGGGCAGCAGCAGCGCGTCGCCATCGCGCGCACGCTGGCCATGGAACCCCGCGTGCTGCTCTTCGACGAGCCGACCGCGGCCCTCGACCCCGAACTGACGACGGAAGTGCTGGACGTCATCCGCACACTGGCGGCGTCAGGCGTGACGATGCTGGTGGTGAGCCACGAGATGGGCTTCGTGGCCAGCCTCTCCACCCGCGTGGTGTTCCTGGACCACGGGGTGGTGGTGCAGGCGGCACCACCCGCCGAGGTCTTCGGCGGCGGTGGCGAACCGCGGGTGAAGACGTTCCTGAAGACCTATCTGGAACGGGTGGCCTGGACGAAGGACGCGTGAGCCGGGGAAGGCGCTGCCTTCCCCGGACCCCATCCGCCAGGGCCGAACCGGCCCTGGACCGTCGTCAGTTCGCCGATGCCCGCTGCGTGCCGAGATACTCGCGCACCGTCTCCCAGGCCACGCGCTGCAGATGCGCGGCCGTGTCGGCATCCAGACCCGCATCATAGCGGTTGCCCACCGGGCTCCGGCCGAACACCGCGGCATAGGTCGTGGCAGCGGCCAGGTAGGTGCCGGCGAGCGACGGATGCCGCAGGTCCGACACATAGAGGTCGAGGCCCGGCCGCTGCGCGATCGACCGCTCGAAGGCCAGCCCCGCCGGGATGACCAGCGCATTGTTGGCGTTCCCCACCGCCGTGTAGGCGGCGGACAGGCCCGCCATCATCTCCGGCTTGTCCTTGTAGGCCCAGGACATGAAGAAGACCGGCTCCGCCCCGTTCGCCCGCACCGTCGCGCTGTGGCGCCGCGCATAATCCTCGAACACCGGCGACAGCTGCGGATGCACGGGGCACAGGCTGCAATCCATCAGGATCGCCAGGTCGAACAGCCGCCCCGGCGGACGGAAGACGATGTTGTTGCGGGCATCGAAGCCATAGCTCGCCACCGCATCCGGGCGGAAATAGCTGGCCACGTCATGCCACTGCATGTTGGACCCGCCGATGCCGACCAGCGTCGACCGGAACGGCCCCACCGGCTCGCCCCCCCGCAGGAAGCCCGTCAGGTGATTGGTGATTCCGTTGTTGTAGTAGAAGAAGCTGTTGCCGATGAAGATGGCGGAGGACGGAGCCTCCACCCGCGTCACCGCCGGGCGCGGCGCCTGCTGCGCCAGGGCGGGGAACGCCAGCAGCGCCCCCAGCATCAGGCCGCCCAAGGCCCGTCCGAAACCGATCATGGCATGTCCCTCCCCAGGGTATGGCGGCCCTGCCGGCCTGCCTGGCGGGAAGGATAGGCCCGCCCCGGCCCGGCCGTCACGCCCGCCGAACGGCCCACCGGCCAATCCCGCATAAAGATATCCTTATGGGTAATGGGTCCATCTGGCTTTCGCGGCCGTTGCATGCTACCCGGCCGGCCACAACCCGCGTTGCGAGAAGAGAAGCCCATGCCCGAAGCCGCCGACTACATCATCAAGGACATCTCCCTCGCCGGCTGGGGCCGGAAGGAAATCTCCATGGCCGAGGACGAGATGCCCGGCCTGATGGCGACGCGCGCGGAATACGGGCCGAAGAAGGTGCTGAAGGGCGCCCGCATCGCCGGCTGCCTGCACATGACCATCCAGACCGCCGTGCTGATCGAGACGCTGAAGGAACTCGGCGCCGATGTGCGCTGGTCCTCCTGCAACATCTTCTCGACGCAGGACCACGCCGCGGCCGCCATCGCCGCGACCGGCACGCCCGTCTTCGCCGTGAAGGGCGAGACGCTGCCGGAATACTGGGACTACGTGCAGAAGACCCTGGAATGGGCCGATGGCGGCACGCCGAACGTCCTGCTGGACGATGGCGGCGACATGACGCTGCTGGTCCACTACGGCCTGCGCGCCGAGCAGGGCGACGTCGCCTTCCTCGAGAAGCCGACGAACGAGGAAGAGGAAGTCTTCTTCGCGCTGATCAAGAAGTGCCTGAAGACCAAGCCGGGCTGGTTCGCGGAGCTGGCGAAGAACATCGTCGGCGTGTCCGAGGAGACGACGACGGGCGTCCACCGCCTCTACAACATGGCGAAGGAGGGCAAGCTCCTCTTCCCCGCCATCAACGTGAACGACAGCGTCACCAAGTCGAAGTTCGACAACCTCTATGGCTGCCGTGAATCGCTGGTGGACGCCATCCGCCGCGGCACGGACGTCATGATGGCCGGCAAGGTCGCGATGGTCTGCGGCTTCGGCGACGTGGGCAAGGGCTCCGCCGCCTCGCTCCGCAACGCCGGCTGCCGCGTCATGGTCTCCGAAGTCGATCCGATCTGCGCGCTGCAGGCGGCGATGGAGGGCTATGAGGTCGTGACGATGGAGCAGGCGGCCCCGCAGGCCGACATCTTCGTCACCGCGACCGGCAATGTGGACGTCATCACCGCCGACCACATGCGCGCCATGAAGCACCGCGCCATCGTCTGCAACATCGGCCACTTCGACAGCGAGATCCAGGTCGCGGCGCTGCGCAACTACAAGTGGGACAACGTGAAGCCCCAGGTGGACGAGATCGAGTTCCCCACGGGCAAGCGCATCATCCTGCTGTCCGAAGGCCGCCTGGTGAACCTCGGCAACGCCACGGGCCACCCCAGCTTCGTCATGTCCGCGTCGTTCACCAACCAGACGCTGGCGCAGATCGAGCTGTGGACCAACCCCGGCAAGTACGAGAAGAAGGTCTATGTCCTGCCGAAGCACCTGGACGAGAAGGTGGCCATGCTGCACCTCGCCAAGGTCGGCGCGACGCTGACGAAGATGTCCGCCCAGCAGGCCGCCTATATCGGCGTGGCCGAGAGCGGCCCCTTCAAGGCCGACCAGTACCGCTACTGAGTGCCCGAAGGGCCCGCCCCCGGCCACGGGGGCGGGCCTTGCCCGCGGTGCATTGCCACCGCATGATCCGCGCCTTCCTGGGATACCGCCCCGCATGTGGATCTGGCTTGTCATCGCGGCCGTGTTTCTCTTCCTCGTGGGCCGTCAGGCGCATGAGAACAGCCTGACCACCCGATCCCGCGCCGCCGCCCTGTTCGGCACGCTGGCCCATGCGCTGGCCCTGGTCGCGCTGGGCTGCGGCACCTTCGGGATGCTGATGGCGATCTTCCTCGGCCTCCTTTCCCCCGCCGGCCCGCATCTCACGGGCGGCAGCCTGCGCGATGTCCTGCTCTGGAGCGCGGGGTTCCTGATCCTCGGCGCCGCGCTGCTGTTCGGCGGCGGCGGCATCCGGCGCCTCGGCGGGCGCGGCGCGCCGGCGGCCCGGATCTCGCGCGGCCACTGACCGCGGCGCCTTGCCAGTCGGTAGGGCGGGGCGACATGGGGGGCGACCTGATCGGAGCGCCGCGTGTCCATCCTCGCCACCCTCTCCCTCTTCGCCACGGCCCTGCTGTTCGGCGGCATGGCCTTCTTCGCCGCCCTCATCGCGCCCATGATCTTCAAGGCGCTGCCGGCGGAGATGGCGTCCCGCTTCGTGCGCGCGATCTTCCCGCCCTACTATCTCTGGGTCCTTGCGACCTCGGCCGCCGCCTGCGTGGCGCTGTTCCCGCTGTCGAAGCCGGATGCGGGAATGATGGCGGCGATCGCCGGCCTGGCCTTCTGGCTGCGCCAGGTGCTGATGCCGCGGATCAACGCGCTGTCGGATGCCGCCAAGGCCGGCGATGCCGCGGCGGGCCGTGCCTTCGACCGCGCGCACAAGCTGTCCGTCATCGCCAACCTGCTGCAGATGGTGGTCGCGGGGGTCGTGCTGGCTGGATTCGTCCTGTGAACGATCGCCCGGGAAAACCGCCTATTTCCGCCGGACCGGGGATGCATTAAGCGTCTGGCCCAGTTGCGGATGGCCGCCATCCGCGTCCTGCCCGAGGGAGGAGAAATCACGATGAACCGCCGTTCCATGGTGGGCGCCGCTGCCGCCGCCATTCCCGCCGCCGCCATCGCCACGCCGGCACTCGCCCAGGCCATGCCGGAAGTCCGCTGGCGGGCCGCATCCTCCTTCCCCCGCGTCTTCGACGTGCTCTACGGCACCTTCGACCGCATCTGCGCCCGCGTCGCGCAGCTGACGGAAGGCAAGTTCCGCATCCAGCCCTTCCCGGCCGGTGAGATCGTGGGTGGCCTGCAGGTGCTGGACGCCGTCCAGGCCGGCACGATCGAGGCCGGGCACACCGCCGCCTACTACTACCTCGGCAAGGAACCCGCCTTCGCCCCCTTCACCGCCATGTGCTTCGGCCTGAACACCCGGCAGATGACGGCCTGGTTCCGCTACGGCGGCGGCAATGAGCTGGCGGCGGAGCTGTTCCGCGAATACAACATCCACGCCATCACGGCCGGCGACACCGGCGCGCAGATGGGCGGCTGGTTCCGGAACGAGATCACCTCCGTGGAGCAGCTCCGCGGCCTCAAGTTCCGCATCACGGGCCTGGCCGGCCAGCTCTTCACCCGCCTCGGCGCCGCGCCGACGCTGATCGCGCCGGCTGACATCTATCCGTCGCTGGAGCGTGGCGTGATCGATGCCGCCGAATTCGTCGGCCCGCATGACGATGAGCGCGCGAACTACGTCCGCGTCGCCCGCTTCTACTACGCGCCGGGCTTCTGGGAGCCGGGGGCGCGGCTGCACTTCATCTCCAACCAGCGCGCCTATGCGGCGCTGCCGGACCTCTACAAGCACGCGCTCGACGTCGCCTGCGCCGAGGCCGACAGCGACATGGTGGCGCGCTACGACCACCTGAACCCGCAGGCGCTGCGCCGCCTGGTCGCCGCCGGCGCCCAGCTGCGCTTCTGGCCGCGCCCGGTGCTGGAAGCCGCCTGGCGCGCGAATGAGGAGATGGTGGCCGATATCGGTCGCCAAAACGCGCGCTTCGCCCGCGTGATGGAAAGCTACAATCGTTTCCGCAGCGACCAGTTCCAGTGGTTCCGGATCGCGGAAAACAGCTACGATAACTTCGCCTTCAGCGCCGCCCAGACGGTCCGCTGAAGGCCGAAGGGGGGATCCCGGCCCGGATCCCCCCGGACTGCCCCCACCGGGACTATCCTGGGCCGGACCGCCTTCAGGGGGGTGCCCCATGCGGATCGTCGGTCGCCTGTTGTCCCTGCTCCTGCTGCTCGCCGCGGGACCGGCGATGGCGGAACATGAACCCGCCCTGCTGCGCGACCGCGGTGTCGTGCTGATGCGCCATGGCGGCGCCATCCCCGCCCCGCCCGGCACCATGCCCCCCATTCCCGGCTGCGATCCCGGCGCGGTGCTGACCGAGACGGGGCGTGACGAGATGCGCCGCTGGGGCAAGGCACTGCGAGAGGCCGGGATGCCGCCGGTCACGCTGCTCACCTCGCATCAATGCTCGGCCTGGGAGACGGCGGTGCTGCTGGACCTCGGCCCCGTCGCGGTCGATGCCGCGCTGGACCCGTGGGACCGGGCGGACAACGCCACGCGCGGCGAGCAGCTGCGCCAGCGCGTCATCAGCCTCGAACACGCGCGCCGCCAGGGCGCCGGCCTCGTGATCCTCATCACCCATCGTGCCAACATCCTGGCGGTCACGGGGATCGAGGTCACGCATGGCGAATTGCTGCTGCTGCGGGCGGAACGCGGCAGCCTCGGCCTGATGGGCCGCCTGCAGATGGAATAGCCAGTGGAATAGCCAGCGGGCGCCCGGCCCTGTATTCCCCCGCCGGTGCGCCCGGAGTGACCCGCCCCCATGGATGCTGCCGCCCTGTTCTCCGCCTTCCTCATGGGCATCGTGGAGGGCATCACCGAATTCCTCCCCATCTCCTCCACCGGCCACCTGATCCTGCTGGGGGAGCTGCTGGGCTTCCAGGGCCCGCCCGGCAAGACCTTCGAGATCGTCATCCAGCTCGGCGCCATCCTGGCCGTTGTCGTCGTCTTCTGGCCGACGCTGCTGTCCCTGGTGACCAAGGCCTGGCGCCCCGGGCCGGAACGCTTCTACGCCATCAACCTGCTGCTGGCCTTCCTGCCGGCGGCAGCCATCGGCGCGACGCTGCACGGTACCATCACGCGGCTGCTGTTCAGCCCCTGGGTCGTGTGCTTCGCGCTGATCATCGGCGGCATCGCCATCATCCTCATCGAACGGCTGCGCCACACGCCGACCATCCATTCCGTGCCGCAGATCGGGCCGCTGGCCGCGCTGATCATCGGCTTCGGCCAGGCGCTGGCGATGATCCCGGGCACCTCGCGCTCCGGCGCCACCATCATCACCGCGCTGCTGATCGGGGTGGACCGGAAGGTGGCGGCCGAATTCTCCTTCGTCCTCGCCATCCCGACCATGGTCGCCGCCACCGCTTACAGCCTGTTCAAGGCTCGGGCGGAGCTGGAATTCTCGGGCCTCGCGCAGATCGGCGTCGGCTTCGTCACGGCCTTCATCGTCGCGCTGGTCGTGGTGCGCTGGGTGATGGGGGTGATCGGCCGCATCGGCTTCACGCCCTTCGGCTGGTACCGCATCGCGCTCGGCAGCATCATGCTGGTGTTTCTTCTGCTGCGCTGACAGGAAGGGATTGTTGCGCCGCACGCCGATGCTTGTGCGGCGCGGCGCGCGCGTTCATCTTCCGGTGAAGACACCGTTCCATCCGGAATCCTGGTTGATGCGCCACGCCACCCTTCTCGCCCTGCCGATCGGCCTGCTGCTGGCGCTGCCGGCCTCGGCGCAGCATTGGAACGACAGCGGCCCGGGGCGGGACCTCATGAGTTCCACCGCCCAGGAATTCGACAGCTTCCGCCAGCGCATGCCGGCGCAGCCGCGCTTCACACCGACCACGCCCGGCGTGCCCGCCACCGCGGCCGCGCCCCGCGGCCCGATCCCGATCCTGGACTGGGTGCCCCCGCCGCCCGTGCCAGCCACCGGCACGGCCCCGCGCCGCACCGGCACCAGCACCGTCCGCCGCACCCGCGCACCGGCGCCGCCCAGCGCGCAGGAACCCGTCTTCCGCGACCCCGCACCGCAGCCCGCCGCAGTGCCGGCCAGCGCCACCAATGATGCCGAGCGGTCGCTGGCGGAGCGGGAGCGGGAGCTCGACCGCCTGCGCCGGATCCTGGAGGAGGACCGGCTGCGCTACCAGCGCCGCCAGCAGCCCCAGCTGCAATAGAAGTCAGCCGCAGCTGCATAGGGGGCGGGCCGAAGCCCGCCCTTCACGCCTTCAGGCCGTGACGTAGTCACCCTCGGTCTTCGCGCGGATCTCCTCCGCGCTCACGCCCGGCGCCGTCTCCACCAGGCGCATCGGCGCATCGCCCTTCTTGTCGATGGCGAAGACGCCGAGGTCAGTGACGACCATGTCCACCACGCGTCGGCCCGTCAGCGGCAGGTTGCAGGCCTTCAGCAGCTTGGCGGAGGCGCCCGCCGTGTGCTCCATCAGCACGATCACCTTCTTGACGCCCGCGACCAGGTCCATCGCGCCGCCCATCCCCTTCACCATCTTGCCGGGGATCATCCAGTTCGCGAGGTCGCCATTCTGCGCCACCTGCAGCGCACCCAGGATGGACAGGTCGATATGCCCGCCGCGGATCATCCCGAAGCTCTGGGCGCTGTCGAAGAAGCTGCTGGTGGGCAGCGCGGTGATGGTCTGCTTGCCGGCATTGATGAGGTCCGGATCCTCCTCCCCCTCATAGGGGAAGGGGCCAAGGCCCAGCATGCCGTTCTCCGACTGCAGTTGCACCGTCATGCCGGCGGGCACGTGGTTGGCCACCAGCGTCGGGATGCCGATGCCGAGGTTGACGTAGAAGCCGTCCTGCAGCTCGCGCGCGGCGCGCGCGGCCATCTGGTCGCGGGTCCAGGGCATGTTCGTGGTGCTCCTCAGGCCTGGGATTCTGCGCCGGCGGCGGCAGCGGCTTCGCGCTTGCGGACGGTGCGCTGTTCGATGCGCTTCTGGAAATCGGGCGGGCACAGCACCAGGCGCTTCACGAAGATGCCGGGGGTGTGGATGTGGTCGGGGTCGATCTCACCGGGCTTCACCAGGTGTTCCACCTGCGCGACCGTCACGCGGGCGGCGGTCGCCATGATCGGGTTGAAGTTCCGCGCGGTCTTCCGATAGACGAGGTTGCCCTCATGGTCGCCCTGGTAGGCGTGGATGATGGCGAGGTCGGCGAAGAGCCCGCGCTCCATCACATAGTGCTCGCCGTCGAATTCCCTCGTCTCCTTCCCCTCGGCCACCGCGGTGCCGTAGCCGGTCTTGGTGAAGAAGGCGGGGATGCCGGCGCCGCCGGCGCGGATGCGCTCCGCCAGCGTGCCCTGCGGGTTGAACTCGATCTCCAGCTCCCCGGCCAGGTACTGCTTCGCGAAGGTCGCGTTCTCACCGACATAGCTGCTGATCATCTTGCGGATCTGGCGGGTGTGCAGCAGCAGGCCGAGCCCCGCATCGTCGATCCCCGCATTGTTGGAAATGACGGTGAGGCCCTTCACCCCGCTCTCGCGGATCGCCTCGATGAGCAGGGAGGGGATGCCGGAGATGCCGAAGCCGCCGGACATGATGGTCATGTCGTCCTTCAGCAGGCCGGCCAGCGCCGCCGTCGCATCAGGATGGATCTTTCGCATCGCGCTCTCCCGCCCGCGGCCGGCGTGAAGGCCGGCCCGTGATGCCGGGAAACTATGCGGCGCGAGGCCGTACGGAAAGGGGCTTGAGGGAGGCTTGCGCACCCTTCGCGCCGCCGCTATACGGCCGGCCTCGCAAGACTGCGGGGCCATAGCTCAGTTGGTAGAGCGCTTGAATGGCATTCAAGAGGTCAGGGGTTCGACTCCCCTTGGCTCCACCAGTTCAGACCGCCGGTTCCGATCATTCGGGCCGGCGGTTTTTTATTGGCTGCAATCATGGCGCAACCACGCGGCGCTCGCGGCGTGTTGGGCCCGGAATGCTTCGTTGCGTGGGCGCCAGGGGCAGGGCATGTCTTGTGCAGCCCCCGGTCGGTTCGGCCGTTGGCCCGAGGCTGCCGCCATGGCGGCGTGCAACGGGCGCCGGGGGTCCTCCCTGGCCATCGGCGACCTCAGGGCCACCGTGGAAGGCGCACGCCTCCCTCACCCTCGCTCGCACCGGCACCAGGCCCAGCGCGCACCGGCCACGTCATCTGCATGCAGGGCCCAGGCGGCTTCCAGCCCGCTACCCGATCCCCACCACCCGCCACGCCGCCTCCGCGCCGCTCGGCTCGCGGATGGTCAGCACCTCCCCCGGCCGAGGCATGCCGAGGTGCAGGATGCGGTGCATGGGGGCATCCGGCGCCGCGGTGGCGTCGGCGAAGAAGCGCAGCGACCAGCCATCCTCGTCATGCGTGACGTCGCCGCCCATGGGCGGCCTACCCGGCGCCTCGTAGCGCGCGGGCCAGGGCGCGGGGTCGGCCAGCCAGGCGCCGGCATCGGGCTGCCCCTGGCCGTCGATCGCGATGGAGAAGACGATGCGCGCGGGGTCCTCGCCCGGCGCCGCCCCCGGGCTCCAGGCCATCACCAGCGTGACATCGATGAGCTTGGCGGCGGTCACCGCTTCCCCTTCCCTGGACGTGTCCGAGGCGAACCGAACGCGCGCCCCGCCCCCCGGTTCGGCGCCGGCCTCAGATCGCGACGCGGACGCCGAGCTCCACCACCCGGTCCGACGGGATGCGGAAGAATTCCGTGGCCGGCACGGCGTTGCGGCTGAGCAGCGTGAAGATCCATTGCCGCCAGCGTGGCATCTTCGGCACCGCCGCCGCCACCACCGTCTCCCGCCCCAGGAAGTAGCTGGCCTGCATCGGCTCGAACGCGATGCCGAGGTCGCGCAGCGCCTCCAGCTCCCGCGGGATGTGGGGGCTTTCCTGGAAGCCGTAGCGCAGGATCACGCGGTGGATGTCGGGCGCCAGGGCCGTCACCTCCCGCCGCTGCTCGACGCGGGGGATGTCCTCGTTGATCACGGTCACGAACAGGACGCGTTCGTGCAGTACCTTGTTGTGCTTGAGGTTATGCAGCAGCGCGCCGGGCACCAGGTCCGCCTGCCCGGTCATGAACACGGCAATCCCCGGCACCCGGATGGTGCGGGATTGCGGCAGGCGGGCGATGAAGGATTTCAGGGGCAGGCTGTCCTGCCGGAACCGGGCGAAGAGCAGGTCCCGCCCCTGCCGCCAGGTCAGCATCAGGGTGAAGGTGGCGATGCCCAGCATCAGCGGCACATAGCCGCCTTCGGGGATCTTCAGCGCGGTGGAGACGAAATAGGCGAGGTCGAGCAGCAGCAGCGGCCCGAAGACGGCGATCACCAGCACCAGCGGCCAGCCATAGGCGCGGCGGAACACCAGCATCGCGAGCAGCGAGGTGCAGACGAAGGTGCCCGTGACGGCCAGGCCATAGGCCGCCGCCAGGCTGTCGCTGTTCTTGAATTCCAGCACCAGGATGATGACGCCGATCAGCAGCATCATGTTGACCTGGGGCATGTAGATCTGGCCCTGCTCCGTCTCGCTGGTGTGGCGCACCTCCAGCCGCGGCACGAAGCCCAGCTGCACGCATTGCCGCGCGATGGAGAAGGCGCCGGAGATCATCGCCTGGCTGGCGATGATGGTCGCCGCCGTCGCCAGGATCACCAGCGGCAGGCGCAGCCATTCGGGGGCCAGCAGGAAGAAGGGGTTCTCGATCGCCTCGGGGTCCGACAGCAGCAGGGCGCCCTGGCCGAAATAGTTCAGCGCCAGCGCCGGCAGCACGAAGGCGACCCAGGCCAGCTGGATCGGGCGGCGGCCGAAATGCCCCATATCCGCATACAGCGCCTCCGCCCCCGTCACCGCCAGCACGACCGATCCGAAGGCGATGAAGGCGGCCAGCTTGTAGTGCAGGCAGAAGGTGATGGCGTGGTGCGGGGACAGCGCCACCAGCACCTCCGGCTCCCGCACCACCTCGATCAGGCCGAGCAGGCCGAGCACGCCGAACCACAGGGCGCAGACCGGGCCGAAGACCTTGCCCATGCTCGCCGTGCCCCGCCACTGCACCAGGAACAGCGCAACCAGGATGCCGAGCGCGATCGGCACCACCGCATCCTCGAAATGGGGCGAGATGATCTTGAGGCCTTCGACCGCCGAGAGGACGGAGATGGCGGGGGTGATGATGCCGTCGCCGAAGAACAGGCTGGCGCCCGTGATGCCGAGGATGGCGACGATGGAGCGCCCGCGGGCGGTTTCCGCATGGCGCTGGGCCATCGCCATCAGCGCCAGGATGCCGCCTTCCCCCCGGTTGTCCGCCCGCAGCACGAAGACGACGTACTTCACCGTGACGGTCAGCACGAGGGACCAGAATATCAGGCTGAGGATGCCCAGGATCTCCCACCGCTCGATCCCGTCGGCGGAGAAATGCAGCAGGGCGGCGCGGAGGGCGTAAAGCGGGCTGGTGCCGATGTCGCCATAGACGACGCCGAGGACACCGATCAGGGCGGCGAGCGTCAGGGGACGCTCCGCCGCGGGGGAATGGCTCAAGGGACGCTCCGAAGTCGGAACCCCTCTAGGCATAGGCCCGCGGGATGGGGGCACGCAAGCGCGCCGCCATCCCGCGGGGGGGCGCGGTCAGTGGCCCCGCAGGATCTGGCTGAGGAACAGCTTCAGGCGGTCCGTCTTCGGGTCGCTGAACAGGCTCTCCGGCTCCCCGCTCTCCACGATCTCGCCGCGGTCCATGAAGACCACGCGGTCGGCGACCTGGCGGGCGAAGCCCATCTCATGCGTCACGCAGATCATGGTCATGCCGGTGGAGGCCAGCATCACCATGGTGTCCAGAACCTCCTTGATCATCTCGGGGTCGAGCGCCGAGGTCGGCTCGTCGAACAGCATGATCTTGGGCTTCATGCAGAGCGCGCGGGCGATGGCCACGCGCTGCTGCTGGCCGCCGGAGAGCTGACCCGGGTACTTCTTCGCCTGCTCCGGGATGCGGACCCGGGTCAGGTATTCCATCGCCAGTTCCTCGGCCTCCTTCTTCGGCATGCGGCGGACCCAGATGGGCGCCAGTGTGCAGTTCTCGAGGATCGTGAGGTGCGGGAACAGGTTGAAGGACTGGAAGACCATCCCGACCTCTCGCCGGATGGCGTCGAGCGAGCGGAGGTCGTCCGACAGCTCGATCCCGTCCACCAGGATCTTGCCTTCCTGGTGCGTTTCCAGCCGGTTGATGCAGCGGATCAGCGTGGACTTGCCGGAGCCCGAGGGCCCGCAGACGACCACCCGTTCGCCGGTGGCGACCGAGAGGTTGACGTCCCGCAGCACGTGCAGCGCGCCGAACCACTTGTTGACGCCTTCCAGCACGATCGCGGGCGGCGCATCCGTCCGCATGGCGGAGGCGATCTGGGCCTCGGTCTCGATGGTCTCGCTCATGGTCACTTTCCCTGTCTTCCGGCATCCGGCGTTGGTTGGCGTGGCGTGGGCCGCAAGGCCCGCTACCGCCGCCGGTGCCGGTTGAGTTCGCGTTCCAGATCCTGGCTGTACTTCGACATGGCGAAGCAGAAGACCAGGTAGATGAGGCCGATGGTGACGTAGACCTCGATCCCGAAGCCCTGCCAGGCAGGCTCCACGATCGATGTCTTGCCCGCCGTCAGCAGGTCGAAGATGCCGATGATCAGCACCAGCGACGTGTCCTTAAAGAAGCCGATGAAGGTGTTCACCAGCGGCGGGATCACGAGGCGCAGCGCCTGCGGCAGGATAATGAAGCCCGTCTTCTGCCAGTAGGAGAGGCCGAGCGCATCGGCCGCCTCATACTGCCCCCGCGGCAGCGTCTGCAGGCCCGCGCGCACGACTTCCGCCAGGTAGGCGCCGGCGAAGAGCGTGATGGCGACCTGCGCGCGCAGCAGCTTGTCGATGTTCATGCCCTCCGGCAGGAACAGCGGGAACATCACGCTGGCCATGAACAGCAGGCTGATCAGCGGCACGCCGCGGATGAGTTCGACGTAGAGCACGCAGAGCGTCTTGATCGCCGGCAGCTTCGACCGCCGGCCGAGCGCCACCAGCACCGCCAGCGGGAAGGCGAAGGCCAGGCCGAAAGTGGACAGGATCAGCGTGATGGGCAGCCCGCCCCAGCGTTCCTGCGGCACATAGGTCAGGCCGAAGATGCCGCCCCACATCAGGATGCCGATCACGGTCAGCGTCGCCACCCAGATCGGGATCAGGCGCCAGTTCCAGAAGCGGCGCATGGCGGAGACGATGTAGAGGCCGACGAACAGCACGCAGACCAGCAGCGGGCGCCAGTGCTGTTCATACGGGTAGGTGCCGAACAGGATGAAGCGGTGCTTTTCCGTCACCACGGCCCAGCAGGCGCCCACGCCCTTGATCTCGCGGCAGGCCTGGGTCTGGGCCTGGCCGTTCACCACGGGCACGGACCAGATGGCGTTCAGGAAGGCCCAATCGATGAAGCCGATGGTCCAGCGCACCACCAGGTAGCCCAGCGCCAGGGTGATGGCGGTGTTGATCCAGGAGGAGAAGAGGTTCATCCGCGCCCAGGCCACCAGCCCCGTCGTGGCGACGGGCGGCTGCCGGCGCTCGGCGCCGGACTGGTGCGGGACGGTCGTGTTGGCGGTGATGTCGCTCATCGTCTCAGCGCTCCACCAGCGCGATGCGCGCGTTGCGCCGCGAGGCGCACGGGGAAAAGGACAACGCGCTGCGGCCCTTGGTGTCTGTCGGCTTCATGGGGCTCAGCGCTCCACCAGCGCGATGCGCGCGTTGCGCCGCGAGGCGCACGGGGAAAGCAACAACGCGCTGCAACGCTTCATGTCTGTCGGCTTCATGGGGCTCAGCGCTCCACCAGCGCGATGCGCGCGTTGTACCAGTTCATGAACAGGCTGATCGACAGGCTGATCGTCAGGTAGACCAGCATGATGATGGCGATGCCCTCGATCGCCTGGCCGGTCTGGTTCAGCGTCGTGTTCGCGATGCTGACGATGTCCTGGTAGCCGATCGCGACGGCAAGGGAGCTGTTCTTCGTCAGGTTCAGGTACTGAGACGTCATCGGCGGCACGATCACGCGCAGCGCCTGGGGCAGCACGATCCGCTTCAGGATCTCGCCCCGCCGCATGCCGAGTGCCTCCGCCGCTTCCCACTGCCCCTGGTTCACCGCCAGGATGCCGGCGCGGACGATCTCCGCGATGAAGCCGGCGGTGTAGGTGACCAGGCCCAGCAGCAGGGCGAAGTATTCGGGGCTAACGGTGACGCCGCCGCGGAAGTTGAAGCCGCGCAGCGCGGGGATGTCCGGCGTGAAGGGCGCGCCATGCGCCGCCCAGACCGCCAGCGGCAGGCCGACGATCAGCGCCAGGCCCGCCGGCCAGATCTTGCGCGGCTGACCGTCGGCGTACTGCTTCGCGCGCATGGCGCGGGCATAGGCCCAGGTGGCCACGATGCCGACGACCATGGCCAGCAGCGCCCAGTTATGCGCCGGCAGCCATTCGATCCAGGGCAGCTTCATGCCGCGGTTGGACAGGAACACGCCATCCACCGGGTTCAGCGCCTGGCGCGGCCCGGGCAGGCCCTGCAGGATCGTGTACCAGAACAGCAGCTGCAGCAGCAGCGGCAGGTCGCGGATCACCTCCACATAAAAGCCGGCGAGCTTGGAGACGAGCCAGTTCTTCGACAGCCGGGCGATGCCGACCAGCGTGCCGAGGATGGTGGCCAGGATCACGCCCACCACCGCGACCTTCAGCGTGTTCAGCACGCCGACCGTCAGCGCGCGCAGGTAGCTGTGCGTCGGCTCGTACTCGATCAGCGATTCGCCGATCGGCAGCCCCGCCTCCCGCTGCAGGAAGCCGAAACCCGTCGCGATGCGGCGGACTTCCAGGTTGTGCACGGTGTTGGACCACAGCCACCAGACGATGGCGCCGACGATGCCCACGACGAGGATCTGCCAGACGATGGCGCGCAGGCGCTCATCCGACCAGGACAGACGGATCGGGCGGCGCGGCGGGCCGGCCGAGGCCAGGCGCGGATCGGCGGTGGATGAGGACATGAGGCTTCCCTGGTGGATTGGCCCGGCGGGGTTGGCCCCGCTTCAGGCGGTCAGGCACGGCGAAGGCGGAACGGGTATCGCAGGGGCGGCGCGGCCTGCGGGACCGCGACGCGCCAGGGGTCATGCAAGAGCGGGGCCGCGGGCGCCGATGCCCGCGGCCCCTGCCTCACCTCACCGGAAGGGCGGCGAGTACTGCAGGCCGCCATTGGTCCACAGCGCGTTCGGGCCACGCTGCAGGCCGATCGGCGCCAGGTTGCGGTCGAAGATCTCCTGGTAGTTGCCGACATGGCGGATCACGTTGACCAGCCAGGCATTGTCCACCGTCAGCATCCGGCCGAGGTCACCCGTGCGGCCCAGCATGCGCTGGACTTCCGGCCGCTGGTCGCCCGTCGCGGCCTGCGCCACGTTGGCGGCCGTGATGCCCAATTCCTCGGCACCGATCAGGCCGAAATGGATCCAGCGCACCAAATCCGCGAAGCGCTGGTCGCCATGGCGCACGGCCGGGCCCAGCGGTTCCTTGCTGATGACGTCCGGCAGGATCAGGTGTTCCTGCGGCCGCGGCTGGGCCGACCGGGTGGAGGCGAGGCCGGAGACGTCCGTCGTATAGGCGTCGCAGCGGCCGGAGACATAGGCGCCGACGACGTCGTTCAGCTGCTCGATCACCACGGGGGTGAACTGGATGCGGTTGGCGCGCGCCCAGTCGGTCAGGTTCTGTTCGGTGGTGGTGCCGGGCTGCACGCAGATAGTGGCGCCGTTCAGGTCCCGCGCCGTCCGCACGCCGGCGGAGGCCTTCACCATGAAGCCCTGGCCGTCATAGAAGTTGATGCCGGTGAAGTCGAAGCCCAGCGAGGTGTCGCGGGACAGCGTCCAGGTCGTGTTGCGGGCCAGCATGTCCACTTCGCCGGACTGCAGCGCCGTGAAGCGGTTCTGCGCCGTGGTCGGCACGTAGCGGACCTTGCTCGGGTCGTTCCACAGCGCGGCGGCGACGGCGCGGCAGTAGTCCACGTCGAAGCCGCGCCAGACGCCCTGGCTGTCCGGCTGGGCGAAGCCGGCCAGGCCGGTGTTCACGCCGCAGATCAGCGTGCCGCGGGCGCGGATCGCGTCGAGCGTCGCAGCACCACCGGCGGCCGGCGCGGCGGGCTGCTGCGCGGCCAGCGGGGCCGCCAGCGATGCCGCCAGGGCGGCGCCGCCCAGGGCACGCGTCACAGAAAGGCGAAGCGCCTTCATACCGTCATCTCCCTCATGGGCCCGGTCCTTGCGGACATCGGGCCGTTTCATCCCCGTGGTGCCACAGCGCCGCGCCATCGGCCCGGCAGGCCCGCCCGGCATGCCATCCCGTGGATGCTGCGCCAGCCGCCTGTCCGGATCAACGCGCATCTCGCGGCGTGCCCCCCATCCACGCCCCTACGCATGCCGCAAGCCTCTGTCAAACAGGGGCTTCGCCGGGCCCGCGGTGGGTGGGCTTGGCGCCCGGCACCGGGAATGCGACAGCAGGGCTGTCCCGCAGCCGACAGCAGCGCTGTCCCGCAGAAGGTCTTCCTCGATGCGCATCGTCACCGCGGAACAGCTTCGCGCCGCACTCCCCTGGGGCGCGCTGGAACAGGCGCTGGAGGCGATGTTCCGCCAGGGCTGCACCGCGCCCCTGCGCCACCGCCACCCCCTGCCCCAGGCCGATGGCCAGCCGGAGGGCATGCTCCTCCTCATGCCCGCCTGGACCGGCCCGGCGGAGGCCCAGGGATTCACCGGCGTGAAGATCGTCCATGTCCTGCCCGGCAATGGCGCCCGCGGCCTGCCCGCCGTCCAGGCCGTCTACCTGCTGTCGGATGGCACCACCGGCCAGCCGCTGGCCATGCTGGATGGCGGGGAGTTGACGGACCGCCGCACCGCCGCCGCCAGCACGCTCGCCGGGCGCTACCTCGCGCGGCCCGACAGCCGGCGCCTGCTGGTGCTGGGCGCCGGCCGCGTCGCCACCACGCTGGCGGAGGCTTGGTGCGACCGCTTCCCGATCGAGGAGGTGGCGATCTGGGCCCGCAAGCCCGACCAGGCCGCCGCCCTGGCCCGCCGCCTGGCCGATCACGGCCTGCCCGCCCGCGCCGCCGCCAGCCCGGACCCCACGGGCTTCGACATCGTCTCCGCCGCCACCCTGTCCGACGCCCCCCTGGTCCGCGGCGCGGAGGTCTCCCCCGGCACCCACGTGGACCTGGTCGGCGCCTTCCGCCCGACGATGCGGGAGAGCGACGGCGCGCTGCTGGCCCGCGCGACGGTGGTGGCGGACACGCGCGCCGGCGTGCTGGCAGAGGCCGGCGACGTGGTGCAGGCCATCGCGGAGGGCGCGATCACCGAGGCCGCGGTCGTCGCCGACCTTGCGGCGCTCACGCGCGGCACCCATCCCGGCCGCACCAGCGCGGAGGAGGTGACGCTGTTCAAATCCGTCGGCTGGGCGGGCGAGGACCTGGCCGCCGCCATCCTCGCCTACCGCGCGGGCTGATCAGATCCGCGCCCGCTCCGCCTGGTACTTGCGGAAGAGCTGTTCCGGCAGCAGCAGCTCCTCCAGCCGCTCCAGCGTCTCGTAGTCCATCAGGCGCTTGATATCGTCGATGGAGAAGAGAAGGTCGGGGCGATCCACCACCTCCCCCGTCTCCAGCGAGTGGCGCAGCAGCGCCAGCGCATTCTCCATCGCGCGCAGCGCCGCCGCCGGCAGCATGCGCGGCACGCTGACGCGCTTCACGCCGAGCGCCTTCAGCCGCTTCACCGGGATCAGCGGCGTGGTCGGGCGGCTGCGGATGCCGAAGCCAATATTGATGCTGATGGGGATGCCGACGGCATCGACCAGGCGCTTGATGTCATCCTCGCCGCGCACCGTGTCCGGGAAGATCATGTCGGCGCCGGCGGCGGCGTAGATCCTCGCGCGCTCGATCGCGCCCTCGATCCCCTCCACCGCGATGCCGTCGGTGCGGGCGTTGATGATGAAGTCGGGGTCGCGGCGGCCCTTCACCGCGGCCTCGATCTTCTTCGCCATCTCCCGCGGGTGGATCAGTTCCTTCCCCTTCATGTGGCCGCAGCGCTTGGGGAATTCCTGGTCCTCGATGTTGATGCCGACGACGCCCGCATCCTCGAATAGCCGCACCACGCCGAAGACCGTCACGGCATTGCCGTAGCCCGTATCGGCATCGGCCATCAGCGGAATATCGACCGATGCCGCCATGGCGCGGCAGGCATCGACATTCTCGTGCAGCGACATCATCCCCGTGTCCTGCACGCCAAGCCTGGCATTCGCGATGCCCGCGCCACTCGTGCTGGCCGTGTGGAACCCCGCGCGCTGCGCGAGGCGGAGCGAGTAGCCGTCATAGACGCCCGGGGAGACCACCACCTCCTCCCCCGCCAGCAACTGGCGCATGCGCGTGGTCTTCTTCATGGGGCGATGGTCCTTCTGCACGCGCGCATCTTGTCCATGCGCGCGAACCGCGCCTAGCCTTCGCGCATGACGACCACGCCGCGCCCGCCGCTCGACCTCGATGCCCATTTCCCGGAGGTCGCGCAGATCAGCGATGCCTCGCTAGCGGAGAAGGTGCGCGCGGTGTGGCGCGACCTCTGGGCGCAATCATCCTTTGACGATCTGGCATCGGTGCCGACATCCGGCGAGATCGCCTATCCCAACGTCCCCCACACCCGCAGCGTCACCGCCCTCGCGCTGTCCATCGCCGATGTGCTGCAGCGCTTCCACGGCTCGCGGATCGACCGCGACGTGCTGATCGCCGCCTGCCTGCTGCAGGATGCGTCGAAGCTGGTGGAGTACCAGCCGAAAGCAGGCGGCGGCGTGGAGAAGACGGCGATCGGCCGCGCCATGCCCCATGCGTTCGAGGCTGCTCGCCTCGCCGCCCATCACGGCGTGCCGCTGCCCGTGCTGCACATCATCGCCACCCACAGCCCCTCGGCGGCGAAACTGCCGGAGACGCTGGAAGGCCGCATCGTCTACCTCGCGGATGAGATCGACGTCACCGCCATCCATGGCGACCAGTTCGTCAAGGAACAGATCCTGCGTCGCCGCTGACACTCCCGGAGAGAACCGCATGCCCATCACCCGCCGCGCGGCCCTCGCCGCCACTCTCGCCGCACCCGGCCTCGCCATGGCGCAGGGCGCCTACCCGAACCGCACCATCCGCCTGGTCGTGCCCTTTCCGCCCGGTGGCTCCACCGATGTCGTCGGGCGCCTGGCGGCGGAACGGCTGCAATCCGTGCTGGGGCAGTCGGTGGTGGTGGAGAACCGCGGCGGCGCCTCCGGCGGCGTCGGCTCCCAGGCCGTGGCGCGGATGGCGGCGGATGGCTATTCGCTGGTCGTCTCCGGCGTCGGATCGCATGGCATCGTGCCCGCCGTCGTCGCCAACCCCGGCTACGACGCGCTGCGCGATTTCACCCATGTCGGCATGCTCGGCCTGTTCCATTCCGTGCTGGTCGTGCATCCCAGTTTCACGGCGCGGGACCTGGCGGGCTTCATCGCGGAAGCGAAGCGCCGGCCGGGCCAGGTGAACTACGCGACCAGCGGCAACGGATCCTCCAACCACCTGATGGGCGAACTCATCAAGCTGGAAGCGGGCGTCGATATCGTCCACGTCCCCTATCGCGGTGCCGGCCCCGCGCTGCAGGCCGTGCTGGCGAATGAGGTGCCGGCCATGTGCGACAGCCTGCCCAGCGCCGCGCCACATATCCGCGCGGGGTCGCTGCGCGCGCTTGCCATCTCCGCCCGCACGCGCCTGCCGACCATGCCGGATGTCCCCACCTTCGTGGAATCCGGCCTGCCGCGCGTGATCGTGGAGAACTGGTTCGGCATCGCCGGGCCCGCGGGCATGCCGGCGGAAGCGACGGCACGGCTCAGCCGCGCCATGGCGGAAGCGCTGTCCCAGCCGGAACTCGTCGCGAAGTTCAGGGAGATCGGGTTCGAGCCGCAGATCATGGATCCGGCGGCCACCACGCGCTTCGTGGAAGAGAACATCGCCTTCTGGGCGGATGCGGTGAAGCGGGCGGGCGTCACCAACCTCTGAGGTGCATGGGGAAGGCCTTGCCTTCCCCATACCCCATCCACCAGGGGCGAGACGCCCCTGGACTGTCGTCAGCCGCGGGTGACGGTGTTGCTGCTGCGGCCCGTCACCATGCGATAGACGACCAGTACGATGATCGCGCCGACGACGGCACCGATCAGGCCCGCGCCTTCGCCGGCACGGTACCAACCGATCGCCTGCCCGAGCCAGGTCGCCACCAGCGCGCCGACAATGCCGAGCAGGATGGTGACGATGATGCCGCCAGGGTCACGCCCCGGCATGACAAACTTGGCGATCGCGCCTGCGATCAGCCCGATGATGATGGTCCAGATGAAACCCATGGGGGCGCTCCTGCCTCTGCCGCGACGTAAGCCGCGACAGAGGCGCGGGTTCCCGCCCTGTCGGCCTGTTCAGTTCAGCGCCTGGTAGGCCAGGGCCCGCAGCTGGAAGCGGAAGGGCAGCCGCGCGGTCGGACTCTGCATCATCAGGACCACGAACATCTCCTCCTTCGGATCGACCCAGAAATAGGTCCCGTAGGCGCCACCCCAATACGCATCGCCCGGGCTGCCCGGCAGCGGATTGTGGCCGACCGTGTTGCGCACGGCGAAGCCGAGGCCAAAGCCCTGGCCCATCTCCGGCGTCGGCGCCAGCGGCCCGAAGCGCCCCTCCACCACGCGCCGCGTCTGCGTGCCCGGCGGCAGATGGTCCGACATCATCAGGTCGATCGTTGTCCGGCTGACCAGCCGCGTGCCATCCAGTTCCCCCTTGTTCAGCAGGAACTGGGAGAAGCGCGCATAGTCCTGCGCGGTGGAAACCATGCCGCCGGCGCCGGAGAACCAGCCCGGCCGCGTGAGCGGGTTCGGCATGGAAGGCCGCTGCGCCGCGCCCGGTTCGACCTGCGGCTGCGCCAGCCTCTCCGCCGAACCCTCCGGCGCCACGAAGCCCGTATCCACCATGCCGAGCGGCCCGGTGATGCGGCTGCGCACGAAGCTGTCGAGGTCCTGGCCGCTGACGACCTCCACCAGGCGCCCCAGGATGTCGGTGGACCAGGAATACTCCCAGGTCGTGCCGGGCTGGTGCATCAGCGGCAGCGCCGCCACGCGCCGGCTCATCTCCTCCATGGAAATGCCGCGCTCCCGCGCGCCGGAAGCGCGATAGGCCGCCAGCACGGGATGGTCGCCCGGCGATGAATCGGCCAGGCCCGAGGTATGGCGCAGCAGGTCCTGCACGGTGATGGCGCGCCGCGCGGGCACCAGCGTCATCTGCCCGTCCCGCACCTCCGCGACCTGCGGCGTCTCCCGCCACTCCGGCAGGTAGGTGCCGATGGGGTAGGCGATGGAAAGCCGCCCCTCCTCCGCCAGCATCATCACCGCCAGCGACACGATCGGCTTGGTCATGGAGGCGATGCGGAAGATGCTGTCGGCGCGCATCGGCGCCTGCGCCTCCCGGTCCCGGAAGCCGGCCGTCACCTCCTGCGCGATGCGGCCCTTGCGGCCGATGACGATGACGGCGCCCGGGATGAAACCACGCCGCACCTCCCCTTCCAGCCATTCGCCGAGGCGGGAGAGGCGTTCGCTGGAAAGCCCGACTTCCTCCGCCCGCGTGGCACGGGGCAGTTCGGCGGCGGTCACCGGCACGGCAAGGCCGGCCAACATCCCGGCCGTGACGACCAGGCGAAGCATGGGTCGCATGACATTTCCTCCGACGGCCCGCCTGTGGCGGCGGGTCCGCGGGAAGCCTCCGCCTTGCGGGGCGGAACGGTCAAGCGATCAGCGATGCCGCCGGAAGGCCGGCGCGCGGGGATGCCGCGGCTGGGCGTAGAGCGTCGCCTCCTCCGTCCCCTCCGGCCAGCCGCCGGCGGGCAGGCCGACGTTGCGGACACTCGGATGCAGCGCGACGAAGTCCTCGTCGATGTCGATGCCAAGGCCCGGGCCCTCCGGCACCATCAGGTGGCCGTCGCGCAGTTCCGGCGTCGCCGTCACGCAGCGCGCGCGGCCTTCCCAATCCGGGTCCATCTTCTCCAGGATCAGCGCGTTGGGGATGGCGGCCAGCACATGCAGCGCCGCGTATTCCGCGACGGGGCCGAGCGACCCCGCATGCGGCGCCACCGTCGCGAAGCGGCTTTCCGCATGCACCGCGATCTTGCGCAGCCCCGTGATGCCGCCGCAGCGGCCCGCATCGGGCTGCACCACATCGGCCAGCCCCTCATGCAGCAGGGGCGCGATGCCGTGGAACCCCGCATGCCGTTCGCCGAGTGCCAGCGGCACGTCGGTGGATGCACGCAGCCGCCGGTATCCTTCCATGTCTTCCGGTGCCAGCGGTTCCTCCACGAACAACGGCGAGAGCGGTGCCAACGCGTGGCAAAGGCCGATGGCGTCCGGCGCCGTCAGCCAGGGCGGGCCATGCGCGTCGATCATGATGTCGACGTCGTCGCCGACCGCATCGCGGATCGCGCTCGCCTTCTCCACGGGGTTCTTCACGCCCCCGGTCTTCAGCGCCCGGAATCCCCTGGCGACGGCGGCGCGGGCCTGGTCGGGCGTGCTGGCATGGGCATAGGCGCGGATGCGGTCACGCAGCCGCCCGCCCAGCAGCTGCCACACCGGCACGCCGAGCGCCTTTCCCTTGATGTCCCACAGCGCCATGTCGATGGCGCCGATCGCGCCCTGCCCGACCACCCCCGTCATGCCATGGCCCATCATCGCGACATTCATGCGCTGGGTGAGCAGTTCCGTCGCGAAGGCGTCCTGCCCGATGACGACGGAGGCGAGGTCCCGCACCGCCGCCTCCACCACGCGGGGCCAGCCGCTGCCCTCCCCGATGCCCGTGATGCCGTCCTCCGTCTCCACCTTCACGAACAGCCAGTTCCGGCTGCCGCTGGTGATGGAAGCCCGCACATCCGCCGCCCAGCCGGAAGCGCCGAGCGGCCCGGCCTGCATCAGGAAGGTGCGGATGCCCGTGATGCGGGGGCCCTTGATGGACCAAATCATGCGGCTTCCTCCGGTTGGGGGGTCATGCTCCGCCCGGATCGTGCACCCGGCAAGCCGGGCGGGGGCCCATTGACCCCGCCCCGCCCGGTGCTTCACTTCCCCGCCATGGAAACGCCTCCCCATCCCGCCCTGTCTGGTAAGGCCCGCAAGGCGGGCGTGCTGGGCTGGCCCGTCGCCCATTCCCGGTCCCCCCGCCTGCATGGCTCGTGGCTGGCGAAGCACGGCATCGATGGCGCCTACCTGCCCCTGCCCGTGCGGCCGGAGCGGTTCGAGGCGGCGGTGCGCGCGCTCGCCGACCTCGGCTTCGCCGGCGCCAACGTCACCATCCCCCACAAGGAAGCGGCCTATGCGCTGTGCGACGTGGTGGATCAGGTGGCGAAGCGCGCGGGGTCGGTGAACACGCTGGTCTTCGATGCCGATGGCCGCATCCACGGCACCAGCACCGATGGCTTCGGGTTTCTCGAATCCATCCGCGAACAGGCGCCGGGATGGGCGGCCACTGACGGCCCGGCCGTGATCCTCGGCGCCGGCGGCGCGGTGCGGGCCGTCGCGGCCGCGCTGCTCGATGCCGGCTGCCCCCGGCTGGTCCTGGTCAACCGCACGCCCGCGCGGGCGGAGGCGCTGGCGCGGGACCTCGGCGGGCCGGTGGAGGTCGCAACCACGGCACCGCTGGCGGCGGCCGCGCTGCTGGTGAACGGCACCAGCCTCGGCATGCAGGGCGAGCCGCCGCTGGAGATCGACCTCTCGGCCCTGCCGGACACCGCCGTGGTCGCCGACATGGTCTATGTGCCGCTGGAAACGCCCCTGCTGGCCGCCGCCCGGGCGCGGGGGCTGCGCGGCGTGGATGGCCTCGGCATGCTGCTGCACCAGGCCCGGCCCGGCTTCCGTGAGTGGTTCGGCGTGGAGCCGCAGGTGAACCAGGAATTGCGGGACTACGTCGCGCATGACATCCCGCGCCGATGAAAATCCTCGGCCTGACGGGCAGCATCGGCATGGGCAAGTCCACCGCCGCCCGCGCCTTCCGCCGCCTGCGCGTGCCGGTCTTCGATGCCGATGCCGCCGTGCATCGCCTGCAGGCGAAGGGCGGCGCCGCCGTCCGCCCGATCGAGGCCGCCTTCCCCGGCACCACCCGTGACGGCCGCGTGGAGCGGGAGGCGCTGCGCGCCCGCGTCCTCGGCGACCCAGCCGCGCTGCGCGTGCTGGAACGCATCGTCCATCCCCTGGTCCGCCAGGCGGAGCGCGCCTTCCTCGCCGCCGCCCGCCGGCGGGGCGACCGGATCGCGGTGCTCGACGTGCCCCTGCTGTTCGAGACGAAGGGGGAGGGGCGGGTCGATGAGGTCATCGTCGTCTCCGCCCCCGCTTCCGTGCAGCGCGCCCGCGTGCTGGGCCGCGGCGGCATGACGCCGGAGCGCCTCGCCGCCATCCTCGCCCGCCAGATGCCCGATGCCGAGAAGCGCCGCCGCGCCGATCACGTGGTGCGCACGGGGCTTTCGAAGCATGCGGCACAGCGCCAGATCAGGTCCATCGTCCGCGCCCTGCGCTGACCCGTCCCCGGAAGCCCCCATGCGCCAGATCGTGCTCGACACCGAGACCACCGGCCTCGACCCCGCCACCGGCGACCGCGTCATCGAGGTCGCGGCGATCGAGATCTACAATTTCATGCCGACGGGACAGACCTTCCACGTCCTGATCGATCCGGAGCGCGACATCCCGGAGGAGGCGACGCGCGTCCACGGCTTCACGGCGGAGATGCTGCGCGGCAAGCCGCTGTTCCGCGACATCGCGCAGCCCATGCTCGACTTCCTCGGCGACAGCGAGGTCATCGCCCACAACGCCCGCTTCGACTTCGGCTTCCTCGACGCGGAACTGGTCCGCGCCGGCCACAAGAAGCTGGACCGCGCGCGGATGGTGGATAGCCTGGAGATCGCCAAGCGCCGCTACCCCGGCCTGCCCAACAGCCTGGACGCGCTGTGCCGGCGCCTCGGCGTCGATAACTCCATGCGCACCAGCCACAACGCGCTGCTGGACGTGAAGCTGCTGGCGGAAGTCTATCTGGAGCTGATGGGCGGCAAGCAGCCGGGCTTCGAGCTGGCGGCCGTGACCACCAAGCCCGTGCTGCCCGGCGTGGTGATCGAGGCCCCGGTCGCCCGCACCCCGGTGCTGATCCAGCCGAGCGAGGCCGAGATCGCCACCCATGCCGCCTTCGTCACCAAGCGGCTCGCCAAGGGCGATCCCCTCTGGCTGAAGCCGCCCTTCGCGGAAGCGGCGCCCGCCGAAGGCTGACCCTCCCACCCCGGCGGGGCTTGCCCTACATTGGCAGGCATGACCCCGCCCCGCCCCCGCGTCGCGCTCTTCGTCACCTGCCTGGTGGACCTGTACCGGCCTTCCGTCGGCTTCGCCGCGCTGAAGCTGCTGGAGGAGGCGGGCTGCGAGGTGGTGGTGCCGGACACCCAGACCTGCTGCGGCCAGCCCGCCTACAACAGCGGGGACCGCGCCACCGCCACCGACCTGGCCCGCGCCGTGGTCGATGCCTTCTACCCCTATGACTACACCGTTGCGCCGTCGGGCTCCTGCGCCGGGCAGATCGCGCACCACTACCCCGCCCTTTTCGCTGATGATCCGCACTACCGGGGGAAGGCGGAGGCGCTGGGCGCCAAGACGCATGAGCTGACATCGTTCCTGTTCGATGTCCTAGGCCTGAAATCCGTCACCGCCCGCTACGACGGCATCGCGACCTACCACGACAGCTGCTCCGGCCTCCGCGAACTCGGCGTGAAGGCCCAGCCCCGCGCGCTGCTGGCCAGCGTGGACGGGCTCGCGGTGCGGGAGATGGCGGAACCCGAGATCTGCTGCGGCTTCGGCGGCACCTTCTGCGTGAAGTACCCCGACATCTCCAACCGCATGGTCGGCGACAAGACGAAGGACGTGGCGGCCACGGGGGCGGATACGCTGCTCGCCGGCGACCTCGGCTGCCTGCTGAACATGGCGGGGAAGCTGAAGCGGGAGGGGTCCAACGTGAAGGTCCGGCACGTGGCGGAAGTGCTGGCGGGCGTCACGGGCGATGTCGCGCCGATCGGGGAGTCACGCTGATGGTCCAGGTCACCTCCCCCGCCTTCAAGCGCAACGCCGCCGCGGCGCTCGACGATCCCGGCCTGCAGAAGGCGCTCGGCAAGGCCAAGGGCGCCTTCCTGCAGCGCCGTGCCGCCGCCGTCGCCGCCCTGCCGGAGTTCGAGACGCTGCGGAACACCGGACGCGACATCAAGAACCACACGCTGGCCAACCTCGACTTCTACCTCGAGACCTATGCTTCGAACGTCGAGAAGGCCGGCGGCCAGGTGCATTGGTGCTCCACCGCGGCGGATGCCCGCGCCGCCGTGCTCGACATCTGCCGCAAGGCGGGGGCGAAGACGGTCACCAAGGGCAAGTCGATGATCTCCGAGGAGATCGGCGTCAACGACCACCTGGAGGCCCATGGCATCCAGCCGGTCGAGACGGACCTCGGCGAGTACATCATCCAGCTCCGCCACGAACACCCCAGCCACATCATCGCCCCCGCCTTCCATCTGAACCGGGAGGATTGGGAAGCGCAGTTCCGTCTGTCCCACACCGACCTTCCCAAGGACCGTGTCTTCAACGAACGCCGCGACATCCTGGCGGAGGCCCGCACGCGGCTGCGGCAGAAATTCCTCGCCGCCGATGTCGGCATCACCGGCGCCAACTTCCTGATCGCGGAGACCGGCAGCAGCGTGATCGTCACGAACGAGGGCAATGGCGACCTGACGCAGACGCTGCCGCGGGTTCACATCGTGCTCGCCAGCATCGAGAAGGTCGTGCCGACGCTGGAGGATTGCACCAGCCTGCTGCGGCTGCTCGCGCGCTCCGCCACCGGCCAGGATTTCTCCGTCTACACCACCTTCTCCACCGGCGCGCGCCGGCCCGCCGACCTGGATGGGCCGGAGGAGTATCACGTGGTGCTCATCGACAATGGCCGGTCCAACATGATGGGGACCGACTTCCAGGAGATGCTGCGCTGCATCCGCTGCGCCGCCTGCATGAACCACTGCCCCGTCTATGGCGCGGTGGGCGGGCATGCCTATGGCTGGGTCTATCCGGGGCCCATGGGCAGCGTGCTGACGCCGACGCTGGTCGGCGTGGACAAGGCCGGCCACCTGCCGAATGCCAGCACCTTCTGCGGCAAATGCGAAAGCGTCTGCCCGGTGAAGATCCCGCTGCCCAAGCTGATGCGCCATTGGCGCGAGAGGGAGTTCGAACGCCACCTCTCCCCCCAGGGCATCCGGTCGAACCTGGCGCTCTGGGCCTGGTTCGCGCGCCGGCCTTCCGCCTATCGCCTGGCAACCCGCCTCGGCATCCGCGCGCTCTCCGCGCTGAGCCGCGGCAAGGGGGCCTTCCGCTGGCTGCCCTTCGCCGGTGGATGGACCGAGGGGCGTGACCTGCCGGCGCCGGAGCCCGGCGGCACCTTCATGGCCCGCTACCAGGCCCAGCAGAAGGGTGCCCGCCGATGAGCGACCATGAAGCCGAGCGCGTCTATGGCCAGCGCTTCCCCCAGAACCAGCCCGCCCGCGTGGCGCCTCGCCCGACCGGCACGCTGGCGGAGATCTACGCCGCCATCGATGCCGACAGCCCCGCGGCGCGGCTGAACAACGACCTCGACCGGATCGAGCGCTCGCTCGCCGTGCTGGAACAGGCGGTGCAGGAGGCCTTCGAGGCCGAGCAGGCCATCGCGCAGCAGGACGCTGACCAGGATCGGGGCGAATGAGCAAGGACGCCATCCTCGGCGCGATCCGCCGTGGCCTGAAGCGCGGGCCGCTGCCCGCCGACCAGCGCGCCATGCTGGAAGGGCGGATCGCCGCCCATCCGCGCCACCTGATCCCCGCACGGTCCCGCCTGCCGCGGCCGGACCAGATCGCCCTCTTCATCCGCAATGTGGAGAAGGAGTTCGGCACGGTGGAGCGCGTGCCGGACCTGGCCGCGATCCCCGCCGCCGTCGCGGATTTCCTCGCCGCCCAGAACCTGCCCGCCCGGCTGGTGGTGGCGCCGCATCCCGAACTCGCCGCCATCGACTGGTCAGCCCGCCCGATGATCGAGCGGGAGGCGCGCCGCGCGCGGGATGGCGATGTCGTCTCCCTCCAGCATGGCTGGGCCGGGGTGGCGGAGACGGGCACGATCCTCTTCCCCTCCGACCCCGTCCGCCCCGCCACGCTGAACCTGCTGCCGGAGACGGAGATCGTCGTGCTCCGCGCCTCCGCCATCGTGGGCGCCTATGAGGAAGCCTGGGACCGGCTGCGGGCGGAACGGCAGGATGCGACGACGGGCGGCTTCATGCCGCGCAACCTGATGTTCGTCACCGGCCCGTCCCGCAGCGCGGATATCGAGCAGACGCTGGAACTCGGCGCCCATGGCCCCCGCCGCCTGCACGTCCTGCTGGTGGAGGACGAGGCCGCCCCCCGCATGGCGACGACGGCGGAGGCGCGGGCGGAGGCCCCCGTCCAGCCCGGCCAGCCCGCCGCGCCGGGGGACTGACCGCCCCCCATGCGACGCCTGCGACCGAAGGGGTTGAGCGGCACCGACCTCGCGCTGTGGCATGCCTACACGGCCGAGATCACGCCCCTTTTCGGCCGCCAGCGCCCCGCCGCGCCGGAAGCGCCGCCCCCGCCCCCGGTGCCGCCGGCGGAACCCATCCTGGCGAAGCCGGCGCCCACAAAGCCCGCCGGCCGCCCGCCCATCCCCGAAATCCGCGTGGGGGAGGCGCCTGGCGGGCTCGACCGCAAGCGCTGGACGGCGCTGCGCCGCGGCGACCTGCGCGCCGAACGGACGCTCGACCTGCATGGGCGGCGGGTGCAGGAGGCCCATGCGGCGCTCCGCGCCTTCATCCATGACGCGGCGGCGGATGGCATCCGCACCGTGACGGTCGTGACCGGCAAGGGCCCGCAGCCCGAGGGCGGCATCCTGCGGCGGGAACTGCCGCACTGGCTGAACGCGCCGGATTTGCGCCCGCTGGTGCTGGGTGCAGCGCATCCGCATCCCACCAACGCCGGGGCGGTGAACCTGCTGCTGCGGCGGGTGCATCGGGCGAAGGGGTGGTGAGGCAGACCGAGCGAAAGGCGGCCCGCTCGGCGGGCCGAGGCCGCGAATGCGGCCCGCGCCCAACCCGACCGTGTCACCAGCGCCTCGAGTGCACGGCGCGAAGGCAAGCGGCCGGAGGCCGCGCGCGTCACGCCGTAGGCGTGCCTCCGGCACGACGTCTGAGGGCACAAAAAAGGTGACCCCCTTCGGCGCCCGCCTCCGCGCCCTCCGCCGCGCCCGCCGCGTCACGCTGAAGGACATGGCCGCCGCGCTGCAGGTCTCCTCCGCCTATCTCTCCGCGCTGGAACACGGCCATCGCGGCCGCCCCTCCGCCGGCCTGGTCCACCAGGTGAACGAGTTCTTCGGCCTGATCTGGGACGAGGCGGAGGAGCTGTCGGAGCTCGCCCGTCTCTCCCACCCCAAGGTCACACTCGAAACAGGCGGTCTCTCGCCGGAGGCGACGGCGCTGGCCAACCGCCTATCCGACACCATCCACCGCCTCAGCCCGCAGACCGTCGCCGCCATGCACGCGCTGCTGGACCGGGAGGCGCCGTCCGAGAAACCGCGCCTCCGCCGCGCCGCCGGCCGGTAGACGGCCCGCCACCCCCGCGCTTTCATGACACTTCGCTGACGGCGCGAAGGACCGGGCTTGTCGACTTCCGTGATGCTGCTGGTCCTGCTGGGCGCCGCCCTGCACGCCGCCTGGAACGCGCTGGTGAAGTCGGGCGGGGACAAGCTGCTGGACACGGCGCTGGTGGTGCTGGGCTCCGCCACGCTCGCCGCCGTCGCGCTGCCCTTCCTGCCGCTGCCCGCCGCCGGGGCCTGGCCCTTCGTCATCGCCTCCGGCGTCATCCACCTCGTCTATTTCTGGCTGGTCGCCGCCGCCTATGGCAGCGGGGAGATGAGCCTGGCCTACCCGCTGATGCGCGGCACCGCGCCGCTGCTGGTGGCGCTGCTCAGCGGGTCCGTGCTGGGTGAGGCGCTGGGCCTCGCCGGCTGGGCGGGCGTCGTGCTGATCTGCGGCGGCGTGCTCGCCATGGCCTGGAAGAAGGGCGCGACGCCGGACCGGGCCACCATCGGCTTCGCACTCGCCAATGCGCTGGTCATCGCGGTCTACACGCTGGTGGACGGCACCGGCGCGCGGGCCTCCGGCCATGCCGTTGCCTACACCCTCTGGGTCTTCCTGCTGACGGCGGTCTTCTTCGTGGGTCTGGTCGCCTGGCGGCGGCCGGCGGCGCTGGCGGGCCATCTCCGGCGGCGCTGGGCGATCGGGCTCGGGGCAGGGGTGGCGACGCTCGGCTCCTACGCGCTGGCGCTCTGGGCCATGACGCAGGCCCCGATTGCCAGCGTGGCGGCGCTGCGCGAATCCTCCATCCTGTTCGGCGTGGCGCTGGCCGCGCTGCTGCTGGGCGAAAGGCCGGGCCTCTCCCGCCTCGCTGGCGCCGTCGCCATCACCGGCGGCGCCTTCTGCCTCCGCCTCGCCTGAAGGATCTTTTCGAATGCACCTCGCCGTCCTGGGTGCGGGGGCCATCGGGCCTGCCGCTGCCGTGCTCGCCCTGTCGCGCGGGCACAGCGCGATCCTCTGGTCGCCCTCGGGCGCCGGGATCACGGGCATCGACGGCACGCTCCACGCCGAGGGCCTGATCGAGGGCGCGTTCGCCCTGCCCACCACCACCAGCTTGGCGAAGGCCTTTGACGGCGCCGACGCCGCCTTCCTGGCCGTCCCCGCCTACGCCTTCGCCACCGTCCTGCCCCGTATCGCCGCCGCGCTGCCCGCCCGCCTGCCCCTGCTGATCGCCCCTGCCGCGAGCCTGGCGCCGCTGGCGCTCGACGCGATGCTGGCCGCCCGCGGCGCGGACCCGGCCCGCGCGCCCATCGGCGCCATGGCCACCACGCCCGGCGGCGCGCGGCGCCTGGGGCCGGATCGGGTGAAGGTCGCGATGCTGCGCAGCGCGGTGGAGGTCGCGGCCATCCCCGCCGCCGCCGGCCCGACCATGGCGGCGCTCGCGCATGACCTCTTCCGCCATGCCTGCCCGCCCTCGCCCGACGCCCTGCATGCCAGCCTGCTGAACCTGAACCCCATCGCCCACGCCGTCATGGCGCTGACCAACGTGACGCGCATGGAACGGGCCGAGGCCTGGTCCCAATACGCCATGATGACGCCGGCCGCCTGCCGGATGATGGAGGCGATGGGCGCGGAGCGGGATGCGCTCGCCGCCCGCTTCGGCCACCGCCTGGACAGCCTGGCCAGCTTCCTCCAGCGCGCCAACGGCGTGCCCCCCGCGCCGCTGGCCGAAACCGCCGCCGCCATCGCCGCAAGACGCCCCGACGTGCTGGGCCCGAAGACGATGGCGACCCGCTACGTGACGGAGGACGTGCCCTTCGGCCTCTCCTTCTACCTCGCTTTGGCCGGCGACGTGCCGATGCCCGTGACCGCGGCCGTGGTCACGGCGCTGGAGGCGCTGTGGGGACAGGACCTGCGGGCCAACCCGATCCTGGAGGCCATCGACCTGGCAGCCCTGCCGCAGGCCCTCATGTCCGGGATCGGCCGCGCCCCGTCATGATCTTGCGCGCGGGGCCGGCGCGGCTATGGTCCCGCCCGGTCTTCCCGGGCTGCCACGCCCCATTCGCAAGGATCGTCCATGGCCGACTACGTCGTTCCCCCGCCCGCCCAGGCGGCCCTGCCCGTCAAGGGCGGCGGCCTGTTCCCGGTGCGCCGCATCTTCTGCGTCGGCCGCAACTACGCCGAGCACGCGATCGAGATGGGCTCCGACCCGACGCGCGAGCCGCCCTTCTACTTCACCAAGCCCGCCGACGCCGTCGTCATCAACGACGCCGACATGCCCTACCCCTCCGTCACCAAGTCCCTGCACCATGAGATGGAGCTGGTCGTCGCCATCGGCACGGGCGGCGTGGACATCAAGATCGAGGACGCGCTGAAGCATGTCTGGGGCTACTGCTCCGGCCTCGACATGACGCGCCGCGACATCCAGAACGAGGCGAAGAAGACCGGCCGCCCCTGGGACATGGGCAAGGGCTTCGACCAGTCCGCGCCGATGGGCCTGCTGGTCCCGGCCGCCGGCATCGATCCCTCCAAGGGCAAGATCGAACTGAAGGTGAACGGCAAGGTCACGCAGACCTCCGACCTCTCCAAGCTCATCTGGTCCGTGCCGGAAGTGATCGCGAACCTCTCCGGCCTGGTGCGGCTGGAGCCGGGCGACCTGATCATGACGGGCACGCCGGAAGGTGTGGCGGCCGTGGTCCGCGGCGATGTCCTCGAGGGCTTCGTCGAGGGCGTCGGCACCGTGAAGACCAAGATCGTCTGAGGTCACATGGCAGGACGGAAGAAGGGCGCGGAAGCGCCCGCGGTGATCCAGGCGGCCAGGCCGCTGCGCATCGTCACCTGGAACATCAATTCCGTCCGCCTCCGCCTGCCCCTGCTGGCGGATCTCGTCGCGGCGCTCGACCCCGACGTGATCTGCCTGCAGGAGACGAAGTGCCCCGACGAGCACTTCCCGCATGAAGGCGCCGGCGCGCTCGGTTTCACGCACCGCGCCATCCGCGGCATGAAGGGCTACAACGGCGTCGCCATCCTCTCGAAGCTGCCTTTCGCGACGCGCGACGGCGCCGATCCCGACTGGTGCGGCAAGGGCGATTGCCGGCATCTCGCGGTCGAGCTCGATGCACCCGGCGGGCCGGTCGAGCTGCATGACTTCTACATCCCGGCCGGCGGCGACATCCCCGACCGCGAGAAGAACGTGAAATTCGCGCACAAGCTGGATTTCGTGGCCGAAGCGACCGCCTGGTCCGCGAAGCGGAAGGCCGAAGGCGGCTTCAGGCGCGCCGCGCTGGTGGGCGACCTCAACATCGCGCCGCTGGAACACGATGTCTGGTCGCACAAGCAGCTGCTCGACGTCGTCTCCCACACGCCCATCGAGACGCAGGCGCTGACCGCGATGATGGCCGCCGGCGAGTGGCATGACGCGCTCCGCCACTTCGTGCCGGTGGACCAGAAGCTCTACACATGGTGGTCCTACCGCGCCGCCGATTGGCGCGCCTCCGACCGCGGAAGGCGTCTGGATCATGTCTGGGTCTCGCCGGACCTCGCCGGCGGGCTGCGCAGCCATCGCGTGCTGAAGGATGCGCGGGGCTGGGAGAAGGCCAGCGACCACGTCCCCGTGCTGGTCGAGGTCGCAACCTGATCCGTCCATGAAAAAGGGGCCGCCGGATCGCTCTGGCGGCCCCCTCTCATTCAGCCTCGCCGATCAGCGGCGGTTGCCGCCGCCGCTGTTCTGCCCGCCCTTGCGGCCGGCTTCGGAGGCCTTCTCCCGGTCCTGGGCGAAGTTGCCGGAATTGCCCTGCGATCCACCGCCGCCCTGGCTGTGCTGGCCGCCCATGCGACCGGCCTCGGCCGCCTTCTCGCGGTCATTGGCGAAGTTGCCGGGGTTGTTCTCCTTGCCCTGGCTCTGCCCGCCCATGCGCCCCGCCTCGGCCGCCTTCTCCCGGTCATTGGCGAAGTTGCCCGGGTTGTTCTCCTTGCCCTGGTGCGTGCCGCCGACATGGCCGGCGCGCGCCGCCTTCTCCGGGTCGTTGGCGAAATTGCCAGGGTTGTTCTCGCGGCCCTGGTGCTGGCCGCCGGTGCGGCCGGCCTCGGCCGCCTTCTCACGGTCGTTGGCGAAGTTGCCGGGGTTGGAATTGCCCTGGTTGTTGTTGCTGGCCATGATGTCGTTCTCCCATCTCTCTCTCGATTGGGGCCGCCGGTTGGCCCGGCTGGCCCATCCTTCGCAGGTCCCGTCACACTCACGGGGCCCGCTTCGGGGACGGGCGGAAGAACGCGACCGGCCCACGCCGGGATGCCCGTCTTGCGCGGATTTCACGCGATGCGTTCGCGCAGCGGTGCTGAACCGTGCCGGTCACCGCTCGGCATCGTTCCCGCCGCTGCCGCTCACGTCTTAGGAATCTTCGCCGGAACCGCAGCGCAGCATCCCGCGTTCTGGGCGCATCCAGGACGTCCGGATGGTCCAGGGCAGCGGCGACAGCGCCGCGCGGCAGGCTGCCGTATGCCCGTCCATCCGCCCCTGACCAAAGGAGATCAGGATGAACGAGGCCCCGCCTTGTGCCGCGACCGCACGTCCCGTGCTGCTCTGCCTCTCGCACCTCCGCTGGGATTTCGTCTTCCAGCGCCCGCAGCACCTGATGACGCGTGCCGCGGCGGAGCATGAGGTGATCTTCCTGGAGGAGCCGCTCCACCAGGACGTCGCCGAGCCGCGCCTCGACCTCTCGCCCCGCACCGGCGGCGTCACCGTGGCGCAGCCGATCCTGCCGCATGGCACGGCACCCGATGCCGCCGTCGCCGCGCAGCGCATCCTTCTCGACCAGCTGCTCGCCGCCCGCACGGGGCGGCCCCTCATCGCCTGGTTCTACACGCCGATGGCGCTGGCCTTCGCGGGGCACCTGCATCCCGACGTCACCGTCTACGACTGCATGGACGAGCTTTCCGCCTTCCGTGGCGCGCCGCCCGCGATGATCGAGATGGAACGCCGCCTGATCGCGCGCGCGGACCTCGTCTTCACCGGTGGCCGCAGCCTGTACGAGGCGAAGCGCGGCCGGCATCCGCGCGTCCACTGCTTCCCCTCCTCCATCGACACGGCCCATTTCGGCCAGGCGCGCCTGGGCCCGGCGGAGCCCGAGGCGATGCGCGGCCTGAAGCATCCGCGGCTCGGCTTCTTCGGCGTGATCGACGAACGCATGGACATCGACCTCGTCGCCAAGCTCGCCGCGCTGCGGCCGGGCTGGTCCTTCGTGATGGTCGGCCCCGTCGTGAAGATCGACGAAGCGGCACTGCCCCGCGCCGCCAACATCCACTGGCTCGGTGGCCGCGGCTATGCGGACCTGCCCGCGCACCTCGCGCACTGGGACATCGGCTTCATGCCCTTCGCGCTGAATGAGAGCACGCGCTTCATCAGCCCGACCAAGACGCCGGAATTCCTGGCGGCCGGCCTGCCCGTCGTCTCCACCCCCGTCATCGACGTGGTGCGGGACTACGGCGATGCCGGGCTGGTCGAGATCGCCGACGACGCGGCCTCCATGGCCGCGAAGGTGGAGCTGATGCTGGCGCGGGACCGCGGGCCCTGGCTGGCGCGCGTCGATGCGCAGCTCGCGCGCAATTCCTGGGACATCACCTGGGCCCGCATGGCCGGCCTGATCCGTGATGCCGCGACACCACAGGCACCCGCGCGCGCCGGCGCCGGCCATGCCTTCCAGACCATCCGTGCAGCGGGGGCGGCCCATGTTTGATTGGCTCATCGTCGGCGCCGGCTTCGCCGGCTCGGTCCTGGCGGAACGCCTCGCCACGCAGCGCGGCGACAAGGTGCTGGTCATCGACCGCCGCGAACACATCGCGGGCAATGCCTATGACCACCTGGACGAGGCAGGCCTGCTGATCCACCGCTACGGCCCGCACATCTTCCACACGAACAGCGAGGCGGTGTTCAACCACCTGTCGAAGTTCACGGCCTGGCGCAACTACGAACATCGTGTGCTGGCGGAGGTGATCAGCCCCACCACGGGCCAGCCCGTGCAGGTGCCGATCCCGATCAACCTCGACACCATCAACACCCTCTACGGCCTGTCGCTGACGGAAGCCGAGGTCGAGGGCTGGATGGAAGCGCGCGCGGAAAAGGTGGACCAGGTCCGCACGAGCGAGGACGTCGTGGTCGGCAAGGTGGGGCGTGAGCTCTACGAACTCTTCTTCCGCGGCTACACTCGCAAGCAATGGGCACTCGACCCCAGCGAACTCGACAAGTCCGTCACCGCGCGCGTGCCGACGCGCACCAACACCGACGACCGCTACTTCACCGACCGCTTCCAGGCGATGCCGCGGGATGGCTACACCGCGATGTTCGCGCGCATGCTGGACCAGCCCGGCATCACGGTGCGCACCGGCATGGATTTCGCCGAAGCGCGCAAGCGCTTCAGCTTCCGCCGCGTGATCTGGACAGGGCCGGTCGATGAGTATTTCGGCTTCCGCTACGGCAAGCTTCCTTATCGCAGCCTCAAGTTCCGGCACGAGACGCTGGACCGCGAATGGGCGCTGCCGACCGGCACGGTGAACCACCCCGCGGAGGGAACGCCCTTCACCCGCGTGTCCGAATACAAGTGGATCACGGGCCAGACCCATCCGAAGACCAGCGTGACCTATGAATTCCCAAGCGCTGAGGGCGACCCGTACTATCCCATTCCGCGCCCGGAAAACGCCGCGCTCTACAAGAAGTATGAGGCGCTGGCGGATGCGGAGCAGGACACCTGGTTCGTCGGCAGGTTGGCCACCTATCGCTACTACAACATGGACCAGGTAGTGGGGCAGGCGCTTGCAACCTTCGAGCGAATCCAGAAGGTCGTTCCGCCCGCTTCCGCGAATGACGACCAGCGGCTTGCCCGCGTCGGCACCGCGGACTGACAGGTTGGCGTAAGCAGGCTGAAAGCAGGAAGCGGTAGGAAGGATCGACGCTCATCCTTCCTCCCGCCCCTTCTGCAGCCGAGGTGTCGCGTGCCCCTGTCCCGGATGCTGCTTCGGCTTGAGCTTGCTGCATGGCGCCGCGCGCAGCAGCGCCCGCTGTTCTGGTGGCGTGACGATGATGCGCGCGCCGACACGCCGGCGCTGCGCCGGATGGTGATGCTGTCGCACCGCCACGCCGCGCCGCTGACCCTGGCCGTCATTCCGGGAGCCGTCATCCCGGGGGATGATCTGTTGAGCCTCGCCGCCCTGCTCGCGAAGGCGCCGCAGGTCGATGTCGCCCAGCACGGCATCACCCACGCGAACCTCGCGGCGCCGGGGGAGCCTCCTTCCGAACTGCCGCGCGTCATCGGGCTTGGTATGCTGACGGCGGAGATCCGCCGCGCCGCCGCCGCCATGGACGGGCTGCCGAACCGCCTGCCCGTCTTCGTGCCGGCCTGGAACCGCCTGACGCCGGCGCTGGCCGCCGCGGTCGCGCGCGCCGGCTTCGGCGCGCTGTCCGGCCATTGCCGGCACCAGCCGGAATGCTCCCCGCTGCCGCGCATCGATGTCCATCTCGACCTGCTGCGCTGGAAGAACCAGCCCCGCTTCCGCGGCGAATGGCGCTTCACGCTCCGCCTGGTCCGCCTGCTGCGGGAACGGCGGCGGGAGAAGCGGTGGCAGGACCCGATCGGCCTGCTGACGCATCACCTCGTGCATGACGAGGCCAGCTGGCTCTTCCTCGACCGCATCCTCGGCGAGCTTCGCCAGCACGGCGACTTCACCTCGCTCCGCGCCCTGCTCGGCCGGTTCGACGCCGCGGAGACGCCGCGCCGCGCCGCCGTGGCGGCCTGACGGTTTCCTCAGAGACCGGCATGGTCGCTGAGTGCCGGGTCCAGCCGGAACTCGGCGGCCAGGTGGTCCACCACCGCGCGCACGCGGGACGGCACCTGCCTGCGCGTCGGGAAGACCGCCTGGATGGGCAGCAGCGTCGGCGTCCAGCCCGGCATCACCGCCACCACCGTCCCGTTCCGCAGTTCCTCCGCCAGCAGCCATAGGGGCGCGAGGTAGAGCCCCATGCCAGCCAGCACGGCGGCGCGCACCGCCTCGCTCGAATTCGCGCGGAAGCGGCCCTGCACGGGCACCAGCACCAGGCCCTCCGGCCCCTGGAAGGGCCAGGCCTCGCCACTCGCGAGGCCGGTGAAGATCAGGCATTCGTGCCGCGCCAGGTCCTCCGGCCGCTCCGGCGTGCCGACGCGGGCCAGGTAGCCGGGCGTCGCCACCACGGCGCGGCGCGTCAGGCCGATCCGCCGCGCCACCACGGCGGGGTCGGTGATGGTGCCGATCCGGATCGTCGCATCCAGCCCCTCCTCCACCAGGTCGGCCGCCCGGTCGCCGAGTTGGAGATCGACGGACAGCGCGGGATGCCGCGCCAGCAAGGCCGGCAGCCGCGGCACCACCTGCAGCCGCCCGAAGGCGACGCCCGCGCCGAGCCTGACGCGGCCCGCGACCTCCCCCCGCCGGTCCCCGACGGTGCCCATCGCGGCCTCCGCCGCCTCCAGCGCCGCCCGCGCGCGCGGCAGCAGCGCCAGCCCGTCCTCCGTCAGTGCGACACCGGTGGAGGATCGGTGCAGCAGCCTGGCGCCGAGCCGCGCCTCGAGGTCCGCCACCTGCCGCGACACGGCGGGCTGGGAGGTGTTGAGCGCCCGCGCGGCGGCGGAGAAGCCGCCGAGTTCCGCCACGCGGAGGAAGGATCGGAAATGCAGCAGCAGGTCCATGGGCGCGATCCTGCCAAGCCCGTCGTGCCGCGCCCATACGGAAACCATATGGCCCCGAGCCGGTCGCGCCGCGATCCGCCTCCGTCGCCCGCCCGGCACTCTCCCCTCACCGGCAACGACGCCGACCGGAGAGGAGAGACCCCGATGGCCCATTTCCCCACCCACACCGCCGACACCGCGCCGGAGGCCGCCCGCCCGACGCTCGCCGCCATCAAGGCCGGCTGGGGCTTCGTCCCCAACCTCCACGCCGGCCTGGCCGAGGCCCCGGTGGCGCTGGAGGCCTATGGCACGCTGTTCGACCTGGTCGGCCGCAGCAGCTTCACCCCCGCCGAGCAGCAGGTCGCCTTCCTCACCGTCTCCGCCATCCATGAATGCGAATACTGCGTCTCCGGCCATTCCATGCTGGCGGCCAAGGCGGGCGTCGCGCCCGCGGCGATCGAGGGGCTGCGGGAAGGTGGCGCGCTGCCCGATGCAAAGCAGCAGGCGCTGCGGGCCTTCACCGCCTCCCTCGTCCTGAACCGCGGCCGCGTGCCGCCGGGGGAGGTCGAGGCCTTCCTCGCCGCCGGCTACACGGAGGCCCAGGCGCTGGAATTGCTGGTGGTGATCGCCGCCAAGACCATCAGCAACTACGCCAACCACCTCGTCGGCACGAAGCTCGACGGCTTCATGGCGAAGACCGCCTGGGTCGCCCCCTCCCGCCGCGCCAAGGTGGCCGCGTGATGGGCGCGCTCCAGGCTGATCTCGATGCCTTCCGCGCCGAATGGGCGCGGAAGGCCCCCGCCGCGGCGCAGGCGCTGATCGCCGACCAGATCGCGGCGCTGGAGGGTGATGGCGCGGAGGCGCGCATCCTGCCCGCGGGCGCGATGCTCCCCGACATCACCCTGGCCGATACCAGCGGCCGCCCCCGGCGGCTGCGGGATTTCGGGGCGGCGGTGATCGTCTTCTACCGCGGCGGCTGGTGCCCCTATTGCAGCCTCCAGCTCCGCGCCTGGCAGAAGCGCCTGCCGGACCTCGCGGCGCGGGGCCTCGCGCTGGTGGCGATCAGCCCGCAGCTGCCCGACACCTCGCTCTCCACCGCCGAGCGCAATGCGCTGACCTTCCCGGTGCTGTCGGACAGCGAGGATCGCGCCGGCCAGGCCTTCGGCGTCAGCTTCGCGCTGCCGGAGGAGCTGATCGCCCTCTACCGCCGCTTCGGCCATGATTTGCCGGCGGTGAACGGCCCGGCGGGCTGGCGCCTGCCCATGCCCGCCACCTTCCTGGTCGGGCGCGATGGCCGCATCCGCTTCGCCCGGGCCGAGGCCGACTACCGCCGCCGCGTCGATCCCGATGCGGTGCTGGCGCTGGTGGAACCGGCGGAGGAGGCGGCGGCATGAGCGCGACGGTCGTGAAGGCCAGCGGCCTGGCGCTGACGCCCGCGCTCCGCGGCCTGATCTGGGGCCTGGCGGCGGCGGTGATCTGGGGCGGCTACCTCGCCTTCGCCCGGGCCGGCATCACGGGCGGGTTGGCACCCCTCGACTTCGCGCTGCTGCGCCATGGCACGGCCGCGCTGCTGGTCCTGCCGCTGCTGCCGCGGATCGGGATGCGCGACCTCGGCGGCATCGGCTGGGGGAGGGGGACAGTGCTGGCGCTGCTGGCGGGGCCGGCCTTCATCCTGCTCGGCACCTGGGGCTACCGCTTCGCGCCGCTGGCCCACGGCGCCGTCGTGCAGCCCGCCGTCGTCACCATCGGCACCATGGCGCTCGCCATGCTGGTGCTGCGGGAGCCGATCGCCGGGCGCCGCTGGGTCGGCGTCGGCATCGTCATCGGCGGTCTCGCGCTGGTCTCGGGCGCCGGCATGGCGCAGGGGGAGGCCTGGAAGGGCGACCTGATCTTCGCCGCGGCCGGGCTGCTCTGGGCGCTCTTCACCATCGCGTCCCGCCGCTGGCGGGTGGATGCCTGGCGCGCAACCATGGCGGTGGCCGTGATCGGCGGCGCGGCGGCGCTGCCGCTGTGGCTGGCCTTCGGCGATGGCCCGGCGCTGCTGGCCCAGGGCTGGCGCGTGATCGGCACCCAGGCGCTGGTGCAGGGCGCGCTGTCCGGCCTGCTGGCCGTGCATGCCTTCGGCCGGGCGGCGGCGCTGCTGGGCCCGGCGCGGGCGGCGATCTTCCCCGCCATGGTGCCGGCACTCGCCGTGCTGGCCGGCATCCCGGTGGCCGGCGAATGGCCGGAGCCGGTGCAGTGGCTCGGCCTCGCCACCGTCCTTGCCGGACTTCCCCTGGCCATGGGGTTGTGGCGGATCAGGGCATGACACGCATCGCGTGCCGACAAGACACGTGGTTGTGTAGGTACTGCCACGCCGGATCAACGGGTTACGAAACCGGTAATGGTTCGTAACCCACGATTCCGCCATGCTGGGGTCGGAGGCTCCCCCCATGAGCACCACGCCCCACCTCGCCGTCCACCGGTTCGGTCTCGGGCCCCGCGCGGCCCTTCCCGCCGATCCTCTCGCCTGGCTCGACGCCCAGACCCGCGGCGCCGGCCCGCCCATCCCCCTGCCCGAAGGCCGGGACACCCCCGTCGCGCTCGCCGAGGGCTACGCCGCCTGGCGGGAGCATGACGCGACCCCGCCCCAGCCCGGCCAGATGAGCCCCGTGACGCGGCTGTTCCGGGCGGAGCAGGAGGCCTGGACGAAACACCTCCTCACCGCGGAGGAGCCCTTCCGCGAGCGCCTCGTGATGTTCTGGCTGAACCACTTCACGGTGGCGGAGCGCGGCGGCTTCGGCGTGACCACCGCCTATGCCGGCTTCCTGCGCGACGTGGTCCGCCCCCGCATCACCGGCCGCTTCGCCGACCTGCTGGTTGCGGTCTCGATGTCGCCCGCCATGCTCTACTACCTCGACCAAGTCGCCTCGGTCGGGCCGAACAGCACCTTCGGGCGCCGCAGCGGGCGCGGGCTGAACGAGAACCTGGCGCGGGAAATCCTGGAGCTTCACAGCCTGTCCCCGGCCTCCGGCTACACCCAGGCCGACGTGACGGAATTCGCCCGGCTGATGACGGGCTGGGGGGTGGAGCGGATGAGGGAGCCCTTCGGCACCCTCTTCCGCCCCGCCAACCACGAACCCGGCTCCAAGACGGTGATGGGAAAGCGGTTCGAGGAAGGGCCGGCCGCCTATGAGGAAGCGCTGCGCTTCCTGGCCACCCATCCCGCCACGCTCCGCCACCTCGCCTTCAAGCTGGTCCGCCACTTCATCGCCGACGACCCGCCGCGGCAGGCGGTGGCCGCGGTCGAACAGGTGCTGCGGGAGACCGATGGCGACCTCGGCGCCGCCGCCCGCGCCCTGGTCCGCCTGCCCCAGGCCGCCGATGCGAGGCTCACCAAGGTCCGCTGCCCCATGGAGTGGGTGCTGGCCATCCACCGCGCCGGCGGCACCACGGACCCGCGCCCCGTCATGGGCGGCATGGCCGCGCTGGCGCAGCCCCTCTGGAACGCGCCGCAGCCGAACGGATGGCCCGACACCGCCGCCGGCTGGGCAGGGCCGGAGGGCGTGATGCAGCGCCTCGACCTCGCCTATGACGTTGCCGGCCGCTTCGCCCGCCAGGACCCGCGCGCGCTGCTGGACGCCGCCCTCGGCCCGCTGGCCGGCCCCGCGACCCGCCGCGCCGTCACCACCGCCGGCAGCGCGCGCGACGCCATCGCCCTTCTCTTCGCCAGCCCGGAAATGCAGCGCCGATGAGCCACCTCCCGAAGCTCGGCCGCCGCGGCCTGCTGCTCGGCCTCGGCGCCGTCGCGACGCTGGGCAATGCCCGCCTCGCCTTGGCCGATGCGGCGCCCGGCGAGGCGCGCCTCGTCGTCATCCTGCTGCGCGGCGCCATGGATGGGATGCACGCCCTCGTCCCCTATGGGGATGCCGACTATGCCGGCCTCCGCGGCACCCTCGCCCTGCCCCAGCCGGGGGCCGAGGGCGGCGTGCTCGACCTCGGCGGCTTCTTCGGCCTGCATCCGGCGCTCTCCGCGATGCACGCGATGTATGGGGAGGGCGCGCTGCTGCCCGTGCATGCCGTCGCCGGCCCCTACCGCACCCGCAGCCATTTCGACGGGCAGGACCTGCTGGAAGGCGGCAGCGACCAGCGCCTCACCTCCGGCTGGCTGAACCGCGCGCTCGCCGCGGCGGCGCTGCGGGAGGGCAAGGCCAGGCGCGGCCTGGCGCTCGGCATCGACCTGCCGCTGATCCTGCGGGGCAGCCAGCCCGTCGGCATGTGGGCGCCGCCCCGCCCCGCCCGGCCCGACGCCACGCTCTACCTGCGGATGGCGGAGCTGCTGCATGACGACCCGCTGCTGGGCCCCGGCGTCGCGGAAGGCCTGCGCGGCCGCGGCTTCGCGACCGAGGCCCTCTCCATGGGCGCGCCCCTGCCCGCCAACCAGGGCGGCTTCCTGCGCCTGGCCGGCGCCGCGGGCCGGCTGCTCGCCGCCCCCGAAGGCCCGCGCGTCGCCGCCATGGAAATCGGCGGCTGGGACACCCATGCCGCCCAGGCCGACCGCATGCTGCCGGCGCTGCGCCAGCTCGATGGTGGCCTCGCGGCGCTGAAGGTCGAACTCGGCCCGGCCTGGGCGCGCACCGCCATCCTCTGCATCACCGAATTCGGCCGCACCGCCCGCGTCAACGGCAATGCCGGCACGGACCACGGCACCGCCGGCGCCGCCTTCCTGGCCGGCGGCGCCATCCGCGGCGGCCGCGTGCTGGCAGACTGGCCGGGCCTCGGCCAAGGCAACCTCTTCGAGAACCGGGACGTCCAGCCAACGCGCGACCTGCGCGCCATCGCCAAGGGCCTGCTGCGAGACCACCTGCGCCTGCCACCCGCGGCGGTGGCGGCGGCATTCCCGGGGAGCGAGGCGGTCGGGGCGGAGAACGGGCTGTTGCGCGGGTGAGCCCGGGGGGAACGCCGTTCCCCCCGTACCCCCCATGCCAGGGTCCAGCGGGACCCTGGACCGCGGGCATAACGACGTAGGGGAGGGGACTTCGGCCCCCTCCCCTACGTCGTTGTATCTCATGGGTTCCAAGGGCCCGCTGGCCCTTGGCAGGGGGTGCAGGGGGACAGCGTCCCCCTGCGAGCCGCCCGCGCGACCTACTCCGCCGCCTGCTTCGCCGGCTCCGTCCCCGGCATCCGCACCCGCAGTCGCCGAATGCGGCGCGGGTCGGCGTCCAGCACACGGAATTCGAGGCCCGAGGGGTGGGAGATCAGTTCGCCCCGGGCCGGCACGCGGCCTGCAAGGGTGAAGACCAGGCCGCCGACGGTATCGATGTCGGAATGCCGTTCTTCCTCGGTCAGCACGGTGCCGAACTTGGCCTCGAAGGCTTCGACCGTGGTGCGGGCGTCGAGTTCCACCGTGCCGTCGGGCCGGTCCTGCATGGTGACGGGCGTGATCTCGTCATGTTCGTCGGCGATGTCGCCGACGATGGTCTCGACCAGGTCCTCGATGGTCACCAGCCCGTCGATGCCGCCATATTCGTCCACCACCAGTGCCATGTGGATGCGTGCCGCGCGCATCTGCAGCAGCAGGTCCAGCACCGGCACCGTCGGCACGACGAAGAGCGGCCGTCGCAGGATCGCCTTCAGCGAGAAGCTGGCCGGGTCCCGCCCGACGGAGGCGAAGACATCCTTGATGTGCACCATCCCCGCGATGTCATCGAGGTTCTGGCGATAGACGGGGAAGCGGCTGTGGCCTTCGCGCTGGATCAGCCGGATCGCCTGGTCGAGGGTCAGGTCTTCCGGCATCGCCAGGATGTCGGCGCGCGGCACCATGACGTCATAGGCCGTCTTGTCCCGCAGCAGCAGGACGTTGGAGAGCAGCAGCCGTTCGTTCAGGTCGAGCCCGCTGTCGTCATCGGCCGCGGCGCGGTCGGCCCGCTCCTCCTCCCGCGCTTCCAGCAGTTCCTCGACCCGGTCGCGGACGCTTTCGTTCTCCCGCCGGCCAAGCAGGGTCTGCAGGCGCCCGAAGAAGCTGTTGCGGCGGTCATGGCCGTTGCCGTTGCCCCCGCTCATGGCGCGGACCTCCGCGTGGCGGCGGCGCCTTCCTTCCAGGGATTGGGCCGGCCGAGGCGGCGCATCACGCGCGCTTCCGCCTGTTCCATCCGCCGGGCCTCGCCGGCATCGAGGTGGTCATGCCCCGCTAGGTGCAGCGCGCCATGGGCGACGAGGTGCGCCAGGTGGTCGGCCGGGCGGCGGCCGTTCTGCCGCGCTTCCCGCCGCACCACGCCGAGCGCCAGCGCGATGTCGCCGAGGTGCCCCGGCATGCCGCCGGGGAAGGACAGCACGTTGGTGGGCTTGGCTTTCGACCGGTGATCGCTGTTGAGGCGCCGGACCGTGGCGTCATCCGCCAGCAGCACGGTGACGGCGCCTGCCGCCCCCGCTTCGCGCAAGGCGGCCATGGCGGCCTGCCTGGCGAGTGCCTCAGGCCGCTTCACCGCGGCGCGCCAACCGGGCGCCGCCAGGACGACGGTGATCTCCGCCGCCCCATTCCCGATCCCAGCGCCACCGGGGAGATCCCCTGCCGCGCCGGGCGGTCTACTTAACGGTTCCATCCTTCTCCTTCTGCCCCCGGCCCCTCTGGGCAGCCTCATCCAGGCGCCCATAGGCCGCGACGATGCGTGCCACGAGGGGGTGCCTTACCACATCCCGTTCCGCAAAGCGCGCCACCGCGATGCCATCCACGCCATCAAGAATCGACAGGGCCTCGGCCAAGCCGGATTTCTGGCCCGGCGGCAGGTCGATCTGGGTCGGGTCGCCGGTCACGACCATGCGGCTGCCATGCCCCATGCGCGTCAGGAACATCTTCATCTGGGCGGGGGTGGTGTTCTGGGCCTCGTCCAGGATGGCGTAGCAATGGGCCAGGGTCCGGCCGCGCATGAAGGCCAATGGCGCGACCTCGATCTCCCCCGCCTCGATCCGCCGCTTCACCTGCTCGGCCGGCATCATGTCGTGCAGCGCGTCGTAGAGGGGGCGGAGATAGGGATCGACCTTCTCCTTCATGTCGCCGGGCAGGAAGCCGAGGCGTTCGCCCGCTTCCACGGCGGGACGCGACAGCACGATGCGATCGACCCGCCCGGCCTGGAGCAGCGCCACGCCCTGCGCCACGGCCAGGTAGGTCTTGCCGGTGCCCGCGGGGCCGATGCCGAAGACCATGTCGTTGCGGGCCAGCATGTCGATGTAGGCGGCCTGGGCCGGCGTGCGGGGCGCGATGGCGCCCTTCCGCGTCCGGATCGCCGGGATGTCCTGCAGCGGCAGGCGCGGGTCGGCTTCCTGCACGCCCTCGGCCATCCGCATCGCCGCTTCCACCTCCGCCGATCCCACTGCCTCGCCTTTCTGCAATCGCCGCCAGAGCGCACCCAGCGCCGCTTCCGCCACTTCCGTCCGCTCCGGCGCCCCGGTCAGCGTCAGCCGGTTGCCCCGGCTGTTCAGCCTGATCCCCAGCCGGACCTCGATCCGGGCCAGGTTGCGGTCATGCTCCCCGTAGAGGAGCGGCACCAGCGCATTGTCGTCGAACTGCATCGTGACCACGCGCTGGGCGGGCTGGTCGGCCGAGGCGAGGCGCTGTCGCGCCACCGGGTCGGCGACGCGCCCTGGAGGGAGGATGGAAAGCGCGGCGGGCTGGGTGTTCAAGCGGCGGCCTTCTCCTGACAGGGGGGTTGGGGGGTATTCCCGGGAGGCCCGTTCCCCGCGGGCAGACCCAGGGGACGCACGGCAAGGGAGTTGGGGTGCGCGGCCAGAATCTCCACCGCCACCAAGTCGCCAGGCTGCTGGCCCCCGCCCTCGAAGTGCACAGGCTGGAGCCAGGGCGACCGCGCCGCGAGCTGGCCGGGATGCCGGGCGGGCCCGGTCACCAGCACCTCGCAACGTCGCCCCACGCAGGAACGATTGAAACCGTCCTGTTGTTCCCGGAGCAGCGCCTGGATTTCCTGCAGCCGCCGATCCTTTTCCGCCTCCGGCACCTGCATCGTGGCGCCGGCGGCTGGCGTGCCGGGGCGGGGCGAATACTTGAAGGAATAGGCGAGCGCGAAGCCGACATCGCGGATCAGCGCCATGGTCGCCTGGTGGTCGGCCTCGCTCTCCCCGGGATGGCCCGCGATGAAGTCGGAGGACAGCGCGATATCCGGCCGCGCCGCGCGCAGCTTCTCCGCGATCCGCCGGTACTCATCCGCCTTGTGGCCGCGGTTCATGGCCTGGAGGATGCGGTCCGAGCCCGACTGAACGGGCAGGTGCAGGAAGGGCATCAGGGCGGGGATCTCCCCGTGCGCCGCGATCAGCTCGTCATCCATGTCGCGGGGGTGGCTGGTCGTGTAGCGCAGCCGGGCCACGCCCTCGATATCGGCCAGCTCCCGCAGCAGCCGGGCCAGGTTCCAGGTGCGGCCGTCCAGACCCTCGCCGTGCCAGGCATTCACGTTCTGGCCGAGAAGGGCAATCTCCCGGCTCCCCTGGGAAGCGAGGCGCCGCGCCTCCGCGATGATGGTGGCGGCGCTGCGGGAGTATTCGGAGCCCCGCGTGTAGGGGACGACGCAGAAGGAACAGAACTTGTCGCAGCCTTCCTGGATGGTGAGGAAGGCGGTCACGCCCTGCGGCGTCGTGCTGTCCGGCAGGAAGTCGAATTTTTCCTCGGCGGGGAAATCGGTCTCGATCACCGCGCCGGCGGCGCGCGTGGCGCGGGCCACCATCTCCGGCAGGCGGTGGTAGGTCTGCGGGCCGAGGACGAGGTCCACGTAAGGCGCCCGCGCCGTGATCTCCGCGCCCTCGGCCTGCGCAACGCAGCCGGCGACGGCCAGGATCATGCGATCGCCGCCCTGTTCCTTCGCCTGCTTCAGGATGCGCAGCCGGCCGAGTTCGGAGAACAGCTTCTCCGACGCCTTCTCCCGGATGTGGCAGGTATTCAGCACCACCATGTCGGCGTCTTCCGGCGCCTCCGCCGGCGCATAGCCGAGGGGCGCCAGCACATCCGCCATGCGGGCGCTGTCATAGACATTCATCTGGCAGCCCCAGGTGCGGATGAAGAGCCGCTTGAGGGGCCTCGCCGGCGTCTCGCCGGCAGAACTGGGCAAGGGAGTCTGGGCGTTCACCGGTGAAAACACTCCGCCGCCCCGCCGGGAAAACGGCGGAGGGAAGCGGGGGATGTGCGCAGGCGCCGCGCCCGGGTCAAGCGACCCGAAGCGCCGCACCGCCCGAAGGGCATGCGGCCGAAGGATTGATCGCCATGAGCGAAGGCTGCGGGACGGCGCCGCGCCGGGTCAAGCGGGAATGCGGGCGCGCAGCGGCTCCACCGGCCGGTTCTGCCGCATGGTGGCACAGGCCCGCGCGATCACCTCCGAACAGGCGGCCGCCAGCGCCTTGCGGTCGGGGTAGTCCGCGGGGTCCACGGGGTCGTGCAGCACGACAGTCGCCCGCCCGCCGGGGTGGCGCGCGAGGCGCCAGAAATGGGTGAAGATGTCGGTATCGCCATACCAGGCAAACAGCGGCCGGTCCCGCCGGCAGGCCGGCAGCCCGCCGAGCCGGTCGAACACCACGGACACCGGCTGCACCTGCCGCGCATGGTCGGCGACGGAGAGGAAGGCGCTGCGGAAGGGCAGCACGCGGCCGCCATCGCTGGTCGTGCCCTCCGGGAACAGGATCACGCTGTCCCCCTGGCCCATGCGTTCGCGAATCACGCCCGCTTCCCCCTTCGTCGCCGTGCGCGTCCGGCTGACGAAGAGCGTGCGGCCGAGCCGCGCGACGGTGCGGATCAGCGGCCACTGGCCCACCTCCGCCTTGGCCACGAAGCAGGCATCGAGCGTCGTGCCCAGCGCCAGGACATCGAGCCAGGAGGAATGGTTGGAGACGAAGAGCACCGGCGCCTGCCGCGATGCCTCCCCCACCACCCGCACCTTCATGCCGATCAGCCAGCAGAGCCCGCGGAAATAGACCTGCCCGAAGGCCACATTCGCCCGGCCCGGCAGCACCAGCAGCAGCGCCTGGATGGGAATGGCGATGAGCGTCCAGGCCAGGATCGTCACCAGGCGGCGGGAGGCGCGGAAGCGCCCGCCGAGGCGTCGGAACCCCAGCACGTCGCCCCACAACCCCTCGGGGTCCGCGGAGGAGAACTGGATCGGGGACTTCCGGAGCAGGCGGCGGGGCCGCAGCGCGTCGGAAGCGGTCAGGCGGGCGGTGGCTTCCATGAATCGCATTAACGCCGCGATCGGCGACATGGCAATGAAAGCCGCGCGACCATCGCGTGACGATTGGTTGCAGGCACCGATGCCGGGAAGCCGCGCCATGTGAAGACCGGGCCGCGACCCTTTGGCAGGGCACAAATCATCGCGCCCCGGTTGCGCGTTGTGCGAAGCGCCCGGGCGCGGCAGGGTGGGGCATGAACCGAACCCGCGAAAAGGCTCCTTGCATGCCGCATCGCCTGCACCGCCGCACGCTGCTGGCCGCGCCCCTGGCCGCGCCCTTCCTGGCGAGTGCCGCCCGCGCCCAGGCCCCCTGGTCCCCCGACCGGCCCGTGCGCCTTATCGTCCCCTTCGCGCCGGGCGGCAGCCAGGACGTGCTCGGCCGGCTCTTCGCCCAGGCGGTGTCGCAGAGCGTCGGCCAGAACATGGTGATCGAGAACCGCGCCGGCGCCGGCGGCATCATCGGCGCGCAGGAGACGGCGCGGGCGGCACCGGACGGGCTGACCCTGCTGCTGGCCACCGCCGGGCAGCTGACCATCGCCAAGGCCGTCGGCCGCCGCCTGGCCTATGACCCGGTCGCCGACTTCGCGCCCATCATCCACCTCTCCGACAGCCCCGTGGCGCTGGCCACCGCGCCCAGCCTGCCGGTCAACAACACCCGCGAGCTCATCGCCTACTGCAAGGCCGCCCGCACGCCCGTGCCCTACGGCTCCACCGGCATCGGCACCAACACCCACCTGATCATGGAAGACCTGAAGGCGAGGGAGGGGCTGAACGTCGAGCACATCCCCTATCGCGGCGCGGCCGCCGCCTTCAACGACCTGGCCGCCGGGCGGATCGGGCTGATGTTCATCTCGGTGGCCTCCGTCCTCGCCGTCTCCGGCGCGCAGATGAAGGTGCTCGGCGTCTCCTCCCGCGAACGCTTCCCCCCCACCCCCGATGTGCCGACGCTGATCGAGGGCGGGCTGACGGGGTTCGAGGCCTCCATCTGGACCGGCATCGCCGCCCCCGCCGCCACCCCCGCGCCGATCGTGGAACGCTGGCGCGCGGAATTCGCCAAGGCGCTGGACAGCGACCTGGTGAAGACCCGCCTGCCCGCGCTGGGCTCCACCGCCAATGGCAGCGGACCCGCGGAATTCGGCACCCTGCTGCGGGAGGATCTGGCGCGCTGGACCCGCGTCGCGGCGCCGCTCGCGATCTCCCTGGAGTAGCCCGCTTCATGCGTCTCGCCGTGCTGGGTGCGGGGGCCGTGGGGCCGGCGGCGGCGGTGCTGGCCGTCAGCCGCGGCCATGCCGTCTCGCTGTGGTCGCCCCGGGGCGGCGGCACCCATGGCATCGGCGCGACGCTGCGGGCGGAAGGCGTCATCGCCGGCACCGCCCGCGTCGATGTCGCCGTCGATGTCTCCCGCGCGCTGTGGCAGGCGGAGGCGGTGCTGGTCTCCGTCCCGCCGCATGCGCTGGGGCCCGTGCTGCGGCGCGTCGCGCCCATGCTGCATGACGGCGTGCCGGTGCTGCTGGCGCCGAGCCATTCGCTCGCCCCCCTGCTGCTGGACCGGCTGCTGGCGAGCCTCGGCCGCAGCGCGCCCATCGGCGCCATGGCGACGCCGCCGCTGACGGCGGTGCGGGAAGCCGGCGACCTGGTCCGCATCACCGCGGTGCGGGAGGGGGTGGAGATCGCCGCCGTCCCCGCCGCCGCGGCACCCGGCCTGGCGCGGCTGGCCGCCGACCTGTTCGGCGTTCCCTTCCGCCCCCTGCCGGACGCCATCGGCGCGGCGCTGGCGAACCATGACGCCGTGCTGCAGGCCGCGCTCGCCATCGCCAATGCCACGCGGATCGAGGGCGCGGAGCCCTGGGACGTGCATGAACGCCTGACCCCCGCCGTCTGCCGCCTGGCGGAGCGGCTGGACGCGGAGCGCCTGCACCTCGCCCACGCGCTCGGCCACGCCGTCACGCCCCTGCCCACCGCGATCGCCCGCGCGCTGGGGCTGGAGGAAGCGCCGCTGTCCCGCCTGGCCACGACGCTGGCCGCGCAGGGCCCGGCCCCCGGCCCGCTCGGCCTGGATGCCACCCACCTGGCGGAGAGCGTGACCTACGGGCTGGCACTCTGGCTGCGCCTGGCGGAGGCGCGGGGCCTGGCCCTGCCGCTGACGGCCGCGGCGGTCGCGGTGCTGGAGGCGCTGTGGGGCAGCGCACTGTCGGGCGACGACCTGCTGGAGGGGCTGGACCTGGCGCAGCTGCCCGCGCTGATGCGGGACGGGCATCCGCGGTAGGCCGCGGGCCTCAACGCCCCATCGACAGGCACTGCCCGCCGCTGCAGACGCCGGAATAGCCGCCGGAGCGGTAGCCGGTGACGCGGTTGTTGAGGGCGCCGGAGCAGGCGATGCTCGGGTTCGCCAGGCAGTTCCGCTGGCCGCCCGCGGCGCCCCCAGGCGCCGGCTGGGCCGCGGCGAAGGCGCCATTCAGCTGGGTGATGAGCTGGGCCTGGGGGGCGCTGACGCGCTGCATCGACCGCGTCATGCCGTCCACGAAGATGTAGTCGCCGCCGATCTCCTCGCAGAGCGACCCGCCGCTGGCCGGCAGCGCCGTGCAGCGCCCGAGATTGGCGCTCTGCACATACTGGCCGCAGGCGGCGAGGTTGAAGGACGCGGCGAGGGTCAGGCCGGCGATGGTGAGGAAACGGCGCATCGGGGGGCTCCTTGCTGGGTTCGGCTGGCAAGGAGGAGTGGAGCGCAGGGGGCGGGGGGTTCGCTGTTCCCGGGGTGACAGGGCGGGGAAGGCGCTGCCTTCCCCACACCCCATCCGCCAGGGGGCAGAGCCCCCTGGACCATCGTCCATTGATCCCGGTCCAGGGTCCGGCTGGACCCTGGCGGGGGTTGCAGGGGGGCGGCGCCCCCCTGCGGCTACCGCGAGACCTTCGCCTCGATCGCGTCCCAGATCGCGCGCTCCAGGTACACCCCGTCGAAGCGCGCCAGTTCCTGCAGCCCGGTGGGGGAGGTCACGTTGATCTCCGTCAGGTAGTCGCCGATCACGTCGATGCCGACGAAGATCAGCCCGCGCTCCCGCAGCGCGGGGCCGATCGCGGCGCAGATTTCCTTCTCCCGGTCCGTCAGCTTGGTGGGCTCCGGACGGCCGCCGACATGCATGTTGGACCGCGCCTCGCCGGCTGCGGGCACGCGGTTGATGGCGCCCATGGCGATGCCGTCCACCAGGATGATGCGCTTGTCGCCGAACCGCACGGCGGGGAGGTAGCGCTGGATCATCAGCGGCTCCCGCGACCGCTCCGTGAACATCTCCACCAGCGCGTTCATGTTGGGATCGTCGGGGCGCAGGTGGAAGACGCCGGCGCCGCCGTTCCCGAACAGCGGCTTGATGATGATGTCGCCGTGCTTCTCCCGGAACTTGCGGATCTGCCGGACATCGGCGGTCACCAGCGTTTCCGGCATGAGCTCGGGGAAGTGGGTGACGAAGAGCTTCTCCGGCGCGTTGCGCACGGAAGCGGGGTCGTTCACCACCAGCGTCCTCGGGTGGATGTGTTCCAGGATGTGCGTGGCCGTGATGTAGGCCATGTCGAAGGGCGGATCCTGGCGCATCAGCACCACGTCAACCTGGCCGAGGTCCAGCTCCTCCTCCGCCCCCAGCGTGAAATGGTCCCCCTTCACGCGCTGCACGGTCACGGGCTGCGCGCGGGCGACGACGCGCCCGGCGTTCAGGGCGAGGTCCCGCACATGGTAGTGCCACAGCGCGTGGCCGCGGGACTGGGCTTCCAGCATCAGGGCGAAGGTGCTGTCGCCGTCGATGTTGATGGAGGAGATCGGGTCCATCTGGACCGCGACCTTGAGGCTGCGGGTCATGGGTCGGCACTCCGCTACGGGTTGCCGTCCCCGTCGCACGGCGCGGCGCGCCGGGGAAGGGGGGCGGGCGCGCCGCCCCCCGCCCGGTCAGTCCCCCTTGGGTTCGGGATGGACGGCCCAGGGCCCCTTGGCGGCATCGCCCGGTGTTGGGGCCTCATTGTCCTTGGGGATGGTGCTATCGATGGTCAGGCCGCGTTCGTCCCTCTCCCCGGCCATGGACTGACCCTTGCCGCTGCCCTGGCGGACGCCGGTGTCCTCCGTCTGGGTGCGGGCGCCGCCGCGGTAGCCGGGCTTGTCGGAGGCCGTGGCGCCTTCGGTGTCGTCGGGGGTCTGCTTGCGGTTGGCCATCTCGTTCTCTCCCTTGCCGAAGAAGCAGAACGTGGCGCCAGGGGCCGGGGTTCAGCCCGCGATCACGTGGATGTACTGCGCCAGGTAGCCGTAGCTGTCGGCGTTGCGCAGCGCCTTCTTCCTGTCCGTCATCGGCGTGGTCCGCGACACGAAATCGGGCGGGTCGAAGTAGAGGTATCGGTAATCCCCGGTGCCGGCGTATTTGTGCGACGCCTCATGCACCAGGTTGCGGATCGGCGTGGTCCCGGTCACGGCCTGGCGGGTCAGGCGGATGGCACCCGTCGCGGCTATCCAGGTGCTGGATTGGAACAAGCCTGGATTGGGGTCGAAGGCCTGGACGATGGTGGTGTAGGGCTTGGCGGCGTGCTTGTCGTGCGCCGGGCGGAACATCACGGCGCCGTCGGAGCGATCGACATCCTCCTTGCCGATCACGGTGCCGATCTTCAGCGTCACGTCGCTGTTCAGCCCGTTATGGATCAGGGTGAAGGTCGCCTTGATGTGCTGCAGATCCTCATCCGCGATGCGGGCGGCGTCGGTCAGGAACAGCTGCTGCGCGATCCGCGCCAGGCGTGGATGCTGGCCCGGGTCGCCCAGCACGGCGGAGACCAGGGTCAGGGCGGTGCGCGCCTCCTCCAGCAGGCCGGGCAGCGCGGCGATGGCCCGGAGCACCGCGGGGTCGCCGGCCTCCTCCGGCCGGCTCATGATCGTCAGCGCATGCCCGCCGACATCGGTGGTGGTGGTGGTGCTGAAGCGGGTCATCCGCCGATTGCCTCCGGGACGTCCGCCGGAGCCTTGCCGAGCCGCCAGGTTGCGGTCAACCGAAAGGCGATCCCGCCCGCCCCGCCACAACCGTCGGCATCACCGGCATGTGCCGCGCCCCGCCAGGAAATCCGCCAGGCAGGCGCCGAAGATCGCGTCGAATTCGGGCTCCTGCAGCCCGCCATGCCCGGTCGGCGCCGGGGGCCGGTCGATCAGCAGGGCGTCCCATCCCAGCCGGGCCATGGCCGCGCGGAACATCGCGGCGCGCGCCGCCGGGTCGGGGTCCCAGCCGTCATTGTCGAACAGCAGCAGCGCGATGCGCCGCACCGCATCCGGGCTGGCACGGTCCAGCGCCGCGGCGAAATCGGCCAGCGCCTGGGGTCGCCGGTTCGGCCTCCGCCCATGCGCGGCCGGCACGGCCAGCGCCACCGCATCCGCCAGCCCCGGCACCCGCAGCGCCGCCAGGGCCAGGAAGGCGCCGCGGCTTTCGCCCACCAGCACCACTCGGCGGTAGCCCCGCGCCCGCAGCGCCGCCGTGCCCTCCGCCAGCGGATCGACCCAGCTGGTCAGCGGCGAGGCCGGCGGCACCGGCCCGCCCGGCGGGCGGTCATAGCGCCAGAGATCCCAACCCTGCGCCGCCAGCCGCGCCATGAAGGCGGGGGCCTCGGGCGGCGGGCCCTCCGTGTAATGCGGGTGCAGCCAGACCATGGCCCCCGCGGCGGCGCCGTCCCTCGGCACGACGCCCGCTTCCGGCCGCAGCGGCCCCGCCTGGCCCGCCGCCGCCGCGAAGGGCAGCAGCAGCGCCAGGACCAGGGCCGCGCGGCGGATCATCGAGCCGGCAGGCAGGCGGCGGAGAGCTGCCGGAAAGCGTCCGCCCGGTGGCTGATGGCGTGCTTTGCCTCCGGGCTCATCTCCCCGAAGGTCTCGGACCCGTCCTTCGGCACGAACATCGGGTCGTAGCCGAAGCCGTTGGCGCCGCGCGGCGGCCAGACCCACTGGCCATGCGCCTCGCCCAGGAAGCCCTCCGTATGGCCGTCCGGCCAGGCGAGGACGAGGGCGCAGGAGAACCAGGCCCCGCGATCCGCGGCATGCCGGGCCAGCTTCTCCACCTTGCCCATGGCCATGGCGTAGTCGCGGCCCGCTGGCGTCTCCGCCCAATCCGCAGTCCGAACCCCCGGCGCGCCATCCAGCGCGGCCACGGAGAAGCCGCTGTCATCCGCCAGCGCCGGCAGGCCGGAAGCCGTGGCCGCCGCCAGCGCCTTGATCCGCGCATTGCCGAGGAAACTCTCCTCGGTCTCCGCCGGCTCAGGCAGGCCCAGTTCCCCGGCAGCCACCACCTCGAACCCCCAGGGGGCGAGCAGCGCCGCCACCTCCCGCACCTTGCCCTTGTTGTGCGTGGCGAGGACCAGCTTCGGCCCGGTGAGGAGGCGGTGGCTCATCCCCCGATCGCCGCCTTCTGCAGCGCGAAGAGCTTCGTCGTCCCCGCCCGCGCCAGGCCGAGCAGCGCATTCAGCTCGGTCTCGGAGAAGGGCGCACCCTCCGCCGTCGCCTGGATCTCCACGATCCCGCCGGAGCCCGTCATGATGAAGTTGCCATCCGTCTCCGCCTTGCTGTCCTCGGCATAGTCGAGGTCCAGTACCGGCGTGCCGTTCCAGATGCCGCAGGAGATGGCGGCGACCTGGTCCTTCAAGGGATTGGTCTTCAGCACGTTCATCTTCATGCAGTGCTGGAAGGCCAGGTGCAGCGCCACCCAGGCACCGGTGATGCTGGCGCAGCGCGTGCCGCCATCGGCCGTCAGCACGTCGCAGTCCACGACGACCGACATCTCCCCCATCGCCTTGAGGTCCGTGACCGCGCGGAGGCTGCGCCCGATCAGGCGCTGGATCTCCTGCGTCCGGCCGGACTGCTTGCCGCGCGCGGCCTCTCGGTCCCCGCGCGTATGGGTGGCGCGGGGCAGCATGCCGTATTCCGCCGTCACCCAGCCCTGGCCCGTGTTGCGCAGGAAGGGCGGCACCTTGCTCTCGACACTGGCGGTGCAGAGCACCTCCGTGATCCCGAAGCGGATGAGGCAGGACCCCTCCGCATGCCGGGCCTGGCCGGGGGTGAGCGTGACCTCCCGCATCGTATCGGCGACGCGGCCGGAGGGACGGACGAAGGGGGCTTTGAAGCCGGCGGGGAAATCGATCATGGCGCGGCGTAATCCCCTGGCGCTTCCGCGTCCAGCGCCATGGGGGCAGCGTCAACGCCGGCACGCCACCCGCGGCCTTCCATTCGGCGCCACCAGCATCGCCGCCCGCAGCCCCGGCGCGCACAACCCCCGCAGCGCCCCCGGCGCGGACAGCGCGACGCCCCCCGCCACCCGCGTCACCGTCACCCGCGCATGATAGGCCAGCCCCCGCCCGGCCTCGCCGGAGTGGTAACCCGCCACCGCCTCCGCCCAGTTCCCCGTCCGCGCCCGCAGGTCGCGCAGGAAGCGCACGGCATAGGCGACGTTCACCGCCGGATCGAAGGCCGCTTCCAGCGTCGGGAAGGCATCCGGATGGTGGAACAGGTTCACCTGCATGCAGCCGACATCGATGCTGGTGACACCCCGCGCCCGCAGCCCCTCCACCATCGCGATGGCGGCGTCGCGCGTCTCCGGGAAGCGGCCCGTCCCCTCCGCATTGATGGCAAACGGCCAGGGCGCCACGCCGCCGCCGGGCGCGGGCCGCCCGCTTTCCACCTGGGCGATCGCCAGCAGCAGCCCAGGGGGCACGCCGCTGCCGCGCTCCGCCGCCGCGATCGCCTGGCGGCAGGCGGTCCACGCCCCCTCGGCCCTCACCGACACAGGGGCCAGGATGGCCAGCAGGACCAGGAGCATCCGCATGCCCCACCCCTGCGCCCGCCCGCCCCGCCGGGTCAACCGGCCAGCGCCTCCGCCACCAGGGTCAGCAACAGGCTGTCCTCCTCCGGCGGCCCCGCGATCAGCAGCAGCCCGACCCCCACCGCGATGGCGGAGACCATCAGCAGCGCCAGCAGCCGGCCGCTGCCCTGTACCGGCGAGACGAAGAGCGACGTCATCAGCCCCGCGCCCCCCGCCAGCATCAGCGACGCCGCGGCGAAGACCGCCGTCATGCGCCCTTGCCGCCAAGCCACCGGGTCAGAGCCGCCTGCCACAACGCGGCAACCGCTTGAGCCTGCATCGGGGTCTCCCCTTGTCCCTGTCCAGACCCCACATGACGGGAGGATGGTAACCCCCGCATGGCGCGACTGTGTCGAAACCTTGCCGGTGGCAGGCCGCGGGGCAGGCGCCGCGCGCAAGCCACCGATTGACCGGCCACGGCCGCGCCCCCTAGCGTTCCACCTCAAGAAAACGGTCCGGGACACTGACCCATGGGTCCACTCACCAGGCCGCCGCGTCCGACGGGGGCCCCGAACATGACGCCGACCATCCCCCTGCCGCCCAACCTGGACGACCGCAGCGCCGCCATCCTGCGCGAACTGGTGGAGATCTACGTCCAGACCGGGGAGCCGGTGGGCTCCCGCACCCTGTCCCGGCGCCTGCCCCAGGCGCTGTCCCCGGCCACCATCCGCAACGTGATGGCGGACCTGGAGGATGCGGGCCTGCTCTTCGCCCCCCACACCTCCGCCGGCCGCCTGCCGACCGAACGCGGGCTGCGCCTGTTCGTGGACGGCCTGCTGCAATTCGGCGCGCTGGCGGAGGAGGAGCGGGACGCCATCGCCGCCCGCTGCGCCGCCGGCGGCCGCAGCCTCCAGGAAACGCTGGGCGAGGCCGGCCAGATGCTCTCCGGCCTCGCCGGCGCCGCGGGCCTGGTCGTGGCCCCGAAGCGGGAGGCGCCGGTCCGCCACATCGAATTCGTGGCCCTCGGCCCGGGCCGCGCCCTGGTGGTGCTGGTCACCGCCGATGGCCAGGTGGAGAACCGCGTCATCGAGGTTCCGGCCGGCCTGCCCCCCTCCGCCCTGCAACAGGCCAGCAACTACCTGAACGCCCGCCTCTCCGGCCGCACGCTGGACGAGACGCGCGGCACGGTGGCGCAGGAGATCGCGGCCAACCGCACCGCGCTCGATGCCCTGACCAACCAGGTGATCGAGGCCGGGCTCGGCACCTGGTCGGGCGGCAGCGGCGGGTCCCTCATCCTCCGCGGCCAGGCCAAGCTGCTGCAGAACCTCGATCATGTGCAGAAGGTCAGTGAGATCCAGGCGCTGTTCGAGCGGCTGGAGGCGCAGGAGACGATGCTGCGCCTGCTCGACCTCGCCCAGCGGGGGGAGGGCGTGCAGATCTTCATCGGCGCGGAGAGCGGCCTGTTCGACAGCGCCGGCCTGTCCATGGTCGTCGCCCCCTTCCGCAACGGCCAGGAGAAGATCGTAGGCGCCATCGGCGTGATCGGCCCGACCCGCATCAACTACGGCCGCATCATCCCGGTGGTGGACTACACCGCGCGCGTCATCGGCCGCCTGCTCGGGTAGCGGCAGCTCACGCAACTCCGGCGCCCCTCATTCGCTCTGCCTGCGGATAGAGGAGCAGGCCGGAATGAACATGACGGAGACGGGGTCAGGGATCGCGCCCGGCTGGCGGGGGGAAGTCGCCTTCCTCCGCCGTGTCCTGATCGTGCTGGCCGTCATCGTCCTGTGCCTGCTGGTCTGGCAGGTGAGGGAGGCGCTGCTCCTCGCCTTCGCCGGCGTGGTCTTCGCGGTGCTGCTGCTGGCGCTGGCCCGGCCGATCGAAACCCGCACCGGCCTGTCCCGCAGCTGGTCGCTGGTGGCGGCCGGCGCGGGCCTCGCCATCCTGCTCGCCGTGGCCGCGCTGCTGGTGGGCGGGCAGCTGCAATCCCAGGTCGCCGGCCTGACGGAGCAGCTGCCCCGCGCCCTCGGCAGCCTGCAGGAACGCTTCGGCATCCAGATCCCGACGCAAGGGGAGGGCGGGTCGGCGGTCGAACCCTCCTGGATCGGTACCGTGGCGCGGTCCGTCGCCAGCCTGGGCGGCATGGTGGTGAACGCCGTCTCCGCGCTGGTGCTGGCCGTCGTCGGCGGCTTCTTCCTGGCCGCCGATCCGGGCCTCTACCGCCAGGGCGTGCTGAAGCTGCTGCCGGCCAACCAGCAGGCCCGGGCGGAGGATGCGCTGCTCGCGAGCGGGGAGGCGCTGCGCCTCTGGCTCGGCGCGCAGTTCATCTCGATGCTGATCGTGGGCGTGCTGGCCGGGCTCGGCACCTGGCTGCTCGGCCTTCCCTCGCCCCTCGCGCTCGGCCTCTTCGCCGGGCTGGCGGGCTTCGTGCCGCTGATCGGCTCCATCGCCGGCGCGCTGCCGGCGCTGCTGCTGGCGCTGGCGGATGGCGGCAACACGGTGCTGTGGACCGCGCTGCTGTTCATCCTGATCCAGCAGGTCGAATCCAACATGATCATGCCGATCGTCGAGCGGCGGATGGTGAGCCTGCCGCCGGCGATGGTGCTCTTCGCCGTGGTCGCGGTCGGCCTGTTGTTCGGCCTGCCCGGCGTGGTGCTGGCGGCGCCCGTCACGGTCGTCGCCTTCGTGCTGGTGAAGAAGCTCTATGTCCGCCAGACGCTGGGCCACCCGACGGAGGTGCCAGGGGAGGAGGAAGGCAGGAAGGGGTAGCGGGCCTCAGCCTGATCCCTCCGGCTTCTCCCCCTCGGTGCCGCCCTTCACCTTGATCTGCACCGGGCCGCGCGCCTTGGTGTCGCGCGCGGCGTTCAGCTCCGCGATCTCATTCGCATAGCCGGTGCCGGGCTGGATGCCGGGATCGGCCGGGTCCTCCTGGTCCCGCTTCACGTCATGCGGGCCGACGCTCTTCGGCCGCGCGGTCTTGGTCTCCAGGTCGTACTTGCCGGTGAAGGACGTGCGGTCCTTCTCGTTGTCGCTCGCCATGGCGTGGCCCTTCCTCGATCGTCGTGGCACCAACGCGGCAAAGCCACCAGGGATCGCCCATGCCCCCACTTCGGCTCATCGGTCAGGCCAGTTCCATCAATGTCCGCAAGGTCCTCTGGACCTGCGCCGAGATCGGCATCCCCGTGGCGCGGGAGGATCGGGGGGAGGAGGCGGCGTTCCGCACCCTCAACCCCAATGGCCTGGTCCCGGTGATCGAGGACGAGGAAGGCGTGCTGTGGGAGAGCAACACCATCTGCCGCTACCTCGCGGCCAGGCACGGACGCACGGACCTGCTGCCCACCGCGCCCCGGGCGCGGGCGGAGGTGGAGCGCTGGATGGACTGGCAGGCGACGGACCTCAACGCATCCTGGCGCGGCGCCTTCATGGGCCTGGTCCGCCGCCACCCCGACCACGCCGACGCCGGCCGCATCGCCGCGAGTGCGCAGGCCTGGAACGGGATGATGCAGATCCTGGACGGCCAGCTGGCGCGCACCGGCGCCCATGTGGCGGGCCCGGACTTCACCCTGGCCGACATCGTCATCGGCCTGTCCGTGAACCGCTGGCTGATGACGCCGATCGAGCGCCCTGTCCTGCCCGCGGTGACCGCCTATGTCACCCGCCTGACGGCCCGCCCCGGCTTCCGCGACCACGGCGCCAATGGCGTGCCATGAGGCTCAGACGACCCTGACGCCCGTATCCACCGGCACATCCGGCGCGCCCAGCGCCACCAGCAGCGCGGATCGCAGCGAGGCCAGCTTGCGCTCATTCTCCACCTTCAGGCCGAAGACGTCCTTCACGTAGAAGACGTCGACGGCCCGCACGCCATAGGTGGTGATGTGGGCGCTCGCGATCTGCAGCCCCTGGCCGCTGATCGCCGCGGTGACGGCATGCAGCAGCCCCGGCCGGTCGCGGCCATTCACCTCGATCACCGTGTGCGTGTTGCTGGCGTGGTTGTCGAGCACGACGCGCGGCGGGATGGTGACCGCACGCAGCCGCGCGGGTTCCCGCCGGAGCTTCGCGATCTCCTGCTCCAGCCGCAGGCGGCCCGACAGCGACTGCTCGATCAGCACCGCGAGCCGCGCCAGGCGATGCGGCGCGTCGAAGGCCCCGCCCGCCGCGTCCTGCACCCAGAAGGTGTCGAGCGCCATGCCGTTGGTCATGGTGTGGATGCGCGCATCGACGATGCTGGCGCCCGCCACCGCCAGCGCGCCGGCGATGCGGCTGAAGAGCCCCGGATGGTCGGAGCAGTAGACGGTCACTTCCGTGACCGAGCGCGCTTCGATCACCCGGGTGCGCACCGTCAGCGGCGCCTGCTCGGCCTCCGCATCGCGGATCATCTCCGCGTGGCGGGCATGCGTCTCGGGATCGAAGGAGAGCCAGTAGCCGGGGTAGCCAAGGCCGAGAAACCGGTCGAGGTCCGGCTTGGCCATCGTCTCCAGCAGGCTTGCCGCCGCCGCACGGGCGCGGGCCACGCGGGTGTCGCGTTCCGGCACCGAAAGCCCGCCCGCCAGCACTTCCGCGACGCGCCAGTAGAGTTCGCGCAGCAGCGTCGCCTTCCAGCCGTTCCAGACCTTGGGCCCCACCGCGCGCATGTCGGCCACCGTCAGCACCAGCAGCAGCCGCAGCCGCTCCGGCGACTGCACCGTCTCCGCGATGTCGAGGATGGTCTTGGGGTCGTCGATGTCGCGCTTGAAGGCGGTCGCGCTGATCAGCAGGTGGTTGAGCACGAGCCAGGAGACCGTCTCCGTCTCCTCCGGCGACAGGCCGAGGCGCGGACACAATTCCAGCGCGACCTGCGCGCCCAATTCGCTGTGGTCGCCGCCGCGGCCCTTGGCGATGTCATGCAGCATGACCGCGACATAGAGCGCGCGGCGCGACTGCACCTGGCCGATGAGCTCGGAGGCGACGGGCGCGATCTCGTTCAGCTCGTTCCGCTCCAGCGCGGACAGCACGCCGATCGCCTCGATCGTGTGCTCCTCCACGGTGAAGACGTGGTAGGTGTCGAACTGCATCAGGCCGACGATGCGTGCCCAGTCCGGCATGAAGCGGGACAGGAAGCCGACCTCGTTCAGCACGCGCATCCAGCGGGGCGAATCCTTGCCCGTCAGCAGGTCGAGGAACAGCGCATTGGCCGCCGCATCGTCGCGCAAGGCGACGGCGTAGCGCGCGTTGCGGATCAGCGCGCGATGCGCGAGCGGATGGATCTCGAGCCCCCGGTCACGCGCCGCGCGCACCAGGCGCAGCATGATGGCGGGGTCCTCCGCCACCTGGCGGTCCGGCGCGAAGAGCACCTTGCCATCCGCCAGCGCCATCCCCGCATGGGACAGCGCCGCATCGCCGGCCGGCACCACCGCGGGCGGGCCGAGTGCCGCACGCTCGATCGCCGGCTCCAGCAGCCGCGTCAGCCGCACCACGTCCCTGGCCGTCAGGAACAGGTGCTTCATGAAGCGCTCGACGCCATCCTGCACGCCGTGGCGGGTGTAGCCCATGCGGGCGCCGACCACGGGCTGCAGGTCGAACGTCAGGCGTTCCTCCGCGCGGCCGGTCACGTAGTGAAGGTGGAAGCGCACGGTCCAGAGGAAATTCCAGGCGCGGCGGATGCTCCGCGCCTCCTGCGGCGTCAGCAGCCCGCCGCCGGGGCTGTCGGGGCCGACGAGTTCCGGCATGCGCTGCACGCCGAAGGCATGGCGCGCCAGCCAGTAGAGCGTCTGCAGGTCGCGCAGCCCACCGCGCCCTTCCTTGACATGCGGCTCCACCAGGAAGGGGCTTTCGCCATAGCGCGCATGGCGCGTCGTGCGCTCCGCCCGCTTGGCGGCCAGGAAGGGCGCCAGGCCGCTCGCCTTGCGCGCGGCCAGGAAGGCGTCCTGGAAGCGGTCATGCACGGCGCGGTTGCCGGCGAGGTAGCGCGCATCGATCAGCGCCGTCTGGATGGTCACGTCGCCGCGCGCATCCTCGATGCATTCATCGATGGTCCGCGTGGCATGCCCGACCTTCAGGCCGAGATCCCAGAGCAGGTAGAGAAGAAACTCGACCGCGCGCCGCCCCTGCGGGCCGAGCGGCGCCTCCGACAGGAAGAGCAGGTCGATGTCGGAATAGGGCGCCAGCACGCCGCGGCCATAGCCGCCCGTCGCGATGAGGGAGAAAGTTTCTTCCTTTGCCCCACCCGCTTCCTGCGGCGGCACCTGCGCCAAGGTGTAGGTGTGGATGGCGCCGACGATGCCGTCCGTCAGTGCCGCCAGCCAGCGCGCGGCACCCAACCCCGAAAGGTCATGCGCCTCGAAGGCCCGCTGCACGCGGCCCTGGACGCGGCCGAGTTGGCGGCGCAGCAGGCCGAGCGCGATGTCTCGGGCGACGGGTCGGCCATCCTCGACGAGCCCCGCGATCAGGTCCGGCAGGACCTCCGGCGACTCGCTGGTTGGCAGCGCGGAAGCGGCCGCCGACGAGGGCGGTTGGCCGAGGCTGACTGTCATCCCTGTCACACTACCGTGTCACTTGGCGGGACAACAGGGTTCTCGTGCTGCGCTGCGTCAACTTCCGCCGAGAGCGTCTTCAACCGGTAGAGCGCTTCCTGCGCCTCCCGCGGCGACAACGCGTCCAGGTCCAGCTCCGCCAGCGCCGATTCAATCGGGGAGAGCGGCTTTGCAGGCTGGGACACGCGTTGCGCGAACAACGGCAGCTCCTCCGCCAGCGCATCCGGCCCGCCGCCGCGCGCCCGCGCCTCCAGCGCCTGCAGCACCTGGTTCGCCCGCGCCAGCACGGGACGCGGCACGCCCGCCAGCCGGGCCACATGCACGCCCCAGCTGCGCTCCGACGCGCCCGGGCCGACCAGGTGCTGGAACACCACCTCGCCCCGCCATTCCCGCACCTTCATGGAGGCGAGCGCCACCTCCGGCAGCCGCCCGGCCAGCGCCGTGAGCTCATGGAAATGCGTGGCGAAGATGGCCCGGCAGCGGATGCGGTCATGCAGCGCCTCCAGCACCGCCCAGGCGATGGCCAGCCCATCCCAGGTCGCGGTCCCACGGCCCACTTCATCCAACACAACCAATGAACGGCTTGTTGCCTGGTTCAGGATCGCCGCCGTTTCCGCCATCTCCACCATGAAGGTGGACCGCCCGCCGGCGATGTCGTCGCCACCCCCCACGCGGCTGAACAGCCGGTCCACCAGCCCGATCCGCGCGGATTGCGCGGGGACGAACATCCCGGCCTGGGCGAGGACCACCATCAGCGCGTTCTGCCGCAGCCAGGTGGACTTGCCCGCCATGTTCGGCCCCGTCAGCAGGCACAAGCGCCGGCCGGGCGAGAGGTCACAGTCATTCGGCACGAAGGCCGCGCCGCGGGCGCGCTTCTGCATCGCCTCCACCACCGGGTGCCGGCCGGCCACGATGCAGAACTCCGCCCGTTCCGTCAGCTCCGGCCGGCACCAGCCGCCCTCGGCCGCCAGCGCCGCGCTGGCCGCATGGACATCGACCTCCGCCAGCGCCCGCGCGGCGCGCGCGATGGCATCGCCCTGCGCCAGGATCAGCCGCTTGAGGTGGGCGATGCAGGCGCGCTCCCGCGCCGCCGCCCGGTCCCCGGCCTCCGCGACCTTGCGGTCGAGGTCGGCGAGCGCGGCGCAGGTGAAGCGCACGGCATTCGCCATGGTCTGCCGGTGGATCGGCGCCAGCGGCTGCCCGGCCGGCACGGGGGAGGCACGGAGCAGCTTCTCGGCGGGTGCGGCGGGCACTTCGGCCAGGAAGCCGAATTGCTGGTGGTGGCGGATCTTCACGCTGGCGATGCCCCAGGCCTGCGCCAGATCCTGCTGCAGCGCCGCAATCGCCTCCCGCCCCCCATCCCGCAACCGGCGCAGCGCATCCAGTTCGCCGTCATAGCCGGGGGCGATGACGCCCCCATCCTCCAGCCGCGCCGGCAGTTTCTGCAGGTTCAGCGCCCGTGAAAGCTCCTGTTCCAGGGCCGGATCCACGGCCAGCGCCACGGCGGCTTCCGCCATCAGCGCCGGCGCCGGCAGCACCGCGGCCGCGATCGCCGCCCGCACGGATGCCGCGATGCGCAGCCCCGCCAGCAGCGCCGCCAGGTCGCGCGGCGCGAAGCGGTCCAGCGCCATCCGCGCCAGCGCGCGCGCCATGTCCGGCGCGCCCTTCAGCGCATTGCGCAGCGCGCCGCGCGTGGCCTGCGCCCCCAGCAGGAAGGACACGGCATCGTGGCGCGCGGACACCGCCTCCGCCTCCGCCAGCGGCGCCGAAAGCCGCCCCGCCAACTCCCGCGCCCCGGCGGCGGTGAGTGTCGCGTTCACCGCGCCGAACAGCGTCGCCTGGTCGCCACCGCGCTGGTCGCGCAGGATCTCGAGGCTGCGCCGGGTGGCCGCATCCAGCGCCAGCGTCCCCGCCGCCCCCGCCTGCGGCCGGGGCGGGTCGAGGCGCGGCAGCGCGCCGGCCTGCGTCTCCCGCACATAGGACAGCGCCTGCGCGGCCGCAGCCAGCTCGGCCTCGGTGAAGACGCCGAAGCCCTCCAGCGTCGCGACGCCAAACGCCTCCCGCAGCAGCCGCGCGGGGTCGCGGGGCTTCACGCGGTGGGCGATGCGGCCGGGCAGGCGATGCATCAGGTCCGGCAGCTCCGCCAGCTCCCGGTCCGCCACCGCCTCCACCGGCTCCAGCCTGGCGAGCAGCGCGCCGAGATCCCCCTTGGGCAGGGCCATCGTCTCGAACCCGCCGGTCGAGACATCGAGCCAGGCGCAGGCGAACCCGTCGCCGGCTTCCGCCAGGGCCAGCAGCCAGGCCGGCCGCGTCGCCTCCAGCAGCCCGTCCTCCGTCACGGTGGAGGGCGTGACCACCCGCACCACCTCGCGCCGGATGGTGCTGGCCTTGCGGGCCTTGGCCTGTTCCGGCGTCTCCATCTGGTCGCAGACGGCAACGCGGAAGCCGGCGCGGATCAGCCGCGCCAGATAGGCCTCCCACGCATGCACGGGCACGCCCGCCATGGGCACGGGCTGGCCGCGATGCTCGCCGCGATGCGCCACCGCGATGTCCAGCACCGGTGCGGCGCGTTCGGCATCGTTGAAGAATAACTCGAAGAAATCGCCCATCCGGAAGAACACCAGCGCATCCGGGTGCTGGGCCTTGGCGGCGAACCACTGGGCGAGGGCGGGGGTCGCGCCCTCCGCGGGGGGAATGCTGTCCGTCACCCGCCGCTTCTACCGCATGGCTTGCCGGGGCGCGACGCCCCGCCGTAGCGTCATGCGCAAGAGGCGGGCACCAGGCACCGCCACCGCAGGGAAGGCCGTACCACCATGATCCGTCGTCGAGACCTCTTCGCCGCGGGAGCAGGCATGGCAGGCCTGGCCGTGGCCGCCCCCGCCGTCGCGCAGAACAGCCGCGCCACGACGCTGCGCATGGTGCCCCAGGCCAATCTCAGCGTGCTCGACCCCGTCTTCACCACCGCGACCGTCACCGGCAACCACGGCTTCTACGTCTTCGATACGCTCTACGGCGTGGACGAACAGCTCCGCCCCAAGCCGCAGATGGCCGAAGGGCACGAGGTCTCGGCCGATGGCCTCACCTGGCGCATCAAGCTGCGTGAGGGGCTGCGCTTCCACGATGGCGAACCCGTCCGCGCCGTGGACTGCATCGCCTCCATCCGCCGCTGGTGCGCGCGCGAACCCTTCGGCCAGCTCCTCGCCCGCCAGGCGGAGGAATGGATCGCCGCCGATGACCGCACCATGGTCATCCGGCTCCGCCACCCCTTCCCGCTGATGCTGGACGCGCTGGCTAAGCCCGACGCCGCCAGCCCCTTCATCATGCCGGCCCGCCTGGCCGCCACCGACCCCGCCCGCGCGGTGACGGAAATGATCGGCTCCGGCCCCTACCGCTTCATCGCCAACGAATTCAATTCGGGCAGCCGCGTCGTCTATGAGAAGTTCGACGCCTACATCCCCCGGCAGGAAACGCCCACCTGGACCTCCGGCGCCAAGGTCGCCCATTTCCGCCGGATCGAGTGGCACATCCTGCCCGACCCCGCGACCGCCGCCGCCGCCCTCCAGGCCGGCGAGATCGACTGGTGGGAACGCCCGCACCCCGACCTGCAGCAGCTCCTCGCCCGGTCCCGCGACGTGCGCCGCGAGGTCACCGACCCCACCGGCCGCATGGCCGTGCTGCGGATGAACAACCTGCAGGCGCCCTTCGACGACGTCCGCATCCGCCGCGCCGTCCGCCTCTCCGTCGCGCAGGATGAATACATGCGCGCCTCCCGCGGCGACGACACGCGCGACTGGTCGGTCGGCCGCAGCCTCTGGCCCCGCCACACCCCGTATTTCGAGGACCTCGGCGCGGAGGTCATGCCCGGCGACCTCGACCGCGCCCGCGCCGCCCTTCGCGAAGCCGGCTACGCCAACCAGAAGGTCGTCGTCATCAACCCGACGGACTTCCCCGATATCGGCCCGCTCGGCCAGGTCACGGCCGACCGCCTGAAGCGCGCGGGCATGAATGTCGAACTCTCCGAGAGCGACTGGGGCACCGTCGTGCAACGCCGCGCCAACCGGGAAGGCACGGACCGCGGCGGCTGGTCCATCCTGCACACCACCGGCGGCGCCTCCGCCTGGGCCAACCCCGCCACCTCCTTCCTCGTCCGCGGCCAGGGCGCGAATGGCTGGTTCGGCTGGTGGAAGTCGGACCGCGCGGAAGACCTCGCCGAAGCCTGGCTCAACGCCCCGGACGAGGCCCGCCAACGCGCGCTCGCCTCCGAACTCGGCCGCCACGCCCTCGACGAAGCGGCCTTCGTGCCCCTCGGCCAATTCGTCATCCGCACCGCCTTCCGCCGCGACATCACGGGCATCCTGCCGGGGTCCTCGCCCTACCCGTGGAACGTGCGACGGGGGTGAGGCGCGGGACGCCGCCGGGGAAAGGGCTCCGCCCCTTCCCCGGACCCCTTCCCCGCCAGGGTCCAGCGGGACCCTGGACCGCGAGGTCATTGGTCGATGGAGGGAGGGGCACGGAGCGCGCGGCGAACAAGCGGTCGTGCGGTGCCCCTCCCTCCATCGACCAATCTCATGGGTTCCGAGCAACCGTCTTGCGGAGAGCGTGGCGGGGTCAGTCGGTCTGGTGTTTGCAGGCGGACCAGGGCTGTCGGTTGCGCATCATGGCGTTCAGCGTGACGACGAGTTTGCGCATGACGGCGCCGAGGGCGACCTTGGGCGGCTTTCCGGCGGCCCGC